>CAZKCO010000004.1:0-79641 GCA_964551335.1 uncultured Roseivirgaceae bacterium
GTGTTCAGGTGTTCAGGTGTTCAGGTGTTCAGGTGTTCAGGTGTTCAGGTGTTCAAAATTATTTCATCAGAATTACATGAACACTGCACGGCAGCTGAAAGAACACCTGAATACAGAACACAATTCTTGTGATATTTACTCTATTAACTTGTGATACTCATGTTATCTTTTTGCGATAACTCCCCGCTCCGGGTGGCGTAAAAACGGATAAATCATTTTATAACCTTTCAAACTATTTTGATTATGTATCTCAAGAATTTGACACTATCCGTTTTAATGCTTTCTGCTGCCATTGTTTTTGTGAGTTGCGAAGATGATAGCCCCGAAGTAATTACTGAAACCATAGACTCTTCTGTTCCAACCGGTGATTTATCCGTACAACGTCAGGGTACGTTCGTAGCTCAAAACGGCACCCCAACTGAAGGTACTGCCCAAGTTGGCACCGATCAGGACGATGAGCCATTCCTACGGTTCAGCGACGACTTTATGACCGCCATTGCTACCGGAACCGTAACGGTTTATTTTTCTACTTCCGAAGAATTTGTGACTGACCCCGCCAACGGTAACCCTGACCTGAAACTAGTGGGAGCCGTACAGCAAAATGGCGAGCGTTTCTTCAAACTGGATGCACTACCCACGACTCAGTATACGCACGTTATTTTGTGGTGTGCTTCAGCTAACATTCCCTTTGGGAACGCCCAGTTGCAATAACCAACCCACTAAGTGATAGAAGCCTACCTGATAATTCAGGAGAATTGCAGAAAGTTCAAGGTAGCTTCTATCCTTTACTTACCAAGCCATGAAATATATTCACATTGCAGCTCTATTACTGCTAACTTACACCACCGTATCCGCCCAAAGCGGTTGGACTAGAGAAAAAGGAGGAGCATTTGTGCAAGCCTCGGTTAATACTTTCAGCTCTAAAAATTATTATTCAGTCGCTGGTGACTTGTTTGACCAGGGTGACCGCTTTCAAAGCCAGGTCCTGACCATCTACGGAGAGTACGGAATTACCAATCGCATTACTGGAATTGTTAATCTTCCGCTTTACAAATCTAATCGGTTTAGCGGGACGGAGCGAGTGGGTGGCCTGAGCGATATTCGGGTAGGTGCCAAATACGCCCTTTCCCAGAAACTACCCATCTCCTTTGCCATTGAAGCTGAAATACCCACTGGCGATGGAATTAATTTTGCGAATGTACTAGAGCCTGTTGTCCCTGGTGAACGAATCAATCTACCCATCAGCGACGGAGAGTTTAACGTATGGTCTACGTTAGCCGTATCACAAAGTTTACCCAATGGAACTACCTACGGAAGCATGTACGGACAGTACAATTTCCGAACTCAGGGTTTTACCGATCAATATCGATTAGGATTAGAACTGGGTCAGAGATTCGCTGACCGCCTGTGGCTGATCGGCCGTCTGGGTATTCAAGAAAGGGCATCCGATGAAGTTCAAACCGATATATCCTTTCTTTACGGCGAGGGTACTACCTACACTAGCTACGGTTTCACGAGTATGTATAGCGTTAATGACCAGTGGATGATTACCGCTGCTTTCAACGATTATGCCGGATTTATTACGGATCGCCGGAATATCTACGACGGGGCTACTTGGTCTTTAGGAGTAGCTTTTGAGATTAAGTAGGATTAAGTGTGCAAGATTAGTTGACATACATGAACACATGAACACACAAACAGAAATAAAAAAACCTGACTTTTATCATATTTTTCGGTTACTTTGGGGGCTATATTTGAAAAAATCGTTAGCCTTACAAAGTATATGAAAAAAGAAGTAGCTATTACCACGTCTCTAGAAAAACCCTCATTTTTACAGAAATTACAGAGTAAGTGGCAGTTGGAAAGTATTTGGCAGGTAGTTTTAGTTTTAGTAGTTTTTTCTCTCACCGGTAGCACCGTAGTTATGCTTCGCAAGGCGTTCTTCGGATGGATGGGGTTTGACGAAACTACTGAGATGTGGATTAAGGTAGTTGCCTACATTCTGTTTGTAATGCCCGCTTACCAAGTACTACTTTTAGCCTACGGTACGCTATTGGGTCAATTTCAGTTTTTCTGGGAAAAGGAAAAGAAAATGGCCCGAACCATCAAGCGGCTGTTTACCCGCTAATCAGTAGAAGATCTTCGTAATCTCCCGGATCATATCATCCATCTCTTCGGCAGTTAACTTCACTTTATTTAGCAGGTCCTTTTGCTCTTCATCGTTGATGTGACTATGGTCCAGCAAAGAAACCAGCCCTAGCAAGCGGCTAAGTGGACCGCGCACTTTATGCGAATTAAAAAATGCGTATTCGGCAATTTGCTGATTGCGGATCAGTAAACTTTCTTCCGCCAGCACCCGGTCGGTAATATCTACCATTCCGCCGATCATCCGGATAGGTTTGCCCTTCTCATCAAACAGGATGTTGCCTTTATCGTAAACGTAAGCATAGGATTTATCTTTGCGGGCAAAGCGATACTTATCAAACCAGGCTTCTTCTCCTTTATCCACAAAATGGCGAATGCGTTCTACTACCCGCTGTCGGTCTTCCTCATGTATTTGTTCCTCCCACCAGCTAACCACAGGTTTCATCTCTTCCGCTTGATAACCAAAGATACGTTGCATCCCGTTATTCCAAGTTAGTTCGTCAGTTTCCAGGTTCCAGTCCCAGATGGCATCGTTTGTGGCCCGGTTGATAACTTCCAATTGCTTCTTGCTGGCTCGCAATTCACGTTCTATCTTTTTTTGGGGACGTAAATCTCGCACTACACTAATCAGACAAAGTTCGTTTTCAATGGTAATTGCCCGGGCATTGATCTGCCCTTCGGCTAGCTCTCCTCCTTTGATTCGGTAGGTAGCTTCCATATAGCTTTTTTCACCCTTCCGTAATTCAGCAATTATTTTTTCTCGTTCTTCGGGAGCATACCAGAGATGAATATCATTAACCGTTCTACCGATCAGTTCATCCCGGTTGTAACCCGTCAACTGAATAAAGCTTTCGTTCACTTCCAGAAACAGGCCATCCGATAAACGGGTAATGCTAATAGCATCAGGGCTTAGATGAAACGACTTGTAAAAAATTTCCTTAGCCTGGCGGTACGTCTCCAGATCTACAGAATCATTTTGCACCGGAGTTAACACCAAAAAGTAAACGGTCTTGTTCTCTACCTCAAGCACTTTAAGGGCAAAACGAAAAACCAATTTGTCCGCATCCTCGCCGCTTGTACGCGAGACTATTAGCGGTAATGAGGTTAGGTTTTCCAGGAGAAAATTCCAGGTAACCGATCGGTTATCTAATAAGCTTATATTTAAATGATCAAAGCAGGTTATCTTACTTTCGGTTAATTTAAAGGTCTGACGAGCAGCCCGGTTAGCTTCTTCAATCTTACCTTCGGCATCCAGCAACAACATTGGCTCCCGGTTTTGGTTAGCGACTAGTTCCAAAAATTTAACCGATGAATTCAGATTTTTAGTCATTTTAAGGCAGTATCCGTTAATTTACAAAAGAATGTTTGCAAAAAAAGTTTTACCACTGCATACCTAATGTTTTAATTTCTTCGGGGGAATTATTCATTTCCCTACCAACAATTAGTTGTTTTTCTCCCCTAGTGTTTTTAAACTGCTTGCAATATCGTTACTAACCCCAAAACTGCTGTCTATGAATAAGAAGCGCATCGTCAAAGATTATGATAATTTACCCGAGGAAATCATCGAGCGGGTGAAGGCCGAGTACCCTTATGGATACGAAGAAAACCTAATCACTTTTATAAACCGTGAGGGCAAAAAGGTGTCGGCCTTACCCTTCGACACTGAGGAAATTTATTATCTCATTCGCATGACCGTACTAGAGGCCCGACAGATTATTGAAGATGATGAGGATTACGACGAAGACGGTACCCTCCGCAGCGATTTCAACTCCGGCGACGATTTCAGCGGTGATGACGAAGATGAGGACGATTCTGATGATGACAATTATTGATCATTCATCTCCTCAATAACTTCTAATGCGGCCAACCACTATGACAAAACTTCTTTACTGCCTTTTATTTGCATTAGTATTTCAATCCTTGGTTGGCACCGCCCAAAGTCTAACTCCCGAGCGTATTACTGCGCTAGCCGAGCAACAGTTACCCGAAGCCTGGTCAAGCTTTCGCAGCTTACTCAGTCTACCCAATGATGCTCATTATCCAAAGGACATAGAACCGAATATCGTTTGGCTAGATAGCGCCTTTCGTAGCCACCGGTTTCAAACCCAACGGCTCCCTACCGAAGGAGAGATACCGTTGTTACTAGCAGAAAGACTATTCGCTCCAACGGGGAAAACGGTACTGATTTACCTGCAAGCGGATGGGCAACCCGTTGATCCAACCCGTTGGAATCAGTCTCACCCTTTTACTCCAGTACTTAAAAGCCAAACGGAAGATGGTAGCTGGCAGAACATAGACTGGGAACAACTGACTCCCGAAGCCGATTACAAAGACTGGCGGGTATTTGCCCGTTCGGCCTCCGATGCCAAAGGGCCAATTATCATGTTTCTGGCTGCGCTGGAAGCTATGCAACAGGCTGATATTACGCCGAACTATAACATTAAAGTCATTATTGATTTTGAAGAAGAGCTCGGCTCTCCCCGACTACCGGCCGCAGTCAAACAGCACCAGCAAGCTTTGGCCTCCGATATGCTCATCATTTACGACGGGCCACCTCACATCACTAACCAACCTACCCTGAAATTCGGTGCCCGGGGAATCGCCACGGTAACCCTGACGGTATACGGCCCCCGGGTACCTCAGCATAGTGGCCACTACGGCAATTACGCTCCTAATCCGGCCTTCCGACTGAGCCATCTACTGGCTTCTATAAAGGATGAACAGGGTCGAGTTACTATTCCCGGCTTTTACGACGGAATTGAACTGGACCAGGAAACTAAGGAAGTACTTCGTCAAGTACCTGATGATGAAGAGGATATTCAACAAAAACTGGGTATTGCCGAAGCCGACCGGGTGGGCGAAACCTATCAGGAAGCGTTGCAGTACCCTTCTCTCAATATCCGGGGGCTTTCTTCCGGTTGGGTGGCTCAGCGGGTGCGTACCATCGTGCCCAGCACGGCTACCGCCGAAATTGATATTCGACTAGTAATGGAAAGTGATCCCGAACGGCTGGTTCGTTTGGTGAGAGAACACGTGGTGCAGCAGGGTTATCACTTGGTAGATACGTTACCTACCGATGAAGAACGATCTGAGTATCCGAAGATCGCTTTTTTCCGTTCCCAGATTTCTTATCCGGCCTTCCGTACCAAGCTGAATAGCGAAGTGGGAAACTGGCTTTCGGCGGCCTTGGCCCATCAATTTGGTGAGCCCCCGATCAAGATTCGTACTACCGGTGGCTCAGTACCGATTGCCCCCTTCGTAAACACCCTCGGCATACCGGCCGTAATTGTACCTACCGTTAACCCCGATAACAATCAGCACAGCCCCAACGAAAACCTGCGACTGGGTAACCTGACCCGTGGTATTGAAACCTATCTAGCCATTTTAGCCCAGCCTTTGCCCTGAGAATGTGGAAAAGATCACATCAGATATTGGTGGCTGATAACTACCTTATCTAGTAAAAAAAACTATTGACCGCTTTAGGTATCATCAAATGAAATGGTTTGCTAACCCTCGATTGCTACGAGTATTGTCAAATGAACTGGTTTGAAGACACTTGACTGCTTCATCTATAGTTAAACGGATCGACTTAGCGACTGATGACCGCTTCATCTATAGTTAAACGGATCGAATTAACGACTGATGACTGCTTCATGTATCGCAAAACGGATCGAATTAACGACAGATGACTGCTTCATGTATCGCAAAACGGATCGAGTTAACGACAGATGACTGCTTCATGTATCGCAAAACGGATCGAATTAACGACTGATGACTGCTTCATATGTTACTAAAACAAGTATTTTAAATACTCTTATAGTTGTTATGTACCGAAAGATTTATCTTAAAGATTATGAAAAAAGCTCGTAGACAGATAAATCGGAAAAATTGATTAGTGCAAGAGCATTTTGCAATGTATAATTATATGGGAGATAGACGCAATAGTGTGCTATCCCTACGTTAGGGCACATTTGAAATGATGATGATATTGCAGATATTTAGGGTAAAATCTAAAGAGAAATGAAAACAGTCATTTTGACAAGCGAATCTGATGCTGATATAAAACTGCTTCTAGAATTAGCGAACAAACTGGGGATCAAAACCAAACTTTTGACCGAAGAAGATGCTGAGGACTTAGCGATGGTATATGCTATCGAAAGAGGGAAGACGGGTGAATATGTAGATACTCAAGATTTTATCAAAAGCCTCCGTCAATGAATGTATGGATTGATAAATCATTTGTAAAGGATACCAAAAAGATAAAGGATAAAAAATTACTTTCGAAAATAGCTGATACAATAGAACAAGTACAGGCATCTAAAGATAGCGATGAGATCAAGAATCTAAAGAAGTTGAAAGGATCTGATAGTTATTTTCGCATTAGGATAGGAAATTATAGGATAGGCATTTCAATCGAGGGAGATACTGTAGATTTCATCAGATTTCTACCCAGAAAGGATATCTACAAATACTTTCCATAAGGATAAAATGAATACGTGCCTTAACATTTTGCAGCCGCGGGGCGGCCCCCGCCAGCCTAGCAATTTTGAGCCAGAACATCATTTGTGCCAAGTAACCTTAATTGATAAACGATAGCGAAACAGCCAACAAGTCGGCCGTCAGCTTGCAGTGGCCGTCGAAGCAACTGCAAATCCCGGAGAAATTTGGTAAACTGATATGAGCCGCATTTATTTTTGGAATTCTCCCAGGAAATAAAGTAACTATTTTCAATTCGGAGAAAAACAGTTAACTTTTGGTACGTTGCTCACACTCAGTCACTAGCTATCATTAGTTAGAGGCTGACCCACTTCATAACTAACCAGTACTCCGACCTCGCATGAATAAGGTTTTCACTGCTTCAAGTTTATTATGTATCATTCTAGTGGTATCCTGTACCCAGGAGAAAATCTATCCCGATGCCCTTTCCCCCGAGGAGGCTCTCCGAAGCTTTCAACTGCACGATGGTTTTGAGATAGAAGTTTTCGCCGCTGAGCCTCACGTGATGGACCCGGTGGAAATGATTTTCGATGCTGAAGGGAATATTTTCGTGGTAGAAATGCCTGATTATCCGTTCAAACCAGAGGAAGGTGAAGGTGGCGGACGAATTAAAAGGCTAGTAGATACCGATCAGGACGGGACCATTGATCAATCATCTGTATTTGCCGATGGCCTTTCCGAAGCTACCAGCATTTTACCCTGGAAAGACGGATTATTGGTGACTTCTGCTCCGCACATCCTCTACCTTAAAGATACCAACGGTGACGGGCAAGCCGACCAGCAGGAAGTGTTGTTTACCGGCTTCTTTGAGCATAACTCTGAGGCGCAGATTACCAACCTACGCTACAGCGTAGATAACTGGATTTACGCGGCCAACCACGGTCAGGCCGGCGAGGTTACTTTTACCCGCCAACCGGATGTAGAACCATTATCCATGAGTGGGGGTGACTTTCGGTTTCGATTAGATCAGGGGGCCTTTGAACTGACCAGCGGCCCGGCTCAGTTCGGGCAGGCTATCAACGATTGGGGGCATCGCTTCATTACCCAAAACACAATCCATATTCGGCACGCTGTGATGCCCGCTCGCTATATTGAGGGGCACGATCATCTACCCTCTTCATCACCCTCAGTCAATATTTCTGACCACGATCTGGAAATGTTTCAGGCGACTCCCCCACCCTACTGGCGGGCGGAACGTACTCGCCGCAGGCAACAGCAGTATGAAGAGCAGGGACTTGACCGGATAGAATATGCCGAAGATCACTTTACGGGCTCGTCGGGAGGCACCGTTTATTTAGGAGATGCCTTTCCCGAAGAATACTACGGAAATATTTTTACCGGAGATGTAGCGGGCAATCTAGTTCACCGGGATGTACTGGTTCCCGATAAAGAAAACCCTACTTATATTGCCAGTCGCCACGCCAGTGAACAGGAAAAAGAATTTCTTTCATCAACCGACCCGTGGTTCCGCCCAGCCAATTTCACCGTTGGCCCCGATGGTTATCTGTACGTCATCGACATGTACCGCCAGCATATTGAAACTCCGCTGTCTATCCCGGAAGATTTAAAAGAAGATATGGATTTCTTGAACGGAATCGATAAAGGGCGCATTTACCGGATTAAGCCTTCCGACGCTTCCGCTAGAGAGACCAACCCTAAGTTAGAGCAGATGGAATCCGCTCAACTGGTAGAGTTGTTTGCCCACCCCAATCAGTGGTGGCGGTTGCAGGCTCAACGGTTATTACTAGAACGACAGGATCAGTCGGTGGTAACAAAAGTGGAGCAAATGTTCCGGCAACATGAGGATGCCCGTAGTCGGTTGCACGCATTGTACGTACTGGAGGGTTTAGGGAAGCTTAATCTCGCCCACGCACAGGCCGCTATGGATGATGCTCATCCGGGACTTAGAGAACACGGAGTGATTTTGGGCGAACATTTCCCGGATTTACTACCGACAGTCATCGAGTGCACCCGAGATTCTTCGGCCCGCGTAGCTTTCCAGGCGGCATTGAGTTTGGGAAAATTTCCTAACCAACCGCAGGTACAAACTGCTTTAGCTGGTCTGATAGAACAAAGAGGGCAGAATCCCTGGTTTAGGGCCGCTGTACTAAGCTCAGCCGCAGGAAGCTCCTACGAACTAATAGAAATGCTTGACGAAGAAACAGCTTTTTTTGAAGTGGAAGAAAAATGGAAGACTGATTTCCTGGAAGATGTATCCTTTGCGATTACCTCCCGAAACTCTCCGTCAGAAGTAAGTAATTGCCTCGCGTTGCTTAACGAGTTAGATATCGGGTGGCAACGGGCCGCAACTTCCGGAATAAAGAAAGCTGCTAACAAAAACGGTAATACCGAACTAAAGGCGGTGATTGATAATATTTCCGATGAAAAGTCGGCAGATATTGCTTTACAGCAACTCACTGCTTACTATGCAGAATGAATGGTCAGCAGTCAGCCCGCCGGAAGTTTCTAGCTCAAGCAACGCGAGCAGGATTTGTAGTGCTAGGTAGTAATGTGGCCTTAAACAGTTGCGGGCAGAACACTAAGCGACAAACGCCCTTTGAGGGCAATCCCTGCGATGATATTCGGGAGGTAAGTGAAGCGGAACTAACCAAAAGAAAGAGTTTTGGCTACGTCAAAGAATCACCTTTGGCCGACAATCAGTGCAGTAATTGTAACCTTTACCTTCCGCCGAAAGAGTCACAATCCTGTGGGGAATGCATACTTTTCAAAGGACCGGTGCGAGCTGAGGGCTATTGTACCTACTGGGCAGTTAAAACTTGAAATTGGTGTTATAGTGTTTTAGTATTGATGTGTTATGGTGTTCAGGTTATCAAAAAGGATTTCTGATACTTCAAAACCTTGCCAGTGTCAACTAAACCAATACACTCAGACATTAACACTCTAACACCATAACACCTTAATACCAGACTACCATGACACACCTAAAATTACTACTTGCTTCTTTCACCCTTCTGTGGCTACTCTCTTGCAATAGTCAGGAACAGCAGATTAGGGTTGGGATATTTGAACTGGATGCATCTCCGCCAATCGGGAGCCCGGTGGCTTATGCTCCCGCCCGCAAGATTGTGGATTCTCTCAGTATAAAGGGAATGGTACTACTTTCGGATGAAGACCCGATTGTACTGTGTTCGGTAGATTGGCTGGGTATTGCTAACGAAGGCATGCAACGGTGGAAAGAAAGTCTGGCGGAAGCCGCCGGCACTTCAGTTGACCGAGTGTCGGTACACGCCATCCATCAGCACGATGGCCTTCGCTGCGATTTTACCGTAGAAAAGATTCTGGCTGAATACGGTATGGGTGGAATAAACTACGATACCACTTTTCTCATCGGAAAAATAAAGGAGGTAGCGGATGCAATAAAGCAGGCGAAAGCTACTGCCGAACCGGTTACCCACTTGGGTTTTGGGAAGGCTAAAGTAGAAAAAGTGGCCTCTAACCGTCGTATTCTGGGAGAAGACGGAAAGGTGAAAATAATTCGCTGGAGCAAGTCTACCGACTCGGCCGCTATTGCCGCCCCGGAGGGGCTGATTGATCCCTGGTTGCAGACGGTAAGTTTCTGGAATGAGGATGAACCCCTAGCGGTGATGACTTACTACGCCGTGCATCCGCAGAGCTACTACGGTCAGGGCGATGTTACCTGCGAGTTTGTCGGCATCGCCCGAAATAATCGTCAGGAGAAACTAGGTGGACTACCCCATATTCACTTTAATGGTGCTGGCGGAAACGTAGCTGCGGGGAAATACAACGATGGTTCGGAAGAACGACGGCCGGTGCTGGCCCAGCGAATGGAAACCGCCATGCAGCAAGCCTGGGAAAATACCGAGAAAAAGCCACTGCAAATTGCTGATTTGGAATGGAAAAGTGTTCCTGTAGCATTGCCGGTTGGCAAACATCTGGTAGAAAGTGACCTAAAAGGTATTCTAGCTTCCGACACCACCACCGAGTTTCAGAAGTTTTATGCGGCCAAGCACCTAGCCTGGCTACAAAGAACCCAACAGGGACACAAAATCAATGTTTCTTCATTGAAGTTGGATGATGTCTGGATGCTCAATTTACCCGGTGAAATATTCGTGGAGTACCAGTTAGCTGCCCAGCAGATGAGACCTAACGATCACGTGGTAACGGCCGCTTACGAAGAATACGGCCCCGGCTACATCGGCACCGAAATATCTTATACTCAGGGAGGCTACGAAACCTCCGAGCGTGCCTCCCGGGTGGCCCCCGAATCGGAACGAGTGCTAATGGACGCTATACAGGAGGTGTTAAAGTAAATACGAAGCCCACCCTTGGGGAGTGCCGGAAAATCATTAGAATCTTGCTCCAGTTTTGGATCTACCAAAGCGATTTAGAACAACTATCTCATGATTTTCCGTGAGCTTATTCAAAATAATAAGTACATTGAATTTTAATCAAATTCATTGCCTTCGTCAGCCTTAAGAACCATTTTTCTAAACTTACAATGCCTGTTAGTCACCGCTAATCTTTTCGCTCAATCGACCGAGATTGACCAGAAAAGACTGAATGCGGTAATGATTACCGGTGGACTGGCTTATTCGGCTAGTATGATCGGGTTGGGGGCAATCTGGTATCAGGATTTTGATAAATTTCATTTTTTCAACGACAATGATGGCTGGGGCTACATGGATAAATTAGGCCACATTGCCACCGTCCAACATTTGGGTAGGTTAAGCGCCGAATCGTTAAAATGGACCGGTATGAATGAAACCCGAGCGATTTGGTACGGTGGGATGACCGGCTTTTTTTTCCTCACCAGCGTTGAAGTATTTGATGGGTTCTCTAAAGACTGGGGATTTTCAGTGGGAGATGTGGTAGCTAATTCGCTAGGAACCGGTTTATTCATCAGTCAAGAACTACTGTGGCAGGAACAGAGGATTATTATGAAGTGGTCATATTCTTCTTCACCTTACGCCCAATATCGCCCTGAATTGCTAGGTTCTAATTTTACGGAAACCTGGCTGAAAGACTATAACGGCCAAACTTACTGGCTCTCGGCAAATATTAAAAGTGTTTTTCTTCGCAACACTTCTTTCACCCCTGAATGGCTAAATATTGCCGTTGGCTACGGCATCAGTGGGTACACCGGTGCTAACAGAAACCCCGCTGAAAACCAGTCCGGCCAGCCGATACCCGAATTCAGACGTTACAGCCAATTCTATATTTCCCCCGATATTGATCTGACCAAAATTCCTACCCGCTCCAAACCACTCAAAGTGGTGCTACATGTGCTGAATTTTGTAAAGGTTCCGCTGCCGGGATTGGAGTATAATCCAGAAGAAGGTTTACGGTATCATTGGTTAGCATTTTAAATCTACTTTTTCCTGTTTGAAAAAGCTTTCTCAAGAGTTTATCCTGTATTTCTGCTAATGCATAAATCTAAAAAGCAATAGCCAGGGGAATAACTGAAACTTACTTTCCTTACTCAGTTGTTAAAACTCCCGCACATCCTGCCTCACTTCCTGGAATTTCTCGGGATGGTTCATCAAGTAAAAATACTTTTCAGCGACCTCAGTTGGATCATTAAGCTTACCGCTCTTTTTATAATCCTTGAATTTTTGCAGGCGACTAAAATTTTGCTCGTCTGAACCGCGGATGTCGGTTTGCATTTGGGTATCAACAACGCCGGGGGCTACAGCGTACACTCGAAAGTTTTTAACGTTTTGCTTTTCCAGTTCCAGCGCAGCCACCTCCGTCAGCATGTCTAAGGCGGCTTTAGAAGCACAGTAGCCCGACCAGCCGTCTACCGGATATTGCGATACTCCCGACGAAATATTAATGATAATCCGTTCAGCCGATACATCTCGGTACTGGAGAATGAAATGATTCATCAGAATAGCCGGAGCGGATACGTTTAGCGAGAAGAGCTGATCAATCTTTTCATCCGCAATTGACCCAAAGTACTTTACATCGCCCAGGGTACCCGCATTATTGATCAGTACAATTCGCTCAGCGTCAGCCAATTGAACAAATACCTGATCGATGATCTTTCCTAGATTAGAAACATCTGACAAATCAATGGTATGATGGGTATATCGCTCGTGTTCAATGCTTTGTTGGCGGGAAAAGCCGATCACTTGAGCGTTTTTTTCCTGCAACGCTCGTTCGGCTAATGCTTTCCCAATTCCTCTACTGGTTCCGGTAATAAAGTAATACTGCACAATTGACAGGTGATAATTGAAAGTTGATAGTTACAGGCATCTATATGCCCTAAGTCCTGTTTGAGAAAATCTTTAAATTACTGTTTCCTAAACTCCCTGCCCCGAGCCCCCAGCTCCTCGCCATTAATCTTTCGGTGCGGCATCCTGGATCTCGGTATCTTGCTCTACTACGATGACAATGTCTTCTTTAAATTTTTGCTCATCGTAGTACACGTTATGGAAGGCTAGCATATAAGCTACTCCCATCGCCCAAATCAAACTACGGGTATATCGCCAAATTGATTTCAGAAAATGCTTCATTCCAGTAGCTTTTCAATCAGAACTCCGGTCTTCCGTCTATAAAATATACTGGCTCAGGTCTTTGTTTTTCACCAGGCTCGATAGGCTTTCTTCCACCATATCCTTAGTGATCACTAAATGCGCATTCGGGCCAATTTTGTCGGGTACATCAAACAAGAAGTCGTTCAGCAGATGACTCATGACGGTGTGCAAGCGACGAGCTCCAATATTCTCAATCTCTGAGTTGATCTGAAAGGCAATATCGGCCAGCGAGTCCAACGCATCGCTTTGGAATTCCAGCGTAACATCTTCAGCTTCGAATAATGCCTGATACTGCTTGGTAAGTGCGTTCTTAGGCTCCTGTAAAATGCGGATAAAATCATCCTTGGTGAGGTCATTCAACTCTACCCGGATGGGGAAACGACCCTGCAATTCAGGAATCAGGTCAGATGGCTTGGAAACGTGGAAGGCCCCCGCCGCCACGAACAAAATATGATCCGTGTGGATGATTCCGTACTTGGTGTTTACCGCGCTACCCTCCACAATTGGTAACAAATCGCGCTGTACGCCTTCGCGGCTCACGTCGGGGCCACCCTTACGGTCAGAGCCGGTAGCGACCTTATCAATCTCGTCAACGAAAATGATACCGGTGTTTTCGGCTTTCTTAATCGCCTCCTCCTTCACCTCATCCATATCAATTAGCTTAGCGGCTTCCTCTTCCAGCAGAATACGCTTGGCATCACCAATACTTACTTTGCGCTTTTTGTTCTTTTTAGGCATCATGTTGCCAATCATCTCCTGCAAGTTCATTAGCGAGCTTTCGTCTACCATTCCGCCCCCAATCATCCCAATACCCGGATTGTTAGCCTGTCGGATGTTGATTTCAATCTTACGGTCGTCCAGTTCACCGTTGCGAATTTTTTCCCGAAATCGCTCCCGGGTACGCTGGTTGAGTTCTTCATCCGAGGTAGGTTCGGTGCCAGTTTCAAAACCAACCGTTGAGGGCTGGTTACGGGTAGGAGTATTCTTGATAGGAGGAATCAATGCGTCCAGAATAATTTCCTCCACTATTTCAGCGGCTTTTTCCTTCACATCTTCCTGCTTACGTTCTTTCACCAGATTCACCGATTGCTCCACCAGGTCGCGTACCATGCTTTCTACGTCGCGACCAACGTAGCCCACCTCGGTAAATTTAGAGGCTTCTACTTTGGTAAAGGGAGCATCGGCCAGATTGGCCAGCCGACGGGCAATCTCGGTCTTACCCACTCCGGTGGCCCCAATCATCAAAATGTTATTGGGGATGATTTCGTTTTGCATTTCGTTGGGTACGTGCATGCGCCGCCAGCGGTTTCTGAGCGCAATGGCTACGTTCTTTTTGGCATCATCCTGCCCAATGATATATTTATCTAATTCGGCTACAATCTGACGAGGGGTCAGATACTGCTTATCTTCTAACATGCTATTCTATCTTGTTTTTTGTATTAGGATTGCAACTGCAATATCGCAATTAATTATTTATGACGGATGAGCGGTGGTTTTTATGCTACAACGATTTAAAAAAAAGTTGTTCCAAATCTAGCGACAATCCGAACTGATTGTAAGCCCCGGTAGCGTGCAGCACGGCTCGGCTAAAATCAACCCGAAACCGATTCGTCCGGAACATCAGTCCGTAGGTAAGTCCGGCCCCGCCCGCAGTTTGTTGTAATTGTAACGTACTTCGGGTTAAATGGTTGTAGCCTACCCTCAGTTGAAAACTGGGACTTAACAGCAGCTCGCTACCGAACGAAAGATGTCGCATTATTTGCCCTCCTACTCCCAGCGCTTGGTCGTTCGGCTCCCAGTAATCATATCCATCAATCAGCCGGTTAGCGGTAAGATGAAAGCGGAAAGGCATATAGCGAGGCTTCACCGATACCCCAATTTTCACGTCAGTAGGCAACTGCCGTATTCCTGCGGCGAGTTCGTCACGTAACAGAAAGCCAAAGTTGCTGATCACCAAAGCTACGGTCAAATCTTGGGTAGGATGACGAAATACTCCGGATATATCCGTCAAAAGTCCCGTAGCCGAATAACCAGCGATGTTGCTACTCACCCATTTCAGATTTCCTCCCAACTGAAAGGGACGCATCTGGTGACTGTAGTTTAGTACCACCGCAAAATCCTGAGCCGAGAAATCCCCGGTGGGTATTCCGGCCGCATCAAAGCCTTCAAATGAGCCATAATTCAGGTACTGTAGCCCCAGTCCAAATGATCCTAAGCCTTCACGATGATAAGAATAGCCTAATGATACTTGGGCAATATCGGCGTAATAGGGAGTGTAATGTAGCGATACCTGCTGATGCAAATCGGGCTGGTTTAGGGCCGGATTGAGCATAAACTGGGTAGCCTCCTGCACCCGACTGGAGTCGTATCCTAAGGCTACCTGATGTCGACCGAGAGCCGTAATTTGCGCTACCGGACTGATCTCCAGAAACTCAAATATCCGTTGACCACCCACCTGAGCCAAGCCACTAAATGCTAACCCCAGCCAACCCACGGCTACTCCCAGAAGAAAAATAATTTGTTGCATTTAGCCCGAAAATGACGCAAGTTAGCAATCATCTAATAATCACCAAGCTGTGATTGTACTCTAACAACGCTACCGCCGTAACTCCCGTATCTTGCAGTATGAAATTTGGTAAATTAGCCGATATATCCCGCGTAAACTTTTCCCTGCCCCCAGATCATCCGGCGGGCATAGTCTGGCTGGAGAAAAATTCAACGGCAACGTCGCCCAAAGTTTTTATTGGATCGGCCCGCTGGGGCGAGCGAGACCTAATCGGAAAAATTTATCCGCCTAAAACCCCGGCTAAAGACTATCTATCGCACTATTCCCACCATTTCTCTACCATCGAACTAAACAGCACCCACTACCAACTGCCCAGCGTGGCTCAGGTAAACCAGTGGGTGGAGAAAGCCGAAGAGCAGTTTACGTTTTGTCCTAAAATGCCCCAGTCCATCAGTCACCAGGCTGACTTCGGGGAGGGAATATACGCTACCGAACAATTGATCCCAGCCCTTCGGGCATTTGATGCTCAGCTAGGTTTACCCTTCCTCCAACTGCCCCCAACGTATCATCCTCAGAAAGGAAAATCTCTGTTTAGCTATCTGGAACAGTGGCCTCAAGATCTACCTCTGGCTATTGAGTTCCGTCACCCCGACTGGTTCAGCCAGCACCGGATTCGCGACCGGGCTTTTCAATTGCTGGAAGGGTTGAATATTAGCCCGGTGATTACCGACACGGCCGGAAGGCGGGATGTTATTCACATGCGCCTCACCAATAGCCGAGTCATGATCCGATTTGTCGGGAACCGCTTGCACCATACCGACTACCTTCGAGTTGATACCTGGGTGCAGCGTTTGAAAAAGTGGATTACCAACGGGTTACAGGAAATATACTTTATCGTTCACCAGCCCGAAGAGGCGCTATGCGTGGACCTGGCCGTCTATCTGGTTCGTCAGCTTAATCATGAATGTGGATTGAGATTGAAGGCCCCCCAACCGTTGTCTGTTGGCCAACAGCAGGAGTTATTTTAATTTTTGGCGATTTGATTGGCTTAAAACGATTATCACTAGAAATCGTTATATTAGCGTAATAAAACTCGTTTTTATATTGTCATAATGAGACAGTCGTTCTAAACCGTCGCTATGAAAAAATTAACTACCGCCTTCCTGTTTTTAGCACTTTTCACCTTAGGAATTTTCTCTTGCCAACCTCGAGAAACCTTAGAAGTTACCGCTACCGCCTATAACTCGTTAGAAGCCCAAACCAAAAAAGGGTCTCCCGATATTGCCGCCTGGGGCGACAAACTTAAACCCGGTATGAAAGCCATTGCCGTATCCCGCGATCTGCTAAACGAATATGGCCTGAGCCATAACTCCAAAGTAAAAATCGAAGGCCTTTCCGGCACCTACCGGGTACTGGACAAGATGAACAAACGCTGGAAAAAGCGTATCGATATCTATATGGGCACCGATATTGAAAAAGCCCGTGAATGGGGTAAACAGCAAGTTGAGATTAGCTGGATTGCCGAAAACTGATTAAACCGGAAAGCGATATCTACGTCCGTAGACATCCTCAATATATTTAAAGTACCAGAATAGCTGGTAATTCAGTTCTACTCCGTAATCTTCCGAGTAGTCATAATTAATTATGTTCTGGAAGGGTGAGTTCCCTCCGAAACGGCCTACCTTCTCATTCCAGGAGGCTACGTATTGCTGGTTCTTCTGCTCATAGTACTGAGGGGAATAAAAGCTAATAGGACGTCCGTTGGTTTGGAACCAGCGGTCAAAATTCTGATCAATGATCAGCAACTCGTATTCTTCCTCGTCTTCGGGCTGAACAATATTGGGCTGTGTCCGGTCTCTCGAACTGGTAGCATTATAGGTAGGTCCGCAGGCGGTTGCCAGCAGCAAAATCGCCAGCATATACATTAAAGTTTTCATCACAGTTGTGCTTTTGTGTAGTATTCTCTTAAATAGATAACTATTTAGGGCGGAAAAAGATTGTCTTCTTACTTACCTTTACCGATTAGCAATAACCCATAACATGACCAAGTACCTTTTCTCTATTTTTTGCTTTACTCTTTTTTTTCAGCTAACCTACGCCCAAACAGGTCAGGATTCTGCTTACGTTCGCACCGAAACCCTGGACGAGATTACCGTGATTGGTTACGATACCGAACAGAAGCTATTGGAAACGCCGGTGGCCGTGGCGGTACTGCCTTCGCAGGAGATTGGAGCCTACGATGAAACTTCGCTGGTTCCGGCGATGAATACGCTACCGGGAGTGCGAATGGAGCAGCGGTCACCGGGAAGCTACCGTATTGCCGTTCGGGGCAGTGCTTTACGGGCCCCCTTCGGTGTGAGGAATATCAAAGTCTACTGGAACGATATTCCCTTTACCGACCCTAGCGGTAGCACTGCGTTCAATTTGCTGGACGTTAGCAACTTCGGCTCAATAGAAGTTATTAAGGGTCCGGCGGGTAGTGTATACGGAGCCGGAACCGGCGGGGTGGTGAATATCCGTAGTATGCCCCGGCGAGAAAGCGGGAGCCGGGCGGAAGTGGGAGCTATGGTTGGTTCTTTCGGATTACAGCGCTACACCGCTTCCATAGAGCAGACATCGGAACAAAGCCAATGGGCTATTCGCTACGCTCATCAGCAGGCCGAGGGCTACCGCGATCATTCGGCTATGGAACGGGATATGCTGGAGCTTAGGGGGGAATTTGCTACCTCCGACCAGCATACACTGTCGGCCAGCTTTCTGTATTCGGATCTGTTCTACCAGATTCCGGGCGGACTAACCCTGGAGCAGTTTCAGGAAAATCCGCGGCAGGCCCGGCCGGGCAACCCTTTCGTAATGGGCAGTGAAGAGTCCAATGCTAGTATTGATCAGGAATACGTACTCATTGGCTTAACCAATGAATACGCCTGGAACGAAAAGTTGAAAAACCAAACCACAATTTACGGAGATTTCAGCTTCTTCGAGAACCCCTTCAACTTCGACTACAAACGCGACAGCCGACAGAGTGGCGGCGGGCGTACCCGGTTCTACTACGATCATTCGCTGGGTGCGGTAGAAGCCCGGTACACGGTGGGAGCTGAATTTCAGACGGCCACCAACGTAGCCCGGAATTTCGGTAATAATATGGGCCAGCCCGACACGCTGAACTTTGATGACGAGCTTCGTACCCGCCAAGCTATCTTCTTCGCCAAAGCCGATTTCACCCTACCCAACGGCTTTTTCGTTACGGCCGGACTCAGCCACAACCGGCTTAACTATGATATCTATCGCCTGGTAGATGTAGCCCTGGACAGCTCCTACCGCGTAGAAAAGTCCTTTGATCCGGTCTGGATTCCACATTTGGGAGTGACCAAGCAATTGACCAGCCAGCTAGCCCTTAGGGGCGATGTGAGCCTGGGATTCTCGCCCCCCACCATTGAAGAAGTCAGAACCAATGAGGGTAGCATCAATTTAGGTTTAAAGCCGGAACGAGGGATAAACTACGAATTAGGGTTGCGCGGACTGGTCTGGAACAACCGCCTTCAACTGGATGCTTCGGCCTTTTATTTTCAGTTAAGCGAAACCATTGTGCAACGGCAGTCGGAGCGAGGAACAGTATTATTTACCAATACGGGTAGTACTGATCAGACCGGATTTGAACTGGGTCTGACCTGGTTTGCTATTCAGAATCCGAATCAGGCTATTAGTTCACTGGAAGTACAATCCTCCTACACCTACCATAATTTCACCTTCGATTCCTACCAGAAGGGTGATGAAGACTTTTCGGGTAACCAGCTTACCGGCGTAGCTCCCAATATTTGGGTAACCGCCCTACGCCTGCAAACTAGCTTTGGTTTTTACGCTAATCTTACCCATAATTTTACCGATCAAATTCCATTAGATGATGCTAACTCGGTGTACGCTGATGCTTACAATCTGGTACAGGCGAAAGTTGGCGTTCGCAAGGCCCTGAACCAGCACTGGCAAATGGAATTCTTTGGCGGAGTAGATAATCTACTGGATGAAGTATACAGTTTGGGCAACGATATTAATGCGTTTGGTGGCCGTTACTACCAACCCGCTCCTGCCCGAAACTTCTATCTGGGATTGAAGATCGGAAGAAGGAACAATTAATCAGTAAGTGTTTTCTTTCTGGAAAATTTTTAGAACCTACCTCTTAGCGTAAAAAAGATATTTCTTCCGGGAGCACTAATGCCCGATGAATACGGCCGGTAGTGCTTATCCAAAATATTTTCAACCCCGGCCTGTAAGGTAATTTCCGGGATAATATCGTATGAACCAATCAGATTCAGTGTGTACCAGGCTAGCGAACCTTCTTCGGTGTATAAGAATGGTTTGTTCTGTTCCGAAGGAGCCAGGTCTTCCCAGGCTACCGGCCCATTAAACCGGACAAAAAGTTCTCCTCGCCATTTATTCTGCTGATAACTCAGCGAGGTTCGCCCGAACCAGGGAGTTACGTGGCGGAGCGGCACATCTTCTTCGGTATCGCGGCCAGTGTTATTGGAGAAGGTAGCCCGCAGTTTCCACTCGGGTGATAAGCTCCCTTCCAGTTGCAAACTGTAGCCCCAGATATAAGCACTGCCAGCATTCGTTATAGCCTGTACATTGCTTAATACTCCATCGTACACAATACTGTCTTGCCCTCCAAAAGTAAAGTCCCGACGTACCATCGCATCTCGCAACAATGAACCGTACAGCACTCCGTTCAACCGCCAATTGTCCGAAAAGCGAAAAGTAGCTCCTACTTCAGCATTATAGGAGTACTCAGGAGCCAAATCAGGGTTAGGAACCACCACATTACCCGGCTCAGAATCAAAGACCTTTCCTACATCATCAACGTTGGGAGCCCGGAACCCAGTAGAGGCAACCCAGTTAAACTGCCATCGCCCGGTGGGGCGATACGTGGCTCCCACGCTACCGCTTAATGCGCCCTTACCCAGTTCAATCCGGTTAAACGGAAAATTAAAGAAAGTTTTATCAACGAAATTGGAAGTAAGCCATACGTAGCTATACCTCAACCCAGTAGTAATCGTAGTTTGGGCGTTAGGATTCCATTTGTAGCTGGCGTACAGAGCGGCACTTTGGTAACGGCTACCCCCATCAGGATAGCGAGTGCTGGTGGGTTGCCGTTCGCCGGTTTCAATATTTTCCCGGAACGCAGAAGACTGCACATCATTAGATACGTACTCTCCGCCATAAAAAAGTTGGTGAGCAGCTCCCCAGCTAGTTTCTTTCCATTGTCGGTCGGCATCGAAGTTAAGTGTCCAAACATCCACCGCTTCAGTACGACTCCGAAGCAAGTTGCGTTGAAAACCGCGATCATTGCGACTTTCCTCCACCTGCTGATAGCCTAGGGTCAATTTAGCCTCATCGTACCAGCGATTAGCATTATAGAGTGTTCCCTTCAGGTAGTGCATCATCCAGCGTTGCGGTCCATAGTACCACTCGGCATCTTCCAGAACCCCATTTTCATCCTCCACAATTAGCCGGTCGTAACGAGGAATATTAGAAGTAGTACTAAACAGTAAACCGTAGGTGACATCAGCCCAGTCGGTAGGCCGAAAGCGCAGTTTCTGCATCAGATTAAGCTGCTGATACCCGGATGGTAACTGAACATCTACATCCGGATTGTCCACGATCGTATCCTGCCCGGCAATCTGGGTTACGTACCGAAAGCGTTTACCGAAATCGGGATAATCATCGGGGCGTTGGCTTCCGGCCCGTAAATCACCGAAGTTGCTGTAAGTAACACTCGTCAACGAACTCCAGCGTTCACCGGATAGGTCTAGTCGGGCGTGCCCCGACTTCTCATTCATGGCCATTCCGTAACGCACAAAGGCCTCAACATTGGTTTCTAACCCGCCCGATAGGCTGTAAGCAGGTACGAAGGTATGAAAATCCATCACCCCGCCTAAAGCATCACTGCCGTAGATTACCGAACTGGGGCCAAATACTACCTCTGCTTCACCAATGAGTGCCGGATCAATACTGATTACATTTTGCAGATTGCCGCTGCGGTAAATAGCATTATTCATCCGGATTCCGTCTACCACAATCAGTACTGAGTTAGCGGCAAAACCCCGAATCATCGGGCTTCCCCCTCCCAACTGGCTGCGCTGCACGAACACCTCCCCGGTTTGCTCCAGGGCATCAGCGGCCGTTCCCGGGTTCTTAAACCGGATGTCTTCCGGCGGAATAGACGCTATTTGCTGAGGAACTTCTTCCGGTTTTTGCTCCCAGCGGTTTACCAGAACTACGGCTTCTTTAAGCTGTACAATATTTTCTTCCAGTACCATGGTCCAGTCGCGGGAAGCTAGCTTAGTCAGCGCAATCTTTTCCGGACGGTAAGCCGGATGTTGAAAGTATATTGTATCACTTTGTTGAAATAGTTCTGAGGCTACAATTCCATCCTCGTCGGTCTGAGAAAAAGTAGTTTGATCGCCTCCCACAACCATTACTTCTGCAATCGGTTGTAATTTTTGGTTAACAACTCGAATATTTTGGCAAAAAGTAAAATGAGAAATGCCTGATAAAAGGAAAAAAACACTAAATCGTACTTTCATTGCGTTACAAAATTAGCTACCTTCGCTGTAATTCCTTGAGAGGATCGCAAAAAACTTATTCGGAACTGAAACTTTTTGCAAAAACACAAGTGTAATATTATAGATTTAATTGTATAGCTTATTCGAGATAATATTTACTTTTTTACATTGTACTTGCAATTTGAATGTGTCGGGCGTGATTGCTCTTTTTAAAGTTATATTTTAGCTCGTTGTTTCAGGTTGTCCATCTTTATTCTCAGACATCAAATGTCAATTAAGTTTCTGACTGCGCTCTTATCATTTTTTCTCTTTATTCCGGTATTTAGCTCCGCTGATGATGATCCGCAAAAGACACTTTTTGCTACTCGCATTACTACTCCTCCGAAAATTGATGGTATTCTAGACGAAGAAGTCTGGGTGAAGACCCGTTGTTCGGCTATGAACTTTATACAACGCAGTCCTAACCCAGGAGGCGCTCCTTCAGTGCCCACTGAAGTAAAAGTACTCTACGATAACCATTCGGTATACATTGGTGCTTACCTGTATGATGTTGCGGCCGAAAGCATTATGCGGGAATTTACCAAACGAGACGACTTTGGCTTTTCCGATGTTTTTGGAGTTTACTTCGACACCTACGACGATGATATTAATGCGTTTGAGTTTTCGGTTTCGGCGGCAGGAGTGCAGATTGACCGCCGCTGGACCGCTATGGGCCGGGACGAAAGCTGGAACGCGGCCTGGCTGAGCGAAGTTACCATTGATGAAACCAACTGGTACGTGGAAATAGAAATTCCCTTTTCTGCTCTTCGGTTTCCCAAAACTCCCATCCAGGAATGGGGTGTTAACTTTCGCCGTTCTATCGAGCGAAACAACGAAAGCAATTACTGGAACGAGATTGATCCCCAAATGAATGGCTTTGTGAATCAGTTTGGTCGTATGGCGGGTATTAACAACGTGAAATCACCGATTCGCCTTTCAATCTCTCCCTATATTTCTACCTATTACGATACTTATTCCGGTGATGCCGACAATCCGGCTTCGGCCAATACCCGCTTCAATGGCGGAATGGATTTACGCTACGGAATCAATGATGCATTTACCCTGGACATGATTTTGGTTCCCGACTTTGGGCAGGTGGTTTCCGATAACCAGGTGTTGAACCTCACTCCCTTTGAAGTAGAGTTTGACGAAAACCGACAATTCTTTAAGGAAGGCACCGAATTGTTTAACAAAGGCGACTTCTTCTATTCTCGTAGAGTAGGCGGAAAACCACTACTACACGGCGACGTAGAAGATCAGATCTCCTCAACGGAAGAAATTATCACTAATCCTCAGGAAAGTAGTCTGATTAATGCTACTAAGATATCGGGCCGAACTGCCAGCGGTTTTGGAATGGGAGTGTTCAACGCTATGACCAGCTCCACCTACGCTCGCGTTCGTGATACCGAGACGGGTGACGTGCGGGAGGTACTCACCGATCCATTTACGAATTACAACGTACTAGCCTTTGATCAAAGTCTGCCCAATAATTCCTACGTTAGCCTGATTAATACGAATGTCCTTCGCCAAGGCAGTTATTATGATGCCAACCTTACCGGAACAGCTTTCCGTCTCGCCAATAAAGGTAATCAATACGCCGTTTTCGGCCGGGGGGCTGTTTCGCAAAAGTACGGTCTAGCTGATGGAGATGAGTTTGGATTTATGTCTTCGGCTACTTTGGCCAAAGTGGGCGGCAATCTGCGAGCTTCAGTTACCAGCTATATTGAGAGCGACACCTATGATCCTAATGATTTAGGGTTTTTACGAGCTAGTAACGAGGTGCGTACTTCAGCCAACATCGGCTATAATATTTACAAGCCATTTTGGAATCTCCTGAACCTTTATACCGATTTGGATATCCGGCATCAGCGCTTATACCGCCCTTCGGTCTTCACGCAGTTTAATGTAGCCGCTGCCGTTCGGGGCACATTCCGCAACTTCTTATCTATGAGCCTTCGCTACGAGTCGGCTCCGGTACAGCGTTACGATTACTTTGAACCCCGGGTGGAAGGAAGGTATTTGGTGGAGCCTGCTTACCACAACTTTGGTGTTTCTATGCGTACCGATAGCCGTAATCAGCTCTCATTAGGAGGATATGTTGGATATACTGATTTTGACTTTGAAGGACGGGAGGGATTATATCTGAGCTTTACTCCTCGTTTTAGAGTGAACAATAAGCTTAGCTTTTCCAGCAGTTTGGTATATCAGGCGAGAGCCAATGACGTAGGATTTGCCGAGAAAGAAGAAATAGAGGACGATTATCTTATCACCTTTGGCCGACGAGACATCAATACGATCAGCAATATTTTCCGAACCAAGTATACTTTCAATAACCGAATGGATCTATCTTTCCGGATGCGCCACTACTGGTCGGAAGCAGATTATCAGGAATTTTATACTTTGGGTGACGAAGGCGAACTGCTGGATAGTGATTACGAAGGAAACGAAAATCGCAATTATAATACCTTCAATGTAGACATGGTGTATACTTATGCCTTCGCTCCCGCGAGCGAAATTAGCATTGTCTGGAAAAACAGTATTATTCGCGATGAAGATGTACTTCAGGATAGTTATATCACTAACCTGGAAAATACGTTTGCTTCGCCACAAAGCAATAGCGTATCCATTCGGTTACTATACTTCATCGATTACTCTATGATGATGAAGCGTATTCGCCGCAACCATATGTGATCTTGACTTACCCGCCTAACCGACTTTCCTTATATTTATTCTGCTGTTTCCTCTTATTTAATTTCTCCCTTTTCGCCCAACGTACATCCGTGCGCGATATGGGATTGGAAATTGGAGTGGTTCCTCCCGGCCCCAAAAACGCCATTGTAGATGTAATTGGGGTTCAAGTTGGCCATACTACTCTCATCGTCGGCGATAGCATCCGAACCGGAGTTACGGCTATTATACCCCATTCAGGAAATGTATTTAGAGAGAAAGTACCGGCTGCTGTTTATGTAGGCAATGGTTTTGGAAAGTTAGCTGGCTCAACCCAGGTAACCGAATTAGGTACTTTAGAAACACCGATTGTACTTACCAATACCTTGAGTGTAGCTACTGGCATTCAAGCACTTATCACTTATACGATTCAGAATCCGGAAAATACTGACGTTCGGTCGGTAAACGCCGTGGTAGGTGAAACCAATGATGGGTTCCTGAATGATATTCAGGGGCGTCACGTGCGGGAGATAGATGTTCTTGATGCTATTATCCAGGCCACTGCTGATAGTGTTCTTCAGGGTAATGTTGGAGCTGGTACCGGTACTATTTGTTTTGGGTTCAAAGGAGGTATCGGAACTTCATCGCGCCGTTTGCCCGAACAATTCGGTGGTTACACGGTAGGGGTCCTAGTGCAAACTAATTTCGGAGGTGATTTACTGATCAAAGGAGTTCCGGTTGGCGTAAAACTGAATCCGTACTGGAAAGAGCAATTTCAGCAAGACTCCGATGGTTCTTGCATGATTGTAGTAGCTACCGATGCCCCTCTGGATTCACGTAATCTACTACGTCTGGCTAAGAGAGCGATTTTTGGCTTAGCTCGTACGGGAGGTATCGCCTCCAACGGGAGTGGTGACTATGTAATAGCATTTTCAACGGCACCGTCAGTACGTACTGTTCCTTCAGACACATTGCTACAGAAAAAGGAAGAAATAATTAACCAGGAAATGACCCCGCTTTTTTGGTCGGTGATTGAAGCAACCGAAGAAGCAATTCTTAATTCAATGTTCCTGGCCGAAACGATGCAGGGAAAGAACGGTAGAGTAATAGAGGCAATTCCGTTAGACGAAGTAAGTCGGTTAATGAAAGAACACGGATATTTGCGTTAGATGGCATCGCCCATCAGCATATTGACTAACCTGAGGATTTTACGTTGAGCTTCCTGAAATTTCGGCATCAATTCATAGTATTCCTTTTCCAGTAGCATTTCCTGAGTCTCCTCCATGCATTCCTCCACAAAGATAGCGTAAAGGGCCAATCGCTTCACATACCCAGCATTATCGTAAAAGTACGATCTTATCTGAGAGTTGACTTTAAATAAACTACTCTGATTATTAGTTAAGTATTTATGAAAAGCTAATTGAAAACCATCACAATTATGTACAAACCGGAAATCCGTAAAGAACTTCTCCTGAGGCAATACTGATCTAAATTCATTATAGAATCTCTCAGCAATTTCGGGCACTCTCATTAATTCTGGATAACGATACATTATATCTAAGCGATTGTTATATAAATACAATATTATATTAGAAATATACCAAATACTATCTCTTTATAGAGTTGCAAGTACAATATCGGTTTCTAGCTGCTAAAAGTAAAAATTAATCGTATTTATCATCAACGTCAAATATGTTACTTAGCTAGTATTATTACCTTTTTATTCGCAACTATACTGAAAAAGGGTATTTATACCTTAAATATAATTCCATTCGGTATCTTTTCTCAACCATATCCTTCATTGGCAGCCAAGATTCCCATTTAGGGCGAACAATTATTGAAAAAATTACACGGGTATATCAGCTTGATTCTGGTAACTATTCGATATTCTTGCTTATATACCTGCCCAGAAACTTAAGAGTTTGCAATCCGTTTGTTTCATCATAATCTTCATTTTTATGTCTACTCAATCAAATTCTTCTTCTGATCTGAAGCGTATCACTACACATCAGCTACAAGCCATGAAAAAGCGAGGTGAGAAGATCGCCATGCTCACTGCATATGATTTCTCAATGGCTACTTTAATTGACGCAGCTGGTATTGATATCATATTAGTAGGCGATTCAGCCTCGAATGTAATCGCCGGCCATGAAACTACTCTTCCCATCACCCTTGATCAGATGATCTACCACGCCAGTGCAGTGGTGCGGGCAGTAAAACGGGCTTTTGTGTTAGTAGATATTCCTTTCGGACACTATCAAGGGAACTCTTCTGAGGCCCTTCGCTCGGCGATACGCATCATGAAGGAGTCGGGAGCGCACGGAGTGAAAGTAGAGGGGGGAGCTGAAATACAGGAATCGGTTAAACGGATTATTAGTGCTGGAGTACCGGTGATGGGACATTTGGGACTCACCCCGCAGTCTATTTATAAATTTGGTACCTATACCGTAAGGGCGAAGGAAAACATGGAGGCTGAGAAATTAATACAAGATGCATTGCTTCTGGAGGAGTGCGGATGCTTTGGAGTATTATTCGAGAAAATACCAGCTTCACTTGCTGCCAAGGTCACTACCCGGCTATCCGTCCCGACCATTGGTATAGGGGCGGGCAGCGGTACGGATGGACAGGTACTGGTAATGCACGACATGTTGGGGATTACGAAAGATTTTAATCCCCGCTTTCTGCGCCGCTATGCCGACCTGCAAACCTCTATTGACCAAGCTATAAAGCAGTATATCTCTGACGTAAAGGCGGTTGAATTCCCTAATGAGGACGAAAGCTACTAGACAATTCCTCAAATCGTAGAGCAATTCCTCAGATAGCGTAACTTCTCAATATCTAATCTGACGTATTTCAGCTAAAAAAGATAAAATTAGGTCATTTTCTTCTTTTTTACGGCTTGCCATTTATTTGGCACCAAATTTCTATAACAGGTAGTATAACCAATTATCAATTTTAAATTTTACTACAATGAAGAAAGTATTTTTTGCCATGTTTGCCGCCGCTTTCGTATTTAGCCTAACTACTTTTGCTCAGGTGGAAGAGGAGCAAACACAACCCGAAGAAACTGTTACTGCTATGGCTGAGGAAGGAATGCAGATTGAGTTTGCTCAACTTCCTGAGGCTGTCCAGACTGCTTTTGAAGGTTCTGACTACGCTGCCTGGGATGTAACGGATATACGTGCCATCAACGAAGAGCAGACTGAATCTATCAAATATAAGATCAAAGTAACAGATGGAACCAAAGAAGAAAGCGTTCTCTACAATGAAGAGGGCGAAGAAGTTACCGAAGAGTAACTAATTTTTTTCATCTACCATGAAAGCTCCTGAACTGATCAGGAGCTTTTTTTTTGCCAAACAATTGATAAACTAAAAAGAATAAGGGTGCGTTTAGCCGTATAACCCTTCTAAGAATTGCTTCACAAATTCTGGTAAACATTAGAGGGCATGCATATATTTGCAAATTTATTGATAAATTAACCATAGTTAACCCATCTATCGCTGATGTCTCGAGTACTAATTATAGACGACGACCCCGCTTTCTGCACGCTCCTTCGCAACTTCCTAACTAAAAATAACTATGAAACGCAAGAAGCCTACTCAGCCAAAGAAGGTATTCGGGCGGTATATGATCAGTCGTTCGATATTATCTTGATCGACTATCGCCTACCTGATATGGATGGATTGGAGCTACTTAAAAATATCAAGAAGCGGTATTTACATCTGCCAGTCATTATCATGACTAATTACGCTAACATCAAAACAGCGGTAAAGGCTATGCAGTTAGGTGCGTTTGAGTATGTTACGAAGCCCATAAACCCGGATGAGATACTGCTTTCTATTCGAAATGCCCTGAACGAAAAGCAATCGGCGACACCGGCAATACCCCAAACCCCTTCGGCGAAAGCAACCACCAAGCTACCGTTTGTGCAAGGAGTTAGCCGATGCTCACAAGAAGTAAAAAAGCATATTGAATTGGTAGCTCCTACCAATATCTCAGTCATTGTACAGGGTGAAAGTGGTACAGGAAAAGAGTACGTCTCGCGAATGATTCACCAAA
This sequence comes from uncultured Roseivirgaceae bacterium, assembly GCA_964551335.1. Classification (GTDB taxonomy): domain Bacteria; phylum Bacteroidota; class Bacteroidia; order Cytophagales; family Cyclobacteriaceae; genus Tunicatimonas. The sequence goes on from CAZKCO010000004.1 coordinate 28,993, forward strand.
AGAGCCAGCGAAGCGGTAAGCCTTTTGTGGCAGTAGACTGCGGGGCTTTGTCGGAAGAACTTGCGGCCAGCGAATTGTTCGGCCACCTGAAAGGTTCATTTACAGGTGCACTGCAAGACAAAGTTGGCCAGTTCCAAGCTGCCAATGGCGGAACTCTCTTTCTCGACGAAATTGGGAACCTCTCGTACGAAAACCAGATCAAGCTACTGCGGGCTATTCAAGAGCGAACTATTCGGCAGGTAGGCAGCACCAAAGATATTAAAGTAGATGTACGGCTCATTGTGGCCACCAACGAGAACCTCGAACAGGCAGCCAAAGACGGACACTTTCGCGATGATTTATTTCACCGGCTGAATGAATTTCAGATTTCAGTTCCTCCCTTGCGAGAACGATCTACGGATATTCCACTATTTTTAGATCATTTTCTGCAGCAGTCTAATGAGGAGCTCAATAAGAACGTAGGGGGATTCGCTCCGGAGGTAGTAGAGAAGCTACAGGCCTACTCCTGGCCGGGCAACATCCGGGAACTGAAAAACGTAGTGCGAAGGGCAGTTTTGCTTACTACCGGAGACGTGGTAACGCTAGAAGTACTGCCTACTGAAATCACGTCTCCAGTCACCACCTCAGTTACTTCCAATACGATTTCCGTGCCTACTACGGATAACCCCGATTTAAAAGCGATCCAAGAAAAGACTGAAAAAGCACTTATTGAAGAGACACTGATAAAAGTGAAGTACAACAAAACCCAAGCTGCCAAAGTACTTAACATCGACCGAAAAACGCTCTACAATAAGCTGAAACGCTATAATCTGGAGTAGACTAGTTACCAACTGACGTAGTGCTTAGCTCGGCAACTTTCGTACTTACACTCTGAACCAATTTCCCAATCTGATCAATCGCTAACTGTACCTCCGTTGCATATTCTTCGCTCCAGGACACTTGAGTAGAAGATTGTTCCAGATATTTAAGCTGCTTGGTTAAAGGTTCGCTTTTGAGTAATTCTACCTGAGATACCAGCTTATGAGCGTAAAAAGAAACGTCTTCTAGCGATTGTTCTCTCAGCGCTGATTGCAATTGTTGTTTAGACTGCTGAGCGGTTTCCACAAATGTATCTAAGTAAGAAAGTAACGCTTCTGTATCAGCTCCGGTAAATTGTCTAACCTGTTCTAAGGAGAAATCAGCAGGATCGGAAACCACCGATTGAGGCACTGCTGGGGTAAGACTACCTTCCTCCGGTATTTCTTGGCCTGTCCAATGTTTATGTAAAAGTTGATCTAACTGAGCCTGATTGAAAGGTTTTAACAGAAAATCATTTACACCTATTTCCTCGTATCGTATCCGGTCTTCGGTTTGCACATTTGCAGTAAAGGCAATGATAGGAGTATTATAGGCGCTTACTAACGGGTTAGTTTTCAGCATTTGAATTACCTGGGCACCGTCCATTTCCGGCATATGCAGATCACAGAAAACGATATCAAACACCTGTTCATCAGCCGCAGCTAGCCCTTCTTTTCCTGATAAACAGCAGGTTGTATTAACTCCCCGAGCTTTTAATGCCAATTCCAGTAACGTTCCGTTCAGCGGGTTGTCATCGATCACCAAGGCCTCGCTACCAGTATAATCAACAGATATATCCTCATTTACCTCTGCAGGCGCTTGAGTAACTGGAACTTCAGAAGGTACATAGCTGATAATTACCCGAAAAACACTTCCGCTGCCTTCTTCACTTTCCACCTCGAGCTTTCCGCCTTGCTCTTCAATTAGCCGCTTACAAATGGCTAGTCCTAACCCAGTACCTCCGTATTTGCGAGTGGTAGAAGCATCCGATTGGTTAAAAGCATCAAATATAGTAGCCTGTTTGCTTGGTGAGATACCAATACCGGTATCTACAACTTCCAGGGTAAGTTGGGTCTGCTGATGGATGAGAGTATGCAGGTTTGCTGAAATAAGCACTTCGCCCCGATGAGTAAATTTCAGCGCATTAGACACGAGATTGTAAAGAATCTGTTTTAATCTAAATGCATCACCGATTACGTAGCGATGGTCTTCGCCGGCAATATTGTAGCGTAAATCCAGCTCCTTTTGGTTTGCCATCAGTTGCAGGTCGTGCTTCACTTCCCGGATAATTTGCACTATATCAAATGGCTCACTCTCGAAGTTGATTTTTCCGGCTTCTATTTTCGAGAAGTCGAGAATATCATTCACTAACGATAGCAGGTGCCGCGAAGAACTGTCGAGAGCACTAACGTGCTGCTTCTGATGGTGATCCAGCTTAGAAAACTTTAATTGTTCGGTAAATCCCAGAATAGCTGTAAGAGGGGTTCTGATCTCGTGGCTCATGTTGGCCAAGAAATCTTCTTTTACCCGGGCCAAACGCTCTGCCCGTGATTTTGCGGCAAGAAGCTTGCTTCGGTAAAAGTCACTTCGGGTGATGTCTGCCAAAATCAGATACACAATAACAATGGTGGATAAGAAAGCAACCACCAAGATAATGGCAATGCGGATAATAGCTTCATCCATAGCTAAGCGAGCTTCGGCAACCCGACCCTGCGAGCGAGCTTGTTCCTGCTCCTTTAGCTGCCCTACCAGGTCGTAGATACTGCCCATCACCTGAGCATTATTTTGAAGATAGTTTAGTTCTTGCCGGTCAATCGTGTTTTGTTTACGGGCTTGCTCGTTCCGTACTTCCCGTAAGAGTTGCCGTACTGAGTCAGGTGCTAGTGTAATAGCAGTTGCTGGCTCTTCAGTATCAATTTCAGGAGATGGGTCGTTATTTTTTTTCTTTGAAAGAGAGCTTCTTAGTCTTTTTAGAAATCCTTGTCGATCTTCCCGGATGATGATATTTTGTTTTGCTGTGTCTTCTAAAAAATGAGGTGAATTCTGTTGAGCAATTAAATTAGAGACTTCATCTTCCAGTTCAGATAGTGCCTGATCATAAAAGTTAATATCGTCTCGCTGTTTTTCAATCGCTAAAAAATCCTCCAGACTCACCAATTTATTTTTTAGCAGGTTGAGTACTGAATCTAAGGTAGGCTCCTCTCGCTGAGTTTCACTCTCCAGAGATTCTATAATCCTTTGAACTTCAGCTACCTGATCGCCGTAAGCATTTAATTTTTCCTGCGATTTGGTTAAAGTGTATTCCTGAAGAGTGTTCTCCGTTTTGGTTACGGCAATCAGAATACTATCTATCCGCTTAATTTTAAGATTAGGCTGAGAGATAGTATTAGAAGCCTGCTGTAGTTTAGTAAAACTCTGATAAGAGATAACCGTGGCTACCACTAAAGCGGAAAATACCAGCACAAAACCAATAACCACTTTAGAACGAAGTGCAAATGTACGTTTAGACGCCATCAATCTAATTTATATAATAGTTTTGAAAAATACGTACCACTCACTCAAACAGTTCTATTTCAAAAAATTAACTAAATCAGACTGAGGAATAATTCCCCACTTTGAGTAAGGTTGTTGCTAAATCCTACGCTGAAATGCAACCGAAATTTTTGGCAACATATGTTAAACTACTGAATTTCAGCACATTAACTAATTAGTGGTCGATTGGCACTTTTTTTACAATAGTTTAAGTGCAAGTACAACCTTACTTGAAACAATAAGCGACACCAATCAGGTTACCTTTCTCGATAAGGGTAATTTGTTTTATGAATTTCACCCTTAACTTAATACTTCTTAAAGATCAGCCCTAAAAAAGTTTTTTTAGGGCTGATTTTTTTATTTTCGGAGTACACTATTAGCACTTCGATTATGCTTAAAACATTTTTTTTCATCGCAACCCTACTTTTCACCTCTCCCCTGCTAGCGCAAACTGATGCCAGCCCCGCTGACACCTCCTTGATTAGCCTAAGCGGAATTGTTTTTTCCACCGACAGCATTGTGGCCTTACCCTATGTTTCCATTTTTGTAAATCAACTTCCCAAAGGCACCATTAGCGATAGTTATGGCTTCTTTAGTTTGCAGGCTCACCCCACTGATACGTTAACGTTTACAGCAGTAGGCTATAAAACAGCGCAGTTTGTAGTACCTGACTATCTAGTTGGACAACAATACTCCGTTGTACAGGGAATGGTACGGGATACGATTGTACTTCAAGAAGTTATGATCTATTCAATGCCCACTACCAGTGAGTTTATGGAATCATTCAGCGATAATAACCTAGGATTTGAGCAACGGATTGATAGTATGCAAACCGAACTTCGGGATGTGCTGGAAGAAGACATCATTCTGGGTAAATACGAACCAATTGATGTAAACGACGGAATCACCCGTATGTATAGTGTAGAATGGGGACTGGTACCACCTAATAATTTTCTTAATCCTATCCGCTGGACACAATTTGTTCGCGATTTACGGAAAAAACAATCCCGGCAACGTTAATCCGACTTATTAAATACGAATGATGGTGATGCCCCCCCAAGTCGCTAGCATGCCTAACAGTACACTTCCTACCACATACATCATCCAGGTACCAATTTTCCCTTCCTCAATCAGGGCCAGCGCCTCATAGGAAAAAGAAGAAAATGTAGTGAATCCACCGCAAAAACCAGCAATGAGTAGCCGACTCATTGAGTCGCTGATATGACCTTTTATCCAACTACCAAAAAATAGCCCTATAAGAAAGCATCCCAGCAGATTAATGATAAAGGTGCCTAAGGGAAAAGGATTAGCCCAAAAGCGGGTAGTCCATATCCCTATTCCATACCGAGAGATACTTCCCAGAAAACCGCCTACGCCCACCCAAAGAAATTCCCAGTTCATAATTATTGTACTTTAGCCCCAAAAGTAGCAGAAAATAGCGCTAATGGATTATAGTCTTATAGTATTAGAGTGTTAAATTATTATAATTCTTGTGTTTCAGGAGTTTTGAGTACGAATTAGGAGACCAATATCCTGAACTCTGAACACAAAGTCCGAACACTTTAACACCATAACCCTTTAATACTCTATGACATTATTTTATCTTCTATGATTTACTGTACTATCTCTTATCAACAGCCTCATCAACACTGGCTTGATTTTGAATTAACCTTTTCCGACATAAGTGCTGACCAAACTTACTTGCAACTACCCGCTTGGCGACCCGGACGGTATGAGTTAGGAAACTTTGCGAAGAATATTCGCAAGTTCTCCGTGACAAATGCTGAAAATGAGCCTCTACCTTTCCGAAAGGTGGCAAAAGACCGATGGGAGGTAGAGACAGCAGGATTGGATAGTATCCGCGTTTGTTACGATTACTACGCAGCCGAAATAAACGCAGGCAGCACTTTTTTGGACGATGAACAGCTTTATATCAATTTCGTCAACTGTGTAATCTACGCTGAAGGGCGAAGCGAAGAGCCGTACCAAATCAAATTACAGCTTCCGGAAAATTATGAAGTGGCTTGTGGTTTAGTGTCGCCTGAAGTTCATACTTTAGAAGCGCCCAGCTTTTATCGTTTAGCCGAAAGCCCCCTCATTGCTAGCCCTGATCTCACCCATTGGCAGTATGAAGTAGACGGCCACCAGTTTCATCTTTGGTTTCAGGGGCGCTGCCTGCTGGATGAAGAGCAGACACTACGCCGTTTTCAGGACTTTACCAAAACCCAAATGCAAATGATGGGAGGCTTTCCCACAGACGACTACCATTTTTTGTATCACTTCTTACCTTACCCAGCCTACCACGGAGTAGAGCATTTCAACTCCACGGTGATTGCACTAGGGCCTAGCGAAGGGATTGTAGAAAACAGCAAGTCCTATTATGATTTTCTGGGGGTTAGTTCCCATGAGCTATTTCATACCTGGAACATCATCCGCATTCGCCCGAAGGAGATGTATCCCTACGATTATGCCCGGGAAAACTACTTTCCCACTGGGTTTGTGGCGGAAGGAGTAACCACCTACTACGGCGATCTGTTTCTGGCTCGTAGTGGTGTGTTTACCAAAGAAGAGTATTTTCTGGATTTGAACAAGCTGTTTAAGCGGCACTTTGAAAACTTCGGGCGCTTTAATCATTCCTTGGTAGATTCTTCCTATGATTTGTGGCTAGACGGATACTCAGCCGGAATTCCGCACCGCAAGGTATCAATCTACGTAAAAGGGGCCTTGGTAAGCCTAATCCTGGATCTTATGTTACGGGATAAAACCAATCAGGAGCAATCGCTAGATACGTTTATGCGATACCTGTGGGACTTCTTCGGTCAGCAGAATTGCGGCTATAGTTTATCCGACCTAGAGAAGTTGGTGAGCGATTTATCGGGGTGCAAGATGGAAGATTACTTTGATCGGTTCATTTACGGAAAAGAACCCTTGGAAATCTCCCTTAATCAGGTATTGTATACGGTAGGCTGCCAATTAGATATTACCGAAAACGCTCTGCATTCAGAAGGAACTTTTGGTTTTCGGGCAGCGAAGATTGATCAGAAATGGATAGTGCAACGGATTGAACCAGAGTCGCCTGGTGATGAACATTTAGCCTTAAATGACGAGATTATCGCGGTGAACGGAATACGGGTACAAGACAGCTTGGAAGAGCTACTTGTCGGACATACAATCGTGAGCATTAGTTTAATAAGAAACTATAAACTACGCACGGTGGAGCTGACTGCCCGAAAGAATCGTTACTTCAAGCAATATACTATTGCTCAACGAGAAGAGGCTACTGAAGCCGAGAAACAAGCCTTTCAGCGGTGGCTAGGTTGCCCTTGGTAAACCGAAGATCGCCATACACCGATTTCCTCCATTCTCTATGTAATTTTTTAACCAAAATTCATCAGCTTATCCATTAAGGTCCGTTTGTATTTTAGCCAGATTTCGGCTATTTTATACATTCGGTAATCCTTCGGTCTTCTCTCGGTTTAGGTTCGGTATAGCCTTGATCGCTATTTGTAGTATTATTTCAAGAAATTGATCAGGTGCGCAATAGAAAACCGGTTAGCGAATGCTAGGCTTCCCGACGTATGGTTTGTTTGTGAAAAAGATATGATTAGCTAGTGAGGGCGATTCAGAAAGCTGCTGCTGACGATTTCACTCGGTTAGTATAAGAGATAATAGGCAATTACCGGTTACTTTTTGTAGCTAAATGCTACTAATACGAAGACATTTCAACCACCCTAAACGCTAATTATCCTAACCTTTTAACTATGACAACTCTAGAAGAATCAACTCCGGCAACCACTGCTCAGTCCGAAGAAACTCCCCACTATTGTAATATGCCGGTGGTACCTCAACGGGAGTTTGGCCCCGAGGTTGACCCTCATCGTTCCGCTGCCATTATTATCAACGACAACAAATGGGTAAATGGCACCGTCATTCACTACTACTTTTTTAACGAAGAAACCGACGGGGAAAATGTATTTATGTCCGACGGTACTCAGCAGTTCCGTACCTGGGTGGGAGCCGAAGAGCAGAAAGAGGTGGTTCGCGAAGCCTTCCGTATCTGGAAGGAAAAGGGTATTGGGCTAGAGTTTGAAGAGGTAGACGACCGGCAAGATGCCGAGGTACGTATTGGGTTTATGCAGGGTGATGGTGCCTGGTCGTATCTGGGTACCTACGTACTAAATATTGGGGCCGGCCAGCGCACCATGAATTTCGGCTGGGATTTGACCCGCCCCGGTGGACTGGATACCGCATTGCACGAAATCGGGCATACGCTGGGATTGCCGCATGAACATCAGAACCCAAATGCCGGCATAGTCTGGGATGAAGAAGCCGTATACACTGCTTTAGCTGCTCCGCCTAATAACTGGTCAAGAGAAAAAACTTTCCATAATATCATCCGGAAAATTGACCCTGATACGGTGCAAGGTTCCAACTGGGACCCCGACTCAATTATGCACTATCCCTTTGGTCCGGGATTAATCATCTCGCCGGAAGAGTACCGTAACGGTATCTTTCCCGAAGACGGATTATCGGAGCGGGATATTCAGTGGATCAAGTCTTTTTACCCGGCACTGGAAGAAGAAATTGAGGAACTCAAGATATTCGAGGCCAAACGGTTATTTATTCAACCGGGCGAACAGGTTAATTACGTTATTCGCCCCCAGTCTACGCGTTACTATAGTATAAAAACGTTTGGTACTTCTGACACTGTGCTGGTACTGTTTGAAGACGAAGACGGCAATCTGCGCTACCGGGCCGCTGATGATGATAGTGCTCAGGACTATAATGCCCACATTCGGTTTAAACTTATCAAGAACCACGTGTACGTACTCCGCGCCCGCTTATACTACCAGGATTTAGCCGGACAGTTTGCAATTATGATGTGGTGAATTAGTCCATAGTCCACGGTCCATAGCATGCAGTTAAATAGTTGGATTGTTGATTACTACTAATTCTCCGACACAAGTTACTTATTCTCGATACCCTACTTCCGGTATTCTATGGACTGTGGACTATTATGGAAAACTTTGCTTAGTCCGTATCGTTAGGTATTTAGGGTCAACCTTCTTTCCTCAGTTGGCCTTAGTATAGTACTTGATTTAATGACAAGATCGATGAATAGCAATGTAATTTTAGTTTTATTTTTTGCACTCGCGGCAATGAGTTGTACTGCTCCTTCTCCAAACACTCAAAACGACCCTTCTGCTGAGGGATTAACCGTTTCTCCAGCTTCGCTTACCGAAGCCGAGAAAGAACAACTGGATACTGCGACCTTTGCAGGCGGTTGCTTTTGGTGCACCGAGGCCGTGTTTGAACGGACAAAAGGGGTAAAGAGTGTAGTTTCAGGCTACACCGGCGGGACTCAAAAAGACCCTACTTATGAACAGGTAAGTGCCGGAATGACCGATCATGCCGAAGCAGTTCAGATCTATTATGACCCAGAAGTAATTACGTACCAGCAACTGTTAGAAGTATTCTTTGGAACGATGGATCCTACGCAACTAAATCGGCAAGGACCGGACGTTGGTGAACAATACCGTTCGGCAGTTTTTTATCACGATCAAACGCAGCAAGGATTGGCCGAAAATTATATGGATAAGCTGAGTGCATCGGGAAAATATGATAAGCCTATTGTTACTCAGTTAGTCCCTTTTGAAAAATTTTGGGTCGCTGAGGATTATCATCAGGACTACTATGAACTCAATCCGGGCAACCCTTATATTCAGTCAGTGGCTAAACCAAAAGTAAAGAAGTTTAAGAAAAACTATCCGGATTTGCTAAAGGACAAAATAAGTAGCTAGATCAAAATACCCTTAGAGCTTGTTGAAGTTTTGTTTTTGATGGTAAAAAAGTTCTGTTTTTAGGTTCTGGCGAACTCAATTTTTTGGAAGCGAGGTCCTGGAACAGGTCCTTTGCAGCCCAAAGGCGGCCGCCGTGCGGATAAAATTTTAACAAGCTCTTATTCTTTAGTTAATCTATAACGCTGCCTCTCAATAGGCAGCGTTTTCTTTTTTCCTAGCTACTAATCAGCCAAGTAATTTGCTTATAGGCTTTGAGGATAATACACCCATCTTTTTGAATTTGTAATAATTTGACAGAATAGCACAAGGTAAGAAGCGGAGGCGATTCCAATCCTTTTGTCAGCATGGTTTCCCTATTTTTGATCATGGCAAGTCTTACTACTTGTCTCTTTAAATCAGAGATCTCAATGTCCTATAGTTGACTTTTTCCCATGTCGCTCAACAAATATATCAGTAGCTTTGCCAAACGCCCGCTAGTAGTATCTATTACTTACAGGGTACTGACTATAGCTACTCTTTGTGCTTTACTGCTTATGCTTGCTGCCACTTCATCTCACAGCCAGGCATTAATGGTCGATAAGGCTTACACTTTGCTAAATAGCGGAAATCTGGAAAAAAGCCGTGAGGCTATTGACATTGCAGCTGAACATCCCAACACAAAAAAGGATGCCCGAACTTTATATCTTCGCAGCTTTATTTACAAAGAATTGGCTTTGCGAGACAGTGTCCAAACTCGTAATTTAAGGAGCATCAGTATCCAGTCTGCTCTAAGATGTCTGGAAGTAGACTCTACAAATCGCTACTCGAATGATTGCAGCGCGATAATTTCTAATGCGTATACCAGCTATCTTAATGAAGCTATTGTATCGTTAAATAAGCAAGAATACACGGATGTTTTTCCATCATTGAAGCCGATTATTGACAGTCAGACAGATCTAGCAAAAAATCGGCGACCAGAAGCACTTTTCTACTACGGTTACGCATTGCTACAAATGGGAAACCAGGAAAGAGCTCGAGAGTATCTATTTAAAGCCCTGCAATCGGGTTACCAAGATCCCTTAATCTACGAAATCGAATTTTATCACCGGATTACTTCATCACAAAAGGATAGTGCCCAATGGTATCTTAGAGAGGGAAAGAGATTATTCCCGACAGATCCTAATCTGAATATTGCTGAACTCAACCTATTGATGAAATCGGAAGAGTACGGTAGAGCTGAAAAAATTATTGAGCATCATCTAGCCCAAAACCCCAACAGTATCGAAGGTTTGCTATTAGCCGGAACCGTTTATGAGAAACTGCTTCCTACTGCAACGGAAAATAACCAATATTTCGCCAAGCAAACTGCTGTATACAAGCGTATTCTAAAGATGGAGCCCAACCACCTCCAAGCCAACTATAATTTAGGCATTGCCTATTATAATCAAGGAGTAAACCTTATTAATGGAGCTTCGGAGAATTATGACCTTGAACTGGCTAACTTTAATCGTTTACTTGAACAATGCAGTTCTCTTTTCTTAACAGCCTTGCCTTATCTTGAAAAGGTTCATCTGTTAGATAGTACCCACGTTAATGCCCTAAAAGCTCTGGAAGGAGTGTACTACAACATTAACGATTACGAGAACTATAATCTAGTAAAATCTAAGTTGCAGAAGCTATAATTTTTTGACTCAGATGGGTATAAGATCATTACTAACTATCAGCTTTTTATTTACTATTAGTTTCTATGCTAAGTCCCAGTCGCTAGATGATTATCGGCAAACGCAGGATAAGATTCATACAATTTACCTCTATAATTTTTCTCGCTATTTTGTCTGGCCTACTACCGCTATTTCTAATGAAAACTTTGTCATTGGAATAATGGGAGATCATAGTATAACGGATGAGCTTAACAATGTGGCAAGTACAAAAACTGTGGGTGGAAAATCAATCTTGGTTCGAACTTATCAAAAACCAGAGGAGATAGACTCTGACTGTCATATCGTTTTTATTCCCTACGAAAGTAGTTTTCAACTTAGTGAGGTTTTATCCATTACCCGCGATAAACCTATTCTGGTAGTTAGTTGTAAACCAGGATTAGGCCAGTTTGGTAGCTTACTAAACTTTGTGGCTTACCAGGGAAAAATTACTTTTGAAATTAACGAAGAAGCCATTCAAAACCGAAAACTTAAATTTGCCCAGCAGATCAAAGCCATTGGGCGTCCTCTATAGACTAAGGCTCACCATTCTTTCTATTAGTTGGCATAAGTATTCTCTTTTGCGTCTTCCCATACCTTAAGTTCAGAAAATGCTACTGAAAACTGAGTATTTCCTGCTTCTTCAGCGTACTCTAAAAATCCCTGAAGCCGCTCTGCGGCCAGTTTTGCAATATATAAATCAAGACCGGTACCACTCTTAGTTTCGTGCCCCCGAAAGAACATGGTAAATAACTTTGCCTGCAAACTTGATGGAATACCCTCACCATTATCTTCTACCTTAATAATAATTTCTTGAGATTCCGAATGCTCGACGATTATTTTCACCCAGCCAGTATTGAAGTTCTGCTTCTGGTATTGAATGGCATTCTTAATAAAGCCTTGTAGAATCAGTTTCAATAGGTTAGTGTCAGTCTCTAAGCAGATTGTGGGATCACACTCCAATGTTAAATTAACGGAAGCTTCTGAAGTACACAGCAATTTTAGGGATTCATCGTAGATCTCTTGAATAAAACCCCTTAGCTTGATCCGAGACTTCTGAATCTTGTGATGACGTACGTGATGAATTTGTAACACCTTTTGGAGCGTAGTACGGGCTGTCTGGCAATTTGTCAACAGCTTTTTCAGATAGATGTCGATTATTTCATCTCCTTTCGTCTCGAGGGTGGCTACCTGACATAGTCCCTCTATTCGGGCAATGGGCCCAATTACATCATGGTAAGCCCGGTAAACGAACAAATCTAGTTCATCGTTTGATTTTACTAACGCTTCATTCGTTGCAGCCAGCTCTTGAGTTCTTTGTTGTACTCGCTCCTCTAACCCTTGATTTAATAACAAGAGAGCATTATTCTTCTGCTGAATCACAGATTGGGCTTCTTCTAGTTTCTGATTTTGACGCTGAATATCTAAATTTTGCTGCTCAATGAATTTACTTTTATCAGTTAATTCCTGCGTCCGGGCAGCAACCAAGGTTTCTAGCGTGCGGTTGCGCTTCTGTACCGATATGATGCGGTAATAGTATAATCCCCCTATAGTACCCGAGAATATAATGAGCAAAAATATTCTAAATAGCCAGGTTTGGTACCAAGCCGGATTAATTACTAAGGTCACTTGGTTTTCAGATTCAATTAAAAGATTCTGGGAAGTACGTGATCTAAGCTGAAAGCGATAGGTTCCGGGAGACAAGTTGGTATAGGTGGCTAATGTGCGCTGTCCTACTTTTTTCCAATCTTCTTCTAATCCAATCAATCGGTACTCGTATTGATGATCATCAAAAAAAGCAAATTGCTGCAATGCGTAATTTATTTCAACCGCATTTTCATCGTAGGGAAGCTCAATTATATTATCTTTCGGTGAAAGAGCAAATGACCGTTTATTCGTGATTACTCGACTAGTAACTAGTGGGCTTTTCTGGAATGGAGTGCTTTCAATATCAGTAGCAACCCTTACTATTCCGTTCAGCGTTCCGAATAACTGAGAATTATTGGTAGAAGCCGCACAATAGTGAACTAGTTCTTTATCTAAAATGAATTCCTTATTTGGGTAATTACTAATATCGCCGTTATTCTTATCGTAATAAGTGATTCCTTTTATTGATCCGATCCAGAGTTTATTTTCTCTTGCTGGTGTGATGGAAGTGATACGGTTACTTAATAGTCCTTCTTCCTCAGTGAGCGATGAAAAAGTACCAGTTCGAGTATTCAAGCGGCACAAACCTTGGTCGAAAGTTCCTACCCATAAATATCCTGGTGAGCCTAATGCTAGTCCTGTAATCTGATTACTAGGCAGTGAGCTTTGGTCTTTACTGCTTTGATCTGAGTAGCGTACAGTTTGACCAGTAGGACGATGCCACTGAATAATTCCTTTATTTAGCGTTCCTATCCACAGATACTGATCATTCTCTAAAAATACTTTAGGAGTGAATGTCGGATCAATTGATTGTAAACGAGCAGCGGCTGACTGTATGCGATCAGTTGTTTTGTTCCAATAAAATAGCCCATGCTCTAACACCCCAAACCACAAAACTCCCTTCTGATCTTGATAAATTGACTCAATGGCCTCAGATAGATCAGCACTATTTCCTACGGAAATATCGTATAACTTCCATTCTTGATTTTCTTTGTTCCTGCGAGCCAGGGTACCATCAGACCAACCAACCCATATTCCTTGGCGATCATCCTCTTCAATAGCCGTAATCATATTGCCCGAAAAGAGATCAAAGGGATCGTCCGATAAGTCAATCTCATGTAGTACAAACCTTTTCTCCCTGTCTTTCCACTGGTATAATGATGCGTCGGCGGTACCAACCCATATATCGCCCGATTGGGTAGTCGTGATAGCAGTTATCGGTTGATGAGATGGTAAGTCATCATTGTTAGAGAGAAAAGAAAATGCCGTACTAGTAGCATGGGCAGCGTAGATGTCCTTCTCGGTAAGAACCCAAAGTGTACCATATTCGTCGACGGTCGTATAAGTCGTGTTATTGTCGGTTATCGTGTACGGAGTATTTTTATCCTGAGAGAACGAGTGTAAAGTATTTTGATGAGTATCATAGCAGTATAACCCATTTTTTTGGGTAGCAATCCATAAATTACCTTGACTGTAATGAAGACTCTGTACATATTCGGCTGTTAGACTAGGCAAAGGCTTACTGAACTTTTCGGTGTGGCGGTCGTACCGGATCAAACCGCTTCCGTAGGTTCCAATCCACAGCGTTCCCTCGTCTCCTTCCTCTAAACTAAAGAGATCATTCACTGCAATTGGCGAATTAGAACTAGCGGTCGAATACTGCTTAACTGTTTGATAATGAGGGTCGATGCGTAACAATCCACTACCGAAAGTTGCTCCCCATAATATTCCGTGTTTGTCTTCGTGCAAATCCATAACTACCGAGGTAGTTAGTACACTGGCAGAGTCATTCTGATCTTGAAACGCCACAAAATCATCTTGCAACGAGTCGTATTTATAGACGCCTCTTCCGAAAGTACCTATCCATAAGTTTTGTTGACCTTCAAACAAGCTAAGAACAGAAGGAGCCTGTTGTTGAGAGTTCGCTGAAGCAGATAATTGATATTGTTGATATTTTCTTTCTTGAGGTTGGAACCTTATAGCACCATCGTTTTTTGTACCAATCCATATGTCCCCCTCTGAAGTCTCCAGTAGTGCTTGTATACTAACCTGATCAATTAATACTCCGCTCTTGAGCGTATCGTTGAGGGTTAATAGTTCTTGTCCATTGTAGTAAACTAGTCCTCGTTGTGTTCCGAACCAGGTAGTCCCAAACTGATCTCTCAGCAAACAACTAACCTCGCGCTGAGATAAACTATCTTGAATAGCCGACGGCAGGCGATCGAAACGAATATCTTTTTTCCAAGGCTGTGGCGTTTGACCGAACGTAATTGAGGAAAGCAGCAGTAATATAATTATGATAACCCCTCTATTGATCATTTTACCTGGTTAGTTGTAACATTAACAATCGTATAGGGTAAAGGCTGAGAAGAGATCCCTGGGTTCTGCTTCAATAGCTCGTCCAAAGAAATTCTGTAACGTGACGCTATCTTATTTAAATCAGGATTAGCTGACAGTAGGTAAATCTCTCGGGTAGGATTGTAGACAGTATTTATTCCGGTAATAACAAATTCAACCCTCCGGCTAAAGGACAGAGCCCGAGATGTGCTTAAATTTTCTTTTCCTTTTGGCACAACAACCACCGCATCAGTACTTACTCCTCGCTGAATTAATGATTTGTAAACTGATTCGCCCCTTAGTCTGCTCAACTGGTAATTAAACGACTGAGACCCTACCGAGTCAGCGTAGGCGTGTATCTGAATGGTAATGTCCGGATTGCTTTGGTGAAACTTTGCAACACGATCTAATATCTGATCAGCCTTCTTAGTTAATTGATGCTTACTAGTCTCGAAATAGATGTTATCGAATGGCTCAACAAATTGAGAATCCTGAACAACAATTATTTCTAACTCCTCCAGAGATAATGACAAAATTTCCGGCATCTCATTCTCCTCGCCTCCAATGTACAGTTGCGGAGAGTTCTGGTAATTGACTCGCTCAAAAGTGAAGCTACCACCAGGTTGAGTTATAGTAGTCAGCTGTTGTTTACTAGTTTTTAGAGATACTTCTATAGGTTCGTTTGCTGTATTGCTAACACTTAGTTTCCCTTTAACAGTAACTAGATCAGGATTAGCGGTGAGCAGCGAATGTAAGTTAATATGCGGTTGAGGCTCATCAGATAAGGAAATGTCGCTGATTGTTTCCGCAACGAATTTGCGGGCATTTACTGCCCGATTAATTGTAGTTTTTGCTTCTCCGGGGAGCTTCTCCCAAACATACGTATCCGCACTAATTTCAGTATCGTACTCCCTTTTTAACTCTTGAGATCGATGCACTACTAATCTTGCTAATGTATACTGTTCTTCCGCCGGCAAAGTATCCAGCATGAACGCACTTTCCGCTAATGCTAAAGAGTCGCTACCTTTTTCGCCAAAGACCAATGCGTACGCTAAACGTTCTATTTGCTGTTGTTCTTCGGGAGGAAGTTGTTCGTATTGATGTTGTATTACCTCTGAGGGTTCATCAGTTAAGGCAATACTCGAAAATCGGCGCCGGTTTAGCTCGCGCTGAAGCTCCTCTTTCTCTTCGGGTTCCAGTGTTTGCCACTGAAAAAAAGTCGCTAAACCTATCATTCCTTCGGTTGTTTCTTGGAAGTTTCTTACTCCTCGTTCGGTAGCCACATCAATCCAAAGACGTTGTTCCGATGGCAATGATTCATACGCAAACGCTTCACAATTGGGCGAATCATCATCAGACTGTAATAAAGTTTCTAAAACTAATATCTGGTTAGCTCTCTCAATACGTAGCTGTTCTTCAGGATCCAATCCAGCAAACCAGCGTCGCGTTTCGTCGTCCCAAGAGGGGATCTGAAAATTCCAATAGAAGTTTAGTTGATCATCAATTAGTGTCTGTAATTTGTTTCCGTGGAGGTTAAGTAGCATATGAGCTTCCTCAAGGGCTGTTTCGGTTAGCACTGTCTCTGCGTTAAGCGCACGGAAAATACGACGTTTCAGTACTCGTTTTAATAATTGTTGTTCGTGCGGTGGTAATGCGGAAAAAACCTGGTTTTCCTCAAGTGCTTTCTCTCGAGAAGATTGAAAATGTAACTGATTAGCCCAACGCTCCCAGATAGATAAGTTATTGAGTGATAAGAGGGGCTTTGACTCATTAGAGTACTGATACTTAAAAATATTAAAGTTACCCGAAGTACCATCCCGATTAGATGTCAAATACCCTGTAGTATCAATCAAGTGAATATAAGTATCGTCTTTCTCTGAATTTAGTGGCTTACCTAGATTTATTACTTCATTAGGAAAATGAGCAGGAAGAACCGCAGTCAGGAATAGATCGAAACCTCCCCAACCAGGATGTCCATTGGAAGCGAAAAACAGAACACGATTATTAGCATTCCAATTAGGAGAAGTTTCCTGATATGGGGTATTCACGGTAGCTCCTAAGTTAATAGGTTTTTGCCACTCATTTTGTTGACGTACACTCATCCATAAGTCACTTTCACCGTATCCACCTGGCCGGTCGGAAGAAAAGAATAACGTATCGCCGGTAGATGATAGCGCTGGATGTTTACTTACGAATCCCGGAAGATTTACTGGTTCAGGAAGTGGATCAGGGTATTGCCACCTTCCCCCCTTAAAATTACTAACAAACAGGTGGTAGTCGCCTTTTGAGAACCGGGTGAAGTAGTAGGTAAGTCCGTCAGAACTGAAGGCTCCCGGACCTTCATCAAGCGTAGAATTCACTACGGAAAACCCGTTAAGATTAGAGTGGGGTTGCCAAGCGTCTGAATCCAAAGAAAACAATAAGTTATCGCTAAAGGACTCACCATGTTGATCGTGGTAGCTGTTACCCTTACTCTCTACCCGGGTGGAGGTAATTACTATGCTACTATTGGAATTAAGATAAGGTACAGCCGCCAAATCGTGACTGGGCGAGTTGACCGGAGCTGGTAACCTACTCACCTGAATATCATAAACAGGAGAAAAAGGTGCTTGCAGTACTTTTTTTAAGTTTTGTAATTCGGTCGTCGCCCGATTTAGCCAATAATTTTGCTCCGGATTATTCTTCTTTTTTTCAGTTCGTATGAAAGATTGAAAATGATCTTTAGCTTGATCATAGTTTCCTAATGATTTATGGACCAAGCCTAAATTCATCTCCAGCATGGGGTAAAGTGAAGCCTTATCTGGCTTTATTTGCTGATAATGGACGAAGGCGAGTTCGTATTTAAATAGATAACGATAACAATCTCCTAAGTAATAATGCGCTTCGTGTTGGGTGCTATCTAGAGAAAGAACTTCTTCATAAAAACTGATTGCCTCGAAGTACTGACCTTGCTCATATCGCTCCAAACCTGACAATAGTAATGCCTTCGTAGGGTCAGGTTTACTCTTTCCAAAAGCAGTTGTCGCTACTGTAAAGCATAAAACGAATTTGAAAGATAATATAGCAACTCTTCTCATATCAGTGGGGTCAGACGTCTTCTAGAGTTGCGTTTCTTGGCGGCGATGGTGTAAACAATGGAAACTTCCCAGGCTTCGCCGGCACTGGTGTAATTGATTGCGGGGTAGTGAGAAAAGTCTAAGCTAAACGCAATTTGAATATTCCGATGCAATAACCCGCCGGATAAAGCAATGGCGTCGTTCCAACGATACCATAAACCACCTAGCAGCAGCGTCTTTGGTCGCTGAGCACCAAATCTACCGACTCGGTACTGCATGTACGCTCCTACATTGATGTGATAACTACTTTGCTGCCAAACAACAATCGCCTGAGGATGAATTTTCCAGTTGTATTTGGTATAGGTAGCTCCCCCGTGCCAGGTTACTAACGTAGGTAGTTCTAGTTTTTGATCGGTAAACGAGATATTGGGTTGATTCAGGTGAGAAACGGCCACTCCACTCGTCCACTGCCAGCGATTCAGAAGTGTATTTTTAAAGCTATTGTAAGACCAAACTAACCCAGCTTGAGCTGATACGTACCCTACTCGGTCGCGAATAATGTTTACTGAAGGAGCTCTACCCGGCTGATACCCTAGTTCAGCATCATATTGAGAGCCCCATTGAATTTTATTAAGATCTATCGTTCGTTGCTGATATCCGGTAGCTATCCCGAGGGAAACAACGTGCCGCTGCCGATAGTCCAGCGGAAGATTGTAAGCTCCCGCAAAGCGTAATTCGGTGTGGGTTAGCAGTCCCTGCATTCCGGCACCCTCCCGAGCAAGTAGTAGCCCTAAGCCACCTTTATTGATGTTGCCACTATATTTTTCGGAAATAGGGTATACGCCTGAAGTAATGTTGATAGGATAATTGTTTGAGTAGGTGCCCCACTGAGAGCGATGCTGGGCAGTCACAAAGGGATGCATTGATTCACCTACTAACGCAGGATTTAAATTCATGGGGGACACATAATACTGACTAGTAGGTACCTGCTGAGCATAAGTACTAATCTGCAACCCGATTGCTATTACTAGCATTGTTAGCTTTGCTGCGTGAGATATGGTCGGACTTATTTCTTTCACTACTAAAATTTCACAATTACGTCTGAACGCTGAAAGGTTCTCCCTGATATGAACTTTCCTGAAATGATATACCGGAATTGAGACGAAGATGAGGAAAGCGTTGTGGCTGACCAACCTTCGTTCATAGCTTCTTCTAATGAGGTAGTTTGATATACCCAACGCCCCCAGGTATCCTGAATACCGAACTGGAAATTTTGTGATGAGAGGTATCGGCCATACACCTTAATACCTTGGTCATCCAGATGAGAAGCCTGAGGCGAGAAGGCGTTTGGGACGAATACTTCTTCTTCCGCTTCATCAACCACAAAGCCTACCGTAATCCAGGGGTAAGCTGTTGCCTCTTTACTACTTAGAGTGATTTTCGTGTCACTCGTTCCAATAGATCTAGCTCCAATCGAAGTAGTTACTTGATCTTCGCCTGGGCCGGCCATTACCGTCAGTTGCTCAGAATAGGAAAAGTAGTCCGCATTGTTGCTAGTAAAAGAAACCGTAACCGTAGAACCTTCGTAGGTCCCTTCTGCAAGATGCTGAAACCAACGAGGTTGGCCTGAAATAGGATCATACTTCATCCCTACTTTAGAAGCGTCGCCCTGAACATTGTCAAGCGTTACTGGTGCGTATTCGTTTTGGTTACCTATCGGATAAAATTTCGCACCTGTTCCATGATGATAGAGCGTCCCCTCAATGTAGGAATTTTGATTACTTTGAGAAATTACCGCGTTTTCTAGCAGTGTAAGCTGACTTTTCTCGGGAACAAATAAGATTCCGTCCTCCAATACCAGCTTTTGTTGTAGTTGAAAGTTACCGTCTAGCGTCTTACTGTAGCCATTTACGATTCTCATCGTCCCTAAAGCCAGAGTGTCACTAGAAACAATTTGGTCGGCTGCTGCTGCTAGGACCAACGTACCCTGGATTGACTTGTATTCGGAGTAATTATAGAAGTCAGCTAGAATAATAAGTTCTCCCCGATGAATGAGCTTACCTTGATTATTTAGCTGAGAGTTGATTATCAACTGTGAGAACGGACTACTTATTGATACTACTCCTTGTTGTATACTAACCTGCGATATTGTGGGAAGCGAGCAACTTATAAAACCGACTAGCATAGCTAATTTTTTCATAACCAAGTCTATAAGGCTTGCCATTTGATTAATCCATTACTCACATCAAGAAAACGGTAGTAAAGCTTCTCCTCAGTGCGACTGTAGTACAAGTCACCTACGGTACCAATATTATCCCCATCTACTGGTTTATTGTCTCCAATGTAAAGCATCGGTACCCGGTACGAATCGGCTTTTGTTCCAGTATTTATAGCAGCAGGCTCTACTTTAGTAAAACCTCCTAATTCCGCCCAGTTTCCCCCTTCCTTTCGGTAAGTTATGTTATCGTCGGTATCGTAATAGTAATCGCTATCAGTAGCTTCAGCAGGTATAATACTTGTGGGTGTAGCTATACCTGCATACCATTGAATTTTACTACCGACTGAGAGCAGCCCAGCGTCACCGGGAGACCAAAAGTTACCATCCCACATAAGAACATCATTAGTACTCGGAGCAGCACTACTAAAGGCCCTCCCCTGCAACCCCTGTACGGTAGTACTGCCATCAGCACCTAGAGTAACATCTCCTGATAAGGAATGGGAAGCAAGGCTATCGCCCTGTCCGATTAGGAGCTCTCCTGCACCAGTGTTAATAGTTTGTAGGCTACCATCTGCGGCCTGAACCAACCCACTACCCGCTACATCGGCATTAAGTTTCTCCTTAGTGACCGCATCATCGGCCAGTTTGTCGGTGGTTACCGTAGTATTTTTCAATGTTAAACTACCATCCGCCTGAAGCACTAAATCGCCCGTAATCGTGACTGAAGCTACAGTAGTACCGTTGCCCACTAAGATTTTAGCGTCAGAACTTGCATCAAGGGCAATTGCTTGACTGTTTAGGTCACCAATCCAGATATGCCCTTCTGCTAATTCTAAACTGGCACTATTACCTCCCGTAGTAGGGCTCACATCGTTAGGTTGTAAGGTTTGCCACTGATTATTCCACCAATAGTAAAAGCTTCCCTGCTCATGACCGAAGATCAATAACCCATTGTCTTGGCTACTCAACTGACCGGCTAAGGAGTTCATCTCCATCGCAGATAAGCGAGGCACTAGTAAGCCTTGATTTCCTTCGGTAGCTACCAATTCCAGTACCGCGTGCGGATTAGGGGTCTCGGTACCCATACCCACTACCGTTTGGGCGTAGGTAATGTGAATTATTTTGTATAAAAGAGAAGCAGTTAGTAAGATTCTTCTACAGAACAATAAAAATTGTGGTGAAGTAAATTGCATAGGATTTCTCTTAAACCATCAAATTTCATTGTTTTACTCGATTAATAGCATTAATAGTCAATTGTAAAATCACTCTGTACTTTATGCTTATAAGTAGTAGTTTTTAGTATGACAGAAGTCAAGCTACTTAAGCCTTTAGCTAGTTAAACGACCAATTCGGATAGTTACAGGTCCGATTGTGCTAGTGAGAAAAAAGGGGTGAAGTATTTCTTGGCAACCGAATTAGCCACTAACGTCTTGATAGAACTATTTTCGAGTAATTTGCCTAAGTAGTTTAATGAATACTGCTGACAAAGCACTTTTTGCACCTTCTTTTAGCATAGAAAACTCTTGCATTAAGCACTGACTATGGATAAACCCGAGATTTCGGTAATACTTCCTTTTTATAACGCTCAACTTACTATTAGTAGGGCGATTGAAAGTATTATTGATCAGACAATTGCAAGTTGGGAGTTACTATTAGTCGATAATGGATCTACTGATAAAAGTAGTGCTATAGCCTGTTTATTTGCTAAAAGTGATGCACGAATTCGGATATTAGAAGCAAAGCAGCGCGGAGTAGTGTTTGCCTTCAATACTGGCCTGAGGCATGCTTCAGGCACTTACATTGCTCGTATGGATGCTGATGACTTTTGTCACCCTAATCGTTTGGAAAAACAGTTAGATTATTTGCAGAAGAATTCCGAAGTAGCGGCAGTTAGCAGTCAAGTTCAATATTGCGCAAGAGTACCTCAGGAAGGTATGCAGGATTATGTTACTTGGGTTAATTCACTTACGACGCCAAAGCAGATTAAAAATAATCGTTTTGTTGAGTTACCTGTCATCAATCCGTCGCTTACGTTTCGTCGCACTGATTTGGATAAGTGGGGAAGCTATATCGCAGGAAATTTTCCGGAAGATTACGAATTGGTTTTACGCTGGCTAGCCCAAGGTGCTGTTTTTTCCAAAGTGGATAACCTGGTGCTAGATTGGCACGACTCAGCTCAGCGGTTGACCCGAACGGATGCTCGCTACTCCACCGAAGCGTTTTTCCGGATTAAGACCATCTTTCTGGCGGAATGGTTACAAAAGCATAACCCATTTCATCCGGATGTGGTGGTATGGGGCGCAGGGCGAAAGACGAGGCAACGGGCCAGGCTACTTGAGACGGAAGGAGTGTCTATCACGGCCTATATTGATATAGTTCCCAACAAAACGAAGGAACATCCTTGCATTTACTATCAGGATATCGCCCCACCGGGTCAATATTTCATACTCTCTTACGTGAGCAACCGGGGTCAACGGACAAAGATCAGGGATTTTTTGCTAACGAAAGGTTATCAAGAAGCCGTTGACTTTCTGCTGGTGGCCTAACAAGCCAAACTATTGATCCTGCCGACTTATGATCTATTCAGTCACGAAATCTAAAGGCTCTTTCACTTTGGATTTCAAAAGGGCCAGGTCTAACACTTCACTAACCCGATCTACAAAATGGATCTTCAGATCTTTTATATAGCGAGTATCAATCTCCTCAATATCTTTTTGGTTCTTCTGGCAAAGTATAATTTCCTTCACCCCAGCTCGGCGAGCGGCCAGTATCTTTTCTTTAATTCCCCCTACCGGCATTACTTTTCCGCGTAAGGTAATTTCTCCGGTCATCGCCAGCTTACTTTTTACTTTCCGTTGAGTATACACCGATGCCATAGCAGTAAGCATGGTAATTCCGGCGGAGGGTCCATCTTTGGGTACTGCTCCGGCTGGTACGTGCACGTGTAAATCGTAGTTTTCAAATACCTTATAGTGGATTCCCAGCTCACCGGATTTAGACTTAAGGTACGACAAGGCCGTCATGGCGGACTCCTTCATTACATTACCTAACTGCCCCGACAAAGTCAGTTTGCCTTTACCCCTGCTCAAGCTGCTTTCAATAAACAAGATTTCGCCCCCGGCCTGAGTCCAGGCTAACCCGGTTACCACTCCGGGCAGGTCATTGTTTTGGTAGCTCTCTTTATCGAAGACGGGTGCCCCCAAAATTCGTCGCACTTCCGCTTCGGTTATTTTTTTAGCGTATTCTTCCTCCATTGCTACTGACTTTGCCACATTCCGAATGAGGGTAGCAATCTTTCGTTCCAGGCTCCGTACTCCTGATTCACGGGTATAATCTTCAATCACTCGAGTAATTGCTTTCTTATCAAAAGATATATCGCGGCTAGTCAAACCATGCTCCTTGCGCTGCTTAGGGATAAGATGTCGTTTGGCAATCTCTACTTTTTCTTCCAGAGTATACCCGGAGATATCAATGATTTCCATTCGGTCGCGCAGGGCCGGATGAATGGTATCCAGGGAATTAGCGGTGGCGATAAACAGCACGTTTGATAAGTCATAGTCCACTTCCAGATAGTTATCCAGAAAAGCATTATTCTGCTCGGGGTCCAGCACTTCCAGTAGCGCCGATGATGGGTCTCCACGAAAGTCAGAACGCACTTTGTCAATCTCGTCCAGAATATATACCGGATTAGCTGACTTGGCCTTTTTGATGTTCTGAATGATCTTACCGGGCATAGCCCCCACGTAAGTTTTTCGGTGCCCCCGAATTTCAGCTTCATCGCTCACTCCGCCCAGTGACATACGGGTGTACTTCCGGTTAAGAGCCGAAGCAATAGACTTACCTAATGAGGTTTTTCCCACTCCCGGAGGGCCATAGAGGCAAAGAATTGGCCCTTTCATATCATTCTTTAACTTCAGCACTGCCAGATACTCAATAATCCGGTCCTTCACTTTATCCAGCCCGTAATGGTCGCGATCCAGGATACGTTGTGCCCGCTTAAGATCGAAGTTATCTTTGGTATAGTCTTGCCAGGGAAGATCCAGCAGAAACTCTACGTAGTTAAAAGTTAACGGGTACTCAGCTGCCGCAGGATTCATGCGCAGCAGTTTGTCTAATTCTTTATTGAAGTGTTCGGCTACCGGTTCCGGCCACTTCTTCTTGTCGCCCCGAAGGCGCATCTTTTCCACCTCCTGATCCAACCCACCATCCCCAAGTTCATCCTGTAACACTTTCATCTGCTGGCGCAGGAAATAGTCTCGCTGCTGCTGATCAATATCAGAATGCACCTTGCTATGGATTTCGTGGCGAATCTCCAGTAACTGAATATCCTTCAGCATGTATTCCAGCAGCAGTTTCGCCCGCTCCACACCGTTGTTAATCTCTAAGAGCTTCTGTTTATCTTTTACTTCCACGTTTATGTTGGAAGAAAGGAAGTGAGTTAGAAAGCTGGGACTTTCAATATTGTCGAGAGCCTGTTGGGCTTCCTGAGGAATCTCAGGGTTTAGGCGCAAAATTTTGGCAGCAGCCTCCTTTAGTGACTGTACCAGTGCCTGGACTTGCTTGGTTTTGCGGGTAGGGAATTTTTCTTCCAGATACTTTACCGCAGCCACCATATAGGGCTCTTCCTGCACAAAAGAACTTACTTTAAAACGCTTCTTCCCTTGAATAATGATGGTCGTGTTACCATCTGGCAGTACCAGTACTTTAATGATCTTGGCTACCGTCCCTACTTTATATACCTCACTAGTGTCAGGATCTTCGGCTTGGTTATCTTTTTGGGCAATAACCCCAATTAAGCGGTTTCCTTCATTATAAGCCTGCTTTACTAGCTTGATAGACTTCTTCCGTCCCACAGTAATGGGAATAACCACTCCCGGAAATAGAACGGTATTCCGGATAGGTAAAATTGATAGCTCCGACGGAAACTCAATAACCTCATCATCTTCTTCCTCCTCGGCGGTTACGAGTTGAATCAAATCATCGGCATCGCTATCATCAAACTGGTCAATTAAAAATGTTTCGGTAAACGAGTTGTTGTTCATATGCTGTTTTTTACTGCCATATTGACACGACAGCGGTAAGTTCTTAAAAATCACTTCGGTACACCACTACGTCAATCCCTGTGCCAAGCTACTTGTTAGCTCATTATTTACTGATCAACTAAACTGCGTAGGCTCTGTTTTGCAGCAAACTTATGCCAAACCTTACGCTCTTCAATATCTTGCACATTAGTTGTTGATTATTAGTGGATTACTAGAAAAATGCGAAGATTAATACTGCTTCTAGGCGTGATGCTTTCTTGCACCCTTGGGCTTGCTCAGATCAAACCGGCCCAAAGCCCGTTTGCCTTGCAAGATACTGCCAAATATGCAGTTCCGGCTAAAATGCGGGATTTATTTTCCTTTCCAAACTTACACCGGGTTTCTTACTATCATCAACCAAAAAAATTAAAAGCTTTACAAAAACTAGCCCAGTCTCAGGACACTGCCCAATGGTATCCACAGTTGTACGATTATGTCCGACATTTCGGGATTCAGAACTTCTTTAAAGATAACGAGCTACTGTGGCAGTTAGCTAAGTTGGAAGAAGCTCAGGGAGATACGTTAGCCGCAATTAGTCTATACAAGTTAGTATTAAAACACTACACCGACGGTATGGCGGCCAAACTAGCTCGCCAGGACTTAGAGCAGCACCGCATTGAGCGAAAAGAAGATTACGTTCCGCTGGAATATTATTACGAACTGGTGGAGTACCGGCAAGAGATTGACACGCTACGCCCTCCCCGAGGCGTATACCTAAACATGGGCGAGGGGATTAACTCTTCTTCGGGCGATTACGGACCATCCCTCAGTGCCAGTAACGATATAATGCTCTTCACCTCCAAGCGGAATAAGCTGGAACGGGGATTTAAGACCTATGATAATGAGGATTTAATGCTGAGCCGAAACCAAGATGGCTTTTGGATGGATGCTGAACCGTTGGAAAACGTAAATTCCCCTTACAACGAAGGTTCAGCCTGCCTTAGTCCCGATGGTTCGCGGTTGTTTTTCTCGCGTTGTTTGGCTCCTGATGGCTACGGAAACTGCGACCTGTACGTTTCTTATCAGGACGTAGACGGACAATGGAATGAACCGCAGAACCTGGGTGAGTCCGTCAACAGTCCGTACTGGGATTCGCACCCGTCGTTGTCTCCTTCGGGTGACACGCTATTCTTTTCGTCTGACCGGCTGGGGGGGTACGGATTATCTGATATTTACTATACCTACCAGGACGATGACGGTCAGTGGATAACTCCCCGAAATATCGGGCCTACCATTAATACCCGAGGCAGCGAAGTGAGTCCGTTTTTTCACCCGGAGCATCAGGTTTTGTACTTTAGTTCTAACGGTCATTTGCTGAACTTTGGCGAGTATGATATTTATAAATCGTATCTGTACCACCCGCTCTGGGGAGAGCCAAAAAACGTAGGTCCGCTGGTGAATGGTACTGGTAGTGAGTTTTACTTTACCATTGATGCTGAATCGAAGAATTTGTACTACGCCCGCTCGGTAGAAGATAATATGGCCAATTTGGATCTTTACTCTTTTCCGTTGCCGATGGAAGCCCAACCGACGGCTACGGTGAATCTGAAAGGCACTTTGATCGATGCCGAAACCGGTGATCCTTTCAGCGAAGGTATTGTCTCAGTGATTGATCTGGATAACGGAGTGGAAGTAGCTCCCAAGTTTCTGAAAAAGGACGGTAGTTTCTCCTTTGACCTGATCAATAATAATAACTACCTGCTCATTATCCAGGGCGAGCATTTTTTCCGGCTGGAAGAAATATTTTTCTTGTCGGGTGACCAAGAGTTTAATTTTGAGACCCACGCTATTTCTAGCCGCCTCAAGTTTAAGAATCTGGAATTTGATAACGGAAAAGCCGAACTGAAAACCGAGATGTACGGTGATCTAAACAAAATTGCGGATTTTCTGCTCGATAACCCATCCATTCGCCTCCGCATAGAAGGCCATACCGACTCGGACGGCAACCCTAACTTAAATCTAAAGCTTTCGCAAGACCGGGCCGATGCCATCAAGGAGTATTTGGTAAGTTTTGGCCACGTAGACGAAGCCCGGGTGGAAGCCATCGGCTACGGAAGTTCTCGCCCCATTGTAGAAGAAATCACCGACGAAGATAAAATGCTCAACCGCCGGGTAGAGTTTAACATTGTGAAGGAATAGTGGCAATAGGTACTTTTCTCACTTCTCGAAGGCATAGTTGATATATGACAAATAACCGTACCGGGTACATTTAGCATTTATTGAATACCGTAAAAAATGGGATGAGTCCGAACAAACGTAGATATTTAACATTTAGTATTCTTGTCCCATTTGCAATTTATGCGATTTTTGGATTAATAATGGTGAGTTTGGTTTTCAATTACTTGAATCAATCCAGTTTAACACCCGAAGATGAAAGGCTGGCTTTCTTTAATTACCTCATCCCGCTTTTTCTAACGCTAGGATTTGTAATATACCTTCCAATTAGTCTAACTATTAGTCTAAACAAAGAGTCCTCCTGGTTGACCATAACTGTAATTGGATTTTTTGCCATGATCGCAATTCCTTGGCAAATAGAACACTTACTTTGGCAGATACAAAAACAAAAGTTTTATATTTCTGAATTGACTCCTTACCTGATTTGTTTATTGTTCACCCTAGCTACAATTGCTCAAGGAGTAAAAAAATTAAAAAGTTTTAAAAAGGCGCCCTAAATGAAATAGCATCCTATCCTAGGATTTTTTCCCCGGATGAGTGAAAACGAATTCCGGGGTCTCCTGCAGAAGATGCCGAAATTCGCTTTACTCATTCAGCAAAGGCATTTTATTTTTACCCTCGAGTCACTTTGCCATTATAATAGAAGTTAATAATCCTAACTAATCTGAACATCCAGTTCGTTGATTTGCTCTTTGTATTCGGAGGGGAGTAGGATGGTTTTAAAGAGCCAATCCAGCTTAATCATTCGGCTCAGTTTATAGAGGGGAACTACCGGAGTGAGTAGAGAAAAATCACGAAAATGTAGCAGCTCCTTTACCCGCTGGGGTACAACTAATTTTTGCCCTTCTATCAGCACCCGGAAACGTACGGCTCCCAAGTGCTTTCGATACTGCTGAAAAAGATCGGTGGTGTACTCACTCTTTTGCAGGTTGGCCATCAAATGCGACTGTCTTACCGGTAACCATTCTGGGTAGGTAGTTGGCAACTCTTTCAGTCCCATTCTGGAACCCACCCGGTAAAAAACCCGGTATACTTCTTCCTTCTCTTCATCGCATAGTTTCCTTTCCAGCAGTTCGTAGGACGCAATGGAGTAATGGATCAGCATAAACAACACATCTCGGTAGGCCCAATCGGGAATGGAAAAGCCCCGGCTTTGTTCCACCGAACTATGTATTAGCCGAAGGGCATCAATAGTTTTGTGAGCTTCATCTAAAGGTGAAAAAACCATTTTGCGGGCGTACTCAATCGTAGAGAATAGTCTCCCTAATGGATCAGCGGGCAGTTTGCCGGTAAAGTAGAGCCAGTCAACTGCTTTATTCAGCGCAAATTCAGCCGAGGCACCCGCAAAAATGAAAAGTATGGTATCACTCTTACCCCAGATTTCTCTAACAACCGAATCCTTTTCAACGAAGAACTGCATTAGAAAGTCTAGCTAAATTTCCGCCTATCAGGAACGACGATTTAATAAAAGAATTTTTCATTCTTAGGGTTACCAAAAAAGGCCTTCGTGTAGAGACATGATAAATCATGTCTCTACTCAATGATATTTCATAATATCAATTCGCAACTCTAGAAGAATACCTTAAAGATATCGTTGAAGATAGCGAAAGTCATGAGCGTCAGTAGCAGCACCATTCCTACCTTCTGGGCTCCTTCCAAAAATTTATCCGAAGGCTTCCGCCCCGACACAATCTCGTAGGTAAGGAAGGCCACGTGACCGCCATCCAGGGCCGGAATGGGCAGGAAGTTCATAAAGGCTAGGATCATTGAGAGCAAGCCGGTAATACGCCAGAAGCGTACCCAGTCCCAGGTAGGACCGAAAATCTGGGCGATACCAATGGGGCCACTTAACGACTTGGAAGCGGAAACCTCCCCTTTGAAAATTTTACCAATGGCTTTAGCATTCACCCAAATTATATTAAACGCTTCTTCAGTACCCTGCGGAATGGCTTCGGCAAAAGTATATTCAGTACGCCCAAAGTTCCATAGCTTGTTAGCTAACCCGATTCTACCCTCTTCGTCTACAGAAACTTGTAATGTCACAGGCTGTCGAATTTCATTTTCCGCCTCTGGGTTATCTGATCTCAGCACGCGAACACTAACAGTCTGCCCTTTTTTATCAGCTAATGACGCTTGCATTTCATCAAAGAATTCGATCTCTGTTCCATCCACGGCCACAATCCGATCTCCTACTTGCAACCCTGCTCTCTCGGCGTTACCACCCTTTTCCAGACGAAGCACTTCTGGCATCAATCGTACGCTCATAAAGTTAGCGGCGGCATCTTTGTCAGAGAACTTATCCAGGAACCCTACGGGAATCGGTACCTCTACCACGGCTCCCTCACGTTCTACTGTATAATATGCATTATCGGCCAATAGCACATTGGCGCCGGTCAAATCCGAAAACTTTGCGTACTCCTCGCCATTTACCTTCAGGATTTTGTCCCCAGTCTTCAGTCCGATTTCCTCGGCTAAATCATAAGCAACAATTCCGTTTTTGAGCACTTCGTCGCGAGGAATATACGTATCTCCGTATTTGTAAGTAAGCGCAATGAAGATAACGATACCGGTGATCACGTTTACAATAATTCCACCCATCATCACAATTAGGCGTTGCCAGGCCGGTTTGGAGCGAAATTCCCAGGGCTGGGGTTCTTCACTCAAATTCTTGGTATCTAACGATTCATCCACCATTCCGGTGATTTTCACAAATCCACCCAACGGAATCATTCCTAAATTATACTCAGTTTCGCCGTAGCGGAAACCGAAGATTTTGGGCGGAAACCCGATGTAGTACTGCTCTACTCGCATACCAAATAGCTTGGCAGTTAGTAAGTGGCCCAACTCGTGCAATCCCACCAAAATTGATAATCCCAGTATCAACTGGGCCGCCATTATTAATCCTTCCATCAACTGTTATATTAATTCTAATGCTTTGATTCGTGTCTCTTTGTCAGTGTTAACGTAGTCATCGTAGGTTGGGTGTGCCACGAACGGAATTTTTGCCAGGCACGCTTCTACTACGTCGGACATGTTTAGAAAACCAAGATTATCCCGCAAAAATTCGGAAACGGCAATTTCATTCGCTGCATTTAACACACAGGGCATATTTCCACCCTGCTGCATCGCTTCGTAGGCCAGTGCTAAATTACGGAATGTTTTCGTATCGGGCTGTTCGAAGGTAAGTTCAGGGTAGTCCAGAAAGTTAAAGCGGGGAAAATCGGATGGCAACCGTTCGGGATAGCCCAGGGCAAACTGAATCGGCAACCGCATATCGGGCAAGCCTAGTTGCGCCTTGATAGAGCTGTCCTGAAACTGTACCAGCGAATGGATGATGGACTGCGGGTGCACCACTACCTCAATCTGCTCGGGTTTTAGTCCAAACAGCCATTTGGCTTCCATCACCTCCAGCCCCTTATTCATCATTGAGGCGGAATCAATGGTAACCTTAGCGCCCATGTCCCAGTTAGGATGCTTGAGTGCCTCTGCTTTGGTTACCTGGGCCAGTTCTTCCCGGGTTTTTCCCCGAAATGGCCCACCCGAAGCGGTCAGAATAATTTTCTCAATGGGGTTATGAAACTCCCCTACCAAACACTGAAAAATGGCTGAGTGCTCCGAATCTACCGGATAGAGATTGACTCCGTTTTCCTGCGCTAGTTTAGTAATTAACTCTCCGGCTACCACTAATGTCTCTTTATTCGCTAGGGCAATCTGCTTACTAGCTTCAATCGCCTTGATAGTGGGTAACAATCCGGCGTAGCCTACGGTGGCGGTGAGCACCAGATCAATAGCTTCCATCTCCACCACCGAGGCCAGTGATTTGGCCCCAGCGTATACTTTGATATCGTGCGGATCGAGCGCCTGCTGCACCTTTTCGTACTGCGCTTCATCTACAATGACTACCGTATTTGGTCGAAATATCAGACTCTGTTGAATGAGCAAGTCAGCGTTGCGGTGGGCGGTAAGTACTTCTACCTCGAAACGTTCGGTATGCTGCTCAATAACTTCTAAGGCTTGGGTACCGATGGAGCCGGTAGAGCCCAGAATGGCGATGTGTCTTTTTTCGGGATGCTGTTGTTCCATAAATTTCGTCGCTACTTGCCAACGAAGGGTTGTAATCCGTCGGCTAATATACGATCATTTGACAAACGAGGCACTTTGTTTTGCCCCCCTAACCTACCCTGGCTCTTCATATACTGACGAAAAGCATCTTTTTGTAATGGTCTTATTTCCAGTGGGCGAAGAATGCTACCGGAGATCAGATCGTCGTAATAAGGGTTTAGCTGCTGTAAATGTTTGTCAATCACTGTAGAAAAGGCTGAAATATCAGCCGGAAGTTGAGCAAACTCCACGTACCACTCGTGCAACGGCAACCCTTCGGATGGGTTCACCTGGGGGGCTACCGTAAACTCCACCACTTCGGCTTCGGGAAACTGGGCTAGGGCGTGATTCATAGCCTTTTCTACTTCCTCGCCAATAACGTGCTCCCCAAAAGCTGAAATAAAGTGCTTGATGCGGCCGGATACTACCAATCGGTGTGGGTACTTGGAAACGAACTTTACCGTATCGCCGATAGAATAGCCCCAGAGTCCGGCATTGCTATTGATAATCAGCGCATAGTTTTTACCGATTTCCACATCATGGATAGACAACCGAGTAGGGTTATCCTCAAAAAATTCATCGGTGGGAATAAACTCAAAGAAAATACCGCTGTTTAGTAACATTAACAACCCTTCTGCCGACTGCGAATCCTGGTAGGCGATAAATCCTTCCGAAGCGGGATAAGTCTCAATACTGTCAATTGGTTTGCCGATAGATTCCAGCATTTTCTGCCGGTAGGGCGCGTAGTTGACTCCTCCGTGCACCAGTACCGAAAAGTTAGGGAATATATCTTTAATCGGTTTTCCGGTACGCTCAATCAGCCAGTCGAAGTACATTTGTACCCAGGGAGGAATACCCGAGATCAGGGTCATATTCTGATTGATAGTCTCATCCACAATACGTCCCAGTTTGGTTTCCCAGTCCTCAATACAATTGGTTTCGTAAGATGGTAGTTGGTTCGTGCGCAGGTACTGCGGTACGTGGTGGTTCACCAAACCCGACAAGCGCCCCAACGGAATACCCCCCTTTTCTTCCAGAGTAGGGCTTCCCGATAAGAAGATCAGTTTTCCGTCTAGGAAAGCTGAATTACCGGTATCGTGTACGTAACTCAGCAGCGCATTACGGGCGGAGTTAATATGATTAGGAATAGAATCTTTGGTGATGGGAATGTATTTAGCCCCCGAGGTAGTACCCGAGGTCTTAGCCAGGTAGGCCGGTTTTCCGGGCCACAGCACGTCCGATTTTCCACCAACGATCCGGTTGACGTAGGGCTTCAGATCTTCGTAGTCGCGGATGGGCACGGCCTGCTTAAATTCCTCGTAGGAGCGTACTTCGTTCAGATGATGGTCTTTCCCGAAAAGCGTAGATTTTACTCCGGCTAGCAAGTTTTTCAGAACCTCATCCTGGGTTTTTTCCGGTGCCCGGCTCCATTGTTTCTGCTGCCTCGCTACCCAGGCTGCGAGTGGTTTGCTCAAAATAGATCGTATACCCATTCTAAAAAGTTTGGCAACAAAATTAAGGATTACCCTGACACAAACGCCCTTTTGTAAGTTATTCGCCGTTTTTCTTTACCAGAATGGTTTCTACCCAGTGTTTGGTTTTCTTGCCAGTGAAGTGCTCAATCTGATGGCGGCAGCTAAAGCCGCAGGCAACAATTTGGGTGGCTTCATCGGCGTTTTTAACGGTAGGAAATAGAACCGAGGAACCAATTTTCTCCGAAAGTTCGTAGTGCTCCTTTTCGTAACCGAAGGAACCAGCCATACCGCAGCAACCAGAATCTATTTCGCTCACTCGCTGGTCCGGAGTAGTTTCTAGCAGACTTTTCATCGCCTGGGTACCGTACAAAGCTTTCTGGTGACAATGGCCGTGGATGAGTAATTCCGGTGCGGTGGTGCTAAACTCAACCTTGATACGCCCCGCTGCATGTTCGCGGAACAGGAACTGGTCAATCATCTGCACTCCACTTTGCAGACGTTTCGCTAGAGATTCATCTTCAATCAAATCGGGCAAGTCGTCGTTGAGGGCGGAAGCACAACTTGGTTCGCAAACTACCACAGGAATGTTCTTCATCAAATAAGAATCCAGATTCTGGGTGGTTTTCAGGCCTTCTTGTTTAGCTTCTCGGAGGAAGCCGTGGGAGATTTTTGGGCGCTGACAGCAACCGGCTTCCGCCAGTAGTACTTCATAGCCGCAAGCGGATAGAAGTTGATAAGCAGCAATGCCTACTTGAGGTTCGTGGTAGTTGAGGTAGGTATCGGCAAATAGCGCCACTTGGGGAGCATTCGGTTTGG
This sequence comes from uncultured Roseivirgaceae bacterium, assembly GCA_964551335.1. Taxonomy (GTDB): domain Bacteria; phylum Bacteroidota; class Bacteroidia; order Cytophagales; family Cyclobacteriaceae; genus Tunicatimonas. The sequence continues at coordinate 62,745 of CAZKCO010000004.1, forward strand.
GAGGCTTGGCGTTTTTGGCAAACCACTGAGAAAAAGTCTCGGAGGACAGTTCCGGCAATACTCTTCTACGATCGAAACCCGCAACTTTTTCCAGCCCTGCCCGAAACCACGAACTCTGCTGAATTTTATTTACCAGGCTGGCTGTCTTTCCGCTAAACTGCTGAGCTACGTCAGACGAACGACGAATCATCTTGTCTCGTACCGAAGCTCCGTGCTTGTCGTAGTACTGCTGACTGACCTCACTTTTTAGCTTGGCCATATCCACATTGCTGGGACACTCCGATTTACAAGCTTTGCAGGAAAGACATAAATCCAGCACTTCGCGCAAGCGATGGCTGGTAATGCCTTCGCCATTTAATTGTCCCGACATGGCTAAGCGCAGAGCATTAGCTCGCCCCCGGGTAGAATGCTCTTCATCGCGAGTAGCTTTAAAGCTAGGGCACATGGTCCCACCCAAAATTTTACGACACTCACCTACCCCCGTGCACATATGCACCGCGTTCTCAAAACTCTCGTCTTCCCGGTACTTATATTCGGTGGGAAAAGAATTGTCATGGTATTTTTCTCCGTAGCGAAGATTTTCGGTGATAGGCTGAGCATCCACAATCTTCCCCGGATTCATCCGGTTCTCGGGGTCAAACAACTGCTTCACCTCCCGGAAGGCCTGGTAGAGTTTAGGCCCGAAAAACTTTTCGTTGTAGGCCGAGCGAACCAATCCATCACCGTGTTCACCGCTCCACGATCCACCGTAGTGTTGAACCAGCTCAAAGGTTTCATCAGCAATTTTTTGAAAGCGCTCAATATCTTCCTTTAATCGTAAATCCAAAATGGGACGCACATGGATAACCCCCACGCTGGCGTGGGCGTACATGGCTACTTCAGTTTGGTGTTTCTTGCAGATTTTTAGCACCCGGTCTATATACTCGGGTAGCACCGGGGTGGGTATGCCGGCATCTTCAATGAAGGGAAGTGGTTTTTTATTGCCTTTGATGCCGAGCATCAGCCCCAGTCCTTTCTTACGGATCAGCCAGACATCATCGTAATCTTTTCCTTCCGGAAACAACGGATAGGCGTAACCCATGCCTAGTTGCTTCAATTCTTCAATCATGCGCTCAGGGCGATCCAGCACTTCCTGGGCATCGTCGCCGTAAAACTCTACAATCAGAATAGCGGCCGGGTGACCTTCAATGAAGTGGCAGCTACGCTGAGTGGTAAGATTGCTCCGGCTTAGCTCCACTACGGTGCTATCCAATATTTCTACCGCAGCGGGAGAATATTGCAGCATAGGCTCTACCGCTTGTATAGCTTCCAAAACGGATGCAAAATGCACCACACAAACCGACTTAAAAGTGGGTAGTGGCTCCAGATTCAGCTTTAGTTCTAAGGTAGTAGCAAGAGTTCCTTCGCTTCCACAAACTAGCTTGCTGAGGTTCCAATGATCGGTACGAATGAACTCATCCAAATTATACCCCCCTACCCGTCTCATCACTTTGGGAAAGCGCTTTTCAATTTCTTCTTGATTGCTCTTTACTATCTCCCGAAATCGCTGGTAAATCTCTCCTTCCCGATTACTCTTTTCTGTTTTTCGTTGGTACTCCTCGGGACTAAGCTCTTTCAGATGAAGCTCGGTTCCGTCGGCCAGTAGTGCCTGGACTTCCAGTACGTGATCCACCGTTTTTCCGTAAAGAATGCTTTTGGTGCCAGAAGAATTATTGCCGACCATACCGCCTACGTTAGCCCGACTAGAGGTAGCCGGGTCGGGAGCAAAATGTAAGCGAAAGGGTTTTAGATGCTCATTTAGTACATCGCGTACTACGCCAGGCTGCACTCGTACCCACCGCTCTTCCTCGTTCACTTCCAGAATCTGGTTCATGTACTTAGAAAAATCCAGCACTAAGGAGTTTCCGGTAGTCTGCCCCGCCAAACTAGTACCGCCACCCCGGGGCAGTATAGTCAGTTTATGCTTTCTTGCTTCTCGCAAAGCTACTTTTACATCTTCAGCATTTTTAGGAAGCACTACCACCTGCGGGCGAACCTGGTACACACTAGCATCAGTCGCGTAGAGACCCAGGCTATAATCATCAGTCAATATATCACCCTGAATTTCAGCTCGAAGCGTACTGATTAGGTCACTAGCTACTAGAGTCTCGATCATCGGATAATTTCTTTCAATGCTCCTAGCAGTACATTAACGTGGTTAGGGGTGCTGCTATTACCCATTAGACCGATGCGCCAAATCTTACCGGCGAAATCACCCAAGCCGCCGCCTACTTCGATGTTGTAGTCGTCCAGTAATCGCTTACGGGTAGCGGCATCATCCAAGCCTTCGGGAAGCTTCACTGCGTTGAGCATCGGTAGCCGGTAGGGTTCATCCACCAGAAAAGTGAATCCTAGTTCTTCCAACCCCTCCCGAAGTAGTAAGTGATTTTTTTGGTGTCGCTCAAATCGTGCTTCTAGTCCTTCTTCTACCACCAACCGTAAGGCCTCCCGCATAGCAAACATGGCGGATACCGGAGCCGTATGGTGGTAAGCTCGTTTGGCTCCCTGCCAGTAGTTTTTCACCATTGTTAAGTCCAGAAACCAGCTTTGCACTTTGGTTTTACGCTTATCTAAAGCAGCAACTGCCCGGTCGCTGAAGGAAACCGGTGACAAACCCGGAGGGGCACTGAGGCACTTCTGGGAGCCGGAATAGATCGCATCAATGCCCCAGTCGTCTACTTTCAGTTCGGTACCGCAGTAGGAAGTAACCGAGTCTACTACGAATAGTGCACCGGCTTCGTGGGTCATCTGGCTAATTTCTTCTAACGGTTGTAGCACTCCGGTAGAGGTTTCGGCGTGTACGATGGCTACCAGTTTGGGCTGGCAGGTTTTTAGCGCATCGCGTACTTGCTGAGGATCAATCGGTTGCCCCCAGGGAGCGTCTACCCGAATGAGTTTGGCCCCGCAGCGTTCCACAATATCGGCCATACGGTTGCCAAAAACGCCGTGGACGCAGATCAGGGCTTCATCGTCGGGTTCCAGCAGATTCACCAGACAAGTTTCCATACCCGCACTGCCGGGAGCCGAAACTACGAAAGTGAGATTATTTTGAGTCTGAAAGGTCGCCTGGGTCATGGTTTTAATCTCATCCATTATCGTTAGAAATTCAGGATCAAGGTGGCCGATCAGAGGAGTAGACATGGCTTTGAGTACGCGAGGGTGGGCATCGCTGGGTCCTGGTCCCATCAGTATTCGTTGACTGGTATTTAGTTCGGAATAACTATTCATAGGAAGTTGAAAATTGATAATTGAAAATGGATAGTGAATAATGAATAATGTAATTTCATTTTTGATCTGCTACTAAGTTAGAAAAGTTAGGGTATACTTCATCATAGGAAGTGAACGGCCAGCCACCCCAGCAGACCAACCAAAGCCACGTAGTAGGCGGTAGGAAAAATCGTTTTTCGTAACACATTACCTTCTTGTCCTAGCAATCCAACCGTAGCTGAAGCAGCTACTACATTATGAATGGCAATCATGTTTCCGGCGGCCGCACCAACGGCTTGCAGGGCCACAATCAGTGCCGAAGGCAACGCCAAGCTACTAGCCACTCCAAACTGGAACAGACTGAACATCAGGTTGCTGACAGTATTACTCCCAGCAATGAAGGCCCCTAACGCCCCAATGGAAGGAGCAAACAACGGCCAAACCCCTCCTACGTTTTGCGCTACCCATTCCGCCATAGCAATGGGCATACTGATCATGCCCGAAGTATTGATACCGCTATTGATGTACACTCGTACCATCGGGATTGTAAATATCAGTACAAACCCGGCTCCTAGAATGAGTTGTCCTGATTCAGATACGGCTGCCCGTAAGGCATGCCCTCGCATCCGGTGCAGAAAATAAGTGATTAATACCACCACGATTAAAATTGTACCCGGTAAATACAAAGGGGTGCTACTGGCGCTAATGCTACTACCCAGTATTTCACCCCACTGAATCTTGACGGAAGTGAGCCACGCCTTGAAAGGAAACTGAGGCAGACGTGATACCACCAGCAATGCCGCCACCAATAAATAAGGCAGCCAGGCCTTGCTCAAACTCATTTTTCCTACCTTCAGGTCTTCCGGACGTATTTTCAGTTTACCCATCCAGTTCTTCGGCCATTCAGCTTCCGGAGGGAAGTCCCAAGGTTGTTTCGGAACCAAAAATCCGGCCTGGGCCGCCGAAGTAACAATCGCTAATCCGATCAACGCCCCAAGCAACGAAGGAAATTCAGGGCCTAGCAGCATTCCGGTCAGCAGATAAGGCACGGTGAAGGCCAGCCCACCAAATAAGGCAAAAGGAAAAATAGCCAGCCCTTCTTTCCAGGATTTATTCTTACCAAAAAAACGGGTCATCATTACGCACATGAATAGCGGCATGGCCGTGCCCACCAGTGCGTGCAGCAAGGCCGCTCGTACCGTTACCAACTGGATATAATCAGTAAAAGTAATTCCCAACTCAGTCAGCTGGGCATCCACCTGAGGCCCGGCCAGTCCCCCGGTGACTCCTACCAGAATGGGAGTACCTACGGCCCCGAAGGTTACCGGAGTACTTTGTACCATCATTCCCAGCATCACGGCCCCCAAGGCCGGGAAGCCCAACGCTAAGAGCAAAGGGGCGGTGATGGCCGCCGGAGTACCAAAGCCCGCAGCACCTTCAATAAAAGACCCGAATAACCAGACAATAATTACCACCTGTACCCGGCGGTCGGGACTGATATCCAAAAACCCATTACGAATAACCGAAATGGCTCCAGAGTACCTCAATGTACTTAGGAGCAAGATGGCCCCAAAAATGATAAAAAGGATATCGAAAGTGATGAATAGCCCTTGAATGGTTGAAGCGGTTATATCTCTTACGGACATATCCCAGGCCAGCACGGCAATGATAATGGTGACTACATATACCAGCGGCATGGTGCGCTTAGCGGGCCAGCGCCATCCGACCAGTAGCACAGCCGCCACTAAAATCGGCAAAACCGCTAGAAAGGCTTGGATCGTTAAAGACATGGTTAGGTTGGTTGTAAAGTATTTTGCAAGGTAGTAAGGCTTAGCTTCAGTCTGCCAATATTGTTAACATTAACAAAAATTTCTATCTCTGGTAATTTAGCTATCCTACAACGATCCTCCAAAGCTGAAAATAGTCTAGAAACCAATAGGCACAAAAAAAGCCCTTCTTTGCGAAGAGCTTTCGGAAAATCTGTAAGTAGAAAGTTGTTACTTAACTTTTTCCACGATGGCTTTAAATGCCGAAGGATGGTTCATGGCTAGGTCAGCCAGAACCTTCCGGTTTAAGTCGATGCCGGCAGTTTTCACCGCTCCCATAAATTTTGAGTAGGACATTCCGTATTCCCGAGTTCCAGCGTTGATTCGCTGAATCCACAGGCTACGGATTTCACGTTTCTTTTGGCGGCGGTCGCGATAGGAATAAACCATCCCTTTATCGACCGCATTTTTAGCAACAGTCCATACATTGCTACGACGTCCCCAGTAGCCTTTGGCTTGCTTAAGAACTCTTTTTCGGCGTGCTCTTGACGCCACATTGTTTACTGATCTTGGCATGTTTGTTTTTGTTTTTTGATGTTTGGCGATCTGCTTCAGGCAGACACTTAGTTACCAAACCTCGGGTGAAATCATTAAACCATTAACTTGAGGTAGAAGGTGGATGGTAAATGGTGAAAGGTCTGCGCTTTGTGCCGCGCGGGCCACCTTAAACCTTATATCCTTTATCCTGCACCTCTTCTAAATGTTGAGCATTTTCTTTACTCGATCTTTGTCGGACGGGTGTACCAGGGTCATCTTCGTAAGATTACGTTTTTGCTTGGTCTCCTTCTTGGTAAGAATATGACTCTTGTACGCATGCTTACGTTTGATCTTGCCCGTTCCGGTCAGTTTGAAGCGTTTCTTTGCTCCCGACTTGGTCTTTGCTTTCGGCATCGTTACTACATTATTGAGTTAGACATAAGAAATCCTGTCAATAGGGCATTAGTTCCCTAAGAGACAGGATTCCCGAAAATTTATGGGATAATTAATTAATTTTTCTTAGCGGCTTTGGGAGCTAACATCAAAAACATCCGCTTTCCCATCAGTTTAGGCATCTCTTCCACTTTAGCTTCTTCCTCTAATGCCTGGGCGAAACGGAGTAACAACATTTCTCCTCGTTCTTTAAATACGATAGACCTCCCGACAAAATGTACGTAGGCCTTTACCTTTGCTCCATCCTTCAAAAACCCTTGTGCGTGCTTCAGTTTAAAATTGAAGTCGTGATCGTCCGTATTAGGACCAAAACGGATTTCCTTTACCACCGTCTTCTGCGCCTTCGCCTTAATCTCCTTCTGCTTCTTCTTCTGCTCGTATTTAAACTTAGAATAATCAATGATCTTGCAAACGGGCGGATCTGCTGAGGGTGAAATCTCCACCAGATCTAAATTCTGATCCTGAGCCATTTGCAATGCTTCCTTGACATCGTGAATCTCGTTGTCGGCATTTTCGCCCACTACCCTAACGTAGGGTGCCCGGATTCGTTGATTGACTCGGTAAGGTTCCTCACGTTTGATAGGACCTCGTCGTCGTTTAAATTTGCTAATAGTAACCTCCTTGTTTAGTGAATACTCTGAACCTGCAAATATCGGTAATTAATCGTTGTATCCAATATTTGCACATTATTTATACATTACTATACGGTAAAAAGTTTAGACAGTTTGACTGGGGACTATCCGTTTATTTTAAGCGCTTCAATAGTAAGTTTTTTAACTAACCACGGTATATCGTTTAACTATAGTTGCTCATTGAAATAAGCTACAAAATCAGATAACGGGTAGCTTCCTACATCGCCCTGCCCGTGGCGACGAACGGAAACCGACTGGCTTTCGGCCTCTTTCTCGCCCACAATTAGCATAAACGGAATTTTGGTTACTTCCGCATCTCGTATCTTTCGGCCGATCTTCTCATCACGGTGGTCTACCGAGCCGCGTATATCCTGATCCTCCAACATCGTTAGCACTTCGTCGGCGTAATCGCTGTACTTTTCAGAAATAGGCAGAATAGTGATTTGCTCGGGTGCCAACCACAGCGGTAGATTACCGCCGGTGTGCTCCAGTAGAATCGCCACAAAGCGCTCCATAGAACCAAACGGTGCCCGGTGGATCATCACCGGACGGTGCTTTTGGTTATCGGCTCCAATATAAGTCAGATCAAAGCGTTCGGGGAGAGTGTAATCTACCTGAATAGTACCTAACTGCCACTGCCTACCGAGGGCGTCATTTACCATGAAGTCTAGCTTAGGGCCGTAGAAGGCGGCTTCACCGTATTCGGTAGTAGTTTTCAGTCCTTTTTCATCTGCTGCCTCTACAATAGCCTGCTCGGATATTTCCCAGTTTTCATCAGTACCAATGTATTTGGAATGATCCTCCCGATCGCGTAGGGAAATTTGAGCGGTAAAATCCTCAAAACCCAGCGCTCCAAAAACGTAGAGCACCAGATCAATCACCTTTTTAAACTCATCTTTCACCTGATCGGGTCGGCAGAAAATATGGGCATCATCCTGGGTAAAGCCCCGAACGCGGGTGAGCCCATGTAGCTCGCCGCTCTGCTCGTAACGGTATACCGTACCGAATTCAGCGTAGCGAATAGGCAATTCCTTGTAGGAGTGCGGCCGACTTTGATATATCTCGCAGTGGTGCGGGCAGTTCATCGGCTTCAGCAGAAACTCTTCGCCTTCATGCGGAGTATGAATCGGCTGAAAGGAATCTTTACCGTACTTTTCGTAGTGCCCGGAAGTAACGTACAAATCTTTGTGCCCGATATGAGGAGAAATTACTGGTTGGTAACCGGCTTTCTGCTGGGCTTTTTTTAGAAAGTTCTCCAGACGCTCGCGCATGATTACGCCCTTGGGTAGCCATAATGGTAGCCCCTGACCCACTCTTTCCGAGAAAGTGAACAGCTCCAGTTCGCGTCCTAGTTTGCGATGATCGCGCTTCTTAGCCTCTTCTAGTAACTCCAGGTACTCTTTAAGTTCTTTCTGCTTGGGAAAAGTAATGCCGTAGATGCGGGTAAGCTGCTTGTTCTTCTCGTCGCCCCGCCAGTAGGCACCGGCCACGTTCATTAGCTTAATCGCCTTGATGAATCCGGTATTGGGAATATGTGGCCCCCGGCATAAGTCCACAAAGTTTCCCTGCTGATAAAAGGTGATCTGCCCGTCTTCGAGGTCTTCAATCAGCTCTAGCTTATACTCGTCGCCCTTTTTGGTAAAATAGTCAACAGCATCAGCCTTACTGACTGCTTTACGCTCATATTCGTTTTTCTGACGAGCCAGCTCCTGCATCTTGGCTTCTATCTTCGGTAGATCGTCTTCTCCTAATGCCTGCCCATCCAAATCAACATCGTAGTAGAAACCGTTGGCAATGGGTGGACCAATCCCGAACTTTACTCCTGGGTATAGTTCTTCCAACGCCTCAGCCAATAAATGTGCTGAAGAGTGCCAGAAGGTAGATTTCCCCTCCAGGTCGTTCCAGGTCAACAGTTGTACCTGGGCATCTCGTTCAATAGGGCGGGTAGCATCCCATACATCCCCGTCTACTTTCGCGGCCAGCACGTTGCGAGCTAATCCTTCGCTGATACTCAGGGCTATTTCTAAACCGGTTGCGCCCCGAGGGTAGGCTCGCTCGCTTCCGTCGGGTAGGGTAATCTTTATTTCTTCGGCCATTATTCTTGATTGGGTTTGGAAGGAGTGATCGGCTCAATACTGGGCACTCCCTGCTTCATTCGCTCGAACTCTTCTTGCTGCTTTTTCTGCCACAAATATGCAACTTTTCTTCGGAGATCATCAAGCTCCTGCCTCGCTAATTGATGAATGTTTCGCTGTTGCAATGAATCCAGTTCCAGAATAGCCTCGTACTGTTTAATAGCCCGGGAATAGTTGCGGCGGCGGTCCTGAATACGGGCCAATGATAACATAGTTTGTTTATCGTTGGGTTGTATGGCCAGTACCTGTTCCGCATAAAAAGTAGCTGAGTCGTAGTAACGATTTTGAAGGTGTAGTTCTTGTAACTCCCGAAGTACCGGAACACTTTTCTTTTTATTTTTTAACTGATAGAGCACTACCCGGGCACTGTCTTCGTAGCCCGTTTGCCGAAGGATTCGGGCTTGCTGAAGCAACAAACGGCTATCTTGAGCGTTTTTTGGTTGGCTCAGAATTTTCTCCATATACGATTTAGCCCGCTCGTAATTTCCGGTATTCATATAAAAATCTACTAGCACGCCGTATACTTCTACTGCATCGCCGCCTAATTCCAAGCTTTTCAGCAGACTTTGTTCTGCCGCCACGGTATCTTCCAACATTACAAGGGCTTTACCCTTTCGGAAGTAGTTACGGGGATTTTTAGGAGCGTACAGCAACGCACTATCGCTATATTGTAGTGCATCTTCATAATAATTACTGTTGATACTAGCTTCAGCCAGAATATCATATACTTCAATCAACGCCCCTCCTTTGCTTTGGGCCAGTTTAGCTGCCCGTACTGCCTCTCGGTTCTGTCCTTTCAGCAACAGCGCCCGGGCACTTGCCAGATGGTAGGTCGGCTCATTTCCATCAATCTCAATTGCCTTACGAATACTGGCTAAGGCATTATTAATTTTATTCTGTTGCAGTAGCAAATTGGCCCGCCGGAAGTGAGCCTCAGCGTTGTCGGGATCATCTTGAATTACTTCCTCTACCGCCGTAAGAGCATAGGTATAGTATTCTTCGTCGAAATCCGGCACCTCAGGTATCTGATAGGTCTCCTGAGAGGTACAGGCTACCGAAACAGATAAAATAATGGCGAAATAAGCAACTACAACTCTCAATGGAATTATCATTTGTGGTTTAGTATGGTATCAGAGTGTTATGGTGTTATCGTAACCGACTTACGGAGCCAAGAGATCGCAGTTCCGAAAACTTGAAACCATAATACTTTAACACGAAAACACTTTGACACTCATTTTCAGAACACAATTTTCTGAAAAAACATTGATAATTTAGGAGTAAAAACTGCCTACATCTTTCATCTGATTGGTTCCCTGAGCATATTGGGCAAAATTAAAGCCAGGTTGTAAGCTGTAAGCCCCTACCTCTCCCTTTTTACTGATTGCTAAAAATCCGATTTGAATGTCTTTCGCATTTTTCTGCTTGGAAATTCGGCGTACTGCTTTTTCGCAGGCCTGCTGAGGCGAGTTACCCTGGCGCATCAATTCTACAATCAGATGGGCCCCACACACTTTTATTACCGCTTCACCCATACCAGTGGCCGTAGCCGCGCCTACTTCGTTATCCACAAACAATCCGGCACCGATAATTGGCGAGTCCCCGACTCGCCCGTGCATCTTGTAGGCCAGGCCACTAGTGGTACAGGCTCCGGATAAATTTCCCTGGGCATCCAGGGCTACCATACCGATGGTATCGTGGTTTTCTACGTTAATAATCGGTTTATATTCCGCTTCTTTTAACCACTCTTTCCAGGCCTTCTCGGCCCGTTCGGTGAGTAGATTTTCCTGCTTAAATCCCTGATCCAACGCAAATTGCAGTGCGCCTTCGCCCACCATCATCACGTGAGGAGTCTTCTCCATCACTAAACGGGCCACCGAAACCGGATGCTTGATTCCCTCCAGAAAAGCAACCGCTCCACAGTTGCCGTTTTCATCCATGATGCAAGCATCAAGTGTCACGTTTCCGTCGCGGTCGGGCAAGCCACCGTAGCCTACACTCAGGTTGTCTTCAGCTTCAGTTACCCGTACTCCGGCCTCTACCGCGTCCAATGCGCTACCCCCTTTATCTAATATTTTCCAGGCTTCAGCGTTAGCATTGATGCCGTGTTCCCAGGTAGAAACTACAATGGGTTTGGCGGTAGGTTTGGCGAAAGCCTGAGAGGTAAAAGCCGATACGGCCGCGGCCCCGGCACTAATTTGTTTTAAGAAGTTTCTCCGTCGGATGATCATAATTGAATGATTAAAGTTCCGATAAAGTAACAAACTTGGCCAATAACCTACAAGGGGGCACTGTTTTTCAGCAAAAAACGTTGCGCAAACAAAACTCTCTCTCCCCCAATTATGAGATTCAGTTCATCAGTAGGTATTGTATTCTTGGTGTTTAGTGTCTTTCTAGGTAGCCATACCAGCTCTGCCCAGCGCAAGCGACCTCAGGAGCCGCCCCAGCGATCAACGTCTTCGTATACTTCCAAATCTAAAAAAGCGATTGAGTACTACGAGGATGCTTTCTCCTTCTACCTGCGTCGGCAGTACGGTCAAGCTTTAGAATTGCTGGATTACTCATTAAAGAAAGACCCCGCCTTTAGTGAAGCCCATTTGCAAGCCGCTAAAATCTACGAGGCACTATTGGATGTTGCCCGCGCCGAATACCACTACAAAAAGGTGAATAAACAGCAAGGTGGAAACCCTAAGTTTATAGAAGCTCCGTACCAACTGGCAAAAATCTACTTCAAACAGGGCAAATACGAAGATGCCCGAAAACTGGCTACTCAGGTACTAGAAACCCCGAAAGCGGCCCAGGTTATCCGAGAAGAAGCTGATAACTTATTAACGAATATCAACTTTGCCCAGGAGGCGATTCAGCATCCGGTAGAATTTCAGCCACAGAAGGTAACGGGCGATTTGCATCAGTTTCCGCTTCAGTATTTCCCGGTACTCACTGTTAACCAGGAGACTATGATTTTTACCGGTCGACGGGGCATCACTCCCCGTTACGACGAAGATATTTACGTGAGCCGCAAAGATGACCAAGGCAAATGGCAGGCGCCGGAACCGCTTTCGGAAAATATCAATACCATTCACAATGAAGGTACCTGCTCCATTTCGGCGGATGGTCGCACCTTGATTTTTACAGCCTGTGAGGGTCGCCAGGGTTACGGTAGCTGTGATCTGTTTGCAAGCTACCGCAAGGGCGATGAGTGGTCGGTGCCGAAAAATCTGGGGCCGGAAGTAAACTCTTCGGCCTGGGAGTCGCAACCCTCTTTATCGGCGGACGGAAATACGCTGTTTTTTATCTCGGACCGACCGGGCGGCCAGGGCAAACGGGACATTTATATTACTCAGCGCGACCGGCAGGGCAAATGGGGTAAAGCGAAGAATGCGGGTAGTGTAATTAACACATCCCGCGATGAAGTATCGCCCTTCATTCATGTGAATGGACAAACGTTATATTTTGCCTCCAACGGCCGTCCAGGCTTTGGTGGCTTTGACTTATACGTGACCGAACGTGAAAACGGAAAGTGGAATGAACCCAAGAATCTAGGTTACCCAATTAATACCTACGCAGACCAGGCTTCGCTGTTTATTACCGCCGATGGGCAGGATGCTTACTACTCTAACGAAGAACAACGACAGGGTGAGTATGTGCGAAGTGAGATTTATACCTTTGCTATTCCGGCTGAAATCAGGGTGCAAAACCGCAGCAACTATGTGTTCGGAAATGTTTACCATGCTACTACAAAAAAGCCTTTGGAAGCAGCTATTGAATTGATTGATTTGCGTCAGCAGCAACCCATTTCTTCCGTAACTTCTGACCCGGTGAGCGGCGAGTACCTGATGGTACTGACCGAAGGTTCGGAATATGCTTTATACGTAAACAAAGAAGATTTTCTGTTTAAAAGCCTGACGTTTAACTATATCGCTCCTTCCGAAGCTTACATTCAGCAACCAATTGAAATTGATATTTACCTTGATCCGGTAGAAAAAGGGCGGGAAACCGTGCTGAACAATGTTTTCTTTGATACCGATAAGTACGAGATCAAAGAGAAGTCTAAACCCGAACTGAATAAAATTGCCACTTTTCTACAGGAAAATCCGGATATATCCATATCCATCAATGGCCATACCGACAATGTAGGTACCGATAATTACAACGAAACCCTCTCTACCCGACGAGCCAAAGCTGTGTACGATTATTTGATACAGGCCGGAGTGCCTGCCGAGCGATTAGCCTATCAGGGCTACGGAGCTAGTAAGCCTATTGCTGATAATAGTATTGCTGAAGGGCGCCAAAAAAATCGCCGCATCGCGTTTGAAATCTTATAGTATCTCTTTTCCTTTTCCCGGAAATTCGGTAGGTTGTGGAATGATATTCTGTCGCTATTTTAACCGATACTCTTTGTTTTGAAGCCGTTGTTTAAGGTGCGGGATTATAATCTCGCCGAGTGGATTCCTTTCTTGCGATTAGTGTCGGTTCCCTTCATTCTGTTATTGATCGGTCTGGAGCTTAGGCTAGCGGCGGCCCTTGCCTATTTTATCAGCTTCTGTACCGATGCCTTGGATGGGTTTGTTGCCCGTACTTTCGCGATGGAGTCTGATCGTCGGGGGCGGCTAGACTCTATGGCCGATGAATTTCTTCTGGCAGCTGGAGTCATTGGGCTTTATATATTTGAAGCGGCGTTCTTCACCGACCAACTTCATTGGCTCGTCATCGTAATTGGGCTATATATTTTTCAATTGCTATTTGCCCTTATTCGTTACGGTACCTACACCAGTTTTCATACTATTTCGGCTCGGGCGGCTACGGTAGTGCAGGCTATTTTTTTTATGAGTATGTTTTTCTTTGGTCCCCAACCCTGGTTGTTCACCATCATGGTTGGCTTATCCTTGCTAGATTCAATTGAAGAATTACTATTAATCGCCACCCTACCCCGGTGGCAAGCCCACGTTAACGGTTTCTTCTGGCTCTGGAAATCGCAACGGCAAAAAAATCAAGAAGAGATTCATCACTAAAGTGCCTGAAGCCAGGAGCATAGAGTTGGATGCGTGACATATCTGAATTAACCCTAAGCGCCAAATACAGCTCATTAGCCAGTGAGCATCGTACGATCGAAACTCACCACTCAATCGGCTTACCATCGCGGAAGAAACCACAGGTGGGTCCGTCTTTTGGTAAACTGGCTGCCCAAACGATGCCTTCAGCTCCTACGGCTACGCTACGAGGGGCGGAATCTCCTCCCATGTCGGTACGTACCCAACCGGGACAAACCGAGTTTACCAGAATACCTGTTCCCTTCAGATCAGCCGCAAGTTTGATGGTAAGTACGTTTAGTGACGCCTTAGAAATACTGTAAGCAGGGGTTCCTCCACTCATATCATTTAAAGCTCCAGATCCACTCGATACATTGACGATCCGGCCATAGTGATGCTCGCGCATTAGCGGTATAAAAGCCTGATTCATCCGCCAGGGCCCTAGCACATTCGTGTCAAATGTTTGCTGAACGGTTCTTAGATCAGCTTGCTCAGCATTCTGCCAGGTGTCATAATTAATACCTGCATTATTGACCAGAATATCCAGCCGGGCATATTTTTCCTCTACGAAGCGGCGCACTTTTTCGATGCTATCATCATCCGTCACATCCAGTGAATGATAGACTATCCGTTCATTATCCAGTTCTGCAACGGCCGCTTTACCCTTCGCTTCATCCCGACTGGTTAAAATTACCTGATGCCCCGATTCGGCTAACTGCCGACAAACCTCGAGGCCGATTCCCCGGTTACCTCCGGTGACTAATGCAATCATAGTATTGATAAATTAAGAAGCTGTTATGGAGTGGTATCTTGGTACATATTTCTATCCGGATAAATCCACTGAGCGTGGCGGAATGGCTGCCAAGGAACGCTGGTCAAATCTATTGAACTATCCACTAACGGGTCGCGCGGGTGGCCATTGAGGCTGGCTTCTCCGTGGGCGTAAACCGCTACATCACTGTAGCCGCGTTTCTGATAAACTTTCTCCAGATATTGGCTAAACTGCCAAATCATATCAGGATGCGTAGCCACTTTACGGGCTTGCTTAGCGGTAAGGTGATCACGGGGTTCTTCCCACCAGGTCTCTCCGGTCGCTTTGTTTTCTACCATAAACCGAACGGAACCCAACTTGGTCCGCAACATCATCCGCCACGATAATCGATGTCCTTCTTCGGTCCAAAATACATTACCTTCGTACAGATGATGGCGTAGCGGCAAATACACCTGCCAGGAGAAATACAGAATGCCAAAAACTATTGCCCAGGTAGGTAAGGAATAGTTGGTTTGAGAAACTAATTCGGAAGTCATTTTGGGCTTATGCCGAAAAAATAAGCGACGTACCTGCTCCGGCGGAAAGAAAAATACGCAAAGCGCAACGGCCAAATACGGAAAGATGCCAATATGGAAAACTGCCGAATTAAATCCGTGAAAGAACAGAGCAGCCGCAAAAGCATAAGGGCGAGTCTTCCTCCACAGCAGTGCCGGAACGATTAGTCCGTCGAAAGCGATACCGCCGTACACCACCATGGTTTGCAGCCAGTCTTTCTGGAGCAACGGTCCGACCAACCAGTAATCAGCCTTACCGGCAAACCATAATGCAATCGGGCGACCGTCCAGCCAGTCGGGATATATTTTTGCCAGCGAGGCAAAGGTGTAAACGATAAACAACTGCACCACAAATACCACCGTACACCAGCGAGGGCAGGTAAGCGATTTACGTACCACTTTTTGCCGTGCATCCAGCGAAAAATAGCGGTGAGCGGGCATTAGCACCATCACCCAGCACAGCAGCATCAGCAGGTAATAATGATTGTTGTAGCTGGTTTTTTGCAGTAAATAGCTGATTGACCAGAGTAAGGCGTAGGTAACTATAGCCAGCCGATAGCGGTAACCCAGCATGACCATAAGGCCAGTTACTCCCATCAGCCCGTACACGATGTACATGGTTTCACCCACGAATAATTGCAAAAAGTCGAGCCCAATAAAGTTGAATGTAAACGATGGTTCTACAAATACCCGCCTTACCCAGCCCGTCAGGATCGCCCCAAACCCTTCGGCAGCAATAAGAAACCCAAACGCAATCCGAAACAGGATGAGCGGACTATTATCTACCGGTGTAGTAAGCCAAGCCGCTAAACTGCTGGTAGGTAGTCGTTCCGATGTATGGGTGAGGGTATTCATGAGTACAAAGATAAGAACCCAGCATACTTTTGGTCAAATCTGTCGTAGGTAAGCTATCATTCGGTTTCCGCAGGCATATGAAAGTATTACTCTGTTCATTTGTTTCTGAAAACCTCACGGAGCTATGACTTATAAGGATTTTAAGAAGTATTCAGTAAGGCAACAGATTTACGCAATTCATCAGTACGCTCATTTTATAACGCTCACTACCATTGGCGATTGTATCACGCGGCTGTACGCCCTCGATAATTTTTACGTGGAGTATAAATACAATATTTCTACGTTACAGGTAACCGTAGACGCTTTCTCCGATACTGACAAACTAGCGATTTATTTAGATCAGGTAGAGCTTCCCGCATTTTCTTAGAACCGGGCAATTATATCGTAGCCGGCAACAGTTTTTCCCGCATCAGCAGCGGCTTGAGCTTGCGGCGAAAATTTAGCTGCTGACCCGAGTTAGGAAACTCAATTAGTTCGTCGTGGATTATTTGAAATCCGCTATTGTTGAGTGATTGGTAGATACCCTGAAACACCACGGCTGAAATGAGTACAATAGGCACATTTGGTGAGGCTATCGTCACAATTTTCTTAACCAAGTCCGGTACGTTTCTGCGGTATACTTTGCTACGAGCCGTCGCCGTAGTATTCGGCAGAGGATTATCGTGGCCGTGGATCAGAAAGAAGCCTTCTTGCTGAAACCGCTCCAGAAAGTAATATTTTTCCGCTCGCAACTGTTTCACTGTCTCAAAAGCCGCTACTTCTTCGGCAAACAGCACTTTCATCATTTCCAGAAATAAGCTATCACCCCGGGGTACCCTCTCAAAGTAAAAGTAACGATTTCGCTCTTCCGGAGGAGGCGCTTCAGTGATAAACAGCAGTTTAACTCTGTTGGGCCGGTACTTTTCGCGAGCTTCAGTAAA
>CAZKCO010000004.1:79741-314347 GCA_964551335.1 uncultured Roseivirgaceae bacterium
TTTGTCATTTGTCATTTGTCATTTGTCATTTGTCATTTGTCATTTGTCATTTGTCATTTGTCGCTAACCCCTATTCATTGCACATTGTTCACTGCTCATTGTTAATTGTTTAACCTGAACCATTTATAGTAATTTGCAGTATACTTTAGCAAATTGCTAGTTATGAAAAAAAGGGTTGTAGTCGGTATGTCGGGAGGAGTTGATTCCAGTGTAGCGGCTCACTTATTAGTGGAGCAAGGCTACGAAGTGATCGGGCTGTTTATGAAGAACTGGCACGACGACAGCGTAGTAATCAGCCGGGAGTGCCCCTGGGTAGAGGATAGTCAGGATGCGCTGATCGTAGCCCAAAAACTGGGAATTCCATTTCAGACGATTGATCTGAGCAAGGAGTACAAAGAACGAATTGTGGATTATATGTTCCACGAATACGAGCAGGGACGCACTCCTAATCCCGACGTGCTGTGCAACCGGGAGATCAAGTTCGATATTTTTCTTAAAACCGCCCTGCGGTTGGGGGCCGACTTCGTAGCCACCGGCCACTATTGCCGCAAAGCGGAAAGCCTTGATGATCAGGGAAATAAAACCTATCATCTCCTGGCCGGAAAAGACCAGAATAAAGATCAAAGCTACTTTTTGTGTCAGTTAAACCAAGAGCAACTGAGTAAGGCCCTGTTTCCCGTTGGTGAGATGGAAAAGGCCGAAGTACGACAAATGGCCCGCGATCTGGATTTGGTGACGGCAGAAAAAAAGGATTCTCAAGGACTCTGCTTTGTAGGTAAAGTACGTTTACCGGAGTTTTTGCAACAAAAGCTACTACCCAAAAAAGGAAAGATCGTAGAAATTCCGAAAGATGCCGCCATTTTTGCGCCTCAGTTAGCAACAGTTTCCAACGCAGAAGCTGACTCAGAAAGTTTAAGCGAATTAGCCGCACCTTACCTTTACCACCCTGACTTGGGAAAAGTAGTAGGCGAACACCAGGGCGCTCATTATTTCACGATTGGTCAGCGTAAAGGGCTGAACGTAGGCGGCAGCCCCGAACCGCTGTTCGTACTTGCTACCGATACCGATGAGAATATTGTGTACGTAGGTCAGAGTGACCAGCATCCTGGACTGTATCGGCCGGCCTTATTTGTGACTAACACTGAAACTCATTGGTTGCGAGATGACTTACGCCTGAACGATGGGGAAGAAGCCCGCTATCAGGTACGTATCCGTTATCGGCAGGAGTTGCAAGAAGCAATGCTATACCAAACCCCCGAAGGTTTATATATCGTGTTTGATCGCCCCCAGAAAAGCATTGCTGCGGGGCAGTTTGCCGCCTGGTACGACGGTGAAGAACTGATTGGCTCCGGAGTGATTAGCTAAAATTAGCACCTAGCTTTCCGGTACTATCGCCATAATTCGGAGCGGAGCACCACTTCCACCACCAATCTTCATAGGTAAAGCAATTACTATGAAACCTTGGATGGGCAACTGGTCCAGATTAGCGACGTTTTCAAAAGCGGGAATATTTTCTTGAAATAACCGCTGATGAGACTCAAACTGCGTCGATTGTCCATAGTCAATACTGGGCGTATCCAGCCCAATAGCCTTGATTGACCTATTCTCAATGAGCCATCGGGCCGCTTCGGGATGAAGGCCAGGAAAATGTAGTTTTGCTACTGCCTTAATTCCCCGTTCGTCAGTGCCCATATACTGTACCCGGTTGGGCCAGTAGCGTCCGTAACCGGTACGTACTAATACAATAGTGCCATTCGGAATTTTACCGTGTTCCGCCTCCCACTGCTGAAAGTCTTTTACTGATATCTGATAGTCAGGTTGATCAGCTGCGTCCTCGCTCACATCTACTACGATTGCTGAACCAACTAAATTTTGCAGCGGAATTTCGTCCACCGTCCGTTTACCCTCAGCAAAATGGATGGGAGCGTCTAAATGCGTACCACCGTGTTCTGCCGCCCGGAATGAATTGGCCGTATAGTAATAGCCTTTATCGGTATACCCTTCGGTACCAGTTTCAAACACAAACCCCTCCTCAGTAGGCCAGTAGATGGTGGTGCTATCATAAGCATACGTCAGATCGATGAGTTTTCCGGATAATAAAGTAGATACCGGCGAAGTTACGGCGGCAGTTTCTGGCTTAGTATTACAGCTGAAGGAAAGGAGGACGAGTACTAACAGTTTGGTTCTCATAGTCGTGTAGATTTTAGCTTAAGATGAGCTACAGAAAGGTCCACTGATCAAATACAGCGGCCTGGCCATGATACTTTCCCTCTTTATCAATCAAGTTCCAAACGGTAGCTTGCTGTATTAAGAATCGCTGGCCGGTAGACGAAATTCTAACGCCACTGTAATCGTCAATATACCCCTGCTGAGTAACCTGCTCAAGCAGCCTCCTTCGCTCTTCACGATTGACTGGTTCAGCTGACTTTCGGGAGGGCAATGAAGTGAACTGTTCCCAGGTTAATTCAAATAGCTTTAGAGCGGTATTGTTGCCAAAATTAAAGACAGGATCTTCTTCGGTACCGTGGGAAACCAGTGCAAAGGGGGCATTGAAAAGTACCTCCACTACTTTCTCAGTTCCTGGAACGAGGGGTACTAATGGACTACCCGTACATCGTTCAAAACTTTGATAAAGTAATTTTGCGTGTTTCTCGTAAAACTCGCTTTCCCAGGGATATCTAGGCATCTTAGATACAAATAAAAGAATTTATTAAAAATGCTTCAACGTATTTGATGAGTGCAAGGAAAACACTGCTGCCAGATGATTTGCCCCAAGGGTTAGCTATTGGCCAAATGTGCCTAACTCTTCAATTTTATATCCTTTGGGGTAGGTAGGTCGCTTACGCTGGCTTCCCAACACCGGCCTATCTGATTCAGGCCAATAGCGCATGATTTTGGATCGTAATTTCAGTCCACCCGCAGCAACTTTTCGTAACAACGGAGAAGGATGGGGAAAGCCAAACGCATCCAACAAGGGCTCGTCCATCATCGCATAAAGCAAGGGGCGTCCTAACGGCCAGAATAGCTTAGGCAGATAAAAACCTAAAAACAGATCGCAAGTAGCATCACCTACCGCTCTATTTGAAGGGGCATACCGGAAATTTTGACGCTCATACTCAATATTGAACTGCTCTAGTTCATAGTAATCATCAGGAATATTCTTAATGTTCATCCGCCTACCTACTTCACGATAAAAATAAAAAGTGGCCAGTTTTTCGTTCTCAGCCGAAGCACGCCAACCGTAACGTTCAATCCAGCGGGTGGGTTCGTAGATAAACGTAGTGAGCACATACAGCATCTGATCATTCGGGATAGAAAATCGTCCGTGCATCTGGTTCATCCGCCGCAGGGCTTTTCGGCCTGGCTCGCTATCGTAGCCATGCTCCGCTAAGATGAACATGATGATTTCGGTATCGTCGTAGCGTTTCTGAGGCCGCTTGGTTAGTTCTCCAGTTTGAGCAAGTAGTCCGGAAATAGCAGGAACAGCGTAGGTACGAAACAGGGCAAACTCCAGCGCTCGTTCAATATCCCACGGATACACGTGACAGGTGAGCAAATACACAATTTCCTGATGATCTTGCCAGGCATCTAGCTGAGCAATTCGCTGGGTGATATGTTTTTTACTGCTGCTCATTACACCTACATAAGCTTCAATTTTTGTCAGTCAGACTAATTATGGTTTATCTCTTCAATCTCAAAGTCATCGGAGATGCCGTACTTTACCAAATCGTGTAGTTCATAAATATCCAAAGAAATCAGATCCTTTACCCGGTAGTTTTCGTCGCTAAGTGCTTCCAATACCTCGAAGCGGGATTCTTCGCCGTAGTTACAGAGATAGTATTTTTTTCCTACTCGGATATTATCAAACGACATGGTCATAACGATTGTACTTATTTGTTATAGGTTCGACTGCTCGATTGTTGATTAAGCGAATGTTGTTTTTCATAGGTCACCAGTCACATTTCTTAATTCCTTCCCTAACCCTACAATTTCTAATAATGACCAATGCTGACCTCATAACTGTGAATTCTGAACCGGGCGACGGTCGCTCAGAAACTCTAAACCTTAGCTCCTTGCTTTAAACTGACGGAAAATCTTAGCGTTAGTTAAGCTATCCGAAATAATTTCCAGCAACTTAGCACTCTCACTATTTTCAGTGAAGAAACCAGGCAATAGCTCGTCTAGTTCTTTCGTCCCCCCCTTCGTTGCCAGGTCTACCCGGAAATATTTCATGCCGAAATCACGAGCCGTGTTTTTTGCTTCTAACTGTTGTTTAGTCTCAAAGTATTCTTCCAATTCGGGTTGGCGGCTAGGCCCGTTAATCATCCGGAAAATTCCTCCTCCGTGGTTGTTCAGCAGAATAATCCGCAGGTTTGGAACCGGGTAATTATGCCAGAACGCGTTACGATCATAAAAGAAGGCCAGGTCTCCGGTAATCAGTACGTGCAGCCGGTCATTTGCAGCCAGCGCCGACCCAACGGCAGTACTACTGCTCCCATCAATACCACTGGTGCCCCGGTTAGCTGTCACTTCAATTTCTGACGAGCCTTGGGGCAACCCAATCAAGTTAGCGTAACGTACGGCCATACTGTTAGCCAGATGTAGGCTGCTCGGCTGGGGCAGATTCCGCAATACCGCCTGTACCGCATAAAACTCTCCAGACTGAACTTCGGAGAGAGTAAAAAAGCGATCAATCTCCTGTACGGCCCGCCTTTCCTGCTCTTGCCAGGTTTGGTAATAACGACCTGATGGTTGCTCTTCCCAATCGTTAGCCAGCCGAAAGAAATTTTCAGGTGTAGTAGATAACACTCGAGTAAGCGATTGGAATGTATCGGCGGCGCCCCCGCCCGGTTGGATGTGCCAGTGGGCTTTAGGCTGATGTTTTCGCAAAAAAAGTTTCAGATTTTTAGAGATGATCGATAGCCCAAAAGTAATCAATAAATCAGGCCGGAGTTGCTCCGGGGCCGGTACTCTTCCTAAAAACACATCGGCGTGTTTTATGGCTGAATCAACCGGGTGATAGTTCGAAATCACATCGGCTATTAACGGTATCTGCTGGCTTTGACTAAAAGCTCCAATTTGTTGGCATAAGTTCGGGTTTAAGCTACTTTGTCCGGCTACAATCAATTTACGCGGATACTGCCTCCACTCAGCTTCTAATTGCGCCAGTAAGGCGGCAGGTAGATGCACATCTCCTTCGGCATACCGCATAACTTTCACCGACTTGTCAAATGTAATCTCTTCACCTTCTTCGGGATAAAAAGGCTCCCGGAAAGGCACATTGATATGCACCGGTCCGGGTGGATTGGCTTTAGCCTTATTAATAGCTTCCGATAATATCCGGCCAGCATACCACTGGTCAGCTTCAGTTTGGCCCACCGGCAGTTCGTAGCTTGCCTTCACATGCCTGCCATAGATATCTCGCTGACGGATCGTCTGTCCGTCTAGTTGGTCAATCCACTCGGGAGGACGATCGGCGGTAAGAACAAGTAAGGGAATTTGCTGAAAGTAGGCTTCGGCCACAGCGGGAGCATAATTGTAAGCAGCACTGCCCGAAGTACAGATCAATGCCACTGGCTTATGCTCCTGCCGGGCCATACCTAATCCGATGAAAGCTGCCGAACGCTCGTCGCTTACGGTATAGGTTTGAATGCGAGGGTGGCGCACAAAGGCTATCGTTAAGGGAGCATTCCGGGAACCCGGCGAGATAATGGCCCGGAGGATTCCCAGTTCAGCGCAGATTTGGGCAATATTGGTTGCGGAAAGAAGGATCAATCTTTTTTTTGAAAACAAACCTACCCAATTCGGTAAAGTTTCAAAATTGATACTGCTTTACAAGCAAAAAAGCGCTTATCCAATGGGACAAGCGCTCAGAAAATGTACGCTTACTAACTACCTGCGTCCTACCAGTCGCATAACTAGCAGCACGGCTAAAACTACCAGGAAGATGTAAAATAGAATTTCGGCAATCTCAGCAAAACCTTCAGCCAGGCCGCCAAAACCAAAAAGTGCAGCAATTAAAGCCAGTACTAGCAAAATAATAATCCAGCGAAGCATAGTAAAAAATGGTTAGGTTAGAAAAAAATTGAACTTTCTATTGTCAATATACAAAAATCTAAGCTCTAATTGAACAAAAAACAATTATTTGTCCGGAAGAGAGTATTCATCCCTTAATGCTCGGCGCATCAGTTTGTTAGAAGCTGTTCTAGGTAGATGATCTTTCCAAACAATATCTTTAATCCGGAACAGTGGATTCAGTTGTCGAGAAAGTAGCTGTTGAAGTTCTTTCTTGAGCACTTCTTTTTCAGATCTATGCTCTGAGATGTAGAATACTACTAATTGTTCCGGCCCGCCCTCGGCAGGAGAGATGGCTACTGCCGCACTTTCTACCACCGCATCATGTTGATTCAGCACTTTTTCAATTTCAACGGCGCTCACCTTAATCCCTCCCAGGTTCATTACATCATCAGCCCGTCCCTGGCTTCGGTAGAAAATACTTTCGTTTAATTCGCCGACTATCCGGTAGTTATCTCCGTGTTTTCTGAGGGAGCGCCCATCCTCCAGCACCGGAGTTCCTGCGTAGTAAGCAACATGATGATCGCGATTTAATAGCTTCTGAGACAGTCCGATAGAAGGGGGAACAATGAAGACTTCGCCATCCTGTGAGGGGCTAAGCTGACCATCAGAATTTTTAAATCGCAGTTCTAGCCCTAGGGCCGGAGTGGTAAAGGTAGCTGGAATGGCGGGCTGTAGCAACGTACCGGTCATATAGCCTCCCCCGATTTCGGTACCACCACAGTATTCCACAATGGGAGCTTTGAAGCCATTAAGCCACATTAGGTAAAGATAGTCTTCAGCATTGGAAGGCTCGCCGGTAGAACTAAACACCCGTACCTGCCACTGGTAATCCTCCATTGTTTTCTGGGTCCGCCACACCTTTACCAGTGAAGGAATAGTGCCCAATACGCTAATTTGAGTGTCTTGTACAAACTGACCGAACGCAGGCACGGCCGCCGAACCGGTAAAAATCGCGATAGTAGCTTGATTCATTAACGTAGCGTAGATCAGCCAGGGCCCCATCATCCAACCCATACCGGTGGTCCAGGTAACCACATCTTCCGGATGAATATCGTGGTGGAAATGACCATCCATTGCGCACTTGATAGGGGTGAGATGATTCCACGGAATGGCTTTAGGCTCCTGCGTGGTACCCGAAGAGAAAAGTATGCTAATCATATCGTCCGGATTAGCTACCAAGGTATCAGTTTCGGGTTCCCCCAGGAAATCTTCCCAGACGGTATCTTTTTCTCGCAAAACCGTTTCGGTTTGATTTCTAACTACAATAGCCGGGGGTGCGTCAGCCTCCATTACTCTTGGATATACCTTCAGCATTTTGCCGTTGTAGGCGTAGGCGTCTACGGTGATAATAGCTTTGGTTTGCGCAATGGCCAATCGGCTTTTTAACTCCTGAGCTGAAAAACTATCAGCAATCAGTACCGCAACCATACCCGCTTTGATGATACCCAGATAGGCCGCAATCGCTTCTTTACACAGCGGCAGATACAGCGCTACGGTATCGCCCGGGGCTAGTCCTTGCTGTTGTAAGCCGTTCGCCACCTGGTTTGTCAGTTTTTCTAACTGCCCGTAGGTTAAAGTCTCGGTAGATCCCGATTCGTTCTTTACGATCAAAGCCGGTTTGTCATTAGCGGCCTGAAAGCAGCTTTCAAAAATATTTAGCTCAGCTCCGGGCAGCCAGTTTACTTGTTCATTACCATCGCTATCGTCCAAAATGGTTTGGTAAGGCACTTTAAGTTTGACACCCAACCGTTGAATTACTCGTTGCCAGAAGTCAGGTTTATTCTCTACCGACCACTGGTAAAGTTCGGCAAAAGTATTAGCGTCTACTTCATTCATCAGAGCCGTGAGGTTCGCCCGCTGAATAGTTGTTTTGTCAGGTTGCCAGGCTATTTTTAGCGGTTCATTTTGGTAAAGGGTTTGGTAGAGTTGCCAGGTCTGATCAAAGGTGAATAACTCACGAGCTGAAGCGGCCAAAGATTGCCAAAGTTGGTTTTTTTGGGTTAGGTTGCCGGTATTTGATTTCATGCTTATCAATCTTTTCACTTAATTGGAACGAACTTGCAAAAGTTACCATTTTCGCACGAATTAGCTAACCTCCTACTATGCTTATTACCAAACTCACCGTATTATTTGCCCTGTTTATCGTTATCGGTTTTTGGGCTTGTCAACCTGAGAAAAAGAGGGTCGTCTTTTTTGGTGACTCCATTACCCAAGCCGGTAATGAACCCGGTGGCTATATTGATCTATTACGCCAACGGATGGATACCTCTCGCTACGAGCTTATTGGGGCCGGCATAAGCGGAAACAAAGTGCCCGACCTTCAGCAAAGACTGCAAAAAGACGTGCTAAACCAGAACCCTGATGTGGTAGTAATTTACATTGGCATTAACGATGTTTGGCACTTCTATAAGTTTGAAGGCACCACCGGTACTGAAAAAGAGGTATACGAAGCCGGACTGAGAGAGCTTATCCAGGATATTACCGCCACGAATAGCGAAGTGATTCTGGCCACGCCTACGGTAATTGGGGAAGACCCGGATAGCCAGGAAGAAGTTAATCAGCAACTACAAGCCTATGCCGAAGTAGTACGGCAGATAGCAGAAGATATGAATGTTCCGCTGTGCGATCTACGGGCTAACATTAGCGAGTACCTGCGGGAAAACAACGCCGCTAGGCAATACGAAGGCATACTTACCACCGACGGAGTGCATATGAACGAACAAGGCAACCAGTTTCTGGCTGATCAGCTCCAGGGTTGTATCGAGTAAATAACCTCTGCATTCTGAACATTTACTGACTTCTGTCAGTCTCTACTGGAGACATAATATTTTTTCACCTTATTTAATTTTTTCAGCTATGCCACACACTAACGTAGTTGTTATTACCGGCGCTTCCAGTGGGATTGGGCGCGCTACCGCACTAGAGCTCGCCAAACAGGGAGCCGTTTTGTTTTTGGTTGCCCGCCGAAAAGAGGCTTTGGATAGTTTAGCCCAGGATTGCATTGCGCTGGGGGCCACTCCTCGCGTGTTTGCGCTGGACGTTACGGACGAAGAAGCGGTAAAAAATGTAGCCAAGTCGGCCAACGAGGAATTCGGGCGAATTGATGTTTGGATTAATAATGCTGCTGTTTCGCTGTTTGGTCGGTTTGATGAGCTACCCAGTAAAGATATTCGTCGTCTGATTGAAATAAACCTTTTTGGTTACTTATACGGTGCGCAAGCAGTACTCCCCTACTTTAAACAGCAAGGCTCCGGCACATTGATCAATGTTTCTTCTATCGTCGGGATTGTGGGGCAGCCCTACACTGTTCCCTACTCCGTGAGTAAGTTTGCCATCCGGGGGTTGAGCCTCAGCCTGGCCCAGGAGCTGGCTAATGAGAAGCATATTCACGTCTGTACTGTGTACCCGGCGGTGATTGATACGCCTATTTTTAACCAGGCCGGGAACTTGTACGGCAAAAAAATCCAAGCCCCCAAGCCTCGGATTAAAGCCAATAAGGTTGCCACTACGATTGTCAATTTAATTGACCATCCCAAAACCGAAGTGATTGTAGGTGGACAGGGCAAGATTGCCCGGCTAGCCCGTTTACTGGCTCCAAGCCTGTTCGACAAAAAATTTCGGGAAAATATTGCCAATGGCCACTTCTACGATGCCCCGGAGGAACCCACTTTGGGTAATCTGTACGAGCCTCAACCACAGTACTCCCAGATAAGTGGCGGCTGGAAAGCGGAGGATGAACCTGATTTCATGCTACCCAATTGGTTGATCGGCACCGGCGCCGCGGTTGTGACGGGGTTACTTATTGGACTCAGCGTCCGAAGCAATCGCTAAATGCTTACAAACAAAAAAACGTACCGCTGAACTACGGTACGTTATACTCTTCCAGTTAGGTCTGGCTATAGTTCTCCTAAGCAGTAACTGCAGCCCTCTCACGCTCGTCGTAGCCAGTAGGGGTACCGGTTTTGCTGGCCCCCATAGCCGTTGCATATACTACTAAACCGAAGCCAATCTTATTCACGGCGTCTCCAACATTATAGATCAGGTCCATATTTGAAGTATCAATACCGGTGAAAGATAGCAGATTGCCAGGCAGTAGCATGTAACCGATGGGATAGATACCCCAGCCGATAAGAGCAAATAATGATAAGTTCCTAAATCCTTTCTTCACTACAGCACTTTGAGACTTGTCTGCCAAAGCCTTGGCCGAGCCAAAGAAGACTTCATAGATAATAACTGCCCAACCCAAGGTAGAAATAATACCCCACAGGATATTCATAGGACCGTTGGTACGATAGAAACCTTCACCTATGTAGCCAGCTACCAGCATTACCACAGCAGCGAGAATAAATCTCCACATCAAGCCGATCTTAGCCCCTGCCGGACGAAGCAGCAAATAAAACTCTACGCACATCAATGGTACAGTCAGCGTCCAATCAATGTACCGAAGTACAGTCGGGTTTTCTCCGGTGATAGTATAATAATCACGCATATAGTAGTAGTGTACCGCAGCAATTCCCGTAATCAAACCGGAAATAAGTAAAGAAAGCTTCCATTTGCCGTCTACCCTACTCCTCTCGAAGAAGAAGAAGATAGAAGCAGCAAACATGGCCATGTAGCCCGTAAAAAAAGTAAATGCTACTGGATCGTCAACAGGAATCTCGACGATATCAGCGAGGAGTAATGTTTCCATGAGTGTTTAATAATTTAGTTTAAATATTAAACAATATGTAATAAAAATGTTTAAAAGAAATTAAAAAATACTAAACAAAATTATCTATTTACCCAGCATGTATTAGATTTTGAGAAGTAATTGATATTTTTAAAGGCAGAATAACTACTATTCTTATATATTTTCTTTTTTTCCGAAAAGCGCGAGACCACGATGATAAATGGTTTGTATAACCAATCCGAAGGAAACACCAAACACAATAATAATAATATTGATCAGGCCTTCAGCGCTAAATGAAAGGCGGATGAGTACCGTAGAGAGAATAAATCCGGTATTTCGAATCAGCTGATTGTAGTCCTTAGTATATTTAAAAGAAACCGTTAGTACCAGTACATCAAACAGGATAAGAAGAATAAAAAACTCGTGGTAAAATATCCAATTCACATTAGTAACCTCGCTGATCTGTTGCGTGAGGTACCAATAGGTTTCCAACACCCATTTCAAAAAGCTGTACGCCGTAAGCCCAACAAAAGCCACAAATAATAGTACGCTAACGCGCCGTTTGAACTGAAGAAAAGGAGCAATTCCTTCAGACAGACTCAATTTTGGGCTTTCTCGAGCTTGCCGATTAAACTGCTGGATGATTAGAAACAGCAAAATCAGCCCTACCAAATCAGCCAGCAGTTGAATGTTATAATCGTAGGTGAACCAATCTAGCGATAGCGTTGCGTTCGAGATATCTTTGAAAATACGGCGCACTACAATAAGCGAGATAATCTCGTACTGCTTACTCACGAAGGTGGTGAACGATGAAGGCAGGTAGTAAATAAGTAAGTACACCTCAAATACCAAAATAAAGGTAAACGGGGTGTACAGGGTAGCAATAGGGTCGGTAAGCATACTTCCAGCTATCAACTGCTGAGGAAGGATATGAAGCCAATGCAAAAAGACCAGAAAAACGTGAATCAGAAAACCCGCAATACTGAGGTTGATAATCAGTTGGTCGAAACGCTCTTTAAACTGATCATCAAGAATTTTATCGGCGAAAGAATCTAATAGCCTCATGCTCGCGGGGTCAGCAAATTACGGCAGGATTAAGAAGTTGCTGACTCGAGCGGGAGCCGGATAGTAGTACGATTGTAACTGAGACGCCCGAATTTAGTTTATCCGTCCTGCTTTTGTACACCCACTTCTTCCGCCCACTGCTCGTACGTCTGGCTCATCTGATTTACCACCTTGGGAAACTTCTGGCTCACATCGGTAAGCTCGGTAGGGTCCTGCTGCATATCGTACAGCGCCCACTGGTAATCGGGAGCCCGGCTTACGATTTTCCACTTCCCCTGCCGCATGGCCTGGTGGCCAATATGCTCCCAAAAAAGCGGGCGGTCGGCGACTACAGAATCATTCTTAATCAACGACAGCAGGTTCTGGCCTCGCAACGCCCGCACCGAATCGGGGTAATTGGCCTGCGCAACTTCGGCTATAGTCGGATAAATATCTACTACATGGGCGTAAGAATCTATTCGTTCTTCCCTGGGTTCCAGACCTTCTGGCCAATGCATAATCATGGGAGTAGCAATACCACCTTCTTCTACCCAGCGCTTGTAACGGCGGAAAGGGGTATTAGAGACGATTGACCAGGGCTTACGGTAAGCGGCGTAGGAGCCCGGTTGACCGATAGCCACGCTGTCATTGTTCAGGTTTCGTCCGGTAATGTCCTCCGGCGACCCGCCATTGTCAGACAAAAACAGCACTAGTGTATTGTCCCAGGCATTATTCGCTCTAATGGTTTCAAACACTCTTCCCAGTCCCTGATCCATCCGGTCAATCATAGCCGCATACACTTCCATGCGTCGCTCCCAGTGTAGTGAGGTATCGCGCTCGCTCCAGGCGGGCACATCCTCCTCCCAGGGTGGCAACTGGAAAGTAGTATCAATCATACCGGCCTTTTGCATGCGCAAATACCGCTCTTCCTGCAAAGATTCCCAACCGTTATCGTAGCGTCCGGCGTAGCGCTGAACATCTTCCTCTAGGGCGTGTAGCGGCCAATGCGGCGCCGTATAGGCCAGATACAGAAAGAAAGGCTGGTTTTCCTGCTGCGCGAAATGGTGGTCAAGAAAGGCAGCAGCCGAATCAGAAAAGGCATCGGTCATGTAAAAACCTTCTGCCGGTGGTGTCCAGGGCTGACCGTCGTAGGCCATCTGCCGTAAGCGGGGCTGATCGGTAATAATTTCGTAGTAACTACTTCCGCCGCTTATTAGCCCGAAGTACTGATCAAAACCTCGCTTGGTGGGCCAATGTTCGGGCTTTTCACCGACGTGCCATTTGCCCGACATGTAGGTGGAGTAGCCAGCCGGCTTCAATAGTTCGGCTAGCGTGAGACACTGCTGATTTAGAAAGCCCTGGTACGCTCCCGGTTCCGGATTGCTCTCCACGCTGCTGACCATTGCTCCCATACCTGCTTCGTGAGGATATAATCCGGTAAGTAATGAAGCCCGCGTGGGGCAGCAACGAGCAGTATTGTAAAAGTGCCGAAAGGCTACTCCCGATTTTGCGAGTCCGTCCAGGTTCGGAGTGCTAATTTCGCTACCGTAGCAGCCTAGATCAGAATAGCCCATATCATCGGCCATAATGAGCAAAATGTTAGGCCGGTCGTCGGGTGCCGACTCGGAAGAAGGCTCGGTCTGACAGGCAGTAAATAGCAGATGAAGAAGAAAAAAAATGGATAGCAGGTTGAAAAAGTTAGCTTGTCTATTCATGCGAGTGAATATACGTGCTTTTGCTAAAAAGAGAAATATAAATGGCTCAACCATAAATATCATTCAGGATACCGGCCAGGCGAAGCCCCGCCAGCAGCAGTTGCTGTTCAACAACCGGCCAGTTACGGTACATATATTGGTAGCCAATGCGGCGGCTACCGGGTAGATCGTACACGGTGTTACGCAAACTCATCGCCTCGGATAGCCACTGCTCAGGCAATGAACTCTGGGCTTGTTTAGCCATTTCAGGAGTAACGTGGCGGTTCAGGTGAGCCGCCAGTTCGGTATAGCTCAGTTGCTTGGCATCGATCATATCACTGTCCCACACCCGGTGAAGATTAGATGAATCTGATTCATACATCCACTTTACCCGCACATCATTGCCGCCCCGGTCCTCACCGGTGCCTACGTGTAAAGGCTGGTGTAAATCACCTACCAGATGCACCAGCATTTTAAGATACTCCTGTTCCTGCTTGGGCGAAAGCTCTCTATTTTTCAGTGCCTCCACAATCCGCTGCACCGCTTCGTAGGCATTACCCGCAGGTTCCTGGATTTCAGGATTGTAGGTAGTGCCAGTCGGAATAGTTACCCAGTGCCAGGTATTGGTGTAATCGTAAGCTGAATCGGAACGTATCTCGTCCATCCAGGTACTCGCCATCGCCAGATCTACCGGTCCTAAAATCTGCGTAATCCGGGCCTCTGCGGCCCGACTCAAGTGCCACTGGGCCAGTTGGCCAATCGCCCGATGGCCGGTCTGCCCCCATCCAAAACTGGTTTGGCAACCTATCATCAGTAGAAGGATTGCTCCAGCAAATTTTCTCATAGTAGTTGATCGTTTGCGACGAAGATACTCTATTCTGAAAAAGAACTAAGCGCCGACAATGATTTTCAAGGCACAATTGTTTCTGCACCATCGTTTGTTGCCTATGATACTTTGGAGTTTCCTATTTGAAGACTAATGTCATTCTCACTATCTTACTGGCATGAAACCTGTCCTCTCTTCAATCCTGCTATTGTTCTTCTCTATCCAGCTGCTGGCTCAAACCGACACTACCATGCTCTGCCAAGGTCATTATTTTACCGAGGCTGAGGGTAAAGCCGCCTTAGAGCGTTTCGCTCAAACTTACCACGACCAGGCCAGTTGGGAAGCCCGGGCCGACCGTATCCGGCAGGGTATCTGGCAAGGTCTGGGACTGACCGAGCACTTTGAACGCACTCCGCTCAATCCGATCATTCACAGCAAGCAAACATTTGATGGCTATACGGTAGAGAACATAGCCTTTGAGAGCCTACCTGGTTTTTTCGTAACCGGAAATCTCTACCGGCCTACCGAAGCCAAGTCTACTTATCCAGCCGTAATCTCTACGCACGGCCACTTTCAAGGAGATAACTATTCAGCCCGCACCCGGGAGGATATGCAAAAACGCTGTGCCAGTCTGGCCCGCATGGGAGCAGTTGTGCTGGCCTACGATATGATCGGCTACGGCGAGGCTAATCAAACGATACATAAGCACCCGAAAGCCTTAGTCCTCCAAACCGTAAACAGTCTGCGGGCGGTAGACTTTCTAACTTCTTTGCCCGAAGTAGACCCGCAACGCATTGCCGTAACCGGAGCATCGGGCGGTGGCACCCAAACTTTTTTATTAACGGCACTAGATGACCGGATTGCCGTATCGGTACCGGTCGTAATGGTGTCAGCTCACTTCTTCGGAGGTTGCGTCTGCGAGAGCGGCCTGCCTATTCATCGCAGTACCAATCATCAAACGAGTAACGTGGAAATCGCTGCTTTAGCGGCACCTCGCCCCATGCTGCTGGTTTCCGACGGGGACGACTGGACCAAGAACAACCCCGATGTAGAATACCCCTACATACGCAATATTTACCGGCTATACGGAAAAGAAGAACTGGTAGAGAATTATCATCTACCTGACGAAGGGCACGACTACGGCCCTAGCAAGCGCAACGCGATGTACCGCTTCTTAGCCCGGCACCTGGACCTTTCTCTGGACAAAATTCAAGATGATGACGGAAAGATTGACGAAAGCTTCGTCACAATTGTGCCCCACGACCAACTACGAGTATTCACTGATCAGCACCCCCGCCCTAAAAAGGCTATCCAGGGCGACCAAGCCGCCAGCGAGTTGCTAAATGCCTACTAGGGAGACTATAGACAGGAAACGAGAGTCCGCGTAATATTGACATTTCACGGTTTCCGGTCTCCGGTTTCCTGCCTCCCGCTCAACTCCACACTCCCATCTTCCCCGACTGATAGTCCTGAAAAGCCTGACGGAGTTCGGCTTCGGAGTTCATCACGAAAGGACCGTGGGCGACAATGGGTTCGTTAAACGGAGCACCATGCCCCAGAATGAGCTTGGATTTCTCTCTAGCTGTTACTTGCAGCCGTTCGCCATCCATCGCAAACTCTAACAGTTGGTGCATATCGGCAGTAGTACCGTTTACGTCTACTGAGCCGTTCACTACGTAAAACAGAATCTGGTCCGACGCAGGAATATCCACGGTGAATGACCCGCCCTCTTTCAGGTCTACGCTGGTCATGGTAAGGCCGGTCAGCGATGCTACCGGGCCGGTTTGCCCCTTCCACTCGCCTGAGATCAGGTGAATGGTTACCTTGTCGTCGTCCTCACTAAGGTGAGTGATTTCGTCTTTAGATAGCCCGATGTAGTTAGGGTCGGTCATCTTCAGGTGGCTGGGCAGGTTGAGCCAAAGTTGAATCACTTCTTCCTCGCCGCCGTGGGCTTTAAATTCTTCAGACGATACTTCCGAGTGCAGCAATCCGCTACCGGCGGTCATCCACTGAATACCTCCGGCTTCAATTTTACTGTTAAATCCGCCCGTATCTTTGTGAACAATGTCTCCCTTAAAGATGTAGGTGAGTGTCTCAAAGCCCCGGTGCGGGTGCGGCCCGAACGGCAGCCCCTGGTTGCCCGGTCGGTAGGTCTGAGGACCATGATGATTCAGAAACAGAAAGGGGTCCAATGATTGGATAGAAGCAGTAGGCATTGCCCGGTAGGTACTTAGATCGGCAATAGGTTCGTATACGGCCGTATGTTTTTTCTTGATGCTTCGCATGGTAGTTTTGCTTAGTTTCTACCCATGCTCAACGGTTTGCTCCAAAATTGGTTTGATGGATATTACCAGTATTGCCGGATGAGTGAAACGAATTCCGGTGGCCGGCATCCGGCATCTCCCGCATAGTAAGACTTATCCTGTCTCATATCTTTTTCAAATTGAGGCTCATTTCTGCTTGTTTACAAGGTTTTTTAGAAACGAGAGCACTTTGCACCTCTTCAACTAATAAACATATGGCAAAACATAAGATTTCTTATCATTTTCTGGAAGGGATGGAGCAGAACATCCAATTGCAGAAAAGTTATAGGACAAGATAAGGCATAGTAAGAGGGAGACCCCGGTATTCGCTACCGCTCAACCGGGGATATTAGAAATAATTTGCATTGTTTCTTCTCCCCACGCTATTTGTAGTGTTCCGAAGGGTCACTGCAAATGCTATATGGAAACAGGAACTTATTCCGGCAAATAAGCATCAAACTCCCCCTCTTCCCCTCCAATATTATTCATGAACAACTTTTTTTGCCCAAAGTCGAAACTTAGTTCCTTCCTACCATTGATAAATGGCAGTGACTTCTCGAACACTACCATAAGCGGAGGTTGAGGGAGACCCTGTTCCACAGCGGCCAGCATTCGCAAAGCCTCATCCGGGGACGCAGAGTATTTGATTTGAAAACTAAAGATAATCAACGGAAATTACCCTCGTACATACATCTATTTTATCTGGTATTACTATATAGTTTCTATGATTTACCGATGTTGATAAAAAGGTGCTCAGTTAATTAGAAACTTGTCCCAGAGTTTAGGAAATGAATCGGCTAAGCCTCGTTCTTCTATTTTATCTCCCTGCAGTTCACTATCATAATCCTCAATTTCGGGTATCAATTTTCCAGTTTTATCAAAGTAAACTTCCGATAATGCGGCATATATTCCATCAGAATCAACCCCACTGAATTTTGCATTTACGATGAATTCTGGGTTCTCTAGGTAATAATGATGATCACGAATGATTTTGTAAGAAGAATATTGGTGATCGAATGATTTCAAAAAATTACCCTTTGTAGAGACATGATTAATCATGTCCCTACCCAGCGATGTCGTTTTGACCCATACCTATTTATTCGTGATAATGTATAATTGTTAAAGTAAACCTGTCCTTGGTAATTCTTTTTCATTAGCTTTTCAGCTTCTAAATCATCTTTACGACCAAAGAAAAAATATCTGATCAGTGAGAAAATCAAAGCTGCTGCTAGCCCGTAGCCAATATTTTCAAACAATGGATAAGAGTCATTCACTTTATATGGTTTTATAACTTGAAAAACAAAGGCAGCACCAACATCAAATTGTCAGTGCTGCTATGTAGTTTACTTAGACGAAGGCACCGTTTTGCCCAGAACCTCCATCAGTTGAGGGTCATCCCGGAGGGCTACTTCGGCGATGGTCTGGAAGTCGCGGCACCAGCGTTTGAGGTTTTGCAGGGCCTGCTGTTTGTGCTGGGTGGCCTGCTGGGCATCTCCCTTGGCCTGTTGCTGCTCCACCAGTAGCTTCCGGGCACTCTTAGCCGAAGCTAAGGCCTGCTCCAGCTTGGCTTTGTTTACCCCGTACTTCGCCATCGGCTTCGGGTCTTTCAACAGCTCGGTGTAGAAGTCAATTACCTGAATAATCCATTCTCCCTGCCGAGTGGCCTGAGACCGATCAAGTCCCAATGATTTACGCATGGGGCGCTGATCGCTATACGCCAGTTTGGCTAACGTCTGATGCTCCCGAAATTCTCCTTTCACCTCCTGTAGTTGCTGATGAAAGGCATCGGTAGCCGCCAGTTTCCTTTCGTAGCTACTGCGCTGCTCCTGCTCTTTGCTTTCAGCATCCTCTAACAAGGTTTTTCCAGACAGTATGTTCTCCGGCTTGAAACCCAACTCCGCTAGTTTCTGCTGAATACTAGGGTGGGTTTCGGCATTGTATACCAGCCGGTACGCCCACTGTAGCTGCTCACTAATCGTGTTTGCCATTCGCTATATATTTTTTTAATACAACATTTTACAATTATAATACAATAATTTCTGTGAAATAGACAATTTGTAAGGCTGAGGTAAGGATTGGGGGAGAATGGTCTCGTCCAACGGCAAAATCTGATAATTCTGACAGGAATCGTTTCATTCGGGGGCAGCCTGGGATGATTCGGCGGAGAATGGCTCCATTTGAGAGCGAAATATTATGATTCCGATTAGAATTATCGCATCGGTAACAAATTTGCCATCCTGCTTGGGGGAATTATCGGATACGGCATCTAATCGTCACGATTCACGGCTAAGTCGACACCAATGGGGGGTTGAATGTCATCATTCCGGGCAGAACACCTAGCAGTAGGCGGTCGGCAGTAAGCAGGCGGTTGTAGGTAAAGAGTTTTTGGTCAGGGATGAAGCAGATGACTGATTGTATTGTGCGGAATACCCCGAACCTACCCCTGCTTACTGCCAACTGCCACCTCCTGCCTCCTTACTTACTGGTCAAAACAAACCTGAACCCACTTAGAATCTCTTTGCCACATCATGATAATCAGATATTCTGTGGCAGCACTGCCCAACGACCCATCAGTCCTGGTTGACATATTTCCGCCAGGGATGTTGTTCTTTGAACCCCAGTACTTCCCGGATTTTGCGGTTAGAATACAGGGCTTCGTGTTCTCCCAGTTCCCGGGTGATAGGCACGCCGGGGAAGAAGCGCTCCGCCAGTTCTTTACTAGGAATAATGGCTCCGTTGTGGTCGTTACCCGCGTTAAATACTTGATAACCCAGGCCGTTTTTCTGCAAGCATAAATCCACGATCTGCCCCAGGTCGCGGGCATCAATATAGCAGAAGGCATTGCGGCGACGCACTTCGGGGTGTTTAAAGTAATGCGGAAACAGCTCGGCGTATTCGTGCGGCTCAATCACATTGCCGATCCGCAGGGCGTAAATATCAAAGCCGGAGCGTCGCTGAAAGCTACGGGCAGTTTTCTCATTCACCACCTTGGATAGTCCGTAGCTATCCATGGGGTTTACGTCGTAATCTTCTTCCAGCGGTAAGGAATCAGGGTCGGTTTGGCCATCGGAAAAACAGATGCCGTAGGTGGTTTCGGAGGAAGCAATGATGATCTTTTTGATGCCCAGCTTCACGGCGGCTTCAATCACGTTGTAGGTACCGAGGGTGTTGACCCGAAACGTTTCGTTATCCGGTTTGATCAGGATGCGGGGCACGGCCGCAAAGTGGACGACAGCATCAAAGGTAGGCAGGCCGGTGCCGGGTTCCAGTTCATCGAGTCCGGCATACGAACGCATCGCGTTAAACATTTGCCCCGAATCGGTAATATCGGCAATCAGATTATCCACCCCCGGATGATCCAGGGGAACGAGGTCAACATTCATCACCCGGTGGCCCTGCTCGAGCAGGTAGGGGATTACGTGCTTTCCAGCCTTTCCCGATCCCCCCGTAAAAAATATTCGCTTCTTAGTCATATGTTCTCCTGATTAGTTATGATGTTAGGGCGCATCCGCTCAGCAGGGATGAACAATATATTCTATGATCACAAAGGTAGGAATTATAGCATACGATGCTTAGTGACTGTCCACAGCTAACTAAAGGACGGTAGTTGAGTGCTCTTTTCGTAGAGTGAGATTGAGCAACGACCAGGGCTAGCCGACGGCCGTGTTTGTTTGCGTTTTTCTTTCAAATATCAATTTCCGTGCTTGGTGAAACTAATACTCGTAATAAACAATGCCAGGCTGACGGCTGCCCGATGTTAGGTGCTTTTTTCAAATTCATACTTCTCATTCCCATATCTTAGGGAAAAATCTTTTCCATTATTGTATTCCGCCGGATTCACATAAGAGATAACCCCAATATCAGAATTCAAAAATTTCTTTAATCTAAGGTAGTATCTAGCTTCTGTTTCAAGCGTTCCATTAAACGTCAGGCTAAATACGATTTGATTATCGTCTGTTATGTTTGCACCAACCATAATGCTATCTGGATTTTCGTTATGTTTATTCCAGTAAAAAGTCTGACTGACGTTTTGAGCATCAATGTAACAGCTTAGCATTTCATCCTCTGATCGAAATTCATAGCTTTCATCATCTGGTTTTCCAGTATAATCTAAGTTTATCTTCTCATATCCTGGTATAAATTCGTTGAGAACTGAATAAATCAATTCTTTAGATTTATGATCAGCAAGAACTTGACAGATGATATCCAATATTATTTCTGTCTTTTTCATTATCATCAATTGCACCTAACAAGTTGATAATAGCAATATCTCCGTTATCCGACTGATATTGGCGGGTAACGGAGACTTGTTGCCGTTATTTCTCCTATGTCAATTGTCTAATTTAGCATGTGCGGTTGAAAAAAGAAATCGTCGGGGGCTGGTTTCTACTAACCCACATCCTGAATCATTCACTTCAATACCTTCCGTGTAATACCGATGCCAGGCTCACTTCCAATAGTACGCTACCTTATTTCTTCAATTCCGGCGTACAGGTCTTGCATGCTGATTTCTAATGAAACGGATGCCAGCAATACCGTTTCATTCAATCCTTCGTAGTGGCTGATCTTCCAGAATTCCGTGTTGGGCTGTCTACTGTATACTTCCACTACGGGTTTTTCCTGAGAAACTAATACGTACTCTAGTAGAGAAGGTATTTGGCGGTATCGAAAAAACTTCTCGCCTCCCGCCGTGGATACGGGGTCGTAATCACTGGTGGATTTAGAGAGAACTTCTACAATAACGATGGGATTGGTTACCGCTTCCACGGCGGCAGAGTTAGCATCTTTACTCGATCTTTCTATAGGGCCGCAGATAACCGTAGCGTCAGGATAAACGAAAGAATCTACCGCAGCAATGTGTAGTTTAATTTCGCTATTTAGTACCGTGCAATCTGTATTTTTGGTTTGCAAACCACTGCGCAGTGCCGCGTAACTGTTCCCACAGAGCATACCGCGGGCAATAGTGCCGCCCGACATGGCATAAATCTCGCCCCGATGGTATTCGTGCTTAGTACCGGTTTCTTCTTCTACCTGAATGTATTCTTCTACGCTATATATCCGAACCGAATTCGCTTTCATTGTTCTTTTTGGAGGAAGATACAGGAAATGGGTTTGGATTTCAACGGTGGTTTATTATTTCGGATAGTTTGTTGGCTCTAGAGAATCATCTAAGAGAGCATTAAGAAGAAAAAGTAAGCATTGTTGTTGATCGCTGGTACCACCCTCTACCAACCTACCTACTTACTGCAACACCTTGAGCGTAATGCCGATACCGGGGCCGCCTCGCTTCCAGTCGCCCTGGCTGGTGTGGCGCACAATGGCCCGATGTTTTTCACCCCAACCGGAACTGGTGGCAAAGGCCAAACCGTGCTTGCCCAGTTCTTCAATCCACTCCATCGTTATAATCACATCGCCCTCCAGTACAATGTTGTACTCCCGCAGGTCTACTGTCAGTTGGCCTTCCCGCTCCGTAAAGCTGGCAATAATATTTTGATCCAGCAGGTTCTCATCCGGCAGCCCATTCTTAACCGAATAAAAGTTAAGGCGGAACTTGAAAACGTCGTACTTATTTTCGGTGATATACAGATTAAATTCCTGCACAAAGGTAGGGTTCCGCTTCACGTTGATATAAATACCCATCTCGTTTCCCAAAGCATTGAAGGCAAAATACGTGCGATTACTGGTAACCGCTTTCGTATTACCGATGATGCGCTCCTTGAGCTTGCGGCCGCGGTAGCGTTTATCTTCTACCACCACCTCCTTCAGGGTGGCTACTGCTTCGGTAAGAGCAACCGTTGGGTCACCTTTCAGCCGCTCCCTAAAATCAGCCACTGTAAACGAACGAGGCTGGTAACCTACCATAGATATTTTCAGCGTATCCTGGTTATACTGATCGTCAACAGCCAACCGGAAGCGCCCCTGCCGGTCGGATACGGTTCCCACATCTTTTCCAATCACCCCAATATTGACGTAAGCCAGCCCCTCTCCGGTAGCTTCGTCTTGAATGAGCCCTTCCACATTTTGGGCTAATGATAATTGATAAGCCCCTGTAAGCAGCGCCGTTATTAGAAGATAGTGTATAGTTTTCATTAAAGCAGAAAAGTTAGGGGGTATTAGTCTTTTATTCGGGCATAAATCAGCTCGTCTACCGTACGACCTTCCTTGGTAATGCTTTTCCGGAGACGGGCTTCGAGCGCATACCCGGCTTTTTCGAGCACCCGGCTCGAGGCAGTGTTATGTTCGAATACTCCTGCGTATATCCGGCAAATATCGGTGTGGGCCAGCACGTATTCAGTCAGCGCCTGAACCGCCCGGGAGGCCAGTCCGTGGTACCAGTACGCTTCGCCCAGCCAGTAGCCAATCTCGGCGGTTTGGTGGTACACATCGTCCTTAAAACTCACCCCGATGGCTCCTACTGCTTCATCATTCAGCGTAATGGCCAGATTTAGGGAGCTGGAGTCTTTGTCAGCTACCTGCACCCAAAGCTGGGCGTCCTTCATGGTGTAAGGATGAGGAAAACGATCTCGCACGTTTTGCCAGATCCGGTAGTTGTTGCCATGCTTTACCAGGGCCGGCTCGTCTCCCTCCTGCCAGGGCCTTAGAGCCAGAGAGCCTACCGCAGTATCACCCAGGTTTAGATGTACATTTTCTAAATGCGTGCTTTTGTCCATTTATGGAGGCAATCTACGCTTTTTGGCGGCAAAACTTGGTTTCCCAATCTGGTAATTTACTAATTACGATTTGGTTGCTAGATGGTTATGGACCTTCCGTTTTTTGTTAATAGCAAAGAATCGATTGCCGGAGTGTGCTCTCCCTACCCTGGGCTCCGGGCACCCTGCCTCTCGGCTTCAAGCTTATTCCAACTTAGAATATTCTTTTGGAATTAAAACTTATTTCATCAATTTTTGTAGCTGTACTAGAGCGAGGTTGACTCGTGATTTTTTTATCTTACTAAGTAACCAAACCTTATGGAAATTTTTGCTAGTGGCGAAGCGTGGATTGCACTACTCACGCTCTCATTTTTAGAAATTGTGCTGGGAGTAGATAATATCATCTTTATCTCAATTGTATCCAACAAACTTCCGGTTGAACAACAGGCAAAAGCTCGTAACCTTGGACTCATTCTAGCTTTGGTTTTCCGAATAGGTCTGTTGTTGGGTATCACCTGGATTATCGGATTTACCGAGCCGCTGTTTACGGTGTTTGAATTAGACATTAGCGGGCGCGATTTAATCCTGGCTGCCGGGGGTATTTTTCTATTGGCTAAAAGCACTACCGAAATCCACCATAAAATTGAGGGCGAAGAAGACTCCGAAACCAGCA
Source organism: uncultured Roseivirgaceae bacterium (assembly GCA_964551335.1). Classification (GTDB taxonomy): domain Bacteria; phylum Bacteroidota; class Bacteroidia; order Cytophagales; family Cyclobacteriaceae; genus Tunicatimonas. Next base: position 103,679 of record CAZKCO010000004.1, read on the forward strand.
GTAGCCGCAAGGTTTCCTTTGCCGGTACCATTGTTCAGATTATTCTGCTCGATATGGTGTTTTCCTTTGATTCCATCCTGACGGCGGTGGGGCTTACCGAGGAAGTACTCATTATGATTATTGCCGTGGTAATTGCAATGGGTATTATGATCACCCTGGCCGGAAAAATCAGCGATTTTATCAACAAGCACCCAACCCTGCAAATTCTGGCCCTGTCGTTCCTGATCCTGATCGGCTTTATGCTGATTGTGGAAGGATTGCACTTCCACGTGCCGAAGGGTTACATCTACTTTGCTGTAGGCTTCTCCCTGCTGGTGGAAGTACTCAATATGCGCCTACGCAAACGAAGAAATCCGGTGCAGCTACGCGGCCAGCGCATGCAACCGCTGCCGCCGGAACAAAAAGTACCCGAAGGCCAATAGTACAGATTCGATGGGGGGGCTATAACGGATAATGCTACCCCCTCATTCTATTTTCGCATTCTCTTTTTTCTAACAAACAACTATTCTATCTTTGATAATATTCGTTGAATTTTTTATCATACAAAATCTTTACTTTTTCGGCAAACAGCGTCTGCTGTCTCAGTTGGTTTCAATACCATTTTCGCTTGCGTTCTAACTTTTTGTCGATAAATTTAGCGCCATTAGCTACTAATTTTTACAACCTAACTTATTTTGTTCAACCCTTATAACGTTACCTTATGAAACACTTTTTTTACTCACTTTTCGGGCTGGTTTTACTCGGGCTTTGGTCGGGAAATAGCTACGCCCAGTCGCGCACCGTATCGGGTACGGTTACCGCCTCGGAAACGGGGGAAACCCTGCCGGGCGTGAACGTACTGCTGCAGGGCACATCCACCGGAACAGTCACCGATATAGAAGGTAATTACCGCATTTCGGTAAATGCCGATGACGCAGTATTAGTATTTTCTTTCATTGGCTACGAGTCGCAGCAGGAAACGGTTGGTAATCGCTCGGAGATTAATATAACCCTGGAGCCAAATGTAGCTCAACTGAGCGAAGTGGTAGTTACTTCTTTCGGTATTGAGCAGGAAAAAGAAGCCTTAGGCTATGCCGTACAGGAGCTTCAGGCCGAAGAGCTTCAGCAAGCTCAACAGCCTAACCTGATAAATGCTTTACAGGGCCGCGTTGCGGGAGTACAGATCACAAACTCGGGCGGAGCGCCCGGTATGAGCTCGCGAATCATCATTCGCGGGATTACCTCACTAGATCCCAATGCAGATAACCAACCGCTTTTTGTGGTAGACGGGGTGCCAATTGACAACAGCACCACAGAGTCGGACGGAACGCCCCGAGGAGCTAGCAACCGAGTAGCTGATCTGAATCCTAATGATATTGAATCGCTCAACGTGCTTAAGGGAGCGGCGGCTACCGCACTGTACGGAGTACGGGCGGCTAATGGTGCGGTAATTATCACCACCAAAAAAGGGCAAGCCGGAGCAGTAAAAGTAAACCTGAACAGCAGCGTTGGCTTTGAAGCCATCAATAAGTACCCTGACTTTCAGGAACAGTACGGACAGGGTTTTTCGGGAGATTATGATCCTACCAGTTTCTGGCCCAGTTGGGGGGCGCCAATCCCGGCCGTACAGGTGATTGAACCCGATCATCGCTACTACGATAATACCCGCAATACCATGGAAACCGGAATGCAGATTGACAATACGTTGAGTATTTCGGGTGGGGGCGAAAACGCCACCTTCTACGCCTCCTTCGCTAATCTACAGCAGGACGGAGTTATTCCATTTAGTGATTGGGGTCGGACTTCGGTAAAATTATCAGGTACAGCCAACATGAATGATAAGCTGGACGTGAGCGGCTCCATTAACTATATTAACTCCGGAGGGAACCGGGTGCCCCACGACCGGATTATGGAACGGCTGATGTACTGGGCCAACACCCAGGACGTAACCGACTACATTAATCCGGACGGTACGCAAAATACTTACGGTAACACCAACCCTATTTACGATGCCCGCTTTGCCACCTACGAAGACAACGTAAACCGGGTGATTGGTAACTTGAACCTGGATTACAGCCCTACCGACTGGTTTAGCATCATGTACCGGATTGGTACTGACTTTTACAGTGATCAACGTACTGAGATATTACCCGGCCCTCGCGGTATCGCCGGTGAGCAGGCATTAAGCAGCACCGGATTCATTGAAGAAAATCGTATCAATAGCCGGGACATTAACTCCACGCTAAACCTGACGTTCAACCATACTTTTGCGGAAAAGCTACAGACGACACTTCGTTTGGGTAACGATATTTTTGATCGTAGCCGTAATACACTACGTTCCCGAGGCGATGACTTTGTAATTCCTCAGTTTTTTAACCTGAGTAACACCAATCAGTTAGAAACCGGATATAATTTGAACGAACGACGGTTGGTAGGAGTTTACGGTGATTTACTACTAAACTACGATAACTTTCTGTATCTCAATATCACGGGGCGTAATGACTGGTCGTCTACTTTGCCCCGGGAAAACCGGTCTTTCTTCTATCCGTCGTTTAACTTAGGCTTAGTATTCACTGAGATTCTCGAGGTACCCGATTTTCTGAGCTACGGTAAGATCAGGGCTTCTTACGCGGAAGTGGGTAAAGATGCGCCCCCTTATTCAACCGCTATCACTTATACCTCACCCGATAAGTTTCCGCTAAACGGAGTGGTTGGGTTCTCTCGTAACAGTGTATTTGGCACCCCGGATTTGAAACCTGAGCGTACTTCTTCCGTGGAGGTCGGCACTGACCTGCGTTTCTGGAATAACCGACTTTCATTGGACTTCACCTGGTATAAATCAAATAGCCGGGATCAAATTATTCCTGTACCTGTGTCGAATGCCACCGGCTTCAGTCAGTTGATTACCAATGCCGGAGAAATTGAGAATCAGGGGATAGAGTTGATTTTAGGTGGAACGCCTATCCAGACTCCTGATTTTTCCTGGGATGTAGCGGTAAACTTCTCCCGTAACCGCAACCGGATTGTAGAGATTCGGGAAGGCATCGAGACGATTGTGCTGGGCAGCCAGTTCGGCTACGCCGGAAGTACCGTTACCCTGCAACTCATTGAGGGCGAAGCCTACGGAAACCTTTACGGAAGAAGTTATGAACGGTACTATCCTAATGGCGCCCCCGAAGATTTAACCGCGCTAGACCAAGGTCGCCCGCTGGTTATAAGTAGTACGGGTGGGGATGCTGGTTTCCCCGTGATTAACCGAAATCAATTAATATTAGGTAACGCTCAACCCGATTGGTTTGGCGGATTACGGAACACTTTTAGCTACAAAGGCTGGGAGCTTTCCTTCCTGATTGATGCCCGAATGGGAATTGACCAGTACGATCAGTTCGGTAACTTCTACTCGGCTTTCGGAAAGCTTGATTACTCGTTGAACCGGAATGATGTGGTAGTTTTTGATGGAGTACTGGAAGACGGCTCACCCAATACCCAGGAAGTATGGCTAGGACAGGGGTTGGGACCCGACGGCCGGGATTATGGAGCGGGGTTCTACCGGAACTACTACCGAGGGGCTTCCGAAAATTTTGTGCAGGATGCTTCTTTTGTCAAGTTACGTAACCTGGCTTTAGGCTATCGGTTGCCGGGAAGCTGGCTGGATACTACTCCCTTTTCAGCTGTGAGCCTGCGAGCTACGGTGAACAATGTTATTCTCTGGACCCCCTGGAACGGTTTCGACCCTGAATCATTCAGTGCTGGGGCGGGTGGGAATGCTACTGCCTTCACTGGTTTAGGCTACCCCGGCGTTCACAGTTTATTTTTCACACTAAATCTAACTTTGTAGTCAGACGATGAAATACTTTTCATATACCATAAAGATAGGGGTGCTTGCTGTTTTGGGATTAGGCCTCGGAAGTTGCGAAGACTATCTGGATATTAACACCGACCCAAATAACCCAACCGTAGCCCCTTTGAGCGGTCTGCTAGCGAACGCTAGCTTTGAAACCGGCAACAATGTGCAGGATTTAGGCGGGATAACTTCCTTTTATGTACAGTATCTGGCTTCACCCAATGAAGCTAGTTCTACCGATATTCACGATGAAGTAGCCTACGATACCGAATGGTTCAACCTGTACAACGTGATGACGGATTTGAGCGATTTGGAAGTACAATCCGAAGAAGCAGGAGCCACCGATTATCTGGGGGTTGCCAAAATTCTGAAAGCGCTGAATCTGGCGATGACGTTGGATGTATGGGGTGACATTCCATATGAGGATGCTTTCTTCGCCCAGACGCTAAACCCTACCTACGATGATGATCAAGCATTGTACGATGAGGTACTGCAACTGCTGGACAATGGAATTACCGAACTACAAAAAGGCGGTTCAACTTTTGAAATTGGCAATGATGATTTCATTTTTGGTGGCGACACTGACCGTTGGCTGAAGTTTGCCCACGCCCTGAAAGCTCGTTACCTGCTTCATTTGAGTGAAACGAGCGATTACGATCCTCAGGCCGTCTTAGCTGAAATTGATCAGGGTCTGACCAGCAGCGAAGATGATGCCCAGGTTGCTTACTTTGAGGCGGAAAATAACCCCTGGTTTATTGTAGCCGATAACAATGCTAACCTACTGCTAGGTGGATGGATTTCGGAGCAGTTAGTAGAAGCCTTGGACGGAACTACCTACGGTTACGTAGACCCTCGTCAGATCTACCTGTACGATACGACCGATGCTGGTGAGTTTATCGGTACTCCAAACGGAGCTGGCCGGGGTGATGCTCCTGAGCAGGGCGCCCGTTCTACGCTGGTAGAAGGTACTTTCTATACTAACCCGACTTCCCCAGTGCTAATTCTACCTTACTTTGAGCAGAAGTTTATTGAAGCTGAAGCCGCGTTGGATGCCAGTGATCAGAATCGTGCTTATGAAGCTTATCTAGCCGGGATACGGGCTCATATGGAAAAAATAGGGGTAGAAGAAGCTGAGATTGAAGCTTATCTAAGCACCCCTGCGGTGGCGGTAGGAGCCCCTAACCTTACCGAAGAATTGATCTATAAGGAAAAGTATATCGCAATGTTCTTACATCCTGAGACATGGGTAGATGCCCGCCGCTACGATTACCAGTATGAAGATATGACGTTGCCAGCCAATCATAATCCTGAGTTAAATGGCCAGTTTATCCGACGATTAATTTACCCTGACTCGGAAACCACCCGCAACGGTCAGAACGTACCAGATGTCACATTGAGTGATAATCTGTGGTGGGATCAATAACCTTCGGTTTAACTACAAAATTTTGATAAACAAATGAAAAAGTTAATATATCTTCTAGCGCCGTTATTCGTACTGACAATAGCCTGCGAAGAAAACGAACAGCTTCCTGACTTGCAAACGGTGGGTACGTCTACTGCTACAGTGGTAGATTTAGGCCTGAGTAATGATGCCCCGCAGCCGGGCGAACAAATAACACTATCCATCAATTACGTGAACTTAGCTTCTGATCCGGCATCCCAAATTGAAGTATTGGAGCAAATTGGTGATGGTGATTTTACTACCTTAACTCAGTTAGATGAGTCGTCGGCTACTCCAGACAGTGAAATCAGTCGAACGGTTGCCTATACGGTTCCAATGTTGGATAGCGGAACCGTAGTTACTATGGATATGCTACTTCGTACCCAGCGGGAGTTTCCTCAGCGGGAACGCATTTCGCTAATCGTGCAGTAACGTACTTTTTGAAGTTAGGCAGAATTGATAAGAGTGCTGGAGGAATCCGCACTCTTTTTTTACTAACTTTGCCGTTAAGCTGCCTAAGTTTAGAGTATAGTTTATTTTTACGGACAGCTAGTTCTTAGACGGTGCGTTACTATCACTGCAAAATCGTAATATTTTGCAGTAACTTTATCTAACTCAAAAACCTCAAGCAGCTACCTTCTCGTACGAATACTTATAGATAAAGAACTACTTATCCATGTTTGGTCTTTTCAAGCGAAATAAAAAAGAAACCCATACCCCGGTTTTAGCTGATCTTAATAACGAGCCCCTCGGCGAAGGCGATTTTGTTCAATCACTACGCTACGACTTGGGAAAATGCCGAGTAATTCGGACGGAAAAAGGACTAGCCTACGAGTCGGTAGAGAATGGCCGGCAGGTAAGCTGGCACCTGATGGTAGACGCCTCTACTGACCTTCAAAAGGTGCGAAAGATTACTGATAACTAGCGCTAGCGCCAGCCAGTAATATAACTATCAGGCATTTAACTCTTTATTCTCCTAACAGCATTTCTCCCTCAATTTTTGGCGGGGCCAGGCGTTTAGCATCGGATAGAAGCTTTTCAATCTGCTGCAGGGCAACAGTGTTTTTAGGATGGTTGATATTCTCCAAAATATTGTCTTTCTCCAGACTGGTAAGTCGCCAACTCAGAGACGGTCGCTCTAACGTGCGCCGGTCAGGATTAAGCAACTTCCAGCTTTCGGGCAACTCTGAAGTGTATTCCAGATAGATACTGTGCAGCCCTACATCTAGCCATGACTGGGCTAGTTCTATCCGGTCGTCGTTACTAATATCCTGAATATTGAACAGGTTATCGTAGAAGAAGCGGAATGGGGCCGTCATTCGCTCAATCAGCGATGCACTGGTAGGGGTGTCTATTCCCTCAATTTTCTCAGAGTCGCGGATATTTAGGAGGATAACTCCCGATGTATGAGTATTGATCCAATCGCGGAACACGAACATAAAGCGTACTGCATCGGAAATACCGAAGTTATCGGTCATACCCGCATCCATAATCTGAATAGCAGGAGAAGTAGGTAAAGTAACATTAGGCGTAACGTAAGGAAAAGCCGCATTCATCCGCAGCGCTGTCAGAAAGCGCAAATTATCAGCTTGCTGTTTATCCAGTAATCGCCGAAAATCTACTCCCTTAATAATAGAGGTATGTGAAAGGTTGTCGTCAGGCAGCCGAGTATGCATATAGGAAACATGCTGCGGGGAGATGTATAGCTTTCTGCCATCGTTCACAATAGCCGGGGTTAACATAATCATGGGAATAATCGCTTGCTGTTCCGGTTCCCGGTAATCACCCAGCGATTTGTCTAGCAAATGGTGGGTGTTATCATTAAACTGTTCTTCAAAAGCATATCCTCGGTCTTTGGCGTAGGTAAACCCATCGTACTGAAAAGTCTGGTTTCGTACCAGCAAGTCGTTCATAAGCAACGTAAAAATGATCGGGTTCAGGTTGTCTTGAGCGATAAGCTTAGCGTAGTAAGGGTCATAAATAGAACGGTTATCTGTCTGACTATTCTTAGCCAGAATTACCGAGGGTACTGTTTTTTCTTGAATCTTCTTCTGTAAATACAACTCACGAAAGTAGGCAGCGCCAATTAGTCCGCCCGATGCTCCGGTAAAAAGACGGGTATGCTCCATCAGCCGACCTCCGGTGATACTATCGGCCTTTTGAAGGGCAACGGTTGTCCACATAGCCGAACGCAGCCCGCCCCCACTGGTACAAACCAGTACCATCTTGGGAAGATGATCAGCATCGTACTGGTACTGTTGCAACATGCGTTCGTACCAGGTATTCAGTATCTTTTCGGTGGCCTGATAATCCTGATGATAGTAGCTGGTGTCGTTAAGTGCTGCCAGTTTAGACAGTGAATACTGAGCCGGTTGGGAGGTGTAATCCAGTCCGAAAGCCCGATAGGAGTTTTCGCCCCACTCGTAGCGAACTACCAGATTAAGGATGAAAAAACCGATAATAACGGCGGTGGTAGCCCAGCCTTTCAACCAGAAGGAAACGGCCCCCGCCATCATAATGATAACGGTAAGTAACAGCAAACAACTTGCCGCCGCCGGAATTTGAAATACGGGATAACTACTAAATACCCCCAATGTCAGGATGAGAGCGAAAATAAATAACTCAATGACTACCGAGTTAAAGTGATTTTGGTTGAAAACCTGCAACACCAATGACTTATTGTGTCTAACCACTGGAGCCTCCCGAAAACGAAAGTCCAGGTCAAGATAGTTATCGACTCGCCGAATCCCCTTCTTGGTTTCTTTCCAATTAGACATAATCCGTACGCGAGAAAACTTGGTCTTCTTCAGCTTTTTATCCACGGTAGAGGCTACTATCCTTACCAGATCGTGGTTAGTCCAGCGAAAATACTCAAAGGTTAGTAACACAATGAATATGAGTCCACAGAAAAAACCCCCAACCTTTTCCAAAATACCTAAGGTAGTGTTATACTCATTGGCCAACTGAAAGTTGATCATATACAACAGGTAGAGCAAAATGAAGAAGATAGGGATGAGGCTATTGTTCAGAGCAAATTTGGCAAAGGGGCGCGAAAGAGTACCTACGAATCCAAAAGTAGGTCCGTCCAGAATGTAGCAGGTGATATGGTAGGCCATCGTAAAGCCTCCGAAGGTCATTCCTATCCAGAGAAAGCTAAAGAAGTTAACTTTTCCCAGATACTCAGGATCAAGCAGTAAATAAGGAATACCCAAGCTTTTTCCGAAGTATCCCATCACGGTAGAGATGAGCAGTACCCAGCAAAGCAGTAGCAGTTGATTCTTCCGGATATGCAAGATTACCAACTGCACCGGAAGTGAATAATAAATCGGATCAACAATATTTTCTTTCAGCTTGCTCACTACATATTATTAACGTGTCTGATGTTGATGAAGTATTAGTTTTTTAGTGTTAAAGTGATATGGTATTATTGTTCTAGTTTTCACACTTGCAAGAATCAAAACTATAAACTCAAAACTCTATAACACTTAAACACCCTAGCACACTATTTCACTTACTACCCCTATACAATTCGTATTCCAAAAGCCGAGAAGGTAACTTTCCATTCAGGAATTCTTGACGGCGGCTGGCCCGAAGTCCAATTTTTTTAGCTAATTCTTTATTTGCGGTAAATACATAACCGTAGTATCCGGCTCCTTGCTGTTTCAGAAAATCACCGATTCGTCCGTATAGCGCAGTTAAGGTTCGTTCCTCTCCTAACCGGGCTCCGTAGGGAGGGTTAAAGATGATAATCGGGCTTCCGGGAGGTGAGTTTTTGGTTTCCGGCTGAGGAATTTGAGTCTCGGCAAAGTCGCACACCCGAAACTGGATCAGATGGTCTACTCCGGCCAGGCGGGCATTTTTCTTGGCTGCCGCTACCGCATCCGGATTACTGTCCGTAGCCACAATATTCTTCATGGCATCCCTTCGAGACTGCTGATTCAATTTCATATCCTGCCTTAAGCGTCGCCAGATAACGCTCTGGTAAGATTTTATGTGCATGAAGCTGTAATTGTCGCGCAGCAGCCCAGGGTAGGTGTTCTGTTGCATTAGTGCCGCTTCAATAGCTAAAGTACCACTTCCGCACATCGGATTTACCAGCGGTTGCTTGGGCTGCCATTGGGTGGAAAGGAGCACGGCAGCGGCCAGTGATTCCTGCATAGGAGCAGCTACGGTGGTTTCGCGGTAGCCTCGTTTGCTCAAACTCTCTCCGGTAGTATCGAGGTAAACGGCGGCCTCCTGTTCGGTCCAGTAGAGAAATACCACGGCCCGGTCACTTTTTGGGCCGGAATCAGGACGCCGTCCCTGTTGCTGCATAAACCGGTCTACAATGGCATCTTTTACTTTCAAGTTAGCAAAGCGGGTATCGGTAATGGTGGGGTGATTTACGTACGACTGCACCGAAAAGTACCCATCCAGCGGAATCTGGTTTTCCCAGGGATAGTCGTGAATGGCTTGATAGAGTTCGTCGGGCTGATTAGCCGAAAAAGTAGTTAGTTGGTAGAGTACCCGGTGAGCTGTACGCAAGTGGAGGTTCAGTCGCATGGCATCCAGCATGGTGCCTTCCGTTTCCACATCCAGGCGGTTGATGCTTTTTACAGGTAAACCGATCGTTTCAATTTCCTGAGCTAGAATAGAACTAATATAGGGGGAACAGGTAACAACAATCTTTCGGGTGTAGGACATATATTCTACTTACGAAAAAACAACCAATTTTCATGACTTTTTCCAATATTTTTTTTCAATTTTTTGCTATATAAAGTAGCGTGTTAACCAGTGGCTGACAAACTCCTGAGACTCAGTAACAAGCGATTGTAGCAAGAAAATATTAGCAAATACCCTCGAGGATTAGCGAGGTAAGTCTTACTTTTACCGCCCTTTTACAAACAAAAAAACATAGTAAGAATGAATACCTGGTTTACGTGTAAGATCAAATATCAAAAGATTGACGAGAAAGGAAAAGCGAAGAATGTATCGGAGATGTATCTGGTAGATGCGGTTTCGTTTACGGAAGCCGAACGGCGCATTTACGAGAAAATGGAAACCATGATTCAGGGAGAATTTTACGTAACCGGTATCGCCAAAGCCCGTATTTCAGAAGTGTTCTACTACGAAGACAGCGATATCTGGCACCGTTGCAAAATGGTATATACTCTGGAAGAGGAAGGCAAAGGTAAAGAAAAAAAGATTACCAATTACGTACTGCTAACGGCCCCTAACGTAAAAGAAGCTTACGAGCGAATGTACCAGAGCCTGAACAACATGCTAGTGGATTTTCGGGTTACCGAAATTGTGGAAAGCCCCATTCTGGAGGTATTCCCTTACGATTCCTTAGAAGAAGATAATTTCCAGGAAGCTCCCGACAACTATCGCCCGCTCTCCGAGGTAGATGCTGACCAGCAGGTGTAGAACCAATATTGTTATAATTCCGTTATAACATTATATTGAATTTCATACGATTATGGCTACGATCAAGCTTTCTGATGTCGGCAACTCTAAAGGGGTAATTCTGCAAAAGCGCTTACTTAAGAAGTACAATATCAGCGAACATGCTGAAATACTCGAACTGGAAGAAGGTATTCTGATAAAAAAGGCTAAAAACCCCCGTTCCGGTTGGAAAGAAGCTTTTCAACAGGCGCTGAACGAAGAAGACTATGATCAATTGATTCCGGACTTCTTGGATGACGACCCCTTGGAGGAATACTAATGGCTGAAAATCGACTTCCGATTGCCAGATATTCTATTTGGTGGGTAGAATTATCTCCTACCAGGGGAAGCGAGCAGGATGGTACCCGGCCTTGCTTGGTCATTTCGCCGGATGAAATTAATACAGTTTTGCCAGTTTCAATTGTTGTTCCGCTTACGACGAAGGAGAGAAAGTATCCTACGCGGGTGAGACTCAGTTCTACGGTAAATCTCACTGGCAAAATTTCGTACGCGATTATTGATCAGATCAGAACCGTTTCGCACCGAAGATTTAAAACGCTGATTGGCACTATTAATCCTAAAGAAATCCAATCCATTAAAGATATACTTCGGCTGACATTGGTGGACTGAAATGGAGGGTTTACTCCATTTGTTCAAATTCAAAGAAGGGGGTAATTCCGATAATCACTTCCCAACCAGAATCAGATAAATACTGCTGTATAGCCTTTTCACTCGTAATTCTGATTGATTACTACTCAAGCATTAGCTTTCGCTGAAATACCTTATCGTCGCGTTGTAGACGCAAGACGTAGACGCCGGGGGGCAAGGGCTGAGTAAGTTGAGACAAGTAAATGGGCAGTGGAAACTCGCGGTAGAAGAGTTGTTTATGGAGTACTACTTGTCCCTCTAGTGAGAGCAGGCTTATGGTAATGTCCTTCTGAAACCACATCAGGTTTTCCAGATAAAATACATCCTGCACCGGATTGGGGTACACTTTCAACGCCTGATCTTCAGGGTCTAGCTGTACACTAGCTACGTTGCGTACCACCACGGTTTTGCTAATCAGATTGGTACATCCGTCGCTGCGGGTAGCTAGTAACCGAATTGGGTACACCCCGGCTGAGTCAAACTGAGGTACCACGCGAGCCGACTGATAGTTGAAGTTACCGTCACCCAAATCCCACTGCCAGCTAATCTCCGGATCGTTTTCTTCCAGGGCAAACGCTTGCAGCACGGCCATATCCGGTTCTGATAGATAAACTGTGTCGGCTAAGGTTTTAAAATCAGCAAATCGGTTGATTTTTACCGCTACTGCGGTTGCTTCACTCTCAATAAGTCCGTCCAGATTAGTTACGTAAATAATAGTATTCATCGCGACTGAATCCAGCATCAGAGTTTTTCCTACGTGTAAAGGAACAGTGAGATCAGCATCCTGATAGAAGTAAAACAGGTTGCCATTTGTCGGCGCTAAGGTCACCGGCTCGCCCCGGCAAATATGCCGAGCCGATAAATCGGGTTTGGGAGACTGGGTGCGAGAAATGGTTTTTTCTAACGAATAGGTGCAGTTCAAATCAGCCGAATCTACCGAGTAATCCAGCCGCAGGTACCAGTCTTCATCCACAAAATCGGAAAAATCGTGGGTAAAGCCAGGTTGCTGGCTTACCAGCGAATTGTTTACGTACCAGTGGTACTGGCTGATATTATTCGTCTCTCCGGTTAACTCAATAGCCAGGCTGTATTTTGTAGAAAGATCGGTGGTATCCAGTGAGTAGCTAATTTCTAGTGAGGGTTGCCAGATTTCTACTAAAACTGGTAGGGGCTGGCTATTAAATTCTCCCTCAGTGTTCACCACGTAAAATGTAGTGTTCTGATCGATTGCTTCGGTAGTATACTGACCTCCTTGGTGCAGAAGATGTGTTAGCTCTTCGTCGGCGTATACTATTAACTCAGTCGTATTTGTTGCTTGCAATGTGGTAGATGATCCGCCACAGATAAGTCTATTGCTAATCAGAGGCAAAACGGCTCGCTGTACTACTGTAATTTCTCGGGAATAGGTTGCGGTACAGCCCGGCTCGCTGGCTACGGTTAGTGCTACCTTATAAGTCCCCGGCTGAAAGTATGAAGTTTGCGGATGTTGCTGCGTACTGCGGTATCCGTTGCCAAAATCCCACCACCAAGCTACAGCATGCTGGCTATCATCCTGGAAGGTTAATAAGTGATTGTTAGTCTCGTCCAGAAATAGCGTATCATTTTGCCAGCCGGGATTCAAGGTGTTAACCACCGAGAAAGTTACCACTGGTTCTTGTATTTCAATGCTGATCTGTTGAATACGCCCTTCGTAGCCATTTTCCAGTGAAGCGGCGTAGATAGCCGTATCCTGGGTGATAGCTCCGGTAGTAAACTGGTCGCTTTCGGTAAGAAAACTGCTTCCTAGTGCATCTTGGTAGAAACGATAGGTTTCACCCAACTGAATGGTCACCGTACTGTCAGTACATACAAACTCAGTAGTTAGTAACTCCGGTGTCTCCTGGTAGTTCTCATACCATTGCCGAGCTTGGGCAACAGCTACTTGCAACTCATCCCGACTAGCCCCCGCTACCCAAGCAAAAGCCACCTTCGCCCCTCGACTGGCCGGAATACTGGCAACGGTAGCGGCCAGAACTTGGACTACGTCATTCCCTACCCCGATAGTCCCGGCTTGTACTGTATCCACCCCTTCGGAAGCCCAGACGTATTTTTCTCCTTCCGAAATTTCCTCATCAATATCAGGTATGTTTCCGTTTAGTGACTGAATATCCAAAGCCTGATAGTTCACTACCTGATCCGTCAGCAGGGCAAAGCCGGTGTAGGTTTTTTCCGCTGCATCGTAGGTATAACCGAGTTGATACGTTGCGTCCCAGCCGGTACGATTCGCCTCCATATCTTCAATATTCCAGTCGGCAAACAAGCCTACCGTTACGTCCGAAAGATTACTGTCTGATTGATTTATTACTCGGTATTCAGACACAATGTAGTTCTGAGAATTGGTAGTATCCGCCAGCCAGGCTTGCTCAATGCGCAAATTGAGAGGATTAGTAGCGTTTTTATCCGAAAAAGCCGAACGAAGCTGAAGTGCGGGTACGGTGGCCGAGCTAAACCGAATATTTTCTTCCGTTAGAAAGTCCTGCTCTCGGCTGAGGGTAGTGAAATTGTTCACCAGATTATCCGAGACGTGGGCAGAGTCTATTCCCAACAATAGTCCGGCTGCAGTAGCAATAATTTGGTTCTGATACCGGATACCCCCTACTGTCATTCCAGTAGGATCATATCCGATACACCCCTCACTGCCCACGGTAATCTGTAAGTCGTTTTTGGTAATCGTAGGATAGTCTGAAGAAGAAATGATGAAGAAGTACTGATAGTCCTGATAGGCTCCATCCTCCATACCTAAACGAAACATCAGTTGTTCATTCGTAGGCAAATCATCGCTTAGCACCACCCGAAAGGGCTGCGCGGCATTAGAAGCGGTGCCTAAGGAATCGATGACGCCCGGTCGGAATACCGAATCCAGCACAGTAACATATTCCGAAACGGCGGATAGCGTCACTTGAGTATTGGCACTGGCGGGTGAAAGAAGGTTTTGCAAATCAACACTGATAGTCAACGTGTCTCCGTAGTAAACATAGGCTCCGGCCTGACTTTGGTAATTGAATGAGGTCATGCGTAATGCCGGAGAATTCAGCGGCTTTAGCGCTTTGGCTGCCTGGATAAACCCTCTTCCTAAAGTTTCTTTATACGCTTGATTCTTAGATTGGGCGCTAACGTTTTTGGCAGACAATCGCAGTACTTCCATTACCTGTCGAGCACTCAGTTCGGGGTACTTGGAACGAACCAAGGCGGCTACTCCCGTTACCAACGGTGATGCAAAGGAGGAACCCGATGCGTTACCGTAGCTATCTTCGTTTTTGGTGGTGTAATTGCTGTTTCCCGGAGCTAACAAGTCCACAAAGTAGCTCCGGGTAGTTTGATTGACTCTGTTCCCATTGACATCGGATACAGCTACCGAGAGTACATTATCGAAAGAGGCTGGATAGAAATTTTCCTGCTGGCCGCTGTTTCCGGCGGCAGCAACCACTACGGCATCTTTTTCCAGTACCGCATAGTTAATCATATCTTGCCCAAACTCGGAGTAAGTATTAGCTCCTCCCCAAGAGAGGTTAATTACTTTACAGCCTTTATCGGCCGCATAGGCGATGGCTTCGTAGCCACCAGACGCGAATGAGTTGTCTTCGGAACGGAAAATCTTAATAGGCATGTAGGAAGCATTAAAGCCTAAACCTGCCATTCCGACCTTGTTATCGGGACTGGCACTACCCACTCCGGCTACCATCGTTCCGTGCTCACTGTAATCGGCAGTCGGATCATTATCGTTGTTGGCAAAGTCCCAACCTACGTAATTGTCAACGTAGCCGTCCTGATCATCATCTATTCCGTTGATAGGATCAGCTTCATTGCGGTACAAATTATCGGTCAGGTCCTGGTGCCCAAATTCCACTCCGGTGTCCAGGTAGCCAATCAACATATCTTTGCTACTTCGTTCTATTGCCCAGGCTTCGTATGCTTGTATGGTTTCCAGATAATCCTGCTGGCCATTTTTAACCGCCTCAACGTCGTTCGGAATGTATTCTTCCAGTGGTTCTAGCAAGTAGTAAGGTTCAGCGTATACTACTTCATCCAACTGCAACAACCGGTTGATAGTGGCTATCACATCCTGACTGGTATGGATACGGTAGATTTCAGCACCAGGCTCCTGCCGGGCTGACTTAGTAACCGGCAGTGATTGTCTCAAAACGGAAACAACCTCTTTGCACTTAGTAATCTTTTTAATCTGAGAAAGCACACTGGCAGTAGAAGTAGCAGAACGGGCAGAAGGGGCAGAAGAGGACCGGACTTTTAAGACAATTTCTCCTGGCAAATAATCAGCAGAAGTAAGTCCTGCCGGCAGGCGGAATGTCCTTTGCTGCGCATGACCAAACTGAACTCCCAGAATGAAAGTTAGTACAATCGTTTTTGCCAGCTTGTGATAAGAAATCTGCCCGAAAATCCCCATAAATCGCTAGTGTATTACTACGAGGTATTACTAGCGAAAATTGGGTCAAGAAGCAGCTAACGGATTGGCTCTTTAGGAGAAATCCTACACGAGACGATTTTCCAAGGAAAAAGTGAAATTTCACTTTTTTAAGCCACTCTCCCTTGGTAAAAAACAAAGAGATCATAGTAACCTACAATCTCTTATCGGAAATGGATTAATAACAAACCAAAATATAATTGTCTGGTAGCTTGATTAGAGGTTTTTCTTGCTTACATCACGGGAAAATACCACGAGAGGTATAGGCAGCTGCAATTTTGTCAATAGCGCTAATAAATGAAGCAATCCGTAGACTGGGAGTTTCTTTGGTTTTCATAATCTCCCAAATAGTATGATAAGCATTGACCATTGTTTCTTCCAAGCCAGAATTAACGATATCAATCTCACTAGCACCACGTACAAGCAGTTGCCGCTGGGTATCGGATAGCTCCTTACCGGAAATTTCTTCCATAGCCCCGACCATTCCCCGATTCGTTAGCTCTTCGTAGCGCTTGTCCATCCGCCCGAAAGCCACATGCGAAAGGTTCTTCAGCCACTCGAAGTAAGAAACGGTAACCCCGCCCGCATTCAGATAGAAATCAGGCAAGATTCGCAGGCCTCGTTGTTGAAGGATGTCGGCCGCTTCGGTTGTAACCGGACCGTTGGCCGCTTCGCCGATAATCTTAGCCTGAACACGAGGAGCATTTTCTTCCGTAATTTGGTTTTCCAGGGCAGCCGGCACCAGGATATCACACTCGTACTCCAGCAATTCAGCCGAGTTTTTTATACTCTTGGCATTCTTGTAGTTGATGACTGCTCCAGTTTCCTTCATATGCTGAAAAACTTCTTCTACATCCAACCCATCGGCATCGTAAATACCACCGTTATACTCCGCAATACCAGTAATAGTAGCACCACCCTCCTGAAGATATTTGGCCGAATAATAACCTACATTTCCTAGCCCCTGGATAATGATTCGTTTACCCTCTAGGCCGGGAGAGAGTCCCAGATTTTTCATATCTTCGCTTACACTCACTGCTTCCCGAATACCGTAAAAAACCCCTCGTCCGGTAGCCTCGGTACGTCCGCGAATACCGTGGAGTGAAATGGGCTTTCCGGTAACGCAGGCTAACGCATTAATCTCATCGGTGTGCATAGCAGAATAGGTATCGGCAATCCAAGCCATTTCGCGCGCCCCGGTTCCGTAATCGGGTGCGGGCACATCCTGAGCCGGACTGATGAAGTTCTTACGAATAAGCTCGGTGGTGTAGCGCCGGGTTATTTTTTCCAGTTCGTTTTCACTATAGTTACGAGTGCTGATCTTGACTCCACCTTTGGCTCCACCAAATGGCACGTCCACCAGCGCACATTTATAGCTCATAAGTGCTGCCAGCGCCTTAACCTCATCTTCGTTTACGAAGGAACTATAACGTATACCGCCCTTCACTGGGAGCCGGTGGTGAGAGTGTTGGGCACGATAAGCAGTAATTACTTCGTAGTTACCATTATCAAGCTTAATCGGAAAATTGGTCTGATAAACACTGTTGCAGGCTTTAATCTGACTTAGTAAGCCTTGAGGAAGCTTCATATATTGAGCTGCTCGATCGACAAACTGGTTAACGTTGTCAAAAAAACTGTAGTTCTCCATAGCGTTGGTTTATTGTACAGAAAAAAATGGTTGATTTAGTGGGTTATTAATTTATTGCTGGGAGCAAGGGGTAAGTACTCCAAGTGCCCAGCTTCTTGCTCTCCGCCCTTAAGGTAGATAAAAATCAAACACAATACCACGCATGCACTGAAAGTGTTTTTTGGGGCACTGTTGGTAACCAATCTTGGAGCAGGGCCGACATTTTACTTTGTTATTTTCCAGTATAGTAAACCGGGTGCGGTAGGGATACATGCCAAAGGCGGGAATAGTATTTCCCCAAATGCAAAAGATGGTTTTTTTAAAGGCCGCCGCAATATGCATCAGGCCGGTATCATGGGTAAATACGTAGCGCGCTTGTCGAACAATAGATGCTGATTGGTTTAGATTAAACTTACCGCAAGCATTGAATACCACGGTTTTCTTGCCTAATTCAGCCAGCTTTTCCTCGTTGGCTTGGGAAGCTTCCGTTCGCTCGAAAAAGCGCGCGATTTGCTCACCGTTTTCCCCATCGTTTTTATCTCCTAGCAGGATAATCGGTTTGTTAATCTTATCACATAGTTCAATCATGCGGTCAAGGGGTAGCTTTTTAGTATTGTACTGGGCCCCAATAGCGTAGGCAACGTATTCATCCTGATGGGTCTCCGGTAGCCAACTGCGTTCCACTTCGTCTTTCTCCGGAATAAAGTAGTCTAATCCCAAGCTATCCATTTTTACTCCTAACGGGGCCACGGTTTGCATATAGCGGTCTACAATGTGTACGTTCGGCAGTTTGTTGATTTTAAGGTTCACCATCAGCCACTTTTCTACATTCAGTTTTGGAAAACTGTAGCTTTTTACTCCTAGCTGCTGCTTAATCAGCATCGTTCGCAGATTATGATGGAGGTCTATCACGTAATCAAATCTCTCCTGCTTTAGTTGCTGCACCAACGAACTGAGCTTGCCATCTAGCGTATGAATTTGATCGATATAGGGGTTATTCGCGAGTATAGATTGGTATTGGGGCTTGGTACAATAATGCACCTCGGCCTCCAGTTGGGTTTTCAGGGTGCGTGGCACCGGGGTAGTCAACACTATGTCGCCAATAGAAGAAAAGCGCAGAATCAGAATTTTTGGTTTTTTCGCCATGCGGCAAATATAAGCGGGATAGCTCGATTGTTCGATTGCTCAATGGCTCAATGGTTATTTTATCCCCCCAAAGTCATTATCAATTGTCCACTGTCAACTTTCCACTGTCCACTGCTCCTTGCCCCAAGCATCCAAACCCTTACTCATCGCTTTTAAAATATTCTAAAATTCAGTAAATTTCTTTATGCCTTTTTTGTTGTTATAGTAATTGACAACTTTTTACCCAACCTGATTTATGAAAAAATGGATATATAGTAGCATTATTTTCTCAATCTGCCTGGGATATATAGTGCCCGTTACCGCACAAATTGTGCAGCCTGAACGGGTTGAGATTGAGATAGACCGTAGTAGTGAGAATTTTGTGGTGGTCTCGGCCGAAGAGCGGGGACTCATGCTGTTCCGTGAGACCGACGTTCGCCAAAAAAACGGCACGAAACTCTGGGAGTTTATTTACTACGATACCGATCTGAACGAAAAGTGGAAACGCACTTTTGAGTTAGATAATTTGCTTGCGCTACGGGGATACGACTACGACCGGGGCCAACTTTGTGTGCTATTCCAAAAAGGGCAGTACGCAGACAAACCCATGGAGATGATGAACATGGATATTGCTAGCGGCGATACCTCCTATCATACCATCCGGCGGATTGTACCCTCGGTAAGCTTAGAGTTTTTTGAGATTATTGGACAGACGGTAGTGCTGGGTGGCAATGTTAATTACAAGCCGGCCATCGTACACTACGATATGCTGCTTAGAAAAATCAGGGTACTGCCTGATATTTACCGCGAAAACGGTGAGATCATTGATATTATCCCTAACAAGCGAGACAATACCTTCGATGTGCTGTTTGCCGAGGTAACGCCTGAGAAGATCAAAACCGTAACGGTAAAAGCCTACGACCAATACAGTAACTTGCTACAGAGTGCTCCGCTGAAACCGCAGGGCAGACGAAACCTACTCGATGCCCAAGTAACCGAATTTGATGGTCAGCGACAATTTTTAGCGGGTACGTACGGCCCCAAGCGCTCTCGCTACTCCCGGGGCCTATTTATAGCATCGCTTAGCCCCGATGGTGAACAGCAAATCCGCTACTATAACTACGCTGATCTGGAAAACTTCTTCGGCTACATGCGCGAGAAACGGGAGGAGCGGGTGAAACGCCGTATGGAGAAGAAGAAAAAGGAAGGCCGTAAGATTCGCTTGAACTACCGAATGGTGGTACACGAACTAGTTTCCGATGGCGATAAATACATTATGCTCGGTGAAGCCTACTATCCAAAATATAACAGCTACTACTACAGCGGCTTTTACGGTTACAATTCGTCGCGCTACAACGATATGTACTTTGATGGCTACCGCTACACCCACGCTATTGCCGTTTGCTTCGATAAGAAGGGTGATTTACTGTGGGACCATGCCTTTAAATTGGATAATGCTAAAAGTATGCAATTGAAGCAGCTAGTGCATATCACCTCGCTAGAAGACCAGGTGGTGCTCATGTACTCCTACGACGGTGAAATCACCTCAAAAGTGATTCAGGACAACGGTGAGGTGCAAGACGTCGTTACCAGTGAGGTAGCATTGCCTAATCCGGCCGACGAAGTTCGGAAAAACGATAAAGAAGTATTTGGTATCCAGAAGTGGTACGACGAGTACTTTTACGTGCACGGAACGCAGGATATTCGCTCCATGGCTGAGTCTGGCGTTAGCTCTAGTCGTAAAGTCTTCTTTATCAATAAGGTAGCTTATAATACAACGGTTAACTAAGGTATATTAAATTTGCTTCTACGATCTATTTCTATAGTCGGTTAACCCTGTGGATTACTGATAAGGTTTTTCCACGGTTGGTGCTCATCATCAACACCGGTATCGCCATATTGGTAGCACAGGGTTGTTCATTAATCTTAGCTGGTGTATACCGTATATCTATGGCGGAAAATGCACTCAAAACTTTTTTATCAACCACCTTACTTATCCCTCGGAAGACCACCGTCTCAGTAATATTTCCTGCGGTATGCAATGAAAGTTGAACGAAGACTTTTCCTTTTTGGGTAAGTTGAGGTGGTATATTTAGTTCTTTATCCAACTTCTTGTATAAGTTCATCATCTCACCTACGGGACGCCGATTTTCAACTTTTTCGCGGTCAGAAATTCAGTAAAGGGTCAAATTAGGACTAAAATAAAATAGTACTACCACCAACTTATATTGTACATTGCTTCCTAACCTCAGTCACAACACCATATACCGATATACACCAACAGGCGCAAAGTTTTTTAGCAATATTGAAAATGAAAAATACCATTAGGTGCTCATCTCTAGTTTTATGCTTCATGGTTTGGGCATTCGGGGCTAGGGCGCAAAGTTGGAAGCTTACTGCTGAAAATATTGACAGTGCTTTCGTAGCTAGCTCTCAGAAAAATCAGCAGGATGCTTTCCGACCTGCTTTTCATTTAACCCCTCCGGCGGGTTGCATGGGTGATCCTAACGGCGGCATCTATCACGACGGTTGGTATCATATTTTTTATGGACTACAACCCTTTGCCTTTCATCCGGGAGCGTGGTACTGGGCTCACGCCCGCAGCAAAGACCTATTGCATTGGGAGCACCTGGAAAATGAATTAACTCCGGCCTTTGATCTGGGATTAGAAGCCATTGGTTCGGGGTCAACCATAATCAACGACGACGGAAAAAAGCTGGCTTTCTATTCTCAGGGAAACGGAGAAGGAGGCATGAAATTCTGGCGGGCAGAATTTAGCAACGATCAATTCTCTAGATGGAAACACCCGGAAAAAACCCCGATTCTAACGCTGGATCATCCCGGATTACCGCCCTTTGACGATTTCTGGCGTGACCCCTACGTGTTCAGTTATGAGGGCCGAACCTTTATGATTGCCTGCGCTGACCTGTTTGATGAAAACTACGTGCCGGTGCCCCTATTTGAAGCCACCAATCCCGACTTGAGCGAATGGAAATACCAAGGTATACTCTTCAGCGTGCCCAAACATAAATACCGAAATCTTGAGGTACCTGAATTTAAGCAGATTGGCAATAAGTGGCTATTCATGGCCTCAACCGATGCTCCGGTAGACCGGGTAAATTATTTCTTAGGAGACTTTGACATTGATAACCTTACGTTTAACGTAACTTCGGAAGGGGTTATCGATTACAGCGGACATTACTACGCTCAGGAAACCATCTCCGATGACGAAGGTAATTTATACCTGATGTCGTGGGTTCCCGGCTGGGACCGAGAATGGTTACCATACTACATGAATGAGCCGCTAAAAAACAATAATCAACTATGGAATGGCTGTTTTGCTATTCCCCGGAAATTGAGCCTTATCGATGACCGTCTTATTCAAACTCCGGTTGAATCGATGAAGGAATTACGGGGAGAGCATTATACATTGGCGCCTAAAGAGTTGCCGGTGTCGGGTCCTACCACCGCCATTGATCTAATTGAAGATCTTGAGGGCGATCAACTGGAAATTATCGTTGAGTTTAATTTACACAATGCTGCTTTCTGCGGCATGAATGTGCTAACCGATAAGGAAGGAAATGGTGGATTAGCCATCGTATGGAGCGGAGATGTACTCAATATTGACGGGGTAAAAGTTCCTCTGGAAGAATGGACGCAGGAAGAATCCATTAAACTTCAAGTATTTATTGACAAGAAAATTGTGGAAGTATTTGTGAACGGAGGGAAATACTGTATTTCAAGGCAGGTAAGGGAAGAAAATGTGAAAGGAAAGTATCTGGCCCTAACTTCTTTGGGAGGAACAGCAAAACTGTTGTCGCTGGAGGCATGGAAGCTGGCTACCATTAATTAACCATAATCATGCATAAAATTGCTCCTCTTTTACCAGCTACCGGAAGCACCTCCACCGCCAAAAGAGCCACCACCACCGGAGAACCCTCCTCCCCCTGAGAAACCACCACCGCCACTCCAGCCTCCGCCTCCGTAACTGCCCCCCCCAGGAATTACTACCGTACGGCTACGGCGCAGGCGGGGAATATTGTAGCGACGGGAGTCGGTATGGTCACAGTGTTTACAACCGTACTTGCGTACTCCCTCCCCCGCATGAGAATACGTTGCTGAACGTAATATCTGACTTTTAGCTAGGTAATAAGTAATATAACCGCAGTTGGGGCACTTACTGTAGCGGTGATTAAAAGTGCTCTTGTAGGCAATGATAGATACGTCACCTGGTTGGTCCGAGATCCACACGTCGTAGTCAACCGAGCCAATCTGTTCTTCAATCTGCTGTCCCCGGTCCAGATGTACGTCTTCTTCCTTTTCGCTAAGCTTGCGCATCTCCAGTCCGGTCTTCTTACTCTTACGCGGAGCATTGCGGCGACGCTTACGCCAGACAAATAGCCCAGCAATAAAGGAGAAGATAGCCAACAGAATTCCCATAATGCTAAAGCCCGACCCGTCTTCTTTAGCGCTAACCGGTTCGCTAAAGTCTTCAATCCCTTCAATTTGAGCCAGAATAGCGTTGGTGCCCGCCACTATTCCTTGCTCGTAATCGTTAGCCCGAAAGTGAGGCACAATCACCTCCCGGATAATACGCCCAGTGGTAGCATCGGTTAGGTAAGGCTCTAACCCATATCCCACTTCAATACGAAGTTTACGATCATCGGAGACTACCAGAAACAATACTCCGTTTTCCCGATCTGCTTGCCCTAGCTTCCAGACTTCTACCGTTTGTATGGAGAAATCTTCAATAGCCTCACCATCTAAACTGTTAATGGTAAGTACTGCTACCTGGTTAGACATCCGCTCCTCGTGGTCGCGTAAGCGGGCTTCCAGTTCTTGCTCTGCGGTGTAGGATAACAAGTTGGCGTAGTCATTTACCCGTGCTGATAGCGGAGGAATTTCCTGAGCGTATCCGATTTGAGCGGACAGCAGCAACCCCCACCCTACAATGTACGAGACTAGCTTACTCATTAATTCGTACTTCATCGGATAAGTTATTGTCGTCGTCAATGGGTTTATGCACGCCACTGTCTTCTAGCAGTTGGCCACAGGCCCGGATAGCCTCGCAAATACTTTCGGTGGTTCGCCCCTGTTTGAGTCCTTGGGTAAGTTTTTGGATGATAAGCTGCCAACTTTCTTCCGGCACGAGTTCATCAATTCCCAGGTCGGCTAGCACCACCGCCTGATGTTCAAAGAAACTTACATAAATCAAAATACCCGTGCGGGGTTCAGTCAAGTGCACCTCATGATCGTAAAACATATTCTTGGCTTTATCAAGTACGCGAGCAGCCATCATTCCCCGTCCCAGGAACAGACGCTTCACCGGCCAGGCCGAAACCACCAACGTCATTCCAATAAGGGCGGATGTAAGTACCAGCAGTAGCCAGAGGTAGGGGGGCATAAACAATAAAAGATCGGTAGTAAGGTACACTATGGTTAGCAGTATGCCGCTAAGGGCGGCAAAAACGGCTGCGGCTCGCCAGAGGGCTACTTCGTAAAAGGATGATTGTCTAGCCAGTACCGGTACAATCTCCCCACCGGTTCGGGCTTCGACCTGTTGTACCGCTTCCTCTATTTTCCGTAAATCTTCTTGAGTAAGTTGGGCAGTTTGCATTTGTTAGTTATTAGTCCATAGCGAGTGTATTTTAATTGATTTGGTGAGTTTCATCTTCTTATACACAAACCCTTTACCATTTGCCCTTTACCGTCTACCTCCCTTAAAAAGTGACTTTAGGAGGTTCGGCATTCGAAGGGTTGGTGGAGAAGTATTCTTTGGTATCAAAGCCGAGCAAGTTATTGGGAAAGCGACGAGCGCGAGCATTGTACATCTGCACTACTTCATTAAATCGCCTACGCTCGGTGGATATCCGGTTTTCGGTTCCTTCCAATTGGTCTTGCAGTGTCCGAAAGTTCTCGGTAGCGGTCAGGGTAGGATACTGTTCGGCTACGGCAATCAAACGACCGAGGGAGGCTCCTAAGGTTTCTTGGGCCTGAGCGTATTGAGCGAGTTTCTCCGCATCGTCTAAATCATCCGCACTAATCTGAATTGAGGTAGCCGAAGCCCGGGCTTCTACTACTTCGCGAAGTGTCTCACGTTCGTATTCGGCAGCTCCCTGCACTGTTTCCACTAAGTTCGGAATTAAATCCGCCCGGCGCTGATACTGATTTTCTACCTGCGCCCAGGCACTGCTTACATCTTCTTCCAGTCCTACCATTGTATTATAGATATTAAAGTATCCGGCAATCAAAAGAATGGCCACTCCGGCCATAATACCCCACTTAGTGAATTTATTGCTACGGCTCTTTCGTTCGGTTTCGTTGGTCAGCAAGCGTCGTTTGTTGTTAAGTTCGGTCTTCAGTTGCATCACGCCCGGATGAGCCGGAGCAATGCTCAAGGTACGTTTGATATAATACTCGGAACGGTCGAAATCACTGGAGCGGTCGTAACGATTGCCCCGGAATAAGAACGCCTTGGCAGCTAGGTAGTTGGCTTCGGCATCGTGAGGCATCAGCGATGCAGCGTTTTCCAGTTCAGTAGCAGCATCGTCGTAATTCTGGGCATTTAGGTACCCTGTACCTCGCTGAAGGTGTTGCTGGGCTCGTTGCTGAGCCTGCTGCCAGGCCGATTCGGTAAGACCTGCGTCGAGTGCAATGGTCTTGAGTTCTTCTTGGGTAAACTGTTGTTCGGTGCTGCTGCCGTACTGGATCTCCATCAGTTTCTTCAGATAGTTCTCCAGGGCTTCGTCAGAATAGGCCATAGTGAAAAAATTTAATAGCAAAATAAAAAAATTGGCTACGTCCCCAAAGCTACCGAGACTATAGCAGTTTGAAAATACCAAAAAGAAGGGTAAATTTTAGGTTTACTACTTCTAACCTAAATACTCATGCCCCGTACATTTCTATTACTGGTATTTTCTGGTCTGCTTTTAACCAATCTATCGTTTGGTCAGCTTTCGCTACCGCATCTCTTTTCCGACCATATGGTTATTCAACGCGACCAGCCGGTTCCGGTTTGGGGTAAGGCTGGTCCGAAAGAAAAAATCACGTTAACTTTTAATGGAAAGGATTATTCTACCCGGGCGGACGATGCCGGTAAATGGCAGATTAAACTTGCCGCAACTGCCGCCGGAGGACCTTACACCATTGATATTGAGGGCGAAAACGAATCTATCTCCTTCAGCGACGTACTGGTGGGCGATGTTTTTCTTTGTGGAGGGCAATCCAATATGGAATGGCGAATTCGGCAACTGCCCGTCGAGAACCAAGTAGCCTACACCGCCAACGACGATCAGATGAGATTGATTAAAGTAACCCACGATCAGGCATTGCAGCCCAAAGAGGATATTCTGCCCACCGAATGGAAAGTGAATAACGAGGAGAATGTACGGGATTTTTCAGCGGTAGCTTACTTCTTTGCTCAAAATCTTCGTGAGCACTTAGGAGTACCCATTGGCCTGATTAGCTCTAACTGGGGCGGCACTCCGGTTGAGTCCTGGATCAGTCAGGAAGCCCTCAGCCAATACCCTACCTTGAATGAAGCGATAAAGCAACTACACGCCGAGGGCAATACGATGGAAAAGGTTGCGGAAAACTATCGCACTAGGGTGGATGGCTTTTTTGATGACGCCGATGATCGAGATCCCGGAATGAAGGAGAATTGGGCTTCTGCTACCGCAAACTTTCAGGAGTGGCCGGCACTTATTTTACCTAGCTTCTTCGATCAGGAAGCTTTGCCCCGGCACGACGGCACGGTGTGGTTTAAGCGAACCGTAATTTTGCCCCCCGAATTTCAGAACAAAGACCTACTGCTCAATCTGGGGATAATCCACGACGATGATCAGGTATGGATAAACGATACCAAGATCGGTGAAACCCAGGGCGAGGAACAGTACCGCCGGTACAAAGTTGCAGCCTCCGCCGTCAAAAATGGCGAAAACACCATCACGATTCGAGTGACCGACCGGGGCGGACGAGGTGGTTTTGCGACCGCCGGTAAAGATTTTTATATGACCATAGCCCAGCAGCAGTCGTTTCGCTTTCCACTGGCTGGGGAGTGGCATTACCAACAAGGTGCCGGACGAGAGAACTACCCTACTCCGTTGCATCACTACCCCTGTTTACTCTACAATGCCATGATTCATCCGCTAGTGCCCTACGGTTTGAAGGGTATGATCTGGTATCAGGGCGAAAGCAACGCTTCCCGGGCCGAAGAGTACGGCCAGCTTTTTCCGGCGATGATCCAGCAGTGGCGACAGGACTGGGATGCCGAGATTCCGTTTGCCTTTGTGCAACTGGCAAACTTTATGGCTCCGGTTGATAGCCCTCAACCGAGCAACTGGGCTGAACTTCGCGAAGCCCAAACCAAGGCGCTGGAACTTCCCAAAGTAGGAATGGCCACCATTATTGACATTGGTGAAGCCGAAGACATTCATCCCAAAAACAAACAGGATGTCGGCAAACGATTAGCCTTGGCCATGCGCCGAATTGCCTACGGAGAAAATGTGGTAGCTTCGGGCCCTACCTTCGAGTCGGCCCGAACCGAGGGAAATAAGATGATTGTTACTTTTAGTAGTGTAGGCGATGGCCTGATGGTGAAGGATAAATACGGCTACCTGAAAGGGTTTATTCTGGCCGGAGATGATCAGCAGTTTCATTGGGCTAAAGCGGAAATTAGCGGAGAGAATGAGGTAACGGTTTACAGTGATGCGGTAGATAATCCAGTGGCGGTGCGCTACGCCTGGGCTGATAATCCCGATCAGGCCAACCTGTACAACAAAAACGGACTACCCGCTCCGCCCTTCCGGTCCGACGATTGGGACGGTGTTACCCAGGGTAACCAGTTTACTCTTCGTTAGTGCGGTAGATTTTACCGTCCTTCAGTACTAATCTGATTTGGTAGAGGGCTTGAATATCCTCCGATGGATCGCCTTCTACCAGGATCAAATCCGCCAGTAAGCCAGACTGAACCCGACCAACTCGTTCGGCAATTCCTAGCACGTCGGCGTTGACTGAGGTAGTAGAACGTAGCACTTCCATCGGCGACATGCCGTACTCAACCATCATAACCAGTTCCCGGGCATTGTCGCCGTGGGGAAATACTCCGGCATCGCCTCCGGCGCAGATAGTCACTCTGGCCTCTAACGCCTGCTGAAAGCTCTTTCGTTTCTGCTGAATCCGTTCCGGTTCCGGTTCACTGCCTTTCTGCCAGCCCCGGTACTGCATAATGGCATCTCCGGCAGCCAACGTGGGGCATAACGCTACTCCCCGTTCGGCCATCAATGCAAACACTTCGGGCGTACCCCCGTCGCCGTGCTCGATGGTAGCTACTCCGGCCAGCGTTGCTCTTCGCATCCCTTCGGCAGTGCTGGCGTGGGCTACTACCGGTCGTCCGCTGCTATTGGCTGTTTCCACAATCCTTCTTAATTCTTCTTCTGAAAAGCTGGGCATGGCTTCTCCGTTAGGTCCCCAGCGGTAGTCGGCGTACACTTTGATGAGATCTGCTCCTTTACCAATCTGGTTCCGCACTACATTCACCAGCTTGCCAGCGTCAGCCGGCTCTGCTCCTAACGGCACTTCTACGTGTTCGGCAAAGCCTTTGGGTCCGTAGCTTCCGGTGGCTACAATAGCCCGGGTGGCAATTTGCATACGCGGACCAGGAATGACTCCTTTCTCAATAGCCTGTTTCAACCCAACATCGGAGTAACCCGCACCTTCAGTTCCCAGATCGCGGATGGTCGTGAAACCTGCCAGCAGTGTTTTTTCAGCATGAACGGTAGCTCGGGCTACTCGCTCCGCCCATGATTCTAGTAGCACCTGATCATTCCAGGAGGTTTCGTTATAGGGATGCAATAGCAGATGGGTATGCGCATCAATCAAACCCGGTAACAGAGTCATTTCCGCTGCCGGAATATTGCGAACTGTGTACTGAGTAGTATCAATAGTGAGCCTTTCTCCGGCATCAATAATTTTATTTCCGGCAACAGCTACCGTCCACCCGACTTGCATATTCTCACCATCAAATACCTGGTCGGGTTGCAAGACGAAAAGGGTATCTTGAGCTAATAGTCTAGATGAAGCTAAAACTAAGAAGAAAAGGACGGACCGAGTTACCATTTGCCAAGGTTTGTAGTGAACCGGCAAAGTAACGGGTTTCAGCTAAGCGCAAAAGTGATTGGCAGATTATCTAAAAGCTGGTAAATGCTCTCCTGAAAAAGTATTGATAATATGCATTTAGGCAATTAGCTCATTAATCACTTTGCCGTGTACATCGGTGAGGCGATAGCGGCGGCCCTGATGCTTGAACGTGAGGCGTTCGTGGTCTACTCCTAGCAAGTGTAGCATGGTAGCCTGGAAATCGTGGACGTGTACCGGATCTTTCACGATGTTATAGGAGAAGTCGTCGGTCTCTCCGTAGATCATACCGGGTTTGGCTCCGCCACCTGCCATCCAGATGGTGAAGCAGCGGGGGTGGTGATCGCGACCGTAGTTGTCTTTGGTCAGTTTACCCTGGGAGTAGTTGGTACGGCCAAACTCTCCGCCCCAGATCACCAGCGTATCTTCCAGCAAACCGCGCTGTTTTAAATCCATGACTAAAGCTGCGGTAGGTTGGTCTACGCTCTTGGCCATTTTCTTAATGTCCTTGGGCAGGTTGCCGTGCTGGTCCCAGCCCTGGTGATAAAGCTGAATGAATTTTACATTGCGCTCTACTAACCGCCGAGCCAGCAGACAGTTGGCCGCGTAGGTTCCGGGTATCTTCACATCTTCCCCGTACATCTCGTAGATGTAATCCGGTTCGTTGGCGATGTTCATGGTTTCCGGTACCGAGGTCTGCATACGGTAAGCCATCTCGTACTGGGCAATCTTCGTATTGATCTCAGGGTCGCCCAGTCGTTCATACTGCATTTCGTGCATCCGTTTTAGAAAGGAGAGTTGCCGACCGCGGTCATCGTTGTTGATACTGGCCGGATTGCTCAAATACAACACCGGGTCTTTACCCGAACCAAACATCACTCCCTGATGCACAGAAGGCAGAAATCCGTTAGCCCACAGGCGGGAATAAAGTGGCTGAGGTCGCGACTTTCCCTCGGATTGCAAAACACAAAATGTAGGCAAATTTTCATTATCAGACCCTAACCCGTAGCTAATCCACGAGCCAATACTGGGTCGCCCCGGTTGCTGGGAGCCGGTCTGAAAGAAGGTAATGGCGGGATCGTGGTTGATGGCTTCGGTGTGCATGGATTTGATCATGCACAGTTCATCCACGATCTTAGCCGTATGCGGCATCAGCTCGCTTACCCAGGCTCCGCTTTCACCGTACTGGGCAAATTTGTAGTGCGAACCCGCCAGCGGAAATGAGGTCTGCCCCGAGGTCATGCCCGTCAGTCGTTGTCCTTTTCGTACCGATTCCGGCAACTCCTGCCCGTGCATCTTCTCCAAGGTAGGCTTGTAATCAAACAGTTCCATCTGCGAAGGCCCACCGCTTTGGAAGAGATAGATCACCCGCTTGGCTTTGGGGGCAAAATGCAGCGATTTCAGTACTCCTTCCGACGGATCGGTAGAACGACCAAACAGCGAGGTTGGCCCCATCAGGGAAGCTAGAGCAGTGGCCCCTAGACCCATGGCCGTTTTGGTTAGAAAATCCCGTCGGTTGTAGTGGGGAGTATATTGATGGCAGTCGCTCATAATTTTATCGTTTGGTATACACCTCGTCGTAATTCATGATGATATTGGTCACTACCGCCATGGCGGCCAGCTTCGGTAGCTCCAAGGTTTTATCATAGGGATACTCACCGGTTTGTAGCAATGCTTGGGCCCCGGCCTGGTCCTGCTGATACTTATCGTACTCCTGCTGGTAAAGTTCTTCCAGAAGTGGTTGCTCCTTTTCGTTCAGGCTGCGACTGGTCAGTAGCTTAAAGATATAGTTGATTTGATCCGAAGTCGCTTCGCCCCCTTCCCGCATCGCTCGTTCGGCAATCAATCGGCTAGCTTCCAGCAGTTGCGGTTCATTGAGCAGTAGTAGCGCTTGCAATGGGGTACTGGTGCGCTGTCGCCGGACGATGCACATACTCCGGTCCGAGGCATCCAGCACGGTCATGGTCGGGGGCGGAGCAGTGCGCCGCACAAAGGTATAAAGACTACGCCGGTACAGTTTATCCCCCTCATCCGGTTCATATTTGGTCAGAAGCTGGGAAAAGTGGGTTTTGCTCCACAGGCCCTCGG
This sequence comes from uncultured Roseivirgaceae bacterium, assembly GCA_964551335.1. GTDB lineage: Bacteria > Bacteroidota > Bacteroidia > Cytophagales > Cyclobacteriaceae > Tunicatimonas. The sequence continues at coordinate 134,448 of CAZKCO010000004.1, forward strand.
GCTGATAGGTTTTTACACTGGGACCACCTACTTTATCCACTAGCAAACCACTGGCTACTAGTGCGTTGTCACGGATCATCTCGGCCGGAAGCCGGTAACTGGGCCCTCGGGCCAGCAGCTCGTTTTGAGGATCTCGCTCCAGCAGCTCTTTATCGGCTACCGACGACTGCCGGTAGGTAGCCGAGGTAACGATCATGCGAAGCAAGGCTTTGGTATCCCAACCGGAATCAATAAACTCCAACGCCAGCCAATCCAGTAGCTCGGGATGAGTAGGTAAATCGCCCTGATTGCCAAAGTCTTCCAGGGTTCCGACTAATCCTCGGCCGAAGAACATATGCCAGTAGCGGTTCACTGTCACCCGGGCGGTAAGAGGGTTTTTAGGATCAAGCAGCCACTGAGCTAGCCCTAATCGGTTGGGGGGATACTCATCGGTGAAGGGCAGCACATCAGCCAGGGTGCCGGGTTCTACTTCTTCGGTAGGCGCGTCGTACATTCCCCGGTCCAGCACGTAGGTTTTACGGGGGCGTTCCATGTCGCGCATCACCATAATTTCGGGCACTGTATCCAGGGTAGCGTGCTCCTGTTCTCGTAACGCCCGGAGCTTCGCTAACTGCTGCTGGTAGTCCGAATCCTGATGCAGTAAATAGTGCGAGGTTAGCAGTGTGCGTTCCGGCTCACTAAGTTGTGCGTAGGACTTCTCTTGCCAGAAAGTATTGCCTGCTAGCCCGGCAACTTCAACCCCGGAAAGCTGACGGTTGTACACCCGAACTTCATCGATAGCTCCCTGAAACAATCCAATATCCAAGGCAAAGCGATGGCTTCTACCAACCCAAATAGGCTGGGGCGATGCATTCAATTTACCATCAATAGTTCGGATACTTTTATAGAGACGGTTATAAAGCACTTCGACCGGGACGTGCTTTCCGTTTATGAAAATCTGAATCCCTTCTGCCCGACTTGAACCGTCGTAAGTAAACATCAGGTGGCTCCAGTCTCCGATTGAAATACTATCCCGGGTAACTACTTGCAAGCAGTGCTCGGGTAAATCGTGGGTTAAACGGACACTCACCCGGTTCAGGCTATCCAGATACATTTCGTAGCCTCGCCAGTGAGAGTTTTTACCACCAGCGTTTCCTAAAACCACTGAGTACTCTTCCCTTTTTTCTGGTAATACCCAAGCCCCCATGGAAAAGGTCTCAGTACGCTCAAAGTCGCCAACCTCTTCCAAACTGGCAAACTCGTATTCATTGTCAAAACGAACCGCTTTACCCCGATAACCTTCTACCTGATCTACCTCACCTTTTACTGTTCCGGTGAATTGCGCCGTAGATCGGTTAATCGTTTTCCCGTCCTTAACTTGATCAAAAGGGTAGTAACCAACTAACCCATCTTGCGCAAAGTTAGGGTTGACTTTTACAGATTTATCCGCAATACTCTGGGCCGCCTGCTCAATATACTGCTGCTGCTTTTGTTCTTCCTGCCGAATGAGGTGGCGCAGGTATTCCACTTTTTCGGCAGTTTCTTCTTCCATGAGCGGCATAGTGGGTGCGGCGTTTCCGTCGTTAGAGATCATGCCCAGTTCATCCACCTGATTGAAAAAAGCAGTAAACTGGTAAAACTCCTTCTGGGAAATGGGGTCGTACTTATGGTCATGGCAACGAGCACACTCCAGGGTGAGACCCATAAAGGCTTTCGCGGTGGTGTTGGCCCGATCAAACACTTTTTCCAGCCGATATTCTTCCGGAACGATACCCGCTTCGGAACTAGCAGGATGGTTCCGGTGAAAGCCGGTCGCCAGTATCTGTTCTTGGGTAGCATCGGGTAACAAATCGCCGGCCATCTGCCAAGTGACGAAATCATCAAAGGGCAGATTTTCATTGAAGGCTTTGATCACCCAATCCCGCCAGGGCCACATCATTCGGTAGCCATCGGCATGATAGCCGTGGGAGTCGGCATAACGGGCAATATCCATCCAGTCGGTAGCCATCCGCTCTCCGTAGCGGCGTGATGCCAGCAGTCGGTCCACTACTTTTTCGTAGGCATCATCGGAGTCATCAGCCAGAAAGGCATCTATTTCATTGAGTGTGGGTGGTAAACCGGTCAGATCAAAGGTGACTCGGCGCAACAATTGCACTTTTTCGGCTTCGGGCGAAGGCTGGAGGTTTTTCCGCTCCAATCGGGCCAGCACGAACTGGTCGATCGGGTTTTCGGTCCAGTCGGATTTAGTCACTTCCGGTACTTCGGGAAGTTCGGGGGGAATAAATGACCAGTGGGGTTTGTACTCCGCGCCCTGCTCCACCCAGCGGGTAAGCGTGGCAATTTCCAGTTCGGTCAGGCTCAGGTTCGATTCCGGCGGAGGCATCATCATTTCGGGGTCGTCGGAAGTGATGCGGTGATACATCTCACTCTTATCGATTTTTCCGGGAACGATCGCCCGATTACCACTTTCCAGCACCGCCGTGGCTAATTCCTCTTCAGTCAGACTGAGTCCGGCTTCTACGGCGGCCTCGTCGGGTCCGTGGCAAGCGAAGCAGCGGTCGGATAGAATGGGCTTGATGTGGTAATTAAAATCAATCTGCTCCGGTAACTTGGCTTCAATCTCGGGCGGGAACTCTACTGAAGGTGAGCCGCAATTGCTAAGCAGTAAACCACCTATTATCAGTGTAAGCAAAGTTAAAAGGAGTGGCTGAGCAGATTTGATCATATGCTTATGTTCCAAGTTTATTGAGTTTAAAAAATATTTCTAAGCAATAATGTCGTTCACCACGTGACCGTGCACATCCGTAAGACGATAACGGCGACCCTGGTGCTTAAAGGTAAGCTGCTCGTGATCAACTCCTAGCAAATGCAATAGCGTAGCCTGGAAATCGTGGACGTGCACTCCGTTTTCGGCGATATTGTAACTGAAATCGTCAGTTTTGCCGTAGTTGATACCTGGTTTGATACCGCCTCCGGCCATCCACATGCTAAAGCAGCGAGGATGGTGGTCCCGACCGTAACTCGTTTTGGTCAGCTTTCCTTGAGAGAAACTGGTGCGACCGAATTCTCCTCCCCAAACCACGAGCGTATCTTCTAATAAACCCCGCTGCTTCAAGTCAGTAACCAGGGCCGCCGAAGCCTGATCACTGGACTTAGCCAGCTTCTGAATATCGTTAGGAAGGTTACCGTGCTGATCCCAGCCCATGTGGTAAAGCTGTACAAAAGGCACATTACGTTCGGCCAAACGACGAGCCAACAAGCAATTAGCGGCGTAAGTACCCGGAATCCGGGCTTCGGGACCGTAGAGGTCAAAAATATAGTCGGGTTCATCCGACAGATCGGTTACATCGGGTACACTCGCCTGCATGCGGTAGGCCATCTCGTACTGACTGATTTTAGAATCAATCTCGGGATCTCCCCACACGGCTTGCTGCTCGCGTTCTAACTGCTCCAGATAGTTCAGCTCCCGGCGACGGCTGGCTCGGTCAATACCATCGGGATTAGAAAGGTAAAGTACCGGGTCGGCACCCGACCGAAACTGTACGCCCTGATGGTGGGAAGGAAGAAAACCATTTCCCCAGGATTGCATATTCAGGTTTTGCGTATCGGGCTTGCCGCGGGAAAGCAGCACGATAAACGAAGGCATATTCTGATTAGGACTACCTAGCCCATAGCTCAACCAGGAACCAATACTGGGACGACCTACTTGCTGCGAGCCAGTCTGCATAAAGATGACTGCCGGTTCGTGATTGATGGCCTCAGTGTACATGGAATTTACCACACAAATATCTTCGGCAATCTGGGCGGTGTAGGGCACCAGACTACTAAAGTACCCACCAGTCTTTGGGTTCTGCGAAAAAGCAAACTTGGAACCTACCATCGGGAAGCTGGACTGGGCCGCCAGCATACCGGTAATCCGCTGATTACCCCGCACGCTATCAGGGATTTCTTCTCCCTGCCGCTTCATCAGCTCCGGCTTGTAATCGAAAAGCTCGATCTGGCTAGGCCCGCCACTTTGGAATAGATAGATCACCCGCTTGGCTTTGGGAGCGTGGTGTAGCGCATCGAGGACGCCTCCCTTTCCTGGCACCGAACTTCCGGCGATGCTGGCCGCTGCCCGCGACTGTCCGGAGAGAACGTTAGGAAACAGTAGGGAGCCGATGGCGGCGGCGCCCAGTCCTTTAGAAGTGGTTCGGAGAAATTCGCGCCGGGTCTTTCGGTACTGCGCCTGCTGTATATCGTTATTCCAATCCATGTTCATCCCAAAAATTAGTTTTTATAGTACGCTTCGGTCGTATTGAAAATAGTGTTCGTAACCCGTGCCAGAGCGGCTACTTCGGTAAGCGGTAGCTCGGCCGAGGGAGCTTTATGTCCTACATTCAGGTAGGCGGTAGTGCGCCCCTGATCTTCCTGAAAATACGCCAGTTCTTCCTGATACTGCCCAATCAGTAGCTGAAACTCCCGCTCGGTAGGCTCTCGGCTGGTCAGTAGCTGAAATGTTTGCTTGGTGGCCGCCCGAATATCTCCCTGGTTCTGATGCAGCATTCGCTCCGCCAGCACCCGGCAACCCTCAATCATTTGCTCATCATTCAGCAGTACCAACGCCTGTAACGGAGTGCTGCTTATTTGCCGACGCACCTGACATTCGCCCCGGCTGGAGGCATCAAACACCAGCATGCTGGGAGGCGGCATGTTCCGCTTCCAGAAGGTATAGAGACTGCGGCGGTACAGTCCGTTTTCGTAATCAACTTCGTATTCGGGAAAGAAAGCGTGAGCCATTACTTCTTTCCACAACCCCGGAGGCTGATAGGGAAAAGTGGAAGGGCCACCGATGGTTTCGTTTAGCAAGCCGCTACTAGCGAGAATATTATCCCGTACCATCTCGGCAGAACGCCGGTAACGGGGCGATCGGGCCAGCAACAAATTATCCGGATCAATGTCTTGTAATTCGGGACGGATTTTAGAGGACTGCCGGTAGGTGGATGATAGCACCATCTGTTGGATAAGTCGTTTTACATCCCAGCCGTTTTCCTGAAAATCTACGGCCAGCCAATCCAGCAACTTAGGATGGGTAGGCAACGCACCCTGGTTACCGAAATCTTCCACCGTCTCCACCAAACCTCTTCCGAAAATCAGGTACCAAATCTGATTGACCGCCACGCGGGACGTGAGCGGTTGATCCTCATGAATGAGCCACTTTCCTAATCCCAGTCGGTTACGAGGCAAATCTTCCGGCCAGGGCAGGAGCGATTCGGGTACGTCTCGTTGCACCCGTTCCCCGTGGGCATCGTATACCCCCCGTTCCAGAATGTAGGTGGGCCGCTCGTTCTCCCAATCACCCATCACCATGATTTCCTGCACAGTGTCGATAGTAGCCACTTCTCTCAATTGCAACTCCCGCAGCGATTTCCGCTCGGCTTTCAAAGTGTTATCCACAAACAGATCGTAGAAACGATCAATATCCACATCACCCGTAGTACTCAGCGCTTGTCTAAACGCCGATTCTCCTTCTTGAGCATCGTAAAGGTACTGGGCTACCAAGCTTCCTGATTCCCGATTGAGAATTCGCACCTCGTCCAGTCGCCCTCCGGTAAAGTCCTGGTCGTAGTGGCGGTTGCCAATGATCAACCCTTGGTAGGGCATATAGACGGTTGACTCCTTATCGAGATAGGGTTTGGTAGAACGATAGAGATAGTTACGCTTGATTTCCGGGGTAATTTCGTCGCCGTTGCGGTACAAACGCATATTTTCGGCATCGCTAGAACCATCGTAGGTCCAGACGTAATGCACCCACTCGTTAATTGGCAGCGGTAGAGGATCACGAATATCCAATGACTGATAGGGATGAGCGTGATTCAATCGGAAATGCGTTCGGGAGCTATCTAACATAATGTCCCACCCCCGGTAGCCCTGAATCCGGTTGTTACCGTTGTACATCACGTGCGCTTCCTCAAATTCTTCAGGAATGTTAATCCAGAAGCTGATTGTAAACGGATCGGTGCGCTCAAAGATGGCTCTACGACCCTCGGCTATGTATTGCCCCGAAGCATCGCTACGAACGGCTTTTCCTTTAATGCCTTCGGCCACCGAGATATTTCCGCCGTAGCTGGGCGCTGAGGCCCCCGGAGCCAGATCCTGATCTTTTCCGTCGGCCATACGATCGAAGGTTAAGTAGGTCACCGTAGCCGCGTTTACTACTCGTTTTAGCACCTGGGCAGACTGTTGGCGAGCTTGCCACTTCTGCACAGCCATCGAATTCTGCTGGGCCAGTTGCTGCAGGCTTTCGGCCTTGCTATCGATCTGCTCTAACAAGTATTCGCGAATCTCTTTGGTTTCCTGATTAGGTAGCGCAAGCACCGGCCCGGCGTTCATGGATTGTTCATTAGAAACCATCTGGCCGTTCTCAATCGAGTTAAGGGAAAAGATGCCGTCCCCCCGTTCCACGGTGGAATTGAAGAAGCCAAACAGCTCAAAGTAATCTTGTTGGGAGATAGGATCGTACTTATGGTCGTGACAGCGGGCGCAACCCACGGTTAATCCCATAAAGGCCGCTCCCAGCGTATTGGTACGGTCGGCCACGTACTCTACTCTAAACTCCTCGGGAATGATGCCTCCTTCCGAATTTTGTTTATGATTACGATTAAAGGCCGTGGCCAGAATCTGCTCTTCGGTGGCATTGGGCAACTGATCGCCCCCAACCTGCCAGAGAATAAACTTGTCGTACGGAAGATTGCGATTGTAGGCATCAATCACCCAGTCGCGGTAAGGCCAGAAGGTATGATGAAAATCATCGAGATAGCCTTCGGAATCGGCAAAGCGGGATACGTCCATCCAGTAGGAGGCCATGCGCTCCCCGTAGGCCGGTAGGGCTAACAAACTATCCACCAGCCGTTCGTAGTAATCTGGCCTTTGGTCGTTCATGATTCGCTTCAGATCGTCCAAGGAAGGGGGTAACCCCGTAATGTCAAAGAACAGTCGACGGATGAGTTTTTCCCGGTCAGCTTCCGGCGTAGGCTCAATACTTTGCCGTTCCAGTTTTTCCGCCACAAAGCGGTCAATTTCATTATAGGCCCAACCTTCACCGGCTTCGGGCACTTCGGGCTTCTCGGGTTTGGCAAACGCCCAGTGGGGTTTGTACTCGGCCCCTTGTTCGATCCATTTGACCAGCACGGCTTTCTCGTGGGAAGTTAATTTCAGATTGGATTCGGGTGGAGGCATCTGCGTTTCCGGATCATCGGCGAAAATCCGGTGGACTAACTCGCTGCGGTTAGCTTTTCCGGGCACGATGGCTTTATTACCGCTCTCTAAAACCGCAAAGGCCAATTCTTCATCGCTCAAGCTGAGTCCAGCCTCGATAGCCGCTTTATCCGGCCCGTGGCAGGCAAAACAGCGGTCGGACAGGATGGGCTTGACGTGGAAGTTATAGTCAATTTCTTCGGGAAGTTTCTCGTAAGCGGTAGCTACCTCATCGGGCAAATCAGTTGTGCAACCGAATGCATAGATGATGAGAAATAGGCCAACGAATGGCTGAAATCGCATAGGCTGTTACTTTGATGATGTGTATTGACGCTAAAAAATGCTACTTCCCGATTAAGACCTTAACAGTATAGAAAAGCATACCGTTCATTTGCTAAACTATATCCGACTTAACACGAAAGATAACAAATTTCGCGGATAATATCATTACAGATTTTTGAACTACGTGGGTGAGTGAATAAATCCTTAACCGGCCTATTCAAGCATTACTTCATTATTTTTACAACTCAGCAATGGTATTCACAATCACATCATCCCGCTCAAACAATCCGGGAGTGAACTGAAGTCCGAGCCCGGGTGCCGTTGGGGGTTTAACCGTTCCATTTTCAACTTGTGGTACATTAGTAAAAAAGAACGGGTAACGCTCCTTCCAGTTGGGATACACGCTTTCTACGTAAAACAAATTAGTAATGGCGGCGGCCAAGTGCACCGAAGCGTACCAGAGAATGGGTCCACCCGCGGTATGCATCATGGTAGGCACGTAGTAGGTATTCGCCATATCCGAAATCTTCTTCCCTTCCGAGATACCTCCGCACCAGGTAAGGTCGTACATGGCAATGCTACCTGCCTGCTTCTCCAGCATCTCCCGAAAATCGAAGCGGGTCGCCAATCGTTCGCTGATTACCAGCGGAATGGAAGTATGCTGAGCCAGGGTAGCGTAGGCTTCCATATTATCCTGCAGCATAATATCTTCTAGAAACAGAATATTGTAGGGTTCGACTGCTTCGGCAATCCTCATGGCGCTGGGTAGGTTCCACCAGCTATGAAACTCGCAGCCTAGTTCCAACTCATCGCCTACCGTATCCCTTACCCGCCGAATCCAGTCTAGACTTTCTTCAATTTCACGTTGAGAGATGAATTCGCCCCGGTTACGCGAGCCGGCTTTATCAAAGGGGCAAAACTTCATGGTCTTGATTCCCTTATCCACCAGAAACTGGGCAATCTTTTCCATATCATCCTCCAGCGTCCAGCCGTTGATATTTCGGGCGTTGGTGTAGGTATTATACACCCGGATTTCTTTGTCCATTGATCCGCCCAGCAACTGATACACCGGCATGTTAGCCGCCTGTCCCAGAATATCCCACTGAGCAATATTGATAGCCGATAGCGCCCGCATTTCGGCCCCGCCGGTTACGTGAAAGGCGTTTTGCCGGAAAATGCGCTCCCAGGTCTTCTCAATCTCCAGGGCATCGGTATCCAGTAGTTTTCCGGCCCAACTGTGCCATTGTAAGTCCTTTATTACTGATTCGCTGGCCTCATTGAAGGGATAGGTTTCACCGGTACCTACCAAACCCTGATCGGTGTGTAATCGCACCCACATCCACTGGATAGAGCGTCCGGTCACTTTTAGTTCTGGTTTAAAACGAACGGTGTCAATCTTGACAATACGCTGAGGGGGTAGCGCTGTTCGCATATTTCTCCCGACTGAAGAAAATGGTAGTGCACTGATCAGTCCGGTGGCAGCAGCAGCGGAGGAAGATAAAAAATGGCGACGGTTCATCATAGATGTAAAGTTGACTGAGCTAAAGGAAGTCTTATGTACGTTCAAGGATAATGAAAACCCAACTTGTATATACAGGTTGAAAAATACATTTTTTTTCGTATAATTTGCTAGAGACTACTACAATAAATGCCCGAATAGACATTTTATCGGTAGATCAAAGTATATTTGGAACTAGGCATATTATTCGCGTTGAACCGTGAACTAACTTGATGCAAGCTCAACTTCTTACTTCCTGAGATGACTTATTTAAATAAAACGTACATTCTTCTCCTCTTCTTGCTCGTTCTCTGGCTGGGGGGTTGTCAGCCAGACCTTCCTCCCGAAGTAGAGGTCGCCTACCAGAAGTTGCCCAAAGAAGTTGATTTCAACTTTCACGTCAAACCCATCCTATCCGACCGCTGTTTTGCCTGCCACGGGCCGGATAAAGCGGCCATTGAAGCTGGTCTGAGCCTGAGCGAAAAAGAACTAGCCACGGCGGTACTGGAAAGTGGTAACCGGGCGATTGTACCGGGGAAAACCCACCGTAGTGAGTTAGTGCACCGTATTTTTAGCGATGATCCGGAAACCCAAATGCCCCCACCGGAGTCCAACCTAAGTCTGACGCCTCAGGAAAAAGCCACCTTGGTCAAATGGATTAAACAAGGGGCTGAGTACAAACCCCACTGGGCATTCATCCCCCCCGAAAAGCCTGAGCCTCCTCAGGCTAAGGAAGTTGATAGTTTCGTTCAGAACCCCATCGATAATTTCGTGGCGGCCCGACTAGCAATGGAAGGCCTCACTCCTTCTGCCCCCGCCGATAAGCAGCGTCTGTTGCGACGAGTAACGTTGGACATTACCGGCCTCCCCCCCACCATTGAGGAAATGGATGCTTTTCTGGCCGATGACTCGGAAGATGCTTACGAAAAAGTGGTAGACCGGCTACTAGCCTCTCCGGCCTACGGAGAGCGGATGGCGATGGAATGGATGGACGTAGCTCGTTACGCTGACTCTCACGGCTTACATGCCGACGGGGCCCGAACCATGTGGCCCTGGCGCGACTGGGTGATTAAAGCCTTCAACCAGAATATGCCCTACGACCAGTTTGCTACCTGGCAACTAGCAGGTGATCTACTCCCGAACGCTACTCGCGAACAGAAATTAGCCACGGCCTTCAACCGTAACCACCCCATGACCGGGGAAGGTGGAGTTATTGATGAAGAGTTCCGGCTCAAATACGTATTTGATCGATCCAGTACCACGGCCACCGTGTTTCTGGGCCTTACGTTAGAATGCGCTCAGTGCCACGATCATAAGTTTGATCCGCTTTCGCAGAAAGATTACTACAGCATGGCTGCTTTCTTCAATAACGTGCGGGAGTTGGGTATGACCGGCGACGATGGTGACTATGGTCCTATGCTGCTACTGCCCAATCAGAAGCAGGAGATGATCGTAGATTCACTCGACCACCTGACGGAGGAGCTTCGAGGGGAACTAAAAGACATCTCTCAACGGAAAGAAGAACTAGCCCAGTACGTAGCCCGGTTAAATGAAGACAAAGCCGTGCCGGTGCCCAAACCTAAAGGTTACTTCCCGATTGAAAAGATTTCAACTACGAAAGATGATGAAGGCAATTCCTATCAGATTGCTGACGGAAATCGTAAAACCCGCATCACCAGTGAGCCGGAGCTGATTGAGGGCGTTAAAGGTAAAGCACTCCACTTTGATTACGGTTACGAAACCTTGCTCCTCGAAGAGGTAGGTCAGTTTGAACTAAACGAACCCTTCACTGCCTCGGTCTGGGTAAAACCGGATGTTGATCAGAAGATTCAAACTATCATGGGTACGGCCGGAGCCAAGAATAGCTTCTGGCGGGGCTGGGAATTCTATCTGGATAGTACTAATCATCCGGCGGTAAAGCTGATACACTCCTTACCCCACAATTTAGTCCATACTAAAAGCCTCGAGAAAATACCGATCGGGAAATGGTCGCACTTGGCTTTTACCTACGACGGCAGCAGTAAAGCTTCGGGAGTTCAGATTTACGTGAACGGGCAGCCCACTCAGTCCGAGGCGCAGTACGATAGGCTGTATAAATCCATCAAAACAGTTAATGATGGAAACCATAAACTAATTAACCGCCCGATACAAATAGGCAAGGCATACCGCGCTTTTACCGGAGAGTTTGGCATTTACAAAGGTGCCGTAGATGAAGTTTACATCTTCCACGAAGCCTTGGCTTCCGCTGAGGTGGCCCAGCTTCAAGCCCGAGCTCAAGGGAAGCACACAACATTTGGTCAGCTTGCGGATGATGTCAAACTGGAACATGCGCTAAAACGCTATCATCCGGAGTACCAAAATAAACTTCAGGAACTCAGAGATAATCTGAAAGAGCGGCTGGCGGTGGTTAGCGATATCACCGAGATAATGGTGATGGAGGAAACTCCCGAGCCGCGACCAATGTACGTGCTCGCCCGCGGCGCCTACGATTCACCGGAAGAGAAAGTGCCTCCTGCCACCCCGGTTAGTGTACTGGAATTTCCCGAAGATCTACCTGCCACCCGACTGGGCTTAGCCAATTGGCTGTTCAGTGAAGAGAACCCACTTACCGCCCGGGTGACGGTGAACCGCTACTGGCAGATGATCTTTGGTAGAGGCTTGGTAGATACTCCCCACGACTTTGGCTTACAGGGCAGCCTCCCCTCCCACCCCCAGCTACTTGATTGGTTGGCTATCTCTTTTAGAGAATCGGGTGGCCGGCAATCCGGTTGGGATTTGAAGGGGTTGATTAAAACGATGGTGATGTCCGGAACTTACCGACAAGCCTCGGTACAGAACGAAGATCAGGTAAAAAGTGATCCGGCCAATATTTTGCTAGCGCGAGGTCCATCCAAACGCCTTCCGGCCGAAATGATCCGGGATAATGCTCTGGCCGCTAGCGGCTTACTGGTGGAGCAACTGGGAGGAAAGAGTGTAAAACCCTACCAGCCAGAAGGACTCTGGATTGAAAAAGGTAACTTCTCGCACGAACTTCTGCGCTATGAAGCGGATGAAGGCGATAGTCTGTACCGCCGCAGCCTGTACACCTTTGTCAAACGCACCAGTCCCCACCCGGCAATGGTCGCCTTTGACGCTCCTAATCGGGATATCTGCACCATGAAACGGGAAAGCACGAACACTCCCCTACAAGCGCTAGTGCTGTTGAACGACCCACAATTTGTGGAGGCCGCTAGGGTAATGGGGCAACGGTTGCAAAGTGAAGGAGGCGAATCACCCGATCAGAAAATTACCTACGGTTTCCGGCTAGCCACCGGCCGAATGCCTTCGGATAAAGAAGTGAAAATACTAGAGAATTTGTTTACCAGTGCTAAAGAGAGATTTAGCCAAAAACCAAACCAGGCTGACTCTTTACTGACGGTAGGCGAATATACGGTTCAACCTGACTTAGATAAGGTGGAAACTGCCGCCTGGGCGATGGTAGCCAGCACCCTACTGAACCACGACGAAGCCTATACAAAACGATAATTAAACCAACCTAACGATTGCTCTCTGCTGAGGTACTCGTTACGAAATACTAATTGATCATGGATCACTGCCATAATTACGAAAAGAATTACTCCCGCCGGGATTTTCTCACCAAGACCTCTCTGGGGTTGGGCGCAGTCAGCTTAGCCTCTCTGATCAACCCGCTGCAATCGTTGGCAAAAACCAGTGGAGGGCCGGGTTCGCCCTACTTTACTCCCAAGGTAAAGCGAGTAATTTATTTATTTCAGAGCGGCGGGCCATCTCAACTGGAGCTGTTTGACCCTAAACCTCTGCTTAGGGAGATGAACGGTGAGGACTTACCGGAGTCTGTACGCGGTGAGCAACGACTGACTGGGATGACTGCGGGTCAGACCTCTTTCCCCCTGGCCGGATCTCAGTTCGATTTCGCCCAATACGGCAGTTCCCAGGCCTGGGTCAGCGAACTCATGCCGCATACCTCCAAGATTGTAGACGAGCTATGTTTCGTAAAATCTATGTACACCGAGGCGATCAACCATGATCCGGCAATCACTTTCATTCAAACTGGCTCTCAGTTCTCCGGACGACCCTCCATAGGTTCCTGGCTGAGCTACGGATTGGGTAGCGAAAATGAGAACCTTCCTGGCTTTGTGGTATTAGTGACTAAAAACAAGTTTGGACAGCCCCTCTACGCCCGACTATGGGGCAATGGGTTCCTGCCTTCCGAACATCAGGGAGTACAGTTTAGAGCGGGAAAAGATGCGGTACTCTATCTTAACAACCCTCCCGGCTTTGATCCCGAAGACCGGCGGATGCAGTTGGATTACCTTCAGCAGCTTCAGGAAGTTCAACACGAAAGTTTGGGTGATCCGGAAATTAACGCCCGGGTAGCTCAGTACGAGATGGCCTACCGCATGCAATCCAGCGTTCCGGAAATTATGGATACTTCCGGCGAACCCGATTACATTTACGAGATGTACGGGGAAGATGCTAAAGAACCCGGTACCTTTGCCGCTAACTGCTTATTGGCTCGTCGCCTGGCCGAACGGGATGTCCGCTTCATCCAGCTGTACCATCAGGGTTGGGATCAGCACGGCAACCTGCCCAATGCTATACAGACCCAAGCCAAAGAAACCGATCAGGCTTCCGCAGCCTTAGTGATGGATTTGAAGCAGCGAGGCTTGCTGGAAGATACCCTGGTAATTTGGGGAGGGGAATTTGGGCGCACGAATTATTCTCAAGGTAAGCTGACGAAGGATAACTACGGTCGGGATCATCACCCGCGTTGCTTTACACTTTGGATGGCTGGCGGTGGCGTGAAGAAAGGGTTTACGTACGGGGCTACCGATGAATTTGGCTATAACATCACCGAAAACCCCGTGCACGTCCACGATTTCCAGGCTACATTACTGCACCTTCTCGGCATTGATCACGAGAAACTCACCTTCAAGTTCCAGGGTCGACGTTTCCGCCTCACCGACGTACACGGCCACGTAGTGAAAGATATATTGACCTAGCGTGCCAGTAGAAACATGATTACTTATGTTCCTACCTAATGAAATCTTTTCAGGAATTACCGTACGCTAACTATCTTATTCAATGACCCAACCACCCCCTAAGGCTTTGTAAAGTTGGGCGTAGGAGCTAAGAAGTTGTTGTTTGGTGCCGGCGTAATTCTGTTGAGCTTCAAAAGCCTGCCGCTGAGATTCCAGATACTCCAGATAACTGGTAGCTCCCTGATCGTAGCGTTCCTGCGATAACTCCTGAGCCCTAAGCGCTGCCGTTACGTGTTGCTGCCGGGCAATCAGTTCCGTTTTTAAAGTGCTAATCGAAACCAGTGCATCCTCTACATCCCGAAAGGCGGTAAGCGCCGTTTGCTCGTAGGCCAGACGAGCCTGCTCGGCCCGGCTCTGTTCTACATCTACCGTCCGTTTCAATTGGTTCCAACGAATCAAGGGAGCGACCAACGAACCACCCATGTCGGTAATTACTTGCCCATTTAGTAGTGAACTGAGTTGAGTGCTGGCCAGTCCCAGGGTTCCGGTCAGACTGATGGTGGGCAATCGGTTAGCCTGAGCCGCCCCAACTACGGCATTTTGAGCAATCAGTTCGTATTCAGCACTAATCACATCGGGGCGCCGAGCGAGTAAATCACTGGGCAAACCGACGGGAATAGTAATGCTAGTATCCTGTTCAATTAATGTGCGTCCGGTGGCGATGGACTGCGGATAAGTGCCGGTTAGCACACTAAGTTGATTTTGTGTGATAGCCAGCGAACGCTTAAGTAAAGGAATACTTCCGGCAGCAATCGCCCGCTGTATCTGGGCTTGGTTCAAATCAATTTCGGGAATAATTCCCTTATCAAAGCGAGCCTGAATAATATTCAGCATACTATCGCGCAGCGCCAGGGTTTGATAGGATATTTGCAACCGGGTCTGGTCTTCTAAGAGCTTAAAATACAGATCGGCCACCGTAGCCATCAGGCTGATCTGCACTGAGCGGTAACCCTGTTCACTAGCCACCAGTTGGGCCCGGGCAGCTTCATTTAGTCGCCGGAATTTCCCCCAAAAGTCTATCTCCCAGTCTACCGACCCGGCCAGGTAGAACAAATTGGTGGTTACCAGTTCGTCGGCATCGTTTACTTGACCAAAACCAAAGTTGCGGCGCTGCACTCCGGCCCCGGCCCCAATGAAGGGCAACATATTAGCCTTTTGAATGGTAACGGCATACTGCGCCTGTAAAACGTTTTCGGCCGCAATTTGTAAGTTTTGATTGTACCTTAACGCCTGCCGCACCAGGGTATCCAACATGGGGTCTTCAAAAAGTGAGAACCAGTTTAGGTTAAATTGTTCATCGAGTGGTAACGAATCGCTATTAATGGTTTGCGGGACTACCGCCAGCGTAGTGTCTGCGTAACGGTAGTGGTCCGGAACAGTTACTTCGGTTCCCTGGTAGTTCTGGCCAACTTTGCAGCCAACGAGCAGTAGTAGTAGTGGCAGGCAGTATTTCATTGAACTCATGAGTTGGAGGTGCTAAGGTTGGCGGATCGTTTCTTTTCGTATCCGGCCACTTTACCCACCAGCACAAACAAAGTCGGATATAGCAACACTCCCAGTAGGGTAGCTAAGCTCATCCCACCCAACAGGGCCATACCCATTACCTTGCGAGCTTCAGCTCCAGAGCCTGAAGCAAAAATAAGTGGTAAAATGCCCAGAATGAACGAAAAGGCCGTCATCAGAATGGGGCGAAAACGCAGCCGAGCGGCCTCAACCGCCGAATCGAACAGGCTCAATCCCTCATCAAACTTGATCTTGGCAAACTCTACAATCAGGATAGCGTTTTTAGCCGCCATCGCGATCAACATCACCAGTGATATTTGGGCAAAAATATTGACCAAGTAGCTCTCGCTAAACAGGCGGGCCAAATACAGAAACAGAAATGCTCCGAACAATGCAAAAGGAGTTCCAAGCAGAATGGCAAACGGCATAGACCAGCTTTCGTACTGGGCCGCCAGAATCAAAAACACGAAGAACAGACAGAACCCAAACACAATTCCGGCTTGCCCAGAAGCCTGTTTTTCCTGGTAGCTCATGGCGTTCCAACTGAAGGTCATATCATCGGGCAGCACTTCCGCCGCTACTTCTTCCAGCGCATTGAGTGCATCGGCCGAGGTATACCCTGGGGCAGGAGCTCCAGTTACTTCGGCTGACCGGAAAAGATTAAAGCGATTGGTAAAGTCCGGCCCGGAGATATTTTCTACATCTACGAATGTAGATATTGGAACCGCCCCCCCTTCATTGTTTTTTACGTAGAAAAGCTCCAGTCCCCGTTCATTCTGCCGGTACTCCGGTTCAGCCTGCACGTAGGTTTTATACAGACGGCCGAAGCGGTTGAAGTCGTTCACGTAAGCCCCTCCCAGAAAAGCCGCAAAAGTATTATAAACATCTCCCAGATCAACTCCGGTTAACAGAATTTTCTCGGTGTTAATTTCCATAAACCGCTGGGGTACGCTGGCCTGGAAGCTAGTGAATGCCGATTCAATTTCCGGCCTCGCCTGAGCTGCTGCAATAAAGTCGTACGTATTCTGAGCCAGGTAGTCGGGATCATTACCTCCTGCATCCTGAATCATCATACTGAAACCCGAGCCGTTCCCTAAGCCGGGAATAGCCGGTGGGCCGAAGGAGAAAACCTGTGCCCCTTTTATTTGCTGTCGAAACAACCCGTTGGTCTGCCGAATCACATCATTAGCGGTAGTCTCCCGCTCGGCCCAGTTCTTTAGCTTGACGAAAACTACTCCCGAATTAGGAATGAAAGACCCAGCTAGTACACTAAATCCGGTTACGTTGGTTACGTAATCCACATCTTCTCGAGCCATTAGTGCCTGCTCAATCTGATAGGCTACGGAATCGGTTCGCTGCATGGAGGCAGCGTTCGGCAACTGCACATTCACAAAGAAGTAGCCTTGATCTTCTTCGGGAAGGAAACCACCCGGAATGAGCGCCCCGAAGATTCCCGCGGCTACCAGGGAAATAAATACGTACACGATGCCTCGCTTGTACTTGCCGGTTACCACCTTAGTCACGGAGGTGTAGGACTCGGTACTGCGGTCAAACCAGCGGTTAAAGGCTCCGAAGAACTTACCCAACAGTCCTCCGTAGGGCTTAGACTCCTTGAGCAGCAGCGAGCAAAGAGCCGGACTAAGGCTAAGGGCGTTCATAGACGAAAACACCACCGACACCGCAATAGTGATAGCAAACTGCTGGTACAATAAACCGGTGATACCCGCCATAGCCGCCACCGGAATAAATACGGCAATCAACACTAACGTAGTAGCAATGACCGGGGCGGTTACCTCCCGCATAGCCGCCGAGGTAGCGGTTTTAGGGTCCATACCCTTGGCGATATTCACCTGCACCGCTTCCACCACCACAATAGCATCATCTACCACAATACCAATCGCTAATACCAGTCCTAGCAGAGAAAGGGTGTTGATGGAAAAACCCAGTAGCGGAAACAGCATAAACGCCGCCGTGAGGGAAACCGGAATAGCCAGCGTAGGAATCAGCGTAGCCCGCCAATCCTGAATGAAAATGAACACCACCAATATCACCAGCAGCAAAGCGATAATCAGCGTCACAACAATTTCCTCAATACCCGCGGTAATGGGCTCGGTAGAGTCCAGGGAAACTTCGTAATCAATGCCCGCCGGAAACTTAGCCGAAATACGATCCATCGTTTCGTTTACCTGAGCCGCTACTTCTACTGCATTGGAACCGGGCGCCTGGTACAGCGCCACAATCGCACACTGCTGGCCGTTGAGGCGGGTAAAGGCATTATAAGATTCTACTCCCAATTCCACCCGGGCAACATCCCGAATTCGAACAATCCCCCGATTCCGATCAGAGCGAACGACAATATCCCCGAACTGATCCTCGTTCACCAGGCGGTCGGGTAACCGAACGGTGTAGGTATATTCGGTACCGGGAGGAGCGGGTTCAGCTCCGAACTTTCCACCCGGAGCAATGACGTTTTGCTGGCGGATAGCGTTCATAATTTCCGGGATGGTGATGCCCAGTTTGGCCAGCAGATCGGGCTTTACCCAGATGCGCATGGAATAGTTATTGGCCCCCATTACCTGCACCCGGCCAATTCCTTTAATACGAGCCAGTTCATCCTGCACGTTAATGATCGCGTAGTTACCCAGAAAGTCCTGATTGTACTCGCCGTTGGGAGAAATCAGCGTGACCATCATCAAGATGTTAGGCATCGACTTTTCGGTCTTGACCCCTAACCGTTTTACCTCTTCGGGTAATTTAGGAGTAGCCGACGAGGTACGGTTCTGGGCAAACACGGTATTCATATCCGGGTCGGTACCCAAATCGAAGGTGATTTCCAGACTCATGCTGCCATCGTTGGCATTGGTGGATTTCATGTAGAGCATGTTCTCCACCCCGTTCATCTCCTGCTCCAGCGGCGAAGCTACCGACTGTTCCACGCTAATGGCGTTAGCTCCGGTAAAAGAGGTACTCACCCGCACCACCGGAGGGGTGATTCCCGGATACTGTTCAATGGGCAAGCCTAGCATGGCTACGGCACCAATAATGACCATAAACACTGCAATAACGATAGCTACGATAGGCCGGCGAACGAAAAAGATCTGGTTTTCTTCGGGCTTACTCATATGGCTTGTTGTTCGGGGGCGCGTGACTCAAACTCTACTACTTCCGGATTAATCTTCATGCCTGGCCTTACTTGCTGTAATCCTTCAAACACTATCCGGTCGCCCGGCTCTACCCCGGCGGTTATCAAGTAATAATCGCGATAGGCCCCGGCAATATCAACCGTTTGTTGCTGCACCGTATTTTCGTTATCTACAACCATAAGGTTAAACCTACCCTGAAATTCAGTAACACAGCGCTGAGGAACCAAAGAAGCACCTTTCACTTCTTGTAATGTGGCCCTTACCCTAGCAAACTGCCCGGGCCGCACCAATCGGTCGGGATTGGGAAAAGAGGCCTGTACCAGAATGGAACCCGTAGTGGGATCTACCTGTCGGTTAAGAAAATCTACTTTTCCTTGCTGGTCAAACAAATTTCCGTCAGCCAGCAGTAATTTGAGGGGCAAAGCTTCATTAGGTCGGTTTTCTCGAACATTCGTCTGATACTCTCGAAATACCTGTAGATAGTCGCTTTCGGTCAGAAAGAACTCCACTCGCAGTGAGTCGATACGAGATACAGTGTTAAGGATAACCGGATTGGGTTCCCGGCCGACAAACTCACCAATGCGGGCATCGGTTTTACCAATCAACCCATTAATGGGCGATTTGATACGGGTGTAGCCCAAGCGGATGTTTTCAATGCGAAGGTTGGCCTTAGCCGCCCTTACGGCAGTTTCGGCCGCTCCTTTCGTAGCAACGGCGGCATCCAGATCTCGCTGGCTGATAGCGTTGTTGGCGGCCAAAGGCTCTAACCGGTTGAGATCGTTTTGGGCGCGTACCAGTTCTATTTCCGCTTCGGCTAATTTACTTTGAGCCGCGGCTACGGAGGCCTCAAAAGGTTGGGCGTCAATAGTGTAGAGCAACTGACCTTTTTTCACCGGGCGGCCTTCCTCAAAATGAATCCCTTCCAGATAGCCTTCCACCCGGGCTCGGATCGGAATATCCACTTTCCCGTGTACCTGTCCGACAAAATCTTTCTCCAGTTGTACGTCTTGTGATATTACTTCCACCACTTTAATGGTAGGGGGTGGTTGCTGCATTTGCTCTTTAGTTTCGCACGAAACCAACAGCAATGCGGCCAATCCGGCAGTAGCTAGGTATCTCATGGTGAGTAGTGTTAGTAAGGGTTAGCATATTTCGTGAAAAAATAGCTAAAAGAAAAGAAAATGCCATTTTATTACAATTTAGCCGTTAAAGGATCGCTTGTTTTCCATCGAGTAACGTCCTACTGTATATCCCTGCTTCAGTGGTGCTTGGGAACTCTTTAGATCCAGTATGCTTGAATCAGACAACAATTGACGAATTGCCGCCTATTTCCCAATAGTTTTTATTAATTTATTTGGCGTATTATTCACTCAACAAAACTCAAGACCATGGTTTCCTGAGCTAATAATCGGAGATTCAACTTTTATTTAATTGATAAACCCATCGCCTATGAAAATACTTGAAATCTATTCTTAAAGAAAATGACAATTAGATGCCGTACAAATACGTCATCTGACCAACTATCAACTTAAAACTGTAACTATGAAAATTTTTTTCTCAACTACCGGTTGCTTACTAGTAGCAGCCTTGTTTCTGGCTAACCTAAATGTCTACAGTCAGTCAATCACCTCCAGCAAAACTAATCTATCATTTTCAGAGACTACGACCATTTCAACCTCTACTAACAATAGTAAGGAAGATAGGAATGAGACCCAGAACTCCCGTGTTCATGAAAAAATCCCCGTTGAACAGCGCATCAGCGGGACGGTAACCGATGCGGAAGACGGCTCGCCGTTACCAGGCGTCAATATTGTAGCCAAAGGAACCACCGTAGGTACCGTTACCGATGTAAACGGAGAATACAGCCTGACGGTAGCCGATGAGGTGACCACCCTGGTTTTTTCTTCGGTTGGCTATAATTCGGTAGAAATAGAAATCAACGGCCGATCCACCATCGACCTGCCCATGCAGCCCGATGTACAATCACTGAGTGAGATTGTGGTAGTGGGCTACGGCACTCAGCAGAAGAAAGACCTGACCGGCTCGGTGAGTAAAGTAGAAGGCGAGATTTTAGAAAATATTCCGACTTCACGGGTTGATCAGATTTTACAAGGACGGGCTCCCGGAGTGCAGGTAACTCAGGTGAGTGGCGAACCCGGAGCGGCTACCTCCATTCGTATCCGGGGGGGAAACTCCATTCAGGGTAATAACGAACCGCTCTGGGTAATTGACGGGGTAATCGTCGGCCAAAACTTTGACCTGAACAATATCAACACCAACGATATCCAGTCAATTGATATTCTGAAAGATGCTACCGCAGTTTCCATCTACGGCACCCGGGGGGCCAATGGGGTTATTCTGGTAACCACCAAAAATGGCCAGGGCATCGCCGCCGGAGATCCTCAGGTATCCATCAACGCCTATACCGGGGTTCAATCCATGATTGAAACGGCTGAGTTTTTGGACGGCCGACAGCATGCCGAATATTCCAATGAAGACGCAGAATTTCGGGGAGCCGCCTTACCCTTCCCCGATTTGAACTCGGTGCCTAACGTAGACTGGATTGACCAGGTAACGGAGGATGCACCGATCACGAACGTAGACCTGTCGGTTTCCGGTACGTCTCAGGATCAATCGGTAAACTATTACGTTTCGGCTAACTACTTTGACCAGGAAGGTATCATCCGCAACTCGGGAATCAGAAAGTATATCTTCCGGGCGAATACCGACTTTAAGTTGTCTGACCGAGTACGGGCAGGGTTCCGGCTTAACGTTTCCCGGCTGAGAAGAGAAAACAGCAAAACCGGTATATCCCAGATATTTCGAGATCATTTAGCAGCAAGAGCCATTTACGATGACGAAGGTCAGTTCACCACTGAAAATCCGGTATCGGCCTCTATTCAGACCAACCCGGAAGCTGATGTAACGCTCCGGGAAGACCATAGCCTGGTTACCAATCTCTTGGGCAACATCTACGTAGAAATTGAACCTATCGAGAATCTGGTAATCCGTTCTTCTATTAATCCGGAGATCAATCAGTTCAAGCGCAACCGTTTCAACCCAGGAGCTTTGCCCCAGAATTTTGTCATCAACGACGGGGGTGATGCCCGAATCGACACCCGTTCCGGTATAGGGTTTATCAATGAAAACACCGTTTCTTATTCTACTAACTTTGGTGCCGATCACGAACTGAACCTACTTGGCGGCTTTACAATACAGCAGTTTGAGGAAGAATCGAGCCTATCCCAATCGTTCCAACTCTCAAATGATATTACCGGCTTTAACAACATTGCGTTCGGTTCCAACCCGAACCGTAATGTGGTAGGCTCTGATTACGATGCTTTTCAGTTGGTTTCCTGGTTGGGTAGGGCCAACTATATTCTCCGGAGTAAGTATCTGTTTACCGTAGTGGGCCGGGTAGACGGTTCATCTCGTTTCGCCCCCGGCAATAAGTACGGTTTCTTTCCTTCGGGGGCGGTTGCCTGGCGCCTATCCGAAGAGCCCTTTATACAAAATCTTGATGTCTTTGATCAGCTTAAACTACGAGCCAGTTACGGTATCTCAGGCAGTCAGGCCATTCCCTCATTCCGAACATTCGCGTTGCTGAATAGTGCCAACACCACCTTTAATGGGCAGGAGCAGGCTGGGGTGACGCTGGGCCGGCCGGCTAACCCGGAGCTAACCTGGGAGACTACTCGACAGTTTGATATCGGACTGGAAGCCGCATTCTTGGAGGGACGTATTTCCTTCGAGCTGGATTACTACCTTAAGCGTACCGAAGATTTACTACTCAACGTGCAAATACCCCGGCAAACGGGTTTCGTCAGCCAGTTGCAGAACCTGGGTGAGATGAAGAATACGGGACTAGAGTTTATTCTCAATAGCATCAATGTTTCTAATGATGATTTCCGCTGGTCCAGCATTCTTACCCTTTCGGGTAACCGCAATACCGTAGTTGATCTGGGCGGAGTAGATCTAATTGATATTGTTGACCCCTCAGCTACCGGGCAAGGCGGCCCGGGCGGACGGTTAATTGTAGGGCAAACCGCGCCGGTATTTGTGGGAGTAAACTACCTGGGTACCTGGAAATCCCAGGAAGAGATTGACGCTTCGGGACAGGTTAACCAGGATGTGGGAGGTCCCCGCTTTGAAGATACCAACGGAGATCAGCAGATAACCGAAGATGATTTTATTATATTAGGCAGTCCCCAACCCGATTTTATCTACGGCTTGCAGAACTCGATAAGCTACAAAAACTGGAGTCTCGACTTTTTCTTCCAGGGTACAGTGGGTAATGAGGTGTTCAATAGCCTGACCCAAACGGCTTTCTTTGGCCGGGCCGAACGAACCAAGTACACGGAAACGCTTAATCGCTGGACACCGGAAAACCCTACTTCCGATGTGCCCCGAGCCGGAGCCGTAGCTGCTCTATCGGAAGTAAAAAACAACTCGGAACTGATTGAGGACGCCACCCACCTGCGCCTGAAGAACCTGAAGCTGCAGTACAACCTACCCGTAGAACGCTGGGGACTTAACGGATTCAGCCAGATCGGTATCTACTTCACCGGAACGAATTTGTTTGTGCTATCTAACTTCCGACTGCAAGACCCGGAAACCAGTATGTTTGGACAGAGCAATGTTGCCCTCGGATTTTCGCAGGGAGAGTATCCCAGTGCTCGTATCCTATCGGTTGGAATAAAGGCTGTACTGTAACTCATTAATCTTAGCAACTATCCTAATATTGACCACTATGAAACGATTAATATATAGTTTTCTACTAAGCTCACTGGTGCTGCTAGTCTGTACTAACTGCGAAGAATTCCTGGCGGAAGATCCCCGGCAGATAGTTTCTCCGGCCAACTTCTTTAACACCGAAGCCGAGGTAAAGTCGGCGGTAAACGGATTATACAATATCTACAAAAATAATTCGCTACACGCCAAGATCGGTCTGGATCGCTTTTACGAAAACGGAGCCGATGTGATCGGACCCAATCGTGCCTTCGGCCAGGTTGAAGCCATCCAAAGTTATACCATAAATGAGGGAAACATCGGTGACATCTCGCAAGGCGGAGGTGCTCCACTGACTTGGCAAGACCTGTACCTCATTATTCAGAACGCCAACCTGATACTGGAAAGCCTGGAAGGCAAAGACTTCAATGAGGAGACTAAAAATCAACTGATGGGCGAAGCCCTGTTTATGCGTTCTTATTCCTATTATCACCTAACCAATCTGTGGGGGGCAGTCCCCTACTTTCGCGATAACCTTCTCATTGACGAAATAAGACAACTAGGCCGTACCGATGCTGAGCAAATACGGAACGATATTGTTGCTGACCTGGAAAGCGCCCAAGGCTTACTACCGGGAAGCTACAGTAACAATGAACTGAGTCGTGCCAGCAGTTGGGCGGCGGCCACGCTGTTGGTAAAGATTTATCTGATCCAGAACGACTGGCAACGGGCCCGAGACAAAGCGGTAGAAATCATTAACAACTCACCTCATGCATTGCTCGATGATTACGCTGCAGTTTTTGATCCTAACAATGAGTACAACGAAGAGATTATCTGGACGATAGACTTTGTGAAGGATATTAACCAGGACGACTGGCCCGACCACTTCACCCCTCGAATCAGAGACGAACCCAAAAACAGCGATGAGCGCCCCGCATTAAGCGAAGAACTCAGCATCCGCAACGAAGGTTTCACCGGTTACGGACTGGCCATTCCTCTGCCCGACTTTGTAAATGAGTTTCCGATGGATGATTTGCGCAGACCGTCCAATATTGCTACTACCTACCTGGGGTTTGAACTTAATTTTCCCTACATGCCCAAGATGTGGAACCTGGACCAGATCAACTCTCCCCGCGGTAACCACGGAGATAACAAGATCATCTTCCGGATGGCCGATGTGTTTCTGATGGCCGCCGAGGCCGAAAACGAGTTGAATGGACCTGCCGGAGCCTATCAGTACCTTAATGCCGTGCGGGAACGAGCCTATGAGCCCGATCAGCCACTTTCCGGGTTATCGCAGCAGCAATTCCGGGAGGCAATTTACGATGAGCGCCGTTGGGAACTAGGGGGTGAAGGTCACCGCCGGATGGACCTTATCCGCTGGGGTATTCTTCTGGATGTAGTCCGGGAAACCGAATACCGAATCTACAACCCCGCGGAAAACATTGAGCCTAAACACGTACTGCTGCCCATTCCGGTAGAAGAACTGCGGCTCAACCCGGCTTTACTAGAATCAGACCCAACGAACAACGGCTACCGGTAGAACTTAATCATTGTAGGTGGAGAGAACTTCTCTGCCTACTATATATGCTCTTCAATATTATCCCTACAAATGACTAAAACCACTTTATTTCTGCTTGTCGTCTTAATCCAACATTTAGGATTTAGTCAGACTCCTAATGTAGTCTTTATCAACGTAGATGATTTAGGCTACCGCGACTTGGGGTTTATGGGAAGCACTTACTACGAAACGCCCAACATTGACCAACTGGCACGAGAGGGCATAATTTTCACGCAGGCCTATGCCGGGGCGGCCAACTGCGCTCCCAGTCGAGCCTGCCTGATGTCGGGTATGAACACCCCTCGGCACGGCATCTATACCGTGGCTAATTCTGACCGGGGCAGTGCTCGCACAAGGAAAGTGATACCGGTAGCTAACCAAACTGTACTAGCCGATTCAATTTATACTTTAGCCGAGATGTTCAGAGATCAGGGCTACACCACCGGAACTTTCGGGAAGTGGCACCTGGGCGATGATCCTACAACCCAGGGTTTTTACGTGAACGTAGCGGGCAGTCACCGGGGAAACCCGGGAAAAGACGGTTACTTCAGCCCTTATAATGTTGATTTTCTGCCCGACGGACCGGAGGGTGAATATCTAACGGATAGATTGACTACCGAAGCTATTCAGTTCCTCAAAGAAAATCAGGAAAAGCCCTTTTTCCTCTACCTGCCCTACTACACCGTACATACGCCTCTTATTGGAAAGGCGGAACTGATCGAGAGATTTGAGAAAAAAGAACCCGCTACGGGACAGGATAATCCGGTTTACGCGTCCATGATCGCTTCCCTGGATGAAAACGTGGGACGCTTACTAGAAACGCTTGATCAACTGAATTTGAAAGAACAAACTATAGTAGTGTTTACTTCCGATAATGGAGGAATTCGCGATGTATCCTATCAGGACCCGCTGCGGGCGGGAAAGGGCTCATACTACGAAGGAGGCATTCGGGTGCCATTGATTGTTCGCTGGCCCACAACAGTTACCCCTCAAACTACCTGTGATACTCCGGTCAGCAACCTGGATTTTTATCCCACTTTTCAGGATATTCTGAACGCTCAGCCAGCTAGGCAACAACCTCAGGACGGAGTCAGCATTCTACCTTTGCTACAGGGTGAAGAGATAGCGGAACGCTCGTTATTCTGGCATTTCCCGATCTACCTTCAGGCCTATAATCCCAAGGAAGACGGGGGCCGCGACCCCTTGTTTCGCACCCGACCGGGTTCGGTAGTTCGACTGGGCAACTGGAAGCTGCACTACTACTACGAAGATGATTCTTTAGAGCTTTACAACCTGGCTGAAGACCTGGGTGAAACTACCAATATAGCTGATGATTATCCTAAGATTAAAGAAAAGCTGTACCAACTACTTACCGACTGGCTGACGAGTCATCAAGCCGATTTGTCTTTTCCCGAAAACCCGGATTACGACCCTGAGTTTGAGAAAGCACAGACATCAGAGGTGTTACAATAGGCCGTTAGTTCGAGCCCAGGTAGGTTCCCTGATCAAAGGTAAAGACCGGCGAAGGTGTACGAGCATTCTGCAATATTTCCTCCATTTGAGCTACCACATCCGGATGTTCAGCGGCTACGTTATTCTCCTCGCCAATATCTTCGGCTAGATTATATAATTCCAGTGGACCGTCCGGCTCTGTCAAGACATTATAGCGTACCGCTTTCCAATCGCCCTGCCTTACGGCTATCCGTCCGCCTCGCTCGTGGAATTCCCAGTAGAGATAATCGTGCTCAGGTTGGTTAAGCACTCCGGTTAGAGTCGGCGCAAACGAAACTCCATCTCCTTGTAGTTTCTCGATACCAGCCAATTCGGCTACGGTAGGATATACATCCCAGAAAGCTGATACATGATTGCTCTCACTTCCAGCACCGATCTGACCTGTCCAGCGGGCGATCATCGGCACCCTAATGCCGCCTTCGTATAAGTCGCGCTTGTAACCCCGCAGCGGGCCATTGCTATCAAAGTAATCCGGATCGGCCCCTCCTTCCTGATGAGGGCCATTGTCCGAGGTGAAGATAATTAGCGTATTTTCAGCCAGACCCAGCGAATCAACTTTATCCACAATCTCCCCAACCTGCTGGTCAAGCAGAGAAATCATCGCTACAAAAGCCGTGTGAGGATGTTCCTGGGATTCGTAGGGTCCGGTGCGATAGTCCTCGCCTTCATCCACCCCTTCGTAAGGAGTTTCGGGCGGATATTTTCCCCGGAACCGCTCCATGATCTCCTCGGGAGCTACCAGCTCAGCGTGGGGAATAACACTAGGAACATAAAGAAAGAAGGGCTCATTCTGATGCTCATCAATGAACGATAGTACTTGTTCGTGAATTAGCGAAGGAGCGTAGGTACCCTTGTTCATTTCCTGATTTGCTTCCAGCACAATAGAGTCTTGATTATTCCAAAGGTGCCTCGGATAGTAATGATGGCCGTAACGCTGGCAGTTATAGCCGTAAAACTCGTCGAAGCCCTGCCGATTAGGATCACCTTCCGAACCGGGATACCCCAACCCCCACTTGCCAAAAGCACCGGTGGTATAACCTGCTGATTGTAAGGCTTCGGCCATAGTCTGAATACTATCCGGCAGGGGGTGCTGGCCTTCGGGAAAAATTTCTTTGTTGCCCCGGATGGGTGTATGACCAGTATGCAGTCCGGTCATGAGGGCTGATCGGGAGGGGGCGCATACGGTGTTGCCGGAGTAGTGCTGGGTAAACAGCATGCCTTCGCGGGCTAGCTTATCAATGTTGGGGGTAGAAAATTTAGTCTGGCCGTAGCAGCTCAGATCGCCGTAGCCCAAATCATCGGCCAGAATGTAGATAATGTTGGGTGGTGTAGCCGATTCGGCCTCAGCAGCGGTTGTTTCCGGTTTTGAAGTACACTGGCCTAAAATCAGTAGCATGCTTACCGGTAGAACTATCGTTAGTAAAGATTTTTTTTGAAATAGCTTCATTTTCAGTATTCAATAATTGATGAGTAATGATTATTGATTAATTAGTTGAGCGATGAGCTTGTAGCTGACTTGGGCACAGGGCAGGCCTTTTACCGCCCGCTCGTTTTCTACAGTAAAGTATTTCACTCCGCCAGTAGCCGCCGTATCGAATATCGGTTTAAAATCAATGATTCCCTGGCCCACACAGCTAATGCCACCGTCAACATTATTGTTCATATCCTTGACGTGGGCTATCTCGAACCGTCCCGGGTACTGCTCAAAACAACTCACCGGATTCTGCCCGCCTTTCACTACCCAATACCAATCCAATTCAACGGTAGAATAATCCGGATCAGTTTGTTCCATCAGCATGTCAAAGGCTAACTGCCCATCTACTTCCGCAAATTCTTTGGCGTGGTTGTGCCAGGCAAAGCGATAGCCCGCTTCCTTTATCTGTTTACCGTACTTATTGATTCTTTCTGCCGTTTCGAGCACTTCTGCTCGGGTTAGATTATCGGCGGATGACATCCAAGGATAATAACAAATGACGTATTCCACCCCAAGATCATCGGCCTTTCGGATAGCCTGATCCAGTTCGCCTTTTTCCAGACTGCCCATACCGATGCTGACCGAGAGGCTACGCAGCCCCAAACTTTGTAGAAACCTACTTAATTCCGGGCGACTAACGCCCTCCGGCTCGTAGGGTGACTCAATATAGCGGTAACCCATGTCGGCCAGTGCCTGATAGGTTTTTCGGTAATCTTCGGCCATTTCGTTTTTAACCGTATTAGAAATGATCCCAATGCGTTCATCAGGCTTATTCGTTGATGATGCAACTGAGTGAGAGAGAACAGTAGCCCCAAAAACACCGGCAGAAGCCTTGCTTATAAATTCGCGTCGGTTGTGCATAAATCAAAATTAATCTACTTTCTTAGTTTAAATAACTATTGGAAGTTTATCTCATGAATTAGGTTTCGTAAATTACTTCTTTCATCAGAAAATACCACCCTGGTAATTGTACTAATACTCATTCCTATGAAATCCAACCTATTCAGCAGTATTGCGCTGCTCCTTTTCCTACTCTCAACTCAGTTGTTGGCCCAGCAAGAAGACTATCTCTACTACGTTAAAACTCACTGCGACAACTTGATTAAGCACGGTCAGGACACCTATGGTAGTCAAACTAATCATATGCTGGCTTCGGTGATTGACACCCGCAATATGAGTGTTCCCCGGGCGAATGTACCGCCCACCGAAGGCACTCGGCCTCACGACCGGGCCGTAGGGGGTAGCAACTTCTACCACGATGTGGAAACCATTAAACTGTTTGAAGCCCTTAGTTCCTTAAACGGTGACAGAAAATACGAGAGTGCTGCTAAGGTGTACGCAACGGACTTTCTGAAAACCTGCCAGAACCCTCATACCGGACTGCTGGCCTGGGGGGAGCATTTGTACTACAACTTCTACGCCGACTCGGTGATGGTGGGTGATCTGGAAAATCCCCGTAACGATATTTACCACGAGTTTCTGGCGGAAACCCCACCCTGGAATTACCTGTGGGAACTGGATACGACCGCGGTTAGAAAAGCCATTGCCGGAATACAGTACCACTTCCGTAGTCCCACTACCCAGAGCTATCTATTTAATCGCCACGCTTACTGGGACAAAGTAGATAAACGAGAGTACCGCGGACTGGCGCAGTATCAGGTAGGCGGGCAGCCCTGGATCAAACACAGCGGCTTGCAGGCCTACTCGTTTGCGTTTCTGTACAGCAAAACTGAAGAC
The DNA here is from genome assembly GCA_964551335.1 of uncultured Roseivirgaceae bacterium. GTDB lineage: Bacteria > Bacteroidota > Bacteroidia > Cytophagales > Cyclobacteriaceae > Tunicatimonas. Next base: position 164,161 of record CAZKCO010000004.1, read on the forward strand.
CCTACCTGGAAAAAGTGGGCCGAAGGCAGCGGTTCGCTCTACTGGAAATACCGTGACCCGGAGACTAACCTGACCGTCTCCTGCATTGACGATCCCCGCCCCAATGCCCTTTATCCCTCCATTAACTCCATGGCATTGCTTAGTTACTACTTACTGAAAGCGTCTCAGCTAGACTCCGAATTTAGTCACTTTCAGGAACGGGCTGAAACCATGATCAAATCTGCCGAGAAGTACTCCTGGGATGCTAAACGTAAGGGGTACGTTAGCTCGCTAAATTTAGACGGCAGCGTTCGCGACAATGAACTGGTTCCGGTGATTTATACCGGTTACGGTGGCTCGGATATTATTCAGTTTGGTCGGATTGCTGCCTACTTCTACCAAATCACCAACGAAGATGCTTACCGAACAATGGTGCGCAAAGTAGCTGATCTGGTACTGCAAACTACCTGGCCCGATTCCTTTGTGATCAATAGCCTGGGAGCTGCCGCCCAGTTTACGCTGGATGCCTACGAAATTCTGGAAGATGATCGGCTATTGGCCGCCGCCCAAGGTTACGGTGATATCGGAATTGAAAAGCTCTGGAGCGGGCAACTGTTTGTCCGCCAACCCGGTGACCCTTACTACGAAGCTAAACTAGGCACTAGCCAGCTAGTTACCGCCCTGCTGAGACTTCATCTGTTAGAAACCGAGAATTCAGCCGAGGCGTCGCTCACTCAGTGGTCTTTTTAACGTTAGCACCCCAGAGAATTTCCGTATAATAAAAGAAGGTAGAGATTTAACCATCCCTACCTTCAACCATTTAACACCACCTATTTATTCAACCTGTTAGCGAGGTGGAGCTATTTTAACCGATTGGTTTACTTTTGCACTACCACTTCTACCGTGAGCGGTGACTCATCTACGACTCGAACTGCACCGTATTTTGTTGGAGACCGGTCCGTCTTGAACGTAAATATTTGTTCTGTCTGATAACCACTTATCTCTAGAGATCCTGTGGGTTCATTCAGATCCCACTCGTAGGCGAGAGCAAACAAAGCCGGATTGTTCTCGGCGGCATTTTGCAAGTCGGCTACGGTCATACCCGAAAGCTTGAAGCGCGTCTTACGGGTGTAGTTGTCGTAGTTCAGTGCACTTATTTCGCTGGTTGCTTCCAACCCGAAATAGATCCACATATCGGCGTTGCTGGTATTCTGGGGGCTGGTACCGTTCAAATACTGTACACTGTTTACTCCCCCCGTGATTGTACTGAAGATGGCAGGCACTTTGTAGATATCGGTACCTTCTATGCTACCTCCGCCCCAGATAATCCGCCAGCCTCGGGCATCTTTAAAATCTCTCTTAATGATTCGTTTCACGTAAGGAATTCGCTGGTACGGAGGCTTAGGAATGTATTCATCGGAGGGAATTTGATGGCGGGCCAGTTCTGACTCAGTGGCATCTTCGCAACTGAAGCAAAATACTCCACCTACCGCGATCATAATTGCTGTTATCGTTTTTCTTAGCGTTTTCATAATATTAGTATTTCTAAGGTTGGTTTATTATTTAGTAAATTACTTTTGGTGGCCGAGAAAATTGCTTTACCAGCCAATGGGCACGAATAGTTGCTGCCCGTAATCGCACTCTTGCAAGAGCAGGTATTCTCCCGTGTTAGGGTCAATCATCCAGGTGTAGTCTGTCGTAGGGCAAAACTGCTGTACATTGGCGTTTTTGGCTACGACGATAATAGGAGGCTCGTCCTTTTGACAAGGATCTTCCGTGGTGCACTTATCGTACAGAAGATAATCGCCGGTTTCGGGATGAATACACCAAGTTAGATCAGAACAAACAGGCCGACCGCAGGGGTCTTTCGTTACACACTTATCGTAGAAAATGTACTGACCAGTTTGAGGGTGAATACACGCCCAAATATCCGGGCATTGGTTACCCCGATTAGCAATAGTAAATGATTTTACTTGACGGTTTCGCTGGCGAATTTGGTAACTAACCACCTTCCTACCCTCTACTTTCGCGTATAGTTCACTTCCGGTAATCTTGCTGGTTTTCAACCGCTGATACCCATCTTGATCTAAAGTGGGCGATTTGAGGTCTACTACTTCATACTTGCGATCCAATTCACCCGCTTTAGTGGTTAATTTTGGATTAAAGTTCGATGCGGTAATCGAGGTGTTTTGCAGTTCTTCCTGTTCACAGGATGCAAGGACAACAAGTATCATTGCCCATAGACTGATCATTCTTAACGTGGTCATAATAGAGAATCGTTTACAATAATACCTACTCTGTTATAGGCTTTTCGGTACTCGCCTTTTGAGATTAGCTAATCGTTTTTTAGTACCACCAGTAGTCCGAAAGTCGTCACAAAAATCTCCCATAATTGACCAGTAGCGGAATCGCTTTGGTAGAATCAATCGGTAAATTGATATTCGAGACAAATATTTCTGCTCGATACAATTATCAAATGATCTGTTTCATTAACCAATTCAACTTGGTCAATTGTCAATTTGACCTGATGGTTTCTCAAACCTGAGTATAATATTTTGAAATGACTTGGTTACATCGTATCCGCAGGAAAATACCAAGTAGTAGATAACCTTAACCCTGCTTGCTATGAAAAAGCTTGTTCTTTTTTCCGTTTTACTTCTTCTCCTCAACGCTGCTTGTGAAGACCCACTGGAAGGGAACATTGCTCCCTACAGTACTAATATTGACGATTGGAAAGCCATTACACCCTCTGAGCCTGACTACACGCATTGGGTATTTTCATTCTCTACCGAAGGCAAACCTGACAATACCTATACTCTTGATCCTAATCATGATATAGGAAGCGAAGTTTATGTGGAAGTTGTGAACGGAGTAATTACCAATGCTTGGATAACATCCTATAACAAATTCTCGGTCTCCACTCAAAGCCAAACCCAAACGAACAAGCAACTCGATTTAATTAACCCTTCGGACCCATTACCCGGACAGCCCCATAGGGTAGTGTTAGGTGAAATTATTTCCGATGATAGTTACTGCTATAGTTGGTTTTCAGCATCAGAGCGTTCATCAGAAATTGAAAACATGATTATGGTTTCACAACCCAAATGGGAGTTAGGGTTTAGCACCCGTAATACCCCTAAAAGCACTAGAAATGTAAAAACCATATCTCGGCGAGCTACCTCAGATAGATGCACACCTACTTCTGGAGAAGCCTTTGTGTATGTGCCTATTTCTTCCTAATCGAGTCATCATGGTAAGGCATATCTTTTTACTCAATTTGCTGCTAATTGGCTACTCCCACGCTTCATCCACTGATAGTTTATTGATCAAACTCGAGGTATCTCAGGATACAGCTAGAGTTACGCTTTGGAATCAATTGGGTATTAACTATCGCTACCAAGATTTAGGAAAAGCGGATGCCTATTTAGATAGCGCTTTACAGTTAGCCCAACAATTAGACTACCAGAACGGTACTGGTCAGGCTTATTTACATTTAGGCGGAAATGCCATTATTCGGGGAGAAACCGAAATTGCGATTTCCCATACTCAGAAAGCACTGGCAACTTTTAAGAAGATAAACAACCAGGCGGGAATGGCCGATGCCACCAAAAATTTAGGGCTTTTGGCTTACCACCAAGGAAATTATGAAGTGGCAAAAGCACGTTATTCAAAAGCATTAGCTACTTTTTATCAAATTAGAGATACAGTCGGAAGAGCAAAATGCTACGCAAACTTAGGCTTAGTTCACGTAGAGCTGGGAGAATTTGATCAAGCACTAACCTATTTTATGAATGGCTTGCGCTGTAATGAGTTGCTTGATAATCAGGAAGGCATTGCTAGCGGCTATTCGTACGTAGCTTTGGTATATCGATTAAATCAAAACCTCGCTCAAGCACTTGAATACCAGAAAAAAGCATTAGCCATCTTCAGGATTACTAACAATCAGATACGGCAATCTCTACTGTTGAGTGAGATGGGAAACACCTATCACCAACTGCAAGATTGGGAAGAGGCACTGGTCAATTATCAAAAAGCTTTAACGTTACAGAAAGAACTCGGAAATGAACGAGAGATGGGCACTACCCTGGGTAACATTGGCACCGTCTATGAAAAGCTACATCAATTAGATCAGGCACAAGCATACTATCTGCAATCGTTGGCAATTGCCAGGAAAGTAGGAAACCAGGGAAACATTCCTAAGTTGTTAATGAACCTTGCCGAACTAGCCCTCGAAAAGCGAGACTTTGATACCGCAATTGAATACTTATCCCAAACCATAGAGTTGGCTCAAACCTTGGGTCACAAAAAAGACTTGCACTCTGCTCATAATCTCTTACACCAAGTATACGAGGTGCAAGGGAATTATCTGCAAGCACTAGAACATTACCAAACCGCCCGAGCCTATCAGGACAGTTTGTTCAACGAAGAGAAAGCCAGGCAAATAGCTGAACTACAAACAAAGTACGAAGTAGAAAAGAAAGAACAACAGATTGAGGCTCAGGCCCAGGAAATTGCGCTGCTGGCCCGAGCCAAACAAGCTGAAAAACGAGTGAGGTGGACCCTGATGGCAGCGCTGGGTTTGCTGCTCATACTCATACTATTTGTCTACAACCGCTACCGACTAAAGCAACAATCAGCCCGCTTACTAAGTGAAAAGAATCAGGAAATTGAAAGCAAAAACCATCAGATCAGTCTGATGAACCAGGAGCTGGAAAAGCGGATGCTACGGGCTCAAATGGACCCCCACTTTATTTTTAACTCCCTCAATTCTATCCAGCATCTGATTACCATCAATGACAAAACATCTTCACTGAAGTATTTATCCAAATTTTCCAAACTGGTGCGCCGGGTACTGGAAAATTCCGTGAACACGCAGGTGCCACTGGCCGACGAAATCACCTTGCTAAAACACTATATTGAGTTGGAACAACTACGTTACAACCATTCCTTCGAGTACAGTATTAATGTTGACGCTTCCGTAGATGTACACGATACGGAGATTCCATTTCTGCTCATCCAGCCCTACGTAGAGAATGCCCTCGTACACGGGCTGCGGCATAAACCGGAAGAAGGGTGGTTAAAGATTGAATTGAAGCAGAGGGAGTCGGACTTGTGGTGTATAGTAGAAGATAACGGCGTAGGTCGCAAGGAGGCCAAGCGGCGCAAGCAGCAGAGTACTCTACCCTCAAGGGGGATGTCAGTTACGCAACAGCGATTGGAAACACTTAATCAAGGAAAATCCAGGAAAACTAGCGTTCATATTCTGGACTTAACCGACAAACAAAATCATCCATTGGGAACCCGGGTTGAAATTATAGTACCATTAAACGAAGAATTATGCTCCGCGCCATTATTGTAGAAGATGAAATACACAGCCGGGAGGCTTTAAAAAATATCGTCAGTGAATACTGTCCTGAAGTAAGTATTTGTGGCGTAGCTGCTTCGGTAAGGGAAGGGGTAGATTTGGTAAACAGACTACAGCCTGAGCTGCTCTTTTTAGATATTGCGCTTCATATTGGTACTGGCTTCGACCTGCTGGAGCAAGTACCGGAACACAATTTTGAGGTTATCTTCACCACTGCTTACGAGCACTACGCCTTGCGAGCCATTAAGTTTAGCGCTATTGATTACTTATTAAAACCAGTAGATGTAGAAGAATTAATTACTGCAGTAAAGAAGGTGGTAGAAAAACAACGGATCAGGTCTTACAATCGCCAGATTGACACCCTATTGCATAATTTACAAAGCCATAACCAACTCAATCATACGATTACCCTGTCTACGGCCGAAGGCATGATTTTCGTGCCGGTTCACGAAATTATCCGTTTGGAAGCAATGGGTTCTTACACCCAATTTCATCTGGTCAACGACAAAAAAGTACTGGTTAGCAAGCATCTGAAAGAATACGAACAACTATTAACCGAAGAGAATTTTTACCGAGTACACCAATCCCATTTGGTCAACTTGAACGAGATAGCCAAATACATAAAAGCGGATGGCGGACACCTGATACTTAAAGATCAGACCAAAATCAGTATTTCCTCTCGCCGTAAAGAATCTTTTTTACGTAAGATCTGCCACTTAACCTCTGCTCATTGACTATACCAGCTCTCTAATTTCAGAACTTACCACTAGCCTAGATACTTTTCCATTTTCTTCTAATCAGTCTTTCTTCCATAGAAAGCAGTTTTTTAGTTAGATATACAACTAGTTTAAAAGTAAAAGAAGGAACTCTACTAGAATCCTTTAGTTGCTGAAAAAACAACTATTAGCTTGTACTTTAACGGAACATCCTCTAATTTAAAAAAAGACTAAGCCCCCTTACACCAGCTAGCCTTAACATGCCGCTCTTATCTTGCCTCAATCCTTTCATTAGCCCTCAATATTTCCTGCAATTTATTTCTTCACTACTAATAATAACCAATGAGAAAGTCTATCAAATCGCTTATCATTCTACTGATAAGCACCACAGTTTCTGCCCATGCGCAGAATTACCAGGTAAGCGGGACTGTCCGCGATGACTCCGGTCCGCTGGTCGGAGTAAATGTTATCGACAAAAGTGATGCCTCCCGAGGTACCATTACGGATGTTGACGGAAAATATACTATCCGGGTGGACGACGAAAATGGAACCCTCATCTTTTCCTACCTCGGTTACCAACCCCAGGAAATTCCGATCAATGGCCGGAGTCAGATTGACGTAAGCCTGGAGCAAGAAACTCAACTAATGAGCGAAGTGGTAGTAGTTGGCTACGGCTCCCAAAAGAAGAGCGACCTAACCGGTGCAGTGGTGCAGGTTACTAACGAAGACTTTGTAAAGGGGGCTAATACCAATGCTTTTCAGCTACTGAATGGGAAAGCCTCCGGGGTTCAGATTAGCCAGACCAGTTCGGCTCCCGGCGGTGCGGTTGATATCAAAATTAGAGGTGCCAATTCTATCAACGGCAGTAATGATGTGCTGGTCGTTATCGACGGTTTACCCGGCGGATCTCCTACCGCGCTTAGTCCGGATGATATTGAATCAATTGAGGTGTTAAAGGATGCTTCTGCCTCGGCAATCTACGGTTCTCGGGCAGCTAACGGAGTAGTGCTGATTACTACCAAAAATGGACGAAAAGGGCAGATGGATATTAGCTACAGTGGCTACGTAGGTTTTCAGGATGTGAAGGACCGCGTACGTATGCTTAACGGACGAGAATATCTGACGGTGCTCAACGAAATTAATGTAGAATCTGGCGGTGACATCCTTCACTCACCGGAAAAAATAGCTCAGGTCGGGGAAGGTTACGACTGGCAGGATATCATCTTCCGAAATTCCATAGTGCATAACCATCAGCTCTCCATGCGAGGTGGCAGCGACCAGTCTCAGTACTACGTTTCGTTAAACTTTCTGGACAATCAGGGAGTCATTAAAAACACGGCGCAGGAGCGGTACAACGCCCGGGTCAATTACCAATTACAACCAAGTGATAGGTTCAACTTCAGCCTAAACCTCAATCTCTTTCGGTCGGTAACGGATAGAGTAAAGTTAGGACGCGGAACCAACGAAGGAGTAGGGGTACTTTCGGCCGCGCTGCTATTTGACCCTACCATCGGTCCTGAGCTAAACGAGCAAGGCTTTTACAATGTGAATCCTCTAGTAGCCATTGAAAACCCAATGGCGCTATTGCAGGGCATCGACTTGCAGGATGTAGAAAACAATGCTTATGCTACCGCGATGGGAGAGTATGAGATTCTACCCGGATTTAAAGCTACTCTTCGGCTGGGCACTCAACTTAGCAATTTGCGAGAAGATAGTTATGAAAGTCAGCTTACCCAGATCGGGCGAGGTTTAAATGGGCAGGCCATTGTGGAAAGTACCGAAGAAACCTACTGGCTAGCCGAATATTTACTGTCGTATGAACTAGAATCCGGCGACCATAGCCTCCAGGTATTGGGTGGAGTCACGTATGAGAACTTTGATGAAAGGATTCAATTCTCGCAGGCCAATGACTTCTTATCGGATATTACCGGCACTAATCTGTTACAGAGCGGTAACCAAGAAACCTACCAGATTAGCAGCGGAAGATTTGTCAACCGGCTGAATTCTCAATTAGGAAGAATCAACTATTCGTACAAAGACAAGTATTTACTGACCGCCTCTATCCGTCGTGACGGAACCTCTCGCTTCTCAGATAAAAATAAGTACGCCACCTTCCCTTCGGCCTCCATTGGCTGGAAGCTATCCGAGGAATCGTTTATGCAGAACCAGGCATTCTTCGATGAGTTGAAGCTTCGGGTAGGTTACGGCGAGATTGGTAACCAGGGAATTAACAACTTTGAAACGATTCAGACATTCCGGGCGGGTAGTCCGGCGGTGCTGGGTGGTTCGTTGCAAAACGGGGCTATTCCGGCCCGCATTCCCAACGAGGATTTAGTATGGGAAACCACCCGCGAGCTGAATATTGGACTTGATTTCGGTATTCTGAACCGGCGAATTGGCGGTAGCATTGAGGTGTACGAACGGTTCACCGAGGATCAGTTGTTCCGGCAACCCGTGCCCCTCACTACTGGCTTTACCAATGTTAGAGTAAACATCGGGCAGGTACGAAACCGGGGAATTGACTTCGCGCTGCGCTCGCAGAACCTAACTGGCCAATTGAAGTGGGAAACCGATGTAGTGTTTTCCGTACTGGAAAATGAAGTAACCGAACTGCCTGAATTCGCTCAGCAAATTATTTACGGTGGCTTTGGGTTTTCCGGCAATTACCTGGTTATTGAAGAAGGCTCCCCCATTGCTTCCTTCTACGGTTATGAAATTGACGGTATGTTTCAGGTAGAAGATGACATTGCCAACTCACCTCAGCCCAATGCACTACCCGGTCACCCTCGCTTTAGGGATACCAACGGTGATGGCGAGATTACCGCCGATGACCGGGTGATTCTGGGTGATCCTTTCCCTAATTTCACCTTCGGATTTAATAACCGCTTCTCTTACAACCGCTTTAACCTGGAGGTTTACTTCTTGGGTACCCAAGGAGTGCAAACCTTCAATAACTTAGTGGCCGAGTCCTTGTACCCGATCAATAAAGAGCGTAACCACATTGCCCAGAATTACCTTGACCGCTGGACAGTAGATAATCCGGATGCCGAATTTCCCTCCGGTGTAAACTATACTGCTTACTCCGATGGGGAAAACAAAGTGAATACCTTTACAGTACAGGATGCTTCCTTTATCCGGCTGAAAAATATCACGTTGAACTATGATCTTCCCTTGAGTGGCTCCGGCTTTTTTAAGGGAGCCAATGTATATGTATCGGGAGAAAATCTATTAACCATCTCCGACTACGATGGCTTCGACCCTGATGCTAATTCGGATGGTGTGGGGGTGCAGCGAGCAACCTTTACGGACTATCCTATTGCCCGAACCATTAGAATTGGCGGCACGCTGAATTTTTAATCCAACCTACTTATGACAACTATGAAATCCATACTATTATTTCTTGCTATTGGTTTGCTTTCGCTTTCGGCTTGTTCCGACTTTCTAGATGAGCAAGTATACACTGAATACGACCCTGAATCTTTCCTGAATACTGAAGCGGGCATTAACGCTGTGCTGAATGCTACCTACCGGCAGTCGCGCCCGCTGTACCGCGAGACCTGGTTTTCATTTGCTGGTTGGCCTACTGATTTGCAGTTAGAACGAGGTGGTGGTTACGCAGCTCCCGCGGCTACCTTCGCTAACTTTCAGTGGCAACCCAGCAATATTTTCTTTGTGAACAACTGGCGCGAGATGTACGAAGCCATTCGCAATGCTAATTCTTTACTGGATAATATTGATAATGCTACTTCCCTTTCTCCGGATAGGATCAATCAGCTAAGGGCCGAGGCAGTATTCCTACGGGCTCTCAATTACTACAACCTTTACGATTTCTTCGGCCCCGTGCCGCTGATCACCACTACGGAAGAACTGAACTTTGAGGTAGCCCGGGCTAGTGACGAGGAAATACGAAGCTTTATTGAATCCGAACTTCAGTTTGCGGTGGATAACCTGCCGGTTGATGCCGAGCTTTCGGGAAAAGCCACTAAAGGAGCCGCATTGGCACTTTTGGGTCGTTATTTCCTCAATACCAAACAGTGGCAAAAGTGCGCTGATGCTCTCGAAGAAGTGATTGCGCTGAACAAATATCAGCTCTTTACTCCCATTGAGGGCCTGTTTAGCGTTGATAACGAGGGTAATAGCGAGCTAATCTTTGTTTTTGAATCGTTGGCTACGGAGCCAGGCTGGAACTATATGCCCCACGCTTATCCGGTAGGCTACCCCACTGGACAGGTAAACTACGGAGCCCAATTTCAATTACGCCGTACCTTTGTCAACTCATTTCACCCTGACGACCTACGGGCGATGGATTATGATCCTGATAACGGAAAATATGGTTGGATACTGAAATCGTATACTGACATAAACGGTGATTTTATTGATCTGATGAACGATGAGATTATTCCAGGTATTGAGAAGAAGTATCCGCGCAGTTTTAAATTCACGCCTGACCCTAATGCGTTAGGCGCAGTGCACGGTAACGATATGCCCATTCTCCGCTACGCCGAAGTGCTGATTTCCCGCGCCGAAGCACTCAACGAACTTCAAGGCCCTAACCAGACATCCATTGATCTGCTGAATGAAGTACGGGCCCGGGCAGAAGTCCCTCCTTACCAGCTATCGGATTTCCCGAGTAAAGAAGCCCTCCGCGACCAGATTTTGGTAGAACGAGGCTGGGAGTTTTTTACCGAAGGATTACGACGGCAGGATTTGATTCGCCACGGTAAATTTATTTCCTCAGCTCAGGAAAGGGGAGTTGTACTAGCCCAACCCCACCACGTGCTGTTTCCAATCCCTCAACAGGAGCTGGACGCTAACTCGGCATTGACTCAAAACACTGGCTACTAACCAACTGAGAACCCTCTTTAATTGAAAGAGCCTTTCGCTTAAAAAATTATCAATCAGCGAAAGGCTCTTACTTTGATTATCACCACCATTGACCAACATGGTTGGAGCCTGAGCGTAACAGCCCCGGCGAACCCGCCATGCTACTAGGCGGTGAAGCATTTTTTACCTTTAGAAATTTCTCTTTAGCGGATTATAAAGTTTGAATAATAAAGTAGGTTGACTAACTAATCAGTTCTGCGACCACTACCTAATTCCTGATGCTATTAGCAACCCCGTAGCCAAAAATCCTCACCGTTAAAAGATATTGACTCATTGTAGTGGAAAAAAATTCATTAAATTGATGCATATCAGCGAGTGGATGTCTTTCATTCAGAAAAATGCGCTGGTTTGGTCAAATTTTACTCACTTCAAAACAGCAACCTTACTATGAACTCATTGTACAAAGCAATCTTAAAATGCCTTTTGCTGATTATCCTCATGGTAGGATTACAGCGACAGGCAACCGCCCAGCAACGAGCTGTTTCGGGCCAAGTAACTGCCGAAGAAGAAGGTGCCCTACCCGGAGTGAATATTCTGGTGAAAGGCACTACGCAAGGAACAGTAACTGACGTAGACGGCAATTACCGAATCAATGTATCCAGCGAGGACGCCACCCTGGTTTTTTCAGCCGTAGGTTATATCTCACAGGAAATAACAGTCGGCAACCGCTCTACCGTGGATGTAGTAATGCCGCCCGATATTCAGGCACTGGAGGAAGTTGTAGTGGTCGGATACGGAACGGTAAAGAGAAGTGACCTAACCGGATCGGTGGGTTCCGTAAATGGAGAAGAATTAAATACGGTTGCCCAAACTTCGGTGGATCAGGCTTTGCAGGGTAGAATTGCCGGGGTTAGAATTACCCAAACGAATGCCGAACCCGGCGGCGGATTTTCGGTCAGAATACGAGGCACCAATTCCATCACTGCCGGTAATGAACCGCTATACGTGGTAGATGGCTTACCGGGAACCAATCCGTTGAATTCTTTAAACCCCTCGGACATTGAGTCAGTAGAAGTGCTAAAAGACGCTTCAGCGACGGCCATCTACGGAGCCAGAGGTTCTAACGGGGTAGTTATTATTACCACCAAGCAAGGTAAAGCAGGCTCCCCGTTAACGGTTAATTACAATGTCTCAGTCGGTATACAGGAGCCCACCAAAATGCTGGATATGATGAATGCCCAGGAGTATATGGCTTTCTATAATGATCTTTTTATAGACCGGGGTAATCCCCCACCGTTTAGCCCGGAAGATATCAGCACCATCGGCGATGGTACCAATTGGCAGGAAGAAGTTTTACGCTCTGCCAGCGTTCAGGATCACCGTATTTCGTTCTCCGGAGGCTCCAAAGATACACAATACTACTTGTCATTAGGTTATTTTGATCAGAACGGGATCATCCTCAACAGTGGGTTTAATAGATTTTCGGGGCGAATCAATCTGGTGCACTCCATCAGCGAAAAATTAAATGTAGGCATCAATTTTAATAACAGTATTGAGAATAAACAGTCTGCCCGTATCGGACTGGGAGTAAACGTGGGGGCCGGAGTGATTGGATCGGCATTACAATTACCTCCTACCGATCCTATATATGACGAAAATGGTGATTTTGCCTTTAGTTTGCAGGATTTAAGTAATTCGGTTGGACAAGCAGAAACCATAAAAGACACTGACAAAACCACCCGCATGTTCGGTAATGCTTATATCGAATACCAATTATTAGACAACCTGAATACCAAGCTCAATTTAGGGTTCAGTCGGAGAAACATAGAAGGGGACCTATTTTTTGATACCCAAACCCTCATCGGGCAACTCAATCAGGGTCAGGCTACTAGAAACTTTCGTGACAATACCGATTACCTCATTGAGTTTACGACGCAGTATGACCCTAGCTTGGGAGGCAATCATAGTTTATCAATCTTAGGTGGTTTCGGCTATCAGCAGTTCATTGACAACAGATTCTCTGCCGCATCACGAAATTTCTCCAGTACGGCGTTCGGATCGAACAATCTAGGTGCCGGAGAAGCATCTCAGAACCTTGTGACTTCTGATCGGCAAGAAAATACTATTGTTTCGGGTTTTGCCCGGGTGAATTACAACATACTAGACAGATATTTGCTGACGGGTACTTTCCGAGCGGATGGCTCCTCGCGTTTCGGTGAGAATAACAAAGTGGCTTACTTCCCCTCCGGGGCCCTGGCCTGGCGGATTTCCAATGAATCCTTTTTCCCGGAAACTGACTTCATTGAAGATCTCAAACTGAGAGCGAGCATCGGAATAAGCGGAAACCAGGAAATCGGAAACGGTACATCCCAGATTCTGTTGGGTAGAGGGCCGGTGGCTGTCCTAGACGGCGTGGAATTTGAGTCAATCGCCCCCATTCAATTAGCCAATCCCGACCTCAAGTGGGAAACAACCCAATCTTTCAACGTAGGGATGGATATGACTATGCTGAGTGGCCGTATCAGTGGTTCCATTGAGTATTTTAAGAATACTACCCGGGATTTGCTGCTGGCATTGCCAGTGCCAACCACCACCGGTTTTGGGACTTCCCTCCAGAATGTGGGTGATACCGAGAATAGCGGTTTTGAATTTAACCTCACCTCAAGAAACCTGACCGGGGAGTTATCGTGGACTTCCAATCTAAATTTTGCTACATTAAATAACGAAGTAGTCAGTCTGGGAGAACTTCCCCGGATTCTTCAGGGCAGCGTAAGGTTTTTGAATGATTTTACCTTGCTGGAACCAGGTGTACCTATGAACTCTTATTTTGGATATGAGTACATCGGTGTTTTTCAGTCGGAGAGTGATATAAGTAATTCACCCACGCAGGCTAATTCGTACGTTGGCGGAAGGAAATTCAGAGATGTAGACGGGGATGGTGAAATCACACCGGAGGATCGTACCGTATTAGGAAATCCGTTTCCCGCTCTTACCCTGGGGCTGAACAACGTCTTTAGGTACAAAGGGTTTCAACTGGAATTTTTCTTCGAAGGCCGGTTCGGTTATGAGTTGGCCAACGTCACTAACATTGATTCGGAGAATCCCATTGATGACCTGAGAAACCGACAGCGCTACGTACTGGATAGATGGACTCCAGAGAATAGTGATAGCGACGTCCCCTCCTTTATCCGTCCTTCCCGGCCGTTTGATTTTAATAGCAGAGTAATCGAGGATGCTTCGTTTATACGACTGAGAAACTTTAGATTTGCTTATTCTTTTCCGGGACTGGAGAACAAAAGCATTTCGGGTTTGACGATTTACCTGGCTGGCCAGAACCTGTTTACAATTACCGATTACCGGGGTTATAATCCCGATATCAATGTGTTAGGAAATTCAAACACAGTAATTGATTATACTGCCTATCCGCTGGCAAGAACTTACTCCATTGGAATTGACCTCAAATTTTAAGATTTACATCATGAAAAAATATATCGTACTTCTATCCACAGTTATCGTGATGTTTTCAACCACATCCTGTGATGAATTACTGGAAGAAAAAACATATACGGCCTTACGACCTTCGGACTTTTTCAATACACTGGAGGACGCCGAGATTACCCTTAATTCTGTATATGGAGAATTAAGATATAGCGATATTACCCGCGACGCGGTTACCCTGCAAGAGGTATGTACGGACATTCATCTTGAGAGGAGTGGAGGTATTTTTACCTTTAATGAACCTATTGAAGAGTTCGTCTGGACCAGTTCACACCAATGGTTACAGAATGATTGGGAACGGAGATACCGCGGAATTTTTAAAGCCAACGTAGTACTTGATAATCTTGATCCCATATCCGGAGATGAAGAGAGGAAAGCGGAGATAAGAGCTGAGGCTGTCTTTTTAAGAGCCTTCAATTATTTTCTTCTATACGATAAGTTCGGTCCGGTTCCTTTGGTGACCACCAGCTTAACGGATGTAACAGATCGACCGGCGAGAGCCACCGAACAGGAGATGATTGACTTTATGGTAACGGAATTCAGAGATGCCGCTAATGTACTACCGTTGACTCCTCCCCGGGATCAGTACGGTCGCCCGACCAAAGGAGCGGCCTTAACCGCCTTAACCAAATTGTATATGACGATCAGGGACTGGGCTAACGCGGTGTCAACTGCCCAAGAGGTAATGGATCTTGGAGTTTATGATCTGTTCGTTGAAGGAAATAGAACCGAACTATTTAGTCCTGACAACCAGCGTGATAATGAGTTTATTTTTGTTTCGGTCATGTCCGACACCCCCAACAACGATACCGGGGACGGATGGTTGAGTCACGTTGTGCCTCGGGGCTATCAGTGGAAATACCCTCCCCGACAGATATTTGCCGCTGAATACAAAATACGCTCCGCGTTTCTCGAGCTTTTCGAGCCCGAAGATGAAAGGCTTGATGCATTTTTATTCGAGTTTGTGAATGCTGACGGAGATACCATTCAATTGGGCGAGGATGATGTCCGGAGCCTCAAATTTCCAGAGTATCCTACTCAGGAAGCCAGTAGGTCCTCCGACGATTTTCCTTATTTCAGATACGCTGATGTACTTTTGTGCCGGGCGGAGGCATTGAATGAACTGAACGGCCTCAATCAAGAATCCATTGATCTGCTGAACATGATTAGAGATGCGGCCGGAGTGGGATTAGTTTCCTTAGGAGATTTTAGCAATGCTCAGGAGTATAAAGAATTTCTCCTCGATGAACGAGGACGGGAATTTCATACCGAAGCCATCCGAAGACAGGATTTGATCAGACACGGGGTATTCATAGAAATGGCGATTGAAAGAGGAAAACCAGCCCAGGATTTTCACGTCCGCTATCCTATTCCCTTAACAGAAATTGAACGAAATCCGAATTTAGTTCAGAATGAAGGCTACTAACCACTAAGCCCTCAAATACAAAAGAGCCATCCGCTAGAAGAGTTTTCTAACGAATGGCTCTTATGCTTCATGTCACTCCTGACTACAGAAGTTCAACTAGCTATTAGTTCCCCCGGTTCTGTTGGCGTTGCTCCATCACTTCTAAATACTCTTCCAAAAACCTTTGGTTGTTCTCATCGCTGTCGCCGTAGTAATCGCGCAGTTCAGTCAGCTTAGTGTGTAGTTCTTTTTGAACGTCGGCGTATTCGGGATCGTCGTATACGTTGTTCATCTCATTAGGATCTTCCTCCAGATCGTACATCTCCCACTCGTCAATATCGTAGTAGAAGTGCATCAGCTTGTAGCGGTCGGTCGCTACGCCGTAGTGCCGCTTCACCATGTGCACCGACGGGTATTCGTAGTAGGTGTAGTACACCGCATCCCGCCAGGATTCATTTTCCCCGCTTACCAGCTTGCGGAACGACTCCCCCTGCATGGCTTCCGGTATCTGAACACCGGCATAATCGAGGAAAGTGGGAGCAATATCCAGGTTCTGCACTAAGGCGTCAATCTCGGTACCGGCTTCTATCTCCTTGGGATAGCGTACCAGTAGCGGAGTACGGAACGACTGCTCGTACATGAAGCGCTTATCAAACCAGCCATGCTCGCCCAAATAGAATCCCTGATCAGAAGTATAGACTACGATGGTATTATCGGCCAAACCGTTTTCTTCCAGATAATCCAGCACCTCTCCTACTCCGTCGTCTACCGACTTGATCGTCCGTAGATAATCCTTGATGTAGCGGTTGAATTTCCACAGGGCAATTTCTTTTTCCTTCTCCTCACTAAACTCCAACTCTCCACTTGAATAGTAGGCTTCTTTAAAGGCCTGATTTTTGGGTTCGTAAGCGGCGTTCCACTGCGCCAGTTGTTCTTCATTGAAGCGGGCCAGTTCGTTGTGAAATCCGGTGCTGTCGCCTTCCGGGCCTACCACCATCTTGAAGTCGTGTCCCCAGCGGGCGTGGCCGTCAATTTCCATTTCCTGTTCCCTGGCCGCGGTGCCCATATTGGCATAATCGTCAAAGTAGTTAGCAGGAGGATCGAAGGTCTTGTCGTCGTACAGAGTGAGATACTTCGGCCCCGGCTTCCAATTACGATGGGGGGCTTTCTGATGGTACATCAGCAGAAACGGTTTCTCCGGATCGCGCTGCTCCTGTAGCCACTTCAGTGCGTATTCAGTAGTGATATCGGTCACGTAGCCCTCAAAGCGCTGGCGTTCACCGTTTACCAGAAAATCCGGATTGTAGTAGTGACCCTGTCCCGGCAGTACCATAGAGTGATCGAAACCTTGCGGCAGCCCGTCCAGGTGGATCTTGCCAATCAGAGCGGTCTGGTAGCCATTAGCCTGGAGCATTTTAGGAAAGCTTTCCTGATCCCAGTTGAAGGGCTGAACATTATCCACCTTTCCATTTTTGAAACTGTGCTTACCGGTAAGCACTACCGCCCGGCTGGGTGCACATATAGAATTGGTGACCGTAGCCCGGGTAAAAATGGCCCCTTCCTGGGCAATGCGGTCAATATTGGGAGTTTCATTTAGGCCGTGGCCGTAGGCACTAACTGCCTGGTAGGCGTGGTCATCGCTCATAATAAAGACGATATTTGGTGGGCTATCGTTCTGCTGAGTTTCTTCAGAAGAGCCACAAGAACTAAGTAGTACGGTAGTTGTTGCACTGATTAGTAGCGTGAACAGGTGATTTAATTTCATCATTGATGGTTGTATATTTAAAAGTATCAGTAAAATGTTGGGTAGCTAAGATAAAATCTTTACTAAATATTCCGGCTGAATTTGGAAATAATTAGCAGTAAGTAGATAGGAATTATATCTTCCAGTTGGTAAGGCGTAGCCCTTCTACTGGCCGAAAGTGTTCCAGATTATTTGTAACTAAAACTAAATTGTTGTCAATGGCAATACCGGCCACCATTAGATCGGGGGTGCCGATGTCGATGCCTTTTCGCTTTAGCTTACCGTAGCGGTTAGCCGTGATGTCCAAGGAGTTTTTGGTGAGCTTGAGTATTTGGCACTCGGCACTAAACTCTTCAAACTGCCGTATTTGCTGCCGCGCCCGGCGGTGCTCCAGGCCAGCTTTAATTTCGTAGTAGGTGATTTCGGATATGTTAAGACGATCAAAACCTTTCACAAACAGATATTCCTCTACTTTTGCTTTCACGGCTTTATCGCCCTTCAGGTAGAATGACAAAATATCAGTATCGATCAGGCATTCATCCATATATTCGCTTGCTTCCCTGCTGTCGGTTAGCGTGAAGGTGCACCGTCAAGCTCTGAAAGGTATCCTCGTCCATATCCTTCCACACCCCGGCGGAAGACAGAATTTTTTGTTTAGACTGCTCTGAGCCTTCCAGCAGATCAATATATTCATCTACATTTTCCAGCTTATCTCGACTGAGGGAGTTGATGCGGTGGATAACTTTATCTCGTAAATTATTATCAGTGGTGGTCATAGAAAAGGCTGCTTTCTTTCAAATATACAAAATTAATTCAACCACGTTCAACCCCTATGAATCTCAAAAAACGAGCTATTATCTTCCCTTCTTCTGATAGTACTTTTCCAAGACAACCTAAACAACACCTGCGTAGTAAAGGGCACTCAGGATAAAGCCAATAGCCCCAATAATAAGTACTAGCCGAGGGAGTATTTCTAACTGAACGAAAGAGTTGATCTTGACATTAGTGGGTTCTTCCGGATCGTAAATAATCTCCAGCTTGGTACCCTCGGGCTTAGCCGGTAGGTATCCTACATCAAGCTCTTGGGTAATCCACTCGTTGGTTTCGGTAGTAAATCTCAATACCGGATAATACAAGCCACCAGAGTCTCCCGAACGCTTATAATTATTTTACAGATAACTGCCTTGGTCTTTTTTCCGTGCAGCTTTAAATAGCCCCCTTTTTGGCAGAGCTTAATTCCCACTAGCATCATGAGTGTCGAGAAGATAGCTGCCAGTAGCTCTGGAGGCATTTTTTGCTAAGGATTACTCGACCACGACAAACATCATGACTTACTCAAGTCATCGGTGATATCGATCAGCACCGATTCTTTGATAGCGTTGCCCCGTTCCATGCGGTCGATGGTGGCCGAAGCTTCGTCGGTCAGCAGTTTGAATTTTTCTACCTGCTGCCGCATCAGTGGTATGCTTTCACGGCGGAAGTTAGAGACTTCTTCCATGGCCTGGTTCAGGGTATTGAAAGCCGTAGTCAGTTTATCTACATCCAGGGTAGATGAAGCGGCCTGCTTCTGAATTTCTACTCCCTGCTTCTGCAGCACCCGGGCGTTATCTTCGATAAGGTCGGCAGTAGTCTGGTCTACCTTCTTTTTGGCATCCAGCACCTGTTTCTGATTAT
Source organism: uncultured Roseivirgaceae bacterium (assembly GCA_964551335.1). Lineage (GTDB taxonomy): Bacteria > Bacteroidota > Bacteroidia > Cytophagales > Cyclobacteriaceae > Tunicatimonas. The sequence goes on from CAZKCO010000004.1 coordinate 183,366, forward strand.
TCAGGGCCAGACGGGTGGTTACCGCTACCCGTAAGGCACTAGCGGTGATGGTAATGGTGCGGTTAATCCCAGTGATTAACTCCCGGTTGTTCCGCATCAGCATATCGTAGGAGATCACCCCTTGCTGGTTCACGGCCAAAGCCGTCTGAATATCAATGATCCGCTGGTTGAGAGCAAACAGCAGTTCTTCCTCGACGAAGCGGCGCTCTTCGCTATCCACCTCCATGCTACGGGCTTTTTCTTCCAGCTTGTGGTACAGACTCTGGCCAATGATCTGCGCTCGCTGAAGTCCTTCCAGCGAGTTGCGCATCTGCTGTTTGTCAATATCCAAAGTTTTATTATCGTCTATTAGCTGCTGGCGGCCAGCTTCCAGGCTCTTGATAATATCGGCGATTACTTCCGAGGAGGCTTCGTATTTTTCCAGATAACGGCTGATAGAATTTTTCTTACCGAAGACGTTTCGGAAGAAGCGGGCACCAGAACCCTTGGGAGTATTGAGGTTATAGTGTTTGGGATTGATCTCTTCCACCTGCTTACGCAAATCTAGCAAAGAGTTGGCCACCTTACTGCCATCCTGAGAATGAGACAGCGTGCGGATGGACTGATCCAGTAGTTTGGAATGATGCGCCAGGGCCGCCTGGTACTTCATCCCCATTTCGTTCACGTATCGCTTTTTTGAGAGTTCATCCAGACTGGAAGAGAGCAGTTCTTCAGCCAGTTGTGAGGTCTTTTCTTCTACTTCCGGATCGGTTTCTTTTTTCTTCTCCATGGAAGCAAGTTCTTCCATCACGGCTGATTCTTGAGGGGTATTCAGTTTCAGGTCTTCGTCGGTAGATGTATTTTTGTTTTCCATTTTGTGAGGTTGGGTTAAAGTGATTAATAGTGATTCAGGAATAAACCAGGTCAAACCGGGCAAATTTTTTACAGGTACTTAGGTTAGTTTACTAAACCGGCCATTTATTACAGACTTATTAATTATTCTTACGGATAGTATTTACCGAAAGAGATACTGGTGAATAAAGGCATCTTTTCCAATCAGCAGGCTTTGGTTACGGTTGGTATTCAGTTGGTACTTCTTCTGATTCATGGCCAGGATTGCTTTATCCATCTCAGTCAATAGTTGACTGTTTTCGGATAGTAGCTCCTTACAGTGAGCATCCAGTTTTTCGTAGGTTTTTAGTTGCTCCTCTAGCTCCTTTATTGTGTTGTTTTCCGAGTTCGCTCCGGCTCGCTGCAATTGGCCAATCTGACTTCGCCAATGGCTAGGGTTCATTTGGGCCAGCGCTTCTGTATGGGTAACTACCTGCTCCAGATTCCGAGTAATCTGATCAACGTAAGCTTCTACCTCCTGCTTGAACCGCAGATTAGTAAGGCTATTATCGGCGAAACGACCCCTGATCAAACGCAGTAGAACCCTTGATTTCTTGTTAACTGCATTGAATTGCTTAGCTCCCTGATGAACACCAAGCTTCTCCAGCTGGTAATATAGATTAATAGAGTCAAATGCTTTTATGCCCTCAGCTTTCAGCTTACGGGTGGCCCGGGTTGTGAAGCGGTAGGAATGCAGAATCACCAGGTAAATTCCCGTAAAGCCCGATAATACGAGCGTGGCCAGACTTACTTTCGCAACCGGATAGTAACCCATTATTGCACTCACGAACGTAGTGGCGATGCTTAATAAAAAAACGTATAAAACAATTTTCTTCATCATTTATTTACAGTATCACTGATTAGCTGGCCCGCACAACCAAAACGTATTTCTAACGGGCTACGATAGCTTGTCCTTACACCAAGGTTCTTCTTAATCAACTTACCAGAATCCGGTTCTGTGTATTACAAGGTATCTAATATTCCCATACGGATTGCTGGTCATTTTAGTTGGATCAACTACCGCATTTGCGATGAAATCCTCGATTTATACAATTTGTCAACTACCTCAGGCAGCGTAGTAATTCGTCTTAGACAAAAACTTTATACTACCGAAAAATGAGTTTTCCCTGACGTTTGACTACTTCGTTTTGTTCGTTGTAAATAAAGAATTGATAGATATAGATACCAGGAGGCAAAATACCAGGAGAATCGCTAAGCAAGGAACGGTGCAAAATAGCTTCTTCGCGATCGGGAGAGATGGGTTCTGTCCATTGAGCCATCAGCTCTCCAGTGGTAGATAACAGTTGTACTTCCGCCCGTACAGGGTTGCTGCCTTTACTCACCGAAAAGTCGAATACCACTTCATCATTGGTAGGATTTGGGTATACCGAGAAGGCTTGCAGCAGAAAGACCGAATCAGCTACGATTGTAAAGTCCAGCGACTGGGCTTGGGTATTTAAATGAGTATCCGATGCCTGAAGCAGCAGCGAATGCCCGCCGATTGTTAGATTGGGTAGTGTAAATTTAACCCAACCTGCTTGATAACTATCCAGCTCGGCTTCGTACCAATCCTGAATCTCAATGGTCTCATCTCCGTCAATCGATAACCGGATAGCGTGCTCACCGGGTAGAATGTTGATTCCACTGGGATCAGTTAGTTCGGCCAATAGTACCGCACGATTATAAACGGTGGTAGTCGGTGGGTAACCCGGCTGGTTGAGATACATCCGGATTTTTGGCGGGCTAAGGTCAGCTTCAGCATTGATTGGCTCACCCCCTAATACAAATTGGTCAAACCGTCCCATTGCATCCAAATGCCGCTGTCTGTCTTCGGCGTACAGGTGAATATTTCCGCTACCAAAATCAGGAGAAATATTTTTTGGAATGCGTACACTAGCAGTAAATAATCCATCTCTCACCTTGGCTTTTCCCTGAAAGAGGCGGGCACTTCGGTCGGTGTACTCCAACGCTTCGGTATCTTCGCTACCTAAAGTAAGTCTGGTTTGAGGTTGGGCAAAGAAGTCCAGATAAACAATACCATTAAACTGGACGTCTACTCGCTCATCGAGCTGCACCTCTCCCTGAAGTGTTACTGATTGAAGAGGGTGCAAAGTGTCACTGCCAGCAGGCTGCATCTGCCAGTCGGTAATAACGGCTTCTCGTTCGGGCAACGCCAGCGCCATGGATGGGTCGCCCAGCAAAGTAAAGTTACGGTTAGAAGTACCGGAAATGCTGCGGTTCTTGGTTTCCCGGAAAATATCCCCCAAACGGGTTTCGGTTAAATCGCTTTGGGTCAATACTTCATAGAAGGCCGAGCTGAGTTCAAAGTTAGCATTGGTAAACACCGGACGGGCCGTGGTCAGCATCGCAATGGCACCACCCTCCGGATGAAGCAATGCCCGTTCGGCTCCCGATTGCCGTCGGGGATCGTCGTAACGCCCAAACTCACAGGTTGCAGTTAGGAAGATGGGCAGGCGATCGTAGTTGGTCCAGTCATCGATCATCGCCAGATCAAGAATGCGTTCGTCGGTCCACGCAGTCTCCCCTCCGTGCCCGATAAAATCTACCAAAAATACTCCTCGTTGAACAATTTGCTCCAGACGATCCCGCATTTGGTGAGCGCTGTGTTCTTCTTGCGGAAAAGCGTCCATAAACAATCGTTGGGCATGAAACTTAGTACGCGACTCCGCCTGCGAAGCTAGAAAGTCCGAACGGCGCTGGTGCTTATTTTCGTCTCCATCATCAGCCACGAACAACAGTTGCTGCTTCCACTTTCCTAATGTAGCCGGACTGCTAGCGTAGTGCATCAATTTGTCTACCATTACTTCCGCTTCCTCGAGGGTATTCACCGGAAGGCGGCCAATGGCTAGGTCTAAATCGTGCGGCAGCGCCTGGGTTGCCTCCGACCACTCCCCTTCCGAAGGATCAAGAAAGCCAAAATAGTCATCCGAGGCGTAGCTATGCACATTGTGCAATGATTCGTAGGATTGATAGGTAGGTATTAGGTTGGTATTACCTTCATTACGCAGATAATCGTAGGAAGCATCACCAAAGAGCAGCACGTAACGTAGTTTTTTATCCTGCTGGTACAAATACCTGATGTAGTTCCGGATAGCGGTCACATCCTGTCTTCCGGCAGAATAGCTTCGGTAAATATCAGGTAGCAGGGTAACGCTGACGCTAAGTCCATCATGGTTCCTACGAAATTGAGCCAGTCGTTCCGCTTCTTCTCGAAAAATATCCGGAGTAATAATGAGCAGTTCAGTAGGTTCTTCGGATAATGAATTAGGTTTATCAATCTTGCCAATAAATTCAGGCTGTTCAATAGCTATTTGAGGATCAAACAGCAGATATTCCCGGAGGGTATCGGCAAAAACCTGAAAACTAGCTCGCTGATCGCTTAAATTCCATCGTTGTTCAACCGGTTGCAGCGGGTCGGTAATATCCCAAATCACCAGATCATCTGTCGATTGCTGAATACGAAACTGAGTGATACTGTGGGTACTCATTAGTGGATGCTTGAACCGAACTGGCTTACCTTCGTACTGTAACGGGTGCTCCGCATTTACTGTCATATAATCCAAATACCCGGCTGCCCCGTCAGTAGTTGGGCTGATATCGAGTACTAAAGAAGTTAAGGCTTCATCACCCCAATTGCGTGTGTGAAGAGCGGTAGCCAACCTGCCCCGATAGCCATATAGACTTGTTTGAGCGGCTATCACCTCAATATCACCTAAAGATTGTTGATTAACCGAGACATGATAGCTGGTAGGTGAACCGGCAGTAGAAACTACCGATGTTTGCACCTTCAACTCGGTACCCTTAGCAATTTTGGGCATTGAAAAAGAAACTCTAACGGCAGGGTTCTCCTCTTCGCCGAGACCTTCTCCAAACCACTCTCGCCCCGAACTCACAATAGATCGTTGATGCAATTCGTGATGATACACACCGACATGGGTATCGATGGGTGATCCCCATCCGAAAGCCAGGCTCGGCTTTTTCTCCATCCAGTTGGGTGCCTCTTCTTCAATGACTAAGAACAGGAAATTCTCCCGGGCATAGGGGTTCTGATGCACTTCGTAAAAAGTCGTAAGCGGATTGTACTCCGTTCGGTCCGGTCCTTCGGCGTAGACCAGCAGATAGTCATTGCTATTGAAAACACTATCCTCTAAACCCATCGGGTAAATCGGCAACTTGGTTAACTGGGGGGAAACTACCAAATTGCTTTGAGGTAATATCCCACCTCGCTGACCATAAATATGGATTTGACGGGGATCCAACCGATCAACTTCTATCCCGGCTTGTCGAAGCAGGTCGTAGTCGATGCGGTATACTCCATCGGTGGTTATCTTGAGTTGATACACATCTCCTTCGGAAAAAATATCGGCAGACTGGCCCCATCCGACAGAAGCCAGTCCGCCGCAAAGTAACTGAAATAAAATTCCCCACCGAAGAAGCATAGTTAGTAGGTGCCGCCTATCTTACGTTGATTCCAGTCCTGGTCATTGGCGAAGGTAGGCAATTTATCCGGCATCTGGTTCACCTGAGAAGTATCGGTAAGCGAGCGCATAAAGGCTACCAGGTCCGCCTGCTCCTGTTCAGTCAGGTTGAGTGGATCGGGCGGCAGCGTTTGGTAAGCTACGTCCAGCCCCATACCTTCTCCCCCACCCTGGTTGTAGAAGTCAACTACCTCTTCTAATGTTTGGTATACTCCATTGTGCATGTAGGGTGCGGTTAGCTCTACATTGCGCACCGTAGTAGTTTTGAAGGAATGCCGGTAGAAATCTACATACTCTTTTATGACTCCTATTGCCCGCCCTAAATCGGGATCTATTACCATAGAAGCAGTATCCGCGGTATTGGGTACCCCCAGCACTTCCGATTCCGACTCATGATAAACGGGTGGAACCAAGCCATTAAAAGTAGGAGCGAAATGACAGGTGCCGCAGGCCGCCTTACCCATAAACAGATTGAACCCGCGTTGTACTGATACTTCCAACTCGGTGCTTTCACCTCGTACGTACTGATCAAAGGGAGAAGAGAAACTTTTCAGTGAGACAATATAGGCCGCCAGCGCGGTGGAGAGAGTGAATTTATTAATCGGCTCGGCCTTTACTTCCGGAAACGCTTCAGCAAAAAGGGCCACGTACTCCTCGCTCTTACCAATTTTGTCGAAGATGGTCAGGTAATTAGTATGGAACTCCCGCTGATCGAAGATCACGTGATCAATCTGGTCTTCCAGCGCATCCGAACGCAGGTCGTAGAAGTAGCGGTCGGCGTAAGCGGCGTTTAGCAGCGTAGGCGCATTCCGATCTACAGTTTGCTTTTCATTACTTGCCAGGCTCTTGGGTAGCCCATCCGTAAAGGCCTTCTGCGGCTGATGGCAGGAGGCACAGGACCGGTCGTTGTTTCGGGACAAGATCGGATCGAAAAACAGGGTTCGGCCCAGTTGCACCGTAGCCGGAGTATACTTCTTAGAAGGCATCCGGGTGTAATAGAACGGATTGAGAAAGTCTTCGTCGAAAATATTTTTGGCAAAGTAGTTAACGGAGTGCTTGATAAAGGGCGAAGTGGTCTCGTAGTAGGTCTCAATTTGCAGCGCCAGTTGCACATCCAGCAGATCACCGTATAGAGGGTTTACGTACTCCTTCAGAAACTCGAGTCGGTCAAAGCTGTCAAAGTCCTGATGCTGTTCCAGGTAGGTTACGGCTTCCGTCAGGTTTTTGTCCACTCGTGCAGCCAGATCACTGTCGCGACTTTCCACTAGCGGGAGGTAGAGGGTTACTGCACTTTGGAGCGACTTCAATACCCGCCCAGCTTCAGGCAGCGAATTAGCCAGTACCGGCGAATCAAATCCGGTAACGCCCAGGCTGAATAACCGGATTAACGCCATACGGACCGCTTCAATCACCTGCCGATCGGTTAGGTGTAACCTGCTGAAGTAACTTAGTTCTTCCGCATTAGCGGCTAATGCCTCGCTTAGAGACTGAATCTGCTCCGCGTCGGCCAACGGATTCTCGCCAAAGAGGTACTCCTCCAGGGTTTGAAATCCCTCCGGCTCCACAATGCTAAGGCTAGGGGCATTGGGTTCCAGCGAAAGCAATGGAGCACCGTTGATATAGTTATCTATAAATTCGGAATCAAGGTAGGCTGCCAGAAATTCTACGGACTTATAGGCGTAACGAGCCTGAATGAAGTTTTGCTGGGCTTGAGGTAACGTAGCTTCCGTAAGCTGCTGAGTACTTTCTTTCAAATGCTCACAAGCAAGTTGGAAGGCCCGTAAATCATCCAGAAACTGAGCCTTTACCTCAATGGCAGGACTACCAATTTGGGGCTGTTCAGGGCGAAACGAAGTAGTTGCTACCACCCCGAACATTAACACCGAAATAATGAGTAATAATCGTTTCATAAGCTATTAGATTGATTAAAAAAAAAGGCTAAAGTGCAGTACACTTTAGCCTTTTCGTACGTCTGAAATTTTATTCTAAGATAAGTTTAGCTCCAACCGACGTATTAGTTTCGTGGCTGTAAGCTTTCATGATATACGCGCCAGGCTGAAGATCATGAACGTCCATTTCGGTGATGTTGCGGGCTACGCGCAGACGGCGTCCCATCACATCATACAAAGCCATATCCGACCGTTCGCTGATACGGATCACGCGCTGAACGTTATCCGCCCAGAACTTCAGTCCTTCTACTTCGGTTACCTGATCGCCGATGGAGGTGATAGCCGCTACGGCATCGTCCCAACCGGTGATCGCGTAGGTAAGGGAGTTGTTGTAAGGGTAGGGGTTCTCCGACGAAGGGTGCTGAGAGTTCAGCAGTAAAGTCTTACCATCGGGGGTGGGTTGAGCACCCGTGGACTCTGCTCCTACAGGAAGAACTGAAATCCGTACCAGGTCATCTAGGGTAGGGTTAGAGTTGTTCATGTCCAGCATGAAGGTTTCGCAGGTACGGTTGCCAATCCCTGCCGGTACCCGGGCGTTGGAGGTTCCGTTCAGGTCTTCGCAGATAATCATGTAGGGCTGACCGTTAATTACCATAACGTTCAAACCGTCAGGGTTAGACAGATGCTTGTTGGGATACGCTGCCACTTCCGGCGACTCTTCGTAGAAAGGACCACCATCCAGGTAGGTTTCTACTTTATCCTCGGCGATGTCGTACACCAAAATACGTCCGTAGTAATCGTTGAAGAAACCAGCTCTCACGAAGTCCAGTACCTGCTCATCGGTTTTGGCTTCCAGGTTAGGATGACGGCTGCGCACCGGCTCCAACCAATGGTAATCCAACACTCCACCTTTAGCCGTTCCTTCAATGAAGCTATCCCCCACGTTATCGCGAGCGGTTTCGGTCATGTACACTTTTCCCTCGTGGTAAGTAACCCACTCAAGCCGATTGAACATCGTTGCTCCTTTGGCCAGCGCAGAATCGTTGAAGTAAAGCATTTCGTCCAGCGACATGTTATCCATCTCTACCCAGTTTCCGTTGATAGAGTCGTTGGCGTCGTGCTTGTATACGTACGTGGTTCCCCGGGTGAAGTCGCCCGGCACGTCGGCAATAAATTTAGTGAACATACCCGGGGTGCCATCTTCTCCCAGGTACACCGTTTGGTTATCAGGAAGAACTACCCCACCTTCAAAACCCTGCCGACCCCAGTTGTACTGCTTACGGATCGCTACCGCTTCGCGAGGATCAATCTCTACCATGTAGTTGAAGTTTTGGTACTTACTGATGGTTGAACCGGCAAACTCGCCCGGAATGTCGGTAGAGATGGTAAAGTCGGAAGTGTCGCGCACGCCGTTACCGTCCTGATAGATAGATGCGTTACTAGTTCGGAACCACTCTTCGGCCGTCCAGATTCTTCCGTCATAAGAAGAGGTAATTCCTCCGCAGTTCATACCGGTTTCACCGACAGTGTTGAGGAAATCCACGTTGAAAAACATGCCACTGCGTCCGTCGGAAAGGGTCTGTTCTACTATCTCCAACGTATCGGTATTCGGATCACGACGCACCTTGAAGACGGTCATACCGCCCCCGTCGCCAATACTGTCGTTGGCAAGAATCATTTCGTGGTTTACGGTTACCCAGCCCAGATCATCGCTTTCCGGGTCAGGCGTAAAGCCGATGAAGTCGTGCCACTGCTTGGCGAGCGCCTCGCCGGCAGCATTACCGTAGGTAGGGGTAGTTTGAACATGATCAGACTGCCCGACAAACAACACCTGATACTTTAGGGGTGAAGGTGGCATCACCACTGTTTCGGGTAGCCAGGATGTGTCGACCTCAACGTCGAAGAAAAATTGGCCATAGGAATTGTAACAGAAAAAAAGAGCTGCTACCAAGGAAAGGTAATACTTTTTCATAGTAAAATAGAGGTTGTACTGTTGATGATTTACTGCCGTCAAGATAGTACACCACCTTCGTCAACCTGTTACCTTACTTTTACCTTTATGTAAACTAACCGTTACCAATATTAAATAAGCATTAATTCATTAATTGAAATTTACTTTGGCACATTAATCCTATTTTGGAATATTGTTTCGAAATAATTTTCTTATCGATGGATCGTTATATCCGGTTTCAGCAACAAGCACGGCTAAATAGCAGACGTTCCCCAGCCTAAAGCCTCCGAAAGATGCCCAACCACGAGTACGTGAGGGTGGTTGCATCTTCATTTGACCCTCCCCACTAAATTTGATAATTTTATCGGCTGCTCATTCTACCGCTTATTTTTATGTTGACGCTACTAATCACTATCTAAACTGTAACCGACGAACGGTCATGATAAGAAAATCAACTTCTCTACGCTGCTGGATACTGTTTTTTAGTATTTGCCTAGCCTGCCAGCCTAGTAACGATACCGATGAAACTACTTCCGAACCCGAAATGACGAGCCTACTAAATGAGTCTCCCGAAGAATTTGACGAGCGTATGCAGTGGTGGCGCGATGCTACCTTCGGGATGTTTATTCACTGGGGCCCCTACGCCGTACCGGCGGGAATCCATAAGGGCGAAGAAATAGATGGTACTGGCGAGTGGATTATGGATCGGGCCGATATTCCGGTAGAGGAATACGAAGAATACGCCCGACAGTTTAACCCCGAACAATACAATGCCGATGATTGGGTACGTATCGCTAGCGTTGCCGGAATGAAGTACATTGTGATTACCTCTAAACACCACGATGGGTTTAGCCTTTGGGATTCGGAAGTGACTGAATACGATGTGATGGACTTCTCCCCCATTAAGCGCGACCTGCTGGGCGAACTAAAGGAAGCCTGCGATAAGTACGATGTCAAACTTTGCTTCTACCACTCTATTATGGACTGGCACCATCCCCAAGCCCAAAGCATTCATTTCCCCGACTATAACGCCCGGGAGAAAGACAAAACCAACCCGGAATTTGATCAGTATGTGGAGAACTATCTTAAACCTCAGCTCACTGAATTGGTAGAGAAGTACGACCCGCACGTAATCTGGTTTGACGGAGAGTGGATTTCGGACTGGACCCACCAGCACGGGGTGGAGATGTATCAATACCTCCGCGAATTGAAGCCATCATTGATTATTAACAATCGAGTAGATGTAGGCCGTAAGGGTATGCAGGGTATGAACGACGAGAGTGAAGACTACGTGGGTGACTTCGGCACTCCCGAACAGGAAATATTAGAAGAGGGCAGTAACGTGGACTGGGAAGCCTGTATGACCATGAACGACACCTGGGGGTATAAAAAGAACGATGACAACTGGAAGTCGACCGAAACGCTAATTCACAATCTGGTAGACGTAGCGGCCAAAGGCGGTAATTATTTGCTCAACGTAGGCCCTACGGCCGAAGGACTGATTCCTGAACCTAGCGTTAACCGCCTGCAGGAAATGGGCGAGTGGTTGGACGTGAACGGCGAAGCCATCTACGCCACTAAGATGCTGGAAAGCGGCTACGGTGAGGGCGGAACCATTCGCTACACCCGCAGTAAGGACGGCAGCACTCTCTACGGCATCACGCTGGAAGCTCCTTCCGGAAAACTCATCTTTAAGAGCTTGAAGCCTGCCGAGGGTTCGGAAGTACGGATGCTGGGCTACGACCAAGCCCTGGAATGGACTTACGATGCCGAACAAGGCCTCTCCGTGCAGGTGCCGAGTGAAGCTGCCAATCAGGTACAACACGCCTGGGTGTTCCGCATTTCCGGTGAGGAAGTAGGAACATGATTTATTCTTGCTCCTCCTTCCGTCTATTCTTCTCATAAGAGCCACACCAAAAGCAAAAGTCCGGCAACGCTGTCGGAAAACTTTTCCCGGAAAAACAACTCCTTTACCCTTTCGAGATTAATAGCTCGTCGGAACCCAATTCATTACTTCAGTCTGAAATCAGGCTGATAGTAAGTAGTTGTTTACTGTCCACTTCCGAACAGGCTATGTACAGTACCGAACAAGCTAATACCTACAATTCTCTATCTGCGCTAAAATATGGGCAATTAGAAGATTGGTACCCTTCTTGTGTAGTAGGTAATACATAGTACTAAATAATAAATAGCAACTTTTTTTTCGATTAAAATGAATATTAGCCCATTAACCGTTTTTAGTAGTTTACTACTTTTTTTACTAACCAGCGTAACAATATTACCGGCTCAGTCTTACCTGGAAATACAAGGAGTGATAGAGGATGAAACCGGCGGGCCCGTTCCCTACGTAAATGTTTTGCTGCTTAATTCAGCAGACTCTACCCTGGTGAAAGGTACAGCCACTGATACCACCGGAGCCTATCAACTAGATCGTATTGAAGCTGGCAGCTACCTTATTTCTGCTCAAATGGTAGGCTATCAAAGTTACTTTTCCGAAGTATTCTCAACCGATAATATACCTACCGACCTCCAGTCAATTCGACTAGTGGAAACAACTACCGAATTGAGCGAGGTGGTAGTTTCGGCCACCAAACCTATGATTGAAGTTACTTCTAACGCTATCATTATGAATGTGGAATCCAGCCCTATTCTTCAGAACGGTACTGCGCAGGAAGTGCTGGAAAAATCTCCGGGTGTGGTAGTTGATCAGAACGGAAACGTTAGTCTCAAGGGAAAAACCAACGTACTGATCTATTTAGATGGAAAGCCTACCTACTTGTCCGAAAGCGATCTGATGCAGGTACTGGAAAGCACTCCCGCCGAGAATATTGAAAAAATTGAGATCATGGATAATCCACCGGCTAAGTACGATGCTCAGGGCAATGCGGGGATTATTAATATCATCCGGAAACAGCAGGCTGCCCAGGGACTAAATGGCCAGGTGGGTCTTAATCTGGGCTACGGCCGTTACCCCAAAGCTTCACCGAACCTAAACCTCAATTACCGTCAGGGACCGTTGAATGTGTTTGGTAATTACAGTTACTACTACAGTCAGCGCTACCAAACTAATAATATTTTTCGCCGAATTCCTTCTCCGGGTGGTATCACTACCTTCGACCAGACATCCGATAGAATAAACTGGGTGCGTAGCCATAACTTCCGCAGTGGAGCCGATTGGTCGATAACCGAGCGTAGCACGTTGGGAGTACTGATCAGTGGAAACGTGGGTAACTGGAACAGCTCCGGCGAAAATATTACTCAGTTAGGCGGCATTTACGAAAACCCTTACGATGGTTTGAGAGCCGACAATCAAAATCAGAATACCTGGAACAACCTAACCTATAATCTCAATTTCAAACATGAGTGGGAAGATGACAGCGAGCTGACTTTGGACGCCGACTTCTCGCAGTGGAAGGGGGATAGCTACCAGAACAATAACAATTACTACTTTACCAACGAAGGCCCCAGTAATGAACCTCCATTGTTGGTTCGGACCAATACGCTCTCCGACATCAATATTCTGGCCCTGCAAGCCGATTATAGCCGTACTATCTTCGGAGGCTGGGGGCTGGAAACGGGCCTTAAGTCCAGTGTCGTTACCACGGATAATACCCTGGATTTTCGTACCAAAGAGGAAGGTGATTTTGTGATCGATCCCCAGCGCAGCAATCAGTTTCAGTACGAAGAAAATATCAATGCCGCCTACGCCAACGTGCAGAAGAAGTGGAACGAACAGTGGCAAATGCAGCTAGGACTGAGAGGCGAGCATACCACTTCTGAGGGATATTCGGTGACGTTAGACAGCCTGGTTCAGCGCGACTATCTGAATTTGTTTCCCAGTGCCAGTGTATCGTATACCCAAAAAGACCGGCATAGTGTATCCATGTCGTACAGCCGCCGGATAGACCGGCCCAACTACAGTAACCTCAATCCGTTTGAGTTCTTTCTCGACCGGTTTACCTTCGAACGGGGTAACCCTTTCCTGAACCCTCAGTACACCAATTCCTACGGGCTTACCTACGGCTACAAGAATGCCGTATTCACCACGCTGAATTATACCCGAACCAATGATGCCATCACGCAGGTATTGGAGCAGGACGAAGCCAACCAGATTACCTTTCAGACCACGGTAAATCTGAACCGGATAGAAAACTACAGTATGAATATAGCAGCCCCCCTCCCACTGGCCGAATGGTGGATGCTTAACCTGAATGCTACCGGATACTATAACCAAGTAGAATCGCCCTTTTCGGAAGGCGGACAAATCAGCAAAGGCCAGCTAAGCTTCAATGGTCGGGTACAAAACACCTTTACCCTACCCGGCGATGTGAAGTTTGAACTCAGTGGTTTCTACGCCTCGCCTACCCTGTGGGGAATGTTTGAAATCGGCGAACAGTACCAGATTGATGCTGGTTTGTCAAAAACTCTGGGTAAGTTAAAGGTGCAGGCCAGTTGGAATGATATATTCAATATCCGGGAAAACCAGGTAGTGATTCAGCAGGGTAATATTGATACTATTGTGCAAAACAAATGGGAATCACGGGTATTTCGGCTCAACCTCTCCTACCACTTCGGTAACCAGAAAATTAAACAGGCCCGCCGGAGAGGCACTGCTTCGGATGATCTTCGCCAACGTACTGGTGGTAATAATTAAAAATACCGGCGCTAGATTATACATTCGGAGTCAGAATGTCCAACTACTACAGCTGTTTTTAAAACTCAGGCCACAAAAGATTCGTGCTTCTTGATAAACTAGTGGTTGCTAACATCAGTTAAATGTTGCTGTGAGGATGATATTGAAAGGTATTCACTGAGGTGCGTCCTTTATTTTTCTTATATTTAGCAGAAAGCGTGCGTTTTCAAATGAGCCGAATCCTCACCATTTGCTGCTACTCATTGTGGTGCCTTGTTTTAACGAATTGCGGGCCGGATATGCCGGATGACGTTCAACTGGCTTATCGAAACCTTCCCGAAAAAATTGATTTTAACTTTCACGTGCGGCCCATCCTGTCCGACCGCTGCTTTGCCTGCCACGGTCCGGATGAGAACGCTCGGGAGTCGGGTCTCAGGCTAGACCAGCAAGAAGCCATCTTCGCCGCTATTCCTGAAAAAGAAACTTTTGCGGTAGTAGCCGGTAATCCGCAGAAGAGTGAACTGGTTCATCGAATCCTAAGTAACGACCCGGAGCTGATCATGCCTACTCCCGAATCCAACCTGAGCCTTACGGCCGAAGAGAAGGCAATTTTGATCAAGTGGATTGAACAGGGAGCCGAATGGAAAAATCACTGGGCGTTCAATGCTCCGGTAAAAGCAGCGCTTCCCGAAGTTCAGAATACGGAATGGCCCCGGAATGAAATTGATTACTTCGTACTAGATAAACTAGAATCTCTAAAGCTCACCCCCTCCGAAGAGGCCGATAAAGAAACCTTGATTCGCCGGCTGTCCTTTGACCTGAATGGCCTCCCGCCTACCCCCGAAGAAGTTAAAGCCTTTACCGAAGATACGTCCGATAATGCCTACGAAAAGCTGGTAGATCGCCTGTTGGCTTCACCTCGCTACGGCGAACGCTGGGCCTGGGAATGGTTGGATGTAGCCCGCTACGCGGATACCAACGGCTTTCAGGGCGACCCTACTCGCAAGATGTGGCCCTGGCGCGATTGGGTCATTCAGGCGTTCAACGAAAACCTGCCCTACGATGAGTTTACGGTTATGCAGTTGGCGGGTGACCTGAAGCCTTCCCCTACTACCGAAGATATTTTGGCTACGGCCTTCAACCGCAACCATACCTACAACGGTGAAGGAGGACGGATACCCGAAGAAACCCGGGTAGAAAATGTGATGGATCGGGTAGAAACTACCGGAACCGCCTGGCTGGGGCTCACTCTCAACTGTGCCCGCTGCCACGATCATAAGTTCGATGCCCTTACCCAAAAGGAATATTACCAGTTTTACGACTACTTCAACCAAACTTCCGAAGAAGGGTTAGGCGGCAACGGAATGATCCCCCCGGTGCTGGATTTAAGCCCGGCCGAGGATCAGCAGGAGGTAGCTAAACTACAAGAGTACGTCTACGCTTTGGCGGAAAAAGTTGAAGTGGCTGAGCGGGAGAAGTTTCCCCGAGAAGATGGATTACCTGCCTCTGAGTCCAAGGCAGCGGAGGGATTAGAAGGCGTGGCCAGCTATGCTCTGACCTATGAACCGGAAGATCGATCTTCCTATTTTCTAAGCCAACTAGGGCTGTTCTTCAAAGATAAAGACCCGGACTACTTTCAATTGATCGACGATTTACGGGCGGCGAGAAGCAAGCGCGACCGCCGGGCTTCCCAAAACCTGCAGGTGATGGTGATGGATGAGTTGAAGTACCCCCGAAACACCTACGTACTGGAAAAAGGCGGCTACAATAACCCCCGAAAGGATGAACAAGTATTCGGCAATGTACCCACATTTCTCCCTCCGCTACCGGATGATATGGAGAATAACCGCTTGGCCCTGGCGCAGTGGCTAGTTTCCGAAGAGCAGCCACTCACCGCTCGGGTCACGGTAAACCGTTACTGGCAGGCGTTCTTTGGAGAAGGCTTGGTTAAAACCATTGAAGACTTTGGCGTACAGGGTGCATTACCCACCCACCCGGAGCTGCTGGACTGGCTCGCCGTTGACTTTCAGGAAAGCGGTGGCCGGCAATCCGGTGGCCGGCAATCCGGTTGGGATCTAAAAGCACTGTTTAAGAAAATTGTAATGAGCGCAACCTACCGTCAATCATCCAAGGTAACCGAAAAACTATTGGAGATTGACCCGGAAAACAAATACTTAGCTCGAGCGAGCCGGATGCGGTTACCCTCTTGGATGATTCGTGACCAGGCGCTTTACATCAGTGGGTTACTCGTAGATTCTATCGGGGGGCAGCCAGTAAAACCCTATCAGCCGGAAGGCATCTGGGAAGAAGCTACCTTTGGAAAGATCAAATATGAACAGGATCACGGTAATGCCTTGTACCGCCGTAGCCTCTACACTTTCTGGCGGCGTATCTCCGGCCCTACTTTCCTGTTTGATAACTCGGCCCGACAGGTGTGCAACGTGAAACTGATGAACACCAACACTCCGCTACATGCCCTCACCACCCTAAACGATATCACCTACGCGGAAGCCGCTCGGGTGATGGCCGAAAAGGTTATTAAAGCTAAATCTGAAGATAGTAAACGCTTAGCTTATGCTTTTGAGTGGGCTACTTCCCGAAGGCCAGGTTCAGAAGAACTGAAAATTCTCAAGAACAGGCTAGACGATCTGCGAACAGAATTTACCAATAATAAGCGAGAGGCCCAAAAAATTACATCTATCGGAGAATATCGAGTTAATCAGGAATTGGATGAGGTTGAATACGCCGCTTACGCAGTGTTAAGTTCGCTATTATTAAACCTGGACGAAACAATTACCCGACAATGACAGAAAAAGACAGATTGCATCCTTTTGAGGAGTATCAGGCCGGAATCACCCGAAGAGGGTTCTTCGGTAAAATGGCGCAAGGCATCGGAGTGGCTGCCCTGGGTTCCCTGCTGAACCCACTCCCCTCTTTCGGATCAATCGCTAGTTCTGGCTCCCCGAGGAGTAATGGTTTAGGGTTACCGCACTTCGCCCCTAAAGCCAAGCGGGTGATCTACCTCTTCCAGAATGGCGCCCCGTCGCACGTAGACCTTTTTGATTATAAGCCCACTCTTCGCCAATGGCACGGTAAGCAAATTCCGGATTCACTCACCGAAGGCAAACGCTTTTCCACCATGACCGGTAAGCAAACGGCTCGCCCGGTGATTGCCGAGATCAGTAACTTTGCGCAACGAGGACAAAGTGGAGCTTGGGTTTCAGATTTTATGCCGGAAACCGCCAAGATTGCCGACGAACTCTGCTTCATTAAATCCATGTACACCGAATCGGTGAATCACGCTCCGGCAATCACATTTTTTCTTACAGGCTCAGAACAACCGGGGCGACCCAGTATGGGTTCTTGGCTGACTTACGGCTTGGGGAACTCAGCACGAGATTTACCCGATTTTGTGGCTATGACTTCCCGAGACAAGGAAGCTAGCTGCGGGCAGATTTTCTACGATTACTACTGGGGCAGCGGATTCCTCCCCACCAAGTTTCAGGGAGTGAAGTTCCGAGGTGGCGGCGATCCTGTGCTGTATCTGAAGAATCCTGAGGGAATGAGTCGGCAGATGCGCCGAAAGATGCTGGACGATATACAGGCCCTAAACGAAATAAACCGACAAGAATACGGAGATCCGGAAATCAGCACCCGAATCGCCCAGTACGAGATGTCGTACAAAATGCAGATGAGCGTGCCGGAATTGACCGATTTCTCCGATGAGCCGCAACATATTCTGGATATGTACGGCCCCGATGTACATCGCAAGGGCAGTTTTGCTTTCAACTGTCTGATGGCCCGGCGACTGGCGGAACGAGATGTTCGATTCATCCAGTGCATGCACGCCGGTTGGGATCAACACAAAAATCTCAACTACCAACTAAAGATACAATGCCAGGACACCGATGCGCCCAGTGCGGCTCTGGTGAAAGATCTTAAGCAACGGGGCATGTTGGATGATACTTTAGTTATCTGGGGTGGCGAGTTTGGCCGAACCCCTTTTCTTCAGGGCAATATTGAAGATACCCAAAACTGGGGTCGCGATCATCACCCCTACGCCTTCACGCTCTGGATGGCCGGTGGGGGAGTAAAGCCTGGTTTCTCCTACGGAGCTACCGATGAATTTGGCTTCAACGCCGTAGAGAACCGAGTGCATGTCCACGATTTCCAGGCTACCATAATGCACCTGTTAGGCATTGATCACGAACAATTCACTTTCAAACATCAGGGACGCAGATACCGGCTCACCGACGTTCACGGCCGCGTAATAAAACCTATTCTCGCCTAAGGAAAAGAGCCAATAATACCTTTAGGGCAAACTTATCTCCCGCACTTCACTAGGCTGAAAACCAATGCGGTGCGCTTGTACTTTTATGTGACTATTGGTAGGAGCGGTAAAAGGTTTGGTATACACTTGCCAGCTATCAGCTTCGTTGCCTTCGGAAATCATCTGATAGCCAATAGTGGCCCCCTCGGTAGAGCAAGAAATCGTAATCTGCTGATTCGATGTTATGATTTCGGGATCAGCGGTAGCTGGTTGTTCACTGCTACCATTCCAAAGCTGCTCAATCAGTTCTCGTTCCGGTAAATTGGGCTGGTCGCCAATGGCGGTTAGCCACTCGTCTAATGCTGATCGTAATTCAGCTAATTTTTCAGCGTACTCGGGATCATCTGCTAGATTATGTAATTCGTGAGGATCGTTTTCACAGTCAAACAACTCTTGCTGTGGTTTGCTTTCCCTAAACCACTGTGCCTGATATTCATCCAGAGTACCGTCCGTCTGCATTTGCCGCAGCTCTTTCATAGACGGGATTTGCTCCCGGTAGCTAATGGGCAGATAATATCCTTGCTCGGGACGGTAGTTACGGATGTATTTGTACCGTTTGCTGCGCACCGCCCGGATAGCATCCGTATATTCATCAAACCGATCAGCCGCGGCGTAAATATAATCACGCTCTTCAGCCGCCTGGTACTCACCTAGAAATGACTGGCCGTGCAGATAATTTGGTGGTCGAATACCTGCTAACGAGAAAACCGTAGGAGCAAAATCAACAAAGCTAACAAGTTGCTCATCTACCTCTCCGGCCTTCCACCCGTCGGGAAAGCGAATGATCATGGGTGAGTTAAGCCCCGAGTCGTATATTAAGCGCTTTTGGCGAGGCAGTGGCCCACCGTGATCGGCATAGAAAAATATTATGGTGCTATCCAACAACCCATCGACCTCTAACTGATCCAGAATTGCCCCTACCTGACGATCCATTTCGGCAATGTTATTATACATCTTCCACATATCCCGGCGAACGATCTCGGTATCGGGCAGGTAGGGAGGAATGGGAAAGTCCAGGTCTTTAGCTACGTGCACGGTTGTTTCTTCCTCCTTCATCCGGCCACTTCTGACATTTTCACTTCCAGCATCTACATCAAATGTGGTGTCACCCGAAGTGTAATGCCGCTGTTCAATATGACGGAAACCATAGGGTTCAAAAAGTCCCGACTCGTGGGTCTCAGTGAAGTTAAAAATGGAAAAAAATGGTTGCCCTTCGTTTCGGTTCCGCCAGTGGGCAAAAGGGCCGGAGGCATCCCAGGCAGTAACGGGTTCTTGAAATTGGTAATCTTTCTTGAAATTGTTCGAACAGTAATATCCATGCTCCCGTAGTAGCTGACTCATCATTTTTGCTTCGACCGGAGGCACGGCTTCGTAGGCGGGCAAACCCGTAAATTCTCGGTGCGAGCTAGTACGCATATGGTTGGCCCCGAAACTAGACGGGTATAAACCCATAGCAATGGCTGCCCGGCTAGGCGCACATACACCCGAGGGAGAGAATAAATTAGGGTATCGAATACCTTCAGCGGCCAAACGGCTCAAATTAGGTGTTTGAATGGTAGAGTCGCCAAAAGGGGGAATATACGGTCCCATATCTTCGGTTACTAACCAGAGAATATGAGGACGGAAAGGAAGTTTACCATTTGCTTCCTTCACCTCTTCGGTGGAAGTAGCTTGCTGACAACCAACTACCAGTTGAAGTAAAAAAAGACCCGCAAAAAGTGATATGAAATTACGCATACAATGGTGAATAGAGTTATTGGTGTATAGTGCTGCAAAATACTGTGAGATTTCGCAATCTAAAGTTTTTGTAAGACTACTAAGCTAACTACTATGATTTTCAAAGCATTAGTTCGGAATTTTGACCAGAATTTTCAGCACGACTTTTAATCGGCTTCTAGATAACCTAAACTTGCTGAGAACGAAGCGTTTCTGATAAAAGAAATACAAAATCTTTAAATCACTTCATTATGAAGGGGTTGAAAACAGAAAACCCCTCAAATCCTAAAATTTAAGGGGTTTTGGTGTTGAATGAATGTAAGATGCAGAGGGTGAGGCTCTAGAATCTTTTTCTTATTTATTTGAAGGTCAGTATTTTACATATCCAATAAGAGTTGGTCACCGAATAGGTCACCGATTTTTTTGATTCTATTTATTAGTTTTGAATAACCCAAATGTTGTTTCAATCTTTAATATCTTACCACCAAATAATGTTAGCAGGCTCTTGGCTGGATAGTTTTCTTATTCCATTGCCGTAGCGCTCCACGCCGGGCGTTCCACGCTGGACGTTCCACGCCGGACAATCCATATGGGATAAATCCGTTCCGGGATAAGGATTTGTAATGATCTAACTTGAGCACCTTCAGTACAAGAACCCATAGTACCATAAGGGTAGTTTGTTGCCAAAACCTACTTCCAAGTCATCGGCGGCACTGTAGCTGTTCTTCCGCCCCCGAATCGGCTTATTCGGTTTGGATTTACCACCGATCTCAAACACGTATTGGTCATCTACCTTAAAATCAGCCTGATGGTCAAACGTGACCCGATGCCCCCCTTGGCTAAGTTGATTCTGTATTTTCTAAAAGCCAGATCAATCATATAAATGCATTTTGCAAAAGACAAAACCATACGAAAATTGCCTTTTTATAAAGACAGTTATGGAAGTGGACCTCTTTCTGCAACCACACCCTGGGATTCCGGTGTGGCTATCGTCCACTCCTCTCCCGGAAAGATTACTTTATTCTTTTCTCCGCATCCGGAAAAAATCACAAACAGACAGACAATGATGCCGAATATTCTGAACGCTTTGATTTTCTTATTTATAAGGCCTCAACTGGTTAAAATTGGGTAGGGATCAATTTATTCAGCATGTCTTTCATTGGGGACCCGGTGGATTGTCTTGTGGATCATATGACTTAACTCAGTCCCCTCAGCGGTAGCTATCTGGTAACTTATGGACATGACCAGTCCCAAAGAGGCTTCAATCATTTCCGGCAATTCATCCAGGGTACCGATGGAGGTAGGTACTATACCGGGTTCCAATGCCGGAATGGCCAGGAATATTGATTTACCATCCTCCGACAAACGAATGGATTCTAGCTGTACCGGATCAGGCTTGGTTTCACCGGGATGGTCTACAGAATATAATTTTCCCCGGGTGCCGTATTGCTTAGTCCAGGGATAGGTCCACTTCTGCAACTGATAGTTCTCAGGATTGGTAGCTTGCTGAGGATTGAGCTTCTGGGTAAACCGTATTTCCAGTCCACCGGCTAGGGTATTGACTTCTACCGGTACATTCAAAGGTGCTCCGGTATACCGTACCCGGTGGAAAGAACCCCAGTCTTGTCCTATGGATTGCCAGCTCGTCATTCCGGTAACATAAAGATGACCATCCAGGTGGAACCGGCCGCGTTCAAGACCGGATTTAAACATATAGGGAAGAGACAAATGCGCGCCTTGCCATATGCCATCCACCTCTTCCAATAAGATCAGAGAAAGGTTCGCTCTGCCGTAGGAAGCCAGTAACAGATCGTCCTGAAGCTCCTCCGGCCATTGATCACTGCTGATAAACATGGGTTTGGCAGAAGAATTATCCATATAATGAGGCACCCAGACAATGGGCGGAACAAAGGATTCGGGTTTTTCAGACTGATGGGCCGACGGTATAAAGCCATGAAAGTCTCCTTTTACTATTCTATGGACTTTACTGGTGGGCACCCAGTTGCCTTCATTGTCCGCGTAGATCATTTCACCATCCGGGCCAATATCTAATCCATTGGGATTACGCAGTCCTCTGGCGATGATATCAAGCTGCACACCGTCGGGTGATAGTTTAAAAAGAACCCCGTGATGGGGCGTAATCTCTTCATCTTTCGGCAATCCTTCTCCCCGCACGTAAGGGGGCCAGGGCGTGGATTTAGCAAAATAAAAGTTACCCTGCGAGTCCGTTTCCAAATTCATGGTGAATGCATGAAAATTAAGGGAGGCCATGATCTCGTTATTGAAACTTTCATAAAAATCGGCAAAACCATCTTTATTGAAATCGTGCAAACGAGTAATCTGGTCGCGTCCGGTAACATACACCTGGCCATCCACTACCTTCACTCCGAGCGGCTGGAAGAGACCGGTGGCATACCGATGCCACCGGAGCGTCCCAAGATTTTCCTGGATACCCTCCACCAACCATACGTCGCCACTTAGGGAAGTAACCACTGCCCGACCATCCTTAAAGAAATCCACATCCGTCAATCGTAAGAAAGAATTCCATGGATTGGCAACCGGCAAGGAAAGTTCGTCCACCGCAAACGGCCCGTCCTCATTGCTTCCCATAACAGCTTCAGTTTCTACCGTTTCCCACTGATCTTCTCCGGGATTTTTCAGTTCAGCCAGGTCGGATAGGTCCGGAGACTGCTCCAGATAATTCACCATATACGCTGTTTCTTCACCAGAGATGACCGGCCCGATGGCCAGCTTGAATTGAAGGAGTTGAGTTAACTCAGGAAGATCAAGGATCAGGTGGCGGTTTTTGATTCTCCACTGGGCACCCTCAGCAATACCTTGCAATCCCACAACACGCGTATTATTTCCTACCTTTACGATGACATATTCTTTGGCATTGGAAACCGACTGTACCTCAAATGATGCTCCATCTGGTGCCTGAAGTAGCCGCAGAGACAAAGTTTCTTCTGTAGGACTGAGCTGGAATGTCCGGGTGAAGACAGCCTGGGTACCAAGCTGTTCAAAACCGGGCGTTTCCAGAATCTCGCTATCCCCAATGGTGTATGAAAAAAGCACTTGTTCATCATGAAGATAAAGTCCCTGATACTGCCCCTGCTCTTTTGGAATAGGTCCGTAGGGCCAAGCCCTGGGGTCGTCAAATTCTCCATCCAGCGACCATCCTGTTGATTTACCGGTTTCAAAATGAGTAAAACCTCCGGGCGTGGGCCATTCCTCAAGTCCATCCCGCTTGTCAGGGTTCCAGTATAGGAAGCCACCTGTCCAGGCACTCGCTACGCGGAGCAAATCGGTATCAAATACCATGACTGCCAGAGGATCATCGCCTACTTTCACCGCGATTCCTTTGTTAACGGCGATACTGCTGTTGGTGAGCGGATCATAAGCGATAGTTGATGTAACAAATGGCCCGTGTTCCATAGCATTCATTTTCTCAGGATTATAAGAAGGCTGATCTTGGGCTTGTACTGGTATATATGAGTTTAGGTTTGCCGTCAAGGCAACTACTAAACTAAGCAATAACTGCTTTAATAAATTTGTCATAGGTCCTGCGGAAATTCTTTGATCATTGCTTTTTCATTTTAATTATAGCAATTGTTTTTGAGCTTTTCTTTTCAGTCAGTTATAAAACCAAGACCTTCCCCTGAACGGCCACAAATGCATTCCAATGAATTGACATGATTTAACTATTTATTGTTGTTGTGTATGATTATTCATCCTCGATTCTATGAAGCTGGTACTCATAAGGATTTTATTCTGTTGAGATCAACCGGCCTTGCATTTGTGTCCAGTGAGCAGAATAGGTACAAATGTAGGGGTAGGTTCCGGGCGGCGGTACTTGAAAGGAGAGTTCTACAGAATCCCCGGGATAGGCCAATTCACTGTAAGCAATGATCCGTTCCATTTCCTTTTCCGGTATCCAGTCACTCGCCACTGCCTGAAGGGCTGCAATCCCCACCGGACGGATATCCGCTTCTTCCCTGACCAACACGATATTATGGTTCATATCACTTTCATTGAAATACCGGATGAGCAAAATATCCCCGGCCTTGGCACGAATCTCAGTCACTGAGTAGCTCAGTTCAATTCCTTCAGATTTGATCTCAACTACCGTGGTGTCAGCATGCTCAGTAGTATATCCGTCAATCTCAGAGGATAGGCTTTTAACTTTTGAAGTATACCGACACTGGATTCCTGCCAGGCCTGTATTTGGTGGGTAAAGAAAAAAAAATACCATTAATATACTGACACAAGTTAAAGCTGTTCCTTTCATATTCATAAAATTGGTGTTTGTCTTTTTCTATTACCAAATTACGGAAAGTTATGTCGTGTACTATAACAGAATTGAGTTGAAACCAGAAAAACGCTATATCCGCTATTAGAATGAAAGAAAACGGTCTTTTAACTAAAGATAGCCGACGGAATTTCCTCCGAAAAACTGCCTTCGGAGGACTTCCGCTAGCCGGATTCATAGGGCTACCCATTGAAGATACGATTGCCCACTCCACCTCCAACGTCAATCGATGGTCTAATCCTTCCGATTTGAAGATAACGGATTTACGTTATACGACAGTTTCCCATCTGGGTAGGGCTATTCCGATCCTTCGTATGGACACCAATCAGGAGATATATGGCCTGGGAGAAGTACGAGACGGCGGTGATAAGCGCTACGCACTCATGCTGAAAAGCCGGTTGCTGGGAAAGAACCCCTGCAACGTAGAAAGGATTTTTAAGTCGATCAAACAGTTCGGTGGCCACGGTCGGCACGGAGGAGGGGTAAGTGGAGTAGAAATGGCTCTGTGGGATTTAACGGGTAAGGCCTACGGTGTTCCGTGCTGGCAATTGCTGGGAGGAAAGTACCGGGATGAGATAAGGTTATACGCCGATACCCACGGAGATACGGATACTGACAAGATTATTGCCAAGGTGAAACACCGCGTACAGGAAGAGGGATTTACGTGGCTCAAAATGACCCGGCTGTTCAATGTCCTGAAGGATACTCCGGATGCGTATATCAACGCAACTTCGCGGCAGCTTACCGATAAGGGCATTCAGGGAATCGTTGAATACATAGCCAGTATCCGTAGTGCGGTGGGCCATCAAATCCCCATCTCAACGGACCATTTCGGCGACAGGAGCATAGACAATATCATTCGCCTGGGAAAAGCCCTGGAACCCTACCGGCTGGCCTGGATGGAAGAACCAGCCGACTGGACAGTACCCAGCCAACTGAAAGCAGTAACCGATGCGATTGATACGCCGGTAGCATCCGGGGAGAATATCTCGCTAAAGGAAACATTTATCCAACTTTGTGATATGCATGCGGTGGATATCGTGCATCCTGACCTGGCCACAGCGGGAGGTTTACTGGAAACAAAAAAGATCGGGGATTACGCCCAGGAGAAAGACATTGGTATGGCTATGCATTATGCGGGTACACCGGTTTCGTTTATGGCTAATGTTCATTGCGCGGCTGCCACCGAAAACTGCTCGGTACTGGAGTACCACCCGGAAGGGGAAGAGATTGCCGAGTGGAACAATATGGTAAAAACTGTAGATAAAAAACCCTTGATTACCCAGGGGTTTGCTCCCGTCCCGGATACACCGGGCTTAGGAATTGAGTTGAATGAAGCAGGGATTAAAAAGGTCCTTCACCACAGTGATAACAGCTATTTTGCTCCTACTCCTGAGTGGAATGAATGGAATAATTAAAGTGCAGATGCACGGAAAATACGGTATTTCTAAACAAGATCGATATGTGTTCTGAATTTCTCTCACCTACCAACTTAAGCCAAGGAGCAGCCAGGCGGTCTTCCTATCGCTTTGGATAACGGCGATTTGCGCTTAGGATATACATCTGAGCTATTTGGTCGAAGAGTTATAAACACTGAAATCTCGGCAGCCACGGCTCATCCCAGACCGAAGTTTGGAGTAAGTTAAACTCCTTGATTCCTACGATTTTAGCATCTACACATCCCATGAGATTATGGTTCAGGACCCTACAAATTCCAATTGGAAAAGAGCCCACACCTCATATTCTTAACTAGCTAATTATAAGCAACTTAAAGACTTAAAGCAAGCTTAATTACCGGACCGTTTACCATGAGATTGATGGCTCTTTGGGCAGTTTTGATGGGTGAGAAAATAAAAAAGTCCTTCAATGCATTCGATTCGAAGGACTTTGGGGTAAAATGATACCCAGCAGAGGGTGAGGCTCTAAAATCTTGTTTATAAATATTTGACTATCAATATCTTATAAGTTTATTTATATCGTAGGTTACCGAATAGGTCACCTATTTATTTTGATGGTATCCATTAACTGCTAATATCAGGTAGTACACTATAACTTCTTAAACATGCTAGCCATAATAAGACAAAGAAGAAAAAGCCTTGCCCAGTGAGAGTCGTTAAGCAGGTCTATTCAAAGCTTTATAGATCTAAAACAGTTTTATAAAAGGTAGCTCTTAAGGAAGGTGACGGCATCTTTTCTGTTAAAGTATGAAAATCAGGACTAAGGCGGTTCCCGCGGAATAGCCACCGAGGCCCGGACATATTTTAGTCTTTGTTAATTTCAGTCAACTAAAATCTGTTGCGGTATTCCCGATGATTAATCAGGTAACGTTAGGGGTTTGAATGATGTTCTTTAGAAAACATAGACGTTCGTAGTGCTGGAGAGGAAACGTTTGATCTTTATCGGGGTAAGTCATTTCGTCGGTTAGAAAAAAGCAAAATAAATAAAATTACTGACCGGGGGAAAGTTGATAAATAGGCAGACGCTCCCCCTCTGGGTGAAAGCAGCATCTATTGAATTTTTATTGATAAAAACAACCCGACTTATTTTTGTATTAACCCTCACTAGTAATTGGCTTTTTCTTTACGGTTTAGGTATCCAGTAACAATATTATCAACTATGCTATGATTATCGTTCCATCGTTGATAAACTTCTATTGCCCAGTTTCTGATCAAGTTCTTACAGGCTTTTTCGTTATCCTCTTTCTCTAAAATGTCGGTGGATGTGATGTTGCCTCTTTTCCCTACTTCTGGGGGAACCAAGTATTCGTCTTGCTTGCCAGTCTTGTATAAATTTAAGTAATCGCTGAGTTGCGGAGATAATTTATAGGTCCATGTTATGTCGTATTTAAAAATCAAGTGTAGTCTTGAAAGGTGAAAATGATTACTCCATCTGCCGTGTATTTCAGGGTGCTGCAATGTGTGGGCATCAACAATCAGAAATCTGTAAATGTGATCTTCAGATTTTATAAAGTCAATACCCTGAAATCCGAGGTTGAAAATTTCTATACACTCGTGAATTCCTCTTTTAGTATCTGCCCCACAGAATTGACATTTTCCAACATCAATCAATACCACCCCGTTTTTTTCAGCCAAATCAATATAATTTTGCATCATTTTTTTTATGGTTAGCCTTAATAATGACAGTGCGATCCCCTTGTTTTACCTGTTTAGAACTTCAGGCAGGTCGGACGGCCAATACTGCCTGGGCAAACTTGCCCTACTTCTGAATGATGAAGTAGCGGTTTTGGATATCCTGTTCCAGTTGATGCTCTTTGATATATGTGAATCCTGCATCTTTAAGCATCTCATTGGCTTTTTCTCTTCCCCACATGGCCCCTAAACCCATACCTCCCTGAGCCAGCGAGACACTCATGCAGTGCATCGTAGATATGGTGTACAGCAGAGTACCTAGGAGATGATCTATATTATCTTCCATCCGGGAAGAAGCATTGATATCGACCATCAAGAACTGCCCATCATCGTGTAGTGCTTGATATACACTCTTTAACACTTTATCCGGTCGTGCCTGATCATGAATAGCATCAAAGGCTGTGATAAAGTCAAATTGCTCCGGAATCTCAAAATCCGTGAGGTCTTGTTGCACAAAGTGAACGTTGGACAGGCCCATTTGCTGGGCCTCCTGATGGGCTTGCACCAAAGGCTCAGCGCAAAGATCGTAACCGACAAATGAGCTGTTGGGGAAGTGCCGGGCCATCAGGTTAAGGGCTTTACCACTACCGCAGCCAATGTCCAGTACACGAATGCCAGCTTGCAACCGCTCAGTGATATTGGGCACTAACGGTAATACATCTACCAGCAAGGAGGAGATGACTGCCAACCCACTGTCTTCTACCATCACTTCGTGAAAGCGGTTATACTGATCGTACGAAACGCCGCCGCCCTGACGAAAACAACGGACTATATCGTCTTCCACATAACCCAGAAGAGGAATGTACTGGGCAAAAACTCCAATATTATCAGCTCCGGCTACTCTTGTTAAGGCCGCAGCATGTTCAGGTGGAAGGTGATACAAGACCTGTTCGGGATCGTTGGTATTTCGTTGGAGGATGACAATTCGACTGGTGACCATGGCACCGAGCCATTCCCGTACATAACGCTCATTCAACCCTGCCTTCTCAGCGATGGTGTGACTGTCGGCGGGAGGCAATTCTCCCATCGTATCAAACAGTCCGGTGCGATGACCCAGAGAAAGCATAAGTGCCAGAGCACCTTGATTTATGACGTCAACAATCTGCTGACCGAAGTCTTTAGTGCGGCTGGTTTCTAATGAACATAATTTACACATTGGTATGACAGTTTTGGCGTGAACAATTCAGTTGTAAATAAAAGATGTACAATCTCATCTATTTTAGATAGCCACATTGATGGCGGTTAAATAGTCGGCGGAACTTGGCTTGCTTCATCATAGGCGCCCTTTTGGTAGAAAGGCGATTACCTGATTCAGGAAGGAAATCTGAGATGGGAATGGTAACATCTTTGCGATCCACCAGTAGGGTATTTTCTAAGTTAAAGGGTTTCATACTCATTAGGTTAATTATTTGAATTATTTGATTTTGTGACTTACTTCAACCTATTAGGCGTAAGAAACCGACTTACGTTGTAAGTCATAATTCACCGGCTAAAAACAGCGTTGAAACTTTCAGAATATTGTCTGACCACAATGGATTCAGGTTGGGAAGGTGTCCTCCATTGGGAATAATCCATAACGACGCATTAGGTATGGCCTGATAGGCTTCCACGGGAATCTTTATCGGAAAATACTCATCCCGATCGCCGTGAATAATCAATGTTGGACATTTGATCTGAGCCAAATAAGGGGTGGTAAAATTCATATCGCGGTAAGAGTGGGCCATGTCTCGGAACTCTTTCTTCAACTTCCTAACCTGGGCTTCACCTCCAGAATGAACGGATAGTAAATACTTTAAAAACTCCGGATCTTCAGATTCGTAGTGAAATGCTGACATAATTTTTCGTGCCTGCTCCGGGAAGTACGTAGTAGCCCCAATCAGCACCATAGAAGTAATTCGGGTTGAATCAGAAGTAGCCATATGCAGCAAGGTCATACCCCCGGAACTCATACCCATAGCTTTAAACCTATCAATTTCAAGCGTGTCCATCAGGGCATATATATCATTGGCAGCAGCTTGGTGGGTAAATGTTTCGTTAGGATTGATTGAATTGCCGTGGCCTCTTAAATCAGGTATAATAAGCCGATACTCTTTCGCTAAACTATTGATCCAGGGGTCCCAAGCGGAATGGCTTCCTTCGTAGTAATGCAGCAAAACCAGTGGTTCTCCCTCCCCGTGAACCTCGTAGTAAATCTTTACGCCGTTCACTTGCGCATAGTGCCCACTTTGAGCGTAAATTCCGGTTGATAGTTTTAATAGAATCGCAATGAAGGCTAATTTTTTCATGATAATACGTATTGAGATAATGAGTTTTAATTTTTCTTGTTGTGTTCTTTAGCAGACGGCCACTCCCATCTTCAACCTTATAGGCGTAAAATATCGGCTTACGATGTAATTCAAATTGTATTTTACATCGCTCTACTGCGAGAAACTGAAAAGAATAGTATTAACTAAATCGGGTAGTGCTACTCGACTCACTTCAATCGGTCAATGGCGGTTTGCAGTGTACGATCAATCCCTCCCTCTACTTCGGTTAGACTATTTTTTACCAAAATATCCGGAGCTAGCCCAATCCCTTCGTAGGACTTACCATCGTACATTTCAACTTTTTGGGGCACTAGCGAGTAGAACCATCCGTTTGCCAGTTCCCGGCCCACTAATGTACCATGGGCGCCATTCGTGGTATCCCCCATAACTGTTGTGTTCGGTAAGGTCTCTAAACCCATTACCAAGCGTTCGCCGGCGCTGATGGTATAGCGGTCGGTTAATACCACTATGGGCTGATCTAAATAAGAACCTTTGGGGTGAATATACCATTCATGCCATTCAGTATAGTCATTGGGTTGGGGGCCATTCTTGGTTTTGCTTCTGAAAACATATCGGATCTGATCAGTGAGTCTTCCTATTTCTGAAAAGCCAAATGTAAAATCCCCGCCCTTGTTGTGCCTGAGATCAATAATGAACCCATCCATTTCTCCGTATTTGGCCAAAAAGTCGTTTAGCTTCAACAGGTTATCCCCTACGTAATCAAAGAAAATATAGCCTAGGTCTTCATCATTGATTTTACCGTAGAGATAGCTTTGTTCTTCGCCTTCCGTAAAGCCTGGTGCAAGATAGTTTTTGACAAGAGAGATGCTGAATAACTGATCGTCTGTCCTTTCTCTTCTTACCTTATTTGAATGGAAAACCTCTCGATCTGGTGCCGTTAAGCTGACATGTCCGTCGTTTAATGTTTTCAACATGTCGGTAACCACCGCATAGAGTTCATCATCAGAAGTATTAGCATTTACCTGCGGACGGTAGGTTTCATAAGCTGCCAGCCAATCCACTCCTCTTTCTTCAAAAGGGGCGTATTCTTCGTAAAAAGTGGTCCAGATATTTTCAAATATAGCTTCAGGATGGCCTTCCGGCTCATCCACAAATATGTCTTCGCATCCCAACATACATGCCAGAATCACGAAGGTGACAAATATTATTATTAACTTTTTCATGGGTCTAAAAGATAAAATTGGCCGAGAAATAGAGTGAATTTTGAAATGAAAGCAGCATTCTAGGTGACCTGACATGCTGAAATGCCAAATGGTAATCAGCCCCTAATTTCCACTTTGGGCTTAGCGTATAGAGATACTCGAGGTTCAGATCAAATGTTTGTATCTCATTTAAAGTGGCAAAGCTTCCGTCGCCTATAAATGCACCAAAGCTCTTTAGATCGGAATGTGAACTGATGTTTTCTATGTATGTGTCGTCATTAACCAGGTAGGGCGAGCGGGCCAGCCAATAAGCCAGTGGCAATTGAAGCTTGGCAGATACTTTATTTTTATCTGAAATCTGATAATCATATTTAATGAAAGGTCCCAGGCCAAATGAGAAGACATAGCCCGTATTACCTATTCTCCCGTAGACATAGTTGAGCAACTGAATATCGGCGGAAATCAGACCGCCAAAGGTTGCCGATGACTTCCCTTTTTGAATTATTTTTTTCCCTAGTAGGTAGTCTATATCCAACCATGTAAAATTGTGCGGCCCGGCTGTCTTTTGTTCGCCCAGGTCAAAAAATGGGTACGGATCTACCAGCATGGGGGCGAAGTTGGTGTACCGAAGGTTTACTTGTTGATACAGTTTACCACTTCTGGCGTAGCCCAGTCTGATATTGATAGCAGAAACATCCCGATGAATAAAGGGGGAAAAGACTAGATCTTGTCGGGTAAGATGGCTAAAACCTGCACTAAAAGTTAGTGTGTTTTTAGGTGGTATTTCTTGGCTAAAACCATTGACTACTATGGTAAAAATGGCCAGAGATACAATTGATTTTTTCATTCTCTTTTACGTTATAGTTTCTAACCACAAGGCGTAAAGATCATGATTACAATGTAAGCTTCCAGTATAAGTTGGCTTTTTAAAGCACCCAGTTCATCTCATGTTCGGGCTGATAGGAGCAGAATGTACCGGTTTTGATAGCGTTTTTCAGGTGCTTGCCCAAATCAGGCTGCGCCTGGCCAATCTTTTTTATGGCACTGCGGATTCTGAGCGTGACGGCAGCCCGGGAGCGCTCTACATTGGAGTTGAGCTTACGGGTTCTTCCACCCATGCCCGTTGCCTGAGTCACGTGCTCTATCAACTGATCCAGTTCGCAGCTGATTTTTTCGGCCTTCTCATAATACTGCAGGGACTCGGCTTCTGCCAGGTCTTCCTGCAATGCCTGAATACGCTTCTTGTAATTGTTCTTGGCTTCCTGGTCAAATGCTACCTCTTCGTTTGACGTGCTGGTCACCCCCATAAGCTCACTGCAGTGTATTTCTTCTCCTTGTCTGAGCAGAAGCTGCAGTAAGTCATGAAAGCCTTTGATTTCAGGCAGCACTACGGATTGACCTAAAAATGCGATTTCCCAAAGATCATTTTCTTTTCTGAAAACATTCTGAAAAGGCATGGTTGCTGAAATCATTTTTGGCTCATAGCCGTCTGCCAACGCTTTACTGGCATTTTTTATTCCAGCGAGTTCCATTCCCTTGACAATGTGGGCGGTATCTTCGGGGTTTTTAAAAGGGTTTACCTTGATCATCCACTCAAACGCTTCCAGCGGTGTACAAGCTTCACCATGCTTTATTTTTTCCTGAAATAGTTTTAAAAAGTTGCTTAAATAACGCTGAGCTGCTTTTTCATCACCTAAGTATGCATAACAAATGGCTAAAATAGCGGGCAAATCTACGGCAATATAGCTTGGTGCTTTAGAACCAAAACCTATGCTTTCCAGGTACCTTTGTCCAACCAAATAGGGCATAGCGCTAAAAGCATAATACCATGATTCATGATAGGGATTTAGACGCAAAGCTTTACGAAATAACTTTATGGCTAAATCAGGGTTTCCAAGTTGAGAAAAACAAAGACATAGCTGTACCAGGTTGTCTGCATCGTTTGAGTTCAGGGCTAATGACCTATTCAAGTGATATTCTGCCTGTTCAAAGTTCTGGCGGTAAAGCAAAATCCTTCCCATTACCATCTGCGAGACGTGATCATTTTCATCCAGTGCTACCGCTTTTACGGCATACTCAAATGCCTGGGTTTCGTTCGTATCCCAATCGTCCCATAAGGCACAACTCCAGTTATTAAAGTAGGTTAGCGAGATGCCGGTATAAGCCCGGGCGTAATGAGGGTCAATATTCAAAGCTTTCTGAAAATAGGTCCGGGCCTTCTCATCACTATCGCGGGCTACCTGCTTCATGCTTTCCACCCCCTTTAACCAGTAGTCGTAGGCTTCCAACTGGGTAATTGACTTCTGTTTGGCCTGAGTAAGCACGTTTTGGTCAATCTGCACGGATAAAGCCCCTACCACTCGCTCAATGATATCATCATGAATCTCAAAGATGGTCTCCAGTGGAGCATCGTAACGCTCCGCCCAGATAATATGGCGGGTATTTGCCTCAATAAGTTGCACCACAATCCGTACCTGTTCATTGCGATAGCGAAAGTTACCTTTTAGCAGATAGTCAGCTCCTAGTTTTTCGGTATCAATTGGTTTATCGCCATCCAGATGGCCTAGGGTAGAGTGCGATGAAATTATCATCAAAGACTGAAAGCGGGAAAGGTCGGTTAGTAGGTCTTCCACAAAACCTCGGGCAAAATAGGCTTGGTCATTACCGGGGGTAAAATTTTCAAAAGGTAATATTGCCAGACATATCGTTTTACTAAGAACTTGGTTTTCCATATCACTAAATTGGGTTGCTGTTTCCATTGCCTTCCTTCATAAAAAAGCAATCAGATATTAGGTGAGATGAACCTATTTATGATGAATAAAAGTATCAAATTAATCTGTCATCTTAAAAAGTTGTTTACCTCGAAACAGCCTTGTTTGGCCAATTAACCCCATATGTACACTTTTTGTCTACCTAAATTTTTTATTTTGCGACCGGCTTTACTCAGGGCGATGCGCTTTTTTTTACTATAGACGGCTTGCCTTTATGATAAAATGCTCTCGCAAGCCCAGTTTGTATCATGAACAAATCATTACAAACGGTATGCTTGCAGTGTATCTTATAATGCTTGGGGTAGGTATACCACTGCGTGATTCCTTTAAAGTCAGCATATAACCGAGCCAGGGTTGTATTTTTGTCAATATGGCCGCGCTCAAATATCATGAATACTACTTATGCTTAACGTTAGACGCACTCAAAGTAATTAGGCTGGCATTACAAAACTACTGGTGGCAAACTATTTTTCTGATTCTGAACTACCCTTCCGAACCTGATATCACACCTTTTTTATCAATATTTAAGTTGTTTTTCTGAACCCTCTCGTAGATTATTAAAATTCTACTAATACGCGTACTGCTCCACAAAGCGGATTACTTCACGGGCAAATTCTATAGGCTGCTCATAATTGGGCGAATGGGCGGATTGATCAAATACATGTAGGTACTTATCTCTATCGGGGGTGCCAAGCTTTTGATAGGTATCGTAAGCAACGGGCAACGGAAATACACCATCATGCTTTCCCCAGCACAGCAACGTGGGAATTGTAATTTCATGAAGCCGGTCTTGCAGGTTTAAGCCCTGATCCAAGAACGAAAATTGATATGGCACAAAAAAATAAGCGGTAGAAATGGGCGAGTAGAATAGCAAATCGGTAAAGGGTACCTGCAACGAATCGCTCTCCGGATTGTAATCATAACCATGGGCAGCGCCAATAAAAGAGTAATGAGCATTGTCATTTATACCAACAAGCGGGTGTTCATTGTACCAATCCAGCGCAAAATTCCAATAAGCTGCTTCTTCTCCGGCATTCGCCTTTCTTTGGGCGTATTGCATGATAGAGTCACGAGAGATGGCGTTGGCGGTTGTCCAGTTATGGCCGCCATCAATTTCTATCCACCCTTTTACATTAGATTCGTACTCAAGCAAATAATTTGTGCCCAGTGCGCCGCCACAGGAATGGCCCATGAGAAAAAGCTGGGGATGATCGTACTTTTCGTTAATCACCTGAATCAGCTGGTGCAGGTCTTCGGTAAACTGATCTAGGGTAGCATCGGCCATAGAAGGGTTTCCCTGGCTCATTCCGCACATGCGCTGGTCCCAGTAGACCATAGCGAAGCGCTCCTCTATTTTCTTGTGCGATGGGAAAACAGTGTAATATTGTGATGAGCCTCCTTCCGGGCCGCCGTGCAACAAGATAATAAAGACGTCTGAGGCTTGGTGTCCTTTCACCCAAACTGGCATTACGGCTTTTTTACTCTTCAGGTAGAAAAAGTCACCTTCGGAAAGAAATTCCTCCTTCGTGCACCCCAGCAAAAACGATAATACGGAAACAACCATCAATAAATAATTGCTATTCATTTTTTCTAAAATTTTGAAATGATGCCGGTGCTCAGTGCCGGGTGCGTTAAATAATAACCATTGAAGGGCGCCTTCCAGAACAGTTCGGGGCGAAGGTAGATGCTGAAATTTCCAATATTCTTTCTAGAAAAATCATAACCAGTTCCTAAAGAGATGGAAGGCATAAATTTCGGCTGTCCCCGGTCCGGAGTCTCCACCACGGCACCATTGGGAAGCACTTCGTATTGCTCACCGCCGTGACTAAACTGATGCAAATAACCTAAGCCTAAAAATTGCTCAATAAACAATCCGCTATTAAACGTAATCCGCTGGCCCCACTGTCCGCGGACAAAATAGGAGGTATTGTTCCTTTTGTGCATATATCCCCCCGCCTGTAAAGACAAAATCATTTGATACTTTTCCGCAATAAAAGGGCTGTATTCTATGCCTACGATCAACCCAGGGTGGGTGATGGTTTCACCGTAGTAGCCAACAGTAACGTTAAAAGGGCTGGTAGCTCTTTCCTGACAAAAAGCCCGGAAAGTAAACAGTACCAATAAAGTTAAAATCGTGTGTTTCATTTATTTGATTGTTGGCTGCGTGCTTTATTTTAGTTTCTTTTATCGGATGGATTTTATTACTGATCCGCTGATCCTGTCAGATTACGGTCGCCCTTCATCCGATGTGGTTTTTATCTTTTGAAAAAATGTCCGTGTCCCACTTACGAAATTCATAATATTTACTTTTAGGCTCACCTGACCAGCCATTTATTCCCTTTTTCTTGGGCAGGTAGTACGCATGAATATATATGACAGGAATTAAAAGACTTGCCATAAAACACATTGATACCACTCTTCCCAAGGAAATTGAAAGAGCGCAAACTATGAAGACCGTCAATAAGTACTTACTCATTCTTTTGATCCTTGGAGTCCGTTCTTCAAAATGCCCCAACAATATATTGCCTAACGCATACAGTATGCTTACAACTGCTATTTCAAACCAAAGTGAATCTGTTTCCCACATAAGAAAATTAATGATTGCTGCTTAGCTGGAGGTTGGCTAATTCCAACGATTTTTCTACCGCCGTTAAACAGGAAGGATACATCAAAATATCCATATGATTCGCTCCCTCGATCAATACCGACGTATTTCTTTTGGTCTGCTGAAACGGGTTGATGTACTCTTTAAGCGGGTCTTCCGTACCATTAATCAGGGTGATGGGGATATCCGATTGTACGAGCTTTTCTGCATCAACATGAAACAGATCATTTAATGTGGCAATGCACGCCTGTAAAGCCTGGGAATTCTGCCCTGCCATGACCTGTTGGTTAATCGCTTCCAGTTCTTCGCTCGAAGGCTCCGGTTGACTATTCGGCCAGAACCATTGCAGCAAAGGGATAATACCACCTCCACGTTTTAGGTTTTCAGAAATGTCTCCTAAAAGTTCGTTTAGTTGGTGTTCGGGAGAAAACTGAGACTGAGTTAATGGAGTACCGCCAATGAATGTAGCACTCAGTAAACGCTCGGGGTAATTAGCCACCAGGTTTCCCGTGATAAAAGCGCCCATGGAGTACCCGATCACGTGGGCTTTTTCAATACTGAGATGATCCATCAGGCGAATTACGTCCTCAACCAGCTCCTTGCCATACTTACTTACTTCCGTAGGTTTTTCGCTTTGCCCGTGTCCTCGGACATCCATCCCAATCACCTGGTAGCTTTTTGCCAGCTTGTCGATAAAGTTTGTCCCACTGCTATCCAACTCATGCTGATAGCAAAGAGCCGTGTTATCCGTAAATCCGTGGATGAGGATTACCGGCGTTCCTGAACCAGCCTCTACGTAGTGAAGTTCGGCATCTTTGGAAAGAAAAGAATCGGACTGAACTGATTGCCCTACCACCGATTTATAAAGACTTAAGATCAGGAGAAATGAGTGAATGAGTTTTAATGTTTTCATCGTTGTTTTGGGTTACAAATTATGCTGTTGGCTTTACCTGTAAGGCGTAAACTGTGGACTTACTATGTAAGGCAGTCTTAATCTTTTGATGCGCCTGTTCTTTTTGAATATTAGTTTAGGTGGATAAACTCCGGCTGGCGCTTTTGCAGGAATGCATCCAACCCTTCCCGTCCTTCCGGATGATTGGCACTCTTGACAATAGCTTGTTGCTCAGCGGATAGTTGCTCACTTAGTGTACATCCAAATGATTCATTCATTAGTAGTTTGACCTGCCCCAGCGTTTTCACCGACTTTTTTGACAAATCACCAGCGAAGGTTGCTACTTCATCATGGAAATACTGGTCAGCAATGACCTGGGTCACCAATCCCATAGACTGGGCTGCCTCGGCGGAAACCGGCTGATCCAGCATGGCCAGATCCAGAGCTCGTCCTATACCAAGCAGTCGGGGCAACAAAAACGTACCTCCTGCCGGAAGCGACAGTCCGTACGTAGTATTCGATACCTTGAGACACGCTGATTGGGATATCAAGCGTAAATCACACGCCAAGGCGAGAAACATCCCTGCCCCGGCATCGGGTCCGTTAATAGCCGCAATCACTGGCTTTGCCATAGCACGGATTACTTCAATACATTCGTGCAGAACGGATGTCAGCGCCTGGAATGAATTACCGGGCTGTTCAGGGTTGGCTTGCATGGCAAACTTTAAATCCCCACCGGCACAAAATCCCCGCCCATGGCCGGTAATAACCACCACCCGAACTGTAGTATCTTCCGCAGCTATTATCAATTGCTGCCTCAGCGCTTTGGCCATTTCCAGGTCTAGGGCATTTAGCTTATCTGGGCGATTCGACGTTAAGGTCAGTACAGCATTTTTTAAGGAGGATTGCAGGGAGTCCGCAGCGGGTAGATCAGTCACAACCTGGCTTGATATGGCTGAATCATTGGTTTTAAGTGAGTCCATTTTCATGGTAAATGTTATTCTATTAAATGAGTGACAAATTATAGCCCAAATTCTTTAACCATAAAGGCGTAAGTCCATGTGTTACAATGTAAGGCTGTTGCTGAATTAAAATTTTCTA
The DNA here is from genome assembly GCA_964551335.1 of uncultured Roseivirgaceae bacterium. GTDB lineage: Bacteria > Bacteroidota > Bacteroidia > Cytophagales > Cyclobacteriaceae > Tunicatimonas. The sequence continues at coordinate 221,550 of CAZKCO010000004.1, forward strand.
TTCTTCTTGAAACAGCAGGAAATGAAAAATCAGTAAACCTGTTTTACAAAATTCATGACTTTTACATCCCTCCTAGTATGGTTAGACAAAGGAATATGCCATCTCTGGCTGCCTACCAAATTTCTGGGCTACAACATCAGGAAGCCTGCCGTGTCCTTCGGGCAATACATGTAGGGAAAAATTCATAAATGAAGAGGTGTACTTGTGCAATACCTCAGAAGTAAGAATGCTGTCGAAACGCCCCAGATAAAACGTAACCGGAATTCCGCTTTTTTCCAGCTTGGCCTTAATTTCTTTAAGGTTAAGCCGGAGTGTTCCGTACAATCGCATACTATGATATGATCTGGTGCGGGAGTCCAGGCTTTTCATTTGCTTTAGGGTAATGTTCACCAGAGTAGGGTTGACCAATTTGTACTGTCGTAAGACTCCAAGCAGGCTTAGCAAGAAAGCTGGTTGGTATACGTATTTTTCTAACTTCTGGTAAACAAGTGGAAACTTTTGGGTGAGCCACTCTACTATATTGGCTTTGATACCATAAGGCGCAATCAGGTAAAGCGCATCTACCTGGTGCCCGTACAACTGAAAAGTGTACAGAGCCATTTTTCCACCGAGTGAGAATCCTAACAAACTGAAATTTTGGATACTTTCTTTGTCTAGGAAATCACCAAACATGGCTTTCCACTTCTCATCGCTCAGACCCGCATCCTGGTCTTGCCAGTGGCTGCCGTGATAAAATAGTGAGATGCTATAGATAGTATAGCCAGGAAATACGTTTTCGTAGTTTTGAAACATACTGGCATCCCGGCCAAAGCCATGAAAGCCGACCATCACCTTAGCACCCGTTCCAATTTTAATGTAATGAAGCATGTTGTTTATAAATAAAAGTGCTTGTATTAAATAGAGTAAATCCAGTTCTCCCTCAGGTAAGCTTCCTCTAGGCCAAAACGGCGCATGTTGCGGTAGCTGGCCACGGACCTCTCAGGCATTTCTTCCGCTGTTTCCGAGAAGATATATTGGCAACCGGCGTTAATAGCATCAGTTATCCGAGTCTTTAGAAGAAGCCCCTGGGCACCTTGCCCCCGATATTCCGAGAGAGTTCCAGCAATGGCCAGAGAGGCGTATGTTCCGCTTATGTGCAGAGCGGCCGCCGCCACGGGCGTATCCTTGTCAAAGGCTAAATAGTGACGATAGCCCGACAGCCCTACCGTAGAAGCTAGCCAGTGAATCAGGCGTTCATCTTCCCAGTCAAAGCTGTCAAAAATGATCTGTCCGTACGTAAGCGCCTCCTCGGTTCCAATGCGCGCCGCCCGAAGCTCAGTTTCTACCTCGGGGATCGGCGAATCAGCTTTTCTCCATAGTTTCACCCAGTTGTTATGATGGCGAAAGCCCTTGTCGCGTAATATGTCCCGAAGATCGTCCTGTTTCACGTAGGGACTAAGCTGAATGAAGAACCGCTTGGTGCCCGCAAGGGTGAAAAATCGGATGATGTCATCAACATATTCTGGCTTAACCGATTGGCGCATACCCAGTCCAATCACTCGGTTCATGCTGAGGATATCCTGTTCGGGAACTGCTCCGGCAAATGCTCCGGCAATGACGTTGGCGTAGCTTTTCATGGGTGCCTTCACCTGATAATATTTACTCCAATACGCCATCTCGCTTTCTTCCAAAGCATACGCTAATGTAGGGTCAATGCTGTTCATGGTTGTCATGCTGATAATACTTGGATGTTACTGATGCTGCAATTCTGTTTTCTTCTCCGGCTTTGGCTCTGACCGCTGATGTGATGTGGGCACGGATACATCCCGGAATAACAGCATGTCACTGATTTTGTCCGATGCCCCAGGGTAGAAACCCGCTTCGTGTTCATATTCTTTGGGGTTGGTAAACGTACCAAAGAGCAAATCAAACACTGGTAGATCAGAATAATTATGGCGATGAATGCCTTTGGCGTGGTGAAACGCGTGGCTTTCGGGCCGCTGCACAATATACCCGAGCCATTGGGGGGTTCTGATATTCGCGTGTTGAAAGATCGCCAGAAAATTAGTCATCAGTAGCACTCCGGTAATGGCTTCGGGAGAAAGTCCAATCAGCAGGGCAAAGCAAAGGCTACCCAGCACGGTGAACCCAATCATATCCATTGGGCTGAAGAAGAATGCTCCGTAGGTGTCCGTCCGTTCCGCACTATGGTGCATCTGGTGAAACGTTTTCCAAAGAAAGTCAGACTTGTGCATGGCCCAGTGCCATAGGTACAGTCCAAACTCATAGACTAAGATTCCGATGAGTGCCCCTCCCCAGGTACCGGTGGCTGAAAGGTCAATTAATTGGTACTCTCCCAGAATGGGGTCAATAATCAGGGGCAAGTAGGATGATAAGTAAAAAAAGATCGCAAAGGAAATGAAACCTTTTAGCTTCCAGTGTTTAACGTAGGGTAGTTCTCGGGCCGGAAAAGCAGCCTCCCAAACAATTAATCCTACGTACATAGCAATGACAATTAATGAAAGAGGATCTAGCAAAATTTCAATGGGTGTTGGCATGATTGAAAAGTTTTAAAGTGAACAAATAAGATTCACTAATAAGGGCGTAAGACCTCAGCTTACAATGTAAGAGCTACTTAGCAGATTGGGATATTCAATATTACTAGCATCCTGTAATGAAGTAATTCCAACACCTTCTCCTGCTAGTTATAGATAGCCCCACGTAGACGAGAGAGAAATTTATATGGATGAATGCTAATCGTTTTATCCGCTCATTCCTACTTTCCTTAGTTTCTACTCTAACAGGAAAAGCGCACACACTAAATCCACCGCCTTCCATCCTTACTAAGTTAACCCACCTCATTTCAAACCCTCAAGGGAAGGATAAACCGGCCTCATGCTTCGTCCGCCCTTGACCGTTTGACTCGGTGGGTTGCTGAGCCAGCGTGGGGGAAGGCTGGCAGCGGCGGTGGATTGCCCTGCCCATTTTTTTCTTGTGGAGGAAAGGCCAACTGCGGTATAGCTAAAAAACTTGACGAAAAATTGTCATTTACAATGGTGCGTTTTAGTTCGTTTTGGGTAGGTTACCTCCTCTTTTCTACTACCAAAGGGTATCAAATCACCTCAATAAGGGGTAAAACAGCACTTTTCAACCTAAAAAATAGGAAGAAAATTTCCCCTGGAAAATAGCCCTTCATCCTGTATATTGAAGTACCCTTGCTAAGAAACCCAGAAGTTTTTATCCATGCTATTGATTTGATTAACGCCTAAATATCGCTCTTTCACAATCCGTAAATAGTCTTCTCTTTTCTAGGAAACAGGTAAGGATGACTATTCCTATTTGTGCTAAAGAGATAGAAATATCATTACAATTACCAATGAAATTAATTCGTAGAAACAGCCATAGCGCTAGCTATTGAAGCCATTCAAAATCAATTAGTCCTATTCTTCATTATATCTCCATCCTATGAAACCCTCAACTTATCACTTCAATCTGCCTGCTGCAAGGTGCTTTAATACTATTTTATCTACCCACATTTTCTTGCTCTATAGGGGCATCAAAACTCTATATCGTAAGTTCGTCTACTACTGGATAATTAACCAATTCTCACGCTGGTTCTATGGTACAAAAAAGAAAAAAGTTTTGGTTGGCCTGTACCAAATAGACCGTAAGAACGAAGCGCAATTTTGGCTTGATCCTGCCCAAGGGAAACTGCTAAAAATCTTCTCGATAAACCCACTAAAAGGGGCTACCCCCTATTGGATGAAAACGGAAGAGGGTATAGGTGAAAACGGAATAGGTCTTCCGAATTCATCGCCCCCCTCTTCCGTTTTCATCGACCGAAAATCAACTTTACTCCTTATTAATAAATTTATCGATTATAATTATCGAATATATAGTGACCCTATTCCGATTTCATCGAAGACTATTTTTGAAATCAAAACTACGAATGAGGAAGAAAAACAGGCTGGTTCGGTGGACAAGTATCTAGTGTTTCACATACTTCTCTCACTGCGGAATAGTGTGACAGTTTTAACCAACAGGCTATCTTCCAAAACTCAGGTCATCATGCCAGCCATAACTACTAGCTTTTTCCGAAAACGAACATCCTACTTCACGATGAACCAAATCATTTGTCCAGCAAAACAAAGGACATTCCCACCCGCCCGAAATGGGCAATCTGATCGCCTTTTTCCACGATGCCGAAGACTTGCGCAGGTAGCATCTTTGCCAACAAAGCCAGCAAGATGGGGTTTTACAAGTTGCTTTCTAAGTCTCTGTTATTCAGTGATTTACAACTACATGGTTTTCAGCCCAGTTACTTCTATACTCTAACTCCTTGATTATCAAACCCAAAAAAGTTCTTTACGATGAGTACTTCCAAAAAAATCAATGTCTCCGATGCTTTTCATCAGCGCCTTGATCAAGAGACCCGCAGGCTCAAGCTTTCCTACAAAGAATACCTGGAAGCGGCGGGTGAATTCTTCATCGCCCGCCAGATAGACCCCAGAAAGTATCAGGCTGGACAGACCGAAGAAGTAGCCCAATTGCTTCGATCTGGCCTAGATCGGCTCTTCTCATTGCTGGATTCACAGGAACAATATGTTCTCAAAGCCATCCATACCGAAGCGAGCAAAGCCCGTATTATGGGCGAGCTTTCGGTGAATCATTTACTGCGACTGCTAACCGAAGACGAAAATAGCTTTCAAGCCATTCAGCAGCAAGACCAGCGGTACCTTGCTGAACGCTTACGCCAAGTGAGGGAGTAATTGAATGCAATGCAGCATCAATAACAAGATCAGGCATAGACAGATTTCAGCCCTTTACTCTTCACCACCAACCCCTACAACGATGCATACGAAAATTATTGATCCCAAACGAGACTGCCGCTTTGTGTTTGCCAACCGAGGCTCTTGTCAGAAAACAGTCAGCTACTTGGGCCACGATGCCCAAGCCCGCAGTGAAACAGTGCAGTTCTTTGACCAAGCGCAAAATACAGTGACCCCGGAAGAAGTACGAAAGGATATTGATCAGAATGCGAAGGGCTTGCGAAAAGAACAGGAAAAGTTTTATTCGCTGGTCATATCCCCTTCGCAGGCAGAATTAGCTCATTTGAAGAATGACTCGACCAAACTACAAGATTATACTCGAGCAGTCATGAAAAACTACGCAGAGAACTTTCGGCTTAACGATGGGCAGTCATTTGCACCCTCAGAAGTAGTCTGGTATGCCACCATTCATCAGGATCGAACCGAAAAAGAAGGAGAGCAGAAAGGTATGGTCAAACAAGGCTACCATACCCACGTGCATATCCTAGTGAGTGCTCAGGACCGAGGTAAGCAGCACCGTCTGAACCCCAAGGGCTGGAAAAGCCGCTTTACCTTCAAAGATTGGCAGGTGCAAAACGGCAAAACGTTTCAGCAGCTATTTGACTACCAGAAGGACACTACCTCCGAAAAGCTAACCGCCGGTATGCCCGAGGCCACCCAGCTTCGTCATCAGGAACGTATTCGCTATAAAGTGGCTTACCTCAATCAGTATTTTATGGGGCACGGGAAACTAGATGAAACCAAGGTCTTATCCATTGCTAGTGAACAAAACTACGGCAAAGGCTTTTTCTTCCGGTTGCACCACCTCACCAAACACTATCAGCAGGGAAAGCTGGTTAACAACCCCTATCAGATGCTGGAGACGGGCAAAGACGAACCACTGGCCTTTCCAGAAAGAACTTTGTTGCATTTGGGAAAGCATTCGTTGGGAATGGGTGAGGAAGCAGGGGCCACCGATGCTGAGAAGCAAAAGAAAAAACGGCAGCAACATCGTTCCTCTTCGCACCCGCAAATGGAGCGGTAACAGCTCGTAAGAATTCACAGTAATCAGGATGAATATCTACGATTCACTTACGAGGGCAAATTTTTCTTTTGTAAGTAATTACCAAAGCAGATAGTGATCTCGTAAATCATTTTTAGATTGAATGTACTGCTTACCAAACAAGGTAATTGCCTTCGTAATGGTTTACGAAAGTCAAATTACCGAGGCGTAGATCCCAAGGAAGCTAATTTATCTTACTACTAGCAGCGGTTAACATGCCGCTCGATACTCCAGACAAGTACAGCTTTTCAGTTACGGTAAAATCAGCTGTAATAGAGGCTTAGCTTGTATTTTAGCCATTACTGCTCTTGCTACCGTCCGGATGGTTATCATTGGTGGCGAGTTTCTCCTTCAGTGCTTTCATATCAGCACTTACTTTCTTCTCAACTACTTTAGCATAAATTTGGGTAGTACGCAGATTTTTGTGACCTAGCATAGAGCTTACTGACTCGATAGGCACTCCATTCGTTAAAGTAACGGTAGTAGCAAAAGTATGTCGGGCAATATGAAAGGTTAACTTTTTATTGATGCCACAAACATCCGCAATTTCCTTTAGGTAGGCATTGAGTTTCTGGTTGGTAATCACCGGAAGCAATTGTTTTCCATTCATCGCTTCAGCGTAATCTTCATACTTTTCCAAGATTTCTAACGCAGGGGGCAATAAGGGTACATTAGAAGAAACACCTGTTTTCCTACGCTCCGTAAATAGCCAGTATTCGCCATCAATGCCTCGGGAAATATCGGAGGAGCTGAGTTTGTACACATCAGCATAGGCTAACCCGGTATAGCAACAAAATACAAAAACATCTCTAACGTGAGTAAGACGTTCGGATGGAAACCGTTTAGCCATTATCCGGTCTAACTCATCCTGCGTTAGATAATCCCGTTTTACTTCTCTCAAACTGCATTTATACGCTAAAAAGGGGTCGCGCTTCAGCCAGCCATTAACCACGGCAATACGAATGATTTTCTTGAAGTTTCTCAGGTATTTACTGGCAGTATTATGACTATTGCCCCGAACCGTTTTGAGGAAAAACTCATAGTCTGTAATAAAGTTGAATTGAAGCTCCGAAAGGTAAATATCGTCGCGATTGTATTTATGCTTTAAGAATTCTTTGGTTAGCTTCAGGGAGGTTTGGTAGCGCTCCAGAGTTCCGGCAGCGTATTCTTTGCCGACTTGCGCTCGCATGTCCTCGTTATGTTGCTGAAAGATTTGATGTAAACTGTACTCTAGACTCCCTTTTCCTAGAAAAGTATTTTTAACTGTATCAGCAGTAACTACACGCTGTTTTTCAGTCAAATCATAGTAGATAGCTTTTATCTTATTTCTGATATTGCTGAGTACACTGTTAATAGTGCGGGCATCCTCCTTGTTTCCTCGCACACTTCCGGTATTTACATTCCAACGCTCAGACTCTATTTTCTGACCAGTACTTACTTCTGCTCGCTTACCATTAATAGTTATTCTCGCATAAATAGGTGCTTTTCCTGTTTTGTCGACCTTTCCACGCTTTATCCAAAATATAACACTGAAAGATTGATGCATTATCTATATTTTTAGGTCACCTTCAGATTTTTTTCTCTATTAAAGATACCATCAATACAATGCATAAACAAGCTATTTTGAGCGTTTTTAGCCTATTCGGTACCCTACTGAGAAATCAAGAAATAGGGCACCGAATGGGGCTCATAAGTTAAGAGAATCCATGAATAATATGGTTATCCTAAAAAAGAAAAACCCCTCAAATCCTAAGATTTAAGGGGTTTTGGTGTTGAATGAATGTAAGATGCAGAGGGTGAGGGATTCGAACCCCCGGTACCTCTCGGTACAACGGTTTTCAAGACCGCCGCGTTCGACCACTCCGCCAACCCTCTAGGTCAAACAGAACGCAAATGTAGTAGCTTGCCACGAATTATGCAAAAGCCCCTCTACGGAAATTTAAGAAAAATATGGCTCCAACAAAGCAATCATCGCCTCCGGTGGTCGGCAAGGGCGCTTACTATCAGCTTTCATAAACGCTAATACTGTCTTTCCTGAATGCACTTTGTCATTCTCCTGATTTATAAAAGAATATTCAAAGGTGATTTTCACCGAAGGCAATGCGGGTAAAGTCACTTGGATAGTCAAAAGATCATCGTAGCGCACGGGTTGGTGATAATATGAGTGATTTTCCAGCACCGGCATCATTATTCCCGCGTCTTCTAATTCCCGGTAACTCATACCTAAGTTCCGCAAGGCTTCTACCCGGGCTACTTCATAGTAAGAAGCATAGTTGCCGTAGTAAACGTAGCCCATCTGATCGGTTTCTCCGTAGCGGACCCGAATCTGAATTTTGTGTTGGTACATTGGTTAATTATAAACTCCAGCTTGACTCAAAGCCCGCTGATAGCGACGGGCATTGGCTAGATGAGTACTTAAGTTAGTAGCAAAATTATGATAACCAGAAAAATCTCCGCGGGCACACATGTACAAGTAGTTATGATCTTCATAATTCAGTACCGCATCAATCGCATTAATTGAGGGCACCCGAATAGGGCCGGGAGGCAATCCGGCATACTTATAGGTATTGTAAGGCGAATCAATTTCCTTATGCTTATTAAGCACTCGTTTAATAGTGAAGTCACCGGCGGCATACACCAAGGTAGGGTCAGCCTGCAGGGCGATATTTCGCTGGAGACGGTTGATATAAAGTCCGGCAACTTTGGGGGCCTCATCCGGTTTATTCGTTTCTGACTCAACGATAGAAGCTAAAACAACCACTTCCTCCGGACTCATGTCCAGTGTATTAGCCTTGGTCAATCGCCGCTCACTCCAGAAGCTTTGATATTCTTGATGAAATCGCTCAAATAACTCCTCGGCAGAGGTGGTCCAGTAAAACTCGTAGGTATTGGGCAAAAACATGGTGAGAATGTTTTCGGTGGTAAAGCCGTACTGCTTCACAAACTCGCCATCATTTAGCAAAGCCAAGAACTGCTCAGCGTCTGCTTCCAGATTTTCACACAAGCGTTCGGCCAATTCGGGTTTTAGCCGAACGTTGTTGAATGTTACATTCACCGGAGTTTGCTCCCCAGAGCGTAACAACCGGATCGCCTCGATATTCGACATATTGGAGCGCAACAAATAGCGGCCAGGCTTCACGTACTGATCGTACTTCATCAATTTCGCCAGCGTACTAAACGACAGTAAATCGTTTACGTGACCTTCATCGTATAATTGATCTTGTACCAGATCGAAAGTAGCACCAGAAGGGACAAGGAATACTTGATCCGACTTATCAACCAGAACATTGGGAGTGTATACTGCTTGATATCCGTAGAAAGAAAACGTCACTAGCAGTACGGTACCCACAATGATTAGAAGCGCCAGAATCTTATGCCTTTTCATATGCTATAAAAATTAGTATTTTGCCCCTAAAGTTAGTAATTACCCTTTTGGTTTCGTTCAGAAACTAACTTTTGTGTAACATTGCCACTTACAAAAAAAGTTTTTACAATCAGTTCAATTTTTTCACCCATATATTACTCATACGAATATGAAAGCTTCGTTTCTTAAAATCCATCCGGTTTACCCTGAAAACAAAAAATTAAATAAAGTTACGGAAGTGCTGCAAGAAGGAGGTTTAGTTATATACCCCACTGATACCATTTACGCGATAGGTTGCGATTTACTCAATCCACAGGCGATTGAACGGCTTTGCCGAATTAAGGGCGTTGATCCCCAGAAGAATCAGTTTTCCTTTCTTTGTCAAGATATTAGTCAGGTATCTGAATATTCCAAAAACCTCACTACACCAGTATTTAAAATGATGAATAAAGCCCTCCCTGGCCCCTACACGTTTATATTACCTTCAAATAATCATGTACCTAAAAAAATCGATACCAAGCGAAAAACCATCGGCTTCCGAGTAACCGATCATGCTATTCCTCAGCAGTTGGTCAGCCGACTAGGACACCCAATCCTAACTACCTCAGTACACGACGAAGACGAGATTGTAGCTTATGCCACTGATCCCGAAATGATCTATGAACGTTTTGCTGATCAAGTCGATATTATTATTGACGGTGGTATGGGTAACAACGTTGCCTCTACCGTAGTAGACTGTACCCAAAACGAACCCCAGGTTGTGCGGCAGGGACTTGGCGATGTTACTATGTTGGTTTAGTTTACCTTAAAACAGCTCTCCCCGGCAATACTTCTTGGATCAATCTGTTCTTATTGAAAGTCACTATCTACCTTGCTTAGCCTATTTCGCTTGTTTGGAATCTGGCTCGAGAATCTGGATAGATATTGAGGAAACTTACGTAAAACAAAGTTATCGGAACCGCTGCTATATTGTTGGAGCCAACCAAATACAACTACTTAGCGTACCAGTACATAGAGGTAGTGGAAAAGTATCAACCAAAGACGTTCGGATAGCCCACGAAATCCGCTGGCAAAACAATCACTGGCGTAGTATAGCGTCAGCTTATGGTAAAACGCCATTCTTTGATCACTTTGCTGATGAATTTCATGCAGTTTTTTATAGGCCATTCAGGTATCTCGTTGACCTCAATCTGGCTCTACTGTCAAAATGTCTGGATTTGCTGATGTGGAACGTTTCGGTCGATTTCTGGCCAACTACTAATTCGTTTCCTTCCAAAAATGAGGTGTATGATTACCGAGGGAAGATTTTAGTCTCAGATCTGAACTTAGAAAAATTTCAATTTCAACCAATACAGTACACACAAGCCTTTGGCAAAGACTTTGTACCGAATTTAAGTATTATAGATGTGTTATTTTGTGAGGGTCCCCGGGCCGCCCAGATAATTAAACGCTCTATCACGCAAAGATGAACAAATGCTAGTAAGCCTGTGTTGTTTTCTAAGCATATATATATATCTTGCTATTGAGGGTTTTGGGCACGAGGGGCACACTCATTTCACCATTTAATTCCAAGGAGTCAGCTTATGGAAGCTAAATTTTCAAATAGAGTTAAGGAAGTAATATCGCTCAGCCGGGAGGAAGCCCTTCGGCTCGGGCACGATTATATAGGAACTGAACACCTACTACTGGGCATGATTCGCGAAGGCGAAGGCGTGGCGGTAAGCTTGTTAAAGAAGTTAGGTGTTTCACTGGACGAATTACGCACTGCTGTAGAGCAGGCCACAAAAGGAACGGCTACGGGTAATGTTAAAAACCTGGCCAATATTCCTCTGACCCGACAATCAGAAAAAGTACTAAAGATTACCTATCTGGAAGCTAAGATTTTTAAGAGCCAACTGATTGGTACTGAACATCTGCTACTTTCAATTCTACGGGATGAGGACAATATCGCTACACAAATCTTAGAGAAATTTGACGTGAATTACGACGTGGTAAAAGAATTATTAGAATATCAATCTGACACTCCCGTTGCAGGACCGGATACCGATGATGCTGATGAAGATTCAGGCCGCATCTTTGGCGGTAGCGGTAGTGGAGGCCGCGAAGCAAAAGGGGCAGAGAAGTCAAGAACCCCAGTACTGGATAACTTTGGCCGTGATCTAACCAAATTGGCCGAAGATGACAAACTAGATCCTATTGTAGGGAGAGAAAAAGAAATAGAGCGGGTGGCGCAAATTCTGAGCCGCCGCAAGAAGAACAACCCCATTCTAATCGGTGAACCTGGTGTAGGTAAAACCGCAATCGCCGAAGGGTTAGCCCTTCGCATTGTGCAAAAGAAGGTATCTCGCGTACTATTCAATAAGCGGGTAGTTACCTTAGATCTAGCATCATTGGTAGCAGGTACTAAGTATCGGGGACAGTTTGAAGAGCGTATGAAAGCGGTGATGAACGAGATTGAAAAATCCCCGGACGTTATCCTCTTCATTGATGAGTTGCATACCATTGTAGGAGCTGGGGGCGCTTCCGGTTCACTAGATGCTTCAAACATGTTCAAACCGGCATTAGCCCGGGGTGAGATTCAGTGCATCGGTGCTACTACGTTAGATGAGTACCGTCAGTATATTGAAAAAGATGGGGCATTGGCCCGGCGTTTCCAGGTGGTAATGGTAGACGCTACTACTCCAGAGGAGACCATGCAAATCCTAGATAACATTAAGGATAAGTACGAGAATCACCATCACGTGGAGTATACTCCAGAAGCCCTAGAGTCTTGTGTAAAGCTTTCTGACCGCTACATTAGTGATCGCTTCTTACCTGACAAAGCAATTGATGTAATGGATGAGGCTGGTGCGAGAGTGCATATCAACAATATTCATGTACCTGATGAGATTGTAAAGCTGGAAGAGGCAATTGAAAACATTAAGGTTGAGAAGAATCGAGTGGTTAAGAGCCAGAAGTACGAAGAAGCCGCTCAACTACGAGATCGGGAAAAGAAACTGATTGATCAACTGGAAACTGCTAAGCGCAAATGGGAGGAAGAGACTCGTACTCGTCGCTATACGGTTGACGAAGAGAATGTAGCTGAGGTTATTGCGATGATGACCGGAATTCCGACTAAGCGGGTAGCACAAAACGAAAGCCAGAAACTACTAGGCATGAATGAGCAGCTTACTGGTAAAGTAATTGGTCAGGAAGAAGCCATCAAGAAGCTTACCAAAGCTATTCAGCGCACACGGGTTGGCTTGAAAGATCCTCAAAAACCCATTGGTTCGTTTGTTTTCTTAGGGCCAACCGGGGTTGGTAAAACTGAGTTAGCTAAAGTGTTGGCTACCTACCTATTTGACAAAGAAGATGCGCTCATCCGAATTGATATGAGCGAGTACATGGAGAAATTCTCAGTATCTCGTTTAGTTGGAGCGCCTCCCGGTTACGTAGGCTACGAAGAGGGTGGACAACTCACTGAAAAAGTACGCCGTAAGCCTTATAGCGTAGTACTACTGGACGAAATTGAAAAAGCGCACCCCGACGTATTTAATATATTACTTCAAGTACTGGATGACGGTATCTTAACTGATGGTTTGGGCCGTCGGGTAGACTTTCGTAACACTATTATTATCATGACCTCTAATATTGGAGCTCGTGATCTGAAGGACTTTGGGTCCGGTATTGGTTTCTCTACCAAAGCGAAAGAAGAGAGCATGGATGACATTATGAAGTCCACTATTCAGAACGCTTTGAAGAAAACCTTCAGCCCTGAGTTCTTGAACCGTCTGGATGATGTAATTGTCTTTAACTCGCTGAAGCGGGAAGACATTCACAAGATCATTGATATCACGCTTAATAAGTTATTCTCTCGGATTATGGCCTTGGGTTATCAGGTAGAACTTACTGATAAGGCTAAAGATTTCTTGGCCGATAAAGGTTATGATCCTCAATATGGAGCTCGCCCGCTGAATCGTGCCATCCAGAAGTATCTGGAAGATGCAGTGGCCGAAGAGATATTGAAGGGTGAAGTTGAGCCTAACGACACTATTGTCGCTGACTATGATGGCGAAGGTGAAGAACTCACATTAAGCTTGAAAAAAAAGAAAACACCCAAAGAAAAGAAGACTGATAGCAAGTAGCGATAGAAAATTCTAGTCTTATAAGAAGAGGGCCAGTTAGGCCCTTTTTTATTTAGTAGCTACCCATATACTTGCGGATACTCCATTCAGTAGCAACCAGCAACAGCAATAAGAAAAACAGCCACTTAAGGTTGATAATCGGCAGAAAAGCTTCGCTGGTATAAATTTTACCGGGAGCCTTTTGCCCTCTAAAGCTAGCCTGTAAAGCTGAGAGACCATCTATAGTCGAAAAACCACCTCCGCTTTCGTTGGCAACCTGACGAAGTAAGTCATGATTAGCAGTAAGATTTAATGCTTCAATCTGTAGACTACGTACCGTGAATTCGCCATTGCTGCTCATCTGCTCATCGTTCAGCGTTACACTAGCCTGAAAGCTATACACTCCTTCCGGTAAATTTCCGATTCTATACTTAGTATTATTTTCATTGGTAGCGTAAGTATAGTTTCGTTTCTCACCGTCTTCACTGGTTAGCACTAAAGTTACCTGCTGGCCGTATACCTCTTCGTAAATATCGTTGTAAATCTCCGTTTGGAATACTACCGGCTCCGTATCTTCAAACTCATTTTTTATGGAGTATACTTTAAAGCGGCGCTTATCTTCTTTAGCCGATAGATATTGTGTGAGTTTAGCAAACAGCGCATCAAAAGCCTGTGTTTTCTCAGTTTTGGCATATTCCTGTAATCTCCAGCTCCAAACCCCTGTCGTTAGTATCACTGCTTGCTTCTTGTCGTTTTCTTCACCTACTATTAGTAAAGGTTTATCAGTTTCTACGTTACCTACTCGCTGGTACAGCAACGGTTGCCCATTACCCTTCAAATTAACATTCCCAAATGGAACTCTCAACGGGCTAAACTCTTCAATAATAGATTGATAGTCATTTTCAACCTGAAATCCATTAAATGTACGGTTAAAGACTGCTCGCACTTCATCTGTCTCATTACCCTGATTGATAATCTCTATCAAATCATTTGTGGTATTAAATAACGGAAGATTCGTTTGTGGCCCTACGAAGTACCACAAAGCATTAGCGTCTTGTACCAACTGGCTTAGCTGATTTCCACTAAATTCTCGGCTAGGCAACTGATGAAGAATTACTAGGTCGAACTTCTTGTTTGCTATTTTAGCTGGATTCCAGGGCTCCATGCTTAAAATAGCAGTTTCCAGTTCGTAGTTTTTATTCTGTTCAATTGCTAGCTTCAAAGATTTTATGTCGGGGTGTGGCGCCTGAGCAACTAATAGTATTGATTCTTTTCCCTCAACGATTTCTATGTACGCATGGCTTATATTATTTTCTACAGTGTACTCTTCGGTTCGGTGCTCTACCGCTACTATGTAATGATTCACTCCTTTATCGGTAGCATCAAGTAAAAATTCAACCGAAGTCACTCCTCGATTTTGGTTAATAGCAACCTGTTTGTTGGCAATTGTTTTTCCCCGCTGATTTACCGAAACTGTTACTGTTTCGCCCTGAAACCCGGTGTTGCTAATCTCAGCTACTAGCGGAAACTTGTTTCCCTGATAGGCAATCTTATTGTAGAATAAATTGCTGATGCTTAAGTCTTGCTTAGGGACAGTATCCCCTACTCCAATTGTATGAATTCTGAAAGGATACGATGCATAGGTAGGCGAAACCCCTTCGTTGTATATACCATCCGAAATGAGCACTACTGACGAAATATTTCGCCCTTCATACTCCGATTCAATAGAACTGAGGAGCCCTCCCAGATCGCTACTAGGGTACGAAAAAGCTATATCCTCCAGAGTTTCGCTGCTTTCCAGACTACGAGTTTCCACCTGGTAATCTTCGTTACGGATTTCTTCTTGTAGAGCAGCTATCTCAGCAACCCATTGCTGACTACTATCTGCTGAGGCAACTGAAGCAGAATTATCTATTGCAAATACTACAATAGGCTCTTCTATAGTATTGCGTATCTGCTTAATGAACGGACCGATAATTAACAAGCATAACAACGTCACTAGAAAAAATCGTAATCCGGAAAGTACATAGTTTGTAGTTTTTCCCCAGCTTACATTTCCTAACTTTCTACCTCGCAGATATAGGAGTAGGGCGTAAAGGGCTCCAACCAGAAAACATGGCAGAATCAACCAAGGTGAGTTCTCGAAAAGAAGTTGAATTTTTTGCATAAGATTATTGCTGTTATTTCAGTAACGCAATCTCAGCCTATTCGTTTTATCAACTATCCTGAATTTCAATCGATTAATGTACTGTCACTGCCCGATATTAGTGCATCAGTAGATCATATTAGGTAAGCATACCACCATCTACCTGCAAAACCTGACCAGTAATATAAGAAGACATATCGGACGCCAAGAAAACAGCACAATTAGCTACATCTTCGGGCTTTCCACCTCGCTTCAGGGGAATGGCATCGCGCCAGCTCTGAACTGTTTTTTCATCCAGTTGATCAGTCATCTCAGTTTCTATAAACCCAGGAGCAATCGCGTTACTACGAATGTTCCGTGAACCCAGCTCTAGGGCTACTGATTTGGTAAAACCGACGATACCTGCTTTGGAAGCAGCATAATTGGCCTGGCCAGCGTTCCCTTTTAAACCCACTACCGAAGTTAAGTTAATAATAGACCCGTTTTTTTGCTTGAGAAATGTCCGTAAAGAAGCTTTTACTGTATTGTATACGGATTTCAGATTTACGTTTATCACCTTGTCCCACATATCCTCGCTCATACGCATTAGCAGCGTATCTTGGGTAATTCCAGCATTATTCACTAAAATGTCTAATGTTCCAAAATCTGCCACTACACTGTTCACCAACTGCTCTGCTGCTGCAAACTCTGAAGCATCTGAACGGTACCCTTTGGCTTTAATACTATGCTGAGCCAGTTCGGCTTCCAAGGCTTCGCCTTTTTCAACACTGGATAAATAAGTAAAGGCAATATTAGCGCCTTGTTCAGCAAATTTGTGCGCAATAGCGTAGCCTATTCCGCGAGAAGCCCCGGTAATAAGCGCAGTTTTTCCGCTTAGTAATTTCATAAGGAAGTCAGTTAATTATTATTCCTTTCAAACTTAATGAAATATTCGGAGGAGAAATGCCTAAATGGCACAAAACAAAAAACCGCTGGCCCAACCGTAGAAGTTGTAACCAGCGGACACAGCTTGGTTTGGTAAGTAAGCTGTAATAGATTTTTATAATACTTCTTCAATGAGATGCATTACTTGTTGCAAGTTTTGCTTATCTAAATCAGTGAAGTTATGCAGTTGGTGACTATTAATGTTTAACACTAAGGATACTTCGCCCTTATTATAAGCAGGAATAGCTATTTCTGACTTATCGTAGTCGTTAAGTGAAATGTGTCCTACGTACTCTTCTACATCTTGAACCATCACGGTACATTCCTTGGAAAATGCTGTGCCGCATACTCCCTCATCTTTCCTAATACGGGTTTTAGCTGCTGGCCCTTGGAAAGGGCCAAGTATCAGTTCTTCGCCTTCCACAAAGTAGAATCCGGTCCAAGAAAAATTCATACCCTGATGTAGGATCGCTGCTATATTCCCGAGGTTAGCGATGAGATCGTTCTCGTTGTAAATAATATCTCTGATTTGTCGTAGTAGCACGTTGTACCGTTGTTGTTTGGTATCAGCCTGAGGGATTGCGTATGTGTTAAGCATGACCATAGCAGCGAGAAAATAATGTGAAATGGATAAATACTTTAATCTGACAAAGTTAATTTATTATATAAATATAATTAATTATTACAAAGGTACTATTATTATGACATATGTCAAAAAAAATACTTTAAAAATCATAAAATAACTTTAACCTGGCTATTGCTGTTATTTACAACAAGTAATAAACTTACTGAAAATGAATACTTTATTAATGTTTTGTGCCTTCTTCTTACTGCTATTAGGCACTACTTACGCCCAAAACTCAGACATTCTAGACAAATATCATTGGTCCAAGCGTGTATTATTAGTGTACACCGCCGACAATGAATCACCAGCTTATGAGCAACAAATTCAAGAAGTTGAGTATCAACAGGCAGGAGTGGAAGACAGAGATCTGGTTATTTTTACTGTTCTACCTCAAAGAGTGATAAATCTGGAAGGAAAAACATTACCCCCTCAATCAGCTGAACACTTACGCCAGCAATATGATGTACCTAGCGAGCAATTTGCGGTAATATTGATTGGAAAAGATGGTGGGGTAAAATTGAAAGAAAAAAAATTTCTCAGCACTGATAAATTATTCAGCACTATTGATCAAATGCCGATGCGGCAACGAGAAATGCGAGCTAACTAGTTGCGCAGGTTGTGCATTTCTTTTATATCAATCTCGATAGCACCAATAGCGAGTTTTGCCTTTATCTTTAGCGGGACTTTATTACTGTCGTTGGAAATCCAGACCAAGACCGGATCTTTGCTATTTTCAAAAAACTCATTCTCAGGTAAGGAGGGTGCTACAACAATAGAATTAATTTCGCCAACCTTCGTATGCAACAGTTCTTTTCCCACAATCTTGATCTCTATATTGTATACTTCTTCGTCAAAGAAACCTTCCACCGGAATAATATCTCCCACTTCATAATTGCTATAATCTAGCGTTCGCAGAAAATAATAACCACCCACAATGTCTACTACGTTATCAGGCACCGTAAATTTCTCTCTCTTTTGAACTTTACGGGTTTTCTTATCTAACTTCAGAACTGTAGCCACATCGTTTTCGTGGTCGAAGTTTACTACTTCATTTTTACGATACTTTCCCTCTTGTATATAACGATAAGATCTCATCGGAAGGATAGAAGTGGTATCCACGTATGCCCCAAAGTTATCACGTACACTGTAGAGTATATCTGCTACGCCAACGGTATTCCCGTACACGTCAATTTTATAACAGGATCGACCACTTACGTCGTAGTATTTGTCGTGTACCTGCATAATAGCCTCAGCTGCATTGATGAATCCGTAGTGTATTCGGTACTTTAACACTTCCCCCGTACTGAAGCTTTCATTATCTATACGCCGATATGCTAGCGTGCCAGCGTACTGAAAAGCGCCGCAGAATAAGGCAATACCGATCAAGATCAAGAAATACTTTTTCATGCTACCCACGTTCTCACTACTTCATAAAGAAAAAATCATGCTAAATAATATAATGTATTCAATTTTTATCTACTCTAACGTAAACTTGCATTATTCCGTTAGCTTAAAAATCTTTCTTTTGTACGTAAACGTACATGATATGCCCGATAGTGCACAACATAAAGGCTAAAAATCCTCATTTACGGGCTTTCTACCTCTTGGCACATTATTGGCCTAGCTTAAGTGAATCAGCATTAACCCATTCTTTTTGACGTTTTAGTTTGATTTGAGCATATCACTAAGGGTCGGCAAAGTTGTCCGGCTCTTTTTTACGGTAACAACTATCCATACCTTTCTTTTAAGTAGCTCAGATACCGCCTGATGTCACCTCCAAACTGTTCCGTAAACTCCTTTTCGAGGTTATCAGCCTTTGCTTGGTAGCGTACGTACGATTTAAAAAATGTGTTGTTGGGAAGTTCATCACGCTCTTGTAATTTCTTAACGAGTTTTTGGTATTGGGAGGTTTGCAGCGTCAGCGTGTCAGTTGTAGCCACAATTGTCCTGATCAACTTTCTTTTCTGCTCAACCTTAGTTTGCTCATTCATTGCTTCAGAGAAGGATTGATACAAACTATCTAGTTGATTAGTACCTCTTAACATGTGGTCAATATACTTTTTCCGATCCGATAGATACAGAAGATATCCTGTTACTTCGGGCGAACCTACTCCGTACTTATGCGCTAGAAATGCAGCAGCCCCTTGGTTCCCGACAAAAGAAGCTATATTCTCATTAAGACTTAGACTGTCTTTTACGAAGATAGTACCGTGCGTTAGTTCGTGAATAATGGTATTAGCCACTTGCCCCTCCGAACGAAACAACAGTTGTGATAAGATTGGATCATCAAAAAAGCCCAAAGTACTCCAAGCACTTACCGTCCTAATTCCTGTATCCAGCCCCTGATCAGCTAACTCTTTTTTCTCATCTAGTGCTTTCTGATGATCAAAGAAGCCTTTGTACGAGAAAGTACCTAGCAGCGGGAATTTCCATTTGCGGTCCTCTAGCGAAAAGGGTTCGGTAGCGGTTATCACCCATAAGATTGGTTTTCCCCGTTGGTCGTATACGCTGCTGTAGCTTCCGGAAGGATTTACCCCCAAGCTATCTACCGCAAATCGCTTAACCTCCTGTACCAATTGAACCTTTCGTTTCAGTGAATCGGCAACTTCCGGATCGGCCAGCAAATCTTCAATAGGGCGGGCATTCCATAGCACCTTGACCTGCCCTTTTGCCTGCATTATTCCGTAACTAATTAGCTCACGCTGCCAAATCAATACAATCGCTAAAACAGCTGCCACTGTAATACCTATCTTTTTTATCATCTCACTACTGTTTACTATCCTCAGTTTTTCGCGTATCTTTGAATAAGGTTCATAATTTTTTCTAACCGAACCGGTATCAAAGACTTTTTAGAAGTTCTTGGCAAATTTACGAATTCGCAGAAACCAAGTTCTTTTCCGAAACGTTCTTATTTTACGTAATATTCTTGTAATAAATACTTATAAAAAGTATATTTGCTTATCAACTATAATCGAACATTCATGAGCGATCAAACGGAAAAACTAAAGGCCCTTCAGTTGACAATTGATAAACTAGACAAGACCTACGGCAAAGGTACTGTCATGAAACTAAGCGATGAGCGGGTAGAAGATGTTCCTGCTATTCCTACTGGTTCATTAGGTTTAGATATTGCCTTAGGAGTCGGCGGGGTACCCCGCGGCCGAGTTGTAGAAATTTACGGACCGGAATCTTCTGGAAAAACTACTTTGGCTATGCACTGTATTGCTGAGGCTCAAAAAGCAGGTGGTATAGCCGCCATCGTCGACGCCGAGCATGCTTTTGACCGTAGCTACGCACAAAAGTTGGGAATAGATACCGAAAACCTTTTAATCTCTCAACCCGATAATGGTGAGCAGGCACTCGAGATTGCCGAGCATCTTATCCGGTCCGGCGCCATTGACATTATCGTTATTGATTCAGTAGCCGCACTGGTTCCTCGTGGCGAATTAGAAGGTGAAATGGGCGACAGCAAAATGGGATTACAAGCTCGTCTGATGTCTCAGGCGCTGCGAAAGCTCACTGGAGCCATTAACAAGACCAAATGTACCTGTATATTTATTAACCAGTTACGGGAGAAGATTGGTGTAATGTTCGGGAATCCTGAAACGACTACGGGAGGTAACGCCCTGAAGTTTTACGCCTCGGTTCGGTTGGACATTCGTCGTATTGGCCAGATTAAGGAAGGAACTGATAACGTTACCGGAAACCGTACTCGGGTGAAAGTAGTCAAAAACAAAGTTGCTCCACCTTTTAAAGTTGTAGAATTTGATATTATGTACGGCGAGGGTATTTCTAAAGTCGGCGAGATACTGGACCTTGGAGTAGAAATGGATATTGTGAAAAAGTCGGGTTCCTGGTTCTCTTACGAGAGTGAAAAGCTAGGTCAGGGAAGGGATGCAGTAAAACGCATTCTGCTGGACAACCCTGAACTTATGAGTGAAATTGAACTGAAGATCAGAAATAAAGTAAATGGTGTAGAGGAAGAGATTGGAGATGACGACAATGCCGCTTTAGTCGATGAAACTAAGGTTTCATCAAACGGAAAATAGTAAGAACTTTTTAAATAATGTTATTTTTAAACCGCTCCCTAGAGCGGTTTTTTCATTCAAAAGAACTGCTGTAGTACTTGAGGCGGAATTTCATGATCTCCAGAAAACCGAACAATCTTGGGAGACATCCCATAATCTAAATATTTTTTTTCCAACTGGGCAAAGCGACTGGGGGTAATAAAGTGATCCTGATTTCCGTAGACATAATAAACTGTCTTGTGAGCAAACAAACGACGACAGCGTTCCCGATCCACATCCGGTGGAAAATCACCAGCCCATAAAATCATTTCATCAAACAGTATGCTCTCTTGCACTACCCATCTTATCAGGGTAGAAACTCCCTGAGAGAAGGCAAACAACACGGTCCTTTTTGGAACCGTAGTTTCGGGTAATACTTTACGGTACACCGATGTAAGATACTTTATATAGTTTTGAATGGCCTCCTCCCGAAACTCACGGGTCATCCAAGTGGCACCTACCCGACCGTTAACTCCTTGCAAATAAAAGAGAGAAAGCGCCTCAGGGGCAATAACATACGCTTTTGACGACAGAGACTCAAATTTAGGCAGAAAAAACCGGCTGAGTTGACCGTAACCATGGAGCACTATCCAAAGCTCATGATCAATAAACATCTTGTCCCCAAGTGTAAAATATCGACCAGTAAATTCAAAAGGAACAGTATGTTCTATCATAAAAAAAAAGACCTCAATAAGAGGCCTCCAGAAAATAAATAATACTAGAGAAATTATCGTTTAAAGCCCAATACAGCGCCACCACAGTGATTTTGAGAACTTTCAAATGTAAACGTAATATAATAAATGCCCGTTGCATTGCACGGATAAATAATTCCTCGGTTGAAATTACCGTTGGCGTAGCTTGTACCAACTTTTTTGCGGTTTGAGTCGTAAAGGCTCACCACAATACCATCAGTTTGATCTCCCTCAGCGCAGATGTTCAGAAAATATTGAGTGCCCTTGGCAAATACATAAGAATACTCAATTTTATCTTTAGCACCACCCTCTCCGTTAATTTCATAACTCTTAACAAAGTTAAATCCATCGGCTAGCTGAGGAATACAAGCTTCAGTATGTACTGAAGGATCGCATTGAGCTTCAACTTCCTCTAAATTGAGAAGAATACTAAATGCTATGCTCAATACTACAACAATCGCTTTCATATGCATTAGTGGTATTTTAGTCAATTATATAGTCTCGGATAGAAGAAGTAATTCGCGAAATTTCACGGACATTATCGTCGGTAATGTTAATAGTAGTGGTACTATTGTTAGAAATAGTTACTATACCATTAACTTCTTGTAAAGTAGATTCCGCGTAGGTTTGAGTAATGTCAATACCATCAAACTGAGCTTGCAATTCAGCCATCCGGTTAGCTAACTCCTTAATATTCGGGTTACTTTCGCTGTAAAATGATAGTAATAACATGATATTCTCCAGAATAATCTTTTGCTCACCGATACGCTCCTTTAGCTCACCATTATCCATATTTTTCTCAGTTACCTGACAAATAATATGTAAAGCTTCCAACCAGCCGCCAGCAAGGAGTAATACACTAAGATTGGCTCTCTGTTGCTCTTGCAAAGAAGAGTTAATATTGTTAAAATTCTTAGTTGTAATCAGTAGTAGGGAATCGAGATTTCGACTATTGGTAGCTAGCCGCCGGATTACGCCAAAATCAAAATACTGCCCAATGCTCAACCCTTCTGCCAGGTCGCGAATAGCGGTCAGATATTCAAAAGCATCCTGATTCTGTTCATAAATATTAGTATAGCCTAAGTCAGTTCCATAAACCCCAAGGTTTAATGCCTTCTTGTAGTTGCTATTGTAAGTAGAAAGCTTATCGGTACCGTTAAGGAGACTAATATCATAATTGGTACCAGACTCTTTAAGAAGAACAGCTATTTCCAAAGGGGAAGGAATCTGCTGAAGAATACTTTCTAATACCTCATCCGAAATTACGGACGTACTGCTCTCGGCAGTTTGTAGACTGTCGAGAAATGCTTGTTCGTCTATTTGCGACCCTGAGTCACAGGACCACAAAGTGATTAACCCTAAGCAGGTCAATAATGATAGTTTTTTCATGCAGAAGTTCCAGATTTGATATAACAAAGGTACCATACGTCATTCCTGGTTGAAATTGAAATAGGGTGATTATCTTACGTGTGAACTGTTTGAGACACAAATAGACTAATTACGATTTAATGGAATTTTGATTTGGCTAAGTAGAAATAGTAGCTTCTTAAATAATTCAAAGTATAAAGTTACATAGAGTAAAGAGGTCATTAACCAAATAATGGCAATATTGAAGTAGAAAGTATCAATGAGAATTCCACCAAACTGTTTTTTAGGAGCAAAAAAGTGAGTACGATAATTGAGCACACCTGCGGCTATAGTTGGTTCGTTAAATACTGGATCAACTCGCTGTAACAATTTTCCTTGGTATTCAAGAATACGATCGGCAGTATTAATATTTCTTACCAAATCAGAAAGACTTTCATTATGGTACTTATTCTTATATTCATTAAGGTCATAATCAAGTCCTGACTGATTCTCGAGATAATAAACCAGCTTCTCTTTTTTGCTTACTGCATCGTTAAAAATCTGCATATAATGTTTGTTAAGATTCTTAAGATAATCACGCAGTTGCTTGATGACTTCAGGACTGACACGATCTTGGTTGAGAACGGAGTCGATACTTAAACTTTCTAGCCCCTCTCGGAAAGACTCTTTAGAAAGCTCTTGCCGAAGGATGTGTAAGTCATTGACTAGAACTGATTGAACTGAATCGTTTGAAGAAGAAAGATTATTAGAAATACTCTGAAGTTTAGACTCCAACTCGGGTATCAAATAAGCAGCTTTAAAGTCTGCTTGCCTCTCTTGTTTTTCTAACTCAAAAAACGGGCGCTGATAAGAGTTCTTTTGAAACTGATGTACTGCCAATGCCTCGTAAGCCCAGCGAGAAGTCATGAAGTCAGCTACAATTGGAACCTCCCCTTTCGAGCTTATCAAGCCATTCAGCTTATCAAAATTAAATAATAAACCACTAAGGATCATCTGAGGAATCAGCAGCAGAGGGATAATAATATAAACAGTTACTGCTGAATTGAATGAGGCAGAAATATTAAGACCCAAGATGTTTGCAAAGCAGGATACTGAAAATAAGACAAGCCAGAAGCTAAATGTCATTTCTTTAATCTCCAGTATCAGGTTTCCGATTAGAACAAAACTTAGTGTTTGAATAGCTGACATCACAAAAAGTATGGTCAGTTTAGAAGATAAGTAGCTATTCCAACTAAGATTTAAGAATGACTCTCTTTTTAATATCTTTCTATCCCGGATAATCTCTTCTGCACTTACCGTAAGCCCCATAAATAAGGCCACAATAATACTTATCAGTAAATAGGCCGGAATATTTTCGTTGAACCGGAAGATATATTCTGAACTACCGGCTTCGGTATAGCGAATGATAAATGAAAGAAATAAAGCCAATACCGGAGCCTCTAATAAATTAATCAGCAGGTACTGTCGGTTACTTGTTTTTGATAGGGTATCGCGAACGGTAAAAATTACCGCCTGTTTGATTTTGGAAGGAATCGCTAGTGACTTAGGCGGAGTCTCTCGCTCATCGGGAATTCGAGTAATCGTAAAGTTCTCTTCATACATCTCATTCCACTGCTGAGGATTTACTTTACGCTTATTAGTAAACTGCCCGTATTCATCAACGACTTTTGCCTCAATGATATTGAAAACCTGCTCAGGATTCACGTTACCACACTCAGCACACTGCCCTCTTTGGGCGTCTACTTGATTCGATGCTTGCTTGAAATAAGTGACTGCTGCGACTGGATTTCCGTAGAAAATGGGGTACCCCCCAGTATCCATAATGAACATCTTATCAAACATTTTGTAAATGTCTGATGAGGGCTGGTGGATTACCACAAAGATCAGTTTACCTTTGAGAGATAATTCCTTCAGAAGGTCAATTACATTTTCCGAGTCTCGTGATGAAAGCCCTGAAGTAGGCTCATCCACAAACATCACTGATGGCTCACGAATCAACTCCAACGCGATATTTAACCGCTTGCGCTGACCACCACTGATTGTCTTGTCGAGTACACTTCCAACCTTTAGATCCTTACGGTGCTCTAATCCCAAGCTTTCGAGCGTGCTGATTACTAGTCTATCTATTTCTTCTTTACTCTTATCAGCAAAGCATAGCTTAGCGTTGTAAAACAGGTTCTCGTAAACCGTAAGTTCTTCAATCAACAAATCATCCTGAGCAACATAGCCAATAACTCCTTGTATATGCCCCTTCTGTAAATGAATATTGTACCCATTGATCAAAACTTCACCCTCGGAGGGTGCTTCAATACCCGCCAGCACATTCAGCAGAGTGGTCTTGCCAGCCCCGCTAGCTCCCATAATCCCAATCAACTTACCAGGCCCTTCAGAGATATTGATATTTCTTAGACCAATACCTCCATTTGGAAACTGGAAACCAACTTGATAGACATTAAAAGAAATTCTTTGAACTGTTTCATCTGATAGGAAATGGCGAATTACGTCGCTATAATAAAGTGCGTCGCCTACCGGGGTTTTGATCGTGCTTCCATTCGAGAACAGATAGGAGTGATTGGGCTCCATGATGAAGCCATTCAGCACCACATCGTTGTTACCTAAATACTTTACAAAGTAAAGGTCGACACTGCTAACTTTCAGGAATATAATTTTTCCTTGTATATCTACCTCAATATGCTTCTGATTTCCTACGCCGCTAGGATCTGTGCTTGCAGTTAGAATATTTTCTGAATCTGCTTCTGTCTCTTCATTGCTGAGCACAAAACTCTCAATCAACTGATATTCTTCGGCAGAGATATTAAAAACTTCCGCAATTGTATTGATAACGTTTGATCGCTGGTCAGTGAAACTTCCATCAGAGGCATCAAGCTCCAGAATTTTCACTAATACTACAACTTTCTGCTTTTGTGTAAGGGTTTTGTTGATTTTTCGGCAAATGGCTAAGGTTTTTACCGAATCTTTAACGGAAGTCGATTTACGCTTTTTGGTCTTTACGTCACCTTCATCAGTGTGGTCTTCTTGCTGCTTTCCCCAACCAGTGTACTCATCATACAATTCAATGTATTCTTGAACTGAGCCACGGTCTAACTCCTTCATAAAAAAGCTAATGGCAAAATCACGTTCTTTTCCCGTGACGGTACCGTCTTGCTTACTAATGATGGCAAATAATTGGGTTAATGCTTTTAGAATTTCTTCACTCATGATCCAACGATCCGTTGCTCAAATTCAACTTTTACTCTTTTTTTTTACAAAACAATTCCAGGCTACCAAGGACGTAGCAGGATTATTAGTACCTGAACCCTCTATATCAGTGCTGTTGATACAAAAAGTTTGAGGCTAGTAGGTACTAAATTCAAAAGACACTTCAACTAATTCAGAAAACTCTTCGCCAGCTTCTTCCATGTCTTCATCATCCTCATGGAAGTACCAACGAACTTTTGAGTTGTTGACTTCTTCAATTTTTGACAGAACATCTAGAATCAACTTAGAGGATGCGGTATTGAAGTACTCTAACTTAAATACAAACTCACTACTTGGATTAGGATCTTTAGCGTACGCTTCTAACCAGTCTAATACAGGTTGATAAAATTCAGCTGAATCTTCAGGCAAAGAACGACCTGATATCTCAAATATACCGTTGCTCTTATCTAGAATAATTTTAGGAGTATCTTCAGTACCTTCCAAATGTATAATTTCCATGATGATAAAGTATTTATTTAGAGTTAATGAGTTATAGTTAGTTGCGTCCGATAGTAGTCTTGAGAGAGAAAAATGATTTACCACCTTCCATATCTATAAAGTCATACTCAAGTTTACTACCTGACTTACGTGCCATATCTACAAAACCTAACCCAGCCCCTCCTTTATCGGAGATTGTGGTGTTCTTGATAATTTCTTTGTAGAGTTGCTTTAGACCGTCTTTGTCAAGGCTATTCACTTTATCTAATCGTTCCTTAAGCCCGGTTATATCACTTTTCTCTAGGGGGTTTCCCGAGGCAATGATATACTCATCGCCCTTCTTACCAATCATGAATACTGCATTATAATCGTATTCATTCTCTACTTTGTAGCCTTCACCGTGCTTTACAATATTTTGCAAACACTCTACCATTACGTTAAATACTTTGCGCTTTACAGTGGATTCTTCTCCCATGGAGTCCATGTTTCGTTCGGCCATGGCAAGCACAGATTTGGTAATCTCCTGCGTAAATTCTCCTTCGTAAACAAGGATCAAATTTTCGTTACGCATTGATTTGTGTAAATCATACACATACTTCATGATCTGTCTGAGTTTAGATTATTAGTCGATCAATTACAAATTAAAACTTAATACCAATCATTAAGACATCGTCTGTCTGTTTTTCTTCTCCACGCCACTCTTCCCACGATGTGGACAGAGATTGGTGAACCCTATCCATTGTTTTATGATGGTTCTCTTGCAGTAAAACTCGCAAACGTTTAGGTCCATATTTCCGGTTTTGCGGTCCACCAAACTGGTCTGGAAAACCATCCGAACAGAAATATATTGAATCTCCTTTAGCCGCTTTGATTGTATGAGTAGTAAAGTTTGTTTGATTCTTGAGTATACCGCCGCCAATAGCGAATTTGTTACCCTTGATTTCAATCATTTCACCTTTGTGTATATGATACAACGGACGATGAGCTCCCGCGTACTGAATTTCGTCCTTTCTGATTCTACACAGTGAGATATCCATACCATCCTTACTCCTTGACTCGGAAGAATCTTGACGCAATGTCTGGGTAACACCTTCATCTAATTGGTCTAGAATTTCTCCCGGATCAGTTACTCCCCGGCTCCGAACGATATCATTTAGCAGGAAGTAACCAATAAGAGAGATTAATGCTCCGGGTACTCCGTGCCCGGTACAATCTACCGCAGCAATGAAGGTATCTTCTCCTTTTTGCAGGAACCAAGGAAAATCGCCACTAACTACATCACGGGCTTTGTAAAAGATGAACGATTCTGGGAATGCTTGCTTAATAATAGCATTATCCGGTAAAATAGCTCCCTGAATACGACGCGCGTAGTTAATACTATCATTAATCTTTTTGTTTTTATTCTGGATCTCCAGCTCAATCTGCTTACGGTCCGTAATATCGTGTGATACTACTAATACAGATTCCAAATGCTCTTCTTCATCAAACTCTGGTATGGCGTTTACATGCATTACACGATCGCCAATTTCAGACGGAAAATCAATCTCCTTGGCTACAGTCTGCTCTGAAGAGCTTACTTCACTCAATATTTTCAACCACTCATCAACTACTGAAGGAGCAAAGCTGGATTCATCTACCCGCTTGTTAAGAAATTCTGATGGGGCTTGATGAGTATAGGTTTCAATGGTAGGGTTAATGTAGAAGAATGTACCTTCTTTATCGAGTCTAGTAATTAGATCAGGAGAGTTTTCTGAAAGAGCTTGCATTTTGCTCCGCATTCTTTCCTCCTGCTCAGCGCGCTTACGCTCAGTAATATCTCGGGCATTTAGTACAATCCCTTGTACCGCTGGATCATTCAGTAAGTTAGTTCCTGTCGTTTCAACCCAAACCTCACCGCGATCTTTAGTTTCATAAACGTATTGAACAGTTACCGACTCTTTCGGATTATTCAATAGAGTCGTCAACATCTCAGTGAAAGTTTCTTTACCTTCTTCCTGGACATACTGTAGATCGCTTTGACCGATCATTTCTTCTTGAGAGTATCCGAATATACGCTGTACGGAAGGACTAATGTAGCGGATGAGTTGATTCTCTTCGTAGATTGTTACTACCTCCGATGCATTTTCAAGCAAAGAGGCCATGCGATTTTGCGTTCGTTCTACCTCCTGAATCTGCTCCTCTAATTGTTTGTTTGCTCGCTGTAGCTCCTCCTGGGTAGCCTGCATCTCTTCAGCATTCTGACGAAGAATCTCCTGCTGTTCCTGCAATTCAACGCTCATTTGCTGAGACTCTCCCAGCAGGCGACGAGTGCGCTCATTAACCTTGATATTAAATACAGTTCGAGCTGTGATCAAACTAATTTCCTCTACAAACTTAACATCTCGACTACTGAATCTTTCAAAAGCGGCAAACTCTAATACTCCGAAAACTTGCTCATTAGTGATTAGAGGCACTATTAGTAGAGATTCTGGTCGTTGATCTCCTAGTAAACCAGAAGTGATGGTTACATAATCGTAAGGAATCTCGGTGCGTAACAACGTATCACGTTCTGCTGCAGCCTGCCCTACTAGTCCTTCAGCAAACTTAAAAGTATTACTCAGGTATTTTTTCTTGTTATAAGCATAACTAGCTTTCATCTCAATCACCGCATCCCCATCGTTTTCGCCATCTACCACGTAGAAAGCACCCTGTATTGCGTTGATCTTCTGACATACGTAGGCTACTACTGCATCTCCCAATTCCTCTAATTGATCATGAGAACGAAGAATTTCGCCAATTTCAGCTACGCCAGTTACAATCCAGTTCCGCTCATCATCTCGCTTTTCCGCTTTCTGAATATTGTCCCGCATATTAATGAGCGCATTGCCCAATGTATCTTTATCACTTATTGGTTCAAAAGATGTATCCAGTTTTCCGTCACCAATCTGGCGAGCAAAGGAAGCAGTACGCTGTAGCGCACCAACAAGCTTAGCTGTAGTTTCGGCCATTTGACCAATCTCATCGCTTCCTTTCTTTTCTACTCGTTCAGGTAATATCCCTTCACTTAGTAGTTGCAGAGTCTTCTTTAAAGAAAGTAAAGCATTTATCAGTACATTGGAAAACAGTATTGACACAACCAATGCAGTAACTAGAGTAATTACACCCGCAATCAAAAATTTAGGGATTAGCCCATCAACTTTTGACTGTACTTCAGACTGGTCAATTTTAGTAACGAGACCCCAACCCAGTTTTGGTAAATGATTCCAGACAGCCAGCGTTCGCGCTTCACGGTAGTCTTCATCAAAAATATACCCTTCGGTATTGGTTAAGGCGCGTTGAACTGCAAGCTGGGAAGATTTCTCGATAGTGGCTACTAGTGATAGTGGTTCACTTTTCGTAACGCGCGATTCATTGATGTAGATAATTTTGTCATCTTCAGCCCTAACCAAAAAAGTCTCTCCTGTTTCCCCAAGACCTGTCGAATCATTAAGAATAGCGAATATTCCAGCTACGCTTACTTTTGCAATGGCTATTACCTTCTTTTCAGAGCTGGCTAAAGAGACGAAAGTATAGAATTGATTACCTTCCTGGAAAACTCTACTAATATAAGTATTAGCAGCTCGGGAAATAGTTTCACCATCTGGATCATAAAATGTCTTTCCAGCTTGCTGGGTTGAACCTGATTCAGCACTATTGTACAAAATAGTGCCATTGTTGGAGACCAAGTAAAAATTGGCAATATCAGTATGACGATGCAACATTCTTTTCACTTGGTCAGTAATGACTGGCGAGAGGCTACTAATAGCTTCTATATTCTCAATAGTTGAAAATGAATTATCCTGGCTAGTAGGTTCATCAGAAACTTCTGATGATTCGAGGAAGGAATCATTTTCAATAGTTTGCTTCACCAAATTTAATTCGGTTATTATTTGATCAAAGTAGGCTTCAGTTCGTTGTTTTTTGTAATTGTTAATTGACAAAAGCTTCTCCGCATACTGATCTTCAACCAGCTTATCAGCTAATTGGTAAGCAATTGTGCTAAAGGCTACTAGTGCAAGTGCTGACAGCACTAAAACTAGTGCGGTAATTTTACTCCTTATGTTAAGTTTTTTAAACATACACTTTTGAGGAATTTTTTACTATGCGGTCTTTCTTGTAAAGAAGTTCATACTTATGTGTCTGCAAATTGCAACAAGAGATACTTTTTTTTACTGTTTAGCTTCTTTTAACCTTACATTGTCATTATTTGACAGTTTTAGTGCTAATTTACTGAAGTAGTTTTTCAGAGCCTGAATTTGATTTTCTTGGAATGGTTTGAAGGAAGAAATTTCCACTACCCCTACCACATCTTCTTCTTCTGTTATGGGCAGCACAAGTAAATGCTTGGGAGTAGATTGACCTAGTCCAGAAAAGATCTTTATATACCCTTCTGGCACTGTGTCTATATTGGCCACTTTCCCCTCTTTAGCCACTTGACCAGCTATTCCTTCACCGAACCGGAAAGATATTTGTTCCCCTTCAGGTATATGATAGGCATAGGATGAAAGCAAATTGATTGAGTTGTATTCCTTATTTTCTACTACCTGAAAAACAGCACCCTGGCTAGCTTCCAGCACGTTGCAAACCTGAGACAGAGCTTTGGAAAACACCTCTTTGGTTTCGATCTCAGCGGCTAATATCTCTTCCGGATCGCCTAAATATATTTCTCCACCATATTCCTTTCCAGCTTCCTTTTCTGTTGTTTCTAAGTCTTGGTTAGAAAACTTATATTCACGAATTTCCCTTTCATATTGGTTTCGATTACTCGCCAATAAAGCAATTAATGCCAATCCAGCTAAGAGATTTATTCCAATTGTGAGGTGAACTCTCTGAAGTACCGGGCTAACTTCGTTGACCGTAGCTAAATCCAACCTTGCTGAATACTGCGAAAGCCACTCTGGTAACTGAAACAGAACATAGGCTGATGCTAGCGAAGCCAAAATGAATATCGTTACCGAAATCCATTTCATAGTGTTAAATGATGAACGCATACTATTTATATTGTTGGTCTAGTTCTAGTAAAAATTCTATAATCTGATCTACACCTAATACGTAATCAATTTTGGTAATACTCATAGCCGAAGTCGGCATAGTTTCTATCATACACTCACTAGGTTCTTGTACGATTGTTAACCCGCCCCGATCTTTGATCATTTTCATACCTAACGCACCATCTTTATTCGCTCCCGAAAGCAAAATTCCAATAAGTTTGTGCCGAAATACGTATGAAGCCGTTTCAAGCGTAACATCAATAGCAGGACGCGAGTTATTAATCATTTCTTCAGTCGATAGTGAAAATGTATTGCCAAGCTCGATAGCCAAATGATAATTAGATGGTGCAAGGTATACTCCCCCTTTTTTAATATTCTCTTTATCGCAGGGTTCATTAACCGGTTTAGAACTTTTTATGGATAGCGCCTCCTCAAAACCATTACGCACGTGTTTCAGACGATGTAAACACAGAATGATGGGTAAAGAGAAGTCTTTGGGAACGGCCGATAATATTTTAGTAACTCCCTGGAAGCTTCCTGCCGACCCTCCAATGACTATGGCCTTATAAATGTTGCTAATCTGAAATTTACTCATAGCTTCGCTGGCTATCCCTAAGGCTAATCTTTGATTTTCTTGTAGATTTTCTCTTCGTTGTTAACAATGATAAATTTGTTGGCTACTTCGCACCAAATTAAGGACTCTTTGGAGCCTACAGCGAGATAGCTATATTTAAACAAGCTATCATGAAGCTTTTTTAGTACCTTATTTTGTAAGTTTTGGTTAAAGTAGATCATTACGTTTCGGCACAAGATCAAATCAAATTTGTTAAATACTTCTCCCTTAACCAGATCAAAATTACGGTAAGATACTCCGGCAAAAAGCGTAGGATCCATAATCGCCATTCCGTCTTTCTCTTCGTAGTAATACTGAATTGAGTGTTGCCCCTGAAAACGAATATAATTTTTCTCATTGAGCTCCATATTTTTCAAAGGTACTTGTCCTTTTTTAGCTTTAGCGAGAATAGGTTTGTCAATATCAGTAGCGATGATATTGGCTTTGTGCAAAATACCCATTTCTTTGAGCAGAATGCACATACTCATGACTTCTTCACCAGAAGAGCACCCAGCATGCCAAATATTGAAAGTATCATGGTTCAGTAAAATGTTAGGAACAATATGGTCTCGAACCTCACGCCAAAATGATGGATCCCGAAACATTTCAGTGACATTCACCGTCACTTCGGCCAGAAAAGTCTCAATAAATGAAGGGTCTTTTTCTAACTTTACTACCACTTCACCGACTGAACTGAACTGAAACAACTCAATAATTCGCTGAATGCGTCTCCGAAAAGAAGACATTGCATAATCTGAAAAGTCGTACCCATATCGGTTTTTCACGACCTCAGTAATTTTCCGCAAGTCCGCGATTTCTACTTCTACGGTTTTCTTAGCCGCTTTTGGCTGAAAAGATTTAAAAATATCTTGTTGGCTTTTGATCATCGTTTAGTTGACAGTTATAAATCAAACCATGCCTATCCCAGTGATAACTAACCCAAAAGTAAATTAAAAACCGTTTCGGGCAGAATGAGCCCCTGTAAGCGTTGAGGAAGAGGGTGTAATAAATCGAATGAGGGACTAGGAAAAAGTGTACGGAGCTGCCAGGAAAAAATGTTTTACTACAAAGTAAGGGAAAACCCTAAAAATAGCAGCTTCACTTTTTGGAATAGTCATTCAGACAGCAAGAGAATTATACGAGGACGAATAAATTTTGATAAGTCAACATTATGAATAGCTGCCAACTACAACCTCAAACCAATTTTCTTTGGTAAAACACCGTTGGGCTAACTGTTGCAGTGTAGCCGCGCTGATGGTATTGACAACTTTAAGGTAGTCTTCGTAGTAGCTATAATCTAGTCCGTACAAGTGGACTCCTTTGAATTTTTCGGCCAATGCGAAAGGGGTATTGATCGAAGTGAGCAATCTTCCCGCCATGTAGTTTTTTACGGTATTTAGCTCAATCTCATCAATAGGTTGTTCTCGTAAAATATCGATCTCCCGGTAGATTTCAGCCAAAGCCTTCTGAGTAAGTTCTTTTTTAACGTCAGTGCCGATTACTAAATAACCTGCTTCTTGCAGACTAACAATTGAAGAATAGATACCGTAAGTCAAACCTTTTTCTTCTCGAATATTTTTCATCAGACGAGAACCAAAGTAGCCACCCAACACCGTATTGAGAACCTGTATTGGAATGAAGTCAGGGTCATTTTTCTGAACCAAGGGCATTCCAATACGCAGCGAAGACTGAAGGTTATTTTCTTTCGCTACCAGGTGCTTCTTCTTGCCAGATAGACTACTCCAGACATCTTTCTGTGATTCAGTTTCCAGATTCTCAAGGGGTAGAGTACCAATATGTTTTTCTAGTAGTGTTAGCACTTCATCATCTACCTGCCCGGATACAATGATCTCCCATTTACTGGCAATATTATTCTGATAAAACGGCCAAAGAGATTCTCTCTCTACCGAACTTACTTTTACCTCCGTAAGCGCTCTTCCATAGGGTTGGTCAGCGCCAAACAATACAGAGCGCATTTTTTTTGAAGCTACTACGCTAGTCTTTTCGTTGCTCACTCTTATCTTTTGAACCTGAATAGCTTTTAACTTTTCTAGTTCATCATCAGGAAAAGTAGCTTCGGTTAACAGTTCTACAACCAGCGATAGCAAAGCGTCCGTATACTTTTTTAAAGTATATATTTCCAGTGAACTATAATCAATCCCGGGATTTAATTGGAGGTACGCCCCGTAAGAGTCAACAAAATTGGATATGGAAAAGGCTGTTCGTCGTTGAGTACCCTCAGCTAGCATTTTTATGGCAAAAAAACTACTGCCAGATTGGGCTTCGTGCTTAGTACCTGCATTGGGTAAAAGCAGTTCAATACCTACTACCGGCTCTTTACCAGCATTAATATAATATACCGGAACCCCATTAGAAAGGTAGTGAGTTTGGGCGCGAGCCAGCTTAACTTCTTGAATAGGCTGTGAGGGGGGTGGTACAGATCGATCAATAATCATAAACTAATTTTATCTACCATTATGGGCTAAAAGTCCGGCTTTGGTGGCTAGGTAATAATAGGTTTGATAACAATTCTCAAAATCAACTTCCTGCGGAAGCAACTCTTCCGAATGATTAAGGTAACACCTGATCCAATCTTTTTGCAAGAGGGTTTGTAACACTAACTTAAGCTCATCCACTGGCCAATCTAAAGTCTGAAGCAACTGCTGAAAAGAAGTTACAAAGTAAAGCTCATCTAATGCATCAAATTCCTGATCAGTCACGGTGATTATGAGTGCGGTTTTTCCAGGTATATCCTCCAATACTAGCTATAATCCCAATCAAAACGAAGTACGCTGAGTAAAGTACTTGTAAGCAAAGAAAGTTTATCGGATTTAGCTTTTTCTTCAGAAAACCAAGTACCGACTTAATAAAAACGTACTCTACCCCAATTTTGAGGAGCAATAACCAGACTAGCCATTGGCTTCCTACGTCATAAAAGGTCCAAAACAGTAATGTAACAATGAACAACAAGTGAAAGCCAAACACCAGTGCTGCCAAGGCAGTGGCTGCCCCTTCTCGGTGCATCCGCCATTTTCCGGCCCAGCGTTTTCGCTGCTGAACAAACTCATTTACCGTTCTTTTGGCATAGGTTTTCACTACGGCCTCCGGGCTTTTCAAAAAGTATATTTTGGTAGGAAACTTCCGGAACATGGCGTGCAGCAAAAACTCGTCGTCACCCGACGGAATATGCCAGTGGCCCTGATAGCCTCCTACTTCATAAAATGCTTCGCGACGAAAGGCCAGGTTGGCCCCGTTGCAGGTGATGGGCCGTTTACTCTGAATACTCGCCGCCCCCATACCGATCAGACTGGCAAACTCGATGGTTTGCAATCGTTCAAACCACGACTGTTCCTGACAAAAAGTAACTCCTCCTGCTACCAACGCTGGCTGATGTTTCTGAAAAAAACTAGCCCAGGTAACCAACCAGTAAGGCCCTATCCGGCAATCACCATCAATAGTGAGAATTACCTCTCCATCTGCAGATTGAATGCCTTTATATAAGGCAGCTTTCTTAGGCGAATGAGATTTCTGCGGCACGAGGGATTTAATGAGCTGCAAATGAAATAATGCTCTTGATTGAAATTCTTCTACTAGGGCAACAGTATCATCTTCCGAATCATCATTAACAACAATAACTTCCCAATGATTGGTAGGGAACAGTCGAGTCTCATTCAGCCGTTGCTGAGCTAGATCCTGCAGCAGGGGCACAATATGCGCCGCTTCATTACGTAATGGAATGATAACTGATACTTTAAGACTTGCATGAATATCGTAACAATCTTTATCAGAACGGAAAAGCGGAATTTGTAGCCAGTGATAGTGAAGCCAGACCACCAGCAGACAATAACCTATAATACAACCAGCAAAAATGATTTCCATCGCTCGGTAATCAAAAGTTTCTACCGATAAAGGTAAAAAGTTTGTGAAATCATTCGTTAGCTGAACAAGGGTTTAACCGATTTTTTATTGATAATTGGTCTATGAAAGGTAAAGTGGAGTAGCAGATAATAAACCCGCTATTTACCTTTGCTTTTGAAACGGCTGTAGAATCTCTATATTTAATTGCAAGATGACCAATACCAAACCAGCCTTAGGCGAAAAAATCATCCTGGGTATCGACCCGGGCACCAACGAAATGGGATACGGCGTGATTTGTATAAAAACTGTCTCATCGCGCCCCAGTACGCTTGAATTAATGCAATACGGAGTTATCCATCTCCGCAAATATTCCCTGTATCAGACCAAGCTTCAGAAAATTTTTGACCGCATTACCAGCCTCATTGACGAATACGCGCCGGATGAAATGGCACTGGAGGCTCCCTTCTACAGCAAAAACGTGCAATCTATGCTGAAGCTAGGACGGGCACAGGGAGTGGCTATGGCTGCGGCACTCAGCCGTCAAATTCCAGTAACGGAGTACGCGCCAAGGAAGGTGAAACAGTCAGTTACCGGGAATGGTAACGCCTCCAAGGAGCAGGTATGTAAAATGCTGGGAAACTTATTGCAAACCAATAATTCGTTGCTGCAGGGTAAGCAGCTTAACGATGCTACGGATGCCCTGGCGGTAGCACTCTGTCATCACTACCAAAAATCATCTCCGGTTCGCCATTCCAAAAGTTGGAAAGCCTTCGTCGCCGATAATCCCGAACGGATTAAATCCTGACGGTTCACTTTTATTCTATCTTTCACCTTATGTCCTGCAAGAAAACCCACGAACGTTTACTTAAACTTGACGATTCTTTACACAATGTTGATCAAAAAATAAGAGAAGAACTTTCGTCCGTAGTCCGTACCGGCGATTATCTCTGGTTGGCTTTTGATGAGGGGCATAGTTTAGAGCGACTTAAACGCATTGGTGATGTTTACGAAGAACACCAAACTTTTTCACTTACCAATTTCCTGGATTTACCCGCTGGCGAGGATGAGATGGATATTGAAGGACTGGCCTACGACGGCACCTACATGTGGATTGCCGGATCGCATAGCTGTAAACGCGATAAGCCCGATGATAAAACAGAATCCGTTAAGAAAAGAATTAAACGGTTAAGTAAGATCAAGCATGATCCTAATAGGTTTACGTTAGCCCGGATTCCTGTGCTGAAAAATCCGGAAAGTGGCGAATATCATCTATACAAATCCTGTCCTGATCCGAATAACCCAAAAAAAACTTTAACCGCTGCGAAGCTAAAGGCCGGAGAAAATTACAGTCAACTTTCAAAAGTACTGGCTGAAGATAAGCACCTGAAAATGTTCACTGGCATTCCTGGTAAGGATAACGGACTGGATATTGAAGGAATTGCCGTAATGGGTGAGCACATTTACTTAGGTCTGCGCGGTCCGGTGCTTCGGGGTTGGGCGATTATTCTGGAAGTACAACTAAAACAGAAAGGAAAGAAAAAGCTAAAGCTAAAAAAGATTGGCAAACACGGCCAACTTTACCGCAAACATTTCGTCAATCTGCACGGCATGGGTATTCGGGAGCTGGCTGTAGCCCAAGACGATCTACTAATTCTGGCCGGGCCTACCATGGATTGCGATGGCACCATCGCTTTGTACCGCATAGTAAAGGGCTTACCCGATGCCAAAGAGTCGCTTATCTACAACGACCAAATTCAGCGGTTGGCCAACGTCACCCTAGGCCACGAAACTGAGTACGGTAAAGATAAAGCCGAAGGGCTCACGCTGACTGAGGACGACGAACTGCTGGTAGTATACGATGCCCCCACCAGTAACCGGCAGCAAAACGAGAGCGATGCTTACGCCGATATTTTTACTTATCCGGAAGGAAAGAAAATTTCGTAGATAGCCTATGACTTCGCAGCAGCGCAGAAATTTGTATTTTATCGGAGCGGCGGTAATTGTCTATTTCCTCGTCACCTATCTGCTGTATTGGGTAGAGCACGATCAGGAAGGCACCAATATTACCCGTCCGGCTGAGGCATTCTGGTATACCATCGTTACCTTATCAACCGTTGGCTACGGTGACTACTATCCGACAACCGGGGTGGGTCAGATAATCGGATTAATTTTCGTATTAGGAAGTGTAGGAGTTTTAGGCTATTTGATCAGTCAGCTCACAAATCAGATTTCGGCATATTTAGAAAAAAAACGTTTAGGACTCTTGGGAACAAAATTCACCAATCACATTCTCGTCATTGGATGGGACAAATTCGGCAAAGAGGTAGTAGAAGAAGTGGTACATTCAGGACATCGGGTGGCTATTGTCTGCAACAACAAAAGTGAGATCGACCTGATCCACGAAGCATTTGAAGACAAGCACGTATTCGCACTATTCACCGATTACAGCAATATAGAAGCTCTGAAGAAGGCTAATATCCAAGAAGCGGCTACCGTTTTCATCAATTTTGAAGACGATACCGAAGTACTGATCTACTTGCTCAACCTTAAGAAAAAATATCCTGACCTGAACTACGTAGTTTCACTCAGTAACCCTAGTTTAAAGGAGACTTTCGCCGCCACTGGAGTGCGTTACGTAGTATCAAAAACCGAGATCGCATCTCGTTTAGTAGCCAGCTACACCTTCGAGCCCGATGTGGCCATGATGGCCGAATCGCTGATGACTTCGGCTTTGGAAGGCGAAGACTACGACCTGCTGGAATACCGCGTCACTGAACAAAACCCTTATCTGAACCAGGACTACCTAGATGCTTTTATCTCGCTAAAGAAAGATCACGATTGCGTATTGGTCGGGATCAACAAAAAGCAATCTGACGGAAGTCGCATACTAAAGAAAAACCCTCCCGCTGGAGTTAACATTGCGGAGGATGACTACCTGATTTTGATGTGTAATGGCGATACCAAAAATAAACTGCAAAAGCTATTTGGCGTATCGGAAGGCCGCCTTCACAAGCACCCAACTTCTGAAGAGTCTTAAAATATAAAAAGAAGGGCGCAGCAACTAGCCACGCCTTTTCTCAGCGTTTCACTTCTAATTTTTGGGGTCGTAGCCCACTACTACCGTTTCTTCCATCTTGTTAGGTGAGTTTTCTTCCGCAGCACTCAGCGGAGAACTACTGCCTGACGCATCACTATCGCCTAGCTTAAAGGTAACGGGCAATACCATGCGTACCGGTACCGGTTTGCCCTCGGTAGTTCCCGGATTCCAGGCCGGAGCAGATTTTAGTGCTTTGATTGCCGCCTCATCGCAACCGGCACCAATACCTTTCAGAGCTTGAAAATTGGTGAGCTCACCGTACTCGTTTACCACAAACTGCACAAAGACTTTCCCTTCGATACCTTTCTGACGGGCTTCTTTCGGATACTTCAACTCTTGCATAATATGCTGATAAAATGGTTTCATCCCCCCTTCGGGTGATGGTTGGTTTTCTACGACCATATATACTCCATCTGGATCAGGCATACTCATCAATTTTTCGTGAAGAGTCTTATGACGCTTTAGCAAACTCTGATAAACTTTGAAGTCACTTTCCGATGCTACTCGTTTAAATATTTCTAATCTTAGATCGTTATGATCCGAAGGTTTAGCACCGGCAACTGCAGATTTCTCAGACACATTTCTTACCTCATCCCAAAAGATTTCCGGATTGTCATAGTATTTCTTAATCAACTCCCCTTGTTGTTTATTTACCTTTAGACTTTGAGCTTTTAGCTCATCGTAAGTTTGAGCAATAGTTTCTCGCTCTAACTCCTCTGTATCGGGTTGGCAGGAAAATACTAAGAATAGGGAAGCAACGACCGGAACAATTAGGGCGTAACGGTACCATATGGTTCTATTTTTCTTTTCCATCATTTTAATACGTTTTAAGGTTTTGGATTTATAAAAATGGTTGACTACCGCCCACTGTAAGCGTGCCATGGATTGCCTGGCGAGCAAACGGGAGTACGTTCGGCGGTCAGCTGCGGGGTGCTGTAACGCCCCGGCATCGGCCGCAAATTCGTGGTTCTCTACCAGCACCCGCTCCAGCAGGTATACTAGCGGATGGAACCAGAATACGATCTTTAATAAAGTGAAATAGATAATGTCGTAGCTGTGCTTCTGTCGGATATGGGTTTCTTCGTGGGCTATCATCTGCTGGGTTTCTGAATCGGAAAGGGTTTGGGTATTATCCCACAATAGAAACTGAAAAAACGAAGAAGTAGGAAACTTCCCTTGCGTATGAAGCAACTGGTAGTGGGGTTGAGCCGCTTGCTGAAGCTGACCATGACGAATGATTCGCACTACACTTAGAAACTGCCAGAAGTAATAAGCCGCTGCTACTACTGCTCCTGATCCGTACACAAT
This sequence comes from uncultured Roseivirgaceae bacterium, assembly GCA_964551335.1. Lineage (GTDB taxonomy): Bacteria > Bacteroidota > Bacteroidia > Cytophagales > Cyclobacteriaceae > Tunicatimonas. The sequence continues at coordinate 262,270 of CAZKCO010000004.1, forward strand.
CCAGAAGAAATAATCCCACCGCCACTGAAAGCTGCTGTGTTTGGTACTGGCGCTATCGAGGGTAAGGAAAGGATCTAGTAAAATGTAGCCTGCACCCGCTGAACCAGATTGAACCGTCCCTAGGGGCACCTCCAGTAGTGGCAGCAGTGCGCCCAGCAACGAAGCGGCCAACAGATAAAAGCGATTGTACTGATACGATGGCTGATCGTATAGCACGGCTACGTAGAACAAGTAAAAAACTCCCCAGCAAACGCTGACTTCCAGCAAATAATTAATAACAGCACTCATATAGATGGTGGTTGATGAACGACAGAACTGACTTGATTAGAATCTATTTGAAAAGTGATTTGCATTTTGGTTAACACCGGTTCGCCCTGAATTGAAGCTGGCTTCCACCACACTTTGGCATTGTGCACCGCTTTCATAAACTCACTATCGGCCTGGTAGGCTTCGTAGCTATCGTTCCCATCTTCCAACCCACTCACGATATCGATCACCTGAGCCCGATGGCCCACAAAAAACTCAACCGTAATCGTACCGGTATCAAAGAGAGCCAGCGCCTGGTCTAACTGGGCTTCCTTCCGTACCGCTTGCTGAAAATACTCCATACCTCGGATCGGAATCGGTGGTTCATCCACTTCGTGAAGAGAGTAAACCGTGGTATCGTAAGTTTTATGATTTCTTTTTCGGGCTGGGGTATCTTCCACAATAGCTACTCGTAGCTGTAGAAAATCAGCTTCTATTTCGGGGAAAATATAGCCTACCAATCGCTGGTGCCAGGCGGGTCCGTTGGCTAGGTAGCGATTGGTATCCCGAGCCATAAACCTACCTTTTCGCCGGGCTTGTGCATTGTAGAGCTTATCTTCTATTCGTTGTAAAGCCATTTCGTGGGTCACCGGCATTTCGGCGATGATTTTCACCCCAAAATCGTCTAGAAAAAAATGTTGATGCAAATCATCGTTTTTAAAGTAGTAGTAGAAATAATAGTCCCGTTCCAGGTGGGCATTCGCTACCTGATACATCTGACGTTTTAGTTGTTCAGGAAGCCAGTCATAGTCCGGAAAGCCGGTGCTCGGAAATTGCTCGGCAGCTACCGAACCCTGCTTGGTAGCCTTCTCCGGCTTTTCTTCCAGCAGCGGAAATACCAGAAAAGCCAATAGCAGCGCTAATGGAATGAGTACGGCGGGATTTTTACGGACCAACTCCATACGTTAACTACTTCTCGGGTCTTTCAGCGTCGCCCTCGTCGTCATTATCTTCCTTGAGATCCTCTTCCACGTACTTCATAAGTTCTTCAAATTCGTGGACATCCATGTCGTTTTCTTGGGCGAAGAAAGAAACCAGCTTGGGAAAAGAGCCCCCGAAGTAGCTCCCCAAAAAGTTCTTTAAAAAGAAGCTGCTGTAGCTTTTCTTATCAATGAGCGGATAGTACTCATGGGTTTTACCGTAGGCCTTGTAGCCGACAAAACCTTTCTTTTCTAAAATCCTAACAATGGTAGATACGGTGTTGTAAGCTGGCTTTGGTTCCGCCATTTTGGCCAGAATGTCCTTAACAAACCCTCGTTTGATTTGCCAGAGAATCTGCATCACCTGCTCTTCGGCTTTGGTTAGTTCTTTCATGGATTGAATGTTGGAATGAACGAATGACAGAATGAGTGAATGTATTCTATTCTATCATTCACTCATTATGTTTACTGTAGCCTAAAAATTATTGGGATGACCATCCGAACCCGGACGGGTTTGCCGCGTTGCTTACCCGGATTCCAGCGAGGGGCATTTTTTAATACGCGCATCGCTTCTTCATCACAGCCCGCCCCAATGCCTTTAATCACTTCAACATCAGTAAGTGATCCATCTTTATTCACCACGAACTGTACAAATACTTTTCCGTCCACACCTCTATTGATTGCCCGACGCGGATAATTCATTTCCTTAGAAACGTACTGGTAAAAGGCTTCTACCCCTCCGGGGAAGGAAGGTTGCACTTCCGCAGTTACATGAATTTCATCAGTTGGCTCCGACTCTAGCTCATCAAAATCTTCAATTTCAGGGATGGGATCGTTAATAGGAATATCAATAATGAACTCAATGTCTACATCCGGATCTTCATCGTCTGGCACTTCCACTATTGTAGGTAAAACCTTGGGTTTAGGCGGCAGATGTACGGTATTAGGGATAGGGGGTAATAGCACAAACTCATCTTCTTCCTCATCAGGAATATCAATAATGCCAACTGGCGAGCGCCACTCGAAAGCGACTACTACTATAGAGATGGACAAAATCAACCCGATGGTGAAATGATAGTGGCGACGACGTTCCAGGTCAGCCTGTTTGGTTTTCTTCCCAGTCATAATACTATTCAGTTAGGTTCTTTTATTCAATATATAACGAATAGTTTAGTTTTCAAACTATTTATTTAGTTTTTTAACTAAAATATTAGTTATATATTCTAAAAAGAAAGCCGATATGTGATCGGCTTCTTAGTAATTTATTGAAAAATTACGCCCGTTTTAGCTTATTAATCCGAATAATCTTTAATGACTCCAGTAGCTTCATCACCGGATAGGTAGGATCAATTTCAAACCAGCGAGCAGCGAAATCCTGACGCTTAGGCAATTTATGGTGGTTATTCTGAAATAACTCGCCCATCATCAGAAAATCAAAAACCAGCGTATTCTTAGACTTATCATTATTATCGAAGTTGGAATAGCCGTACTTATGACCGCACCAGTTTACAATAGCCCCGTGTATGGGTCCCATTAAATAATGCAGCGGCAGTAGGCCGTACATCCACCAGTGAGTACCCGGCAGTTCGGCAATAGAAATAGCCCAGATATAAAAGAGTGAATATAACACTCCCCAACCTACGCGCACGTACCACAGATCAGCAAATTTGTCAAATGCCGGCCAGTCCGGTAAATCCTTGGTGAAGCGTGCTTCCGGCTCTACATCATGATCCAAAATATCATTATAGATATTCTTAGTCTCCCACATCATGGTGAATAGGTTTTCGGTATGGTGCGGAGAGTGCGGATCGTCGGGGGTATCGCTGTAGGCGTGGTGCATTCGGTGCAGTACCGCGTAAGCGCGAGGGCTAAGGTACGATGAACCCTGGGCTAGCCAGGTCAGTACGTAAAAGGCTTTCTCCCATGCCGGACTCATCAAAAACATTTTATGCGCCGCATAACGATGTAGAAAGAACGTCTGGAAAAACAAAGAGAAATACCAGTGAGCAATAAATAACGCAATGATAATCACAAATGGAATTATTTAGTGGTAAATGAAATCGGGATAAATATACAAAATAAGTGAAATCCTCATTATCTGGCAGGCAGAATTATTGGGTGAGAACATCCCTATTTGTCCTTCAACAATAAGGCCAACTAAGAAGTTCTTAGAAATTTATTCTATTCGGCCTGGGTAAAGGCAAAAGCAATAATATTTGCCCCCATTTTCAGAGCTTGTTCGCGCACCACTTCCGGGTCATTATGAATACGCTGATCTTCCCACCCATTGCCTAAATCACTCTCATAGGAATAATAGCAGACTAGCCGACCTTCATAAATCAATCCAAAACCCTGAGACGGTTTACCATCGTGCTCATGAATCTTGGGCAACCCCTTGGGAAAGTCAAACTTTTGGTGGTAAATCGGGTGGTCGGTGGGTAATTCTACGAATTCCAATTCAGGAAAGACTTTCTTCATCTCCAACCGTATAAACTCATCGAGGCCGTAGTTGTCATCTACGTGTAGAAATCCACCCGATATCAAGTATTTCCGTAAGTTATCAACTTCATCGTCGGTAAACACCACGTTTCCGTGACCCGTCATATACACGTAGGGATACAAAAACAGTTCGGAACTCCCTACATCAACTACTTCTTCCTCAACTGCCAGGTTAGTATTGAGTTGGGCATTGCAAAAGTCAATCAAATTTGGTAATGCTGTTTTGTTAGCATACCAATCTCCCCCACCCTCGTATTTAAGTTTGGCAATCTTGGTACCCTGCGCTATTGCCCCGAGCGATAATACCTGACACGCAATTAAAACCAGAAACCTTTTCATAACGACTACATCTTTCAGCCTACGATTCTTATTCCTCATCATCTGTTATTTTATTGCTTATGCAAGATAACGAACCAATTGTGTTATTCGTTTTTAAGTCAGTAATTTTTCGCGAAACTGAGATAATTGCAAAATCTGGATACCAGAAGCATTTATTATCAGGGGAATTATAGTAATGATAATAAAAGTGGAAATATATTAGTATCTCAAAAATAATTGAGCCATATCATTAATTTCTTAGCAGACTTACTGCACTTTTTTTATAATTCTTTTTTGTATTAGACTTATTTATTTCATAACTAGCATTTTATATCGCATTATTTTGATAATATAGATGAAACTAATGCATTTCCAGCTGTCCTCCCCATGATCTACTATCCATTCTAACCAATACCGTATAAATGTATGAAAAAAGTCGAAGCCATTATCCGAACATCTAAATTTGAGCAGGTAGTGGAAGCGTTAGCCGATGCCGGGGTTACCTTTCTGTCATTCTACGATGTGAAGGGGCACGGCCTGGAAAAGGAATACCGCACCTATCGGGGCACTACCTATGATGTAGGATACATTCCTCGTACCAAATTGGAGATTATCGTTACTGATGAGTTTGCTCAGAAAACGATAGACACCATCCTCAAAAACGCCAAAACCGATAAGGTTGGTGACGGGAAAATTTTCGTTACCGACCTAGAGGAAGTGTATCGTATCCGCACTGGCGAAAAGGGCCACGATGCGATCAACTGATCTAATGTTAGTTTACAAATCTACTGTAATCGTTTTTACCTCTACCTACTAAAATTCTACACGAACTTATGGAAGGAATCTTCACGACCAATAATTTATGGATGATGATGGCTACCATTCTGGTATTTATCATGCATCTAGGCTTCGCTTCACTCGAGTCGGGCCTTACTCAATCGAAAAACACGGTAAATATTTTATTCAAAAACGCTACAATTCTTCCTATCGGACTGCTTACTTACTGCCTGTGGGGATTTAATATCATGTATCCGGGCGGCGATTTCGCAGGCGAATTCTTTGGTTTTGCCGGCTTTGGTTTAGATATGCCCGAAGGGGATGCTGGCTTGGCGGGTTACGCCGACGGCGCCTACACTTACTGGACTGATTTTATCTTTCAGGCTATGTTTGCCGCTACCGCTGCAACTATTGTTTCGGGGGCCGTGGCCGAACGAATTAAGCTTAATAGTTTCTTGATTTTCACGGTGCTGTACGTAGGTTTCATTTATCCCATTGTTGGAATGTGGAAGTGGGGCGGCGGCTTTCTGGATGCTATGGAAACCCCCTTTTATGACTTCGCCGGTTCTACCTTAGTTCATTCCGTAGGTGGGTGGGCGGCTCTCGTGGGCGTAATGTTGCTCGGGGCTCGTTTAGGCAAATACGTGGACGGAAAGATTCGTCCGATTCCCGGCCACAGTATGCCGTTGGCCACCATTGGGGTGTTTTTACTGTGGTTTGGCTGGTACGGCTTTAATGGTGGTTCGGTACTCAGTGCTGACCCTGGTTTGGTTTCTCTAGTATTCGTCACCACTTCGTTGGCTGCCGCTGCCGGAGCTATTGGTGCATTGATTACTTCACTAATTGTGGTACGTTCCAATGATCTGTCTATGGTACTCAACGGTATACTGGGTGGATTGGTAGGTATTACCGCCGGAGCTGATCAAATGGGAGTAACTGACTCTATTTTTATCGGACTTATTGCCGGAGCTTTGGTTGTGTTAGCCGTAGTATTCTTTGATCGTATGAAACTGGATGATCCGGTAGGGGCTATCTCGGTACATTTGGTTTGTGGAATCTGGGGAACTCTAGCCGTAGGCATTTTCGGAGCTTTAGCCGGTTTCCCCCAATTTATCAGCCAACTCATTGGCGTAGGAGTGATTGGCATTTTTTGCTTTGTTTCTGCTCTGCTTATCTTCTACGTTTTGAAATCTACTCTGGGTATCCGTGTAACGGCTGAAGAAGAAATTGAAGGTCTGGACATAGGAGAGCATAAAATGCGAGCCTACCCCGATATGGTTCAGGATCATACTCAGGAGAAGGTATTTAGCTAAACTGATAACGTTAATATCTAATTTAGCCACCCTGTTATTTAATAGGGTGGCTTTTTTTGTTGGTAAGCCTCAGATTGGTTTTAATATTGACGAATTTCCGTTAAGTTTGCACTTCTTTACAACTGCCGTTGTACACTGCACTCGTAGTTCAATTGGATAGAATACCAGATTTCGGCTCTGGGGGTTGAGGGTTCGAGTCCTTCCGAGTGCACTAAAGAACAAGCGTAACTAATTGCTTAACATTTAGTTACGCTTTTTTTTTTGCTTTAGCTGTGTAACAGTGTTGAAACGATTTTCTACTTAAAACCAACATTTGTTGTAATACGATACCTCAACTTTCTCTCCTAGCCTCTCCCTGGTGAATCGGGAATTTCAAAATTCGCATAAAAACAACTCATACCGTTTGCCAAGGTCGTGGGGTGGGCTTTCTCATTCTCTAAAATGAATCGTAACTCCAGTTCTGTCCTCGATTGCTTGAGGCCGGTTCGCAACGGTAAAAATTCTTTAGTTTATAGTTTGCCTATTGCGTAAAACAGGTCTATTCTTTATTGTTCTTGAGCCTTGCAGGATCCCTAAAAATCATAGAACCTGTATTCGTTATTGCTGCGACCTTTCCGCACCGACCTTCGGACTTTAAAACGTATTATCGCGCACTAGGCGTAGCGGAACATGGGGTGGATTGTAACCGGGAGTAAATTCCCTGAACGAAGCGTAGGTATCGCTCGGTAGCTGAATAATGGCAAACGCAATGGGAGTGTCTTCTTCCTCCTAGCAGCTAGCGAGTGTAAGAGTAACACCAACGCTCAGGAGGGCTACGAAAAACCGGTTTAGTAATATTGACAATGGTTTCATATGGTCAGTAAATTTTTGGGTTAATTGATGTTGAATGGTTTTCGGCCTTTTCTCAAAAGTGCCGGAGATAATGAATTTTGTTCATTGGGTTGTTGGCTAGCTACAGAACACGAAGCCGGATAGGCTATTCGGAGGTAGACCCGGACAGCGTTCTTTTTAGGATACACCAAAATGCTATTCCGCTCACGGACAGCAGGATAAACTTTCCAGTTAGGTAGCCTTTACCGTATACAGCCAATTGACCAATATCCAGGATGTAATTTCCGATGCTGATCAAGGCGTGCCCTATTAGAATAGAGGTTAGCAGCAGTACAATAGTTTTCATGATCGTATTTTTAAGAAGAGGAAGCTCTGAAGCCTCCTCTCTTAAATAGTTTTACTTCCGTACAATTGTGGTGGTTGGACTATAGATGCCGAAAGTAATGGCACTGATTAGTCCGTCAACAAAGGTGTGGGTAGTCATAACCTCGTAGTTTTGCGCATTGCCGGCCATCTCTACCGGATTGGCAATATTGATGGGAGCCAAGCCGTACATCAGGTAGTGGTTCATTCGCTTTACTTCTACTCCGGTCTGAGGGCCTTCGCCCACCATATGGGAGGTGGTGTAGCAAGAAGTCATCATCATAGTAGCTGCGGCAATTGCGGCGAAGTTTAACATAATCTTTTTCATAATTTGTTGGTTTTTGGGTTTGTTAAAATGTACTACTCGTAAGGCTTTTCGTATCCGCCCCGTTTAGCTGGTTTCCGGACTCCAGAGGTATTTTTTGGGTTAATTGAACAATACAAAGGTGGAAGGTTTTCTAACAGTTTGAAATACCCGCTTTCCGGTGTTTCGCTGGCGGTTTTGGGGTATTTTGATCTACCCGATTCACGGTAGTTCATCCGGACTTAGGTCGCTGAAGGTAGCTCTCAGTGGTCGAGCTCGGCTAAACGGTAAGCATATTATTGCTTAGGTTGATACCGCTCTATCAGATCAGTTGATCTCTGGGAAATATTCCCTTTAGTTACTCCACCGTGGTAGCAGATGATTGTCTCGGCATCCAGTTGCCTGATTCTTTCTACCGATTTAATAGCCCGGGGCAGGTCTAAGGTAAACTGCGGATTGGCTAAATTAAAGGCATCTTCTTCCAGTACCAGGGCATCGTTGGCAATTAGGGTCTTCTCCCGGGGGATATAAATAGAAATATGGCCCTTGGTATGACCTGGGGTAGTTACCACTTTGATCTCTCCATCAATGATGTCCTGATCCGCCAGTGTCTTATCAACTTTTACTCGTTTTAGGTTCTTGAGCTGGTTGATAAAGTTTATCGCCCAGGGCTGATGCTCTTCGGCTAGTAGAGGTAGCGCTTCTTCCGCTTGCCTAAGTCTTTCGGATTTGGCTTTTCCGGTAATTACTGCTGCTTCAATTTCGCTACAAATAATAAGCAGGTCGGGATTCTTGTCTTTGAACAGGCTAAGGGCACCAACATGATCAATATCGTCGTGCGAAACCAAAATGGCGTAAAGATCGTCAATTTTCACTCCTGCTCGAGTTAATTGAGCCCCAAATTCATCAAAGGTTTCTTCGTAACCACTATCAACCAGGTACTTCTTACCAATGGTCTGAATTACGGTAGGGTACAGAACTACTTCGTTACCATCTATATTTTTTCGGATTTTTAACGTTTGAATACGCATGGTCTGATGTTTAGATAAATTATCTACGAAACCTGGGTTACTACCTAAATCTACTTACGATTCATTTCTGAGTTGTTTCAGCCACACTTGTGCATCCTGGTTTTCCTGAAAGATACGCAGGCTCAGGGTACGTCCCTGTTCAGAGTCCAGCAGGGTTTCCTGGCTAAAATGCCGGAATAAGTTGTTTTTTGAGACATAGGCTAAGTAGCGGATGCCTGCGTCAACCAGTTGCGGAATAGCGTCTTTACGCACCCAGGTAACATCTTCCGAAGGTAAAAACTCCCCTTCATTGATTTCCAGCCAGTAGAACACCGGCACTCCCTGCTCAGTCCAACGGCGAGCCTGGTCGAGTACAACCTTCATGGATGGCAACAACCGTTCCCGCGATTGAGGAAGCTGATCGTAGTATTGGTAAACCGCAAAGTAAGTATCCATTAAATTTACCTGACAGTATGTATCCCGATAAACTTCTTCCGAGGGAATTAACGGATTGATTGTTGCCTCCATGATTATGATTTGTTGATGCACCGGCATTGGGCAGCGTTGGCGGTCCGCTACTCGCTGGCTATATTTCTGCTTTCGATTATTCAGCTTTAAATTCCAGCACTACAGTGATTGACGATGGTAATTCATCTTGGACAGTAGTAAGTCGAGAAGAAGAAAGCAGTACGTCAAGATCTAATTCTTGGGCTATTTTCAAAGAATTTGAAGTTAACTGTTTTATATCAGCCACCTCATCATCAATGATCAGTTCGGTCTCAGCAGCATTAAACTCCCATTCTCCGCTTTCAGTCTGAGGATCTTCCGGATAGCAATTGTTACTTCCTTCATCAGCAACGTATGTATGGTTGACATTAAACTTCAATGTGTTGTCACTCATACAGGTTTCAAACAGATCATCAATGACGATATCATCTACTTCTAGCGGAGGATCAACTTTGAGACCAGTCATCTTCCAGGTTTTGGCGGTTAACAGGTCAGTTTTAGTGGGGGCTACTTCGTCTTGGTCTTTGTCACAAGCGGTAAAGCCGAGGGCTAGGATAGCCAGGGAGAAAAATACATTGATTGTTTTCATGGTTTCTAAAAATTAGGATTAATGTTCATGGGATAAATTGAATGGTTAGATTGGAAGGTCGGATTGCTTCGGTTATGCACAACCCGGCATTAGCTTTAGTATTGATCCACTTTTCCGGAACTGAGGTCAGACAAAGTATTACTGGTTTCGACAACCTCGCCATTCGGTTGGCTGGCCAGCAGGCAAATCAGCCAGATTAATACTAAAGTAATTAGTTTAATGGTGTTTGTTTTAGTTGGGTTCATGTTAATAATCGTAAGGTTGTTGGGCCAAAAGTGGCTATGAACGATACAAAGGTGGAGGGTTTTCCGGAGGTTTGAAATACCCGTTTCCGGGTGTTTTCCCTACGATTTTAGAGTATTTTATCTACCGGGTTTACGGTAGATTTGCTGGCTCGAGCTGGTTATCCGATGTAGTTCCGGAATAAATCATTAGGCCGGGTATGCGGCGAATGATTAACTACCTCATTACTAACCAAAAGACCAGCTGTATAATGAGCGATAGTGCAACTAATTGTAACTCAATTAATCATTCTTCCTTTCGCATCAGTTTGATCTTTTTAAAAATCAATTGGCTAGGTTTGTTTCGGGTTAGTGATGATCACCAACCAGCTTATGTTGTATGGCGAACTTATAGATACCTAACGTATTATTAACCCCTATTTTTTTCATCAGATTTTTACGGTGGGTTTCTACCGTCTTCGGGCTGATAAATAATTTTTCGGCAATCTCCGGACTTGTCATTTCCTCGGCAATCATCTTCAGCACTTCTACCTCTCGTTCGGTCAGTAAATCCAGACTGGTTGCTTTCTTCTTTTGCTTGCGGTCAAACAGCATGTTCTGAGCCAGTTTAGATCCTACCGACTGACTGAGATAAAACTCGCCAGCTGCCACTCTTTCCAAAGCTATTTTCAGCTCACTTTTGCCCGTATTCTTTAAAACGTATCCCGAAGCGCCAGCTTCCAGCATTTTCTGAATACTGTCCAGATCGTTTTCCATTGTAAGTCCAATGATCCTAATGTCCGGATACTGCTGCTTAATCTGCCGGGTGGTTTCGATCCCGTCCATTTCTTCCATGTGTAAATCAACGATCGCTATATCGCATGTACCCGGCCGACGAAGCTTTTCCAAGAGTTGCGTCCCGTTGTTGGCCGTAGCTACAATTTCTACTTGCTCCATCTGGCTCAGTAGCGCATATAAACCATCCAGAAACATCTGGTGGTCGTCGGCTAATACGATCTTAATTTTGTTGCTTGTCATAGAATAGGTAGTTGAATATGAAATACAGATCCTTGCTGAATGGTAGAGTCAATATTGACACGCCCGTTAAGCATGTTAACCCGGTTATAAAGATTTCGTAGCCCGAGGCCATCCGTTTTAAACTGGATATCGAACCCACTACCGTCGTCGGCAATAATCATATGAAGTTGACCCTCGCGGGTAGTCAATTCTACACTTACCATACGGGCGTTAGCGTGTTTAATGATATTATGAAGAATCTCCTGAGCCATACGGTAGAGATTGAATTTTACCGATACCGGCAGGTTTTCTGGTACTGCTCCGCACTGAAAGCGATAAACCAATCCGGTGGGCGACAAATGCCTACGGAATAAATCTTCCAGTATTCCAGGAAGAGGTTTCTGTTCCAGATCAGGGGGCATCATGTCGTGAGCAATACGGCGGAGCTCATGACAACTATCATCCAGCAATTGGCAGGTCTCCAGATACAGGGGAAACTGACCTTCCAGGGAATCTTCTAACTGAGACAGGTTCAGCTTTACCAATGCCAGTAATTGTCCCAGATTATCGTGCAGTTCAGCTGCCACCCTCCTACGTTCCTTTTCCTGAGTTTCTACCACTGCATCAATACGCCTTTGTTCCTGCTGGCGTATTTCCTGATTATGTTTGAGTTGGCTCTCAAAGAGCTGGGCATTAGATAGCGTAATACTGGTTTGGGTCCGTAGCAGTTCAAACCAGGGCAGCAGATTTTTGCTCTCAATAGCTTCAATTGCAACATTCTCCAGATAAAGCGAGCCCAGAGTTTCTCCCATACGTTCAAAAGGAACAATCAAAAATGAATGCACAACTTTACTTTTGAAATAATCTATATCGTACAGATCGGGCTGTTCGGATAGTTTTGGCACATAACGAATACCTCTTAGCAGTGTGCCATTCAAGAGAGCTTTGTAAGGGGCCTCCTGAAAAGTATTTGGAATATTTTGATGCACAATACTAAAGCCTTCCTGGTCTAACTTAGCCGCTACCTGCCAGCCAAATGATTGCTTCAGCAGGAAGCTGGAAAATTTGGCGTGCGTTTGCGCCACACTAATTTCCAAAACTTTACAAATCAGATCATTCACGTACAATTCCTGGGAAAGATTCAGCACTGTCTGTACCATATCCCATTTCAGCGAGTCCTGTTCGGTGGTAAGGTGTTCTTCCTTATTAAAGGTATACTGAACTTTACGAAAGTAAATTTCCGGGTACTGCTGCTCTAGTACCCGCATTTTCGCCTTGGCTCCCCACAGCTGATAATAACGATAGGCATCATTTAAGTAGACTTCCGCCAAAGCTCGTTTCCTCATTTTCAGCATAAATGAACCACAACGTTCAGATGCTAACGCTGCCAACTGAATAAATTCTTGTTTGACCGCTTCCTCTATTCCCTGATCGTACAGCGTAATTGCTTCCAGATACTGTTGATTCTGTCTGGCCAGCTCAGCTTCCAGGATTCGCTGTTTATGCAAAAAATTTCCGGAACCCATCTCCGCTATTTGAGTAAGCTCCTTCAGCCGGGTAGCAATAATAGCGCGATGCTCATCATTCATACTACCCTGTTCTTCAGCATTCATAAAGAGGATCATACAGTAGTAGAAATCATGTTCACCCCCCACCGGAAAAGCCTCGTAGAGCATCCGGTTCCTTTCGCAGACATTTCCAGCTTCCAGTGCCTGTTCAATGCAGCCCGCGTGCATATAAAGCAACTCCAGGACAAAGTGAAAGTGATAAATTCCGGTGAGAGTTTCCTGTAACTTGTGCTTGAGATTTTTGCTGAAGATAAATTTCCCTTCTACTAGCCCTTCCGACTTACCGGTCATAAAATTTATGAAAGCCAGATGGCTCTGAGAGATAAAGTTGATGCTGAAGAATTGGTCTTTAGGCCGGAATTGCTGATCAGCCAGCTGCTCCAGAGGAACTCCTCTAAACAGGTCGATAAGCCGGTAGTTAGTAAAGCAGAAAACAGCATAGTTATGATCACCACTCTCTAGCGAAAACTCAAACGCTTGACGTAATTTGACGGAGGCTTCCCGGTAGTGGTGGCTCCAGTTGAAAAAGTTAAGCGAGGCAAAGTGATAGACTACGTGCCGGTAGATTTTATATGGTTCTTTTTCTACTAAACTTAATCCGACCAGACCCAGCCGATTAGCCAGTCGATAATCCTTACCGATGGAGGCTACTATCCAGGTGGCGGAAGCCAGCAAAACCGGAGTACCCGGTGTGAATCCCCGCTGAAAAGAGAGAACCAGGGCTTGAAGAGCAAGATATTTTGCCTTACGAATATTGATAAAAAAAATGATAGGCAAGGCATGAATGATCAAGCGAATAAAATCATGGTACTCCTGATCTTCCGTAATCGGGCAATCCTCCAGGTTATCAATATCAACTTGCCGAAAATGGCTTACCAATTTCTTATACTCCTGTCTTATGCGCTGACTAAACTCCACTTCCGTCTGGGGCAATTGTATCTGATAATCGTCAAGAAGGCTTTCTATCATGTCTACGCCATCTTTGAGGTTGATATGGGCATCTTTATTGTTGAGATTGGCTACAAAAATTTTCATTTTAAGGGTGTAGGCTTTCAGGCGTACCAAACGATCTGTCTCCTGCTGAAGTATTTCATCAAGGAGTTGATCAGAAGCTTGGTAGTTCTGCACCAGAAACTCACTCTCGGCCCGGCCTAAATGATAGACCAGGCACAAGTTTCCTACCCTGAGCGGGGTAGGCAACCAGGAATAATGGGGAATTACTTCAGGCAGCTGTATTTCAGTCTGTTGCTCACGTGATGCTGATCGCGATAAGTATTGGGAAGCACGATGATAATATTCCAGACTCTTATCGAAGGCCGATTTGTTCTTGGCCAACTGGGCGGCTGACAGGTTCACGACGGCCAAGGCTACCGGTTCAAGTCCGATTGTATCCGGGGAAGCTAGATTGAGATGGTTTGTGCACTCCAGAAAATCAGGATGCTGTAGCTCCAAAGCGCCTTCGGCAACTAATTCGTGGGCTACTTGAGAATGATATTTTTCCTTCTCCGTCTCGGTCAGTAGCGACTGGGCAGCCGTAAAGTAATGATCGTGCACGAAGTAGTAAAGTTCTAGCTGCTGCACAATCATCCTATGAAGAAGCAATTCCTGAATAGCCTGCTTAAACTCATCAGTTGATAATCCTGATAGTCTGGAGAGCCTCTTACCCGAAAAGTAAAACCCCAGACAGGAAGCTATTTTCAGTAAGTAGGTGCAGTCTGCCCGCAGTTTTAGAATCTCCCGCCTAATTAATTGAACGGTGCTAGCATCACGCTTGAAACGGTGAAGCTTGTCCCACTGTATTTGAAAGGGTTGATCCTTGCTGGATATAGTCGGCTTTGCCTGGGCTATCACCGACAATAGCTGTAATACGTCAAAGGGTTTCCCTCCACTTTCTTGCAGCAAATATTCAGCTAAGGCTTTTTTCTCAATTAAATCGAGCTGCCAGTTTGCCGGAATTAGTTGGGTAACTTCAGTCTCCTGAAAAGGTGGTAGCTTAAAGTGCCTTACCTGCTCCATTTTCAGTAATTCTGTTAGCTTCGTAAGCAACGGGTCATCGTGTAACGAACGGTAAGCTCCCAGTAGCAGCAGGCCGGGAGTGTGATATATTTTCAGTAGGTTGTGGATTAAATCTATCGTGGCCACATCAGCCCACTGCAGATCATCCAGAAAAATAATCATCTTGTGCCCGCTGTCGTATACTGCCCGAAGAAATTTATGGAAGTAGTACGTAAACCGGAAGCGTTCTTTCTGAGGATCGGGGCGAACTTCCTCTGACGTACTGCTCTTCTTCCCCAGAAGTAGCTCTAATTCTTCCAGCACCGAGGTAAGCACCCCCGCGTGGGGGTAAACGACTTGCCTGACTTGGTCACGTAATCTTTCAAAGGTAGTATCTTCCAGCAGCAATAGTTGATCGAGCCAATGGCGGAGACACTGCTTTAGAGCCTGATAGGGTACTCCTGAAGGTGATTGATGAAATTTGCCGTAAACAAAAAAGTCAGATGAGGTACGCAGGTCTGCAGCCAGTTGGTTGACGAAGGTAGTTTTTCCAATACCGGCCTCGCCTTCCACCAGCAAAAGACTAGCGTCTTCATTTGCCGACTGAAGTAGCCACTGACGAAGCACCGGAAGCGATGTTTCCCTACCGGTAAGTGTTGGTGGGTCAGTAAGCAAATTAGTTTCGGCAGCAGTGACGATCGCAGGAACAAAACCCTCATTATCCCTTAACATACAGCTATTTGCCGGGTAAGAAAGCGTGTCTCAATAACTTTCACCAACGTTTCCGGCTCCTCCAGAAACACGTAGTGCCCACTATCTTCCAGATAAACCAAATCCTGCTCCGGCAGAAAGTGCTCAAAGTACAGAGGATTGACCATCTGGTCTTGCCGAGCAACCATCAGGGTAACCGGAACCAAGCTGATTTTTACTACCTCCAATTCGTCTATATGCTTCCCGGCTTGTATATTTTGAGCCAGATGGAGGCGAAATGCCGGGTCGGTTTGCACATAATCCTGCCAAAGCAACTGTGCTTTCTGCCGGTTATGTTCCTGTAACATACTGTCCATCGCTAACCGGACGGCCTCCGGGTTATGACCTTGTTGCATAAATGTGAGGAACTGCGGACTCATCTGAAAAGCCAGGTCAATACGTAGAGGAAGTCCAAAAGGTGGGGTTCCCATCAGCACTGCTCCCTGGCTTCTGGCCAGCGTTTCGGGAGCTTCCAGAATAATGTGTCCCCCTAAGGAGTGCCCAATCAAAACAAACTGGTTGGGCGCGTAATGTTGTATCACCTGAGAGAGTGCGGTGGCCAGGGAAGGTAACGAATAGGTGGTGGAAGGGTCTTCAGAACGGGGCGACTCTCCGTGACCGGGCAAATCCCAGGTTAGCAGATTAAAATTCTGATGAAGTTTGCTTTCTATAATGGGCTGCCAGAACTGGCTGGAAGAGGAATTTCCGTGGAGCAAAACCAACGTTCTGTCCGCATGATTATCCCAGTATTTAGTAAAGATCAATCCCAGATTGGTCTTCACGAGTTCTTGATTTGTGGCTTTCATTCTTCAAATATGCACCTGCTTTTTTATCCGAAAGATAATTCTATTTCAGAGATTGTTGATATTCTGGTCGTAATAATTTTTATACTATATCGTATCGGTAATAGATCACGAACGAGTAGTTTCGCATCGTTGCTCAACGGTACCTTAGCAGGGTCTCTACCGTAAACCCGGTAGAAAAATACTAGCCTTGAGGTAGAATAGATACACCTAAGCGGGTATTTCGCAGCAATTCCAATCTTCCGACCTTTACATTCGGATGTTATAGCACGTCTGCAAGTGCTATCAAACAGGAATTCTTCTTAAACAATCAATCCGAGTTATGAAAAAGACCATTCTCAACATTACGCCTGTAGTAGCTATTGTACTCTTTCTGTACTCCTGCTACCAAACCCGTTCAAAAGAGATTTCAGAAAGTAATCCGCAAACGGACTCCGCTGTTTTTAACCAGGAGCAGATCCTTCGGGGGAGTTACCTGGTACACGTAAGTGGCTGTAACGACTGCCACACCCCTAAAATATTTACGGCCGAGGGTATGGAATTGGATACTACTCGCCTTTTATCCGGCCATCCTGATGGCTCACCTCTGCCAGAAATTGATCCTCGAGCGCTGCAACCCGGTTACTGGGCGCTCTTCAATGCCCACCTGACTGCGGCAGTAGGACCCTGGGGTATGACCTTCGCCCGCAATTTGACCCCTCACGGTACTGGTATAATGGGTTGGAAAGAGGAAGTATTTATTGCGGCGATGCGTACCGGGAAGCACATGGGTATGGAACAGGGAAGACCCATTATGCCCCCTATGCCCTGGTTTAATCTGGCCGCCGCTACCGATAATGACCTAAAGGCAATTTATGCCTACCTTCAATCTATTAAGCCGATAAACAACTACGTACCTGAGCCGCTATCTCCCGAGGAAGTGCTCAAGATGGCAACTGCTCAGGCTTCAGCCAAATAAACTGCAAGTGCTAGTGGAATGTAGTAAAGCGGTATTGAAGTATTTCGGCCCCGCTTTCTTTTTTAACTATAGCTAGGATTGCGCTAGAGTGTATATCATGTTTAGCTGGTTTGAAAGTGATAGAAGATTTGTGTGGATATGAACTTCGGTGGGTGGGGATTGCCGCATCCTAAGACAGTAAGATATGGGTGATTGGTATTCAGATCTTGTCCAGGAATGTACGTCGTTTGTCCGATAATGAACATCCCCTGAATAGCAAATCGTATTTTTTCTGATAAAAATCAACCTTTTGTTTTTGGCACTAGAAATGATAAGGAAAATCAAGAAACACTTAAAACCGGCATGTAACGTCGGCCAATCCCTATGATTAGAAATTATATTACTATTGCCTTTCGTAGTTTGTTCCGGTATAAGTTTTTTGCCGCGATCAATATCTTTGGTCTAGCTGCCGGAATGTCAATCTGCCTGCTAATCATCTCCTTACTATTAGAACAGAAGAGCTACGATAACTTTCATGCCAATAAAAACCAAATCTACCGGGTTACTACAGTTGCCGGACGAGAAAATGCAACAACCCCCTCAGCGCTAGCTAGTGAACTGAAAAACTATCCCATCATTGAAGAAGTGGCACGACTAAAACGAGGCTTTGGCGGAGATGCTACCTATCACCAAACTACCATTCCGTTGATCGGCCTCTTTGCTGACTCTACTTTGCTGTCGGTTTTTGATTTTCCTCTGCTCTATGGCAACCCGAACCGGGCACTGACCGAACCTTTCTCTGTTGTGCTCTCCCAAAAAACCGCAGAAAAGTTATTTGGCAAGCAAAATCCGGTAGGAGAAGTTATTTCGTTGGAGGAGCGGGGTCTAGACTCATTCGGCTATAGTTTGGGTGCTCAGAAGGGGCAGCCTTACGGAGAATTTACGGTTACCGGAGTGCTAGCTGATCCGGAAAACAAGACCCACATTCCTCTGGAAGCTTTTATCTCCTACGCTACCCGGCAGGCACTGCTGCAAACCGGGGTTTGGGAGCATGATGCGGAAAGCTGGACTGACGTGTTCGGATCCACATATACGTATGCCTTACTAAAGGAAGGCACTTCACCAGCAGAGCTACTGACCGCTCTGAATCAGATCAGCCAGCGAGCGTATTCCCAACTGGATGAAGAATACCGTCAGTATCGTTTCTCATTGCAATCCCTTACCAACATCACTCCCAGCCGGATGATTAACAACCCGATTAGTTTTCAAATGCCCCTGGAAGCCTACTACTTTCTGGGAGCATTGGCACTGCTGGTGATGCTGACTGCCGGGTTTAACTACACTAACCTATCCATAGCCCGCTCGCTTACCCGCGCCAAAGAGGTAGGAGTACGAAAAGTATCCGGTGCATTTCGCCAGCACCTGTTTGTACAGTTCGTTGGCGAGTCGGTACTACTGGCCTTACTAGCCCTGGGGGTTGGCATTGTTATGTTTCAGTTTATAAAAAGCGGTTTTACTAACCTTTGGGTAAACCAGTACCTGAACTTCGAGTTTCCTGAACGTACTGAGATGTATCTTTACTTTGCCGGATTCGGAGTGGTTATCGGTACGCTCGCCGGATTGTATCCTGCGCTCTATATGAGTCATTATACACCACTGAAGGTATTGCGAAATTTTACGCCAATGCGTTCCGGGGGGGTAGGCACCCGAAAAGTGCTTATTACGGTACAGTTCACCTTCTCGCTGATATTCATTGTTTCTGCCCTGATCTTCTACCGGCAACTCAACCATTACCTGCATCTGGAATACGGCTTTTCTCAGGAGAATATTCTGAACGTAGAACTGCAAGGCCAGCCTTATGAGCAAGCCCATCATCAACTTAGCCAGGTAGCAAGTGTAGAGGATATTTCCGGTTGCTGGTTTATCCCCGCCTCAGGCGTTACTATCGGGAAAAACGTACAATTGAATGAAGAAGATCAAGTAAGAAACTTCAACTATATGGCCGTTACGCCTAACTATTTTAGCAACCATCAGATTCCGATGCTGGCCGGTCGAACTTTCAGTACAGAAAATGCCCAATCAGAAGTAGTGATCAATGAGAAAGCGTTAGAAGCACTGGGCTTTGCCGACCCGCAGCAAGCGGTGGGCACTACGTTACTTCTGGATGGAGGGCCGCAGAAAAATGGTAGCCTGGTGCAAGTTACTGGTGTGATCCGCGATTTTCAGGATGGATTGCCAATTCAGGACATCAACGCCTTACTGTTACAATACGACGCTCAAAACATCAAGATTGCGAATGTCCGGGTTCTACCCACCGACATTCAGCAAACCCTGACCGATTTGAACAATCGCTGGAGTGAAATTGACCCTATGCATCCGATGGAAGCGAAATTTCTGAAAGATCAGCTGAATACTTCTCTTCAGCTGTTCGTCGATATTTTTAAAGTATTTGGCTTTCTTACTTTCCTGGCCATTTCCATTGCCTTATTAGGACTATTAGGTATGGCTGTCTTCACCGCTGAAAGCCGGGTTAAGGAAGTTGGGATTCGCAAGGTGCTCGGCGCTAGCCCAAAACAGTTGGTTTTCCTATTAAGCAAGGGGTATCTCCAACTGCTGATTGTAGCGATTGTGATCGCAGTTCCGCTGGCTTATTTTGGAAATAACCTATGGCTTCAGAATTTTGCCAACCAGGTGCCAATAGATGCTGAAGTCTTCCTGTTAGGTATTGCGGTTATGCTGGGGCTGGGTCTGGTAGTAGTTGTCTCTCAAACACTGAAAGCGGCTACCGCGAATCCAGTAGACAGCTTAAAAGACGAGTAAATCAACTATCAACTGAGTTACTTTTTCTTTGTCATCTATCGGCAATAAATATTTATTCTCATAGTGCTTTCACAGCATCATTTTAATCAACAATTCGTATACTCATTACTTCTAACCAATAACGAAAATGCTATTTTTCCGACTCTTTGCGTGGTTCATCCTCTTTAGCATGGGGTGTTCCACATCCATGATGGTAAACGACAGCCTGATCAACGACTCTCAGACCCTCACGGTAGATGGACGGCAGGGCTGGCTCATTAACCAGAAGTTGTCTTTTGGCTCCTATCACTCGGAGAAATTGAAGCGGAGCTGGACATTCAGCTATGATATTCCCTTTTTAGTACATTTTCAGGGGGCAAAAGAAAAACTTCAGTTTCAGATGAACGAATGCGAACACTGGGCTCGGGTATTCTGTCTGGGTAAGATCACTCAGCGGGAATTACCGATGCTGGAAGATATGTTTCGGGTGTCTTTCAAAGACAAGAACGTTTTTGCCGGAGCGGTTGTCACCGATTTTTCTTCTACTCCCTGGGAGTTTATGATCCAGAAAAACTATAATAAGCTTCCTTCCCGAGATTTTGTGGGGACTTTACAGCAAGCAGACATCCGGATTAATCTTCGGGAAATACAGCAAACTGCCCAGGGGACAAATACCTGGGGCGAGCCCTTAGGGTATGAGTTCGTACTCAACGATGAAGTGATCGGAGCCGTGGAAGTATTCAACCAAGGCCGGGTCATTCTTAAAAACACCACCTCCGAAGAAATTAACCTTCTGGTAGCTAGTACTTCGGCTGCCCTGCTCCTCAGAAGTGAGTTTGGCGACACAGTTGGCCAGTAGGCATTATCATGTTTCCTATCTTGTGCTCCGTTTTGTGGTATTGTAGCCGTATCATCGACTTTCAACCGAAAGAGAATATAGCTTTCATTTTATCACTTTCTTAGCTATCTGCATCGCGGTTAGGTCAGCCAAGTTTTTAGTTTGCTAAGTTTGCTTCTTTGTCTTTTGTTGTGCTGCAAGCACTTTTGATAAGTTAATTGATTCAGACTTCGGATAATAGCGTTATAACATACATGCTTCCGTGAGGTCAATTACTATGAAATATTCGGTGGAACTCGCTCATGTAGTCAACATTAAACGCTTCCTTTTGTCTTGCCTCGGGAAGAAGTAAGAATAGGTAAAATATCTCCGCAAAAATTATCCTTTATCCAGATATATTTGTACCTAACAAATTTACGGTTATGGATAATTCTGAAATACAACAACTAAAAGAAGCGCTGTTGCTAATAAAAGTACCGAGCGGGGCATCAGACGTGTAAAGTTAGCAGGATATCTGTTCGCTGCTATTACTGTCCTAGTCCTTTTCATGGGATTTGCGGCCCCAAATCTAGCCACAAAGGTATTTTCCTATTCGGTCTGAGGGTTCGCCGGGTTTCAATTCTACGCCAATTCCCAGAACTAACTTTGGTGGCATTAGTCCAGCGTGAGCAACGGTACTTTAGTGTGCAGCGTGAGCAACTTAGTCAGGCGCCCCTCAGAAGGAGTGCTTTTGGTAGCATGGTTACGGGGCAGAATAACGACCATATCAATCTGGTTTTCCTGTACGTATTCGGAAATACCCCGTTCAATATCTGTATTCTCGGGAAAGGCACAGTGGTAATCCAGTGTCTCTAAATAATACTCCAACGTGCTTTCGTTTTTGCTGTGGCTCTCCTGCTGTCCCTTATCGGTATGAATCGTCAGTACATGCACCTTGGCATCAAACTTCCGGGCGATGGTATGCAACGTCCCCAGCACAAAAAAGTCGTCAATTTCATTTTTATCTAACAGCAAAGCGATATGGCGTATGCCAAAAGTAGCCTTCTCCGGAATGACTAACACCGGTACGTTAGTATCCAGTACAATATCGGCAGTATTGGAACTGGCATCTTCCAAGTCAGGGTCGGCTCCTTTGGTTCCAATCATAATCAGGTCAGCTCCCACTTCGGTAAGTACATTGATAATAGTTTCTAGTAGTGGCCCCTTACGGGCAATAAAACTATAGGGAGATTGAGTTGTAGACAGTACCCGCTTGGCTAATTGATGAAACCCGGCCTCCAATTCTACCTTTTCTTCTTCCGTAGGCTCTCCCTCAAAAACGTGAAGCAGAACCAGTTCGGTTGTACGATCATCTTTTAAAAAGCTACTGGCGTAGCGAAGGGCATTTTCGGAAGCCGAAGTAAAATCTATAGGGATTAGTATCTTTTTAATTTTGCTCATGAGGCGGTTAAGTTTAATTCCGTGTAGATGAGTTTAACTGAATAGAAATTAGAGAAAACAACTATTCTTGATTCATCCGAATTAAGCAAAAAAATTTCGTATTTAGAACGCAGATCATAAAATTTGCGGGTAAATAGTTAAACCACACCTACCATGGCCGATTCTCGTTCTGCTGCCCTCCGCCTTCTTAGAAGAAAGTGGCCCCTTACCCAGAAAGTCACTCTGTTTTTAGGAGTAATACTTTTAGCTTTGGGGCTCACTCAACTACTGTCTACCAGTGAAATGTCGCCCCAATCGGTAAATGCCCTGTTTCTGCTGCTGATGGCTGCCGGACTCTGGATCAGCGAAGCAATTCCTCCCTTTGCGGTAAGCATTCTGATTATTGGCTTTGCCATGTATTTTCTGGATGATATCCATTTCACGGTGATCTCAGCCGATTGGGAAAAGTACGTTGGCACTTGGTCTAGTCCCATTATCTGGATCTTGATTGGAGGATTTTTTCTGGCAATGGGGGCTCAAATCACTGGCTTCGACCGTAAGTTCTCCGGTTTTGTGTTACATTATTTTGGCACCCGCCCCTACTCTATTCTGTTGGGATGTATGCTGGTTACTGGTGTACTGAGTATGTTTATGTCGAACACTGCTACCACTGCTATGATGGTGGCCATCTTAACTCCTATTGTGCAGCAGATTGACCGAAGCGACCCACTGGGAAAGATTATGTTTCTGGGAGTAGCCGCCGCCGCTACCGTGGGTGGCATGGGCACCGTTATCGGTAGTCCTCCTAATGCTATTGCGCTAGGGATTATTCAGAATCAGGGAATAGACTTCGGTTTTTCTGAGTGGATGTTTATCGGTGTGCCCATGGCCTTAACTTTAATTTTGGCAATTTGGCTGGTACTAAAAAATCGCTACAAAACCGGATATGAACATCTAGAGCTCGCCGATATATCTACTCCAACCAGTGGTTATCAACGCACTTCTTACAGTAGTAGAGCTATTGTAGTGATCACGTTTACCCTAACCGTCGGATTATGGCTAACTTCTACCCTGCATAATATCCCAGTGGCCGTAGTCTCGTTTTTACCCATAGTTTCATTTACCGTCACTGGGATAGTAAGGGCCGATGATTTGCGATTGTTACCCTGGGATACGCTGATATTAGTGGCCGGTGGACTTACCCTCGGCATGGTTATCAGTGATACTGGTTTGGATACTATTATTGTGAGTAGTATTCCAATATTTGATAATGTTTTTATAATGCTGCTGATTATGGGCTGGCTCACCACGATCTTATCCAACATTATGAGCAATACTGCCGCCGCTAGTATCTTGATTCCGGTGGGAGCCACTTTCCTGCCCGAACAGGCGCTAACGGTCTCGCTGGTGATTGGGCTATCAGCCTCTACGGCTTTATTTCTGCCCATCTCTACTCCTCCGAATGCTATCGCCTTCTCTACTGGCTACTTAAAACAAGCTGATTTCCGCCTGGTTGGAACCCTGGTTGGCTTGGGCGGCCCAGTAATTGTCATTTTAATTGCAATGTTTGTTTTTTGAGTAAAGTACTGGTAATCAGTTATAACTGTTTGATATTCTCATAATTCTAAAAGTTTATGAAACTCAGTTGCATTTAGGAGTAATTCTTAACTATTTTTGCCGAAGACAATTTTTAACAAATGCTACACCAAAGAAACCGCAGCACCTTCTCCCAAGTACTACTGAGCCATCTGCTTGGTTTGTACCTGATCGGGTTTTCGTGGCATTTGTACGTACATACCCAAGACAGCTTTCCCAACGGGGATTTTTATACTGACAACAACATTGCCGTTTCGGAAGATGCTTGTGCTGCCTGCGAATGGCTGGCTCATCATCATTTCACGCTGAACTCTTCAGCAACTTATTCTTTCTTACTTCCAACTGATTTCATCAACATTCAGGAAGGGCTACCTGCCAATTACTTTTTTCAGTCAGTTAACAACTCTAGTTCCCGCGCTCCGCCTTTCGCTTAGTTAACCTCTCTGTACTTTTCTTGATTGATTGCCGATCAAGGACTTATTTTATTAATTATTCTTTTTTCCAAATTCATAACGATTTGCTATGAAAGCTATATCCTATGTAGCAGCATTGCTATTCACTGTACCTTTGTTTGTTTTTACCGCCTGTGATGAAGACGACCTTCCACCCGAAGAAAATCCTGAAGAAACTATCACCAACATAACACTTACCTTTACTCCCGACGGGGGTGGAACCCCGGTACTTGCCACTTGGGTAGATGCTGATGGTGAAGGAAGTGGTAACCCCGTGGTTTCTGATATTGAGTTAGCTGCTAATACCACCTATATTATGAGAATTGAATTGACTAACGCCCTGGATCCTAATGATCCGGAAGACATTACTGAGGAGGTTCGGGAAGAAGCCGAGGAGCATATATTCTTTTTTGGCTGGACGGATGGTATTTTCTCCGATCCTACCGGCAGCGGGAACATTGGAGCGGGTAATCGAGATAATGCGGTGAATTACGATGACCCTAACGATGATAACGGCTACCCCGTAGGTCTACGCACCCAGTGGACTACCGGTCCGGCAGCCGAAGGTGAATTCCGCCTAATATTAAAGCATCAGCCGGATATTAAATCCGCTACTTCGGACTCTACTGATGGTGAAACCGATGTAGATGCTACCTGGGATATTAGCATTCAATAATTATCATTTCAAATAATTCGAGTTGAGGGCCCCAGAGGCCCTTCTTTTTTAAAACTTATTTGTTTGCAACTACGTTGCAAATACTATTAGAATTCGGTTATCTTCTATGAAAGCTAAGCAGGCTGATATTTTAGGCATCGTTAGTGCCGGACTATGTATAATACACTGTCTATTGATCCCTTTTTTAATTGTATACGGAGTCTCAACCGAGAACTTCTTCAGTAGCTGGGAATATCTGGATTGGGGCTTCATTAGTCTAAGCGGACTCGCTGTTATCTTGGCCACCCGCCACGAAAAAAATCAATTATTTACCTGGCTCATGTGGAGCAGTTTATTGATCTTCACTTTTGCGCTATTACTTCATGAACACTGGCCCCCGGCACTCTATCTATCGGTAGTTTCATCGCTGGGGCTAGCGATTTTGCACCTGTTACACTTTCGGAACAAAGAACACAAGCTCTTTTCAACCGCCTAGCAACCGGATAATAGCTTTGGTTTAGCTCTTATCTTAGGTTTTTATAAACCTTACCCTCTTTCATCACGAATACAACATTTTCCATTGTACTAATATCTTCCAAAGGATTACCAGCTACCGCAATAATGTCCGCCAATTTGTCGGTTTCAAGCGATCCTAGCTGATTTTCTATGCCCAAAATTCCGGCGGGAATCATCGTCGCCGACTGTATTGCTTTTATAGGTGGCATACCGGCTTCTACCATATACCCAAACTCTTTGGCGTTTTTTCCGTGGGTGAAAACCCCGGCATCCGTACCGAAAGCAATCTTCACTCCTTTTTGATATGCTTTGGCAAAAGTATCCTGAATCATTGGGCCAATAGCCAGTGCTTTGGGCACAATGATCGACGGATAATAACCCCTGATTTGGGCCGAATCGGCTACTGACTTTCCGGCAGTAATGGTCGGCACATAAAACGTACCTCTTTCGATCATCAAGTCCATAATCTCTTCAGTCATCAGGGTACCGTGCTCGATAGTGGTTATTCCAGCTAACACCGCCCGTTTCATGCCTTCCGGGCCGTGAGCGTGAGCGGCGGTATGCATGCCGTAGTCCTTGGCGGTAGCTACTACAGCTTCCAGTTCTTCTTGGGTAAACTGCGGCCCTGAACCATCTTTAGCGTAGCTGAGTACTCCCCCGGTAGCGGTTAGCTTGATCATATCGGCTCCTTCTTTATAGCGCTGCCGCACCGCTTTCCGGGCATCTTCCGGACTGTTGACTACTCCTTCGGCCGGACCCGGATCACCCATTAAATCTTTCCGCAAGCCGTTGGTGGGGTCGGCATGGCCACCCGTAGTGCCTAATGATTTTCCTGAAGTAAAAATACGGGGACCATTAATATAGCCCGCATTTATTGCCTTTTTCAGCGAGATATTAACCCCGTCGCCGCCTACATCTCGCACGGTGGTAAAGCCTGCCATCAGGGTTGCTTCGGCGTAGGGTATCGCAGCTAACGCCACGTCGGCCTCGTTCATTCTAAAACCCTTGGAATAGTTATCCTTGCTACTTTGGTTCTGAATATGAACGTGCATATCCATTAGCCCGGGCATCACCGTATGATTTTTTAGGTCAATTAGTGTCTGACCGTTCCCTGGCTCCTGATAACCTGATTCTATCGAGCTGATAATACCTCCTTCCACTACAACGGTAACCTCCTCCCGAATCTGATCGCTTTTACCATCAATCAGACGACCACAATGCAGGTAGGTGGTTTGAGCGTAGATAGGGCTTCCCAAAAGAATGAGCAGAATCCGATAAAAGTACTTCATTAAAATCGCTTAGTAAGCTTAGAAAAAGTTTTCAAGTTACGATAGTTGCCTCCTACATCCAATCCAAATTACATCAACAGAAAAAAAAAGGATATAATATTACTTATCATTGAAATAATTTAACTATGAGGTAAATTTGTAAAGTTTTACCACATATTATATTACCAATGATCAAGAAAATTCTCAGCCTTTGGCTGCTCAATCTTTTATTTGTTTATAGTTTTGCGACAACACCTCCCGAAATAAAATTCGGTAAAGTAAGCAAGGAAGAACTCAGTATGCAGTATACGACTATTGATAGTAGTGCAGCTGCAGTAGTACTGGCTGATTTTGGACACACGAAAATTGATTATTTACCCAATAAAGGGTTCCAATTAGTTTTTACTCGCCACTGTAGAATTAAAGTATTTACTCCCAGTGGTTATGACCAGGCTGACGTGATGGTTCCTCTGTACCACGATGGCGGTGACCGTGAATCCATTTCCCAGATAAAAGGCTACACCTATAATCTGGAAAACGGAAAAGTGGTTAAAACCAAACTCAAAAATGAGGGCAAATTTTTAGAAGAATACGACGACAATATCCAGATCTACAAATTTACGCTGCCCAATGTAAAGGAAGGTTCAGTGCTGGAATATTCTTATCGGATAAGTTCCGATTTTCTTTTCAATTTGCAGGATTGGGAATTTCAAGCTGATATCCCCACTATTTGGAGCGAATACCAAGTGGAGATTCCGGAGTATTTCGTATACAAACCACTCTCCCAAGGATACTATCCTTTTGTGATCAATGATATATCCAATACAAACGGCACATTCAATATTATTTACCGTACCGAGAGAACCGGAGGATCACTCAGCAATCCCCGCACCGGTGGCGGAACCCGGCAGGAGCAGGTAAGCTATCGTGGTACCAAATATCATTGGGCGGCTCAAAACGTACCGGCTCTGATTGAAGAACCGTTCGTTACCACCATGGAAGACTACCGACTGAAGATGGAAATGGAACTTGCCAGCATCCAGTTTCCGGGTA
Organism: uncultured Roseivirgaceae bacterium; assembly: GCA_964551335.1. GTDB lineage: Bacteria > Bacteroidota > Bacteroidia > Cytophagales > Cyclobacteriaceae > Tunicatimonas. Next base: position 289,894 of record CAZKCO010000004.1, read on the forward strand.
AACCTTACGAAAATTTTACTACCAGTTGGGAAGAGATAGATGAACAACTATTGGAGAGCGACCATTTCGGTGACGTATTCAAACGCACCAACGGCATTGAATCTCAGGTAGCCTCGGTAATAGCTGAAGCCAGCACCGATACTGAAAAGCTGACGCGCATCTATCGCTACGTTCAGCAAAATATTCGCTGGAACCAGTATAGCCGTAAGTACGCCGATCAATTACCGCGTAAAACCCTGGAAGAAAAATCCGGTAACTCAGCCGACATCAACTTACTGCTGGTAGCCATGCTGCGCGAAGCGGGAATTTCTGCCCATCCGGTGGTGCTGAGCACCCGTTCGCATGGTATGCTGCGTAAGTCATTCCCCATGCTTAAACAATTTAACTACGTAGTAGCGATGGCTACTACCAGTGAGGGAAGCCTACTACTGGATCCGACCGATGCTACCTGCCCTCCCGGCATGCTTCCTATTCGCTGTCTGAATCAGGAAGGCCGGATTGTGAGCGAAGAACCCGGAAACAAATGGGTGAGTTTAACTCCAACCCAGGGTTCCAACGAAGCCACAATGGCCACTCTTACGTTGGAAGACGGTACTTTATCCGGTACCATTAGCAGCTCTCGCTCGGGATACAATGCCATGCGGTTTCGCCGGAATGTGATGAGAGAAAGTGGAGTAGATGGATATCTAGCCAAACTAAAGGAAAATCAACATTCCTGGCAGATACAAGACTACGAAGTAGGATCGCTGGAAGTAATCGGTAAGCCTTTAAAAGAAACCTACGAAGTGGTGCTTCAGGAAACCGCTCAACAGGCCGGAGATATGATTTATCTGCAACCTATCATTATCGGCAGAATGGAGGAAAACCCCTTTAAGTCGGAACATCGGGTGTATCCGGTTGATTACCCATACCCGGATAAAGAAACGTTTATGCTCAGTCTCACCATTCCCGAGGGCTACCAGGTAGACGAATTACCGGAGGATATAATGATTGCGCTGCCCGAACAAGCAGGTCTTTATAGCTTTACTACCAAGCAGATTGGAAATATGTTGCAGGTAGTGTCTCGTCTGCATATTGACCGGGTAAAGTTCTACGCTCAGGAATATCCTTACCTTCGAGAATTTTTTAATATGATCGTAGCTAAGCAACAAGAGCAAATCGTACTAAAACGAAATTAATCTGCCGAAAGAATGAAAAAAAACGCTAAACTCTACTGTAGTTTTCGATGGACCGCCCAAATATTTCTGACTGGTGGGTGGATAGTCATTCTACTGATTTTATCCAGCGGTCAGCAGCTGAAAGCAGCCGACGATTACCGAGTTTCTACAATCCCCGAGAAACTTCTCAATCAGGCCGATGCCATAGTGAGAAAGAGTGAGAAAACGCTGTCTATTCGTGGGATAGACAAAGGAACTTATCGAGTGCATAAAGCTGTAACGGTACTCAATACCAACGGCGATAAGCACGCTTTTTTTGCAGTGTGGTATAATCCCCAACGAAAAGTAAAAAGTATCGATTGCACCGTGTACGACGCTCGGGGGCAAATCATTAAGAAAGTGAAGAATAAAGATATTGAAGATGTAAGTGCGATCTCTTCCTTTTCTATCTACGAAGATGACCGGGTTAAGTACTACGATTACGATGCTTCAAGTTATCCTTATACTGTAGAGTATTCTTACGAAATAGAGTTTGATGGTTTCTTAAGCTATCCCGACTGGAATCCCATCACTGGATTTCGGTTAGCAGTAGAGGAATCTACTCTTCAGGTAAGTACCCCTACCGAATTGCCCTTACGCTACAAAAATCAGCGAACTGACCAACCAGCTATCACTACTGAAGATGGTTTACGTTGGTACCGTTGGAAACTTGCTGGGCAGCCTGCTTATGACAAGGAAGAATTTATGCCGGCTTTGGATGAACTCACTCCGCAGGTTTTTCTCGCTCCAGCTGAATTCGCCTATGAGGGGTTTGCCGGTAACCAGAGTAGCTGGCAGGAAATCGGAACCTGGATCAATACGCTGAACCAAGGACGGAGCCAGCTTCCACAAACTACCCAGCAGGAAATAAAGCAGAGGGTTGAAAACTTAAGTGATACTTCCGCCATTATTCAATCTCTGTACGAATACATGCAATCCAAAACCCGCTACGTGAGTATCCAACTGGGCATTGGCGGTTACCAGCCATTTGAAGCTGCTGAAGTAGACCGGCTAGGCTACGGGGATTGCAAGGCACTGTCTAACTATATGAAAGCAATCCTGAAAGTAGTTGGAATTGACTCCCGCTACACTTTGGTAAACGCTGGCCCCCGGGCCGATAAAGTGGCTAAAGATTTTCCCAGTCTACAGTTTAATCATGCCATTTTAGGTGTACCTCTAGCTACCGATACGATTTGGTTGGAGTGTACTAGTCAGACTAATCCGTTTGGTCACTTGAGCGATTTTACGGATGATCGGAACGTGCTGATGGTGGATGAAACCGGAGGGCGCATGGTAAAAACTTCGGCTTACTCATCCCAGGATAATCAACAGATTAGGAATGCTCGTATGCAACTGGATGAGGAGGGAAACGGACTACTTTCCGTCCAAACTACGTATTCCGGGCAGTTATACGATGATGTTGCTCGCATTACTCGGCTAAATGATACCGAGCAGAAGCAGGCTGTTTACCAGCAGGTTAACATTCCAAATTTTAGATTGGAGCAATTTGATTATACCCTAGAAAATAAGCGAATTCCGCTAGCCACTGAGTTTATGAAAATAAAAGTTGATCGTTACGCAAGTGTCAGCGGAAAGCGTTGGTTTTTCTCCCCTAATGTAATGAGCCGCCTAGAGAGCTTACCAGCTAACACTGAAAAGAGAAAATATCCAGTGGAGTTACGCTACACCTACACAAAAGTGGATACCACTATTATAGAGTTTCCGGAGAATTTGTATCCCGAGTTTGTACCCAAGCCTACCGAAATTCGCACAGAGTTCGGACATTATCGAGGTGAGTATAAAGTAGAACAGGGAAATATTCTGTATATCCGCACACTTCAGAGAAACCAAGGAACATTTCCGCCGGAGTCTTATCAGGAATTACTGAAATTCTATGAGGAAGTAGCTAAAGCCGACCGGCAACAGTTTGTACTACGAAAAAATACCTAAGTTGATGGTTAATGAATAATAACTAGTGAATAATCGAATCATTAGTCATTATTCATTCTATAACTCAGACTAATACCGGATCTTCATCAGGCTTTCTTACCGGACCGTCTATGGGCAAAATCACTCCCGGAGGCAGGTCCAGTTCGGGCACATCCCACTCAAAAGGCAGCCCTCCATCGTTGTTAGAGTTGTTCGATCGCTCATCTCGAATAATTTTTAGTAACACTAATGTGAGGGCTAGTAAGAAAAGAAAGAACAGAATGATGTAGTCGAGGGTCATGGTCAATTCTTATTATCTGAATAACTAACGAAAATTACTAATGTATATTGGCCGTGCAGCCTCTATACCTTTGCCTGGAAAGTATCAAAAACTGAACCTATTTTTTCTAGTTAATTTCAATCTAGAAAAGAATGATTAACATAGAACGATAGTTTCCTTTAGGTACGTTTATTTAAGTACTTTTTTAGCAAGTGTTTAATAAATAGTACATGGATTAAGACCGGAAATTTCGATTGAAGGGCTTCTACGCAGATCAAAGCGAATAATAGCAAAGGGGTTTGTTTAATCAAAATGAATCTACATTTTTGTAACCTTTCGAACAGCATTTAGAACCAATATATCTTATGGAAATTCAAGGAAAACTTATTGAACTCTCGGATACCACACAGGTGACAGATACCTTCCGAAAACGCGAATTTGTGGTGGAATACGCGGATAATCCACAGTATCCCGAGTTTCTAAAATTTGAGTGTATTCAGGATCGATGCGACCTGCTGGATAATTTTCAGGTAGGTCAAGAACTCACGATTAGCTTTAACTTGAAGGGCCGGAAGTGGGTTGACCCCCAAGGAAATACAAAATACTTTAATTCCTTACAGGCTTGGCGCATCCAACCGGCTGCGAGTGAGGCTGCTCCTCCACCGCCCAATACTCAATCTGATACAACTGAATCTTCTTCCGGGGGTGATGACACCTTACTTTCCGCAAGTGACGAAGAGGATGATTTGCCATTCTAGGGCCTAAATTGGAAAATAATCTGGGCAGTATGCATTCAACAACTCCCCCCGATTGGAAAATACTTCAGCAGTTGTGCCAGATTCATGCTCCATCGGGAAATGAAGTTGGACTTAAGAATTACATTCTAGAACACGTTCGGCAACACCAGAGTGGCTGGAAGGTGCAACCTAAAATCGTACAGGGCGCGGAGTTTCAGGACTGCCTATTGCTGGTGTTTGGAAAACCACGTACGGCCATTTTTGCCCATATGGATACAATCGGGTTTACCGTTCGTTATGAAGACCAATTGGTCCCTATTGGTAGCCCCAAGGCAGAGGCAGGAGATACGCTAGTAGGTAAAGACCACTTGGGACCTATTGAATGTAAACTAAATTTTACCGAAGAAGAGGACGACAAACCCAAACGCGCTCGCTATGAATTTGGCCGGGCCATTGCTCGTGGTACCGAATTGGTATTTGCCTGCGATTTTCGTCAAACCGAAGAATACGTGCAGAGTTGCTATCTGGACAACCGGTTGGGAGTATACAATCTGCTAAACATGGCCGAGACACTGGAAAACGGTATACTAGTCTTCAGTTGCTGGGAAGAGCATGGCGGTGGTTCGGTGCCGTATCTGGCCAACTATATTTTTGAGAACTACAACGTTTCTCAGTGTTTGATTTCTGACGTAACCTGGACTACTGATGGAATCCATCACGGTGAAGGAGCTGTGGTTTCCCTCCGTGATCGTAACATCCCGCGCCGGTCCTTTGTCAACCAAGTAGTTGAATTAGCTGAGCAGTCGGGTATTCCCTTTCAACTTGAGGTAGAAGGCAGCGGCTCTAGCGACGGACGCGAACTACAGATTTCTCCTTATCCGTTTGACTGGTGCTTTGTGGGTGCTCCCGTTACCGATGCGCATACTCCTCACGAGAAAGTCCACCAGCTAGATGCCATTGCCATGTTTGCTTTGCATCACTATCTTATCGATCATTTGTAAGCCATCTACCTATCTCATGCGCGTTAAAGACCTTGACTTCGACATTTATCTGACCCAGGAAGCAATTCAGCAGGAACTGGCCCGTTTAGCTGACTCTATTAACCAAGATTTTGCCGGAAAGGAACCTATTTTTGTCGCGGTCCTTAACGGTGCTTTCATTTTCATGGCTGACCTGGCCCGCCACATCACCATTCCGTCAGAGATCACTTTTGTCAAGGTAAAGTCATACGAGCAATTACAGTCCACCGGCGAACATCGGAAGTTTATTGGTCTGGAAGTACCCATTCGCGACCGACACGTAATAATTGTCGAAGATATCGTTGACTCAGGCAATACTATCAAATTTCTGTTGGAGCAGTTTGAGCAGCAGTCCCCGCTTAGTATTTCTATTGCCACGCTGTTGTTCAAGCCCAAAGCATTACGTCACTCATTAGATCTTCCCTACGTAGGCTTCCGTATTCCTAACGATTTTGTGGTGGGCTACGGACTAGACTACGACGGTTTTGGCCGAAACCTACCCGATATCTATAAAATCGTTGACTGAATTTTTCAACAAACTTTTTAGGCAGTGTAACTGGACCAAGGTAATGTTCTAAAGCACAGAAAAATTTTCTAATCCGAACCTTGTATCGTAAACTTGCCTTTCTTTTATATACCGAACTGAGTTATCTATGCTAAACATTGTGCTATTTGGCCCTCCGGGGGCCGGCAAAGGAACCCAAAGTCAAAAACTAATTGAAGAATTTCAGCTTACTCATATTTCTACCGGAGACTTGTTTCGGAAGCATCTGGGCGAAGGAACCGAACTAGGAAAGCGGGCTCAGGCATTCATGGATGAGGGACGTTTAGTTCCCGACCAGTTAGTGATTGATATGGTTGATGAGAAGCTGCAAGCAGAGAACAATTCTCACGGAATTATCTTCGATGGATTTCCCCGAACCATTCCCCAGGCTAAAGCGCTGGATGATCTGCTTAATCAAAAAGGTACTCCTATCACCGGCATGATTGCCCTCTCCGTACCCGATGAGGAGCTGATTAACCGGATTGTAGAACGCGGAAAAACCTCGGGTCGGGTAGACGATCAGGATAAGGACAAAATTGCTACCCGTTTACAGGTTTATAAATCAGAAACGTTGCCGGTTGCCAACTACTATGAGGCCCAAGATCGATACGTTTTAATTAACGGAGTAGGAAGTATTGATGGTATCTATGACCGAATTAAAGAAGCTCTTCAGAAGCTGCAAGCAAAGTAATCCGAAATTAAACTGGTGCAACCGTACCTATTTGCTACCAGCCACCCAATATGTCGTCACCCAACTTTATCGATTACGTTAAATTATACACTCGTTCGGGAAAAGGGGGCGCCGGATCAGCTCACTTCCGTCGAGAAAAATTCGTACCCAAGGGTGGGCCCGATGGTGGAGACGGGGGCCGGGGGGGCCATATCATCCTGCGGGGTAATGCCCAACTCTGGACGCTGCTGCACCTGAAATACCGAAAGCACATCATGGCTAAAAACGGAGAGGGGGGCGGTCCTTCTCGAAAGTCGGGCGCTCAGGGTGAAGACGTGGTGCTGGAAGTTCCCCTGGGTACTATTGCACGGCTAGACGAAACGGGAGAGCGAGTAGCGGAAATCACGGAAGATGGACAGGAAGTAATAATTCTGGAAGGAGGACGAGGTGGCCTGGGCAATGATCACTTTAAATCGTCTACTAATCAGTCGCCCCACTACGCTCAACCGGGCGAGCCCAGTCAGGAAGCCTGGTTTATTCTAGAGCTAAAAGTATTGGCTGATGTTGGCCTGATTGGCTTTCCCAATGCCGGAAAGTCTACGCTGCTATCGGTAATCTCCGCCGCTAAGCCCGAAATTGCCGACTATCCCTTCACTACTCTCACTCCTAATTTGGGCGTGGTACAGTACCGCGATTTTCAATCGTTTGTGGTAGCCGATATTCCAGGAATTATTGAAGGAGCGGCCGAGGGCAAAGGGCTGGGAACGCGCTTTCTCCGCCATATTGAACGTAATTCCATCCTACTATTCGTAATTCCGGCTGATGCCGACGATATTAATCAGGAGTACCAGACGCTGTTAAACGAGCTTCAAGCCTACAATCCGGAAATGTTGGATAAAAAGCGGCTACTAGCTATCTCTAAGGCCGATTTGCTGGACGATGAATTAGAGGGCGCGATCCGCTCAGAACTTACCGTTCCTGTTCCTTACTTATTTATTTCTTCGGTTCAGCAGTATCACATCCCTGAACTAAAAGACCTTATTTGGCAAACACTGCACTCCTAAAATCTGTCAATCTGTCATAATCTCCAGCTTGGCAAAAAAGTTGCCCCAGTTTGAACGTTCTTGAACCAAAAGTTTTTAACGATGGTAAATAAAGAGGACCAAAACCAGCAAGAATCTATGACTGAAGATAAAACCAAAAACGAAGACGTCGAACGAGATGTTCAGGAAGACTCTTCCAACGGCGCTGACCATAAATCTAACCCTTTTGATGATTCGGATGTAGCCGAAGAGACGGCCTCAGAAGAGGAAGAAACTAACCAGGCTGAAAGTAGCGATGCTGCCTTAGCCGAAGCCAAAGATAAATATTTACGCTTATTCGCTGAATTTGAGAATTTTCGGCGGCGAACTGCTAAAGAGCGGCTTGATCTTATCAAAACTGCCAGTGAGGATATCGTGTCATCGTTGCTTCCGGTGGTAGATGACTTTGAACGTTCGCTCGAGATTTTTAAGGACAACGAAGCGGTAGCTCCTATGTACGAAGGTATTCAGTTAGTTTACCAGAAGATGCTCAAAGTATTGGAGCAAAAGGGACTAACCCGTATGGAGGTAGCCCAGGGAAGTGAGTTTGATAGTGAATACCACGAAGCAGTAGTGCAAACCCCCGCCCCTAGCGAAGAACTAAAGGGAAAGGTAGTGGATGTAATTGAAAGTGGATATTTTCTGGGGGAAAAAGTGTTGCGCTACGCAAAAGTTGTGATCGGATCTTAACATTATGGCAAAAAGAGACTACTACGAAATTTTAGGAGTGTCCCGCGATGCTTCTCCGGAAGAGATTAAAAAGGCTTACCGCAAAACGGCCATTAAATTTCACCCAGATAAAAATCCGGACAACCCGGAAGCAGAAGACCAATTTAAAGAAGCGGCGGAAGCATATGAAGTATTAGGCGATCCTGATAAACGGCAGCGATACGATCGTTTTGGGCACGATGGAGTGCGAGGTGGTGCCGGCGGTTTTGGTGGAGGCGGCATGTCTATGGACGATATCTTCTCTCAGTTTGGTGATATTTTCGGTGGCAGCGGCAGCCCGTTCGAGAGCTTCTTTGGCGGTGGTCGTACTTCCCGCCAACGGCGCGGCTCTAATCTACGCATTAAACTTAAGCTGACCCTAGACGAAATTGCGCACGGAGTTGAGAAGAAAATCAAAGTTAAGCGCTACAGCACCTGCGATGTTTGTGGAGGTAACGGCGCTGAAAACGGAACTGCTCTACGTAGCTGCCCTACCTGCAATGGCTCCGGCCAAACGCGTAAGGTAGTAAACACCATGTTGGGTCAGATGGTATCTACTAATACTTGTCCGAACTGCCATGGTGAAGGCAAACTAGTAGATGAACGCTGCGGTAATTGTAGCGGAGAAGGCCGAATCCTGAATGAGGAAGTGATTTCGGTGAAGATACCGGAAGGAGTGGGTGAAGGTATGCAACTTTCCATGTCGGGTAAAGGAAACGTGCCTAAGCGAGGGGGAGTACCAGGAGATTTACTGATTGTAATTGAGGAAAAGGAAGACGAAGAACTAAAACGCGATGGCACCAATATCGTGTATGATTTGCATATCAGCTTTATGGACGCCGCACTGGGCACTTCGGTAGAAGTACCCACGATTGATGGTAAGGTTAAAATCAAAATTGACCCCGGTACTCAAAGCGGTAAAATTCTGCGTCTACGCGGTAAAGGTATCCAGGATATTAATGGCTACGGTAAAGGTGATCAGTTAATTCATGTAAATATCTGGACTCCGAAGAACCTTTCCTCCGAAGAAAAACGTACGCTGGAAAATCTTCGGGATTCTCCCAATTTCCAGCCCCAACCGGACAAAGGAGATAAAAGCTTTTTTGAACGGATGAAAGAATTCTTCTAGCAAAAATTTTAGTAAAGTGGTGGGGTAATTACTACCACTTTTTTTCTTTATGAAGTGATGCATCAAGAACCTTACATTTCTTCACTATCACCTAGGAATTTATAACTTTTTTCGTTGACTATCGTACTAAGTCAACATGAGAATAGTTGCCTTATTGGTTGCATCCGTAATTGGCTATGCGACAGAAAGCTACGCGCAGGAGAAGAAGCACTACCACATTGCTCCGGTAGACGCTCAGAAAAAGGTTAATCTCAACGTAAATGCTGCGTCTGTTAATTGCCGTATCAACTCAACTTACAATACACATATTGTAAGTGTTTACGGCTACCCTGAGTCTAGAGAGTTTCACCCGGTATCACACACGGAGATTGTAGGCAATACCCAACATGTCATCCTCGACTTTGAGGATGGTACTTCTCAGGACTTGAGCACTAATATTTCTACCCGGATGTTTAGCGGCTTTTCTGAAAAAAGCAATACCGATAAAAAGCCCTGGTACATTTACCTCTCTAAGAGTATCCCGTACGACCTTTCACTGAATTACGGTATTGGAAGTTCTACTGTTGACCTCTCAGGCCTGGCGGTAGAGAATTTGAAAGTAAACACAGGAAGTGCTGCCATACGAATTGGATACGCAGCTAATAAGCCGAATGAAGTAGTTATGGACACTTTTTATACCAGTGTTGATTTAGGTGTTCTTCAACTTGACCATCTTAATCTGTCGCGGGCTAAAGAAGTCATTGCTGACGTAGGTTTTGGCAAACTGATCATGCACTTTTCGGATAACCTGACTGACCAAAGCCGGATAAAAGCTAGTATCGGGGCAGGTTCTTTACAGGTTACTTTTGACGATATTGAGAACCCGGTCATTGTTGAAGTTCCCGACTCCCCACTGTGCCGAATAAAAATGCCGCAGACTTTCCGAAAAATAGGTCCTAATACTTTTGTGAATGAGTTTTATCAGGAAGATGCCGACAATCTTCTCTCTTTCGATATAGATGTATCAGTGGGCAACGTTGAATTTGTCACTACAGGCGACTAATATTCCATCAGGCTAATTTTCTAAGTTTTAGTACCAAATCGGTCTTGGTAGTAAATAGCTTTTCTTCTAGTCCTACCGGATAGCTATGGGGATTAATAAACCGCTTAACACCAGTGGGTAGTTCTGCGAGGCTTTGGAAGGTATTTTGTCGTATGTCTTTGATGTCTGGAGACTTATACACGGCTTCCCCATTTTTGAAGATAGGAACCAGTAATTCTTCAAATTCCGTTTCATCCGAATGAATAATCTTCCGACGAGTAATATCTAACGGGTCGATGATCTTATGTTCATTGTCTAACGACTGCAACGTATCGTAGAGCATATCTGCCACTAGCTGCTTTTTTCCATTCTTCTTAGAAAAAAAGCGTCTCACCTGCTGGATGCCCGGATTGTTTATTTTAATCGCCTGCTCTGAAAGTTTCAATTTATACTTCCACTCGTCGCCTTCTTTTAGTGCTGCAAGTTTGTAAACAGCTCCTAGTGCAGGTTGATCGTAAGCAGTCACCAGTTTGGTACCAATGCCCCATACATCAATTTGAGCGTCTTGAGTACGTAAGCTACTGATAATATTCTCATCCAGATCGTTGCTTGCTACGATCTTGGCATCAGTGAAACCTGCTTCGTCTAATAATCGACGAGCTTCTATACTAAAGTAAGCTAAATCGCCCGAATCAATACGTACTCCCAGCAATTCCTTTCCTTTATCTTTCAGTATTTTACCCACCTCAATGGCCTTCTTTACCCCTTCGATAGTATCGTAGGTATCTACTAGCAGAATACAGTTGTTAGGCATAGCCTCGGCGTAGGCTTTGAAGGCACTCAACTCATCATCAAAGGCCATGATCCAACTGTGAGCGTGGGTACCGCTTACCGGTATGCCAAACAGCTTGCCTGCCAGCACATTAGAAGTAGAGGTACAACCACCAATGTAAGCTGCCCGGCTAGCCGCGATGGCCCCATCAATACCTTGGGCTCTTCGTAACCCAAACTCTAATACCGGTTCGCCCTTAGCCGCCACGTGAATACGCGCAGCTTTCGTGGCTATCAGTGTCTGATAGTTGATGATATTCAATAGCGGAGATTCAATCAGTTGACACTGAAGAATCGGCCCCTTTAGCCGGATGAGCGGTTCGTGCGGAAAAACTGCTTTACCCTCCGGAATAGCGTCTACATCGCAGGTAAATTTTAACTCTTTAAGGTAAGAAAGAAACTCTGCTTCAAATAACGGTTTACCATCTTGCCCTTCAATGGTAGAAAGGTAACTCAAATCGGTGTCGGTAAACCGAAAGCTCTTGAGCAAATCGATAACGTATGAAAGCCCGCAATTGATAGCGAAACCACCGTTAAACGGGTTTTTACGATAAAACAAGTTGAATACGCTGGTTTTCTCGGCAATCCCTGTCTTCCAGTAGCCATAGGCCATGGTAAGTTGATAAAAATCAGTCAGCAGAGCCAAAGAACTAGTATACAGCGTATTGGTTAGGTTCATATTTTAAAGGCTCGATTGCTCTATGGCGGCCGCCGCGCGGCTCAATTGTTATTGGTTAACTGTCGACAGTTTACTGATTTGATCTTCCCACTTCAGTCTTCGGTCTTCCGTTTCCCGACTTCCATCTTCCATCTTTATTTTACCACCTGTATTTTTACCATATTGGTGCGGTCTTCCCAGTGCAATGGCATACTGGCAGTACTGATGTAGGTGTCGCCGTGGTGCAGTAAACCTTTGTTGCGCAGAATATTCTCCAGATCATCAAAGGTTTCATCGGTAGAGCGGGTACCATCGTAGTAAAACCCTCTCAACCCCCAATACAAGTTAATAATGTTTAGTAGGCGGCGATTAGCCGTAAAAATATATATGTTAGCTTTAGGCCGATGCCCCGAAATCCGGAAACCGGTATATCCCGATTTAGTCATCCCGACAATTGCCGAGGCATTAACTTCCTTACTCAGCCGACAGGCTGTTCTTACCAAACTATCGTTGTAAAAAGTAGGAGAATCTGCGTGGATATGGGATAGCTTATCGTAAATCTCGTTGCTCTGCTTTTCTACCGCCAGAATAGTTTTCACCATGCTCTTAACCGTCTGAATGGGGTACTTACCCGAAGCAGTTTCGGCCGAAAGCATAATGGCATCTGCACCATCCAGAACCGCGTTAGCCACATCATTAGTTTCAGCCCGAGTAGGCCGGGGGTTTTCAATCATGCTCTCCATCATCTGGGTAGCAATAATTACGGGTTTAGAGGCTTCATTACATCTGTCGACGAGCATTTTTTGGGCTATCGGCACATCCTCCATTGCAATTTCTACACCCAGGTCACCCCGGGCCACCATCAGTCCATCAGTAGCCTCAATAATCTCCTCAATATTACGCAGTGCCTCCGGTTTTTCGATCTTAGCTATCACCTTGGTAGCTTTGCCCTTGGCCTCAATAATATCTTTCAAGTCGTAAATATCACTAGCTTTTCTGACGAACGAAAGAGCGATCCAGTCAACATCCTGCTCCAACCCAAACTGTAAGTCTTTTCTATCTTTCTCGGTAAGGGAGGGGGCCGAAATTTTGGTGTCAGGCAGGTTCATGCCTTTTCGAGACTTTAATCCTCCTCCGTATACAATTGTGGTTTCTACCTCGTCGCCAGAAACAGATGTCACGCGTAACTCAATCTTTCCGTCATCAACCAGAATAGTATCGCCAATTTCAACATCTCGGGGTAAAGAAGTATAAGTTGTACTTACTTTCTCTGAGGTACCCAACATCTCCTGACAGGTAACGGTCAGCGTTTGGCCGGGTACGATTTCAACTTCACCGTTCTCTACCTCACCAATTCGGATCTTAGGTCCTTGCAGATCTTGCAGTATGCAAACATTGGTACCTAGTTCTTCATTTACTTCCCTAATGTACTTAATCACCTGCTTATGTCCGGCGTGGTTTCCGTGCGAAAAGTTTAGGCGAAAAACCCCCACCCCAGCCCGAACCAGCTCAATGAGCATGTCTTTACTATTGGTAGCCGGGCCAAGGGTAGCCACAATTTTAGTCTTATTATCGGGTAAATGATCCATACTAGAATAATAGGTTATCTTTATTTGCGAGTAAATCTACCGAAATTTGCGAAAAGCTCTTGATATCAGGAATAGTTTTCAGATTTTGTTTTAGCGTATCTAAAAAAATATGCTCACCCGGATCGTGTAGCCATAGCAGGTAGTTCCAGTCTGGTAGCTCGGGAATTAATAGTTGTCCGGAAAACTGAGGGGAGTACGTTTGGTTTTCAATAAGGCGCCAAATTTGGCTGCCCCGCTGGTAGCGAAAATGAGCAAAAGGAACGATTTCCCTATCATCTTGACTCAAGATAACATCCGATGCTTTTTTGAAATGACAAACGCAACCTTGGTTGATGGCCCAAGCCAATTTATACTCTCTGGCCGGTGAGTAAATCCCGAACAGCAAAAAATCATACCGAAAATCAGTCTCCAGATGGGTGCGCACTACTAGCAATTTCGATCTATCCGCCGCAAAGTTCCGGTTATTTTTTTAACTTTTCACTAAATGGCGGAACAGATTGTCTAAAAAAGATACGGAAAGATAAGTTTGACATTATTGGATTAAATCTCTTTCTTTGCGCCGTTAACTTTAAATGCAACTAATATGTCTGAAATTGCGCAAAAAGTCAAAGGAATCATTATCGACAAGCTAGGAGTAGAGGAGTCCGAAGTAACTCCGGATGCCAGCTTTACGAACGATCTGGGTGCTGATTCCTTAGATACTGTTGAACTGATTATGGAATTTGAGAAAGAGTTCAACATCTCTATTCCTGACGACCAAGCCGAAAACATTTCTACCGTCGGGCAAGCCATCTCTTATCTGGAAGAGAACGTAAATTAGTAGATCACTTTTCCCTTTTGTATGAAGTCTCGGAGAGTTGTTGTAACCGGGTTGGGCGCACTTACTCCCCTCGGAAATTCAGTAGCCGATTACTGGCACGGATTATCGAGAGGAGTAAGTGGGTCGATGCCCATCACCTATTTTGATACCGAAAAGTTTAAAACCAAGTTTGCTTGCGAACTTAAAAACTTCGAAGCGACTGACCATTTTGATCGCAAGGAGGCTCGTAAGCTAGACCCTTGTGCCCAATATGCTTTGGTTGCTACCGAAGAAGCCGTGCAGGATTCCAAATTGATGGAAAGCTCGATCAATCCTGATCGTATCGGAGTGATATGGGGATCAGGAATCGGCGGTTTGATTACCTTCCAACAGGAAGTGATGGAGTTCGCCCGCGGTGATGGCACTCCCCGTTACAACCCTTTCTTCATTCCTAAGATGATCGTAGATATCACTCCGGGACATATCTCGATCAAATACGGGTTCCGAGGACCCAATTTTGCTACCGTATCGGCCTGTGCTTCGGCCACCCACGCTCTGATTGACGCCTACACTTACATCAAATTGGGGAAAGCCGACGTCATCGTATCGGGAGGTTCTGAAGCAGCTATCTGTGAAGCGGGAGTTGGGGGATTTGGGGCGATGAAGGCCCTTTCTGAGCGTAACGACTCGCCGGAAACAGCCTCCCGTCCGTTTGATCAAGACCGTGATGGATTTGTATTGGGTGAAGGGGCCGGAGCACTAATACTGGAAGATTTAGAACACGCTCAAGCCCGTGGGGCAAAAATCTATGCTGAAATCCTTGGCAGTGGTATGTCTGGCGATGCTTACCATATCACAGCCCCCCACCCCGAAGGTGTTGGAGTGAAGTTAGTGATGCACAACGCCTTGGATGATGCTGGAATCTCTCCGACAGAAGTGGATTATATCAACGTACACGGGACTTCCACTCCTTTGGGAGATATCAGTGAAGTCAACGCTATTATTGATGTTTTTGGCGAGCACGCTTACAACTTAAACATCAGTTCTACCAAATCCATGACTGGGCACTTACTGGGAGCAGCAGGCGGCATTGAGGCAATCGCCTGCATTATGGCCATCAAACACAATACGGTACCTCCGACAATCAACCACTTCACCGACGATGAGCGAATTGATTCCCGTTTAAACCTGACGTTCAACGAAGCTCAGCAACGTGAAATAAATACGGCTGTTAGCAATACTTTTGGATTTGGCGGGCACAATACGTCGATGATCTTTCGGAAATTTGAAGGATAAACGGTGGCAACGTCGATCCTAGGTCGTCTAATATCTCTATACCGAACTTTAGCGCTGGCTTTACCGGCACCGCTCTCTCTGGTAGGCTTTCCAACCAAAAAAGACCAAAAGATGGCACGCTGCGTGCGTCAAATGGTAGGCCGCGTACCAGCCAACCTGGGTTTGTACCGCCTCGCCTTCAAGCACGTTTCGGTAGCCAAGCGTAATCGCTACGGCATTAAAGAATCAAACGAGCGGCTGGAATATCTGGGCGATGCAGTGCTCTCAACCGTTGTGGCCGAATACCTGTTCAAAAAATTTCCCTTCCGCAGCGAAGGGTTTCTCACCGAAATCCGCGCCCGTATCGTCAACCGCGAATCCTTGAATGGAGTGGCCCGTAAAATGGGCATCGACCAGGTGGTAGAATACGATAACTCCCACCATAGCAACCGCCGCTCGCATAAATCCATCAACGGTAATACGCTGGAAGCACTGGTTGGGGCCGTCTATCTGGATCAGGGATTTATTTTCTGTCGTAGCTTTATTCTGAACAAAATACTAGCGCACTTCGACCTTTCCGAGATCATCAGGACCAATACCAACTACAAGAGCATGATCATCGAGTGGGCGCAGAAAAATAATCATCAGGTCCGCTTCGAGATTGTGGACACCCGCGGCACCAATCACCACAAAGAGTTTATCGCCCAATTGTTTCTGGACGATAAACCTATCTGCCGGGGCAGCGGTTATAGTAAAAAGAAAGCCGAGCAGAGTGCTTCTGAGAAAGCCATACAGGAGCTGGAACCAGAACTTTAGTAGCTCTCAAGGTTTGGTTTGCTTTCATAGACTAGATCACTTACTATATGATGCTCACTGTGGCCGGAGCCACCCTTAACCAAATCCCAATCGATTGGGCGGGAAACTTATCTCGTATTTACGAAGCAATCCGCCAAGCTCAGAACCAGGACGTCGATATACTATGCTTACCCGAACTTTGCATTACCGGATACGGCTGTGAAGACCTATTTCTCAGCGACTGGGTATACCAAAAAGCACTAGACTTACTACCCGATATTGTACAGGCTTGCCGTGACATTACCGTAGCCGTTAGCCTTCCAATCCAGTACCAAGGAAAAAACTACGATACGGCCTGTTTAATACACAACCGGCAGATACTTGGCTTTACCGCCAAGCAGTTTCTGGCCAATGACGGTGTTCACTACGAGCCGCGCTGGTTTACCCCCTGGCCCGCCTACGAACAAGCACAAGTTGAAGTACACGGCCAAATGTATAATATCGGTGATCTGGTGTATGAGGTGCACGGAATAAAGGTAGCTTTTGAAATTTGCGAAGATGCCTGGCGGGAAGACTTACGTCCGGGCTGGATTCATAAAACCCGGGGAGTTGATCTTATACTGAACCCAAGTGCCAGCCACTTTGCTTTTGGGAAAACCCGCTTTCGGGAAAGATTGGTAGTAGGAGGTTCGGAAGAGTTTAACTGCTCCTACGTATTTGCCAACATGCTGGGTAACGAAGCCGGGCGTATGGTCTACGACGGAGAGATAATGATCGCCCAGCGGGGAAAGTTATTGAAGAAGAATAATCGACTGTCGTTTAAAGACTTAAACCTGCTTACTTGCCAAATAGACTTTGATGATCCGGCAAACTCGGAAACCGCCCCAAATACTGATGAGTACGATAAGGAAGTAGAGTTTGCCAAAGCCGAAAGTCTGGCACTTTTTGATTATCTACGAAAGAGTCATTCCAAGGGCTTCGTACTTTCGCTGAGTGGCGGTGCGGATTCATCCTGCTGTGCGGTGTTGGTTTCAGAGATGGTACGGCGGGGAGTGGGGGAGTTAGGTGCAGAACAGTTTCTCCAGAAACTAAATATGCCTAAGTTAGCTGAGCAACTGGATGAAGAAGATACGGAGCAGATCATTTTTCGCCGTCTACTGAAGAAGCTACTTATCACAGCTTATCAGGGAACAGTCAACTCCTCAGATCAAACGAGGCAAGCTGCCCAAACCCTGGCTGATTCGCTGGGAGCTACCTTCCACGAGTGGAAGATTGACAACGAAGTAGGCGGCTACACCCGGAAGATTGAAGAAGCTCTCCGACGCGATCTGACCTGGGAACAGGACGACATCACCCTACAGAACGTGCAGGCCCGGGCCCGGAACCCGGCTATCTGGATGCTAGCTAATATTCACAATGCGCTGTTACTAACAACTTCCAACCGAAGTGAAGGCGATGTTGGTTACACTACCATGGACGGGGACACCAGCGGAAGTATTGCTCCGATTGCCGGGGTGGATAAGCATTTCTTAATTCACTGGCTCCGCTGGGCCGAAGAAGCCTTAGATTACCCTGGTCTGCATCCGGTCAATGGCTTGCAACCTACCGCCGAACTACGTCCCCTGGAACAATCTCAAACCGACGAAACTGACCTGATGCCCTTTAGCGTACTAGTAGAAATTGAACGGCTGGCTATTCGTGACCGCCACGGCCCTTTGGAAGTTTTTCAGATTATGAGACGGGAAGAGCAGATGGAAGAAACTGCTTTAAAAACCTACATCACTAAGTTTTTTCGGCTTTGGTCGCGCAATCAGTGGAAGCGGGAACGCATTGCTCCTTCTTTTCATATGGACGATTTTAACGTTGACCCCCGTTCCTGGTGTCGTTTTCCGATACTATCGGGCGGCTATCAGGAAGAGTTGGCAGCGCTGAACGATTTATGACGTTGGAACGATAAAAGAAATCACAACCGCAAAATACAATACATTACTCTGCCTAATTATCTAATTCCATTACAGTCTCATACGCTCTCTGATTGAGCCACTGTTAGAATAACTGAAACTGCTAATACAAATTAACTTTCGGTAGTTAGTTATTGCTTCTTATTCCTGTTTATACTCCAATATATCTCCGGGCTGACAGTCCAGTATGTCACAAATGGCTTCTAAAGTTGAAAATCTTACCGCTTTCGCTTTGCCGGTTTTCAGTATCGATAAATTAGCCTCGGTGATACCAAGTTTCTCTGCCAAGTCTTTGGAGCGAATCTTTCGCTTTGCCATCACGACATCTAGGTTTACGATAATAGGCATTGTTTAGACAGTTAAATCTTGCTCCTCCTGAATCTTTATCCCCTGCTCCAGAATTTTACCAATAGTTAAGAGAAGAATACCTGCCAAAAACCAAGAGAAAAAATTTACCGAGTTATCTTCCAGAATCATACCTGAAAACTCAAAGTTAGAAACGAACCATCTTTGCTGTAGATAATAACAAAATTTTCCAATGAGAGGAACTAAAAAAAATAAGGCGGACAGAATATAGATCCGCCAAACATTAGTTCGTATAAATGGAGTACCTGACTCTACTGTCTTAATCATTCTCTTAAGCTGCTCCAGCCCAAAAATCGCTAAAATCCCAGAGAATATGACTAAAGCAATAAGGCTGGTTCTCAAGTAGGCAATCCCATCTTCCAGCCGAATTTCCGTCGCACTAACTAGTATTTTAGGCGAGACTGTTGAATCTTGCTTGAAAGTTATTGAAACTGATTCTGATTTATCTAAGATTCCTTTGTCTTCCGGCAAGAAAGAAAGGCCGGAAATTTCTAGCGTAGCAATGGATAAATCATTGTCCTGTGCCTGATACGCAAGAAATGTAAATATTACGGGTATAATCAGAAAAAATAATTGGAGCATGATAATGACCCATTTCCAAGCGGTTAGAAGTAGATTCTTTCTCATTGTTTTTTAATTATTAATTATTGATAAACAATAATATTAATTTTTCCGCAAATTATCGCTAAACGATAATTATTTTAGAGAAAAACTTTATTTGTCGAGAAAAAAATAGATTTTTGTTACTTTAGATCACTCAAAGTAATATCAGTAGGTGCATAAAAGAAAAGCTGCGCTCCACCGCGAATATTCAGTGTAGGCTGAGGCCGGTAGTTGCCTTTACTAAGGAATATATAGCTTGGTAAACTCTGAAAGGGGTTATTCGGTAACCATAAGGTATACCTACTTATCCATTTTACTCACTCCGCAGCGCTTTAGCCGGATTGGTACGAGCGGCGCGTAGTGCCTGCGTAGAAACAAAAGCCAGCGCAAACAGTAAAGCTGCTACCCCGGTAAGTGGGAAGATCCACCAGTGCACATCGGTGCGGATGGTATAGCGCTCCAAATATTCATTCAAGGCCCACCAAGCTATGGGCGCGGCAATAATAAAAGCAACAATCACCAAGCGGGAGAAGTCTTTTGACATCAGCGAGACAATGCTGGTCACGGAGGCTCCCATCACCTTACGAATACCAATTTCTTTAGTACGTTGCTCGGCAGTGTAAGAAGCTAATCCGAACAGTCCGAGACCAGTGATAATGAAGGCCAGTATAGTAAAAAGGTTAGCTAGACTTTTAGTTAGGTTAATCGTTTCATATTTCTTCTGAAATTCTACATCAGCAAATGCATACTCGAAGGGGTAGGCTGGATTATGTTTGTTAAACACATCTTCTACCTCGGCTAATAAACCGGACAGGTTATCTGTTTCGGCTAACCGCAGCGTATAACCACTACCCCAATCATCCATAATCATAAACATCGGCCCAACCGGCTGATAGGGAGAACTCATTAACACATCATCCACAATGCCAATCAGGGTACGCTTTTCGCCCCATAAGTCAAGTTCAGTACCGATGGGGTCTTCCAGTTGCATTACTTCCATTCCAGCTTTGTTCACAATAATTGAGGCAGTGTCGCTGCTAAAATCTTCGGAAAAATCCCGGCCTTCCAGCACTTTGATGCCCATGGTTTTGGTATAGTCGTAACCCGCTACGATGGTCGTAAAGATTACGCGCTGCTCTTCGGGTTTACCCGGCCAGCCCAGAAAGTTGTTAGAGTAAGGCTGGGTGATTGGACTGTTAGAGCGGGTCATAGCGGTAACCAAACCGGACTGTAATAGCTCATTTTTTAGAGGTTCGTAGTTTTCTTTCAAATCATCGGTACCTTCCACAAAAATGAGATTCTTCTGATCGTAGCCCAGCTCCCGGCTTTGCACTAGTTTTATCTGCTGATAGATGACAACAGCTCCAATGATTAACAAAATAGAAAATCCGAACTGAAGGGTCACTAATACTTTACGGGGAGTACTGGCCCCCTTTCCGGCTTTTACCGTTCCTTTCAGCACGCGAGCCGGTTGAAATGAAGAGAGGTACAAGGCCGGATAGCTACCGGCTAATATGCCCGTTAACAAGATTACTCCCAGACTAGCTAGCCAAAACTGCGGAGAAGAAAAGTCAATTGAGAGCTGCTTATTGACCAAATCATTATAAAACGGTAAAGTCAACTCCGTAAATAAAATAGCTAATAAAAATGCCAGCAATGAGATAAATATAGCTTCGCCCATGAACTGAAGTATTAACTCCCGACGGTTGGAGCCAATGCTCTTGCGGATACCCACCTCCCGGGCGCGGCCTTCCGAACGAGCCGTAGCCAGGTTCATAAAGTTAATACAGGCAATCACTACAATTAAAATGGCAATCAGGGTAAAGAGTTGCACGTATTCAATCATCCCTCCTTCTTCTACCCCATTTTCAAAGCTGGAATGCAGCCGCCATCGTTCCAGCGGATACAGAAACAACTCCCGCTTGAAATCCATATTACCGTTTTCGTGCACAATATCTCGAATACTGTTTTCCACATCGGCCTTATGAGCGGCATCGGTCAGTTCGGCGTACACCTGAAAAGAGTGATTGTCCCAGTTGTCTTCATTATTCTTAATAAAGTCTTGCTGTTGATTAAGCTTCCAGGGTAACAGAAAGTCAAACTCAAAGGAAGAGTTAGAGGGGATATTTTCCAGCACCCCGGTTACCTGCAGTTCGTACTTATCGTCTACCCGCACAATTTTTCCTATCGGGTCTTCCTGGTCGAATAAAGCTCGGGCCGTGGCTTCAGTAATCACGATAGAAGAAGGATCATCCAGTAAGGTGCTGCGTTCGCCACCCTGCACCAGCGGAAACTCGAACATTGATAGAAACTCCTCACTCATGAAATAGCCTTCTTTGATAATGCCATTCTCGCCTACGGTTAGCAGATGGTCACTTCCCCAGTCGGAAACAGCTACGCGCTCAATATGGCTATTGGCGGTTTTCAGGGCTTCGTAGGTAGGCAAAGGAAGCGCTTGTTGTGAGCCGATCTCTTCTTCCCACTTGGCTTGCAGCCATACCTGGTACAGCTTGTCTTTCTTCGGGTGGAAAGAATCAAACGACATTTCATCCTGCACCCACAGTAGAATCAGGATGCTACAGGTTAAGCCAATGGCCAATCCCAGGATGTTGATAAATGAATAAACTTTGTTTTTAAATAAATTACGAATAGCGATCAGTACGTAGTTCTTGAGCATGTTTGTTCAATTAACAATGTGCAATGTGCAATTAGGCTCGCTTCTCCACTCAGAAGGTTATATTGCTAATTGCTCACTGTTCATTGTACATTGATAATAGTGTGCCAAAGCTAAAATCAGCTATTTCTGCCAGAATGCTTATATTTCAATGAGAAGGAGTGTTCATTTACGAACACTAGTGCCCTATATTGAACAATTAGGATTTCTAAGGGCGGGAAGTGCCGAAGGCATTAGCCAGATAAAATAGGCTCAAAAAGATAGGAAACGAACAAGAGCGAAAAAATACTTCCGCACCTAAAGTGAGTGCTGCTTTTTCTTTATTGAAATGCATAGATTAGTTCAAGGAGTCCTTCCGCCAAAGCCGATGCCCCAAGAAACAAGCCAATTCCGAGTGTAATATGGCGGACAGTGAGTTTACCAAATGCAAAGGTAAAACTGCTCATATGAGCAACTCCAAAACTTAATGCTAACACGATGCCGACTAGTGTAAATAAGAAAGGGTTCGAGGCTGTAAACACTAAGGCACCAACTCCCAACAACATTCCTGACAAACAAACTGGTAAAACTGACTTTACCTTATTGCGAGAAAGATAGTGGCTGAATCCGAAAGAAGTTAGTGCTGAAATTCCTAACAAAAAAAAGGAAAACTGTTCACCAGACACCATCGTTAGGGGAGAATTAAAGGGTATGAACTCTACTAGAAATGCTCGTCCAATTCCTACCAGCACTCCAACGAATAGTATGGGAGCTACTGGAAACTGCTTGCCATCATTTTTTTCTATTTTCTGGACCTTTACCTGCCGCTCTGTGACTTCGTCGGAAGCAACCTTTTTAAAGAGCAATCCTGTTCCAAAAACAAGCACAGCCCCTACCACAAAGGTTAGCGTCTCGCCAAAGAACTGAACCAAACGCACTACCAGCGGTTCCAGCGCGTAAATAATATCTGTAATCAAAATTATGACCCCTACGGCAATTGGTAAATTACGATTAGAAGCAAAAGACTCCAACATGGAAAGCGCCGGGCTGAGAAATACGCTCATACCAATCAACCAAAGCACCAGCATTATTGGCAAAGCACTTGCTACTGGATGTTCAGGACTGATACTGATCAGCGAAGCCACCACCATAAATATCATAGCTGTCGCACTGATTCCGACCGTGTATACAATGAAATACTTTCCCCGGCTCACTAATATCTTATCGGCTATCCAACCTGCCAGCACAGGAATAAGTACCAGAACCAATGCTTTAGTAACCACTAGTAGATGACTAAGATGAGCGATTTGGAATTTCGCTACCAATATCGGTTGATATTCCTGATAGGCAATCCAGCTAATTGCCACCGCAGCCTGTAATGCCCCTAGACTTAAAATTTCGGGCCATTTGACCGTAACCTTACCATTTATGGTTTCTATACTTTGGGTCTTATTCGCAGGAGCAATTTCTTGTAAATTAGTTAACATGCTGTCGGAATTTTTATAACTTTTTGAAACAAAAAAATCTATAAAAATGATCTTGTAAGATAGACCTAATAATTGTTTGCTACTCAGGTAATCAGCCACAAAACTTACTTTGTACCTTACTACCGAAGCCTATATTCTTTTCTAGACAGACCTTCTATGATCATCACCCGACATCTACGATTTAGCCAGATTCTACGCCTGACCTGGAAAACCGATCTCTTTCTTATTTTCTCTTGCGGACTTACTTACTTGATCGACGTTTACGCCATACCTGACTTCGTACTTCCGGCTATGTTCCCAACACTTTTAGGTACTGCCCTGGCATTTTTTATCGGGTTTAAAAACAATCAGGCGTACGACCGCTGGTGGGAGGCTCGCAAGATTTGGGGGGCCTTAGTAAACGATTCCCGTTCGTGGACGCGAGGAGTTCTTCACTACTGCTCGCCGGTTTCTGAGGCGGACCAGCCTACCCTCACACAGGTACAAACCCGGATGGTGCACCGGCATATTGCTTTTCTGTACGCCCTTAAATCCAACCTTCGTTCTTTGTCCGACGATTCCTATCGCCGGTATCTTTCGCAGGAAGAAGCAACGAAAGTTGAGCAACAAACCAACGTTCATAACGCTATTCTGGTGAATCAGTCCAAAGACCTGGAGTGGCTTTCTCGTCAAGGGATTATCGATGGGTTTCGGTTTATGGAGCTCAACCAAATGATTGTCCGATTTTGTGACGAAATGGGAAAATCGGAGCGCATAAAGAATACAGTTTTTCCCACTTCTTACTACTACTTTACCAACCTGTTCATTTGGTTCTTTGTAATTCTGATTACACTGGTAAGCGGCCAGACGATTGGGCCCTGGTCTATTTTGTTCGGCTGGCTGATGGGCTTTGTATTTCATACCACTCACCTGATCGGGTTGACGATCCTGGAACCCTTTGACAATGTGCCCACTGGTATTCCCCTCAACCAAATCACCCGAACAATTGAAATTAATCTGCTGGAGATGCTGGGCGAACCCGATATTCCCGAGCCGGTGAAGCCGGTTAATCAGGAATACATTATGTGATTTATGCGAATCAAGGGTAAAGAGATAAAAGAAACAGATGTGCTAGTTAAGGTA
>CAZKCO010000005.1:0-304106 GCA_964551335.1 uncultured Roseivirgaceae bacterium
CAACGACTGCTTTCTTAGAATTTTACTACCACACAAACCTAAAGGCGACGGTCGCTTAAACACCAAAACACTACCTCAGTCTATCAGCGGAGCGCACCAGCATTTCATCGCGGCGAATAAAGCGGTTGGCCAGCAGGTTTAGAATCATGGCGATGGCCGGTAGGTAAAGTCCCAGTTCATAGTCGCCTTGTATTGTGTTAGCCGATATTTCTTCCCCTTCAAAACTGTAGAACACAATAGCGGCTAAGGCACCACCGATCAATAAAGAGTTAAGAAGGCCTAGTTTGATCTGAAGCAGGCGATTGCGGTAGCGAAAGATCTCGAAAAAAGCCGTGGCCATTGCCAGAGTTGCCAGCACCGCAATAGGCCAAGCATTCAGGGCTACGCTGGGTTCTTCTTCAGCATTGTTTAACGAAACCGACTCAATGGCGTAAGCATCCAGCACTAGCACCTTCTGCTGCTCGATAATGGTCTCTTCCCAGATGTTCACTAGTAGTAATAATCCCATGCAAATGGCTACCCCTAAAAGAAATATTGACTGAACTCGTTGTAACATACTTTTTTATTAATCTTTTTTTGAAAAGCTTCGTATAAAATAAGTTTAAGCTGGGTGCGAAGTTATTAATAATTACGATAACATTATCGGCTAATAATAGTTAAATATATTGAGGAACTACCTTATAATCGAGCATACATATGGCGGAAAATAAAGAGGAATTAAAGAATACTGAGAACCAGGAAAGCCAAGCCACAGAAACCACCGAAGAGGCGGCAGAAACTCGGCGTAACCAATATACTGAATTGGAGAAGATTGACATTTTTGACAACGAATTTCTTCCCCAGATAGATTCTATGTACAACTTTGCGTATCGGCTTACCTTTGACGAAGACGATGCTAAGGATTTGGTGCAGGAAACTTACTTAAAAGCTTTTCGATTTATCGATTCTTTTCAGCGAGGAACTAATGCTAAAGCGTGGCTGTTCCGAATACTGAAGAACAGCTTCATCAACGACTTTAGAAAAAAGAGTAAAGAGCCCTCTAAAGTTGATTACCAAGAGGTAGAAACGTATTACAACTCAGAAGATGTAGACGCTAGTATCACCACCGACCTCCGGGTAGAAGCCGTTCAGGATATGATTGGAGATGAAGTCTCCAATGCGCTTAATTCATTAGCAGTTGATTTCCGAACAGTCATTATCTTGTGCGACCTGGAAGGTTTCACCTACGAAGAAATGGCTAAGATTTTAGATATTCCGATTGGAACAGTGCGGTCACGGCTTCATCGGGCTCGTAACCTTCTTAAGGAAAAACTTAAATCATACGCTGAGTCAATGGGCTATCAGGATTAGGCAAAATTTTTTTGACTATCGTCAGTAAGTAAGTTTTTTACTTTTTCACAACTAACGCTATACGCCTATGTTACCCAAAGAGTCGCCTCAGTACACGCGTTGCATGGAGTTGCTTCCGTTAATACTAGACAGTCAGGCTTCAACCGAAGATATCAATTTTTTTCATCAGTATGCTGCCAACTGGCCTGAGGTGATTGATTGTTACAACCAAGAGAAGGCATTTCGCGATGCACTTAAGGCTAAGCTAGGTCGGTTTGTGGCCCCGGAAGATCTGCTTAGCAACATTCGCCAACACGTTAAGCTGCAAAATATCTAATACATGCCGCCTTCGCCAGGCCGAGCCATTATCTTTTCTGCACCCTCCGGATCAGGAAAAACTACCCTGGTACATCATCTGTTATCCTCAAATCCTGATTTGTCTTTTTCGGTATCGGCTACTACTCGCAGTAAGCGAGGAAAAGAAACTCACGGTAACGACTATTATTTCTTCACTCCACCCGAATTTCGCCAAAAACTTCAGGAAGATGCTTTCATTGAATGGCAAGAGGTTTACCCCGATTGCTATTATGGCACGTTAAAGTCTGAAATTGATGAGATATGGTCGAGAGGAAAAAACGTTATTTTTGACGTAGATGTAAAGGGTGGGATTAACTTAAAGAATTATTTTGGCGACCGTGCCCTAGCTGTTTTTGTTCGTCCACCTTCGTTGGAGGTGTTAGAAGAACGATTAAAAGCTCGCAATACCGAAACTCCCGAAAGTCTTCGAAATCGCCTCGCCAAAGCTGAATACGAACTAAAATTTGAAGATTTATTCGACGTGACAGTTGTGAATAACGACTTAACTCAGGCTAAACAGGAAGTGCAGAAGTTGTATACCAACTTTATTCATCAACCATAGCATTGCGATTTTGCAGTATCCTCCCCATCTTGTAACGCTCACCTTCATCTCACATTTATGATCTTATCCATGACCGGTTACGGTAAGTCCCGGGTAGAAACTGAAGAACTAGATATTAGTGCTGAAATAAAAACGCTAAATTCTAAGTATCTGGATGCCAACGTTAGATTACCACGTTCCCTTGGGTCTTACGAGATAGAGGTCCGCAACCTGCTCTCCGATACGCTGAAGCGAGGCAAGGTTTCGTTGACGGTGGAGATGACGGAGAAAAATACCGCCGCTCAAGGTGGGCAGATCAACGAAGAACTACTTAAATCCTATTTCAAAACCTACCGGCGAATAGCCAATGAACTGAATGAGTCGCCGACTGATCTGTTCCGCCTGGCTGCCCAATCGCCCGATGTAGTTCAGCTAAATAACTCCGATGATACCGACCCGGCTCAGTGGAAACTAGTGCGCTCCTGTATTGAGCAAACCATTAAACACTGCACAACATTTCGCCAGCAGGAGGGAGATGCTTTGGAGCAAGATTTTAAACAGCAGATTCAAAAAATATCCGACACACTAGAGCTTATTCAGAAACAACTGCCCCACCGAAACGCTCAGTTTCGTACTCGTTTACAGGCTCAGCTAGACGAAACAATGAAGGAAACTATAGACGAAAATCGGTTTGAGCAGGAAATGATCTACTACTTGGAAAAACTGGATATTAGCGAGGAAGTCGTACGGTTAACCAATCATCTTTCTTTCTTTTCTAAAGTACTTGCCGAGCCGCAGGCTTCTGGTAAAAAACTGGGTTTCATTAGCCAGGAAATTGGCCGCGAGATCAACACCATCGGAGCCAAAGCTAACGACTCAGTGATTCAGCACCACGTAGTGCAAATGAAAGAAGCTCTGGAGAAGATCAAAGAACAGGTACTTAATGTACTTTGATCACAGCGATTTGCCACAGGCTTTCTGATCTCTAACCGTGAGAATTTAAAGCTCTTTAGAATTTTCGATAAACTCCCTCCAGATACTGATTAGCTTCTTCTTCGTCAAACTTCGCTGACTCAGCGTTCCAGTGCAACGTCTGGTTAGGGAAACGACCCGCGATCACTCCTAGCAAAATGGTTTCTGTCAGTTTAGCGGCGTAGGAAAATGGAGCACTGGTTTCTGCTTTTCCCAAACAGGCATCTACAAACTGATGATAGTGCTTTTTGCCCTCGCTCTCATAATCGCGGACCGGCTCGCCTAAATTATACTTAGCAACATCCAACTCCTTATATTCTCCGTCCACGATTAATCGAGGTAGCATCTGGAAATGGGGTAAGTACAACCTGCCTTTTTCCCCCACAAACATAGCCCCCTGATCATGAAGGGCTTCACCACCGGGCAGCATAAGGTCTTCACGTTGCTTATCCGCTCCTTCCCCGTCGTACCATACCCACTTTAAAGTATCAGCAGTATACTCCGTACCCGGAAACTCGTAGGTTACCATATTTTGCTCGGGGTAGCCGAACCCGTTGGGTTTTCGGCAATTAGTGGTAATGGTCGTCGGTACATCCAGGGCTAAGGCATTGTAGGGAGTATCGAAGATATGCACTCCCATGTCGCCCAAGGTACCGCAACCGTAATCAACCAGTTTTCGCCAGTTTCCCGGGTGGTAGAATCCCTCCTTAAAAGGTCTCTCGGCGGATGTTCCTAACCAAAGGTTCCAGTTCAGATCTTCGGGTACTCTATCTTTCCCTTCGGGAACAGGGCCATCGTATCCCCAGTTTTTAGGAGACCAAGCCCGAACCGTATGCACTTTTCCAACAATGCCCGACTGGATCATAAGGGTAGCTAGCTTATAATCATAAAACGAGTGTACCTGAATGCCCATTTGGGTTACCAGATTCTTCTCTGCGGCCAGCTTTTTCATTGCCCGGGCTTCACTCACGTGGTGGGTTAAAGGCTTTTGGCAGTAAACGGGCTTATCCATCTGCATGGCCATCATGGAAGCAGGAGCGTGCGTATGATCGGGAGTAGACACGACGACTGCATCTATTTCCCCTTCCATTTCTTTTAAAAGCACCCGATAGTCAGAATAAGTTTTCGCCTTGGGGTGTAGTTTATGGGCTTTGGCCAAATTATTGGCATCAACGTCACATAACGCTACTACATCCACCAAATCGTGCGAAGAAATAGCTTTTAGGTCTTCACCGCCCATATTACCCACTCCGATATGAGCCGTACGCAGGCGTTTGTCTTCGGAGAAGGCCCAGGCGCCGGAAGGCAGTAAGGCGATTGACGATAAGGTAGCTGCACTTTTTAAAAAATCTCTTTTATTCATTTTTGCTGAGCTTCAATTAAAGTTTTTTGATTTTGATATTTCTGAACCAGATTGGGCTAGCGTGATCTTGCAATCCGATGTATCCGGTTTTGAATTTTCCGTAGTCAGGGCTGTTCTTCCATTTATCCGAATTCTTTTTTTCGTACCAGGCCTCATCCCAAGGAACAAAAGACAGTAATTTTTTGCCATTAAGCCAGTGCTCTACTTTCTCAGGCGTAAAGACGATCTTGGACGAATTCCATTCGCCTACGGGATTTAATACTTTTTGGGCCGGATCTGCCGGGTGCATCGCGTAATCGGCTCCGGTCTGCTGCAATGGTTTTAGTTCATTAGGATTTTCGGTATAACCTAAGCTTAGATTGTAATCCGTCAGGTCGTGTATTTTCGCGTAGTTCTCATCATCGATAAGTTGATACTCCGGCGACACCTCGGGGGGACCATTGTAGCCTTCCTTTAAATGATAGAAAATACCGCTATTACCACCTTCTGGAAGTTTCCACTCGAGATAGAGCTCAAAGTTATCAAACTCTTCAGCTCCGTAAATAATATCTTTTCCTCCTTCGTAATCTTGTTCTAAACCTAGTTCGGTATCAAAGGTCAGTACACTATCTTTGATGATCCAGCCCGGGGGTAGAGAGTCACCATTATAAGCCCGCCAACCTTCAGTGCTGCTGCCGTCGAATAGGTAAATCCATTCGTCGGCACTAGTAGTGGTTTCAGTAGCTGTTTTTTTTTCTTCAGTTTTGTTTTCTGGGTTGCAGGCTAATAGGGCAAGAGCAAGTACTGCGATGGCAGTTAATTTTTTCATTTTCAATTTTACGGTTGGTAAATAGTAGTATGTAATTTAAGATATCTGGCTGCCATTACTTTCTGTACTCTATCGCATTTTAATATAAATAATTTAGATGCGGGTTGCTCAGGTAAGAGTAGTGTCGAACCGTAATCAAAATAAACCAGTAGTTACGAATCTTAATGCATATATAAAATTTCTACTGGTATTTTCACAGTGATGGTGAGTGTTATTCAAGCATCACACTATTCTGTCTGATTAAAACAGTAAGATAAAAGAATGAGGAAAGTGATGGTTTGATAAACCTCTAATACTATATAAGGGAGTTGGACTGGTAGAGTAAATGCTTCCGGCGGGTAGGTAATACTACAAATAAGGATTAAAAAAGCTCAGATGGTCATAATGAGAACTTTTAGTTGCTCGTTTTGGTAATAGAAGTACCAAGAACTGTTTTCAATGCGCTATTGCTATATTTTTCTCCTTTGTTTTATGTTGTTCAGTAGTTCCTGCGAACGTTCGGAGGAACTGGTAGCACCGCCGGCTGGTCTGCTGAGCAAAGATCAAATGGTTTCAATACTGATTGATTTGCACTTAGCTGAGGCCAAAATGAGTTATACAGGTTCTAGAAAAGCCGATTCTATTGAAATAATCTTTCGCAACTACGAACAGGCTATCTTTGATGAACATAGTGTTACCGACTCTACCTACTTTCGCAGTTATGAGTACTATCTAGAGCATATGGAACAAATGGAACGAATATACACAGCAGTAGTAGACAGTTTTAGTGTGATGAACAGCTTAGAGAAGGCCAAAGATTTAGGTATAGCCAACCGCTAACCTGGAAAATCTTTCTTCGAATAAAGTTAGCCGGAAGTAAGTTAATACAGAGAAAGTTATTTTTCTCTGTTTCTATCCACGACCAGTGCTATTGATTGGAGAAAGAATAGAGGGGATATGCAAAGAAATCGGCTAGGTACTCTATTAATAGTTAAATTTTCGTTCTAATTTTGCGCGGAAATACGCAGGTTATTGCCGTATGGCTGGTGCAAGTTGATAGTTTCGTATAGAAATTGCTATTTTCTTACCTATTGCATAGCCTGATGAAATAACGATTTGAATTAGCTAAGTCTTACACGAAATTTGTATAACTTCAAAATCGTAAAAAGTACCACTCAAACCACTTTAGTAACCAACACATGGGATTGTTCGACATCTTTTCCAGCGACATAGCCATTGACTTAGGAACCGCTAATACGCTGATAATCAATAAAGAAAAAATTGTTGTAGACGAGCCTTCCATCATTGCCATTGACCGCACTACCAATAAGGTACTGGCCATCGGCCGGCAGGCAATGCAGATGCATGAGAAGACGCACGAAAACATTAAAACCATTCGTCCGCTGAAAGATGGAGTAATTGCCGACTTCCACGCGGCAGAACACATGATTCGTGGTATGATCAAAATGATTGATACCGGAAATCGTTACCTTCCTTCGTCTCACCGAATGATCATATGTATTCCTTCTGGCATCACCGAAGTAGAGAAGCGGGCAGTACGCGACTCCGCCGAGCATGCCGGTGCCAAAGAGGTATACATGGTGCACGAACCCATCGCCGCGGCCATCGGTATTGGTATTGATATTGACCAGCCGGTAGGCTCTATGGTGGTTGATATCGGGGGGGGAACTACCGAGATTGCAGTAATTGCCCTATCGGGTATTGTGTGCGATCAGTCAATTCGCGTTGCTGGCGACACCTTTAATAAAGATATTCTGGATTACATGCGTCGGCAGCATAATCTGCTGATTGGCGAGCGTTCGGCCGAGAAGGTAAAGCTGGAGGTTGGTTCAGCTTTAACTGAGCTAGACGAAGAACCAGACGATTACGAAATTCGCGGACGCGACCTGATGACCGGTATTCCGAAAGTGATTAAGGTTTCTTATTCGGAGATTGCCTACGCTCTAGATAAGTCTATCTCTAAGATTGAGGAAGCTGTGCTAAAGGCGCTGGAAATCTCCCCACCCGAGCTTTCGGCTGATATTTACGATAATGGTATTCATCTGACCGGTGGTGGAGCGTTACTTCGTGGTCTAGATAAACGTTTGGCACTAAAGACAAAATTACCGGTTCATGTAGCCGATGATCCGCTACGCGCAGTAGTCCGGGGAACTGGAGTGGCTTTGAAAAAGTTTGACTTATTTAAGTCAGTTTTGATGACGTAAGATGTACAACCTACTCTCGTTTCTTCTAAAATATCGAGCTACTATCTTATTCTTAACCTTAGAGGGGCTAAGCGGATTCTTTATTATCAATAACAACGCCTACCATCAGGCAATGGTTGTTAACTCATCCAACAATATGGTAGCTTCCATTATGGATGCTTCCAATACGGTTTCGGAGTACTTGAGTCTGCAAGAAGCAAACGAGCAGTTAGCCGAAGAGAATGCTCAACTACGATCTGCACTCTTGGGGCAATCGTCTGTCTCTGAACAGCCCATATTTAACCCTGCTCAAGAAGATTCTCTGGCCTTACTGGCCCTTTCGCAAGACTCGCTGGTGGTGCTTCCTAGAGCCCGTACCCGGAGTGATAGCCTTCGTTTTCAACAGTATGCATTTATTCCGGCTAAGGTTGTAGACAATACAGTTCAGAACTTCAAGAACCACGTAACTATTAACAAAGGCCGGGCTGATGGCATCGAGCCTAACATGGGAGTTATTAGCCCCAACGGGGTTGTGGGTAAAGTGAAAGATGTTTCTGAGCATTACTCACTAATTACTTCCCTACTACATACTGATATGAATGTATCGGCATTAGTAAAGAGATCTAATACTTTAGGCTCTATTGAATGGAAGGGGATAAACCCTACCCAGGCTAGCTTGAAATATATTCCTATCCATATTAATATCATCACTGGCGACACAATAGTGACATCAGGATACAGCGGAATTTATCCTCCCGAAATTCCAATCGGCACTGTGAGGGAAGTACGTCCGGAAGGCGATGCGGCGTTCTACGACGTAGACGTAGATCTATCCAATGATTTCTTCCAGTTGGCGTACGTCTACGTTGTGAAAAATAAATTAAAGCAGGAGAAGGATTCGTTGTTGCAACAAACGCTCGTTGGGAATGAATAGTCGGCATCTACTACCACAAGCACTTAGTTTCATCATATTCTTCATTATCCAGATACTGGTAGTTAGAAAACTAGTATTGTTCGATATAGCCTTTTGCTACGTGTACGTAGCTTTTTTGCTATTGCTGCCGATTGAAATTAGTGTAATCACTGCTCTGATCTTTGGGTTTGTCACCGGCTTATTAGTAGATATCTTTTATAATACTTTTGGAATTCATGCTGCCGCTTGTGTGTTCATTATGTACATCCGTAAGCTATGGATTGATTTTCTAACTCCTCGCGGGGGATACGAGATGGGAAGCTTACCCTCACCTCGCTCTCAAGGAATTCGCTGGTTTATCACTTACGCTTTTCCTTTGTTACTGATCCACCATATTCTTATCTTTTTTATTGAATTGGGGGGATTCCAGCTATTCAGCTATACGGCATTGAAAGCACTGGCAAGTACCGGCTTTTCGTTGATTATGATTTTAGTGATACAGTATATCATATACTCTTCTTCTCGTAGAAATGTGTTATGATCTATAACAACCGCAAGTACGTAATTCGCCTTACCTTCATTCTGATCGCAGGTATCTATCTGGCGAAATTATTTGCTATTCAGGTATTAAACGAAGACTACGAAGCCAAAGCAAACAGTAACATCATTGACCGGGAGATCCGCTATCCCTTTCGGGGGTTAATCTATGACCGTAACGGCAAGCTGGTCGTTTATAATGCTCCGGTGTATAATCTGGAAGTAGTTCCTAAAGACGTTCAGCTGAAAGATACGCTAGCTTTTTGCGAGATTGTAGGCATTACTTTAGAGGAGTTTGAGGAGAAGATGGAGAAGGCAAAAAGCTATTCTTACGTAAAGCCTTCGGTATTTATTAAGCAAATTTCCAACACCACCTTCGCCACTATGCAGGATTATCTGGTGGATTTTCCGGGTTTCCGAGTACAAGCACGTACCAACCGGGCGTATACCTACCGTAACCTGTCAAACGCTTTGGGCTACATTGGTGAAGTAAGCCCCTACAAGCTAGAGCAAGATACATCTAATTTCTATCGTCAGGGCGACTACATCGGCATTCTGGGCATAGAATCCAAGTACGAAAAGCAATTGCGCGGAAAACGTGGGGTAAAGTACAAGATGGTGAATGTGCGGGGTGTTGAAAAAGGCTCGTACAAAGATGGCACTTTTGATACCTTGTCTATTCCAGGCGAGAATTTACAGAGCACGGTAGACATCTCATTGCAAGAATATGCCGAAACTTTGATGATGGGCAAGCGGGGAAGTGTAGTAGCGTTAGAACCCAAAACCGGAGAAATTCTGACCTTTGTATCGGCTCCTTTCTACGATCCGAACCTACTGTCGGGGCGAGACTACGGAAAAAATTACGCCGAGTTAGCCGCTGATACTACCAAGCCGCTTTTTAATCGTCCCCTGATGGGTGCTTTTCCTCCGGGTTCCATCTTTAAAACAGTGCAGGCCCTGATCGGGCTTCAGGAGGGAATCATCACTCCTCACACTCGCTTTCGTTGCGACCGGAGTATTATTGCCTGCCACGGACCTCATACCAATGAAGACTTACAAGGAGCTATTGAGGTTTCCTGTAACCCTTACTTCTGGAATGTT
The DNA here is from genome assembly GCA_964551335.1 of uncultured Roseivirgaceae bacterium. Taxonomy (GTDB): domain Bacteria; phylum Bacteroidota; class Bacteroidia; order Cytophagales; family Cyclobacteriaceae; genus Tunicatimonas. The sequence continues at coordinate 10,105 of CAZKCO010000005.1, forward strand.
TACCGGCGGTTGCTAAACCAGGGCGTTTCCGATAATACCTTTATCGATACTGAAATAGGACTGGATAAGTGGCGCGATCACGTAATGAGCTTCGGTATGGGTAGGCCGTTAGGAATAGATTTGCCTCATGAACGAGGTGGGTACGTACCGGCACCTTCACTGTACGACAAAATTTACGGTGATAACCACTGGAAATTCTCTACCATCTATTCCAATGCTATTGGGCAGGGTGAGTTACAGGTGGTGCCGCTGCAAATGGCTAACCTAGCAGCAATTATTGCCAACCGGGGATATTACATCACCCCTCACTTGATTAAATCCATTGGTGAAGATGGTCAGCCGTTAGAACAGTATCGTACTAAGAACTACACCACGGTAGACAAAGAGCACTTTGATGTAGTGGTGGAAGCGATGCATCAGGTAGTAGAGCACGGTACTGGTTCGTACCGAGCTAAGCTGAATGACATTGAAGTATGTGGTAAAACCGGAACCGTGCAAAATTCGCAGGGTGAAGATCACTCCGTATTTATTGCATTTGCTCCTAAGGACGATCCGCAGATTGCATTAGCGGTATACGTAGAAAATGCCGGGCAGGGCGCCCGGGCTGCGGCCGGTATTTCCGGATTGATGATCGAAAAGTACCTGAAGGGCTGTACTGACCGACCGCACATGGAAGAATATATTTTAGAAGGAGACTTTATTTACTAAGCTTATTGTGAGGGAGAATAATCAACTAATCAACCGACTGGACTGGGGAACCATCATTCTCTATTTCCTCCTCGTATCGCTAGGGTGGCTGAACATTTTTGCTGTGGTATACGACATGCAGGCCGATCAGAGCATCTTCGATCTGTCTCTTAATTCGGGTAAGCAGCTAATCTGGATTGGAACCGCCGCCCTCTTGATTACCGTAATTATGTTGGTTGATTTCCGCTTTTACAACTCCTTTGCGTACTTCTTCTACGGCGGTATTATCCTAATTCTCATCTTTGTGCTACTCTTTGGACGAGAAGTAGCCGGTTCTAAATCCTGGTTTACCATTGGTTCGTTCCGTATGCAGCCTTCGGAGTTTGCTAAATTTGCCACGGCGCTAGCAGTAGCCAAATACCTGAGTCAGAATAACCGGGTTTTTAGCAATCTTAAATCTCAGCTTACATTGTTCGCCATCATTGGCCTGCCCGCTATACTTATCATTCTCCAGGGCGATACGGGAACGGCTATGGTCTACTCAGCCTTCGTGTTGGTTTTCTACCGCGAGGGTTTCTCACCGCTATTGTTAGGAATCGGCATTGCAGCTGCTATTCTTTTCGTACTTACGCTATATATCAATCAGGTTTATTTAATTATTGCGGTGGTGGTCACGGCTTTTCTGCTCATTGGGATTAACTCCCGAAAGACGAAAAGGATTGTTACTATTTCAGTAGCCGCCGCGGCAGTTATTGGTCTGATAGTCAGCGTAGATTTCGTCATTAACGATTTACTCAAACCCCATCAGCAAAATCGTATTAAAGCATTGATCAATCCGGACGGTGATCCGTTGGGCTACGGCTGGAACGTAACTCAGTCTAAAATTGCCATTGGCTCCGGAGGCATGTGGGGGAAAGGCTTCTTACAAGGTACTCAAACCAAGTTTGATTTTGTACCGGAGCAGAGCACTGACTTCATTTTCTGCACCATTGGCGAAGAACACGGCTGGATGGGAAGCGCCCTGCTTATTATCTTATTCGTGCTATTACTAATCCGCGTTACTACTATTGCCGAACGCCAAAAATCGAGCTTTGCCCGGATTTATGGTTATAGTGTAGCGGCTATTCTGTTTTTCCACTTTGCAGTGAATATCGGCATGACCATCGGTCTGTTTCCGGTGATCGGTATTCCGCTGCCCTTCTTTAGCTACGGAGGTTCCTCCCTCTGGGCTTTTACCGTTCTGCTCTTCATCCTACTCAAGCTGGATGCTCACCGCATGCAGGTATTAACCCGATAGGTTAGTGATGAATGGGTAATGACTAATGATAAATACACGGCGGAATAGCGACATTACTCACTAATCATTACTCACTAAGTAAGTTAGTTATATCTCTTGGAGACAATCTCTAGTAACTCCACTACCTCTTCCGAATCCATTCTCCAGCGGTATTTCTGGGCGAATTCGTGACGAAGGAAGTTGAATGCCTCTACGTAGGACTCCCGTTTTTCTAGCTCGGAAATAGCCTGCTGGTATTCCTGAGGGTTATTGCCGAACAGCTCGCGAATAAACATATAGCGTTGATTCACGCCAATGTGTTCCCGGATACTACCCATCTTGTTTTTTCGCTGAATATCAGCCAGGGTAGTTGATTGGGGCGACTGTTCACTTAAATAATCGTGTAACGTACGCGGACCTGAATCTAACGAATCTGTTGGTTCTTCCGCTTCAGGCTCTATTTCTACTTCTACATGTGACTCTTCCGGTGCTGGCGTGGGAGCCGAAACCGGAGCAGCAAGAAAAACCTGGTCTGCTTCCAGAGGATACACTTCAGAAAAGGCCGGCAGGTATTCGTGAGTATCTTCGTAGGTGCCGGAAAAATCTCTAACCGTTTCATCCAGCAGGCGGGTAGCGGTCGCCCGGTCAGCTTCTCCCGACTGCTGACGAAAGCGTTCCACAAATGGCTCCAGTAGCGGCCGATTGATCTTCACGTATTTGAGCCATACCAACAGGTCTTCCGTTCGGATAGTATCCGCCGGAAACTGATCCAGTTGCCGGTAAGCGTAGCTCACCGGAGCAAAAATCAGTTGTAATGTCTCAGCCACAGCGGCCTTCAGCAGAGGCTGCAAATGGTTTTGGTCTACCGAAATATGCTGCGAGAGCGTGTTAATAAAATTATCCAGCGCCTCCTGCACTTCCTCCGATTCATAATCAAAGTAAGGGCTACGCAACTTATTGATTTCAACCTGCCACTGGTCGAAAAGCCGTTTAATGGTAAACAGGTTAATCTGCCGAACCGGAGTGAGATTTAGAATGGCCTGCCCATTGAGGCGTTGCGTATGTTCATAAGCGGAAGAAAGTACTCGTTCGGTAAATTGTTCACTATATTGCTCTATTCCCTGTTGATCAAGTTTGCGCTCCATGCCGTAATTCATTTCTTTTGCAGTAATCCTAAGTAAAGATTCTGTTTATACTAATACAATACGATTCTCTGATAATTAGTTATGCTTAAAATCAGCTAGTAACCTGGATGAATTTGTTACCAAACTAACTACAAGCATCATACCCGGATAGAAAACGAACATATAAAAATATTCGTCTTTTGTCCGGAATACAAACAAAGGAGCAAAGATCGGGCAATATGTTCACTGAACCTCAAGTAGGCGGCCTTCCCCTGGGCAAACCGTACACTGGCTGGATTGAAGTAATCTGTGGCTGTATGTTTTCAGGCAAAACCGAAGAACTTATTCGTCGGCTCAACCGGGCGATTATCGCTAAGCAACCAGTACAAATATTCAAGCCGAAGCTGGATGATCGTTACCACGAAGATCATGTGGTATCGCACAATCAGAATAGCATTCAGTCTACCAGTGTAGCCCGAGCCGAAGATATTCTGTCAATGGTGAGTGACTGCCAGGTTGTGGGTATCGACGAAGCTCAGTTTTTTGAACCAGCTATTGTGGATGTTTGCAACGAACTGGCCAACCGGGGAAAACGTGTAATTGTGGCCGGACTCGATATGGATTACGAAGGTAAGCCTTTCGGAGCCATGCCCTATTTGCTGGCCATTGCCGAGTACGTGACCAAAACCCACGCGATCTGCGCGGTATCGGGCACGGCAGCTTCATTCTCCTACCGTTTAGAAGGTTCTGCGGATCAGATACAGGTGGGCGCTCGCGACCAGTACGAAGCCCGCAGCCGCTACTACTTTTACCGGGGGCAGCAAAAAAAGGCAGCTCAAAAAAACGAAGAGGATTCTTCTTCCCGTTAAGTCAGTATGAAATTGCGGCAACTACGGCTCATACTCATCGGATTTTTATGCTGGTCAACCATAGCGTTGTATGCTCAATCGGATATTCCCATTGAAAGCTGGCGTACGCATTTTTCTTATCAGGACAGTCGGATTGTCATTAATACCTCCGAGCGAATCTACGTGGCAGCTCAATATGGTCTGTTCTATCTGGATAAAGCTGACAATTCTCTTCGGGTAATTTCCAAAAGCGATGGACTATCGGATGTGGGAGTTACGGCCATGGAGTACGATGAAAATGTGGGGCTTATACTGGCGTACCGTTCGGGGGTAGTAGACTTAGTATCCGAACAGGGCATTTTTGCTTTTACCCTAATTAGCGAAGAAGCGGATACGCCCGAAACAATTTACGATATTCTAATTCAGGACAACTTAGTCTACCTATCTACCTCCGTAGGGGTTCGGGTACTGTCCTTAGAATTAGACCAGGAAGAACCCTGGCAGATTCAGGAGTCCTACACTCGCTTGAGTGAACTTGGTGAGGCGTTACCAATCTATCAGTCAACAATCCTTCGGGATAGTCTATTTTTGGGTACGCAAGCCGGAGTGATCGCCAATTCGCTGGATCCGCTCGTTAACCGGCAGGACTTCAATACCTGGCGAAGATTTGATGTATCGCAGGGTATTCCGAATGAAGCCGCTCGCTTTCTGATTGCTCAAGAAGAACAACTATATGCGGCCGTAGACCAGCGGGGTGTTTACCACTACGATGGTCAGTGGCAGTCTACTGCTTTTGCGACCGATGTAGATTTCAACGCATTACAGTCATCAGCGTATGGCGTGCTTATTGTTTCTGGAGGAGATATTTTCCGGCTGAACGATGCCAACGAGGTGATTGCGATAGAGAATAGTGCTATACGGTTTGCACAGGATGTAGCGGAAGAAAACGAAACCTTATGGATAGCCGACCAACAACAAGGGCTACTTCGCTTAGAAAATAATCAGGCGGAGCAGTTTTTACCGAATGGCCCGGCTTCAAATAACATCCATCAGCTTCGTTACCTCAATGGAACTGTCATTGCTCTCAAGCAAGATGCTCTGGGAGCTTACTATCAATTCAGCGAAGGTCGCTGGCAGAACTATACCGAATTACCAATTACGTCCCGTTTCACCGACGCCACCTTTTCGGAAGTTACCCAGCAGTATTATTTCTCTAGCTTGGGCGAGGGAATTTTGCAGTGGGACGGGGGCGAAAGTTTTTCGGTAATTAATCAACTAAGCAGCGGAAGCACGTTGGAGAACGATCAGGTTAGTGCGTTGGTTGATAGCGAAGACCGCCTCTGGCTAGCCAACTATAACGCACTCGCCTCTTTGCATACCATCGATTTGAGCGATGACTCCTGGCAACAGCTAACTTTCAATCGAACGCAAGCACGTTATCCGCGTCAATTGAGACTGGATTTTCGTCAGCAGGTCTGGATGCTGATCGGAGGTAGTGATCTGAGTCGGCCGGGGAACGATCTGCTGATATTTGACCCAACTACTAACGAAAATTTGCTAATCAGCGAAGTAGTCAATGCCTCCCAGCTTCCGGGCCGGCAGCTTACCGACATGGCTATAGACTTAGACGGGCAGCTTTGGCTGATGGGTAGCGAAGGGGTTGCTTACTTTCCGGTGCCCGAGCAGGTGCTTGAAGAACCCCTGGTGGTGAAACCCGTATTCGACCGGCAGTTCTTATTACTGGGTGAATTCGTGACCGCTGTAGCGGTGGACGGCGGTAACCGAAAGTGGATCGGCACCAACTCCGGCTTGTGGCTTTTTTCCGAAACTGGTGAGGAACTTGTTTATCAGTTTACTACCGAAAACAGTCCGCTCATTTCGGATGTGATTCTGGACATTGCGGTAGACGATCAGAGTGGCGAAGTGTTCGTGGCTACCGATCGAGGCGTAGTATCCTTCCGCAGTACGGCTACCCGCGGTAATTTTTCTCACCAGTCGGTGAAACTGTTTCCTAACCCGGTGCGGCAGGGCTTCGATGGATTGGTGGGGATGCAGGGGTTGGTTAATCAGGCTACCGTGAAGATCACAACCGTTTCGGGAGTGCTGGTGCAGGAGCTACAGGCCGAAGGCGGCACGGCTACCTGGGATCTGCGGGCTTACACCGGCGACCACGTACAATCCGGCGTCTACCTCGTCTTCAGCGCCTCCACCGATGGCTCCGAAACCTTCGTAGGAAAGATTGCAGTGGTGCCTTAAAGAATAAACAGATGGAAACGCTTGAGTTTAATAATTCTAGTATTATCATTGATGGCAAGAGGTTTCAATTGAGTTACCCTGTAAATGATGCTAGAATAGTAGATGGTAAAGCTATAATTATCTTTAAGGCCATTGATGGAATTGCTAAACTTAGACAGTTTCAGAACTGTCATGCATATGACAACAAAGGTCAACTTTTATGGATAGCTGAACACCCAACAAACGGAACTTCCGATCTTTATTTAAACTTTGTAGATGCAACTACAAACAGGTTGTGGAATTTTGCAGGATTTGTATGCGAATTAAATTTTGACACAGGAAAACTTAAGGAAGTAGTGTTTACAAAATGAAAACTAAGCTGTTCGTAGTACTTTACTAAACACCATGAATGGCATAGATCATCGCTGATTGTAGTGTTTCGAAGGAGCACTACAATCGTATCAATGAAAAAGAGGAACTTAGTTCCGGGACGCGTAGTCCGGCCTATTGAGAAATGGATTATCTTTTCTGAAGTAAGAGTACTTGGGTCGGGACAAAGTCCCTGTTATTACATTAAATTTGCAGTGTCCTTACAGAACACTACAAATAGCGTGGGTTTGAACCCAACTTCCTTCCTGACAGTTAATTCAGCACCATGCTACATAAGACCCGGGGGATTGTTCTGAATTTTATCAAGTACCGTGAGACGTCCATTGTCACGCGTATCTATACCGAAGACTTTGGGTTGCAATCCTACATTGTGAACGGGGTGCGGGGTAGCAATAAAAAGAGCAAAAGCAAAATCTCCTTCTTTCAGCCGCTCACCCTGCTCGAGCTAGTCGTCTACTACAAACGTAACGCCGGTCTCAACCGTATTTCCGAGATTAAGTGTCCCGAACCCTACCAGAGTATTCCCTACGACTTTCGTAAATCCAGCATCGCGATGTTTATTACCGAAGTGCTGAATAAGTGTTTGAAGGAAGAGGAAGGGAATACCAATCAGTTTGAGTTTTTGCGCTACTCGCTACAGATGTTTGACCACCTGGAAGAACACTACGAAAACTTCCATCTGCAATTACTGCTAAAGCTCAGCCGCTACCTGGGCTTCGCACCTGAAACCGCCGACGATCTGTTTGATGAAGTCTACGAGTACGTGGGAAAACCTGCCATCGATGAGCAGGACCGGCAGGTGCTGAATCTGCTGCTAAAGAATCCTTACACTAGCCCGGTGAAGATGAGCAACGCTACCCGGCGGCTACTACTGGACGACATCATCAAATACTACCAACGCCACGTGGATGGCTTCGGTGAGCTAAAATCCATCACCGTACTGCGCGAGGTATTGGAGTAATTATACCGCAGCTTTATTATCCCGGCTAATCTCGTTCAGGGTTTCTTCAACCTCCTGAGCTAAAGCATTATCTCCGATGGCCTGGGCGGCTTGTTGTTTTCCTTCCAATAAGCGGACTCGCTTGGGAGCTCGTTCCAGTCCTTTCTCAAACTGCTCTAGGGCCCGTTCGGGCTGATCGGTTTCCAGTAGCCACTCGCCGTAGAGTTCGCGCGTAGGCTTGACGATTTTGGGTGGGCCGTAGGAGTAGCTTACGCTTTCATCCAGAGCAATAGCTTCCTGTAGGTAGCGTTCGGTTTCTTCGGCATCCTGCTGCAACCAGGCTAGCAGGGCTTTCAGCTCCAACGCCATCACCTGGGCGTAGTCCAGGTCCAACTGGTTGGGTACCTCGCGGGTGAGGGCACTACAGGTGGTAATGCTTTGGTTTTGCACTCGAACCGATTCCTTTTCAATTTCCTCCTCAATAGCCGTGATGGCCGCCTGCACCCCGTTGGGTTGCCGGTTCTTGTAGGCTACCATACCGTTGGCAAAATAGTCCATCGCCTTTACCATGATGTTCAAATCATCAGTATTGACTACCAGATTAGCCCACGGACTCTGCCATTGGTCGGTTTCTACCAGGTAGGTTCCCTTCATATAGGCTAGGTGGCGGCGGGCGTACTTGGAAGGAGTTTCTTCGGTATACTGCTGCATCTTTTTCAGCAGCTCTTCCGCATCAGCTAAGCGCCCTTGTTGTAGGTAACCGTACTGTAACCAGTGAAACGCGTGGTAGCTGCGCCCGTCGTTGTCCTTGCCTTCCCGTTCCATCTTGCTCACGCTGGCTCCGTAGGATGCCTCATTGGAAGCTACTACCTGATCCCACATGCCCAGAGCCACGTAAATGTGAGAGGGCATATGTAATGCATGGCTGGCATCGGGAGCTACTACCGAGTAGCTATTAGCGGCATCCAGTGCCATAAAAGCGTGCTGGGGGTCGTCGTAAGAGTGAATGAGGTAGTGCAATGCTCCGGGGTGCTGGGCATTCTCGGCCAGTATGCCCTTGGCAATGTTGGCCCCTCGTTCGTATACCTCATCTTCCCGAGCCTCTACTGAACCTAGCAGCGACAGGGCGTAAAAGGCGGCTACCTCGTGGTTATCGGGATAGCGCTGGTGCATGTCTTCCATGTAGTCAGCGTAGGCCTGATCGCGTTCCAGTTTGGGCTTCTCGGCAGCGTAGAGTACGTCCATAGCTTTCAAAAAATCCTGCTCCAGCGGGGTGATCTTCTCCCGAGTGGCGTCATCTAGCTTTTGAAGGGCGGCGGTGCCTGATTCGTAATCCTGCTCGCTCCACAGGCCGTGGTGGTAGGTCATGGCTTCGCCCCAGTAGGCCATCGCCAGGTTAGGGTCCAGTTCCTGGGCTTTCAGAAATTCCTGGCGGGCATCGCGGTACTCAAAGCTGTGCAGTAGCAGCAGGCCTTTCTCAAAGTAAGGCAGAGCTTCCGTTTTTCCGGTAACAGCTAATTCAATATCGCCCAAACGAGAGGCTTCTTCCTGAGCTGATTGCGAAGTGCAACCAACAAAGTATATAGCTAGTAGTAGTGACAGAATAATGCGCATAGCAGTAAGTGATTAGATTGATTACAGAAAGTTAGACAAAATAGCCCTGAATAACCAACACTGTGGGCTATTACAATTGCTGAATGTGGTGTTCCTTAGGGATACGGCAGTTATACCATTGAAGAAGAGGAACTTAGTTCCGGCCTGTTAGCAACAAGTAGCTTTATGATGTCATCTGTGAGATTCAGGCAATTAGATCGGGACAGAGTCCCTACTGAAATGATGAGTTTGCAGTGGCCCTTACGGAACACTGCAAACAGCATAGAATAGAATATAATAACTATACTAGTTATTCCTTTCCGTAAAGAAGTGGCGCGGAAGGCAGAAGATGACAGTGCGGGCATTCTCTACTTCATCATTTAGGTAAGAGATAAGTATGCTGAACTTGGGGAAGTGATGGGTGAGAAGTGAGATGTCAGGTATTGTCAGTTAGCAGTGGTATCGGAAGGTTAATATGGTAGTGCTAGGTAATTAGTAGTCCCATCGCGGGTCTTCTTTGGTAGTGCTGCGTAACTAAGCACTGCCATCCGTGTAAGAATCATAAGTGCTGTGTAGCTGGATGTAATAGGTGTGCAAGGTTTAAGAGATTTGTGTACCGGTTATCTACCGGATGAGAAACGAATTGTCAGGGATAGTAAGGTTTACTACATTGAAATCTAAAATATTACATATCTAATTTTATTTGTTATTATTATAACACAAAATTCGTCATCAGATTATACTTTTGTAGCTGTCTTTTCTTAGAAAGAATATCGCCTATTGTTTCAATATTTAGCAAACCCCATCCATGAAGGTACAGAACGTCACCCAAACCCTCGGCGAAGCCGATCTGATTATTCGCAACGTGCGGCGCAACGAACAGATACAAAAAAAGCTGACCATTTACGGTTTTCCGCCTAAGCGTATCAATGAAGGCGAAAAGTTGCTGAAGGTGACACTTCAGCTAAAAGCGATGATGGACGACCAGCAGGAAGCCCGCTACGAAACCTCGCAGGCCTGGCTAGCTGATCTCCATAGTGCTAAAGCTACCTACCAGGGCTACGTCAATCTGGCCCGCACGGTATATCGCGATCAACCAACCGTACTGCGTAAGCTGAAGGTAGATCGTCCTACCCCTAACCAGCAGCAGCTTTTTATTGAGCAGGCTATACACTTCTACAGCAAAGTATCTACTTATAAAGAAGCCATTGAGCAGCGTTACGGTTTAAGTACGGAAGTATGGAGCCAGGCGCTGACCGAAATAGAAGCTTTATCCGCCTCCCGAAGTGAGCGGTTGCACTTGCGGGCGCAGGCTCAGCAGGCCACCGAGCAGCGCAATCGTTCACTCATTGAACTGCACGCCTGGGTGAAAGAATTAAAGTACATTGCGAAAGTAGCGCTGAAAGAAGATCCTCAATTACTGGAAGCCTTAGGTATAGTAGTTGCCTCTCGTTAGTACTCATCCGGTAGACTCGGCAAGAATCACCCGGCTTACCGATAATTTTTGCCTTGTAGTACTGCGGGTGTCGGTATATTAGGACCCTACAACTTGCTTACCTTCTTCTTTTACTTCTTTAGCCTTATCTACAAAATCTTCTAGAATCAGATAAAGGCAGGGTACTATTAAAAGAATAATGGAGGTAGCGAATATAATCCCAAACCCTAAAGATATGGCCATAGGGATGAGATTATTAGCCTGATTAGAGGTTTCTAGGATGATGGGGGTTAATCCACCAAACGTAGTTAGTGTCGTTAGCATAATTGGACGGAAGCGCCGAACACCCGCTTCGTGAATGGCCTCAAAAACCGATTGTTCGCCTCTGCGCTTGCGATTGGCGTAATCAATCATGATTAAAGAGTCATTTACCACCACTCCCGATAAAGCAATTACTCCCATCAAACTAACCAGCGATAAATCGTAGCCGAGAATAATATGTCCGATAACCGCTCCTACAATTCCGAAGGGAATAGCCGACATGACGATTAGCGGTTGGATATAGTTGTTAAAGGCGATAGCCAGCAGCCCGTAAATGACGAGCATAGCCATGATAAAGCCTCCCCATAGCGACCGAGTTGATTCCCGCATATCCGCCTGACTGCCTTCAAAACTCCAGGTAGTCCCCGGAAAATCGGCTCGGATTTGAGGTAGCACCTCACTTTGCAGGGCCTCCAGTACCTGAGTGGTAGCACTAGCTGGCTCCACGTCCATCCCTACCGATACCACCCGCCGACCATCACGGCGGTTAATTGAATTAAACGCTTCTCGTTGTTCTATCCTCACTATGTCTAATAGCGGTACTTCCACGTTGTCGGGCGTACGCACTACGAAGTCTTCCAGATTGTAAATATCCTTACGCTCTTCCAGCGGTAACTTCACTCGAACTTCTATCTCATTATTGCCACGAAGTTGGCGCATAGCCAGAGCGCCAAAAAAGGCATCTCGAATCTGCCGGCCCACATCGGAAGGAGTAAATCCCAGATTCCGGCCTTCCGGTAATAGCGTAAAATCGTACTGAAGTTTCCCCTTATCGTAATTATCGTTCACGTCGCGGGTGCTCTCAAATGCTTCCGCCTGCTCCACGAAAGCCTGACTGGCTTGTTCCAGTACCTCAATGTCGGAATGGCTAAGGTCTACGCTGATATCCTGGGCGTAGCCTCCCGGACCACGTTCGGCCTCAAAAGTGATTTGATCTACTCCCTCAATATCGCCTATTTCATCTCGCCAAAGCTCAATAACATCCTGCGCGGTAAGATCCCGCTCATCCGGAGGTTTCATCACCACTTCTACATCAATAAAATTCTGGTTACGAACGTTTGTTTTCACGCCTTCAGCAGCTTTGTACAGATCGTGCTCCTCAAACATAGCGATGGTTGAATTGGTGATCTGATTGGCTACCCGGGAAGCCTGATCGGGGGTGGTGCCCACCGGTAGTCTCACTCCCGCCTCAATCTCATCAGCGGCTACTTCCGGCATCAGAATGATTCCCATATGATCGCTGTAGCCAAACCCACCAACTACTACCAGTAATCCTACGGCGGCCACGAGCGTGATATAACGATTACGCAGGCAGACATCCAGCAGAGGCTTATAATAGCGATCTACGAAACGATCGAACCGCCGGGCAAAAGCTTGTTGCCACTTAGTAACGTATTTTCCGATTTTGAACCGCTCTTTAGTAGAACCGTGTCCGAGGTGAGCCGGAAGTATGAAAAGAGCCTCGATCAGAGAAACCAGCAGCACCGCAATCACTACGGCCGGCATGGGCCACCAAAACTTACCAAATGTTCCGGGGAGAAAAAGCAGGGGAATAAAAGCAATAACATTCGTTAAAATACTAAAGGTTACCGGCCGGCTGATATCACGGGTTCCTTTGATAGCAGCCTCGAGCATGCCCATCCCTTGCTGACGGTATTCGTACACATTTTCCCCCACCACAACGGCATCGTCTACCACAATTCCCAACACTACCAAAAAGCCAAACATAGAAATCATGTTGATACTGACTCCGATCATAGGCAGAAAGACCATACCGCCTATAAAAGAGATGACCATTCCCATCATTACCCAAAACGCTAGCCTGTATTCCAAAAAGAGCGCTAATATTGACAAAACAATCACTACCGCCATTAACCCATTTTCGGTAAGTAGAGCGAGGCGATCTTCGTAATCTTCGGCGGCGTTGCTATCGATGCGGACACTGATGCCCGGAGGAAGCGTAGTTTCAAAATCGGCTATAACTCCCTGCACGATTTCGGCAATCTCTAACGGAGACTGTTTTCCTATCCGGAATATCTCCAGCTCCACCGATGCCTGCTGATTGAACTGTCCGTGAAAGCCCTCTTCCTCAAACCCATCGGTTATATCGGCCAGGTCGGCCAATGTAAGCGTAGCTCCCGAAGGCGCCGTGATAATCTCGATCCGACCAAACTCTTCCGCCCACTGTTTGCGCTCCTTTAAGCGAAGCAGGATTTCGCCACTGCTGGTTTCTACCGCTCCCGCCGGAACATCCTCACTGGACTGCCGGATGATATTGGCCACTTGCCCCAGAGTAAGACCGTATTCCCGAAGTCGGTTGCGCGGAATTTCCACATGAGTGACGTATTCCGGTACGTTGCCAATCTCTATCTGGGTAATTTTGGGATTGCTTAGTAAACGGTTTCGCAGCCGCTCGGCTATTATTCGTAGCGTCCATATGTCATCACCACCGTACAGACCGAGTTCCATCACGCTGCGCTGGGCGGTCTGAAGTCGGGTTTCGGGCGGTTCTATTTCGTCGGGAAAGGTTGGTATCCGGGCTATGGCCTGGTCAATCTCCTGAAAGGCCTTCATGCGTTCGGTACCCGCTACCAGCTCGATGGAGATACGACCTGACCCTTCCTCGGCGGTGGAAACCACTTCTCTAATTCCCTGGATACCTCGCACCGCTTCTTCTACCGGCAGCAAAATTCCCTGCTCTACTTCCGAGGGAGCGGCTCCGGGGTAGACTACGCTGACTTCTACAATATCTAGCTGGTATTCGGGATAGACTTCTTTCTGGATATTGATCATCGTCCAGATGCCCCCACCAATGAATAGCAGCATTAGCAGATTGGCTGCTAGAGGGTTACGAGCCATATAAGCAATAGGTCCGCTAAATTTTTTCTCTTGGTTATCGGTATTTTTATCGCTCATAGGCTTAATTAAATCTCTCCCTGCATTTGTGCTGCCTCAGTAGTGGAAACCTCCGAAGTAGTTGTATCGGATTCGGCTGTGCGCAGTGGTGATCCCTCCACTACCGTTGACAAGTTGGTAGTTACTATTTGATCTTCATCCTGTAGTCCATCGACGATGTAAGCATATTTAGCATCCATAAATTTCACTGCTACTTCCCGAATACTCAGTTCACCCTCTTCCATTACCCATACGGTTTGGTTCTCCCGGAGGTAGTCCCGGTTGAGTCTAACCACATCGGTGAGCGAATCCGCCAGCACCCTGGTTTCGACAAAAGAATTGATCATCAATGGCGGCAGCGTATCGTTTTGGTAACTCAGGGGGTCGGGTACCGACACCAGTAAGCGCGCCAGACGGGTTTGATCTTCTAAAGCTCCCACTAACTGGTATACATAACCGGTGCGGTGCTTGTTAGCTTCCCAGGCTTTAGGATCTCTAATCTGTACTTCTGATCCTCTGTTTCCATTACTAGGCAGAGAAATATAAGGAAGCTTAGACAACGGAAGTGTAACCACTACCCAGTATTCGTCCATTCCTACCAAGCGACCCAAGTTATCGCCCGGAGATACCTGAGAGCCCAGGTTTGCATTTCTACTGAGAATGTGGGCGTCAAACGGGGCTCGAATGGTGGTTCTTCGCAAATTCAGCTCCGCCTGACTCACGGCGGCTTTGGCTGCCTCTACCCGAGCCTTTACTGAATTGAGTTGAGGCTCGCGGAGTACTAAACCCGAGCTTTCTATATTGACGATATCATCCACCAGTTCATAATCCTGGCGAGCTACATCCTGACGGCCCTGCTCGATAGCCAGGTCTGCTTCGGCCTGAAGCAAATCGCTTTTTCTGAGTTGTAGCGTATTCCGATAGTCAGAAGGGTCAATCTGTAGTAAAAATTCTCCCTTCTTTACAAAGCCCCCAGGGTTAAAAGCAGCCGCTCGTTTAACAATTTCTCCGTTTACCAGCGGACTTAATGTAACATCTTCTGAAGGTTGTACCGTACCAGTAGCGATTATTTCAGGTTGGAACGTTCCCCGTTGCACCCCGACAACCTGTACCAGCATGGCAGTTTCTTTGGTAGCTCCCGCTTGCTTAGCTGTAGGTTCGGTCAAAAAGATAAAAGCGGTTACCCCTCCGGCTACAACCAGAATGATTAAACAAATCAGTAGTGTTTTCCTTTTGCTCATAGAAGTTTTTCTAAATCAACCTTCGTTCAGTGCTTGCTCTTCTCTGCTGGTATTTATCCCACCGGCTAGTGCTCGATATAAGCTAATTCGAAAGTCAATTAAATTTAGTTTGGCCGAAATTAGATCGCGTTGAAGTTGCTGTTCCTGATTAGCGGCAGCCAGAACAGCCAGATAATCGCTTAGCCCATTAAAATACTCCACTCTTAGTTGCTGGTAGGCTTGTTGTGCCAGCTGCACCTGTTCTCTTAAAACTTCAATGCGCTCTAGTTGTTTCTGTTCCTGAATCAGGGCGTCCTCTACCTCCTGTAGTGCTATCAGCACGGTTTGTCCGTATTCGTAGAGCAGTTGCTGCTTGACTGCTTCGGTCCGATTTATTTCGGCGCTGATTCTGCCCCCGTAAAATAAAGGTGCCACCAGATTAGCTCCCAAAGAATACGCCCAGTTTCTGAATACATCCTCAATCTCGTTAGACCGGGCCGAGGCTGATAAATTGATTGACAGCCGGGGGTAACGAGCGCTAATGGCAGAAGCCATTTCTCGGTCGGCCGCCTGTAAAAGGAAGAAAGCCGATTGAACGTCAGGCCGTCGTTGGATAAGCTCTAGGGGAATCCCAGTATCGGGCAATGGTGGAAGAGAAGGGAGTGTATCAGATGAGTAAGTAATTTCTTCTTGCGGTGGCTCACCGATCAGTATTGCCATTTGATTTTCCAACACCTGAATCTGAGACTCTACCGAAATTAGCTGTCCTCGAGTAGCCTCCACTAACTGCTTCTGGCGAAGAATATCTACGCCTCTGATCTGACCGCTACCAAAACGAGCGACGATTAATTTTAAAATGCTTTCGTTGGTTTCTACCTGTTGCCGGGCTAGGTCCAGTTGTCTTCCGGCAGCCATTAACTGGTACCAGGTGCGGGTAATCTCAGCTGAGAGCGAGATAGCAGCTGCTTGATAGTCGGCTTGCGTAGCTTCTGTTCGGTAGCGTTCGGCCTGCACTTGCGACCGTATTCGCCCCCAAAGGTCTACTTCGTAGTTGGCTGACATACCAATCTGCTGATTCTCACCCCCTCTAAAATCCGGCTCAGGAATACTGCGGCCTGCCGTGAAGAAAGCTTCCACATCTGGTAATAGGAAAGAGGACTCTCGATCAGCGAGTGCTTGTGCAGCCTGAAACCGCTGCCAGGCAGCAAGCAGGTTAAAATTAGAATCAAGCGCTATTTGCATTAAATCATTCAGACTTTCGTCTTCAAAGTTGGTCCACCACCTTTGTGGTAGCTCCTCTTCACCAGTATTTGAAAAACGTTCAGGAGGATCTAAGGGAAGCATTGAGTCCATTGTTTTAGGAGCACAACGATTTAGGAAGACTACTACAATGGTTAGTAATATTATAGGTAACGCACGTGATTGGAGTATTAACATTTAAGTCTTTTTCCTGAACATACAGCGATAACAGAGTAGGTCAGAGCGTAATCCGTGAGAGAAAAAATTGGCTTACAGCAGCTATATGTTATATATACAACTTACAAACCCTCTCGAAGTTTGATCGATAGGTTTGAAGACTTAATTGATACCTATACCTGAGTTTGTCATCATGGTTAAATAGCTTAGCTAATTCTGTATAACTATAGAAATTACTTATACCTTAGTTATTAAACTAACGAATCTAAGTTTAGCCATCTTGTTACCTCAAGCCCAACAGTGGATCAATCGTTTAGAGATGTTGCCGCATCCGGAAGGAGGCTACTATAAGGAGACCTATCGTGCTGACGGCAATATTTCTGAATTAGACCGCAGTTACAGCACGGCCATCTATTATTTATTGTTGGAAGATGCTTTCTCCGCCTTTCACCGCATTAAATCCGACGAACTCTGGCATTTCTACGCCGGGGATACTCTGGAAGTGGTAGTGCTCTACCCTGGCAGTTCGCTAAAAATTCATCGCCTCGGTCCTAGTTGGGAGCAGGACGACCGTTTTCAATTGGTAGTTCCGGCCAATCACTGGTTTGCCTCCCGCATGGCAGACCCAACTACCTATGCGTTAGTGGGCTGTACGGTATCGCCTGGTTTTGATTTTGACGATTTTGAGATGGCTGAGCGGGAATCCTTGCTGATTGAGTACCCCCAGCACCAAGCTATCATCCGTCAGCTCACCCGTAGCTAAACGAAACTCATACCAACTTTTTACAGCGGTTTATACGATTGTGCCTAAAAATCCGTAATTTTTACGAACACCACACACTCCTGACTTCTGATGAAAACCGTTTTTTTATTTCTACTGTGTCTACCATTTGCCGCCACTACTTTTATTCCTGATGATTACCAGCTGTTGCTTAGCGAAGATTTTGAGGGAAAGCAGCCGCTCAAGTCCTTTGAGATGACCGACCGAACTGCTTGGAAAATTAGCAAACAAGAAGACAACCGGGCTTTACACTTATATACTGCCAGCGATTATCAGCCCCGGGTCCGCTCACCCCGCAACATTGCCATGCTTTCGGACCAGATGTACGGAAGCTTTGTGCTGGAAGCCGACGTGATGCAAACCGGGCGGGAGTACGGCCACCGCGATATGTGCCTGTTTTTCGGCATGAAGGACCCTAGTAACTTTTACTACGTACACTTAGCTACCACTCCCGACCCGCACGCTCACAATATCTTTCTGGTAAACGATGAACCCCGCGTAGCCATTGGCGAAAAAGTATCGGACGGGGTAGACTGGGGCGAAACCAATCAGTGGCATAAGGTAAAGATTGAGCGCAAACTGGAAGATGGTACTATTAAGGTGTACTTTGATGATATGGATACGCCAATTATGGAAGCCAACGATACTCACTTCGCCGAAGGGTACATCGGCTTTGGTTCGTTTGATGATACCGGCATGGTGGATAACATCAAGATTTGGGCCCCGCAGGCCACTACTCCTCCGGAAAGCTTTTTTGCCTCAAACCCGTAGTTACCCGAATCATCCCACATTGGGTTAGCCCCTATATTTTGCTTTTGCTAATTATCTGGCCAGAATTTACCGATGGCCTTTAGCTCCTTACAATGACCTATAATGGTAATTAGAGAAGTATTCTTGACTAAAAATGAAAAAGCAACTATTCTCTTATTCGCACCATCTGGAGAAAAAGCTGTTTTTTGGTATGTTTTAATATTTCATTGTTTTGTAAAAATCAGCGGATTTTTTGCTTCACTACAAAAATTTTAGTGATGTTAATTTAATTTTTGTTGCTCAATGCAAAAATTATTACATCGAGCATATAAGTGTGACAAAGCGTGAATTACTTTTCATTTATCAGAATAGTTCTATTGTATTTTCAATTAGTAATAATTCTAATTTATTCTCTTTCTGCAATCGCTTACTTTTTTATCTAACTAAGGTAGAATCATTACCTAATTCACTGGCTTTCAATTCCGTGCTAGCTTGCTCAAACTATTAATAGTAGCAATTTTTGCTTAATATTGTTTATGTCAAATCTTTAAACAAGGTCAGCAACTATCAAAATTTTACGATGGCTAAACTGAAAAACATTATTAAGCAGTTATCCGACTCAGATTATACTTCTATACATGAGTCGTTGATTGAAAACAGTGCGGAGAAGTCAGCATACCTGCTCAAAGCCATGCGCGAACGCTCATTATCCGATAACAAAATCATGGATGAATTAGGGGTAAATACAAATGCGTACTATACCTTACGTTCCCGCCTCAATCAAAAAATCGAGGAATATTTACTCCAGCAGATGGAAAATCCTCGTACTGATTTAATCAAAAAGGTAGCTAATATTAATGAAGTAATTTTTACTAAGAAACGTGCTATCGCGATTGCTACCCTGAAAAAGATTGAAAAGGAGCTGTTAGATTATGATTTGCCTAGTGAGCTCACTACTATTTATAAGACGCTACGTAAGTTGCACATCAACACTCCCGATCACTTTACCTACTCTCAGCTTTATAACAAGCATGTAGCCTACACGCTGGCGGTAGATAAAGCGGAAGAACTACTTTCTCAGTACTTCAAGAAATACGGTGACTACACTATGTCTCGCGACGAGACTACTCAGTTGGAGCTTTCGCTGCTAACTGACGAAATGAATAATCTGTGTAACCTGTACGAGTCACACCGGTTGTACATTTACCAGAGTTGCCTGAATATCTTCCACCGCTTATTCGTAGAGGGTGAGTCGTACGACCACAGTACCCACGAGCCGATAGAGGATATTCTGGACAAGATGCAGGAGATTCTGAGTAACTACTACTTAGATTCAATTTACCATCACTTGCAGTTGGTATACGAACTACTTCGCTTAGAATACTACAATCACTATAAGGTATATCGCAAGGCAGAAGACTATTACGAGGAAGTAAACGACGCAGTAGATACTCTGCTTACCAACTACAGTCTTCATTCGTACCCGGCCCAGTACCTGGTTTCTAAAATTGAGCGGGCCCAGCGAATGGGTAATGAGGAAACCTTGTACGAGGAAAACAAAATGTTATTTCACGATTACGAGGGTGATATAGAAGATGTACCGAAGTACGTAACCTACGTGATGTATCGGGCATTGGCTTGCTATTATGCTGGCGAGTACAACGAGTCTGCTCGTTGGATCAATAACCTGCTGAACGAACTAAGCCTGAAGAAGTATCCGTACGCTCAGTTAGAAGTAAAAGCGGTGCTAGCCCTTCAGTACTGCCTGATGAACGACTATGATCTGTTTAATCAGCTTACTAACAGCATACAGCGACAGATTCGTTTATTAGGTAAAGAAAACTGCGAGTCTATTGTGATCTTTACGAAGATTCTGAAAATCTCAGTATCGGATGTGAAACGTGATAAGTACAACAAGATTAAAACATTAGCCGAGCGTTTCTCTCGCTTTGAAATGAAGCACTTCGCTCCTACCATGTTGATCAAAATGGACGAAGCATTCATTAACAAACTTTGCTAATTAGCATACTCTTCATACACAAAACAAAGCCGGAAACTCTGTTTCTGGCTTTGTTTGTATTATTGAACTCACTATCTGGCCGGTTAACTATCTTGCGTTTCCCTTAAACGCTTCGCATGATTCCTACCCCAGTTGGCCATCTCAGTAAGCATCGGTTGTAGCGTATTTCCGTAAGATGTAATACCATACTCAACCCTTGGCGGAACTTCAGCGTAAACTTTTCGCCAGATAATGCCATCTTGCTCCAACTCTCGTAATTGCTGAGTTAGCATCTTTTGTGTAATTCCCGGAATAGCCCTCTTCAACTGCCGAAATCGTAGAATACCCCGTTCCATTTCCCACAGGATTACTGGCTTCCACTTACCTCCAATTATCTCGAGAGCGGATAACACCGGGAAGGGTAGGTTTTCACTACATAAAATATCTACATCGCAGCATTAAAGGGTGCCGACCGTGTATTTTTACTCGGACCTCCCCTAAATGCTGATCTAGACAAACTGCTCAATCCGTTTATTGATTATTTGCACGAAAAGGAAATTAAGCGAGTAGTTCATCTTTCCGCCTTTGGGGCAGAAGAAATGAGAGGCCTTCCTTTTCATGTGAATGGGGAACAGAAGCTCAAACAGTTAAATTTCGACTGGACTATTCTAAAGCCTAGCTTTTTTGGTCAAAATTTCAAAAATTATGAGTACGAAAACCTAACCGAAAGAAGCATTACTTATATGCCTGCCGGCGATGGAAAAGTAGGATTGGTTGATGTTGCTGATATCGGTGAGGTAGCGGCAACAGTCATTACTGATGAGCAGTACATTCATCAGGAACTAGTGCTAACTGGCTCAAAAGCGACAAGCTACTACGATGCTGCCGAACAGTTAAGTAAGGTGCTTGATAAACCGGTGCAATACCCTAATCCTTCGCCTGAAGAATACACTAGGACCCTACAGAGTGCCGGTGCACCTCCCTTTGTTGCAGAATATATGAACGAAGTCCATGGACTCATCCGAGATGGTAAAGTAAACTATGTTAGTGAGTCAATACATACGATACTTGACCGACCACCTACTTCCTTTGAGGAAGTACTGAAACGCACGTTCTAGAAAAAATAAAGCCGTGTCTTCATAACACGGCTTATAAACTTTGCCTCGCTAAATGCCTGTGGGAATTTAAATAGCTAGCTTTTCTAAATTCTTCTGGGTTAGCGGCTTGTTAATATACTGTTTAACACTAGAGTACTTATGGGACTTATTTACATCCTGAGGATTAATAGAAGAAGTAAGCATCACTATTTTGCAGTACTCTCTAGTCTCATCGGATAGCTTCTCAAATTCATCCAGAAACTGGAAACCATCCATCAGCGGCATATCTATGTCCAGGAAAATAATTTCAGGCAGCACCTGAGCCCCCGTATCACCCAATTTCTCAATATTCTTTAGAAACTCAATAGCGCTCTTAGCCCCAGAGTGGGTATAGATGTGATCGCAAATATTAGCCGCCTCGATCATTTTCTGATTGATGAGGTTGTCAATTTCGTTGTCATCAATCAGCATGACTGATCGATGTTTTTTTGTTTGTTCTGACATATTAGCTTACTGCTTGTTGATTTATAATGGTTTTGAAGTTTAGTGCAGTTATTTGGTATAACGGAGTAGTTTAGTTACACCACTCAAAGCACTATTAGCATCAAATATGATGCAAAATACAAACTTGTTATGAGAAAAAACCGGATAAATCGCGATTATACTTACTTTCAATAAATATAATTTTTACTATAGCTTGTAGTAACAAAAAAATAAATATCCGATATTTCTAGCTAATTTAGTTACCAATGAGCAAAAAAAGCACTCTAAACTCTTTAATTATTACCAAATAAATTTTCAAAAAATTATTTAAATCTACCAACCAACTCCATAAAAAGCCTTCTCTCCCTCCGAAGTAAATCCTTCAATCAGGATACCTCCTTCTTTTTCCTGCATCACCTCCTCTAGTTCTTTTGCGTTTTTGATAATTGTTTTATCAATAGAAGTAATAATGAAGCCTGGTTTCAGCCCCGCCTCTTTCCACTTGCCATCTCCCAGCTCCAGCAATTCGGCCCCACCCTCAATACTTAGTTTCGCGAGAACCTCCTCAGCAGGGTCATCAAAAATAGCTCCTTCAAAACTAACCGGTTGCACTCGCTGTACTACCTCCGTACTGCCCATGGTATTTTTGAGAGTAGCATAAACTGTTTCCAGATTACCGTTTCGCCAGAAAGTAACTTTTACCTCGTCACCAGGACGGTTGCGAGCTACCAATTCCTGTAGTTCTGACACGTTCCCAACCTCCCGGTTATCTATTTCCACAATTACATCGCCAGCCTCCATACCGGCTTCGGCAGCAGCGCTTTCCTGTGTTACCCCATCAACGTATACTCCCGACACAGTATTCAGCCCTTCTTCTTCGGCCAACTGAGCGTTTACATCCTGGATATGTACTCCCAGTAGTGCCCGCTGCACCGAGCCAAATTCCAGTAAGTCATTCATCACCTTCTGCACCAGCGACACCGGTACTGCAAAAGAATATCCAGCGTAAGAGCCGGTAGGAGTAGCTATGGCCGTATTAATCCCTACCAGTTCTCCCTTCAGATTCACTAGTGCACCACCACTATTGCCCTGGTTTACCGCCGCATCAGTTTGAATGAAAGATTCAATCTGCCGATTGTTCCGGTCGTGCAAAATATTGATGTTCCGGGCTTTAGCACTTACAATGCCAGCGGTCACAGTCGATGTAAGCGTTCCAAACGGATTTCCGATAGCCAGTACCCATTCCCCTACTTTCACATCATCGGAGTCACCAAATGAAACAAATGGAAACGGAGCACCCCGGTCTTCAATTTTAATCAGCGCCAGATCGGTGGTAGGGTCAATGCCAACCATGCTGGCTTCGTAGAAGCGATTATCGTCTAAGGTTACTTCAATGCGGTCAGCGTCTTCAATCACGTGGTTATTCGTAACAATGTAGCCATCGTCAGAAATAAGCACCCCAGACCCCGAAGAGCGGGAAGGTCGGTCGGTATTTCGATCTCCGAAATAGTCGTAGAAGTCTTCTAGCAAGCTATTACGCGACTGCTTCGAACCGCTATATATTGAGCGGATAAATACCACTCCCGGTTTCACCCGCTCGGCAGCATATACGAAGTTAATTCCATCGGGAACCGCGAAGTTAGTATCTGCCAAAAAGTTGACATTAGGATACTGTACGCTTTGTTGCTTTTCGTTAAAGTTAGTGTAGGCTAAGGTAGGTTGAAAACCCAGATAGTGAGTAACTCCTACCGCTACTAGCCCGCCTAACAAAGCGGCTAGTATAATTCCCAAAATAAATTTTCTCTGACTCATCGGCACGGTAACATGAAAGGTGATACTGAATGTTGTTTCATATTAACGGCATTGTCCCGTTAGTGTTATGAAACGAAAAATAATATACTTTTTCTGAGTTGAGAATCCAACAATACCTTCATAATCTGTTTGTTATTCAGTTTTTTGAATCAAATAGCCGACCAGAACGCCTTTATTTTTTCACTAAAAATTATGCGTAAAAAGATTGCAGTTTTCGTAATAACCTCCTAATATTGCATTCCCAAAATAAAAAATACTCCTCCTTAGCTCAGTTGGTTAGAGCGGCTGACTGTTAATCAGTAGGTCCTTGGTTCGAGCCCAAGAGGAGGAGCTTGGAAATCAGGCACTTATGATCTCTCATAAGTGCCTTTCTTTTTTGGGTTTACTAGCCTTGAATCAATAAAAGCATGTTCAGGTTTTGTCTTTAGAATTTATGATGAAATGCTTTTCAGTTAGCCGCCCGGCAAACCGGCGAGGTTTTTTTTGAGGGCCGCAGCTCGACTGCTCCAATAACTGGAACAGCCTAAGTTATCGCCCGAGAAAAATCCACCTTGTAATGGCCAAACGTGAGCAGAAATGACTCACAGAAAACTAAAATGGGCGCTGCGCGAGATAAAGCTCAACACTCTAATACCACAAAGTATTTGGTGAACCTTTCTTCATTTTGCTCCACTAAGAAAATGCTCCTGGGTACAAAAGTCTTTGTCTCGGTAAAAGCGGAATATAGCGGTATACTCCGGTTTCATTATCTTGTGCTGAACAAACAGCTTAGTCTCTCGGAGGGGTTTTCAGGCGGCTTTTATCAGGCAGCGCTTGGGGTTCAATGTCATCAGCCTGACAGGAAATTTGAAGCATGGGCAATACAACGATACAAGCAACGATAGCGATTGATTTAATCTTTCTCATAAGGAAATTTCATTAGTTTTTGTTTCATCAAAACTAACGGAACTTACCTCAATAATAAAAATAGCGACTTGCTATCCGAACCACCAATTGTGTAGTAAAAATGTCACTTTATTACGAAACTAAATACTGTATATGGTATTTAACAAATATGACTCAATACCTACAAAAGACAGAACAAGTAAAAGTGTAACAACCAGATTACTGGGTTATATATTCTTGCATGTAGTATCTTCGTTAAATTTGCGGACGAACGAAAAAAACCTACTGTAGGCTTTCGTATTTTTTTGCAATATATTCTACTGATTGTTTCAACTCTTCCAGCTCCTGAAGAGCGTGATCTTTATAAGGCTCTTGCATATCTGAGATATTCATTAAGCCTTCCAACCGGCATATTGAACCTAAAAAACGACTGTGGTGCAAGTCATGAATCATATCTTCGCACTCAGCTTTATAGTCATATCCTGGCTTTACATGACTTTGTATATAAAAAAGAAAAGTTGCCAGAAAAGTTGTTATGACTGCCGTAACAAATAACTCAAAACTAAGAGGAGTTGTACTCGTTAGGGGAAGGGTGCTGAAAGACATAAAGACTCCGTAGGCTACCAACGCCAAAGCTAAAATTTGAAGCCCTAAGTCTTTGCGCCCGACAATTAAAAACCAAGCCACCCCAATCATTACAAAAATAAACTGGGTAGCAAATGTAAATACAAATATATCCAGGTATTCGTAATGACGAAAAGGAATATCAGCCGGAATGGCCTTCCATAAATTGCCTACTAACGGAATCATAGCTACTAACAAAAAAGCCGCGCGCTTCCGCTTATCATTAAATGTAAATTTAATACTAGCTTGAAAATAACTCCAAGGTATTGGTAGGGAACGAGCTGTTTTTACTTCCATAGTATAATTAATTAAATCATCAAATTAATTGTGTATGTAGCTGGATGGCCGATAAAAATAATAATTTTTTCCAAATTTTCTTACTAAAATCGCAAAATTGGAAACTAATAGAAAAAAGCTATATCAATGGGCAAAGCAGTTACCGCATACTAAATACCCATTTTCTTTGCATAATTTATATCTACTGAAAGCAATAGTTTATTCATTTGCTAAATGAAAATAGGCTAGTTGACCCAATCGCTATTTGTTCTTGGGTTATTAACTGCTTTTAGTAATTTGCCATTTTACCGCCTTGCCGTATAAGTAGCCCATCAGAACAGTGGGAAATAACCCCATGCTAAAAACGAAAACATACGTCATACCCCAGCTGCCTAATTCGTAAGCCAGACTTTGGGAGGAAACAGGATCATAAGTACGTATATTTAATACCAATACACCGATAAATACGCTTAAAGCAAAAACAGTAAAGCTCGTTTTCAATCCTGTTCTTGCCCAAAGAGTAGGGTCGTTGGCAATGGTATTTCCGGCTGATCTGCCGATAATAAAACTCAAGAGCAAAGCGAAAGCTATCCCAACGTACAATCCATAATTATATATGTAGGCCAAATCGCTTATAATGTAAAGTGGATGATAGCCTATAAATACAACGCCCGCTATCATTACCACCAGCAGAAAAGTAATTATACCCGTAACCGAAGCGGCTACTGCGTACCATCCACCGATTTTTTTGGCATACTTACTATTTGTTGGCAAGAGTATTACTTGTTTGTTAATTGGATGCCTTGATAAAAGCTGTCTAGAAAAAGTGAATTGTGGGTTTCTTCGGGATAGAAACGCTTCGTCAATTCAATATGATCACTTTCTTCTATCGCCTGAATAAACGCCTCTATTTTCTTCTTATGAAAAGCAGGCTCCGGCTGATAGGTAACATAAACTTTCGCTGGTTGCTGCTTATTTGCTTCGGTTTTAAATCTTGTCGTAACCTCACCGTTGCCATACCATAAGGATGGATCGTACATATGAATTACTTCAAACGGGTGCTCCAGTGATAGTAGATAACCCCCAAAATAGCCCCCGTAAGAGTGGCCGATTAATGTTTCGTGGCCGCTAGTAGAATACTGCTGATCTACATCAGGTATTAACTCATGAACCAGGTAATCGTAAAACTTCCCGGCCCCACCCGAATTGGACGCATTATACCAGGTAGAATCAACAGTTTCACCATCGTACTCTATTCTTGATTGACTAAAAGTGAGATCAATACCTCGTTTATGTTCCCATTCTATGTGCGGAATACCAACGATGATGGATTTTTGCATCTTATTGTGTCCGCCTAAATCAAATGCGATGTGCCTCACCAAACCGTATCGCCACTCGGCATCCAGCACATAATTAACCGGATACTTCAGCGTATCCGAATAGTTGAGCGGTAAGCTCACCCAATGATTTCTTGTTTCTTGTAATGTTTCAGAGGCTATTTCGTGCTGTATGGTACGATCCAAGCAAATGGTGTTCTGAGCAATAGTATTGGAGAAAATCAGTAAGCCGATCAGTAGTACTGTGAGGCTTTTGATGCTATTCATATAATCCCAAACTACAGGGCGGGCAGTGAGAGTTCCGGAAGGATGCGAACAACCTTCAAGTAAACCCCAGAACTATAGAGTTACCGGTTTAATACTCAACAATCTAGTCGGCGTACTGACAGGACAAAGCTTCTATTTCTTCTCATAAATTGAGCCGAACACTACCTTTAGCGGATTCTTCCTCCTCATGGGGTAGGAGATCGCTTCTTCGCTCCGCTCATCGCGATGACGGATAAAAAATAAACCCCTGCTGTTGGTAGTGTTCTGAAAGGACACTGCCAACTTGTTATGAAAAGCAGGGACTTCGTCCCGACCATTGCCCTAATCTTCATACAACTACTATTAGTGAAGTAGCTGACCCCATCCAAAGATGGCATTCGTCAGAATGACAAGACGAAAAGATATAATACCTTACTTTAGGCTAAAAAATCACCAATGGTATTTATCCCATAAAACCAATAACAAATCAGGGTAATACGGGAGTTGTTGAAAAATTCTAAGACAGGTGAACGTTGATATGCCGCTTCAAAAAAAATATAAATTCTATACGAAGTTCATTTATTACTCCCACAAAATTATATATGGCATATGAAGCTACTTTCGAATGTTTCCAAAAATATTTATCGTATATGAAGCGCCTAGAGTACAAAAAACTTTTTTGACGTACCATATGAAGCTGATATAGAACTTTTATTTTCGTTGCCGCCCCGTATGAAGGCTATATACGATTTTTCTTTTTGGTACAATCCCGTATGAGGCTCATATGCCTTTCCTGATTTACGAAGAGTAAAAAATGACGCTGTTATGGAGGGTACTTATGTTATGTAGTGCTGATGAAGCCCTACTAAGCCTTTTCAATAAAGAACAAAAATACGCTATCCCCGGATGAGCTTTGCGAATTCTGGGGTCTCCTACTCAGAATGCGGAAGATGCCGGAATAAATCCGGCAAGACTACAGAAGCCCTCATTATATCAGGAGTTATTCTCCCTAAGCCAAAATATCGTGCATCACGTGGCCGTGCACGTCGGTGAGGCGGATGTCGCGCCCGCTAAAGTGGAAGGTCAGCTTTTCGTGGTGGATACCGAGCAGGTGCAGCATGGTAGCGTGCAAATCATGGATAGATACTTTGTTTTCTACTACGCGGTAGCCATACTCATCCGTGCGCCCGAAGATAGTACCACCCTTAACGCCGGCTCCGGCCATCCACATACTAAATGCCGATGGGTTATGATCGCGGCCATCTTTGCCCTGGGCGAAGGGTGTTCGGCCAAATTCTCCGGTCCAGATCACCAGCGTTTCGTCTAGCAAGCCCCGTCCCTTTAAATCTTTCAGCAGGCCGGCAATCGGCTGGTCTACGGCGTGAGCATTGCGCTCGTGTCCGTCTTTCAGATTATGGTGTTGGTCCCAGCGGTCGGCTTCTACGCTAGGGCAAGTCAGTTCAATAAAGCGAACGCCTCGCTCTACCAATCGGCGGGCTAATAAGCACTGAGCCGCGTAGCCTCGGGTGTGCGGATCGTCCGACTCAAAGCCGTACAGCTTTTTGGTGGCTTTGGTTTCGGAGTCAAACTCAGTAAGCTCGGGTACTGAGGCTTGCATACGGTAGGCTAACTCATAATTAGAGATGGCCGATTCTACCGCATCGGCGTGGCCTAACTTTCCGATCAAACTCCGATCTACCTGCTTCAGATAATCCAGTTTGCTATCCTGCACGGTTGGGTCATCCAGCGGTTGAATGTTCGCCAGCGGCACTTTCTGTCCTTTCAGTACCGAAGCCTGATAGGAAGCAGGAAGGAAGCCGCTATTGAAGTTATCTAAGCCGCCGGGGGGTACTAGTCCGCCATCCAGCACTACATAACCTGGTAAGTTATCGTTTTCGCTGCCTAAACCATACGTAACCCAGGCTCCCATGCTGGGTCGCCCCTGTAAGCCGCTGCCCGTATGCAAAAAGTAGTTAGCGTTGGTGTGCTCGGGAAATTCGGAAGTCATAGAACGCACCAGAGCCAGATCGTCTACACAGGTAGCAATGTGAGGAAACAACTCGCTGACGGGCATCCCGCACTCGCCGTATTGTTTGAAGTCCCAGGGGCTTTTCAGAATCTTGCCGATGTTATCAAACTGCGTATTGTCTACCTTAAACTTTTTGTAGGGATCTTCACCGTTCTCCTGCGCCAGTCGGGGCTTCGGATCGAAGGAATCAACCTGCGATACGCCTCCGTCCATATACAAAAAGATAACGCTTTTGGCTTTAGGAATGTAGTGCGGATGAGCTCCCGATACTACCTCGGGTAGTGACAATTTTTCTACTCGCTGGCAGGCTGCTCCCAAGCCTCCGAATAAACTAACAAACGCCAAAGAGCCAAAGCCGCTGCGGCAAGCTCCCAGCATTTGGCGGCGGCTTATCGGTTGGTGAATGATATGTCGGTGGCCACTCATGATTAGATAAGATAAATAAATTCTTTCATATTAAATATCGTATGGCAGTAATCCTTCCATACAGCAACGGAGGTGCTTAGCTCTTCCGCCTTATGTTTTTGAGCTTGTTGCTCCAGAAAAGTCATTGCCCGAGCGACTTCCTCTTCCCGAGCCGGACGGGCGAAAGCCCATAAATAAATTTGTTGAATACGCTCCCGAGTGTCCAACTCAGTTTTAGCAATTACTCGCTGCGCCATCCGCTCGGCCTGTTCCAACACCAGCGGATCGTTCATTAGCATGAGCGACTGGGCCGGAACGTTCGTGACATTACGTTTACCGAAGGAAGAGAAAGGAATAGGTCGGTCAAAGGTGAGCATCATAGGCGAGAGAAAGTTCCGGCGGACTTCCACATAAATACTGCGTCGTCCATTACCATCTAACGGGCCCGAATCTCGGGGTCGTCCCCGCCCTTGCATAAATTCCGTAAGATGCACCGGAACGGACGGGCCAAACATGGTAGAATCTAATTCTCCTGAAACCGCCAGCATGCCGTCGCGGATGGCTTCGGCCTCTAAACGACGTAGTGGAAAACTAGCCAGCCAGAGGTTCTCCGGATCTTTCTGCTGTAAAGTACTGTCAGCCGTAATTGCTCGCCGGAAGGTGTTGGACATGACCATGAACTTGATCATATCTTTGATGGAGCCCTCCTCCTGCTGAAACTTCACCGCCAGATAGTCCAGCAAAGCCGGATGGGTTGGTAACTTCCCTTGCAGACCGAAGTTATCTACCGTCTCTACAATGCCCCGCCCGAACAGGTGATGCCACAGCCGGTTTACTATTACCCGGGAGGTAAGTGGATTGTCGGGATTGACAACAGCTTCGGCCAACTCCTTTCGGCTGCTGCCGCCGGAGGTAAAAGTCATACCGTCTTCCGAGAGACTACTTAAAAAGCGATGGGGCACTGTTTCTTCGCTGAGGGTTTTCGGGTTGCCTCGGAGAAATACCGGGCTATTAATCTCAAATCCATTGGTAAGCCCGGTAAAGTACATTGAATCGGTAAGCGACTGAGCTAGTTCAGCTTGTCGTTGCCGTAGCGCCTTGAACTCGGCAGAAGGTACGTAAACTGGTTTCCGACGCAATTGCTGGTTCAGGTACTTAATATCGGAGGCTGTACTTTTTCTATCTACCCACCGACCAATAGTAGCCGACATATTCTGATCGGATGAACTTGCTAAGGGCGGAGGCGGAGGAAGCTCACCGTTATACGCCTGAGCGTAGGCCACTTCTACGTAAGCATCAGACGGTAACTGGTAATAATGGCGGTCGAAGTAGCCGGGAATAATTTCCAGATAAGCAATATGTCCTTTCCAGGGCGATACATCTACGGTATAGTTTTGCCATTCAGAATTATCCACCTCCATATCCAATTCGCCATAAATCGGATCTTGAATCAGCTGAAAATTGTCAATAATCACCCGGATAAATGATTCTTTTCCCCTAGCCCGAACGTTAATAAAATCTTCGGTGATGGTGAAGTCGGGGGAGCGCAGTGCCCCCACTATTCCGGTACTGATTTGTCGGCTGGAAGCCTGGCCTTGAGAAAGGGAAAGTAGTCGTTGGGCCTGGGCATCAAATTGCGGCTCGCCTAAAGTAGTTTGCGAGCTAAACGCCAAACCGCTGCTTTGCCAGCCGGATAAATCTCCGTTTCTGAAATCACCCAATAGCGTATAATCTACATTGGAGTTATTAACTGTTTCTCGAACGCTAGCGGCCTGTACGGGCAGCGAAACTTCTTCTAGCCAGGCCTGGGCAGTTAGCTTTCGGATTTCGTCTTTGATTTCATTTAGCTCGGTCAGATTTTTAGCCTTCTCCAGCGTGAAATTAGCATCCTTCACGCTAAAGCGGCTGCTCTTCATAATGCCGTAGAGTGCGTAGTAATCGGTGGTAGGAATGGGATCGAACTTGTGATCGTGGCAGCGCGAGCAGGCTACGGTAAGGGCCTGAAAGGTTTTGGTGGTCACATCAATCATATTATCAATCCGCTCCGA
This sequence comes from uncultured Roseivirgaceae bacterium, assembly GCA_964551335.1. Lineage (GTDB taxonomy): Bacteria > Bacteroidota > Bacteroidia > Cytophagales > Cyclobacteriaceae > Tunicatimonas. The sequence goes on from CAZKCO010000005.1 coordinate 41,257, forward strand.
CTCGTCGATGACCAAATCCACCGGACTGTGCTTACCTTCCAGCATGGTATAAAACAGCGTACCCAGTTGAGATTCGTTACGTCCGGTTTCCTCGTTCCAACGAGGCGATTCCAACAAGTCACCGGCTAGTTGTTCTTTCACCAGTTGCGGATAGGGTACATCTTCGTTGAATGCCCGAATCAGATAGTCACGGTACTGCCAGGCGCCCTGCACCGGATAATCAAACTCGTGGCCTTTGGTTTCGGCGTAGCGGGCTAAATCCATCCAGTGCCTAGCCCAGCGTTCGCCAAACTGCGGTGAATTGAGGTATTGGTCTACCAGCTTTTCGTAGGCGTCCGGTCTATCATCTTTTACGAAATTCTCAACATCTGAGGGGTGAGGCGGCAGCCCGGTGAGCAGATACGACAATCGCCTAATCAGTGTATTTTTACTAGCCAGTGGAGCCACTGTCAGTGACTGTTCTTCCAGCTTAGCCAGAATAAACGCATCAATTTCATTCGCTACTTCATCTTCGTTGGCTACTGAAGGCACAGCAGGTTTCTCGGGCTTGATAAAGGCCCAGTGGGGCTTCCACTCAGCTCCCTGATCAATCCACTTTTCCAGAATGGCTTTTTCGCGCTCACTTAGTTTTAAGTTACTAGCTGGAGGCGGCATTACCTTGTCGGGGTCGTCGCTATTGATACGATGAATGACTTCACTCTTTCCAGGCTTTCCAGGTTTGATCGCAAAAATATCTCCTTCACGCAGGGCGGTAGCCGCTTCAAATATATCGAGTCGAAGATCAGCCTCCCGGCTACTAGAATCAGGACCGTGGCAGAGGTAGCAGTTCTTTACCAGAATGGGACGTACGTGAAAATTAAAATCAACGGTGGGGGGTAACGTAGCTGACCGCTGATCGGAACAACTATTAAAGAAAACTACCGCCAGAAACGGGGTAGCCGCCAGCAAAAACCAAGTTGTTCCGTTTTTTTTCATGTGTACGAAGCTACGCTAAATGAGTAACTTCTAATATAGTGATATCTCACTTTGACCACAAGTGAAGCCCTCTAATCAATCTCCAGAATGGTACCGGCAATATGGCGTAGGCCGTCAGATTGGTTGAAGTAGTAAACGACCAGCACGCGCTTTTCGTCCAGTTGCACCGACCAGGGGTAGCCTAAATCTCCGTTTCCGCCATCTTCCCGTAAAACAATTTCGGGCGCGGTAGCGAAGTCAGTACATTCGGCATTCAGGATGCGAGCGCGAATACCGTAAGGCTCAGCTCGATAGCCGTAGGTGAGCAGTACCCGCTGGTCGGGCAAGCGGAGGGCGTGCAGCGGATAACCCAGAAAACCCATACTTTCCCAGTCGCTAAAGCTTTTTCCACCGTCGGTTGAACGAGCCATGCAAGCCTGTCCGTCAAAGTTAGCTGTTCGCAAAAAAGCGACCAAATCTCCCTTAGGGGTTTCGTACAGTGAAGTTTCGTTAAAAGCTACGACTGAGTCGCGAGCAATTGGGCTAGCATAGTTCCAGGATTGCCCCCCGTTCTCTGAGGTCAGCAGGTGAACTGAAGTATTTTGAAGCTGGGCGGTATTTTCAGAAACGGCCACAGCCCAAAAAAGCTTTCCGTTTTGCCCTTCCCATAACGCTCCCCGGTTGTAGGCCGGAAGCGGCCGGCCTAAAGCACCCTGACGAACTTCTACCGGTGGGCTCAGCGGGTAAGTAGGTCCGCTCCAGGTGTTCCCATTGTCTTTAGAGTGAAGCGTGTAGCCCCCCAAAAAGACTGCGTCTTCGCTCACCTTCAGCTGGGTTGGGACTAGCTGCGCTATTCCTTCCGGACGAAGAAAGGCCCATCCGTAGCTGGTACACAGCAGCGAACCATCGCGTTTCAGCAGTAAGCAGGGATCCTGTGATCCACCGAAAGGGTGGGCGTACAAAAGGGAAGGTTCACTGTCCCAATTCTCGCCACCCTTAGAACGAAGAGAAACTAAGTGGCTAGTAGGATCAACGTGATTGGTTTCCGATTCACCAAAAATACGCCGGTTGGGTGCCCGCCGGAAGGCTAGCAAATATTCTTCGTTAGGTAACTTTACAATAGAAGGAAAGCTGACGTAGAAAAGACTATCCTGGTAGATCAGAATGTCTTTGACCTTCCGGACTCCCGGAATGCTATCAGTTTGAGTAGCGAAGGCAGTTTGCGATGAGCCACCAACTACCAGCAGAAATAGCAGCGAGGACAAAGCAAAATTACATAGGAGAGTAGTCCGTAAGTCCGTCAAGTATAAGCTGTTCTTAAGAAATCATTTGCAGGCATTGATCTACCTGATTGGCGGAGCCAATGAACAACGGCGTACGTTGGTGGAAGTCTCGGACAGGAATATCCAAAATGCGCTGCTTGCCATCGCTCGCTTTACCACCTGCTTGCTCTACGATCATGGCGAGGGCGTTAGCCTCATACATCAACCGTAGTTTGCCGTCAGGATACTTGGGAAGGCTTGGATATACGTAGATGCCGCCTTTTAGCAGATTACGATGCACATCAGCTACCAATGACCCGATATAGCGAGCCGTACACCCCTCTTTTCGGCAGTTCTGAATAAATTTCCGTATCCCTTCACTCATCTCGTCCCAATAACCATCATTTACCGAATATATTTTTCCGTCGGGGATACATTTAATTGTAGGATGAGAAAGAAAGAATTCGCCGATGGTGGGGCCGTAGGTAAATCCGTATACGCCCCGGCCGGTGGTGTACACCAGCATGGTAGAAGAGCCGTATAGTACGTATCCGGCCGCCACCTGATCTCTTCCCGGTTGCAACACATCTTCTTCGGTTACCTGGCTCCCCTTCTCGCTTTTGCGGCGGTAGATGGAAAAGATGGTCCCGATGGATACGTTTACATCAATATTACTACTTCCGTCCAGCGGGTCCATTGCTACCAGATAGCTAGCATCGGGGTTGATGGTGATTACTTCCTGCTCTTCTTCACTAATCAGAGCACACACCTGCCCACCGTTGGTTAATGCCCGTTCAAAGCGAATATTGGCCACAACATCGAGTTTCTGCTGAGCTTCGCCCTGTACATTTTGCGCACCGAAGGCCCCTTCCAAATCCAGGAGGCCGGAGCGGGTAATTTCCCGGTTCAGAATTTTAGCAGCCAGACCAATATCTCGTAATAATTGGGATAATTCTCCGGTAGCAAAAGGAAATGCATCCTGGTTTCGTTTAATGAATCGGTCGAGGGTAACCCCTACGGGTTTGCCTAAATCAGTAGTAGATGCCATTTAGTATGTTGTTATGCTAGGGTGCCAAAGTGTTATAGTATTATAGGCTCCATTCCACACCTAAACACAATAACACCGTACGACGGTGGACGCCACGCGGTCGCCTTAATACTAAGTTAAACATAATTGCTGAGCATGACGGGCATCACCAGCATCAGTACTTCCTCGTTCTCATCACTTTCGTTTGGTATGATCAGTCCGGCCCGGTTTGGCTGAGAGAATTTAAAAGTAACTTCTTCGGACTCAATATTATTAAGCATCTCAATTAAGAAGCGGGCGTTAAAGCCGATCTCCAGGTCCTCTCCTTCATGATCACAGGTCAGAGTTTCGTTAGCCTCGTTAGAGAAATCTAAGTCTTCCGCTGAGATATGCAGCTTATTTCCATCCAGTTTTAACCGCACCTGGTGGGTGGTTTTGTTAGCGTAGATAGCAATTCGCTTGAGTGAGCTCAGAAAATCCTGACGATTGATAATCATCTGGTTCTCATTGTTCTGTGGAATTACGTTTTCGTAGTCGGGGTAGCGCTCGTCAATGAGTCGGCAAACCATCTGTACGTTACTACCCGATGAGCCTGAGAACTGAAAGAAAGCATTTGAGGCATTGTAGCGCATGCTAACACTGGTGTTTTCCGAAGGCAACACCGTCTTCAGTAGGTTTAGAGCTTTACGGGGAACAATAATCGATGATTTTCCCGCACCACCCGCTACGTCGGTACGGCGGTAGCGCACCAACCGATGTCCGTCGGTAGCTACGAAAGTACTTCCCTGGCCGTTTAGGTTAACGTAGACCCCCGTCATGGCGGGGCGTAGTTCATCCGCACTGGTAGCAAATAGCGTGTTGCTTACCGCGTGAGCTAGCACATCAGCGGGAACTTCAATCGTATTGCCATCTTCTACGGCCGGTACTTTCGGAAAATCGGTAGCGTTTTCACCCGATAGCCGGTAGTGCCCATTCTCGGAATGGATTTCAATATTATACGATGCCTCATCAATGGTAAAAGTAACCGGCTGCTCGGGTAGGTTACGCAGGGTTTCAATCAGAATCTTGGCGGGAACCGCAATACTTCCACTTTCCTGAGCATCTACGTCCAGTTCAGTCATAATGGTGGTCTGCAAATCCGAAGCAGTTACCTTTAGTGTTCCGTTTTGGATTTCGCACAAAAAGTTTTCCAGGATGGGTACCACCGGGTTGGAAGCAATTACCCCGTTAATGGCGGAAAGTTGTTTGAGTAGCGTGGTTGAAGAGACAACAAATTTCATAGGACAGGTGTACTTAAAGTAAGCATTCAAAAAAGCGGGCTAACCCTAGGTTTTTGAGAAGTTTGGAGGGTAAATATAAAAATTTATCCGAGAACCTGACGGAGTGTTTCTCTAATTTATTTAAGGCCAGGAGGCAAAAAGCCCAACCATAGAGTGGCTGGGCTTTTCGTAGTTGTTATAAACAGGCCAGAATCGCTTAAGCGCTTACCGATACCCGCTTAAACTTAGTCACTTTCATGCCTTTGTTCACACTGTCCAGGTATTGAGAAACGTTCATGCTGGAGTCTTTCACGAACGGCTGGTGAACCAAGGTGTTGTCTTTAAAGAATTTGTTCAGTTTGCCCTGGGCAATTTTGTCCAGAATATGCTCAGGCTTACCTTCGGCTTTCGCCTGCTCTCGACCAATTTCTAGCTCTCGGTCAATAGTGGCTTGGTCTACCTGGCTTTCGTCTAAGGCTACTGGATTCATAGCAGCAATCTGCATGGCTACATCCTTACCAGCTTCTTCACCCTGCCCATTGGTGTTCTCTAATGCTACCAGTACTCCTAATTTTTTATTAGCGTGAATGTACGGTACTACCACTTCGCCACTCATAACTTCGTAAGCTCCGATATCAATTTTCTCCCCAATCTTTCCAACCAATTCGGTAAGCTTTTCTTCAATGGTCATATCACCCAGCTTCAACTTCTTCAACGCTTCTACTGATGAAGGTTTTTCGTTGAAAGCCACGTTCAAAATTTCCTCTCCGGTGTTCAGGAACTCATCATTCTTCGCTACGAAGTCGGTTTCGCAGTTAAGCGAGATAAGCACTGCTTCTTTCTGATCGTCGCTGGTTTTAGTGAAAACTACTCCTTCGCTGGTTTCGCGGTCAGAGCGGGAAGCAGAAACTTTCTGCCCTTTTTTTCTTAGTATTTCAATTGCTTTATCAAAGTCGCCGTCGGCCTCTACCAGTGCCTTCTTACAATCCATCATACCGGCGCCGGTCATTTGGCGAAGTTTGTTAACTTCTTGTGCAGTAATTGCCATAGTCGTATAAGTTTCGAGTGAATAATTAATCTAATTGATAATTGACCCCGGCTCAATTCCGGAGTGGATAATCCTTGGTGCTTAATTAGGCTTAAAAAGCCTTTATATAAATATGCTAAATGAAAAGAACATTGACCGGTTTGCTACTCAGGCGCAAAGCACGATCAATGTTCTGGACGTATCGTTAAGAAAAATAACTATTAAGATTTAAGAAGCCGATTCCTCCTTCTTAGCTTCCTCAGACTTTTCGTCAGCCTCGCGCTTTTTAGCTTCTTCTTCTTTTAGTTTTGCTTCTTCTTTTTGTTGCTTGCGCTCCAGTAGCCCTTCTTCTATTGCCTTACCCACGTGCTTCACAATCAGAGAGATTGATTTAAAGGCGTCGTCGTTAGCCGGAATAGGATGCTCTACCTGCGTAGGGTCAGAGTTGGTGTCTACCATCGCAATTACCGGAATATTCAGCTTCTTGGCTTCGCGAATGGCGATATGCTCACGCTTGATATCCACAACAAATAGAGCGGCCGGCAGTCGAGACAAATCAGATATACCACCCAGTACTCGCTCCAGTTTCTCCTTTTCACGCGTAAGCATCAGTCGCTCTCGCTTCGCCAGGTTCTGATACGCCTCTTCCTTCATCATTTTATCAATAGACGAAAGCTTGCGCAGCGACTTGCGGATGGTAGCAAAGTTAGTGAGCATACCTCCCAGCCAGCGGTGGGTTACGTAGGGCATTCGCAGCCGCTTAGCTTCTTCGGAAACTACTTCCTGCGCCTGCTTTTTGGTAGCTACGAACATAATTTTTCGGCCGGAACGCACGATGTTTTTCACCGCGTGGGTAGCTTCGTCCAATGAAGCCAATGTTTTGTTCAAGTCGATAATATGGATACCGTTACGCTCCATAAATACATAAGGAGCAATCTTCGGATTCCACTTGCGGGTAAGGTGTCCGAAGTGGACGCCCGCATCCAGTAAGTCTTTATATTCTAAATTTTCCATCAATGTCGGTTTTGAAGATGATAACTAAGATTAGCGCTTGCTGAATTGGAAAGCACGACGAGCTTTGCGGCGTCCGTACTTCTTACGCTCTACCATACGAGGATCACGGGTAAGGAAACCTTCTTTTTTCAGCGGGCTACGATGCTCTTCGTTCACTTTTATCAGTGCCCGAGATACCGCTAACCGGATAGCTTCAGCCTGCCCCTTGGGGCCACCTCCACCGACATTTACGTTCAAATCGTAATTAGCTACTTCTTCCACAAGGTTAAGCGGCTGCTTTACGATGGTCTGCAATATTTCTGACGGAAAGTAATCAGCAAGATCCTTTTTGTTTACGGTAACTGTACCGCTGCCGGGCTTCATGTACAGCCGGGCCACTGAGGTCTTGCGTCTTCCGATGGTGTTAATTATATCCATAGTTTGAGTCAATGTTATTTAGTAAAGCTGATTTTTTGCGGCTGCTGCGCTTCGTGCGGATGCTCGCTGCCTTCGTACACAAACAGATTTTTGAAAATCTTGCGTCCCAGACGGTTCTTAGGTAGCATACCGCGTACCGCTGATTCAATCACTCGAGTAGAAGATTTTCGCATCTCCTGACGGGGCGTAGAAACCCGTTGCCCGCCGGGGTAACCGGTGTGCCGGATGTACTCTTTCTGATCCATTTTCTTACCGGTCAGAATGAGATCATCAGCATTGATCACAATAACATTGTCTCCGCAGTCTACGTGAGGCGTGAAGCTGGTTTTGTGTTTACCGCGTAAGATACGCGCCACTTCGCTGCACACCCGGCCTAACGGGGCTTCGCCCGCATCAACCACATACCACTGCTTTTCGATGGTCGATTTGTTGGCCGATTGAGTTTTGTAACTTAAAATATCCAATTGTATAAAAATTAAATAGGTAAAAGACCCCTCTCGTTTAAGAGGCGACAAAATTAGAGACTATTTATCTATTAAGCAACCCCTGTCCCCCACTAATTTATACTTTAATCAGTACCGATTTTTTTCCAACTGCTTCAGCAATACGGCAAAGTCCTTAGGGTACGGAGCCTCTATACAAGTGCGTTCCTGATTTAAAAGTTCAATTTCCAGTGCCTGGGCGTGCAAAGCCACCCGCTTGATCAGCGGAAGCTCCTCAGTATCGCGCTTCAAATTATAATTACGCTTGATGGCCGACAGGTAAAAGGGAGCCCCGCCGTACTGTTCGTCGCCCGCAATAGGCGCCTGCAAACTGGCCAGATGAACCCGAATCTGGTGCGTCCGCCCGGTCACTGGCTCACACTCTACCAGCGTATGCCGTTTGTAGGCTTCCAACGTTCGCACCAGTGTCTGAGCCGACTTTCCTTCACGGTGACTGATACGAACGGTACCTTTACTGTTTACGTAGATAGGCAGGTCTATCTCAACATCCTGAAAATTATGAATACCGTCGCATACCGCGTGGTACACCTTTTTTACTTTCCGGTGCTCAAATTGTAGCGCCAAGGCCCGGTAGGCCTCCGGATGTTTGGCAATAGCCAGTGCCCCGGAAGTTTCTTTATCAAGTCGATGTCCCACCTGAGCATCTTCGGTGTACTGTCGGGCCATCTCAATGATACTGAATGGATCGTTGCGGTCTTCTAAGGTGGATATATGCGAGGGTTTGTTGATAATAATATAGTCCTCGTCTTCGTACAGAATAAGGTCTTTGAATCGAATTTTTGCCATAGTGCATCAACACGGGCGAAGGGGAAATAGTTGAGTGGTTTAAGTGTTATAGTGTTTTGGCGGCCGACGCGCGGTGTTATTGTGTTAGAGTGTTATATTTTTTGTGTTCAGGTGTTCGTGATTGATTCATTATACACTACCTGAACACCCTAACACTAAAACACAATAACACCCTAGCACCAGCGCAGCTATTCCACTTCCTCCGATTCGGGTTGAGGAACCTTTAGTGATAGTTGGGAGGGTTTTTCACCCCGGGGCAGTATAAAGGAGAATATAGATCCTTCGCCAACTTTGCTCTTCACCCGCACTTCGGAATGGTGGGCTTCTACGATGTGTTTAACGATGGCCAGCCCCAGGCCGGTACCGCCTTTGTTGCGAGCGCGGCTTTTTTCTACCCGGTAGAAGCGCTCAAAAATGCGTTTGATATCACTGGGCGGAATTCCCCGGCCTTCATCCTTCACTACGATGTCCACTCCGTCGGTAGTTTCGGTAAAAAATACGGTAACGGTTTTATCCTCCTGCTTGGTATATTTAATGGCGTTCCCTACCAGGTTGATCATTACCTGGTAGATACGCTGTCGGTCGGCGTACACGTAGGTAGCAGGTTGAGTAGTTTCCAGTTTCAGCTTAATATCTTTCTTCTCAGCTTCGGATTCAAATTGGTCAAATACTTCCTGGACTGTTTCCTGAATATCAAAGTGTTCGTAGTGCATTTTGATACCCCCAGTTTCCATTTGCGATAAGGTGAGTAAATCCTGCACCAGTAGATCAAGGCCATCGAGGCTGCGAGCAGCTTTCTTAAGAAATTTTTTGCGGAGCTTAGAGTGTTCGGCAGCTCCATCCAGCAGGGTATACACAAAGCCCTGGGCGGCGAAGATGGGAGTTTTTAGTTCGTGAGAAACGTTAGCCACAAACTCCCGCCGGAACTCTTCCATCTTTTTCAAATCATTAATCTCCTTTTGTTTATGAGCCGCATAATCCAGTATCTCGCGGTTAATACCGCGCCAAGGGTTTACCGAAGAAGATTTGGGCTGTTTCTCGTCAACAAACGACAAGTCCTTGCGACGCAGCTTGTTGATCATCACATGAATTTTATTGATCTCCTTAAAGACCAGAAAATCCAGGGTGATTTGAATGAGAATGTAAGCGGAGGAAAAGGATAGTAGCCAGGTGACCAATAATGCCTGATTAGTAACCCCCTCTACCAATGATAAAAAGGCGGTAGTCACTAACGCGATAGAAAAACCCAACAGTAATGCAACTCCTCTTGAACTAAAAAACATAGCTTATATACGCGTTATTCTTCTGTTCCGAACTTATACCCTACGCCTTTCACGGTAACAATATAATTGCTCCCGATCTTCTCCCGCACCTTTCGGATATGCACATCTACCGTGCGGGCAAGCACGTATACGTCGGAACCCCAAATATTTTGTAGTAGTTCATCGCGGCTGTGCACTTTATCCGGGTTCTGAGCTAGATAATAGAGCAACTCAAACTCCTTTTTGGGCAAACTAATCTGTTCGCCTTTCACCTCAACGGTATAGCTAGCTCGGTCGATAGACAAGCCGTTGAGGCTGATCTTATTGCTTTTCTTTCGCTTCTTGGCCTCCCGCCGAAACATCGCGCCAATGCGGCTCATCAGCGCCCGGGGTTTAATAGGCTTGGTAATGTAGTCGTCCGCTCCGGTGTCGAAGGCGGCTACTTCGGAGTACTCTTCTGAGCGGGCAGTGAGAAAAACAATGAAGGTATTGTATAAATCGGGGTTTTCGCGCAATTGCCGACAGGTTTCCACGCCATCCTGATGCGGCATCATAATGTCTAGTAAAATAAGATCTGGAACGAATTTAGCGGCTACGTTCACCGCCTTCTTTCCGTCAAGTGCTGTTTTCACTTTGTAGCCCTCTTTGGTAAGATTGTATTCAAGAAGGTCTAAAATATCCGGCTCATCGTCTACCACGAGTATCTTGTGTTGTTTGGCCGACATAGGTTATTTCCAGTTGGTTCGTTCAAAGATACTATAAAAATGCAGAACAGAAGCAACTTTTCAAACTGGCCAACAGTCTATAGTTTTATATCAAACCATTTTATCTATTTTCAATTTGTCTCTCTGCCGTATAAACAAGCGTTTATGGCAAAGAGTAGTGCGGTTTTTCATCGTGCTTTGTCATTACAAATTTCTATCTTTGCGCTCTTGTTATCGGAATAAGAGCTAATAAAAATAAGGAAGAATAGCTATGGAACTTTCCAGTAAGTATAATCCCCGAGAAGTAGAAGATAAATGGTACCAGCAGTGGTTGGATAAGAAGTTTTTTCACTCTGAGCCAGATCCCAATAAGGAACCCTACACTATCGTAATACCCCCGCCTAACGTAACCGGAGTATTACATATGGGCCATATGCTGAATAACACCATTCAGGATGTGCTAATCCGCAAAGCCCGAATGGAAGGGAAAGAAGCCTGCTGGGTTCCAGGGTATGATCACGCCTCCATTGCCACCGAAGCTAAAGTAGTGGCGATGCTGAAAGAACGTGGCATCAATAAGCATGACCTGAGCCGAGAAGAGTTTCTGGAGTACGCCTGGGAGTGGAAGGAGAAATACGGCGGAATCATCCTGGAGCAACTGAAAAAGCTAGGAGCCTCTTGCGACTGGGACCGTACCCGCTTCACCATGGAAGACCATATGACCGAGTCGGTGATCAAGGTTTTTGTGGATTTGTATAATAAAGGCCATATTTACCGGGGGTACCGAATGATCAACTGGGACCCGCAGGCCAAAACTTCCCTATCGGACGAAGAGGTTTTGTACAAAGAAGTGCAATCCAAGCTCTACTACGTTAACTATCCGATTGAAGGGGAAGATGGCCACATAACCATTGCTACTACCCGCCCCGAAACCATTCTGGGTGATACCGCCGTTTGTGTTAACCCTAACGACGAGCGTTACCATCACTTGAAAGGTAAGCGCGTACTGGTGCCGTTAATTGATCGTTCCATCCCAGTTATTGAGGATGAGTACGTGACAATGGAGTTCGGAACCGGCTGCCTGAAAATAACCCCTGCCCACGATGTGAATGACTATGAACTAGGGAAAAAACATGACCTGGAAACCGTAGATGTAATTGCCGACGATGGTACGATGAGCCAAGCGGCTCAGCTATTTGTAGGGGAAGATCGCTTTGTCGTTCGGAAGAAAATAGCCGAAAAGCTGGAAACCGAAGGGTTTATTCAGAAGATTGAGGATTATCAGAATAAAGTAGGCTACTCAGAGCGTACCAGCGCCGTGATTGAGCCCAAGCTGTCGGTACAGTGGTTTGTGCGGATGGACGAACTGGTGAAACCGGCGTTGGAAAACGTACTAAACGATAATGTTCAGTTTCATCCGGCCAAGTTCAAGAATATGTACCGCACCTGGATGGAGAACATCCAGAACTGGAACATTTCCCGCCAGCTCTGGTGGGGGCAACGTATTCCGGCCTACTACCTACCCGACGGTGAGATTGTGGTAGCCGAAACCCCCGAAGCAGCGCTGGAACTGGCGAAGGAGAAGTCCGGCAACACTTCGCTGACGATGGATGACCTGAAGCAGGACGAAGACGTACTGGACACCTGGTTCTCGTCGGGGCTGTGGCCGATCACCGTCTTCGACGGCATCCGCCATCCCGACAATGCGGAGATCAATTTTTACTATCCAACCAATGTGTTGGTAACGGCCCCGGAGATTATTTTCTTCTGGGTAGCCCGGATGATTCTGTACGGCTACGAGTACCGTCAGGAGAAGCCCTTCCACGATGTGTATTTCACCGGCATTGTGCGCGACCAGCAGCGGCGGAAGATGTCAAAATCACTAGGCAACTCACCTGATCCGCTGAAGTTGATTGAAGAGTACGGGGCCGACGGAGTACGAACGGGGATGCTGTTTAGCTCCCCGGCGGGCAATGATTTGCTGTTCGATATCAAACTATGCGAGCAGGGACGCAATTTCGCTAACAAAATCTGGAATGCCTTCCGGCTGGTAAAAAGCTGGCAGGTAGATGAGCAAAAGAAAGACCAGTCCAACGCCACAGCCATCGCTTGGTTCGAAGCTTGTTTCAATCAGGCCCTGGTTGACCTGGAAGATCATTTTTCTAAGTACCGCATTTCTGATGCACTACAGACGGTATACAAACTGGCCTGGTCCGATTTCTGTTCCTGGTACCTGGAAATGGTAAAGCCCACTTACGGCGAAGGTATAGACGCCATGACCTACGATGCTACTATCGGCTACTTCGAGAAGATTATCAAAGTACTGCATCCCTTTATGCCGTTCATCACCGAAGAGTTATGGCATCAACTGTCTGAGCGGGATAAAGACGATTTTGTGATTGTGGCTGAGTGGCCGCAAGCTGATACACGGGAGAATAGAAGGCAGGCTGATCAGACGTTATTGCAAGGCGGTGCTGCGGTATTTGAGGTAGTAGGCAACATCCGTAATACCCGGAATACCCGGCAGATTGCCCAGAAAGACGCACTGCCGCTGCATATAAAAACGGATACGCCGGAAATGTACCAGCAGTTCAATAATGCCATTAAGAAACTCGCGAATGTTTCGTCTATTGAGTTTACCGACGAGAAAATTGAGGAAGCCGATAGTTTTATCGTAACCACCTCAGTAGGGCAACCCGATACCTTTTTCGTTCCGCTCGGCGATGCCATTGATGTAGAAGCTGAGATAGAAAAGCTGGAGAAAGAATTGAAATACCAGCAGGGGTTTAAGGCTTCGGTGGATAAGAAACTGGGCAATGCCCGCTTCGTAGAAAACGCCCCCAAGCAGGTAGTAGACAACGAACGCAAGAAGCAAGCCGATGCCGAAGCCCGCATCCAGGCTATTCAGGAGCAGTTGAAGAGTTTGCGGAAAAAATCCTAAGCAGCTTATCAAAGCTCACTCCTTCTTCAGTTCCTGACAGTCGCCAGCATCAATAGTGTACGATAGGTTCAGAATTTTCCAATTGGCGCCGACCTTGATTAACGTGAAGGTGTCTACGCCACAATGAGAGAACCTGCCGTTTACGCGAAATTCATACGGTACCCAGGCGATGGCTATCCCTTCGTGAACTTTTATATCGAAGCTCAGGGGCTTTTCCTGTAGAACTTTTTCCGGATCAAAAGTTTTTAAATCGTCTTTAAAGTACCGAACTGAATGACTTGCCGGATCACGTTTATTGTTGATCCGCCAAATCTGCCCCTCGGTAAATACTAGCTGCTTAAAAAGTACTGTATCCTGTTTTTCCAGAGAGACAAAAAACTGATTGATTACAGCTATGATAGCTTTTTCTTCTGAGTTGTCCTGTTGCTGCGCATAGCATTGAAAATTTATAGAGAGCAAAGTTAAAAGCACAAGCTGTTTCATATCTGCCTAAATATACTGCGCTCTGCTAGCTTATTTTTTCTATCGGGGATTGCCAGGGGCGATTAAAGGTTGGAAGCAGTTACCGTAATTCCACCATGCCGGTTACTTCCCGGGCTACCTCCCGGTTATAATCGGTAGCAAGCCGTTTGTAGTTGATGATGTCTACGATAGTGCCAATAAGGCATAAACCACCCGTGAGCAAGTACAACAGCCCCATGCCGATTTGGTTGATCAGGAAGCGGTGTACGCCCGCGACACCCAGAAAGCCCAGCAGGTTAGCTAGCAGAATAGTATCGGGCTTTTTGCGCCTTTCGCGGTAGATCATCAGGAAGTTTTGTAGCTGCTCACCGCTCATGGATTCGGTGAGTTGCTTTACGTACTGGTACTCTTCGTTTTCAATACTGGGGATGTTGGTGAGAATGGGATCGCTCATAGAATAGGTTGGTTAGCAGGTTTTTAATACGAACAAATAACACAATGATGGCGAAAATTCCTAGCGGATGCTGCTGCCAGGAAGCAGCCAGGTCGAGCCGAAAAAGATAGGCTACCGACCGCCCCAACCCGCAACCGGGGCAGAAATCAAACCCCAGATGATGCCAGATGCAAAGCGTGAAGTGATGCTGGGTAGGGTCAGCTAACGCCAGCAACAGCAGCCCGGTAATCCAGGCAACAAGTTCAATGTGGCGTTGAATGAAGTTGGTCATCATTCGCTGGAGTTTGTTGGAGAAAGAGTGAGTGTAAATTTGGGTGGTTGGCGGTGCAGGGTAGCCTGCTCAAAGGCATAAGCGATCCGAATCAATTGCGGCTCCTGATAGGCCGAAGCGAAAAACGAAATCCCTACTGGCAAGCCGTGGACAAACCCCACCGGCACGCTAATATTAGGATACCCCGCCATGGCTGCCGGGGAGGAGCTTCCGCCCAAAAAATGATCGCCGTTCACCACGTCAATCGGCCAGGCTGCGCTGCCGCTGGGAGCCACAATGGCGTCCAGTTGGTGTTCCTGCATCACCTTATCAATACCATCCTCCCGCGACACCCGTCGTACCTTCGCAATAGCTTCCTGATAGGCCTCGTCGTCCAAACCGCCTTTCTCCTGAGCCGATTCAAATATCTCCTGCCGGAAGTAAGGCATTTCATCGTCCACATTTTCCTGATTGTAGCGAATCAAATCTTCCAGCGTTTTCATTTTTGAGTGATTACGCTCGGCCAGATACTTATTTAAATCGTGCTTGAATTCGTAGAGCAGTACTTCGTAACCAGCTCCTTCCAACTCTTCGCGGGGGATCACTGACTCCAGGTCGATCAATGTTGCGCCCTGCTCTTTCATCGCCGTCAATGCTTCTTCCATCCGCTGGTCTACCTCTTCGTGAAATCCGAAGTAAGATCGCCCCACTCCAATACGTGCGCCATCTAAGCCATCGGCTTGCAAGAATTGGGTATAATCCTGATAGGCTTGGTCTTCACTTTCCTGAGTAACCGGGTCGCGAGCGTCGGTTCCGGTGAGCACTCCCAGCAGAATGGCCGCATCGGTCACGGTGCGAGTCATGGGCCCGGCCGTATCCTGACTGTGGGAAATAGGAATAATGCCCGAACGACTTACCAACCCCACGGTAGGTTTAATCCCTACAATCCCGTTCGCCTGAGAAGGGCAAACAATAGAACCATTAGTTTCGGTACCAATGGCTACCGTACACAGATTGGCCGCTACCGCTACACCTGAGCCGGAACTGGACCCGCAGGGATTACGATCCAGCACGTAGGGGTTCTTTACTTGCCCACCGCGACCGCTCCAGCCGCTGGAAGAACGGGTAGAGCGGAAGTTAGCCCACTCACTCAAATTGGTTTTTCCCAGCAGCACCGCGCCTGCTTCCCGCATCCGTTCTACTAAAAATGCATCCTGAGCAGGTGTTGAGCCTTCTAGTGCCAGTGAACCGGCGGTAGTTTGCATCTGGTCAGCCGTGTCAATATTATCTTTAATCATTACGGGAATGCCGTGTAGTGGACCACGAACATTCCCCTGCTGTCGCTCTTCATCTCGCTGACCGGCAATGGCTAACGCTTCAGGATTTACCTCAATCACTGAGCGGAGGGTGGGGCCCTGCTGATCGATTTCCCGGATGCGCTGAAGGTAAGTCTCTACTAAATCCCGAGAGGTATAGTCACCCGCCGCCATGCCCGCCTGCAAGTCAGTGATAGTAGCTTCTACTACGTCTACGGCTGCCTTTGCCTGGCATTGAACAAGGGAAATAGGTAACCAAGCTAGGGCCGAGGCGTAGCTGCTGCGCTGAATAAAAGTTCGTCGATTCATGAGACCAAGATACTTTCCCCCAGCGGTAATGCCAAACCCAGATTTTATTCTACCAGTACCCGCTGCTGCAAGACCCGCTCGGTAGTTTGTACCTCCAGTAGGTAAACACCCCGGGCCAGAGACGAAACATCGATACGAACCTCGGATTGCGCCGATAATGGTTGGCTTTGCATGGTCTGACCCTGTAGATTCATTAGCCGGTACGAACGAAATCTCAAGGCTGCCGAACCACTTTCCAGTACCAAGGTTTCCGTAGCCGGAACTGGATACAACTGCAGGTACTTGATCACATCATCATCCAGACTGGTAATCGTTTCTTCCGTTACGGTCAGGGTAAAGTCATCACTGGCACTGGCACCGGAAGTATCGGTAGCGGTCAGCCGGATAGTAAGTTCGCCCGCTTCGGGAGGAATACCGCCCAAAATGCTGGTTGAAACATCAAACGTAAGCCATTCGGGTAAAGCCGCACCATCGGCTAATCCCGCCGTCAACGTGAGGGTATCAC
This sequence comes from uncultured Roseivirgaceae bacterium, assembly GCA_964551335.1. Lineage (GTDB taxonomy): Bacteria > Bacteroidota > Bacteroidia > Cytophagales > Cyclobacteriaceae > Tunicatimonas. Next base: position 57,709 of record CAZKCO010000005.1, read on the forward strand.
CTTCGTCCGCATCCTGAAATACATCATCGGCAATCGATAAGCTAAATTCCTGCCCTACCGTAGCTGCCTGATCTTCAATAGGATTAGCTACGGTGGGTGGTGTATTGGTCGGCACCTCTATTTCTTCTTCCTGCCAGGCATTACTTTCGTACCAGGCCAGTTGCGAATCGGCGAGCACAACTAGATCCGAGTCGGTATCCTGATCTATGTCGTGACTGAACAACTGAATGTTTTCGTCAGTGTACTCATCTAGTACGGTGTACTCCCCGAAAAGGGTAGTGCTGTTTAAGTTGAGCAGATAAGCCAATTCCGGAACGTTAGCAGTACTGTTGATAAATACCATATCTTTATCCTGGTCATCATCAATATCCATTAGCAGCCACGGAGCCAGTGTAAAATCATAGTCGGCGCCAAAAGTCAGGGTCTGCTCCTGATAGGTACCATCGTCGTTAGCCAGGTAAAGCGTTACTTCCGCATCGGAGAAAAACAGGAAATCAGTTTTACCATCGCCGTTAATATCTTCAATATGGTTGTAGGGAAATTCCGGTGACAGAAGCAGGTCAAAGTTATCTTCCGAAATCTGAGTATAAATATCACTGTCAATGACCAAATCGGTTTTGCCGTCATTGTTCACATCGTATACCGACTCCAGCGTACCAATAATTTTGGTGTCAACCGTTGCAAAGGTCTGATCAGCCTGGCTGATTAGCAAAAAAACCTCCCCGTCTACACTTAACGCCCGGTCAGTAAAGGCTAGGTCGGGCCGGTTATCGCCATTAAAATCTCCTGAAAAAAGCGTGGCGTCCAAGACCCCGCTGTACAGGGTATCTTTTACCCCTAAGGTTGTATTCTCCTGAATTGGGTAACGATAAATGCCCCGTCCTTCAATGGCATCTCCGCCTAATACAATCAAGTTGTTGGTAGCATTATTCAGCACTGCCGCATCAGTAGGGAAAAGAGTACTAAGGGTTAGTATCCTGGACGAGGCAACCAACGTACTATCCTGATTGGCGAAATACAATACTTTATTCGTAGATCCTTCCGTGACTACCATCTCGGGCAAATCATCCTGGTTAAGGTTACCGAAAGTGATACTGCTGCCTCCTTCGTCGGAAAAGGCCGCTAAAAGGGCACGACTGTCTGTCAGGTAGCGGGGACTAGAAAACACTCCTAGCCCAAGATTTTCCTGCCAAATTAATTCATCGGAAGTATCCAGTATGATGTCTAGCTGCTGATCATTGTTCAAGTCGATGAAGGTACCTGCCAACAGGGCCTCATCTAATAGTTGGGGGGTAAACTGAAAATTTCCGGTATTCTCGTACCATCCTACGTATTCATCAAATGCGGAAGTAGTACGGGCGAAGGCCAGCGCAAAACTGAAACTAGCCAGTATATCCAGGTCACCGTCCTGATCAATATCATTGGCTACTGGGTTACTAGGAGAGAGGTCAAATTCATCTAACTCAACCAAGCTTCCCTGCAAAACAAAAGCTTCGTTTTCGTAAGTATATAGCTTGGAAGGAACAATGCCATCGTCGCCTGCCAGTGCGTAAGAGATGATTAACTCATTTCCGGCATCTCCTCCAAAGTTACCTACCAGCAGTTCGGGGGTAAAAAACTGCGTTTCATTGATGACGTCGGTGGTGTCAGCAGTGAACGTACCGTCTCCGTTATTTTGGTGCCATACTACCACACTGCCCTGGGGATCAAGGGTAAAGAAATCCGGTTGGCTGTCGGCGTCAAAATCAGCAACATGCAGTAGTTCTCCAGCTGCCACCTGCACCGGTGCCGAAAATGTGGCGTTGCCCTGATTTGTCAGTAAGAACAACTGCTCTTCAGTATCAAAAACCGTGTAAAGAATATCGTCCAGCCCATCACCGGTCAAGTCGTCTACTTCAAACGAGCCCTCCGTGTACTGGCTAATAATTGGTTCTTCCAGCGAAAAACCCGTGTCGCCATTGTTTTGGAGCCAGCGAACTGTTTGTTCATCAGACAAATAAACCAACAGGTCAGGCAGGCCATCGCTGTTCAAATCGCCGGTACGGATATTATCCCATTCCACGCTACCATCCGATACTGCTATCTCTTCCGAGAAGTCCCCGTCGCCATTGTTATTCAGTAGATAATACGCACCCCCACAGCAAGCATCAGGGTCATCTTCCGAGCGGAAGACGAGTAAATCCTGATCACCATCATTATCGAAGTCATCGTTTAGCACCAGATTGCGGCGATTGTCTTGACTAATCAGTGTCGCTTTAGGTTCAAATAATTCCTGTCCCTGGGAAAAAAAGGGTATTCCCAGTGCAGCAATAATCATGGAGGTTGGTAGGTATTTCATAAAGATTAGGTATGGGTGTAGATGAAAACCGCAAAAATATACAAATTTGCATTATCCAGCCTTCCCCCCTAAATGCAAGTAGACAATATAATAAAACGACCTTACCCCCTAAAAAGCGGGTTACTATGTGGTAAAAAATTGACATCAAAGCCGGGCACAAACCTTAGTAAGACTGGCTAATACGATGGCAACTTAGCAAAATAATACAATACTGCCAAGTAACGCTCTGCCTACCGGTACTAATGCTTACCGCAGCAGCACCCGTTGTTGTTGCCTTCCCCGGTTGGTTTGTATTTCTAGAAAATACACTCCCTCGGCCAGCGAAGATATATCGATGCGAACGTTGCCCAGTAGATTTTGACCCTTTGGCTGATCGATCAGTACTTTACCCTGGGTATCCATCAGCCGGTAAGCTTGAAGACGTAGCGATGCCTGCTTACTTTCAATAACCAGATGGTTTTGGGCGGGCACCGGATAGATTCGCAGGTTATCAGTTATTTCATCGCCTAAAGCAGTCACTCCACTTACACTCAGCACAAAGTCATCACTAGCAGTATCGCCCTGCGCGTCGGTAGCGGTGATCCGAACTTCTACGGATACATCCCCTTCGGGTGGCGTACCACTAAGGGTATTACTCGTAGCATCAAAGGTGAGCCAGTCAGGCAACGGTGAGCCATCGGCCTGACTTACCGTCAGTGTGAATGACTCCCCTTCAAACACATTGTTGGGAATCTCCAGTGTAAACGGCTCATTCGCCGTAGCTTGCTGATCTTCTATGGGATTAACTACGCCCAGTACTACGACACTACCGGTTTGAGTAATCGAGATAACGAACGATTTGGTCAGCGTGCCACCCTTGCCGTCATCGGTTTGTACGCGAACGATGTAGCTGTTTTTAGTACTATAATCAAAAGGCTCCGTGCTGAGCAACTCGTTGCCGTTTATAGTAAACGAAGTATTGTTGTTCGCCGAACTTCCGCTCACCAACCGGTAGGTATGCTGATCCTCAGCATCCGGATCTTCGGTGGTGAACACGCCCACCACGGCTCCAGCCGGTTGGTCTTCCCGGATCGTCTGGTTGCTCAGCAGAATATCGGTCGGAAAACGGTTGGCCTGATCGGCTATGTCGTTGATCACAATATCAAACTGCTTACTGAACGTCCCGCCTCGCCCGTCGTCGGACTGAATACGGATACTTAGCTGACTTTGGGTTTCATAATCAAAGCTGGCGGCCGAACGTAGTTCATTCTCCTTAATGGAAAATAACTCATTATGGGTATCACCGTTGCCGTCTACCAGCGAGTAGCTAAAAATAGCGTTGTCAGGGTCTTCACTCAGTAACGTTCCTATAACAGTACCCACCGGTTGGTTTTCGTCAATGGCATTGTTACTGAGGGTAATGTCGGTAGGAGGCAGATTTTTGTCGTCGGACTGGTTAACTACTGTGATGGTGAATGTTGTAGCCAGTTTACCCCCGTTGCCATCGTCGGTTTGTACCCGAATAGAGTACTCGGTCTGTTCTTCATAATCCAGACTGGTTTTGGTTTGCAACTGATCTCCCTGAATCTGAAAGCGTTCGTTTCCTTGGTCGCCTTCCCCGGCTACCAAAGCATAGGTGTGGGTATCGTTTTCATCGGCATCATCAGTGGTAAGGGTACCTACCAATGTTTCGGCCGGTTGGTTTTCTTCTACCGCTGCTTTGTCAATGATAATAGCCGTGGGCACGCTATTCGTACTTTCGTCCAGATCATTGATGGTGATAGTGAATGGCTTAGAAAATATCCCTCCATTGCCATCATCGGCCTGGATGCGAATTTTGTATTCTGGTTTTTCTTCAAAATCAAATGATGCTAAAGCCTGCAGTTGATCATTGCTGATTTCAAAGAGTTCATTGTCTTCACTACCATCACCACCTACTAGCGTAAAGGTGTGGGTATCGTCATCTTCGGCAACGGCGCTAAGCTCACCTACTACCACCCCCGGGTCGTTGTTTTCATCCAAGCTACTGGCAGAAAGCGTAATATCAGTGGGAGGCTCATTGGTATCGTCTACGTCCTCAATGGTGATTGAAAATGGCTTTTCAAAAGATTTACCGCGGCTATCGGTAGTTTTTACCCGAACGTTGTATTCGTCCTCTTCTTCAAAATCAAACTCGGCATTGGTGAGCAGTTCATCGTCTTTGATCGTAAACAATGCGTTATCATCGTCGCCCTCGCCTTCTACCAAAGTATATATAAAGCCTTCGCTGTTATCCGGATCAGTGGTAGTAAATTTTCCTACTACGCTTCCGACAGGCTGGTTTTCCCCTACGCTGGTATCGTTTAGGCTAAGGCCGGTCGGAGGCTGACTTTCTTTGATTGTAACCTGAGCGTTTTTGGTGTTAAGGGCTACGGTTTCGCCGTCGGTATTAGTCACTGCCGAAGTCACCGGATCGTTAGCAAACGAAACTGAAACGGTACTTTGCTCATTGCCGGTAAGCACCAGCAATAGCGAGAAGAACGTGCTTCCGTCGGACTTAGACTGCCCCCCGTTATTTTCCCAACTAATACCTAGTTTACCATCCTCAATCTGGGTTTCATTTAACGTGAGTCCTTCCGTGCTGCTTATTCCGGCAAAGGTGGCTGCTCCGGCCTCCCAGGTTAATGAAAATGACAGGGAAGTAATATTCTCAAAACCGCTTTCTATTTTGATTGGTACCGAAATCGTGTCTAGTTGCAGACCATCGCTGTCTTCTACTGATAGAGATAGGGGCGTAGTAGCTTCATAAAGGTTTTCGTATTCATAGATAAATCCATCGCCACCCACTACCAAGTCCATATCACCATCATCGTCCATATCGGCGGAACGAATAACGGTAGTGGCTACTGCTTCGATAAGTTGATCATCCCCGAAGTTTCCAAGGCCATCCGTATTTTCTTTCCAAACCAGCCTTCCACCATTATCGTACAAAAAGTCGGCATCACCGTCCTTGTCTACATCTGAGAAGTGATAAGCCCCTTGCGGTGCCAAGGACAATGGTTTTTGCTCACTAAACTGTCCATCCCCCTGGTTTTGGTGCCAGTAAGATGTTCCTCGGTTTCTTTCAGCGATATAAAGAATATCATCTAACCCATCGCCATCCACGTCATGCACTTGGTTGCCACCAATATTTAATACAAGTTCTATTTCGCCATTCGGAAGACCTACGTATACTCCATCTTTAGTTATAAAATCATCTATACCATCATCATCATAATTAAATATATCTTTTAAATCAATATCGAATCCATTGCCGCTGTTTACAAATACATCAACATTTGAGTCTGAGTCATAATCGGTCAAAAATAACTCAGCTGCATAAGGCGGATCACCAATGCTAAGATTAGTAGATTGTTCTTTAAAAAAATTATTGTCCGAGATATATTCATATCGCGAATACCAACCTCCAGTGATACCTTCGTGGGACACGAAAATTTTACTATATGTGCTGCCTATATCTGTTGCAAATAATTTGATATTTCCTGCAAAACCGAAATGCTTGAGGATTCTAGGGGAATTACTTTGATTATGCAGGGCAACCTTTTTTTTATCTGCTGAAATTATGTCTACAATATTGTTCTTATCCCAATCAATCAGAATAATATCTTGTACATGCAGCTCATCTTCGTTTAGTACATTGTATTGATGAATCAATGTCTCTTTGCTACTTAGCCCCGTATTTTTAATCCAAACAAAATCATCATCTTTAAAAACGTTTACTTGAAAGTCAATCCGATTATCAGAATCTAAAGTATAGAAATCGATTTTGTTGTTGTTTAAAAGCTTATGGTACTCCGCATCATTCCAATTATCAAAGTTCTCAATCCAACCAATATACTCAACAGCCCCACCATCAGAACAATACTCATATTCCGAACTTGTATAAATATCATTGTCCCCATCACCATCAACGTCTTCCACATAATAATTGCTAATGTAATCGGCATCTATAATGCCGTATGAATAACCAGCAATGTAGTTTGGCGATTCGCCAAATGAACTATCGGTATTTTTGAAGTACCACAAATTAGATGCATCACAAGGAAACCCATCAGATAAGACGAGGTCTTTTTTACCATCACCGTCCATGTCAGCGAACCGAGGGTTTTGCATCTCAATAAAATATTCTGCCTCTAATTTCTGGAAAGTGTAAGAGCCAGTATTCTCTCTCCTGAAAACACTGACAAAATCGCCTAATAAAAAAATGTCATCGTCGCCATCCTCATCAAAATCATTAGTAAAAAGAGAGGTTACATTTTCATCTTCCGGCGAAAGTAGGAGCGTAGGTGGTCCAAAGGGTTCTTCGTAGTTGTTTTTACTCCAAAACACGCCCTCTTCAGTCACAAATAGTAAATCGAGGTACTGATCGTCGTTTACCTTACCGAAGGTATAATCAATTACTTCGTACGAGGTAAAATTGCTTAGCATATCGGCTTCCCAAGCAAATGAATCCCCCTGATTTCTTAACCAGCCAAGTTTATCGGCTTCATCTTGCCGAATCACTAAATCGGTTTTTCCATCACCATCAATGTCGGTAGCTCTTAGATCAATCCAAGGTTCTTTGTTTTCTTCTTTAATAAGCTGTCCTTGATCAAAATTTCCGTTACCATCATTGTAGCGAATAATGTAACGAAGGGAGGTGCTTTCATTAGTACTTTCGCTTTCTACTGCCACTACATCACTGACACCATCTTGGTTCAAATCAGCTACCAAAACATAAGACTGTGACTCTTGCTGAGAAGCGACAACTTGTTTCTCGCCGAACTGAGCACTTGCTGGAGTGATCGATAAGAAAAACAGAGAACAGGATATGAAATAGGTTAAATAGGGTAGCATAGGTTATTTAATAGAAAAAATATAATCGGATACGAATATAGTATATCTCTTTACCTATTACAAGATGGTCTACAACGACCACTTAACGCTTTTTTGTTTAATTAGCATTGCTGCGTAAGGAACGGGTGAAATGTAATACGGGAAGGTGCTACAAGCAGAACCCATAAAGTTTTTTGTCCATGACTTCAAATCCTATCCAAGATCAAATGATTTCTGGCAGTAGCCTGCCAGAAGATTATTTAGACTGATCTACACGGATTTATTATCTCTCCTGAGATTATGCAAAAATGGCCACTTTCCTTGCTATTATCTCATAATCTAATTAGTATACCTGAGTATATTTTTACCCCCGTTTATAGCGGCGCACCTCATTTTTACCGTGATTTTGGCATATGGATTCTTACCCAAAGCTTCCGGATGAAGTAGCCCGACTGCAGGAGTTAGAATCTTATTCTATTCTGGATACTCTACCAGATAGCGATTACGATAACCTCACCGCCATCGCTTCTGAGATATGTAATACTCCTGTTTCACTGATTTCGTTGGTAGACAACAACCGGCAGTGGTTCAAGTCGCACCACGGATTGGAAGTAAGCGAAACCCCGCGGGAGTATTCATTCTGTGCCCACGCCATAGAACGACCCAGCCAGGTGCTGGTAATTCCGGATGCCCGAAGAGATAAACGTTTTCTAAACAACCCTTTGGTAACCGGCGACCCGTACATTGTTTTCTACGCAGGCGTGCCGCTGGTAGGAGAAAACGGTTCGCCGCTAGGCACCCTCTGCATTATTGACAAAAAGCCCCGACGACTTACCGAAAGCCAGAAGCAATCGCTAGAGGCACTGGCTAACCAAGTGATGAAGTTGCTGGAGCTGCGCAAAAGCAAGCATAAACTGCAACGGGCTAACCAACAACTGGAAGAAAAGAACCAGATGCTGGAGAAGTTTGCCCAACTAGCGGCTACCGACATAAAGTCACCTTTGAATAATATCCGTAATGTTTACACTACTTTTCTAAAAAAGTACCAGGATAAGCTCGACGAGAAAGGTGTACAGTTGCTTACATCCGTCAAGAACTCTACCCTGCGACTTACTAATCTGGTAGACGGACTACTGCGCAACGCCAAAGCCGACCGGCTGAAACGGTTAGAAAAAAGCAGCGTACATCTATCGGATGTTAGGAAAGCAATTCTAGAATTATACCCTCCTTCGGAGGACTACATGATTGAGTTTTTCTTTGAATCCCAAGCTTTTTATCTCAACCAAGTGGTGCTGGAAGAAATTCTGATCAATCTGGTCTCCAACGCTATTCGGTACAACGATAAAGTGATTGCCCAGGTGGAAGTAGGCGCTCGCGAAGACGAGCGGTATTACGAATTTTTCGTATCCGACAATGGCCCCGGTATAGAGGAAGCCCAGCATACCAAAATTTTTGAAATGTTCACCGTACTACAGCCTACTGACCGTTACGGCGAATACGGTACGGGTATTGACCTCGCCAACGTAAAGAAACTGGTAGAAGAGTTCGGGGGGGAAATTGCGGTAGACTCATCCCTGGGTGAAGGCACCATCTTTACCTTTTCGTTAGCCAAGTAAGTTTGTCTAAGAAGTCCGCCAAAAGCGCATCTCCAGCGAAATACGCGTAAGGTCTTCATTCAGGTTCACCGCCCCGCCGTGTACCAAATAGGGGGAGAAAACCAGCACTTCGTTGGCGGCCGGGTTAGGACGCACAATAGTAAGTGGGTTTTGGGAATCGGTCACCCCGGGTACATTAAATTGCACTCCGTGCACTTTAGCTCCCCGCACGGTTCGTTCAATCACCGACTCACTCCAATGGTGGCTCCCGGGTACCAGCGTAAGCGACGAATGCTCGTTACTGCCCGCCAGCGGCACGTAGATATTCACCGCATCGTGGTACTCGGGCAGCCAGACATCGCGGTGCAGGGGGTTATTGTCGTTTCGTTGGGGTCGAATGATCCGGAAGTGGAACACCCGCTCGCCATTGTGCGGATTATAGGCTCGAACTCTTACCCCGCATAGCTCTGATACCCGCTGCTCTACCCAGCTCAGTGCCACCGGAAATTCTTGTACATTCAGCAGTTTCGCCTGGTCTACAATGACCAGATGAGTCTTATCATTAAAATTGGTAAGCTGATGATATTGATTCAATGGAACACGTTCGGGTAAATCAATACCTGCTTGCTGAAAAAATGTACGGAACAAACTGCGCACTCCGGTCATAAACTCCCGGTAAGTTTCATCGGGAAGAAAAGAAGCTACGGTGAATCCGGCTTCAGCCCAATCGGCCTGCTGGGTAAGATCATCGTGTGCAGCTAACAGCACTTCATCGGGACCATAACGGCGGTCGCCTTCTACTGAGTTTTTGGGAAAGTCCAGGGGTGTTTGGTTCGAAAGTTTCACGAAAGTGTCACAGAGGGTTTACATTTTATTAATATCGTTCCAACAAGCAACTCTAGCGAGATAAAATCGGTACTTTGTATAGTAGCCGACGAAACCGGCAGTGCCGTAGTCGGAAAAATACAAAATATTCATAAAATCTTGACCGATACTCTCATGAAAGCTGAAACGAATTACTGGTTCTTCGAAGAAACTAACTTTGTCAATATTTTCTGTCCCCAAAAAATTGTAGAATTAGATGGGCAGATCGATCATCGTGAGTATCAGAAAGGCGACCATGTATACTCCATTGGTGAGCCTTCGGAGTACCTGTATATCATCAAACAGGGACGAGTGAAAATTGGAATGTACTCGGAGGAAGGGAAAGAGATAGTGAAAACGATTCTCACTCCCGGTGAAGTGTTCGGGGAGATGGCGCTGACCGGCGAAGAAAATCACCGCGACTTTGCGATGGTACTGGATAACGAAACCGTGGTATGCCCGATGACGCTGGAGGATATGCGGACCCGTATGGCCGATAATCAGGAATTAAGCCTAAATATTTTCAAGCTGGTAGGCAAGCGGATGCAGAAGCTGGAGCGGCGCATTGAACTGCTGGTTTCTAAGGATGCCCGCACCCGGGTAGTTGAGTTTTTACGCGATATGGCCCTGGAAAAAGGCCGAAAAGTAGGCTTTGAAACCATGATTCCTAATCACCTGAAACACCAAGATATTGCCAGCCTCACCGGCACCTCCCGGCAGACGGTTACCACCATTCTAAACGAACTGAAAGAGAAGAACGTCATCAACTTCGACCGTCGTAAAATTCTGATCCGCGACCTGGGATTACTGAAATAGGGAATCTGTCTGCGCTGCGACTCACACTTAGTCCATCGTTCTTTAAACTTTGGAGGTGAAAGCAATTATCTATCTTAGTATTTGCGGCTGCTTGCTGAGTTGGTCGGGTATTACGCTGGCGCAAACCAATCTACAGCAGTACACTCCTTCGGTGCTCCTCCGTAATGGGCAGTGGGAAGCCAAACACTTTACCAACGTGTATACGCAAACCAAAGCATTTGACGACCGACTGCGAAAACAACAGATTGATGGACGGCAGACTTACCTAACGGCTATTAACCAGTTTATGTACGGCCTGAACCCCAAGTATTCGGTGGGACTGGACGTGTGGGTAAAGTACGTGGACATAAACGATAGCCAGGGCCAGCGAAGCCGGGTTGGGCTTACGGGGGTAGGTCCCAAAATCAAAGTAGCCCCCTTCAGGAAACTGCCCCGGCTGGCCTTGCAGAGCACATTTTTATTTCCGGTTACTTCGGATACCGAGAGCCGCGAACCGACGGCTCAGCATCCCGGCCTGTTTCTGGAGTTTGATCGCTACCTGTGGATCAACGAGGCGTTTTATGACATCCCATTATCCAGTAGTACTCAGCTATTTATCCGAGGGGCTTTATGGACTTCATTTCCCCGCAACTCCTTCCGCATGCAGCCCTTTATAGAAACCCCAATTACTGCTTTTCTAAACTACTTCCCTAACTCGCGACTCACTACCTACGCGGTGCTGGAATACTGGATCAAGCACGTGGAAGACTTTCGGGATGATGACGGGATGGCCGCCAACCGGATTCGCCTGTTCAATTCGTTCTTTTCGCAGGCTGGGGTGGGCATCAAGTATCAACTTATTCCGGGCTGGCTGGAAGGGGAACTGCTGTATACCAACTTCTGGTTAGGCAGCCCCAGCGAAGGAGCCGGTCAAACCTTTAACTTCGGATTACGCTTTATTCGCTAACCCACCTACACCAAAAGCAGCTATTTTACGCTACTCGTTTTTAGTTTATGTAAGCTCAACGGTCTCTACGCGTAGTGCGGGATTATAATGCACTTCACTGTCCACTTAGCGAAATGTACGTTAATATTCATTTCTTTTCAATTCAGCCCTTAAACCCGCATTGCGTATAGTTTTGTTGTGCTTTCGTGCTATTTCAAAACCATTTCCCGAATATTATTATGACTCCAAAATGATTGCCCCACGTTTTAGCTGAGCTGTCGTTAATAAAGTACGTTCCGCCAATTTGTAGTCCTATAGACAAAGCGAATTTATTTTCAAAGAGCATGTTGTATCCTGGTTCAATCCATGTTCCAATATTCGTGTGATTGGCTTCATTATTTCTTGACATACTCAATATTGGAGCAATGAAAAAGCCCTCTGATAGTTCTACCCTATTTTCTTTTTTCTTAAAGAAAATTGGTGCCCCGACTTCCAGGCCAATATGACTTAATTTATCATTTTCATTTCTGATTCCATAATTAATAGTACTTGCCAATCTTAAATCAAGACGATTGGTAATACTTCTCTGATAAACTATCGGAAAAATGTTAATGTCAAGCTCACCCGATTCATAATACGGTTCAACCGTAACACTCGGGTTAATCCCGAAAAAGTTGAATCTTTTTTCATCTTGTCCATAGGCAATATTAATTGTCAATACTGTAAAAAGTAGTAAAATGGATTTCATTCTCTGTTTTTTTCGCATGAAACACAACAATAGTTTATTGTCTATGCGAAAATAGACTGATCCTTTAGTAAATCCGTGAAGATGGGATACTTGTCAAAGCGTTTGGGACAGAATGCAAGTTTGGTGGCTAGGCTGGGCGAATTAGGTGGTCTACCTTGGGAATATATGATCTTGAAACAGGAACGTAATTGGAAGTATCGTTTAAATACAGTTTCAATCCCTGAGCATTTCCTTCAACATTTACTATCCTGTCAAGATTTACAATAAATGCTCTATGGCACCGCACGAACTGAACGTATTCAGCCAGTATTTTTTCCACTTCCTTCAACGTCATGCGAATGGTAATTGGCTCATCATTTGATGAGGCGAGGTATACATAATTTTTTTTGGATTCTACGAAAACAATCTCCTCGATAATAACCTCTTCGTCCTTAATGGTTATCCTGTTTTGTTGGTCGTTTGATTCTTCTTTATGAAGACTCTGATTCAATTCAGTTGCCAGATCATAGTTTGCTTTGTAAAGCTTTTTTTGTAGCTGCAAAACATGAATGCTCACCGGTATTATTCCCACCAAAAGTGTACTTGAAACCACACTTAAGAACGACCAAAATGAAAAGCTCTCAATGAATCTTAATACGAAAGAGGCCAGAAGAAAATTAAATACAGCGATGGTAAAAAAATGGAAAGCATATAACATTATTTCGTGTCTCACTTTCCACTTATTCTCCTTTTCCTGGGGAAGAATTAGCTTCAGAACAAGCGTGTTTAGACTCGCACCAGCAAAGGTTGCTAACCCAAACCAAGTAGAAACTAAAATACGTTTGACTAAGCCTCCATTTTGAGTGTAGTAATCAGATCGAAAAACAAGAACAAAAAGCATAACAAAGCAGCTGATCATTAGAAAATCTTTTGCCGACTCTGAAAATCTTCCGGTAAACGGAAAAGGCTCATCTAACTTTTTTCGTGTATCCTGTAAATTGATGATGTCAGATGTTTAAATTTATACACTTTTAAACTGTTGGATATCTAGGGGTACTTTCATGAATGAGCGTCTCATTAATTGGCATTCATTTCTTCAAATTGGCTACAACATCTGGATATGCGACATACGTATATCTGCAATATAGTGCTATTCGTATAACCCCTAAAGATACTAAAATAGTAGTATCCGGTAGGTTCCACCACTCAAGCGGTAACCCGAAAACCTGCTCCTGAAAGCTCTGTAAAACGAATGTTTTGGCAGAGGTTCAGCAGAATAGAACCAGGGCGTATAACTACTCGTCGAGAACTCTACTTAGTAGGTAACTTAAAGCGTACTTTTACCGTGACCTGATCGGACTCAAAATCTCCGTTACGGGTGGCGGGTTGCCAGCTAGGCCCTTCTTTGATTAACCGGATGGCCTCTTCATCGCAACCTTAGGCCCAGGCTCTTTTTAATGGAAAAGTCGGTCGGGTTTCCTTCGGTATCAATGGTAAACTGTACCTTTTTAATTCATATAAGTTCAACGATAAATTGTATGAGCAATGGCAGGTTGCCTGACACTTTCCTGTAAAATCTCATTGCATTTTGAGCGGGCTACAAACTTGGATGTTTAACCCCTTTCCTGCCATTACTTATACAAAATGTTATGGGTTGTTACCTTTTGGTTTTCATTTTCTGGTTCAGAGATAGGAGACTGACAAGAGTAAGTCAGAAAAAAAGCCGATGATATGAACAGACAAAGAATTGTAAAGCCTCTCTTTTGAATCTTATTTTTTCTCGTATTTTTCTTGCAATCCCTGGTAGAGTAAATTGAAAGTTTCATCTCGATCTATGTCGTAGCACCTCAACATACTTCCATTTGTATTAAAGAAATTGTAATCCATATATTGAGTTACGGTAGGACACTTAACAACTTCCCATTTAGCAATTTCCGGGTCAACTAATGCTGCTATGTCACCTAAATCAAAATATCCTTTGTCCAACCTCATAAAATAATCAGATTTCAGACGATAATTGTATAAGTACTCACCTAATGCTCCGTAAGGCTTTATGTTTCTTTCTGTTTCTTCTAAATCACCGGCAAATAGGTGCGTTCCTGTGTCAAAAATAATTAGAGGGAATGGAGCGTGAAACATCATTCTTGAAGCATGCATATCACCCTTGATATTGTAATTGTGAGCACGGTAAGGCCAGGTGTTTTCTGTGCGTGCATGCCAAAACATGATCACGCGATCTTGAATTTCAGGTTTGCTTAAATAAGCCGAAGCCAGATCGGTTGGTGACCCAAGACCGATGATCCATAAAGGGTCATCGGGACTGCTTTTAAGTGCTTCCTGAATGATAAAATCGATGCCCTCCGATTTACTAGGAAAAAACTCGTATTGCATAGGATGTCCGCCTGGATATACTGGATATTTTCCCTTTACCCCGGCTTTATCTAAAATTGTTTCAATAGTTTCTACAGAGGTTTGGATGCTTTTGGGCCCTATTCCAAGGGAGGTATGATCATAATTACTACCAACAAACCCTAAAATATCAAACCTTTCGGGATGCAACAGAGCCAGTGATATCGCCCATACATCATCGATTTCATTACTGGCATCACTAACAATTATTATCTTCAGTTTCTCACCTTTTGGGGGTATTGTAGGCACGGATTCTTTAATCCCGAAATATACTTTATCCTGTGCTTGTAAAGCATACGATAAAGTTAATACAAACGGTAGGCATAGAAATAGCATTCTTTTCATCATCTCTCTCAGTTTTTTTATGTTACATTTTATGCCCTATAGTATAGGGGACTCCTATATTAGTTTGAGTATCAGTAACCCATGACGGCTGGATATGCGACATACGTATATCTGCAATATAGTACTATTCGTATAACCCCTAGAAATACTAAAATAGTAGTATCCGGTAGGTTCCACAACTCAAGCGGTAACCCGTAAAAACAGGTTCCTAAAAGCTCTGTAAAACGAATGTTTTGGCAGAGGTTTAGTAGAATAGAACCAGGGCGTATAATTACTCGCTGAGAATCCTATTTAGTAGGCAGCTTAAAGCGTACTTTCACCGTGACCTGATCGGACTCAAAATCTCCGTTACGGGTGGCGGGTTGCCAGCTAGGCCCTTCTTTGATTAACCGGATGGCCTCTTCATCGCAACCGTAGCCCAGGCTCTTCTTGATGGTGAAGTCGGTCGGATTTCCTTCGGTATCAACCGTAAACTGCACCTTCACCGTACCTTCTACTTCCTGCTCTCGGGCCTCCGCCGGATAACGCAGATTGGTTTGCAGATAGTTTCGAAACGAATCGTAAGTAGGAATTGGATGAGCGGCACTGCTAGCCCGGTCGCTCCGGCGATACTGGCCTGGTGTCATTACTACTTCACTTAGTTGCTGGTCACTTTCCTCTAGCTGTACAACTAAAGAATCTTGCTGCCCGATTAAAACTCTTTCGGGGTGAAACCCTATAAAGGAAAATTCTAACTCCTTAGATGAGCTATCCGGCACGTTTACTTCAAACTGACCATTGATATCGGTAACCGTACCCACGATAGTGCCTTTCACTACTACATTTACCCCTGGTAATGGTACATGATCTTCCGCTGAATAGACGGCTCCCGAAACCTGGTGGGCAAACTGCTCAGTAGGAATCGTGTACTGGGACTGCTTAGCCTGCGTTCTCACGTTTTGAACGATGTCCATCTCAGCATCAGCACCGCTGGTCGCTTTACGGGAGATTTCCGGCAGTTCTTCATCGGCCATTTCGGATGCCTCGGAAAAGGAAGGAGCTGCCGCTGGCTCCAGCGCAGCAATGGACTGCCGCTCAGGAACCGGCACGGGTTTCACTTCTTGAGATGGTGGACTCAATACTGGATTACGTACGGCGGAAGCTGCTCGCTCATTATCGACTCTTTTGGGAGCTATCAGGGCTAGCGGAGCGGATTCTTTCGCTGCCGAGCTATCTGGCTGGGCTTCGTAAGCTAATGGTTGGCTGGCGGTTTCTTCATTTAGTTGCTGATCGTTGAGGTTTTCCGTAGAAACCATTCGGTAAGCGAACCAGCCTATGGTTAATAGTACCGCCATGGCGGCTGCGTAGCGGGTGTAGGTCGGCCAAAGTGTAGCTCGCTTACTGGTTCGTTCCCGAAGTTGTTGCTGAAGCGCAGGAATATCTTCCAACCAGCCATTGGTTTCGGCTAGCCCTTCCAATGCTTCGGCTTCAAACGGATTTTCCTCCAGCCAGCGCTGCTCCTCTTCCGAGAGCTTTCCGGCCTGGTACCGTTGCACTAACGCCTCATCAATATGGTATTGTGGCTTATTCATGATGTTTCTCCACAAAAATTTTCAAATTACGCCTTCCGTTCTGGATATGGCTCTTTACCTGTTTCAGTTCGTAGCCCGTCTGCTCGGCAATAGCCTGATACGACTGTTGCTGTAAGTAAAAAAGCTGCAAGCACTGTTGCTGTTCAGCGGGTAGTTGTCCTAACCCCCGGGTCAAAAGCTGCCACTGCTCTTCCGATAAGTTCTCATGGTCTTCTTCCGCCAGGTAATCGGTATGCCCGTTAATGGGCACCTGCTGAATTTTGGTTTTTCGTAGTTGCATCAGGCAGTAGTTGCGGGTAACTACGTACAGCCAGGGTTTAAACTCCCGCACCTCTTCGGTGGGTAATCGCGCTACCAGCTTTTCAAATATCTGCATCACCGCATCCTGACTGTCTTCTTTGTTCTTGAAATACTTCAAACATACCCCATACACCAGCGGCATATAGCGCTCGTACAGCTCACCCAATACCGGGAGCTCCCCCGTTAGCTGGTACTTTCGTAGCAACTGGGTATCGTCCAGGGCTTTATTTCCGCGTCGTTTGAAGAGCATACAGAGGCAACTACACTGTTAGGATGCAAATACCTACCCGATTCCATAAGTAAAGTAAATAATATTCTGATTTTCTTTTACAAAACTTCATGATGTAGGCGGTAAGCAGTTGACGGTAGACAGTAGGTGAGCTTTACTGCCTACCGTCAACTGCCTCCTATCTTCAGATTAGGTATTAATACAAAAATCTATAGTTCCGTGTGGAATTTGATCAGTCACTGCATCTCCTAAGAAACGAAACGATATTCTTATGAAAACGATGTTGATTATTCTGGTGGGTATACTAACCACATTCACGTGGCAACCCAGCAATCAAACCAAAACTATTACCGGCACGGTGACTAGTGCCGCCGACGGGGCCGTACTGCCCGGAGTAAACGTAATTGTGAAGGGCTCCCGAAACGGAACGGTTACCGATATCAATGGCCAGTACCGCATAGAAAATGTATCCGAAAAAGATGTACTGGTTTTCAGCTTTATTGGCTTTGTAGCTAAAGAAGTTAAGGTGAAGAAGCAGTTGGTAATTAATGTACAACTAACTGCGTCTGGCCAGCAACTATCGGAGGTAATCGTAACCGCCAGAGGAATACAGAAAAGAAGGGCAGCTACAGGTGCAGTTCACACCTTAAGTAGTCAAGCCAATTCCGCTCCGGCGATGTACGAGATGGCCGACGAGCAATCTGCTGGGTACTATCCGCCAGCTGATGACGAATTGCCGCAGGAGTTTAATACCGAAGAGTACGCTACCATCCGGGAAAACCCGTTTCTAGCATCCGCGCTGAACCCGCTTTCAACTTTCTCTATTGACGTAGACGCCGCTTCCTACGGTAATATCCGCCGGTTTATTAACCAGGGGGAGATGCCGCCCAAGGACGCGGTCCGCATTGAAGAGATGGTCAACTACTTTAACTACGATTACCCCCAGCCTACCGGCAACGACCCCTTCTCCATCAACCCCGAACTGGTAGTCTGCCCCTGGAATCCGCAGCATCATCTACTGAAAATTGGCTTGCAGGGCAAAAAGATTCCTACTGAAAACCTGCCGCCTTCCAATCTGGTATTCCTGATTGACGTATCCGGCTCCATGGACTACTCCAACAAGTTACCGCTGCTGAAAAAGGCCTTCCGCATGCTCACCGATCAGTTGCGCCCCGAAGACCGGGTAGCGATGGTCGTATACGCCGGAGCAGCGGGAGTAGTGCTGGAATCTACCCCGGGCAACGAGAAAGCTAAGATCAAAGAAGCGCTGGATCGTCTGCAAGCGGGTGGTTCTACCGCCGGGGGCGCGGGCATCCAGTTGGCCTACGATATTGCCAAGAAGAACTTCCAGGAAGGCGGCAACAACCGGGTAATTCTGGCTACCGACGGGGATTTTAATATTGGTGAATCCAGCAACGCGGCCATGGAGCGGATGATTGAAAAGAAACGGGAACAAGGCATATTCCTTACCGTGCTGGGCTTCGGTATGGGTAACTACAAAGATTCTAAGATGGAGCTGCTGGCCGACAAAGGCAACGGCAACTACGCTTACATTGACAATATTCAGGAAGCTAAGAAGGTACTGGTCAGTGAGTTCGGCGGAACGCTGTTCACTATCGCTAAAGACGTAAAATTTCAACTGGAGTTTAATCCGGCCAAAGTGCAGGGCTACCGCCTGATTGGCTACGAGAACCGCGCCCTGCGCAGCGAAGATTTCAACGACGATAAGAAAGACGCCGGCGAGCTAGGCTCCGGCCACACCGTTACCGCCCTGTACGAGATCATTCCCACCGGAGTGGAGGCGGGCGACTTACTGAAATCAGTAGATGACCTGAAGTACCAAAAGCAAAAAACTGAACGATCAGCTTCCCGTTCCGACGAATGGCTTACCCTCAAGCTACGCTACAAAGCCCCGGATGGTGATACCAGCCAGTTGATTGAACAACCCCTCACCGGTGAGGTACAACCGTTTGACGAAGCTTCGGAAAACCTGCAGTTTGCCGCTTCGGTAGCCGGTTTCGGTATGTTGCTACGCGATTCCCAGTTCAAAGGAAATCTCACCTACGATGCCGTAGCCCAAATGGCCCGCGAATCCAAAGGCGAAGACCAAGAAGGATACCGCCAGGAATTTATCCGGCTGGTTGAGTCTTGCAATCTGCTAGCAAGCAACTAATGTTCGGAGGCCGGAATCCGGTAGAATAACTTCGGTCTCCAGATTCCGGCCTCCGGTTTACGTTATTCAAAGTTGATATTTTTGTAGATACGAGCTAGTGGAACTTCGCAGTCAATAGATCGTAGCCGAACGGTTGCCTCTAAACCAATAGCATCCGCATCTTCCCAATGCCTCGCTTCGTTACGAAAGAAAGTGGTAACCCGAGGCTGATCCTGATCTACCAGTACGTACTCCCGCAAAGAAGGAATCGTGCGGTATGCCATAAACTTACTAGTTCGATCCTTTTTTTCAGTAGACGGAGATAGCACCTCAACCACTAATAAGGGGTTGACGATAGTATCTTTTCGATTCTGATAATACTCAGGCTCTCGATTGACTACAGCAGCATCAGGATATACAAACTTACCGTAGTCAAGTATTTGAATTCTAATATCGCTATTATAAACCCGTAAAGGCTTATCTTCTTCGTCGACCATAAAAATTAGCATGGCAGCGATACGAGCTGCTATCTCGCTATGGTTAGTAGTTCCACCTGACATAGTAGTAATTTTTCCGTTGTGATACTCTAGCTTTTCTTCCGAGCGTTCGCTCATGGCAAAGTATTCTGCCAGGGTATACAACTTCTCCTTTTCCAGTGCCTCCGTCATAACTAAATATTAACTTTCTAAATATAACTACGGAAAACCAGTCAGACAAGATATTCTAACGTTCGGAAACTGGGTAGAATGACTTCGGTCTCCGGTTTCCAGATTCCCGCCTCCGTTTACTTCAATCTCTCCTGTATCTTCTTACTCTGAAGTTCCCGCAAAGCATCTTTAGCAATCCAGCGAGCAGACAGATAATCCTGTTGGGCAATTTGCTGAGCTAATTCAATAGCCCGTTGATTAAGTGATAAACTACGTTTTCCGGTTTGGCGTAGCATCCAGTTGATGGCTTTCTTCACAAAGTTGCGGTTATCGTAGGCTTCCATTTCCAGGTAGGGAAAAAGGGCGGTGATCTGATCTTCGGGCATCTTTTTATCGTGGATAACCAGAGCGGTCATCAGTACAAACCCGGCCCGTTTCACGAGTTCTTCGGAACGCTGGCACCACTCGGTAGCTTTACGGTAGGCGAAGGGAGTGCGCCAAAACAGATTGCCGCAAGCCTGGTCACATAAGTCCCAGGAATGAATATCGGCTACCCAATTTTCTAGTTGTTCTTCGGTAATCTGCCGATAATCATCCACCAGAGTAGCTACTATCCGGGCCTCGTGGATTCCGCTATCCCACAGATCCAGGGCCAGTTCGTGTTGCTTACGGTAGGGCTTGGCCAGTTGCCGCAGCACCGGCATGCGAATACCCAATGCCTGATCAGTGGGAATACCGAATCGCTGCATTTTGGGTAGGTAGGTGGGGTCAGCCAGATCGTGTAGTTGGGTGAGGACTTGCTCGGCATTCATCGGTTGTTGGGTAGATAAGCTTCAGGCAAAGTTACCAAACCCCAGAAGAGTTATTCAATAGTGCCCAGGAAAACCTCCCAAACCTGTTTCTGCTCATCCCCGAACTGCTTATCCACTTTTTTCACCCAGATTTCGGCTACCCGCTGGTAAGTAACTTCCGGCATATCGGCATTAGCCGGTTGAGAAAAAGTGAGCAAACCTGCGTACTGCTGGGCAGACTCTTGTCGTAGTGGTTGAGTGACTTCAATATTCCGGATGATATACTGCTGACTTCCTTCTCCTTGCTCAACCCTGTCTAAGAAGCTATCTAAAGTGAGTTTTTCTTCTTCCCAAACAATCAGCGTTTGCGGATGAATAAATAACTGACGCGCCTGCTCTTGGGCCTGCTGCCGGAAGGTGCTGTCTATCGACGGGTTGCTGACCAGGGTCACGTAGTCGGCAAAATCGAGCAACTTCTGCTGAGCACGTACTTCCAGCGCATCTAATCGGTCGGCTGAGAGGTAGTCGGCAGTAAATTGGGCTTCCAATTCACCCGACATAACGGCCGCTTCCTCGGCGGAATCGCTGACCGCACTTTCGCGGGGCGAAGTGGCGCACCGTGTTAATCCCAGTAGCAGCAAAATTAAGCAAGAAAATAAAATACACCTGAGAGCAACTTCTTTAGTTAAGCCCGCTAGTCTTGAAAGCTGAAATCCCCCTACCCCCCTTTTCCTAAGGGGGAATACGCTGAAAATGAGGTTAAGGATTGGTTTCATCGTACACCTGTTTAAATCGTAATTCCTGAATCTGATTGCCCCGAAACCTGGTACTCAAAATTTCAATATTCTTGAGGCTACGCACCGGCATAGTCATCTTATTGATAAACTCTTGTTTGTTGTATAGCTCCATACCTAACGCTTGCCCTTCGGTCAACTGGTAGATTTGCGCATCGTCGGTGAGCATCGCGTCTAATTGTTCCCGCCGCTTCTGCCAATCACCTACCTCCGCCCGGGAGAAAATCCGTAACAGCCAAGCGTAGTCGTTGGTCCTCAACCCGATCTGCTCGGTAGCCTGGGCTTTGTTCAGTACTCGGGTGATGGTATCGGTACGGTAGTAAGCTCCCTGCACCACCAGGCGGATGGTTGGCTCCCGCCACCGGATCGCTACACAACCCAGTTCATCGGCCGGAACCCGGTAAGGTGATTCGTTCTCGGATAATACTACCACTGTAAGGCCCGCTCCGTTCACGGCCTGATGAGTATCGGCATTTACGAAGCAAAACTCGTAAGTAGTGAGTTGATTAGACTGTACGTACAAACTCACCAGTGCTGCTAACAGTAGGAAAATACCTGTTCCTACAAAATATTTTCGGGCAGTAGGAGGCACTCGCAAAAGCCGTTTAGCAAGCGTGCGGCGGCTTCGGTACTCCTCCCAGTCGGAGTAGCCCACATACTGGCTCAGTAAATTCAGAATATCGATGCGGGGCAACTGCTGACTATCTGACTTAATGTGGGTGTAAAACCATTTCTCACTGATTCGCCCACTAGCCTTTTCTTCCAAGTCTTGCTGAAACAAGCGAATCTCCTGCCCTTTCCAGGAGCTGATATCGGCATCGAGCTGAGGGTACGATTGCTGTACCTTACGGACAATATCCCTTTTTAACTGCTGAAAATATATTTGATCGCGACTAGGCATCAACTACAAGATAGCTTTCTCTACGAAACAACCGTTTGTAAAACGCTTACAATCCCAGTAAAATGATTTACAAACGCTTTACCGGGGTAAATTTTTTGCCAAAAAAATCAATTCGGTAGGTTTTGACATCACCAAAAACGATATGCGATGTCTAAACTAAACGTAAACCGCCCGAATCAACTAAAGAAAAAACCTGGTTCAAAAAATATCAGTAGCCTACTTATTATCCTATTCATTACGCTCTTTAGCGGCTGCTACGAAAAAGGCTATAACAGTAATTCCCAAGGAGATCAAAGTAACGATTACGCATACGCACCACCGCCCCCTCCTTACCAACCCAATCCAAATGAACCTCCCGCCGAGATCAAAATGCCCCGGAGCGAAACGCCCCCGGAAATCAAAGTGGTTCCTGATGAAGAAGAACTCGAAATAGATCTGGATATTGAGGCAGAATCAATTGAAGAAGAAATACAATTTGAGGAAGTCCCGAAAGAAGAGACTCCCAAATTCAATACCGAGGAGTACGATAGAATTTACGAAAACGAGTTTTTAGCTACCTGGGATCATCCTTTATCTACCTTCTCCATTGATGTTGATAACGCTTCCTACAGCAACGTGCGTCGCTTTCTAACGCAGCACCACGAGCTACCACCTCCGGATGCGGTGCGCATTGAGGAACTCATCAACTATTTTTCTTACAATTATCCCCAGCCTCAGGGCGAACATCCGTTTGCGTTGGTTACTGAAGTAGCTCAGTGCCCCTGGAATCCGGAGCATCAGTTACTGCACTTGGGTATTCAGGGAAAGTCGCTGGATTACGAGCAGCTTTTGCCCAGTAATCTGGTATTTCTGGTAGACGTTTCCGGTTCTATGGATGAGCCAAACAAATTGCCGCTAGTACAGAAATCACTTCGCCTGCTAATTAATGCTTTGCAGCCCACCGACCGGGTAGCAATGGTGGTATACGCCGGAGCCGCTGGATTAGTACTGCCTTCCACCCCCGCCTCGGATAAAACTACCATATTTAAAGCCTTGGATCATCTTCGGGCCGGAGGTTCTACTGCGGGAGGAGCGGGCATTCAGTTAGCTTACCAGATAGCGAAGGAAAACTTCATAGCGGAAGGCAATAACCGGGTGATTCTGGCGACTGACGGTGATTTCAATATCGGAACTTCTTCTACCGGCGACCTGGTGCGGATGATTGAAGAAAAGCGCAAGCAGGATATTTACCTGACTATCTGCGGATTCGGTATGGGTAATTACAAGGATGGTCGCATGGAGCAGATCAGCAACGCCGGTAACGGCAATTACTTCTACATCGACCACATTCAGGAAGCCGAAAAAGTTTTTGTGCGCGAACTGCGGGCGAATTTGTTTACCATTGCCAAGGACGTAAAAATCCAACTGGAGTTTAATCCCAAGCAGGTACAAAGCTACCGGCTGATTGGCTACGAAAACCGCCTATTGGCTCGCGAAGATTTTGACGATGACTTGAAAGACGCCGGAGAACTCGGGGCCGGCCATACCGTCACCGCCCTGTACGAAATCATTCCCACCCCGCCCGAGCAGGAAGCTAGTGTTGCAAGCTCTCTGCGCTATCAGCAAAGCATCGTTACCGCTCGGGCTGATGCCAACGAAATGCTCACCTTCAAGTTGCGCTACAAACCCATTGGTAGCGAACGAAGCCTACTGATTGAGCAGCCCGTCACCACCTCGGAAAACACTTTTGACGAAGCTTCGGTTAACTTCCGGTTATCGGCTGCTGTGGCCGGATTTGGTCTGCTACTACGAAAATCACAGTACCGCGGCACACTCACTTTTAGCCAAATAGAGGGCTGGCTGAACCAAGCTCAACCCGCCTACAATTCTGACTGGCAGGATTTTGAGCAGCTACTACAGACCGCTTCGCTACTAAGCAATCGATAGTCTTATGAGATTATTCCTAACATTGATCGGCGTTTGCCTGACCACAATAGTATTCACTCAAAAGATAAACTGGCCGGAAGATACGGCACAAGCTCAAACCAATTGGGTACTATTTACTGATGGAGTTCAGGCAAAAACCTATTCGGAGGTACTGGAGCCATTTCGGTGGTTACTGAATGAGGCTCCTGATCTCAACCTAAGCCTGTACATTCAGGGCGAGAAACTATTTAAGGGTTTAATTGCCAATACTAGCGATCCGGCTAAGCTCGCCGAGTATCAGCAGCAACTGCTGGCTATGTACGATCAACGGATACAGCACTTTTCGGATGAAGCTAAAGTGATGAACCGCAAAGCCCACGCCGCCTATCAGTATTACCGGGGTCAACCGGAGAAATACACGGAATTGCTGGAAATATTTGAGCAAGCTTTCCAAGTGAACCAGGAGAAGTTTTCCAGTGCTAATCTAGTGGCCTATATGGATGTGATGCGTCGTTACCGACAAGCGGGTGGTAGCGAATTACCCGACGAGGAAATACTCCATCGCTACGATCAGCTTTCGAAAATGCTTAAACCGGATGCAAAAGAAAAGCAAGAGTTGCTGGACAAACTGCTCATCGCGACTATAGCCCTGGACTGTGCAACCATTCAGCAAAAGTTTGGGAAACCTTTTCTTCAGGACACCACCCAGCTAGATCAAGCCAAGAAGGTAATAGCCCTGGCGCTGGCCTATGATTGCAGTAATGCGCCTTACTTTTTAATGGCCCTGAAAGTAGTCTATCGCCACGAGCCTTCGGTAGGCACGGCCAAGACGCTGGCTAAGCTGTACGAAGCGCAGGAGAACTCCAACGAGGCCGAGCACTACTGGCAGCAAGCCATTGACCAGACGCCGGAAGGAAAGGAACAGGCTGAGCTATGGTACGCAATGGCGCAGCATTACCAGCGAAATAATCGTAAGCCCCAAGCCCGGAAAGCCGCCCGAGAAGCGCTTCGGCAGGATGCTTCCTTACTAGAAGCCTATAAGCTGATAGGCGATCTCTATTTTTCCAGTTTTGAAGAATGTAAGAAGGGTGAATTAGTGACGCAAGATCGGGCGGTGTACTGGGCGGCTTACAAAATGTATAGACGAGCGGGAAGAAGCGATCTGATGCAGCAAACAGAACAGCAGTTTCCGACGATAGAACAGATTTTCCAGGAAGGTCTCTCGGAGGGCGAAACCACCCAGGTAGATTGTTGGGTTAATGAGGAGGTCATCGTCCGCCGTCGGCCTTCCTCTTCCTGAAAAATATTGTCAGATTAGATTATCTTTGGTTTGTTCATCAAAAACTAACCAATGAAATACTACCTCTATCTGCTTCTATTGCCCCTGTCCGGTTCTTTATTTGCCCAAACACTCAAGTTTGAGTATCAGGAAGATGGGGTCTGGGTGAAAGAAAGTGATGAGCGTATTTTCTTCTACCAGCAAAAAACTAAATCGCAGAATGGAAAGTACGCCCGGGCTAATTATATCCATCCGCTCTACGGAGTAGACGGAACGGTGCTCACCGAAGATTTTCCCGATGACCACCCCCATCATCGGGGCATCTTCTGGACGTGGCATCAGATTGTGATTGGTGATAAACGCGTAGGTGATGGCTGGTCTTGTGAGAATATAAGCTGGGAGGTGTACGAAGTAGGCGGAAAGCAGGAAGATAGCACGCTGTATACTCAAACCTACTGGAAGTCGCCCAACTGGACGAACGATCAGGGCGAGCAGGTTCCGTTTTTGAGAGAAAACAACAGAATAAAAGTTCATTCGGTTACGGAAAACCACCGAATTATTGATTTTGAAATATCGCTATTAGCGCTGGTACCGGATTTAAAGATCGGCGGCTCGGAAGATGCGAAAGGCTACGGAGGATTTTCGGTTCGGATGAAGCTGCCGGAAGACATACAATTTACTTCTACCGACGGAGAAGTTACCGCCCAAACCGAAGCAGTGGAAGCTGGGCCGTGGATGGATATGTCCGGCTCCTTAGCTGCCAACGGTGGTAAGGCCGGGATGGTGGTTATTGCCCACCCGGACAATCCACCCCCGCAGGATCAGTGGATTTTACGCACCAAAGATAGTATGCAGAACCCGGTTTATCCCGGCCGGGAGCCAGTATTAATCTCTGATAAAGAGCCCACCGTATTGCGCTATCGCTTGATTATTTACGACGGTGAATTATCCCGCGAGGAAATTACTGACCAGTACGAAGCGATGAGATAATCAATTTATTCGCCAGGGTGGGTTTTTGCGATTTTCTCCACCGTAGAATAAAATGAGTTGATTGTTGTCCGGGTCTTTGAGTCGGGCTTCTCGCCAGAGCCAGCGCTGGTCAGTGGGCAGTTGATCGAACTCAATACCTGCTTCAGCCAGCTCTTTCACTCGCTCATCCAGGTCTTCGCACTCAAAGTATACATAGATGCCTCCGCCGTCGGGAAGTTTTTCGACCTGATGAATAGAAAAGGTAGCATCACCATCGGGACACTCAAAGCGAGCGTAGTGCGGGAGGGATTCTACAATCAGCCGTAAGCCTAACTTCTGGTAGAAAGGCACTGACTGGCTTAAGTCTAATGAGGGTATGGTAACTTGATTGAGGTTCATTTGTATTTAAACGAATCACATGTAGGCCTCAGGTTCTTTCTCAAATGATACCTTGCAGCCGTCACAGCAGAAGTAGATTTTTTCACCATTATACTCCAGCACGTGCTTGGCGGTGCTCTTCTGCACCGGAATTTTACACACCGGATTAATGTATAGGTCATCGGTTAACTTTTGAGTTACCGCATCAACTTCATTCTTAGCTCTGGTTTCGGACTGCCGCTTGGTTTGGATGATTTCCGCCAGGATAGAAATAGCTACCTCCTGCGGGGTTTTAGCCTGAATATCCAGTCCGGCCGGGGTTTTTATTTTTACCAGTTGCTCATGAGGAACGCCTTCACGCTTCAATCCCATCAATATTGAGTTAGCCTTACGGCGGCTGGCTACGAATGAGATGTACTTCGGCTGGGTGTTCAATGCCGCACTCAAACTTTCTGCATCATGGTCGCCCTGAGTGCAAACTACTACGTAGCTATGCTCTGCTCGACCGGTTTTAAAATCTTTGAGGGCAGTTACAGCCTCAGCCTGCGGAAACATATCGTCGTCGGCCAAATCGGAAACTATCGAGATACCGAAGCCAGCGGCATGACCGATCTCACACAGCGCTTTGGCAATATGCGAGCGGCCGAAAATGGTAATTTTGGTCACGGGCATCAGAGGTTCAATGTATACTTCTACCGAGCCGCCACTCATACAGGTCATCTTGTAGTTTTTCACTCCGCTGGCTTCCGGCGTATCCGCCGAGGGCTGCACTCGCACCAACCGGGGAGTTAAATCTTGAATGGCTTCCAGGGCTTCTTTAATGATGATGCCTTTAGTGCAGCCGCCGCCAATCCATCCTTTGATGGTACCGTCAGCGGTAATCAGGGCTTTGTCACCCGGTTTGCCCGAGGTAGGGGCTTCGCGGCGGACTACTACGGCAACGGCAGCTACTTCGTTCTTGGCCTGCTGCTGCTTGATTTCTTCAATGAGCGTATCGTTAAACATGGGCTAACATATTTTCCAGTTGTAATAAACTTTCCAGATTATGTGCGGAGGCAAACTGGTCTACTTCGGGCAGAGCGGCTTTCATTCCTTTGGCAATGGGCTGATAGCCCTGCATTCCCTTTAACGGATTTAGCCAGATCAGTTTGCTGGTACGCAGCTTTATTTTATGTAGTTCCAGCGACAGCAGATCGGCATCGCCGTTATCCAAACCATCACTGAGCACAATGGTGACACTTTTTCCGTTGAGAATGCGCTTGGCGTACTGCTGATTAAATTCCTGAAGGCATTCACCAATTTTGGTACCGCTCGACCAGTTATCGGTCTGATGGCTCATCTGCCAGAGCGTTTCGTCCAGTTGGTGCTGATGCAGAAGCTCGGTAATCCGAATTAGCTTGGTGCTGAACACAAAAGCCTCGATATTCTTCAGATTGGACTTGAGCGACCAGATAAACTTCAGCAAAAAGAAGGAGTACTTATCCATTGAACCGCTCACATCCAGCAGCAGAATAAACCGGTACTTTTCCTGCTTCCTATTTTTACGAGATAGCTCTATCAGGGCATCGCCATTGGAAAGGTTGTTGCGGATGGTTTTGCGGATATCTACTTTTCCCTTTTTGGTAGATTCCAGTTTGCGCTTCAGGCGATGATTCAATTGGTGTAGTAGCTTTTCGGTAATTTCATCTAGCAGCGGACTGTCAATAGCGGCTACTTTGGAAAAATCAGTTTTTTTGAGGGATTCGATCCGGCTGGAGCCGGTAACGTTCTTGGCTTCTTCTTCCTTTTCGGCTTCTTTTCGGTTAGGGTTAAAGCCCATCATCACCAGCGAGGCATTAGCCTTTTTGGTAACATTAGAGCGCGACTGGTTATTAACTTTGTGAGCGTACTCGTGCTTCCGCTTGCCCCAGTACACATCAAAGCATTTATCAAAGGCCGGATGCTCTTCTTCACAGGTACAGAACAAGGCTCGCAGCGCATGTTTTAGTGTAGCCGGATCATTAGCAAACCCTCTTTGTGCCGCCAGTAATGCTTCCTGGGTATGACTTAGCCCCACCGCCAGTTCATGATCCCGGCAGTAGGCCGCGAACCCGGTAATAGCTTCGTCGTAGCTATCATGATTGGTAAAGTGGAATAGCGGCATGGGAAATTCAGGTCTTTATCTCTTCCAGAATCTGCTTTACTCCCTGGGTTTTCACCGCGTGAATATCGTGATCAGACTTAAGCACGCAGCCCAATGTTTTCTCAATATATTCCGCCGAGAAGGTATCCGGCTGAAGGGCTAGTAGGCTTTGGGTCCAGTCTAACGTTTCGGCAATCCCCGGCGACTTCTGCAGGTTCATCTTCCGCAGTTGTTCCACAAAAGAAACCAGTTGGCGGGCAATCTGCTCGTTGACTTCGGGAAACCGCTTACGCACAATCCGGATTTCCTTATCGAAGCCGGGGTAGGTGATCCAGTGGTAGAGGCAGCGGCGCTTCAGGGCATCGCTTAGTTCGCGGGTACGGTTAGAGGTAAGCACCACGATGGGCCGATGCTTCGCTTTAATCGTCCCCATTTCAGGGATAGTAATCTGAAAAGCCGATAGCAATTCCAGTAAGAAAGCTTCAAATTCTTCATCAGCCCGATCTACTTCATCAATTAGCAGCACCGGTGGTTTGTCTTGGGCAGTGATCGCTTGGAGCAGCGGACGCTTGAGCAGGTATTCTTCGCCAAAAATCTGTTCCTCTTTTTCGCGAGCCGAAAGGTCAGCGTGTTCGTTAATTTTGATGGAAAGCAGTTGCTTCTGGTAGTTCCACTCATAGATAGCGGTGTTCACATCCAGTCCCTCGTAACATTGCAAGCGGATCAGTTCGGTATTCAGATGTGACGCCAGAATGTGCGCAGCTTCGGTCTTGCCCACTCCGGGAGGCCCTTCCAACAACAGTGGTTTCTCCAATTTGAGCGCCAAGAGAAGAACCGTGGCCAGTTCTTCCTCCACAATATATCCTAACTCATCGAGCCGCTCAATCAACTGCGCTACCTCCGGAATCATGCTTCTCCCTTCGCTTCCTCACCACTCTTATCCTTCTTGAACATACCGGACACCTTGTTCTTTAGCATGGAGCCCATCATATTACCAGCTTTAAGGGAATTGTCAAATTCTTCTCCGGCCAGCATGGATTTAAAGTTGTTCACAAACTGGTTCATTAGTTGTTCCGAAACATCGTTGATTAACCGGGAACCAAACTGAGCCAGTGTCCCCTGAATATTGACATTCATTTTGAAATCCACATCAGTGCCTGTACCGTTGGATTCAGCGTTTCCGTTCATGACCATATCCGCACTCCCTTTACCTTTAGCGTCCAATCCTTTCCCTTTTAGTACCATCGTATGGTTCTCGTGGTCCATATCTTCGATGGTAATCTGACCGTTATACTTGGCTTTTACCGGGCCAAACTTCAGGGTTACTTCCCCCTTGTAATTGTCTTCGTCAATCTGTTCGGTAATGGTTGCCCCCGGCACACATTCCGATATTTGAATGGGGTTGCTTAATCCTGCCCATACTTTCTCAATAGGCTCATCTAAGCTAAACTGTTTGGTGATTGTAGCATCCATAAGAATTGTAAATTTTGAAGAAGATACCAGATTACTGAGTAGGTAATCCGGTATTATAGGTTTAAAAATCTGCTTATTCAGTAATTGGCTTATCCAGTACTCCCTTATCCTTCAGTGCTTTGAAGATTTTGTAAGGAGTGATCGGAATATCCAAATGGGTGATACCGTAAGGCTTCAGCGCATCCACAATAGCGTTGGCTATAGCCGGAGGCGCGCCTACCGTAGGCGATTCACCGATTCCTTTGGCTCCAATAGGGTGGTGAGGCGAAGGAGTAATCGTATGACCGGTTTCCCAGCTAGGCGATTCTACTGCCGTAGGTACCAAATAGTCCATCAAGGTTCCGTTCAGGATGTTACCGTCGTCGTCGTAGATCAACTCCTCGTACATGGCTGGGGCTAAGCCTTGGGTCAAACCACCGTGTACCTGTCCCTGGGCTACCATCGGGTTGATAATATTTCCGGCATCGTCAATGGCCACAAAGCGCCGCACTTTGATCTCAAAGGTCTCTGAATCAATGTCTACCACGCAGATGTAGGCTCCCGACGGGAAGGTCAGGTTCGGCGGATCGTAGTAGTGGGTAGCTTCAAATCCCGCTTCCATGCCCTGCGGATGATTGGTATAAGAAGCAAACACGATCTCCTGAATGGTTTTTGATTTCTCAGGTGCTCCCTTCACGAAGAATTTGCCCGGCTCCCACTCCAGATCGTCTTCACTCACTTCCAGCAGGTAAGCCGCAATCTTCTTAGCCTTATCCCGCAGTTTGCGGGCAGCAATGGCCGCCGCAGCCCCCGCAGTAGGTGTACTTCGGCTGGCGTAGGTACCTAGTCCGTAGGGGGCGGTATCGGTATCGCCTTCCTCTATCTGAATGTCCTTAGCCGGAATTCCCAGCTCCTCAGCAATAATCTGGGCGTAAGTGGTTTCGTGGCCCTGCCCCTGCGATTTAGTCCCGAAGCGGGCAATGGCTTTGCCGGTAGGGTGCACCCGAATCTCGGCACTGTCAAACATTTTAATACCCAAAATATCAAAGTCTTTAGACGGGCCCGCTCCTACAATCTCAGTAAACGTGGATAGCCCGATGCCCATCAGTTCGCCCTTCTTGCGCTTTTCGGCTTGCTCTTTCCGCAGTTCATCGTAGTTCACCGCCTTCATGGCTTTTTCCAGTCCCTGATGGTAGTCGCCGCTATCGTACTCCCAGCCGGTAGGCGATTTGTAGGGAAACTGCTCCTTCTTAATGAAATTGTCCATCCGTACCTGAGCCGGGTCTTTATTAATTTCCAGCGCGTAGCGGTCGGTGATTCGCTCAATAGCGTGTACCGCTTCGGTCACCCGGAACGAGCAGCGGTAGGCTACGCCTCCTGGAGGCTTGTTAGTGTATACCGCATCGGCTTCCATAAAGGCGTGGGGATAGTCGTAAGAACCGGTACCGATAGAGAACATGCCGGTCGGAAATTTAGACGGGTTAGCTGCGGCATCGGTGTAGCCGTGATCGGCCAGTACCTTCATGCGGGTGGCTAGTATCTTACCGTCTTTGGTTCCGGCCATTTCGGCCGTAATATGATAATCGCGAGCAAAAGAGTCGGCTTGCAGGTTTTCGCTACGGTCTTCAATCCACTTCACGGGTTTGCCGATTAGGAAGGAAGCCGCAATAGCGATGACGTAGCCGGGGTATACCGGTACTTTTCCGCCAAAACCACCCCCAATATCGGGAGAGATCACCCGTACTTTTTCTTCGGTGATACCTACGTGTCCGGCCACCAACGCAATCACCGTACGAATGGCATGCGGAGCCTGGGTGGTCATGTACATGGTAAGATGATTTTCTACCTTGTCGTAGCTGGCCACGCAGCCGCAGGTCTCAATAGAAGAAACATGGATGCGGGGAATGTGCATCTGCTCCTTCACTACTACCTCAGCTTCGTTAAAGATTTTTTCGGTTTCTTCCTTCTGCCCTACTTCCCAGTGCCAGATGTGGTTACTCTTTTGGCCTTCCTTATCGGTTCGCAAAACCGGTGCATCTTTTTCCAGTGCTTTGTAAGGATCAATGACCGGCTTCATTACTTCGTAATCGACCCGAACGGCTTCCCGAGCATCTCGGGCGATGTATTTTTCGGTAGCGATGATGGCCGCTACTTCCTGAGCCTGGTACATCACTGTATCGGTGGGTAGCACCATCTGGGTATCCGACATCAGCGTAGGCATCCAGTGTAGGTTGTACTGCTCTAGATCCTTCCCGGTGATTACGGCCAGCACTCCGGGTATTTTCATCGCTTCAGAAGTATCAATATTTTTTATTTTAGCGTAGGCATAAGGGCTGCGGACGATATCCATGTACAGCATACCCGGTAGCTTTATATCATCTACGTACTTTCCTCGGCCGTGCACGAAGCGATCGTCCTCTTTACGCTTCATGGAGTGACCCATGCCACCTATTTCTTTGGATGTTTTACACTTTTGTATCATGCTATTTTAGTTCAGGGTTAGTCAATAAATTCAGGTTCGGTAGAAGGAAGCTCTTCGCCCCGCATCTTGGCTCCAGCGTACTGAATTGCTTTCACGATGTTGTTATAGCCGGTGCAGCGGCACAAATTGCCCGAAATACCCCAGCGAATTTCTTCTTCGGTGGGATTAGGATTCTTCTCCAGTAGTTCTACCGCCCTCAGCATCATGCCCGGAGTGCAGAACCCGCAGTGCAAGCCGTGGTTTTCCTTAAATCCTTCCTGTAAAGGGTGAACTCCTTCCGCGGTGGCCAAGCCTTCCACCGTAGTGATTTCCTTACCGGTAGCCTGAACGGCCAAGATGGTGCAGGATTTAGCCGACTTGCCGTTGATCAAAATAGTGCAAGCTCCGCAACTGGAGGTATCGCAGCCAATGTGGGTGCCGGTCAGGCCCTCCTGCTCGCGAATGAAGTGAACTAATAAAGTGCGAGGTTCTACCTCTGCGGTGTATTCCTCACCGTTAATTTTCAGCGTAATTTCTTTTTTCATAGTTATTATGTTAGCTAGAGGCCCGCTCGAGGGATTTCTTGATCATACGTTTAGTTAATACTTTAATGATGCGACGTTTATAGTCCTCGTCGCCCCGCAGGTCGGTTGAAGGATTACAGTCTTCGGAAGCGTACTGCGCCGCTTTTTCAATGGCTTCGTCGTCTACTTTGGTGCCTACCAGCGCTTCTTCCGAACGACTGGCTCGCAGCGGCACCGGGTTGACGTTAGTCAGTCCAATACCCGCTTTCTGGCAGACTCCGTCATCGTCTAGAATTAGCTGTACGGCTACTCCACCAGTAGCGTAATCGCCTACTTTGCGCTCGGTTTTATGGTAAGCATTACCGAATTTACCTTCGGGTAGTGGGATTCGGATTTCAGTGAGGATTTCACCCTCCTGCACGGCGGTCATGTAGAAGCCGTAGAAAAAATCGTCAATTGGAACGCTGCGTTTACCATCCATACTGGTAATTTCCACTTCAGCACCCAAAGCAATCATGATGGCGGGATGATCGTTAGCGGCGTCGCCGTGAGCCAGGTTACCACCGAGCGTGCCGAAGTTTCGTACCTGCGGGTCGGCAATTAGTTTGGCGGCATCGTGGATAATCGGGAAGTACTTACCTACTTCGTCGGATTCTTCTACTTCTACCTCGCGGGTCATCGCCCCGATTTTCATTACGCCGTCTTCAATTTTTACGTAGGAAAGACCGGGAACATTGCCGAGATCAATCAGGTGCTCTGGCTCGGCAAACCGTAGTTTCATCATGGGAATGAGGCTGTGGCCGCCGGCCAGAATTTTCGCCTCATCGCCCAACTCATTGAGTAATTTCAGCGCCTCATCTAATGTAGTGGGGGCTGAGTAGTCAAACGATGCTGGAATCATATAGAATAAAAATTAAGTTTAAAGAGGTGAGAACCAAAGTGTACAATATACTGCTTGGTTAGATGACGGTTTATTCG
Source organism: uncultured Roseivirgaceae bacterium (assembly GCA_964551335.1). Classification (GTDB taxonomy): domain Bacteria; phylum Bacteroidota; class Bacteroidia; order Cytophagales; family Cyclobacteriaceae; genus Tunicatimonas. Next base: position 92,014 of record CAZKCO010000005.1, read on the forward strand.
TATCTGGTCTAAAAGGTACATTCATAATTAAGGGCAATTACTGGATTATATAATGATCAGAGTGTTTACTTTCGTCAAATGGGTGGAAGCTAACTTCCAGCGTACAGGTTCTTGACCGGAATAGTACAGGTTACCGTTGGTGGTACCAAAGACCATTAACTTTCCTTTTTTGGCGAAGGCCTGCCGCAGCACAATATCAAACACCGACTCCCGGGGCAGTCCTTCACTTTGCGTATGCCAGCTCTTGCCAAAATCTCCAGTTTCGTACACGTTAAGCTGCAATCCGGGGGCTACCCGCTGCTCATCGCTTTCTACCGGAATTACCCAGGCCTTTCCGGCATCCTGCTCATCTACCGCCAGCGCAAAGCCGTAGTACGGAATACCATCGAGCACCGACACATCCCGCCAATTCTCTCCGCCATCGCCTGAGTAAAATACTCCGCAGTGGTTTTGCTGCCACAACACCCGACGGTTGCTCTTCGCCATCACCAGATGGTGTGGATCGTGTCCCACCTCTACGTGCGGGTTAGGCAAGTAGGCTGCCACCAGTCCCTGATTGCGGGGATGCCAGGATTCACCACCGTCTACTGACTCAAACACCCCTGCGCAACTCACGGCGATGTAAATATGGTGGCTATCTTCCGGATCTACTACAATTGAGTGGATAAACGGATAATCGCTACCCGCCCCAAACCACTGCATCTCGCTTTGTCGGCTCGGGTGGTTCCACAGGCTCTCTACCAGCTCGAATGTCTTTCCTCCGTCATCCGAGCGGAACAGTCCACCGGGGTCAGTGCCCAGCCACAGCACCTCGGGCTGATCAAAACCGCCGTGCTGCATGCACCATATTTGTCGAAGCTTCGCCCGATTTCCATTGGGTAATTCTGCTCCTGCAAAAGTGGGCATAGGCGTTTCTTGCCATTCATCTCCCTGGTTGTCCGAATAGTGTAGCTTCTGCCCCCAGTGCCTATGGGCTACTCCGGCCCACCAGCGCCCTGATCGCTCATCTACGTACACCATGTTCACTGCGAAACCGGTAAAGTGAAAAGTTTCCAGTTGCAGGCCGTTTGCTGTAGAGGCAGCATATACCAATAATCCTTTAGCGGTTCCTGCCAGCACCTTCATCATCTAACCGCCCGATAGTGCCTGGTAAATAAACATTTCATCCTGACTGTGGACTTCATCCGACAGCGTATTACGATCTTTAATCAGTTCGTCTTTCACAAAAATATTCACATGCTTCCGAAGGCTTCCGTCTTCTTCCAGCAGATAATTAGTTACTCCGGGCACTTCGGCATTTACTCTTTTTAGCACCTCCTGCACCGTATTTCCTTCTACTTCCAACTCCCGCAAGCCAGGAAAAAAGCGCGTAAGTGCCGCCGTAAATTTCACTTTTGCCATAGCAGTTTTCGTTTTTTCAGGTTGTTCTGTACTAACGAAACGACCGATAGGAAACTAGTATTGAACCAGACGGCAAAAAATAACAGGGCTGAACCTACATCGTACCAGAAAGTCGGTAGCCACTGCCCATGCGTCAGCGTGATCATTAGCGCCCCTGTCACGGCAATTAGCGCAGCGGATATTGTTCTTTTACCTTTTTTCTTTTTAACTATGAAGACAACTACTATCCAAGACAGCAGTAACGGAAGGTATGAAACCCAGCCGGAGGGTGACTGTGCCAGCGATTTTCCGCCACATACGGTGATGGCTCCGGAATAAGCTACCATGCATAAGTAGCACTTGGGAATGAGGATAACGAATAGGGTGGCCAACCAAGAGGCTCGGTTTTCCATAGGTAGTTACGTCACTGGTTTAGTTGCAACTTCGATTAAAATAGAAATGTTTAAATAAAGCAAAAACAATTTAAACAAATCACTGTAATTATCAAATTATGAACGAATACGCTAATATTTTGCAAAAGTGGTTACAGGCCGACCCATCAGTCGCTATTGCCCGAGTGGTAAAAACCTGGGGTTCTTCGCCCCGCCCGGTAGGCTCGGTGATGCTGGTAAACCCCGAGGGTAAAATGGCTGGGTCGGTTAGTGGCGGTTGCGTAGAAGGAGCCGTAGTGAAGCAGGCTAAACAGGCTTTGGAAGAGAACACCTCGGTAAAACTAGACTACGGTGTAAGCGACGAAGAAGCCTGGTCGGTAGGACTTTCCTGCGGCGGTAGTATTCAGGTGTTTCTACAGCCCGCTACCTTCTCGGAAGGAAGTGTATGGAGTCGTTTGCTGGCTAATGTTCAGGAGAACAAAGCTTCTACCCTGATCTCTTCGCTGGAAGACGGCAATAGCACCAATACGCTGCTGGATGAAGATGGGCAGGTTTGGGGCGATGAACTGGCGGAAGAGGTGCTGTCCGAAGCCAAAGATGCCTATACCAAACGCACCCACAAGTCGGTTACTCACGAGGGGAAAGACTATTTCATTCAGATCTTTCCCCGCAAAAGCCTGCTGCTGATTATTGGCGCGGCTCACATTACGGTAGACCTGGTAGCCCTGGGTAACCAGTTTGGCTTTGAAACGGTAGTGATTGATCCGCGCGGCTACTTCGCTGAGAACACCACTTTTACCGACCCACCTAGCCAGTTGCTACAGAACTATCCTTCTGAAGTGCTCAATCAGTTTCCGTTAGATGCTTACACCTTTTGTGCTATTCTCTCCCACGACCCCAAGATCGATGATAACGCCCTGGAAATTTTGCTTCCCTCAGAAGTGGGTTATATCGGAGCGTTGGGCAGCAAAAAGACCCACGCCAAACGCACTAATCGCCTGCTGGAAAAAGGCCTTGATCAGTCACTGATCGACCGCATTCACGCTCCCATCGGAGTTAATATTAATGCGAAGTCGGCCAAAGAAATCGCCCTATCCATTATCAGCCAGATTATTGAAGTGAAGAATCAGTTTTCTCGGAGGTGACAAGTACTCAGTCAAGATAAAATATAAAAACGTCATCCTATGTTTGAAGCAAAATATTCGGAATTCTCTGACTACATAGCAGGAGATTACGGCTCTTCGCTGGGGGTGGCTACGCTACGACCGGAATGACGCTACGTAGTTATACTTACTTTCTTTACACTGCAATAGGTATCAATTGATAAAGTTACATGCTGACAGATGCTTAGCTGCACTGGAATTTCCCCTATCAATGATGCCCGTGGTGCGATTCCTCCACCATGCTGGTGCCGATCAGGCAGCCCACGGCTTCGGTTTTGGATATTACAATTGGGTCGCCTTGTAGATAGGCAGTTAGCGCGTCTTGCACGTAGTGCTCGGTAACTACGCGACGGTAACGGCCCAGTTCGTAAAACCAGTTATCAATCGCCCCGCGGTAGCGGACCTGCCCTAATGAGTCGAGCATGAATACTTCGGGAGTAGTGTTAGCCTGTAAATCCTTAGCTAATTGCTGCTGCGGATCAAGTACGTGAGTGAATTCGTACCGATAAGCCTGAGCAAAATCGGCTACAGTAGCACTATCAATGCCGACTACTGGGTATACCGCTAGAAGTTTCACGTCTTTCTCTTGCCATTCCTGATGCAGCTTACGAAGTGTAGCCCCGTACTTCTGGGTTACCGGACACTCGGGGTCCATAAATAGTACGACCGTAGCTGCTTGCTGGCGAATTTGCTGCGGGGTAAGTTTCTGCCCGTCTAGCGTTTGAAAAGTATCCTGTGGCCAGTGAATGACCTGAGCGGGTAGCTCCGGGAGCAAAAGCAGATTCAGCAAGACAATGGATACGGTGGCAAGGTAGCGCATAAGACTATCGAAAATTACTTATTTTTGAAGTTAACGCACGATGCAAGGTAAAAAATCTGTTTAACAGGAGAAAAAACGATTGAGTAACGCATGACCGGGATTCGCCTTGTTTTATTAGTAGGACTGCTGAGTGGGATAAGTGGGCTTCGCGCCCAGAACCAGATTACGTTTAATGACCACGTGGTGCACATTATCCACCGCAATTGTGCCCCTTGTCACCACGAAGGCGGTATTGGCCCGTTTCCCTTAATCACCTATCAGGATGTGGCCAAGCGAGCGGACTTTATTGGAAAGGTCACCAGTACCCGCTACATGCCGCCCTGGAAAGCCGACCCTACCTTTCAGCGCTATAAAAACGAACGGCTGCTCAAGCCTCATGAGATTAATCTGATCAAAGTCTGGGTAGAAAACGGCGCACCTCAGGGTGATCCGCAGAAGACTCCACCTGCGCCCACTTTCACCAACAATCCGCACCTGGATATGGAACCGGATTTGGTACTGACCATGAAGGAACCCTACGAAATTTCGGATACCGGAATTGAAGACTTCCGCTTCTTCAGCGTACCGACCAATCTTCCGAAAGATGTATATATTAAGGCCATTGAGTTTGAGCCCGGCAATCGCCGCTACGTGCACCACAGCCGCATTATGGTAGATACTACCAACCTTATTCGCGGTATCGATGGGATGTCAGAGTACGATCCCCGCATTAAAGAATTTCAGAAAACACCCTTAGCCGATGAGTTTTTGTACGGCTGGGTTCCGGGCAACCTACCGATTGTCTTTCCTGACGGTACCGGCAAACCTTTGAAGAAAAACAGCGATCTGATATTTAATGTCCACTACGCTCCTTCCGGCGTACCCGATACCGACCAGTCTACTGTAAAGCTGTACTTTACCAAAAAGCCCGTTCGCCGGGAGGTCAAAACCTTTGCGCTGCGCGAAAATGATATCACCAATCAGCCTTTCGTGATTCCGGCCAATGAGGTAAAAACTTTTTATTTGCGTTCGGCTCCGCTGAGTAACGAGATTCAGTTGATTTCGGTACTACCGCACATGCATACCCTGGGGCAGTCGTTCACCGCTTATGCGATTACGCCCGATGGTGAGGTGGTACCCCTGGTTCGGATTAACGACTGGGATTTCAACTGGCAGTCAACCTACGTGTTCCGGGAACCACTTACACTACCCGAGAAGTCGGTAATCTACGCCGAAGGGGTGTACGACAATACCAGCAACAATCCGGAAAACCCTAATGTACCACCTCAAACTGTTACTTACGGATGGAACACTACCGACGAGATGATGAACCTGATTATGTACTACCTGGATGCTCCGCCGGTAGGTCCGCTCAGAAAAGATTCTCAGGAATAATTAATCGTAGAATTTTCGGCAGAAAAATAATTACTCCCACTACAACTGCGGTTACTGCTGACGTCACCACGGCCGCTGCGCCCAAATCCTTAATTCGCTTGATTCGCTCATCCCGCTGAGGCGAGATAAAATCAGCTATATCTTCAATAGCGGTGTTGAGAACTTCGGTCACAAAAACAAACCCAATAGCAAATACTACCGCTATCCATTCTAGCGAACTTATGCTAAAAATAGCCCCCAAAACAAGTACGATAATAGTAATAACCAGATGAACCAGCGCATTATGTTCCTCCTTAAATAATATCCGCAAGCCGCTGAAGGCGTACCTGAAACTTCGTATTCTGTCGGCGATTGAGAATTTTTTAGAGGACATTGATAGAGGTTAGATGATAGAGGCTGGAAGTTAGACGCTAGAGGTTGGAAGCTGGAAATTGAGAAATTTATTTCTAATATCTAACTGTAATGATATTGTATCTTACGGGCACCCTCCCCGGAATTCCTCGGGCGCCGAGCGCTATCGCTCATCCGGCAAGAGTATTTTATTTTTGTCCCTAAGCTAAATTGTCAGTACATCTAACCTCTAGCTTCTAGCCTCCAACCTCTACCATCACGCATGCCGGCTCCAGTAGTAGGGAGTGAACAGCATAATCACGGTGAATAACTCTAACCGGCCTAGCAGCATCAGGAAAGACAGAAACCATTTGCCGAAATCAGTTAAGTGCGCGAAGTTATCAACCGGGCCTACTGAACCAATGCCTGGACCGATATTCCCTAATGAAGTGGCTACCGCCCCCACCGCTGTCATAAAATCCACTCCCGAAAGCGACATAATTGCCGAGCCAATAGCAAAAACAGTAACGTAGATAATGAAGAAAGCCAGCACATTAAAAGCAATATCCTGTGTAACCGCATTCCCGTTGTAGCGTACCGGAATCACTGCCGAAGGATGAATCTGTCGTTTCATTTCCAGTAGGCTATTTTTCAATAGGATGGTATGCCGGACAATCTTTACCCCACCGGAGGTGGAACCGGCAGAACCACCCGCAAACATCAGCAGAAAGAAGATGACGGTCAGCAGCGGCATCCAGGCGGTATAGTCAGCGGTGATGTAACCGGTAGTGCTAATCACCGAAATCACCTGAAAGATGGCGTAGCGAAAGGACGCCTCCCAGTTGTTCTCGGTAGAGATACCAATGCCCACCGTAGTGATCACCGTAACGATGACCACAAACCAGAGGTAGTTCCGAAACTCTTCGTTTTGCCAGGCTTTGGCAAAATTACCTTTCAACATAAAGTACGTCAGCGTAAAACTAGTACCGGCCAGAAACATAAATACGGTGATCACATACTGAATGTAGGGTGAGTCGTAGAAGGCAATGCTGGCATTTTTGGGCGAAAACCCGCCAGTAGCCATAGTAGTAAGACCGTGATTGATTGAGTCAAAAAAACTCATCCCGCCTATCCAGAGCAGAATGGTTTCAGTAATGGTCAGGCTAACGTAAATAGCCCACAAGCGTTTGGCTGTATCACGAATGCGAGGTTTCAGTTTGTCCGGAGTAATTCCCGGAGATTCGGATTGAAACAATTGCATTCCACCTATACCAAGAATAGGTAAGATGGCTACCGCCAACACAATGATTCCCATACCACCAATCCACTGCGTCAGGCTGCGCCAAAAGAGGATTCCTTTCGGTACCACTTCAATATCGGTGAGTATGGTAGCCCCGGTGGTGGTAAAGCCCGACATGGCTTCAAAGTAAGCGTCGGGATAGTTAGGAATAGCTCCACTAAATAGATAAGGTAGTGATCCGAAAAAAGAAATGAGTACCCAACTCAATGTAACTACCAAATACCCGTCGCGCCGCCGCATCTCTTTATCCTGCTGGTCGCGGGTGATCAGCCAAGTTACGCCTCCGATTAGTAATGTGATACCCGCCGACCACAGAAGTGCCTGCCAATCCTGGCTATCGTAATAAAAAGATACTGGGAGGCACAGTAGCATAAATCCTGCGGTGAACACCAGAATCAGTCCTAGTATATTGAACAGCACCTTCCAGTTAAAGAGCATACTTTCGTATTTGTGTTACGGTGTTCTTGTCTTCATGTGTTCAGGTGAACAGTATAAAGTATATAGGTTGCGCTACTTTGCATGAACACACGAATACCTAAACACATGAACACATCACTTAAAAAACTTCTCCACCTCAGGTAAAGCATCCCGTTGGCTGAGTACTACCACCCGGTCGTCGCTTTCAAACTCAAAATTACCGAGCGCAATGTATCCCTTCCCATCACGCACTACACCGCCAATGATAGCATCACCCGGAAATCGTAAATCTTTCAGCCGGCGATTAGCAATCTTGCAATTATCATTCACCTCATACTCCAGTATCTCCGCTTCTACCCCGTGAATACCGGTGATGGAAACTACGTCGCCCTCACGGATGTAGCGGAAGATGAAGTTGGCAGCGATCAGCTTTTTATTGATCATGGTATCCACTCCCATATTCTGGCTTAGGTGGATGTAGTCCATATTTTCTACCAGGGCAATGGTCTTCTTCACCTTCTGGTCTTTAGCTACCAGACAACTGATAATGTTCGTTTCCGAATCGCCGGTGAGGGCAATGAAAGCGTCCATATCGGCCAGTCCTTCCTGCATGAGCAGGTCTACGTCGCGCCCGTCGCCGTGAATTACTAGTACATCGGGTAGCTGATCGGCCAGTTCAAAGCACTTTTCTTTATCCCGCTCAATAAGTTTTATCCGGTGCGTACCACTCAGTTTGCGGGCGGTATGGAAACCAGCTTTACTCCCTCCCAGTATCATCAGGCTCTGAATGTCCATCTTTACCTTGCCAGTGAGCTTAAGTACCCGGTCAATACCGTCGGGCTGGGCAATGAAGTACACGTGGTCGTTCACGCGCAGCCGGTTATGCCCCTTTGGAATAATGGTTTTACCATCGCGTAAAATAGCTACAATAATGTAGGTGTCGTCCGGGTTAAGCTTGGCTGTCTCCGATAAAGTCTTCCCAATCAGATTACTGTTATGGTCTAGTGTGATACCGATAAGCGATAGCAGCCCCTGATCAAACTCAAAGGTGTCGGTTACCGCCGCAATACGCAGCAGCCTTTTTACCTCCCGGGCGGCCAACGATTCGGGCGAGATGAGTTCGTCAATCCCTACCTTTCGTAAGTCTAACGTCTTTTTATCCATCAAAAACTCTTCGTTGGTAATACGGGCGATGGTTCGTTTGACTCCTAATTGCTTGGCAATAATGGTGGTTGCCAGGTTCACTTCTTCCGACTCGGTGACCGAAATAAGCAAATCGGCCTCACTCACATTGGCTTGCTTCAGGGTTTGGTAGGAAGTAGCACTCCCCTTAATGGTAGCCACGTCAATCTGATTACCAATCTGGCGCAGCCGTTCAGCATCCACATCGATAATCACAATCTCCTGATTCTCATACGAAAGGAGCTTGGCCAGGTGGGTACCTACATCGCCAGCTCCGGCAATTATTATTCTCATAGCAGTATAAAGCTTGTCTGCTGCGGGAGACGCAAATATAATATAATCGGATAGAAGCCTAAGAAAGAGGATGAAAAGAATGAGTGGGCGTGTGGTCTCCCTCTATCTATCCCCTCATTATCAACTATTTACCTGTCTACTTCTTCTTTGGTACGATTACGTTTTTGATTAAGCTAAGTACGAGAACCAGCCACGATTTGTTTGCCCACTATCCGGTAAAATCAAAGAAATTTTGTATTCTTCTGGTCAAAACTTCTAAACTTAATTAGTGTATGCCAGTACCTTTCAGCGTAAAGTCGCGCGTAGACCTGAACGACCCTAAGCGTTCTCTTAAGTACTACCCGGTGGTCCGTAGCCGGGGTGAGGTAGATATTCGCCGATTGGCCGATGAGATTGCCCAAGGCACCTCCCTAAGCCGCCCCGACGTGCTGGCAACACTGGAGGCTTTAGTACTGGTTATTCCCAAACATATGGCCGAGGGGTATATAGTTCGTTTGGGTGAATTAGGCTCGCTACGCCTGTCGCTTCAGGCCGAAGGAAGTGATACCCCTGAAGAGGTAAACGCAAAAAACATTAAAGGAGCCAAGTATATTTTCCGCCCCGGCCCCGAACTAAAGGATTCTCTGGACACGCTTTCTTTTGTAAAAGTGAAGGATGCTTGAGTACGTGGATTCAATTAGCTTTTACTACTTCCCGGACTTGTTCCGTCGGGGCGTTCCACGCTGGACGCCGACCGGGATCTCCCGCTCAATATGGGGGAGACCCCGTCGGGGCGCCGACCGGAATTCGCTATCGCTCATCCGGGGAAAGTGCTTTTTGCTTCTTGCGCACTTGTTCTACAAAAGATAGTTTTCCCACCCAAGCGATACGAAATTTCTGTAGAAGAACTTTCCAAACGATACTGTCAAATGCTTACGGTTTCACTTAGCTTTTTTATAAAAGCTCACTACTTTTTGAAATAATTATGACCGTAACTTTTCATTTCATGGCCATGAAGTTTAAAAAGCTAGAGGGAATACGGGTAAATTCTACTGAGCAGACGGAGGAAGTCTGTTGAGCTTTGGCGGATACTTCAGTAAAATAATACAAGCACGTCCTCGCGAGGACGTCAGGACGAAGCGATCTCCTTATTAGTATCTTCTTGCGACTACCCTGAGGGAGACTGCTTCGCTGTTGCTCGCAGTGACGGTACATCTTTACTTTCCCCGGATGAGCAACGCGAATTCCGGGGTCTCCCGCCTGGGATTCCGGTTCTTCGTTTCACTTCGACCGGAATGACGGTGCGGGTTGTCGTGGGCGGATGCTAACGATTCTCCGGTTTAGTCTTCAGAAAAGGTGAAGACTTGCTGGGGAGTGATGACGTGGTGGAGGGGAATATCGTGCTTATCAATATCGGTGATGCGGCCCACGGGCGGCTCTAGGGAAAGACCAATTTTGAGCACATCGGGGCGGCACTGCGCCAGAAAGCGATCGTAAAAACCCTGGCCATAGCCTACCCGGTAGCCCATCCGGTCGAAGGCCAGCAGCGGAACCACTACCCAATCTATTTCTTCGGTAGGCACCATGGGTTCGGAAGCCAGCGGCTCGCGGATGTTCCATCGGTTGGTTTCCAGGGCGGTATCGCGGGTAAAAAGGTGGTGGGTAAGAGTGCCTCCCGGATGACTGCGCGGGGTAGCCACCGTTACCTGAGGCGAAGCCAGCAGATGCATGATGATCAACGTAGTACCCGCTTCCCGCTTCTCTTCCGAAGCCAGGTAACAATGGGCTGTAGTGGGTTGCGTTATTGGAAAGTGCTGCCGGAATAGTTCAAAGATTTGCTTGTTGCGCCGGTTATACTCCTGGTAAGATAGCGCCTGCCGCTTAGCGCGAAACTCCCGACGTAGCTCAGCCTTGGTCACCGCTCTTCACCTTCGTTCAGAATATGCATCTGGTAATCAAACGGGTCCAGTTCGTCCAGCAACTCAGCAATAAAGTGCGGATTGTTGATGTAGAAGTTCAGGAAGTTCTCGGTGCGTTCCTGCAACGAGCCATTGGGAAACAGCTTTTCTTTCAAGCCTTCTAACTGTTTTACCACGGTTTCCTGGTTTTGCTCCTCGGCTTTCTTGAGCCGCTTTTCAATATTGCTCAGGCTCTTGAAGGAGTTATTCGCTTCCGAGCCAATAAAACCTTCCAGACTACCGTCTACCGCCCGGGCTTTTTCCTTAATTTTCTCAAAAACCTGGGCCAGAGCGGCCTTTTCTTCCTTTAGCGAGATGCTGGTTTCCGCGTTATCTTCTACAAACTTTTTCACCAGCTTTTGGGTATCCAGAAACAGATCGGCGGCGGGAATATTTACCTTGTGCAGCTTCTTCGCATTGGTTTTGTTGATGACCAGCGCAAAGTTGCGGGGCATTAGTACGGGAAAAGTAGTTTCGTAGTGCTCAAAGACTGGCTTTAGTTGCAGCCAGTAGGACAGTTCGGAAGGGCCACCCACGTAGGCCAGATTGGGCAAAATCACCTCCTGATACAGCGGACGCAGAATTACGTTGGGGCTAAATCGCTCAGGATACTCCTGCAGTTCCTGAAGAATTTCCTCTTCCGAAAAGGCATAGTCGGTATTGAGTACCTGAAAGGTATCGCCTTCGCGTACGATGCGCTCCCGGCTTTCCCGCAGGTAAAACAGATTGATCTCGCGGGGAAACACCTGGGTTTTGTAGTTGAGCTCTTCCAGCTTGGCCGAGGTTTCTTCCACCTTTTGCTGGGCGGTGTGGTTCAGCAGATCATCTTTCATCACCGACACAAAGGAGGATTTTAGCCGGCTATTGTCAGCATCCAGCACCACCAAGCCTTGTTCGCCAAACAGTTCGTTTACGTAGTAGCGCACGGCGTCGGCCAGGGTTTCCTGCTGCCGGTAGGCTTTCTCAAAAATTGGGGTGGATTCCGGTAAGGCGTCCAGCACTTTTCCCAAACCGTTGGGGTGAAAGCGGCCTACCGCCCCCTGCTGCTGGGTTTCCCAGGTGTAGGTTTGCCCGAAAAGGTTGAAGTAACTGATTTCCTCAAAGTCGTGGTCTTCCGAAGCCATCCAGTATACCGGCACAAAACGGTAGTCGGGGTGGGCTTCCTGCAGGCGGCGACAGGCATTGATCACCGTCACAATCTTATAAATAAAGTACAGCGGCCCGGTAAAAATATTCAACTGGTGCCCGGTAGTCACCGTAAAAGTTTTCTCATCCGCCAGGGCTTTAATATTCTCAGAAACGGCGGAAGTAGTTTCTAATGACCGGTACTGCTGCTGAAGCACCTCTACCAAAGTAGCCCGCTGTTCGGCCGAAAGTTGTTTTTCTGCCAGTTGCTCGGCAAAACTTTCCAGGTGCGGTGGTCGGTGGTAGAAAGGTTTTAGTTTAGATTCGCCCGCCAGGTAGTCTAAAAAAACAGGATCAAACTGTTGAGTTTCGGTTAGCGGAAGTTTCTCTAGTATCATGCGAAATGGTATGTCGGTCTAAGATGGTGGGCTGCGCCACGGTTCCAAATAAGTCGAACTCAGAAGCATCGGTAATAGTTACATGCGCGAAGTCGCCCAGCCGCAAATAAGTTTCCTGCGCCGGAATAAGTACTTCATTATCTACCTCGGGAGAATCGGCTTCGGTACGCCCCACAAAGTAGCCGCCTTCCTTACGGTCAACCAGCACCCGCAGGGTCTTTCCAATCTTTTGCTGATTTTTCTCCCACGAAATCTGCTCCTGCATTTCCATTACCTGGTTTACGCGTTCTTGCTTTACTTCCTCAGGAATATCGTCCGCCATGCTAAACGAATGAGTCCCTTCCTCGTGCGAATAGGCAAAAATCCCCAGACGGTCGAAGCGGGTTTGCTCCACAAATTCCAGCATTTGGGCAAAGTCTTCTTCCGTTTCGCCGGGGTGCCCCGCAATAAGGGTAGTACGTAAAGCGATGTCCGGTACTTGGTTACGGATTTGATCCAGCAGTTGTTCGGTTTTTTCGCGGGTGATGCCGCGCCGCATCAACTTGAGCATGCGGGTAGAGCCGTGCTGCAACGGCATATCCAGGTAGTTGCAAATGTTAGAACGCTCAGCCATCACCTCCAATACATCCATGGGAAAGCCCGAAGGATAAGCGTAGTGCAGCCGAATCCAATCAATACCTTCCACATCCGACAAATGACGTAGTAAGTCGGCCAGCCGACGCTTTCGGTAGATATCCAGTCCGTAGTAGGTTAAATCCTGGGCAATGAGGAGCAATTCTTTGGTGCCGTTGCGGGCCAGAGCTTCCGCCTGCTTCACTAAATTCTCAATCGGTTGAGAAACGTGCTTACCCCGCATCAGCGGAATGGCGCAGAAAGAGCAGGGACGATCACAGCCCTCGGCAATCTTCAGATACGCATAGTGGCGAGCGGTAGTGGTAATCCGTTCGCCTACCAGCTCGTGTTTGTAATCCGCTTTAAACTTCTTTAGTAGCAACGGCAACTCTAGCGTTCCGAAGAAAGCGTCCACCTCTGGGATCTCCTGTTCCAGGTCATCTTTATAACGCTGCGATAAGCAACCGGTGACGTACAGCTTTTCAATCTGTCCTTCCTGCTTGGCATCGGCAAAGCGCAGAATGGTATCAATCGATTCCTGCTTGGCATTATCAATAAACCCGCAGGTGTTTACAATCACAATATTGGCATCATCCCGCTCCGACTCGTGGGTAGCATTTATTTTATTACCCTTCAGTTGGGTGAGCATCACTTCTGAGTCTACCAGGTTCTTGGAACAGCCCAGCGTAACGATATTTACTTTATCTTTTTTCCGTCCTTTGGTCTTCACACGCAATCTACTTTTTTTATTATCGGCAAAATTAGCAAAATTTGCCGCTCGCTAAGGAAGTTAAGCATTCCACTAGAGCCTTTAGCGAGACAACAACCACGCTTGCTAAGCGTTGGTAGGTCAAACGACTATGGAGCATAACGCATTTTTGTACAAAAAGAGTCGCCTGGGCGTGCTGATTGCGCTCATTTTTTTTGGTTTTTCGGCCTGCGAAGAAGAATCGGACTGCTCGACTAGTTCTACTAATGTGGCGACCTTAGAATTTACCAAACTCATTTCTAATGAAGGGAGTAACAGTGAAAGAGATATTGCCAGTAATATTTTAGTATTCCGGGATGGGAGTGACATACCGGTAGGCGACGATAATACCAATAGTATTGGTCTTCCGTTAGATCCTGCTAGTAACAGCACCACACTCTACGTTTTCCGCGAGTTGGAAAATACCTCTACGCTGGATACTATTGTATTGAACTACCGACGGGAGCAGACGCTAATTTCTCCCGAATGTGGGCCCGACCAGCAATTCATGGATATTAGCGTTGATACCGCACTGACGACCTTCGACTCGGTGCTGGTGCGCAACGCTGAAGTATCTCGTTTTTCCGAAACTCTGAACATACGGGCGTTTACCTGTCGCTACGAAATGACTAACATCTTACGGTTGCAGTTCGATTACCCCGAGATGGAAGAGGAGTCGAACGACACTTTATTTGTGCGCCGTATTTATTCCAATATTGGCAAAGAAGATTTGCTACAGGATACATCTATTGTACAGGGCGAAGATATCATAGTGGAAGTACCGGTCACCCAAATCGACCGGCAGGTGCAGGTGTTTCTGGAAACCGAAGAAGCTACTCCCGAAACCTACGATGTTCGGGCGTATTACCGGCGGGATACCTTTCAGGTGGCAAACTGCCTGCCTCAGGACCGGTACCGGATTGACTCGCTACGCTTAGGTGAGAACCCTGGTCGCCTAGAAGAGCCTACTGAAACAGAAGGAAGCACAGTTTTTAACATCAATAACGCGGTGAATGCGACAGTTACTATTCGGTAGTTTACTGGTGGGATTAATCAGCCTGAATGCAGGATTTGCCCAGGATGCCGATACGTTGGCAATAGGCCGCTTTGAACCTTTGGCACTACGGGTAGGCGTATCACTAAACAATGCATTACGCACTATCGCTCGTCCGGACGATACTTTTTACGGCTTTCAGGCTGACCTGGTGTTGGGCCGCTATATGCTGGCAGCCGAGTACGGTAGTGGTGAGCTTACCCGAAATAGTCCACCCGAATCAGTAGATATTGTTGATAACCCTTACTTCTACAAAAGTTGGGGGTCGTACTTTCGGATTGGCCCTGACGTAAACCTATTGATCAATCAGGCTAAGACTAGCTTTCGGGCCGATGAGGATGTTATTTTCTTTGGATTACGGTTTGCTCGAGGTCAGGTAACGGACAGGATGACGCTACAAACCCGCGACGACATCGTTGATGAAGAGGGTAACAACAATGCGTTCTGGCCGGAGCAAACTATTACCGCTGAAAATGATAACCTGGGAGTAATCTGGTTTGAAATGACGGCCGGAATGAAAGTACAGCTCTACCGGAATATCTTTCTGGGCTATAACCTCCGATTTAAATTTGCCCGTAGTTTCTTCGGCAACCCCGCCCTGATTCCCTACGAAGTACCCGGCTACGGCTTTGGCCAAAATAACGAGCAGTTCCGCTTTGATTACTACCTGTTTTACCGTATCCCCTTTCGAAAACAAAAAAGGCAGCCTTAGTAGGGCTGCCTTTTTTGTCTTTAACGAATAATTAGTTTTTCTACGTGGCAGAAGTCATTGGACGTGAGCACTACGGTGTACAGTCCTGAAGCTAGCTGTTCCAAATCTTGCAGTGACAAGATAAGTACCCCACCGGCACTGGTCGTTCGGCTATACCTTCGCACTTCAAAGCCAGACAAATCTACCAGTTGAATAGTGACTTTTTGCTCAACCGCTAGTCCACTAGCGCTGATGGTAGTCCGATGATTTTCTACCGGATTAGGCTGAACACTCACCTGTATTTCCTGCGGGGCATACGTAACGGCTATCACCTGAGAGAAAGATGTAGTACCATCAAAGTCTACCTGCCGTAAGCGATAGTAAACTGTTCCGTAGGGTGCCCGAGCATCCAGAGTTTCGTAGTATTGCTGCGTAACGCTATTACCTACCCCCTCTACTTTACCTACTGCTTCAAACGTTATTCCATCCAGCGATCGCTCTATTACAAAGTGGCTGTTATTAATTTCACTGGCCGTAATCCAGAATACTTTTATTCCTTTCGCAGTAGACACCGCCTGAAAATCAAGTAATTCAACCGGCAGTGGATTGTTACTTTCTGCGGAGGAAGCTAATACAAAGTCGCTAAACGTGGTGAACGTACCGGAAGTAATGGACCCACTTTCAAAAGTACCTTCTACTTCATCACCACTATCTCCCGTTCCTCCGAGGTCTATCCAGTTGCCTGATCCATCACTTTTCGCAATCCGTAGGGTAGAAGCTACGTCAGATTCATCATCCACATTATATCCGATGGTTACTGTAGCTGAAGCAACAGCGGCTGGGTCAGATTGAGTAATTGTATAGTGACGAACCCCGGATACTCGTACTAACCCTACTGGTAGAGTGCGCGATGGAGGAGCACTCTCGTTTAAAGTACCAGTGTACGTACGAGTTACTGCGTCATTCTGGGTTAAATTCAGCGTAATTGGACGATAGGTAGTGCCGCTCCCAAAGGGAAATAATTTTACGTCAGCCGAAGTAGAGTTCTCCGTATGCTGAAGTGGACCGTTAATATAGCTAGTACCTGATCCGCCCGACACAGAACCATCAGCTCCAATTACTAGCAGGTCTGAACTAGTGGTGTTAATGAGCCCTTCAGTCAGAGTTAGTGTACCGTTCACGGTACTGCTTCCACTGAGTCTCAGCGTATCGCCGGCTTGCTTAGTTAGATTATTGAAGGTTACCGCACCATTAATGTTCTGTTCGCCGGTTCCGTCAAAAACCACCGTAGCCGTACCTCCACCGGTATTAAGTGTTCCACTAGTAACAGTCAGGTCATCGGCAATGGTAGTGGTTACATCATCCGCGATGGTTAGCCCCGCCGCATTATCAATCACCAATGAGCCAAATGTATTATCACCAGAGATGGCCTGAGCCACCGTACCATTGAAGTTGACCGTTCCGGTGGTAGAAAAAGAGCCATTGTTCGTCCAATTGCCTAGTAGGTTGAAGTTCGCACTGCCACTTACTGCATCATTGCTAGAGATAGTTAAGTCACCACCGTTAGCACCATTATCTAGGGTAATTTCACCTGATACCGTAACAGTATGCCCCGAACCGGTTTTGTTAATATCTAAATTGTGAAAAGTATTCGTCCCTGAGATAGCTTGGTCAGCATTGCCATTAAGTATAAGGTTGTTTACATTGCTATATATACTGGCACCACTACCACTGGCATTTGACCAGCTACCAGTCGCCGTAATATCGGTTTCAGTAGAGAAATTCACTGATCCAGAGGCAGATAGAATACGAAAATCGTTTACGCTGAGCGTGCCAATAGAAGTAATAGACTTAGCTCCAACATTATCAAATTGAAGGTTATTGAAGGTGATGCCAGTAGGCACAGCCTGGGCAGCAGCACCAACTAGCGCAAAGGTACCATCGCGAGGATCTATCGTACCACCACTCAATAGAGTAAGGTTACCGCCCAAAGATATGTTGTAGTTATTAGTGTTATCAGCATCTAGGATTACTCCATCAACAGTTAAATCATTGGTAATAGTTGTGTTTCCGCCTAGCGTTTTATCACGGCTACCGCTAATAACTAGGTTGTAATAACTTAGCACGCCATTAGGAAGGTCATAGCCAGGACCTGAACCACCATCGGTAAACTCTACTGTACCATTATCAAAGAAAGTAGTTCCAAGTACGTTGTATTCCGGTAAAATTCCATCGTAAAGAATCAGTGAATCAGCTCCGGTAATTGGCCCAAAATCATGGTCAATGGTTTCATCAATAACTAGCGTACCGTTAATGACTAGTGCTGCCGCATCCTGGTCGTCAGCGTCGGTAGTAATAGTATGATCATTTTGGATTTCTACTTCATTGTACTGAGTAGGAGAGGAGAAGCTTCCTGAGCCGTCAGCAGCAGTATTCCATACATCCGTACCATTACTCCACAGGCCATTTTTCTGACTGTAGAGTCGAGAGTAGAAAGCTCCGGCTTCACCAGCTACCCATTCCGTAGATGCATCGCTTACGGTAACGTTGGTAGAACCAAAGGTATTGGTACCGGGAGTCACAAATTCATTGGTTGCTTCGCTCAGCGAACCATTGTACATCCAAGATAGATAGTAGATTTCGCTTCCCTGAACATCATCATCAGCATATGTAAAGTCAAAGCTTCCGGTAATGTCAGTAATACTAGTTAAATCTACTACGAAATGACGGTTAATCACTCGAGTAGGATCAACTAACGGATAACTACCGGCACCATCCACCGAACGAACTCCAATATTTCCTCCAGTAGTAGTTACTGCTGTAATATCAATTGATACCGGAGTATAGTCGCTACCTACTCCTATGGGGAAGGTAAAATCATAGGAATCAGCTGTGGCATCTCCTTCTTTGATTACCTGTGATCCTGAAGAGCTACCATCAGTGACGATCATGCGGCTACCGCTAAATGATCCGCTAACAGTGGATGATGTACCAAAAGTTAAATCGTTCGTAGTACCTGATAGAACAATTGTACCATCATTTTGCATATCCAGCGTACCGCTGATACTAACCGGAACATTCAATGTCAGGGTAGTACCGGACGCTTTAGTGAGGGTAACATTATCAAAATCTATCCCTGTTATACCGTTTACTTCCTGATCACCAAAAGTATTATCAAAAGTAACTACACTAGCATTAGTGATAGGAATGGTACTCGCAGAGTTATTAACAATATCTCCCGATACTACAAGAGGGCGACCTTGTAATTCCAGCGTACCATCGGTGAAAGTTAAATCGTTAGTAATGTTTAGCTGGGTAATGTATTCGTTATCGTCACCATCTAATGAGACTCCATTACTATTATTAATAACTATGTTATAAAAGGTCTCTTCGCTGTTATCAGTACTATTGTTATTAATTGAGATATATTGGAGTGTAGTCCCGTTGAAAGTTACCGTTCCGGTACCCGGATCCAAGGCACTTCCATTTTGCTCTCTTCTGATCCAATTTCCTTTTATGTCTACATTGTTGTTTCCTAAGCTTAAAATAGCCCCTTGATCTATGAGAAGGTAGCCATCAATAGTAATATCACCTTCCAACGTGCGAGTTCCGGTACCATTTATATACAAAATACCGTAAGAGGCTCCGCCCAGGTCAGGTATAGTTTGGTCTGAATTGACAGTGAAACTTTGTTGGCTGTTGGCATCGAGACTGTAAGTAGTGAAGTTAGCTGGAAAGTTGTCAGTGCCTTCTATCCAGAGCTGGGTGCCGCTGGCCATCGTGAAAGTTCCGCCCGATGTACTACGATCGCAAGTAAAAGTATTTAACTCCAGTCTTCCGGAAACAATGCTTAGATCACCATTAATGGTATAATTTGCGGTCATTTGGGCTTCATCATTACCGCCTTGATGATCAATGATCAGGTTATTGTATATTGTTTGAGTAGAAGGTAAATTTTCATCATTAGTAGAAATGAACTCATACTCAACCGTACCACCACCAGCACTAACAAAATCGTTATCTAACGTAGGAACGTCCGGTTGATCATCAACCGAAAATTTAAGCGTTCCGGTGCCATCTACCGTACCGATATCTATATAAGTATCTCCTTCAATTTCTTCGATAACCAATTCGCCGCTACTCTCAATAGTAGTACCAGCCGCACTTACATTTGTTGTAGCTGGAATAGTTACTATATTACCAGACTGGATGATAACCGGATTATCTGTGGCTGGAATACCACTAGAACCAGAACCATCGGCGGCAGTGTTCCAGGTGGTGGCTAGGTTCCAATCGTCACTAGTCACACTATAGTAGACGACCGGATCAACAAATCCACCACCAGCGGTAAACTGGTATTCGCTAATACTTCCGGTAGTTGTTAGATTAATGGTATTAGCCCCCTCATCTACATTGGTAGTATTACCCTCAGTCCAGGTCATTCCGTCAAAATAAGCATCCAGGTAATCAGTTTCCGTGCCGGCTACATCAACATCATCATAAGAATAAGTGTGGCTGATGTCTAAATTAGACCCAAAGCCACTGGTCTCTACTATCCACTGGTAATTAAGGGAGGTTCCGGCTGGGGCGGTTACATCCCTATCATTTACCGGATTCACGTTTACTGTTCCGGAGGTGCCGTCAGCGTCAGTTACATTAATCGTAGCCGGACTGTAAACATCCGTACCGATAGGGAAGGTAAATGAGCCCCCGAAGGTGGCATATTCCTTTTGAATACCAGAAGCGTTTTCAAGCCCGTTGGTTTGAATCATGGTGCTAGCGCCGAATGTTCCGGTGGTAACCACGGTAGCTGTTTCTCCCAACACCAGTTGATTGGCTCCTAAGCTGAGGATACCTGCGTCAAGATTAAGATTTCCGTTAACCGTGAGTTGACTAACGCCCATTGTGATACCTGTACTATTGTTGATAGTTACATCGTCTAAGCTAAACGAATTACCACTAATTGTCTGGTTAACAGTTCCGTTAAATGTAATGAGTTGGCCGTTCTGGTCAATGATACCCCTGGTGTAAGTAAAATCTTTTTCTACCTCAATATCGGTTCCACTAGCTAGTTGAAGTGTCCCGGAAGCTTTATTGATTTCAAAGGAGAAGAAATCAATAACTCCATCATCATTGTCTACAATGACTTGAGATCCGGTTCCATTGAACACGATTTCCCCCTCACCATCCTGAGGGCGAGGAAACCCAAAAGAGCCTCGTTCTACCGTCAAGTTACCACCAATGTGCATATCAAATTCATCATTTCCTGAAGGAGAACCACTATTAGCCCGATGTAGCTTAAAGCTTTCGTTAATGTTTAGTGTGAAGTCATTGAGGACGGTTAGCGTATATTCAATAGGGTTGCCCCCAACAGAACCGTTATATGGCGACCCTGCCTCCCCAATTTCCAGGTTCCAGAAAGGCGCACCAGTAGAAATCCCTATATCCCGGTCAGTACCCCCCGTAGTTTCGGCAGTTACAACCCGCACAGTTCCCCCTGTCACATTGTGAGTAATTCCACTAGCAATTCTTAACCCCTTGCCGTCTCCCAGATTGTTTCTTCGCACTACCTCTAAGGTGCCCCCCGACATAGTAAACTCACTGCCAGAAACGGTAGCAATCGAGAAGTCGGCAATAGCATCATTACCCGTTTCGGTAGTGGGCTTATTATCAGCCACCTGGACTAATCCACCCGACTGGGTATAGACTAAAGTAGCTGCGTCCGGATTAGGCCGTATGGCCATGCCCACTGTAAGCGTTCCACCTTCTACGGTGATACCCGCATTTCCAATGGTATAAAGAATAGAATTTTCCTGAACACCGGTCAGATCGTCACCGATGTTGATCGCCCCATCAGTAAGCCGTAGTAAACCAGCCAGGGAAAGGTCAGAAGAAGCAGAAGTAATTTCAGCAGTGGCACCCGCATCATTAATCCATAAACCTCCAGTAGATGGAATAGAAAAATTACCGCCACCCGTACTCAGTGTAAGCGTATGAGCAGAGCTAAGCTTGAAGGTTCCGTTCTGAATTTCCAGTGCTTTTTCGATTTCGTCAGTGGGGGCACTTAGGGTGAAATTGTCAGCTATTACTTCTAATTCAGAAGATGAGTCAGTGCCTTTATTGACGATCAATCGGTAAAATTCGGTAAGACCTCCGGTACCAGAAATACTAGTATTAGCCGCTCCGGTAAAGGTAACATCAGCTCGGTGCAAACCAGTGGCGTTAGCCAAATCAAAAGTCCCATTGTTGGTAAGTGATCCTCCAATGGATAAGCTATGATCAGCCGAGCCACCAGCAGCTACCTGTAGGGCACCAGCATTAGTTACATCACCAGTTACTGAAATGGTACGACCAGTGCCGGACTGGAATTGCAGCGTAGCTCCCGCATCATTTACAGTTAAATTGCCGCCAACAGTAATATCTCCACTAGTACTATTACTTACCAATGTAGTAACCGTACCACCAATCCTTAGATCACCTACCAAGGTGAAATCAGCGTCGGGAAGCGTGACCGTCCCGGATCCAGAAATTGTGAGGTGATGAAAAGAGGTGGGCGAATCTAGTATGGTATAGTCACCGGTTCCTGTATATTCAATAGCGCCTCCGCTAGCTCCGAGAAAACCAGTGTACGTTCCACCGGGAAATACAGTAGCATCAGTATCATTCGTTTCTACAATGAGTGTTCCTTCTCCGCTCACTGTACCCAAATCATGTCCGGTAGTAGCATCACTTACCATCAATGAGCCAGTACTTTGTAGCTCCACACTAGGTGCCGTAGTGTTATTATTACTAATTATGATTGTATCACTATCTCCAATAATTACGGGAGTGCTGCTACCGGGAATAGTGGTAGCAGCAGCACCGCCTAAACCAGCAGTAGACCAGGACGATGCGGTATTCCAATTACCATTTTCACGGCTGTAATAAGTTAAGACAACCCCAAATTCCGAGGGCTCAGCGGCGGTAAATTGTCCCTCAATATAGGTGACATTATTAAAGGAAATAGTATTGGTTGCTTCGTCTACTAAAGATACATTGTTAATGTTGTCCCAAGTCGTGGGGGTATATCGGGCAGGAACATAGCCTGATTCATTACCTCTACCGTCAGTATCGGTTTGGTCGTAGGTGAACGAAAGGTTAGCAGTTTCAAAGCCAAAGCCCGATTTACTTACGATCCAATAGTAGTCCAAAGCTACATCCGAAGCATCCGTGGTAAATGGGTTCTCTGCATCTACCGGATTAATGGTAACTGTACCACCACTGGTAGCATTGATTACTTCCACCGTAGCTGGAGTATACTTGCCGTTGGCTCCGATAGGCCAGCTGAATGATTCGGTTCCTGATCCGATATAAGTTTTCTGAACTCCTGCGGCTCCAACCCCTCCGTTGACCTGAATCATGGTGGTAGCTGAAGGGGATGCTGCATTTATGGTAGCGGTAGCGGGTAAAGTCAAGAGAAAGTTTCCTGCATTCATCACTCCGTCAGTTAGAGTAAGGGCGCCATTAACTGTTTGCGCTGCGGAAAATACTGCACCATTGGTGTCATCAAGTTCCAGATTCTCAAATTGCCCGGTGCCATCACCACCAATCGTGTGTTGAGCGGAACTGCTGTTTAGATAAATCTTTCCGGTTCCAGTGTGAAGGGAAGAATTGTTTACATCGCCACCCACGGTCAATGTGTAACCAGCATCAGCCAGTATACCTTCGGTAATCGTTAAATCGCCCAAGGCAATAAGATTATCGTGTAAGGTCAGCGTTTCGCTATCATCCAAGTTGACGGTGAACGATTTATTTCCCCCTCCTGACCATTCAGAGACTTCGGTGTCCTTAGAAGTGCCTTCGTAAGCTACCGTGTAGGCGTTGCTACCTTGAATGGTTCCGGTCATGGTGCCTTCAGTTCGCAGAACGGTAGCACCTGTACTCATCGTCAGATTGGTGCTACTAGCGAACACTCCACTTTCTAAGGTTAAAGTAGTTCGTACTGTTTCAGCCGCACCAAGAGTTTTTGTCCCGCTGCCAGAAATAGACAGGTTACCAAATTGGGCTCCTCCGGGAAGGCTAACCGATGCACTTCCTGCGCCATCGTATTCCACAGTGCTAGCAGCATCGACTGAATAAGTAGAGAATGCTGAAGTGCTACCCGGGAAATGATTATTACCGTCAGTATTTCCGATGATTAAGTAGCCATCAGATGCTAGAGAGAATATACCCGACCCATCACTGTCTATCGTATTGGTACCTATATCAAGAGTGCCAGCAGAAATAATGAGATTCCCGTTTAGTGTATAGTCATTTCCGCTACTGGTAATTTCTACATGGCGGTTAGTTCCTGATGGATTATTAACAATAAATGAACCGTAAGTATGGTCATTTGATAGCTCTAAGTCAAAACCATCGGTCGAGCCATCAAGACTGGCCGAACCGTCACCGAAGCGGAATGTCCCACCGAAGGTGACAGGGCTATCTGACCCAGGTAAACCGGAGGTTCCACTAATCTCATCATTGCCATTGCCTGAACCTCCCACACCGTTAATTCGCATGGCGTAGCCACTACCTGAAGTAGCGTGAGGGTTTACAATCGTAATGGTGCCTCCGCTAATATCGACAATGCCCTGCTCGAGATCAAAAACGTTCACGTCGCTATCTAAATTTTGGTCGCTCTGAGGATCAAGGTTAAAGCTTCCACTGCTCATTACGAAGCGGGCGTTAGCATCGTCCAGATTGAAAGCCCCATTTAAGTTGAGCCTACCTCCGGTAATCTCCAAAATGCTAAAAGCAGTAGTTGTTCCAAAACCAGGATTTTCATTATCATTACCGATTGTAAGCCGACTATTCCCATCCCCTACGTTTATGGTGCCCCCACTCAGGGTTATCCTGGTAGTGTCCGAAGGATCATTGGTAGCGTATATGATTCGGTTATTACCGTTGCTAGAAGAAGTTCCCACATTCATTGTACCACCACTCATTTCTAGTTCGGTGCCATTATCCAATCTCAGTGAAGCTGTGATATCGCAGGTTCCTCCATTCATGAAAAATTGTGCGCCGGCGGTGTTCATACGCAAATCGCCAATATTTCCGCCACCCACTCCTAAGTAACCGTCCGAATTAATCGTTAGCACACTGTTTGCCCCATCCATATCAAAGATATAGCGTTCTGATGGCGAAGGCAGTTCTGAGGCTAAGTTGGGGGCGATAATCAGCTGAGCGGTGTTACTTCCCCCAGAACCATCGCCGATAGTTACCACGCCATCGCCCTGCGTAGCGTCTTCCCCGGCATCGTTGTTGGTAATATTAAATGGGTTGCGGTTGGCTAGTGAAGTCAACGCCGGATTGGCCAATATACTAAATGTGCCCGCATTTATTGTCAGGGTCCCTCCGTCGTATACTTGCAAGAGGTTACCGTTAGTGATATCGGTGATACTGGCGCCAAGATTAATAGTGCCGCCATCCATTACTAGGTTGCCTCGAATTTGCATACGGGTATCGCTAGCAGTAGTGGCATCGGGCAAGATATTAATGGTTCCAGCAGAGATAGTTAAACTGGCTCCTGCCTCGATATCCATACCTTGGTAGAAAGTGCAGGTAGCCGTGGCACTACCGTAAGTAAAGGTGCCGTTGATATCAAATTTGTTCGCAGTGCCAGTAGTACCGGTTTCCAGAGTTCCACTACCCGTGATAGTAACGCTGTATAGATCGCCACCTGAGCCAAACTGAACCGTGGCATTATCTTCAATTGTAAGTAGCCCCTCGTGGAGGGAGTCACCTATATTTCCGCTACTATTGTCGGTGCCCACCAAAAGCTGGGCATTGTCAGAAAGGGTGATGTTGGTAATTGCACCAGCAGTATTCCTCTGAATGGCATCTGTTACGTTAACAACTGCACTTCCACTTGCAGTAAAGTTAGCGGTTTCCCCAGCCGCTTGGCGAAAGCGAAACCGCCCTCTGCCACTAGTCGGATTACCCATGTTGATCGTACCTCCCTGCACGTCCAGTAGAGTGTTGTTTGCTTCCAGGATAATTGCATCAATGTTTGTTGATGGCTCAGTAATACTGGTCATTACGTTCAGAGTGCCATCAAGCATAGTATAAGATGCGTTCGCGCCTTCTAATTGCATTGATTCAGGATCGCCCCCGGTGGTGAAGTTTGGTGTGATGTCAACAGTACCATTATTCTGGGCGAAGCTACAATCCTCCCGCAAAAAAAGCTGGCTGTAGATAGATAGTTGAGTGGTAGCGCCGTCCATTGTCACAGTTGATCCGTTGCCTGTAGCACCATTGAGTGTTAAATCGCCACCATTGTTACTGCTATTACCAACTGAAACCGCTGCTCCATTTTCGATTGTCAAAGCGGCTCCGGCATTTAGGATCAGGTCATAAGCATAAAGAGTAGATGCGTTAATGGAAGAACTGCTCCCGTTAACCGTGAGCGTACCATCAGTAGGAGTAGCGGAGATGCTTGGGTCGCCATCCCCAATATTAATAATCCCTGAGGCTGACACGATTACATCACCATCTACCTGAATATTGATCGCCTCGCCACTACCAACACCATTATTTCCCCCGTTGAATCGCCCGCCAGTAACTGTGATACTTCCATTGGTCAACGTTACTGTAGGGTCACCAGTGGTAGTACCGGCCATATTAAATACTCCAGCCTGAATAATGAATGATACATCAGTATAGTCAGTACCATCATTATTGGTTCCTTGGTTGTTGTACGTTCCGCCATTGTTATGTAAGTAAGTACCTCGGGTAAAGGTAGACCGCCCGGGGTCTACTGAAGCTGTAAAAGCTAACGACCGGTTTTCAATCTGATTATTAGGTGAACCGGTATTATTGTAGGTAATATTGTACGTATCCCAGGTTCCTTCGCCAGAGATAGTCTGGTTGTCGGAGCCAGTGAAATGCAACTCTACCTCATAGGTAGTATTAATATCATTCTGTAGATCAATAGTACCAGCGTTGGATAGGTCACCGCCAATAAATATGTCGTGTTCATTACGATCAGCTGCTGAACCATTCATGGTATTACCGATGGGATTCTCCTCCCCTCCCTGAACGGCGATAAGGTAGCCGTTAGCTGCAATGGTTATGTCGCCAGATACCGTTAAATCGTAATCCCCGGCAATTTCATTATCATCATTGCCTCCCTGATCAGAAAAAGGGAACCGGAGATACCCCGCACCATCAGTTGTTCCAAGTGTTAATTCACTGATTGTAGCAGCATTGGTAGCATCATCATCAGCATTATAGTCTACCACATGGCCAGCCGCAATGATGATAATATCATCGCTGGCAACTTCGCCAGGGGCGTTGGCAGCGGCGGCTCCTGCGTGGGTGTCAACTGTGGAAACAGACCACGTATTTGGGTCCTTCCAACTTCCGCTCTGACGACTGTAGTAAGTAGTTTGCGCCAGCACTGATTGAGAGAATAGGACAATAAGACTGACTAAAAGAAGGTTTCGTATACTTTGTGATTTCATAAACCTTTGTAGTTACTTCACATCATCACAAAGCTACATTAGAGCATAAGGGGAAACTGTTGTATTTATCTAATTTCTGTTATGTGTAAGGAATAAAATAAGATTGTTTTCATTTAGCAATAGTCTGTAAGACAAGTACTAACGCTTCAGATGTTGAAGGCTTAATGGAAATAGTTTCAGTCGGTGGCAATATGAAATTTTCGAGGGACCGCCCTGCTACCGGGTCATACCACCGAGCCTGATAGGTGAGTTTTTGAGGATTTTTCAACTTTACCTCATTATCGGGTTTGGGAATATAGGCTAGTACGACCTGATAATCCTCGGATCGTACCACTGATACAAAATGAGCATACTCACGATCACCAGGTTGGTCAACCAATAAAGAAGTATCCGGATGTAGATTCCACCACGCAAATTGCTGCATAAACTCCGATAAATAACTTACTTGCTTACTCCCTGCTAAGTTCAGGCTTTCTCGCCAGGTAGAAACCGATTGGCGGCTCAATTTGCCATGATTCAGAATGGTTTCTCCTTTGCGTATCCAGGGCCAGATACCATTTGCCCCATAAGTAATTCCCGCTATCGGAGTACTGAACAGGCTCCAGTAAGCAGCATTACGCACATCACTAGCGGTAACACGGTGAAAAATCTCCTCGTAACAAGGCTCCATATTAATAATTGGACAAGGTGGCAGTTTTTTCCACCTTTGGGTAGCAGGTCCCCGCGTCATATACTCTACTACTGGCTGTGAAGAGCTATGGCCCGACTGGTAGCCAATCACGTCTACCCAGTTTTCTTCGGCGTAGGCATCACCCACCCATGAACGACCCATCGGATGCAGAGCAACAACTCCTGCATGCTCTTCTCCAAATACGGCCCGTCCGATGCTTTTCCACCGTTTTTCGTAAATATGGGTGTACAGACCATCGCCTCCCGGCAGCCAAATGATGTGGTACGCTCCGTAGCGGGCTGCCAGGTACTTTGCTAGAAGAATCGCCTCTCCTTGCGGTAGCTGAAAGCCTGGGCTTAATGAACGTCCTTCCCCGTAGGGCAATGCCCACAGCAAGACCAAAGCCACTACTAAGCCATACTGATTGATCTTATTTATTTTCTGATCCAAATGCTGAAAGAAAGCGGGATTGATCTGAATGGGTTCTTGCCCAGTGAAAGCCACTTGCAAATGACTGTTCATATCTGCTCCTCGCCATTGGGTAGCTACGCACTGAATAACCGAATAATGATGCTGCGCCCGGTGCTTCAGGTAGGTATTCCACTCCTCATCGGTCGATTTTAGTAAGCCGTTCCAAGCAGTGCAACCAATCCAGAGAAAAGGCGTACCGTCGGTGTGGCGAAGATGGTACTCCCCCTGACTGTGAATGATCGCTCCGTGCTGATAAATAGGCAGTTTGCTCGTATTTCCTTCACAGGTAAAATGCCCTTCTTGATGATGCAAACCTTGGTTAGACCGATCGGAGCAAGTGGTTATATATCGCCAGGTGCCTAGCTCGTCAGGCATAAAGCGGATACGCCAGTCGACTCCGCCATTCCAAAATCCGTTTATTCTTTTCGTACTTCCGGTAGGAGAAGTAAACTTTGCGTAAAACTCTTCTACCTCGTAAAGCGGATTAGTGTAGGCGACTGTGCTAGTAAGCGTAACTTCGTGGGGGCACCACTGGGCAGTTCGGTCCATGAAGACTGATAGCTATCTGAAGAAACAAAATTAATAATCTGAACCTAGATACCTACGATGAATCGCTTTAATGACTGGAAATGGCCGTTAACGGAATAGAACCATAAATGCGGGGCACTAATTGATCGCCCTCATTTTCATAACGAATAGGTGAGGCTACTTTTAGTGGATCAATGAATAGCCACCTTCCTTCAGTTTTGGCTTTCTCAGCAGTATAGACTGGAATGAAGCCTTTTTCTTTTAGTATTTTCGGACGGTAGCTACCACTCTGCCGGGCTTCTTGCCAAGCTTCAGGTTCAGCTTTTACATAAAGCGGTAACAGGCCTTGTCGGAGAAAGCGATTCACAAAATTTACAAATGCGCGAAGATTGGGAGTAACCATCGTAAGCGCAATGTCTTGACGATGGTGCGGTTGGTGAACGGATAACACTTCGTGCTTACTAGCGCCCCAGTACCAAAGTAGCATAGAACCTACCAGCAAACTGATAAGCCACCAAGGATTGTAGAGATTAAGCAGAATAGCGAGTAAGCTTAGTGGAGCTAATATGCCACCTGCTACCACTGGAAACCACCACCGCCGCTGTTCAACAGCCAGATACTGTACGCGCTCCAGGTCAAACCGCCGGAGCTTACCCCGCTGCTGTACAAAAAAATACTCCTGCGTGAGCCAGCAACGATTACGCTCGTCGCCTTCTTCCAGCAGATAATATATGGCAATAGGAGAGTTCAAGTATGTTAGTGTTAGGGTGTTTTGGATAAAATTAGATATTTTGCGCAACCTGAATCACTCACTTTAACACCACAGACTACAGTACCGTAACGCTTTACTATAATGAAAAAATCAACCGTTTGTGTCCACAGTGGCAATGATGCTCATAATCCGGCTCACGGACTCAATACTCCAATATACACTTCTTCGGCTTTCGGTTATCTGGATATGGCTGAGAATATTTACCCTCGCTACTACAACACTCCCAATCAAGAAGTGGTGGTAGGCAAACTTTGCGCTTTGGAGCAGGGCGAAGCCGGGCTGTTGTTTGGATCGGGCATGGCCGCTATTAGCACTACCATGCTGGCCCTGCTACAATCGGGCGACCACGTTGTTCTTCAGCGTGATTTGTACGGCGGCACCCATCACTTGGTTACTACCGAGCTGGGCCGGGTAGGCATTTCTTACACATTAGTGGATGAGCCAACCGCCGCCAACCTGGAAGCCGCGCTACAATCTTCTACCAAGCTGGTGTATATTGAAACCCCTTCCAATCCACTGCTGAAAATCACCGATATTGCGGAAGTGAGCGAGTGGGCACAGCAAAATCAACTTATCAGTGTCATTGATAATACTTTCGCTTCACCGATCAATCAGAATCCAATTACGCTTGGAGTTGATGTAGTGATCCACAGCGGTACCAAATATCTCGGCGGCCATAGCGATTTGTGTTTCGGAGCGGTAATTACTTCCCGGAAACTGCGCGACCGTATTCACGCTACGGCAGTGAATCTAGGTGGTTCGGTGAATGCGGCTACCTGTGCCCTGATTGAACGCAGCCTAAAAACCCTGTCGCTACGGGTAAAACAACAAAATGCTAACGCTCAGGCTATTGCCGAATTCCTCCGGCAGCACTCTGGAATACAACAAGTATACTATCCGGGCTTGCCCGACCACGATGGACACAAAACAGCTCGGCAACAGATGCAAGGGTTTGGCGGAATGCTTTCGTTTGTACCATTGGTAGACGGAAGCGAGGGAGCCGAACAACTGATGCGGCAGTTAAGCGTCATTACCCCAGCTATTAGTCTAGGTGGAGTAGAAACATTGATTTGTGCTCCGGCCAAAACATCGCACATCAAGCTTTCGGCCGATGAGCGACAGCAGATAGGAGTAAGCGACGAACTACTGCGCATTTCAGTAGGCATTGAAGATACCGAAGACTTGCTGGAAGACCTTGAACAGGCATTGGCGACGATCGTAGCTGTTCAACCGGCTTAATTATCGCGTAGCTGATCGATCACTTTAGCACTGACCCAGTAAATATCCTGGTCGCTGGAATAAAAGAAGTACTTGCCGTCTTTGGTCACGAAGGGACAAAACTCGTAGTTGGGGGTATTGATGGCACTTCCCATATTTTTGGCTTTCGTCCAGCTGCAATCTTCTTGCTTAAAACTAATGTATAAATCTCCCCGACCGTAGCTGCCCGGACGTTGGGAGCAAAAAATCAGATAAGATTCATCGTAAGCCACAAATACATCAGCCTCGTAGTTGGGAGTATTAACAGAACCACTCAACCGTTGTGGTGTCTGAAATTGTCCGTCTATCTGGAGGGAAGCATAAATATCATAATCTCCGCGCTGGGTAGCCTGAATGTTAGAGGAAAAGTAGAGCGTTTCCTGATCAGTAAATGAAATGTAGTATTCGTTACTATCTGAATTTATTGTAGGTTCTACGTTAATCGGGCTCGACCAACCATCTTCTTGTTTGTTTGCGTACCAAATATCAATATCTTTCTTAGCCCTGGTTCCATTTTGTGGTTGGCTGGAAATAAAATATAGCTTTTGTTCATCCGGTGATAGAAATGGATCATTATAGCTATACTGCTCGTGGTAGAATAGTTTTTCCGGTGATGTCCACTGAGCATTTTGTAGCTTAGTATACCGGATTTCTGCTTTACCATTTACGTCTACGGTGTAGAAGAACTCCGTACCGTCTGCCGAGAAAACTGACCCAAACTCAAATTCATTCTCCTTTGAGATGATACCGGGAGCAAATACTTCAGGGGTAAGTCCAGGAGACGACTGACCTAAGTAAGTTAGTGAATCTAGAATCGCTTGAGCACCGCTAAAGAAGGCTGTGAAAAGGAGCCAAAGGGTAAGGAAAAGCTTAAATAACATTAATCAGGCAAAAATTTGAGAACAGGAGAAATTTCTGCTTTAACAGTGTCAGGTAGATACTACCTGATGCAGATTATTCGCTACACGCTCGTACAAAGCTTCGTACTGCGGAACAATCAGATCCACCTCAAATTCCTTGGCCCGAGCCAGAGCTCCCTGCTTGAAGCGATCTAGGTTTTTGGGATCAAGAATGTACAAAGCCTTTTCCACCATTGCGTCGATATCTCCTACCGGACATACAAAGCCACTTTTTTCGTTAACTGTCAGTTCGGGCAAACCTCCGGCATCACTGGAGATAACCGGTACTTCACAGGCCATTGCCTCCAGAGCAGCCAAGCCAAAGCTTTCCTTCTCTGAGGGCATTAGAAACAAATCACTCACCGAAAGCACCTCCTCCACCGCATCCGTTTTTCCTAAAAACCGAATATCATCGCAGGTTCCTAACTGTCGGCATAAATCTTCTACATTTCCCCGTTCAGGACCATCACCAATCAGTAATAGTTTGGCAGGAATATGTTCTCGAAGCTTGTAAAATACTTTAACCGCATCGGCCACCCGCTTCACACGGCGGAAGTTAGACATATGAGTGATCAGATACTCATCATTAGGACAAATGGCCCGTTTAAAGTGTTCTTTTGACTGGCGACGGAATCGGCTTAAATCCACGAAATTATGGATTACTTCAATTTCCTTAGTAACAGCAAAATATTCGTAGGTCTCATCTCGCAGATTTTGCGATACAGCCGTTACACCATCCGACTGATTAATACTGAATGCCACTACCGGAGCAAAAGACTTGTCTTTGCCAACTAACGTAATATCGGTACCGTGCAACGTAGTTACTATCGGAATATTGATTTTTTCCACTTTTAGAATTTGCTTAGCCATATAAGCAGCCGAAGCGTGCGGTATAGCATAATGCGCGTGCAAGACATCTAACTGCTCATATTTGGCAACATCTACCATTTTGCTGGCCAATGCCGATTCGTAGGGTTGATATTGAAACAATGGATAGGTCCGCACATCCACCTGATGATAGGTCAGGTTTTCGTTGAAGAAATCCAGTCGGCTGGGTTGCGAATAGGTAATAAAATGAATTTGGTGCCCCTTTTTGGCCAGGGCCTTGCCCAGTTCGGTGGCCACTACACCGCTTCCCCCGTAAGTAGGGTAACAAACAATACCGACTTTCATAAAAAATTAACTGTCTAGTCAAAAAGAATGTTCTCCGAATGAAATTCTCCGAACAGGCTCCCGGCGATTTATTCGCGGCCCTGGTAATCCTGCATTGCCTGATAAACAACCGATTGTATCTTTGTACGTATCCCTTCGGTAAGAAGTTTAGTATTACGGGCACTGGGGTGCACCCGGTTGGAAAGGAAGATATAGACCAGATCGTATTTAGGGTCTACCCAGGCTGAAGTACCCGTAAAGCCCAGATGACCAAACGAAGACAAAGAGGCCTCCGGTGCCGTAGGCCCCCCATCACGAAAATGCTCGGGCTTGTCCCAGCCTAACCCTCGCCGACTATCATTATACGGACGCTGACTGAACATTTTTACGGTACCCGACGGAAAATAACGCTGACCTCCGTAATAACCATCCTGCAAATTCATTTGCATTAGAACCGCCAAGTCGTTCGCATCGCTAAACAAGCCAGCGTGACCTGCCACTCCGCCGCTTAGTGCTGCTCCTTCATCGTGTACTGTACCCTGTACCAAAGTGTTACGAAAATGAGTATCCAGTTCGGTAGGGGCAATTTCGTCTTGAGAGAACTGGCACAGGGGGCGGTAGCGCAGGGTGCGCAGGCCTAGAGGATCATAGATATGCTGATCGAGAAACTCATCCAATGGTTGGTTAGTGATACGTTCAATCAGATGCTGTAGCATATAAAACCCCAAATCACTGTAGCGATAATTATACGATGGCTTCCAAGATGGTGCCCTCCGTCCCCTCAGCCTCCGTAGCTCCGACTGAACCGTCCAGTTCCACACTGAGTCTTTCAGGGCCTCGGTACCGTACAAGCCAACCGTAATAGGTTGGGTAAAGTTCTGCTCGGGATAGTAGCGGTATAAGTCGGGTTTGAGCCCTTCTTCATTAGTAGTAAACATCCAAAAAGGGACGAAGGATCGTAAGCCAGCCCGGTGTAGTAACGCCTCACGTATAGTAATCCGGGCTTTATTCGTATTCTCTAGTTCGGGCAGGTAGTACGAAAACCGGTCGTCTAACGAGAACGCTCCCTGCGAGTACAATAGCATGGCAGCCTGCACCGTAGCCGCTACTTTCGTGACCGACGCAATGTCGTAAATCGTCTGGTTAGTAATGGGAAGGAGCGAATCGTAGGTCTGATAGCCGTAAGCTTTTTGGTAGATAACCGAACCCCGACGGGCTATCAGTACCTGGCACCCTGGAGTCATCTGCTCTTGAATAGCCCAATGAACTAGCGAATCAATCAGCTGAAGAGAATCTGGATGAATCAGTACCTCTTCGGGAAAAGAATAGCGCAGGCGCTGTAACGGTTTCATTTCAACACCTGTACCAGCCGCCAATCCATTGGATACTTTGACCGGCAACCGCCCCCGGGCACCTATTGCCCCAAACAGTAATTGAGGGGCTACCTTCTGCGCTAATGAGTCGGTTTCGTAGGCACAAACCAAGGTATTGAACCGGTCGAAGCTGGCGAGCCGGTGCGGAGATCCGAAAAATACCAGCGTAACATTGGTCTCTTCGTGCAGAAATTTCAGAAAGGCCATGGTTTTCTTAGGGATCACTCTTTTTTCTGCTCCCGGCTTTTCGTGAATGGCTACTACTACCTGGTCGTAGCGCCGCAGTCGTTCATAAGTTTGCTCGTAATCAAGCTTATCGGAAGTTTTTGGTACTGTATAGTGGGTGAAGAAGGTATAGCGGTCAAGGTATTTTTGAAAATGTGTTGCTTGGGCAGGATTGTCCGCAATAGTCAGTGAAGCAAAAGTAGCCGTATCCAGCACACGAAACGGGAGAAGTTTATCTTCATTCCGCACCAGTGTAACCGACTGCTCATAAAGTTGCTGCTTTAATAAGCGAGGAGAGTAGCTTTGCCAAGGCAATGTGTCTTCCCGAACAGTATCAGCAGGCGCATCCAAACCCACCCGATACTTGAGCAGTAGCACCTTGGCCACTCTGCGGTCTATTGCTTCCTTATCTATTACTCCTGTCGCTACGGCGTCTCGTATTTGCCGGATCGTTTCTTTGACATTCTTAGGAGCAAAGATCACATCATTGCCCGTTTGCAGCGCATGTATTCCAGAGTTGGCGGCATCGGGCTGGTTGATCATGGGGTGCGAAAAGACTAAGCCTTCCAGTTGAAATGCTTGTTCCTGTAAAACAGGAGGGCGTTGTTTGGGACGCAGGGTGCTGGCAGGAGGTATATCTTGCAGCTCGATTTCACCCAAATGAGCAATTAAGGTCCCTTTTGTAGATGGAGTTTCTGCACTTTGCTGAGCGCTGGTTTCTGGAGCAATTCGCTGGAAAAATGGTATTACGCCGTATTCTTTCATTCCGGCCATATAGGCTAGCCCTTGCTGCAACCCTTCAATGGGCCGGTCGCTAAAACCACTTTCGGCAGTATACTCTAGGCCGTTATGACCCACTGAAACAATAGGGGCTATATTTAGATGGATTCCGATAGAACGGCACTCTCGCGCTACTGCTGCTCCGGTTTCTCGCAAATAATCCAGATCCTGAATTGCACCCAACGTCTGCAGGCGAGGATACATCCAAGCCGAGTCTACACTGCTACCAAGTCCCCGTTCGGCACTGATCCCCATTAGCAACGGAAGGCTAGTTGCCCGTTGAAATTGCTCTATCTGCTGTTTTAAATTATTAAACTGGGCTTCCTTAAAAATGATGCCTCCTAAGGAATGGGTTCTCGTTAGATATTCTATATCTTGCACATATTGATGGTCTGAAGTAGAAGAAACCGGCAAAAAAAGCAATTGACCGATTTTCTCTTCCAGGGTTAAAGTATCCAAAATCTGATTAACCCACTGGCTCTGCGAAACACGTTCGACAGACATAGCAGCGGCCTTGTCAGAATGATACTGAGCCACAGAAAACACCGGTAATAACGCGGCTAAGGAAAAGAAAAGCGCATAAACTTTTTTTGGCATGAGGGCGTTCTTCTGATACCTTTCAAACAAGACAATCCGTTGTTTAGTGCAGCTTTTAATTAATAAGATTTATGAGAATTCCTACCCTAACTCGGCTTCCTAGTCATAGAAAATTTAACTTCGAGCCTCGCTATTACGACCCTATTAAAGAAGACGTTGAGGAGCGAACATCTCGCATAGAGCAAGAATTGCGCCAACGCACTTCCATAGCTACTGGCTACTCATCCGGCATTCACGGATCATTTGCTCGCCGGGCTAGCTACAACAAAAGCTCTAATATTCTGCAAGGTATCATTATGATTACTTTGTTTGCCCTTATTTTCGGCTATTTATACTTCGGGAACAATATTTTCCATGTACTTTGGCTGGTTTTTCCTATTTACGTATATTTTAGATTTAAACAAATTGCTGGAAAGCGGCAGAAACCACAGCTCTAAGTCTGTTTTTTTAAATTTCTCGGGAGGGTACGTTTTTTATGTCTGATGTAATCCAGCTTCTTCCAGATGCTATTGCCAACCAGATTGCGGCAGGTGAGGTCGTGCAAAGACCAGCCTCAGTAGTGAAAGAACTGCTGGAAAACGCTATTGATGCGGGCGGCTCAATGATAAGCTTGGTAGTGAGGGATGCCGGCAAAGGGTTGATTCAGGTAATTGATGACGGAAGGGGTATGAGTCCGACCGATGCCCGGATGTGCTTTGAGCGGCACGCTACCTCTAAGATCAGGCGAACCGAAGATATTTACGATATTCATACGCTGGGTTTCCGGGGTGAGGCGTTGGCCTCTATTGCTGCCGTGGCCCAGGTAGACCTGACTACTCGCCGACCCGAAGACGAGCTAGCTACTCGCGTGATTGTGGAAGGCTCTCAATTTAAGCGTAGCGAACCCACTACCGGAGCAGTTGGCACCAACATTTGCGTAAAAAATCTATTTTATAACATTCCGGCTCGCCGTAGCTTTCTGAAGTCCAATTCCGTAGAACTACGGCACATTATGGATGAGTTTTACCGGGTAGTGTTGGCTCGACCCGACCTGGCTTTCCGGTTTTATCAGGGCGATACGCAGGTGCATGACCTTCCAACCGGTTCCTTATCAGCCCGTATCAGTGCGCTGTTCACTAATGCTTATCCTCAAGAGTTGCTTCCCTGCGACGAGGAAACCCAACATGTGCGCGTAAGCGGCTTTGTAGGCAAACCCGAATTTCATAAGCGCACCCGGGGCGAACAGTTCTTTTTCGTGAATCAGCGCTACATTAAGAGCGGCTACCTACACCATGCCGTCATGAGCGCCTACGAGGCCATGCTTCCCGAGGGTAGCTTCCCTTTCTATACCCTGTTCCTGGAGATTGATCCGCAGCATATTGATGTGAACGTTCACCCTACCAAGACAGAGATAAAGTTTGCCGACGAACGAACCATCTATGCTATTGTAAGGGCTGCCGTGAAACGATCGCTGGGTACCAATTTGGTGACC
Organism: uncultured Roseivirgaceae bacterium; assembly: GCA_964551335.1. GTDB lineage: Bacteria > Bacteroidota > Bacteroidia > Cytophagales > Cyclobacteriaceae > Tunicatimonas. The sequence continues at coordinate 128,909 of CAZKCO010000005.1, forward strand.
CCGGTGTTCGACGAAGAAAACCACTTTGCTATCTTTCCTCCACTTCCTTCACCTTCCCCCACCGAATCTACTACCATTCCTTCCAAAGTGAATCTGAAGGAATACAAATCATTTCAGAGTGCCGAGCCTAATAAGCAGGCGAACCTTGAACATTGGGAATCGCTATACCAATCTTCCGATGAAAAATCTCACTTTGATTTTCCCGAAGAAGAGACCTCCGGCGAAACATCGGAGCTTGAACCTCAGGTTACGTTGCAAAGTGCGGTAAACCGGGCGTCACACGGAGGCGAAATGTTTTTGGAGTCAGAAAAAAAGGCGGCTAGCGATCCGCCTTTTCAGATTCATCATACCTACGTGGCGGTACACGTGAAGTCGGGATTGATGCTCATTGACCAGCAGGCAGCCCACGAACGTATCTTATTCGAACAATATTCGTTAGCGTTGGAGAAAAAGTCAGCAGTTTCTCAACAGTCGCTGTTTCCTCAAACCATTCGGATGCAACCAGCAGACTTAGAATTGTTGAAGGAATTAGAAGAGGAAATTATAGCGATGGGATTCTCGTTTATAGTAACTGGAAACAATACGCTGGTGGTGCAGGGCGTGCCGCCGGACGTAAAAACCGGAACTGAGCAAGAAGTGCTAGAAGGAATTATAGAACAGTATAAGAGCAATCAGGAAAAGCTGACTCTGAGCCGAAGGGATAATATGGCCCGGTCCATCGCTAAACGGATGTCGATGAAGCCCGGCCAACGGCTAAATGAAGCCGAAATGCGGGCATTGATTGATCGCTTGTTTGGCTGTATTCAGCCTGATTACGCTCCCGATGGCCGCAGAACGTCCTATGTATTAGAATTAGAACAAATAGCCACGTTTTTCACTACCCGATAATATGTTCGGCAACTTAACTCCTACGGTAAAAAACCTTTTGATCATAAACATTGCGATTTTTGCACTGCAATCGCTACTGTTTTCTACCGACATGTTTGTGAACTTGTTCGGCCTCCGCTACATCAATGCCGAAACTTTCCGCCCTTACCAGTTTATTACTCACCTGTTTATTCACGGAAGCCTCTTTCACCTGTTTGGTAATATGTTTGCCTTATTTATCTTCGGTCCACTTCTGGAGCGGGTTTGGGGCAGTCAGCGATTTTTGTTGTTTTATCTCATTACCGGATTGGGGGCTAGTTTACTGTACTCTGCTATCAATTATTACGAAGTAAACCAACTGGAACAAGCGGCTGACCGCGTGCTAGAGGAAACTACTCCTGATCGTTTGTCTACTTTCGTATTGGAAGAGGCTGAATTCGCGTACCAACGTAGTAATCAGATAAAAACATTGGTAGACGGATTCTATGATAACCCGAATAGCAATTCATACGTAAGCCAAAGCCGACAATTGGTGCGCGAGATTGTGCAAAGCAAGGCGAACATTCCCATGGTAGGTGCTTCGGGAGCGGTTTTCGGTATTTTGATGGCCTTTGGGCTATTGTTTCCCAATACCGAATTATTTTTACTGTTTTTTCCTTTTCCAATTAAGGCAAAGTACTTTGTTTTGTTCTACGGATTGTATGAGCTATGGGCAGGGTTCTCCCGCCAGCCAGGCGATAATGTAGCACACTTTGCTCACCTGGGAGGTATGCTATTTGCTTTTATCCTGCTTAAACTATGGAAGGATAAGCGCGATGTATTTTATTAGTAGTAGACCATGAATAATATATTAGATGAACTAAAGTATGCGTTTCAGCGGCCCAATAACGGCCTCATGCAGATTATCGTGATCAACCTGATCATCTTTTTGGCACTACTCATCATTTGGGTACCACTTACCATGTCGGGGGCAGAAAACATTTACCGGGTCATCGTAGAACAATTATCACTACCTGCCGCCTTAGGAAAATTTATTTACCGTCCCTGGACGTTAATTACTTATTTCTTTACGCACGAAGGTTTCTTTCATATTCTGTTTAATCTATTATTCCTCTACTGGTTCGGCAAGATTATCCGGGAGTTTCTGGGGGACGAAAAGGTAGTAAATCTATACATATTGGGAGGATTAGTTGGAGGTATTTTCTATATTCTGATATATAATCTTATTCCTTACTTTGAAGATCGGATTGTAGGTTCGGAGATGGTAGGTGCTTCAGCCGGTGTTTATGCCGTGGTGGTAGGAGCGGCTACGTTTATGCCTAATTATTCTATTCCTCTTATTCTGTTAGGACCCGTCCGGATTAAGTACATTGCTTTATTTTTTGTGATCATGTCGTACGTGGGTTCGGTAGGAAGCAATGCGGGAGGAAACTTAGCGCACTTGGCCGGAGCCGGACTTGGGTTTTTGTTTATCAAACAATTACAAAAGGGTAACGATTTGGGTAAGCCGGTCACCCAGTTTCTCACTTTCATAAAGAGTTTCTTCGTACGCCAGCCCAAAGTGAAAGTTTCGTACCGCAATACTAAGACCAAGAACGGTCGCCCCAATAAGTCCAGTGCTAATTATGAGACCAAGCAGGAAGAGATTGATGCTATTCTAGACAAAATATCGGCCAGCGGCTACGATAGTCTCACCCGCGAGGAGAAGAAAAAACTGTTCGACGCCAGTAAGAACTAACGTTAGTCCACAGCGAATAGTCGACAGTCCACCGTTGAGTAAGTTAAGTAGCGAGTAGACTTTCTCTATCTTTCTTGTGACTTCACTGTGCGTTCCAAGCTATTGCTATTATCTTCTTTTTTACGTTGTTCACCGCATACCGCGGTACAACCCTTGCTCACTGTTCATTGTTTATGTCCCCCAGGCGGTTAGCACTAAGCGGCGAGAGCCGCCGTGGTCGCGATGCTCGCAAAGGTAAATTCCCTGCCAGGTTCCCAGGTTTAAGCGCCCGTTAGTAATTGGGATTTGAACGCTACTGCCCATCAGTGAGGCTTTAATGTGAGCGGGCATATCGTCCGAGCCTTCCAGCGTATGTTCGTAGTAGGGAGCGTTTTCGGGTACCATTCGGTTGATATGGCGTTCAAAATCGCCCCGCACAGTGGGGTCGGCGTTTTCATTAATAGTGAGGCTGGCCGAAGTATGCTGGATGAATACCTGCAACAGGCCAGCCTTAATGTTCCGAATATCTTCAAATTCCCGCTCAATATGATGGGTGACCAAATGGAACCCCCGGGGATGGGCGGGTAAGCGAATTTCTCGTTGGTATACTTGCATAGATTAGGGTTTTTGGTATTCAAACGCTCCCAGGTCGGGCTGATCATCGCGCTGTTTTTCGTTGATATCCTGAGTGATTACCGAACGAACTCCCTGATCAACCGCAGGTGACACACTGTCTAGCTCGTACTGAAAAATAACCGGGTCAACAAACAGCGGGTCATCGTTATAAATATTGCCTTCGAGGCTTTCATCACTAGACTTTAGCAAATTAGTATTGATTCGAATAGAAGTTTCTGACTGAGATTGCACCAGCAGTAATTCATCGGTTAGGCCGCCCCACAAAATGTTATTGGTCATTTCTCCGTAAAACGGTTGCGTAGATACGTCGAAATCAGAAATTGTGTCGGAAAATGCTACCGCAAACCACTCATCTTCTCGCGGGTAGCCCACATTATTATTGTCTAAAGTGCAGTGACGGTAACGGTAATAGCCCCGCCCCACATTGTAAGCCAACCCAAGAATACAGCTGTGAATTAGCGTGTTGTATACATCCACATCCGAACCAATAGCAATCAGACCGTAGCCAGCCATATTCTCAATCACACAGTTGGCTAACGTCAGATTCGGAACGGTATCGGCATCTGGAGTATTGATTACAATTCCGTTGATGGCATTACGAACAAAGGCATGCTCAAACCGATTATCCCGACTTGTATTCGTAAAAGTAAATCCCTCCCATTGTCCTAAAGCATTTTCGTAGGCACCATCGGTACGGATATTACGAAAAACTACCGGAGCGTTAACCGTACCTTCAACCTGTAGCGATCCGTTTATCAATCCAAACGCTCGGTTATCAAAAAAGAAAGACGCCCCCGAATCAACCTTCATGATGACTTCCGGGGCAATCCAGAGAGAATCCTGGATGACGAAGGGACGGTTTCCGCTCAGCAATGTGTCGCGAGTAATAATCCAACCTCGGTGAAAATGCGCATCCTGTCCCCAAGCAATTAGTTTCACATCTTGCAAGTTGCCATTCACTTGGAAAGTAAGAGAATCTTTAACTAAAAATGGCAGATTCTGATCCTGCGGATCGATGAGTACTTCTACAATCAGGAATAAGCTATCACCGCCCAGCAGCCGTATATCTTCAAAGCGCCGACCCGGTTGGCCGTCCAGCAGTACGGTATAGGGAGAACTACCTCCCCGCCCAGTTTCAACGGCAGAGATGGTTACTGCATTCTGGTTAGGATTATATACTTTCAGTAGCTGGGAAGTGCTACCGATAGTGGTAAACAACGTATCGAATTGAATAGTATCGGCACTGAAGCTAAGCAGCGCTGAGGGTGAATCGGTAATGATTTCATCTTCCGGAGTACAAGCAGCAACCAATAGCCAAAGACTCAAAAGCAGCCAGATTACTTCTCTGGCTTTACCTATCCATTTCGTTGGCATTCTTCCCAGCATTCCAGCTTACTACTAACCTTCCTGTAATTTCTCGGCGTTTTCGGCGATGCGCAACTGCTCCACAAAATCGTCTAAACTCCCATCCATAACGTTTGGCAGGTTGTATACAGTGTAGTTAATCCGGTGATCGGTTACCCGGCTCTGCGGGTAATTATACGTTCGTATTTTATCGGAACGGTCGCCGCTCTTTACCATAGACCGACGCTGGTCGCTAATTGCTTCGTTTTGCTTAGCCAGCTCCTTCTCGTAGATGCGGGAGCGAAGTACGGTCAGGGCTTTATCAAAATTCGCGTGCTGCGAACGCCCATCCTGGCACTCGACCACAATTCCGGTAGGAATATGGGTCAGCCGCACCGCTGACTCGGTTTTGTTGATGTGCTGACCACCCGCTCCGGATGCCCGGAAAGTATCTTTGCGCACATCGCCCATGTTTACCTCTACGTCTACCTCCTCAGCCTCTGGCAACACCGCCACCGTAGCCGCCGAAGTATGCACCCGCCCCTGCGATTCGGTAGCCGGCACCCGCTGTACGCGGTGTACCCCCGACTCAAATTTTAGTTTGGCATAAACGTCTTCCCCGGTAACCGAGGTAATAATTTCCTTATAGCCGCCTACGGTTCCTTCGGTCAGGCTAATCACCGAGAAATTCCAACCTTGACTCTCGGCAAACAGACTATACATACGAAACAGGTCTCCGGCAAAAATAGCGGCTTCATCGCCTCCGGTGCCCGCTCTAATTTCCAGAATCACGTTTTTGCTATCGTTCGGATCCTTCGGAATTAACATGTATTTCAGTTCTTCTTCCAGTTGCTCTTGCTGGGGCTCTAGGGTTTCCAGCTCCGATTTGGCTAGCTCCCGAAAGTCAGCATCTTTCTCAGTTTCCAGTATTTCTTTGGCACTCTTGATATTATCAAGCACATTTCGGTACTCATCGTACTTTTTTACAATTTTCTCAAGGTCGCTATATTCCTTATTTAATTTGGTGTAGTTTTTCATGTCAGCCATCGCATCGGGCTGTATCATGAGTTGCCCTACTTCTTCAAACCGGGCTTTTATGGCTTCTAGTTTATCAATCATGGTATCGAGAATTGTTCGGCCTAAAAAAAATTACATCAGGCAGACCGTGCTTCGAGCGTATATACGTATCTCAACAAGCGTTCAGCGAATATGGTGCACTCTTTACAACTACACGCTTTATTTCTTTGCAATAGCAACGTAAAATTACGGTTTTTCTGGTATTAATTCTTTAAATGACTCGCAAGCACTTTTTCGCTACACATCCTATTCGGATATTACTTTGTAATCAAACTCGATAGATCGTTTTTTTTTATCCTGTTGATCCTGCCATTATTGCAGAAGGTATACTCGGTCTAACCACTGTTTAGCACGGGTAGGTAAATCCAACATCAAAATATTAAACAGACAAAGACTACTTTCAGGAATAACTCAGTTATGAAAAAGGCGCGTTTTTCAATTGGCCGTAAGATACTGGTCGGGTTTCTAATCTTAATTGCTGTTTTCACAGTCAATGCAATTATTAGTATCGTTACTCTCAATTCAGGGATTAATCTCACCCGGCATACTGCTGAAGTTACTGATCCGTCAGCCGAGGCTATTGTTCGTTTTACTGGAATGGTTAACGAATCAGAAAAGCTGATTACCAGTTGGGTTTATCTGCAAAATAACGATTATAATAAGCAGGCACTAAAGGACCTTCATGCGGTTTATCCTCAGGAAAAAGAGGTATTAGTACAGCTAAGTAAAGCCTGGAGCGACACTGCTCAGGTTCATCAGTTAGACACAATCTTCAATCAGGTTGAAGCTTTGATGCAGACCGAGCGGGATATTATGACTAGCTTGGTATCTTTTGAAGATTACGAAGACCCAATGGCCAAGCTAATGGCCGAGAATGCCATTGAAGACGACGTGCTACCGCGCACCAGGGAAATTCGCCGACGCCTTACCGAAATAAGCACCATTAAGCAAAACGAAGCGGAAAATGCCCAATCGGAAAACATTGCCTCATACTTACAGCTACGGCAGATTATTTTGATTTTAGGCACCATCACAATAGTGATTGGTATAGTTAGCGCAATCATATTAAGTCGTTCAATCACTCGCCCTATTAAATATTTGCAGCAAGTTATCACACAACTGAGCCAGGGAAGACTACCCGAAAACAACAGTAATGATGACTCAATCTTCAAGCAGGATGAAGTAGGTGAAATGGCCGATGCAGTAGATGGCTTAGTGAAAGGACTAAAAGATACCTCAGCTTTTGCCGAAAATATCGGGAAAGGTGAATACGAAGCTGAGTTTTCTCCATTAAGTGAAGAAGACGTACTAGGTAATTCATTGCTAAACATGCGGGATAACCTCCGCCAAGTGGCCGAAGAAGACAAAATCCGGAACTGGGCTACCGAGGGAACTGCTAAATTCGGGGAGATACTTCGTCAGAATAACGATAATGTACAGGACCTTACCAAAACTATCCTTTCCCACCTGATTTCTTACTTACACGCTAATCAGGGCGGGATATACCTCATTCAAAACAACTCTGAAGAGGAACCTTTCATGACGTTGGAAGCCTGCTACGCCTGGGACCGCGAGAAGTACCTGGAACAAAAGATTTATGAAGGAGAAGGTTTAGCCGGACAGGCCTGGCAGGAAAAAGATACTATTTACCTGACTGATGTGCCGAACGACTACATTGCTATCACTTCAGGATTAGGGGAAGCCAACCCTACCAGCATCCTGATTGTGCCGTTGCTGGTAAATGAAGAAGTACACGGAGTAATCGAATTAGCTTCGTTTGAGGACTTCAAACCCTACGAAGTAGAGTTTATGCAGAAAATCGCCGAAAGCATCGCTTCAACGGTATCATCGGTTAAAATTAACGCTCGTACTCAACAACTGCTGGAGGAATCGCAGCAAATGACCGAGCAGATGCAGGCACAGGAAGAAGAGATGCGCCAGAATATGGAAGAGTTGCAGGCTACTCAGGAGGAAATGGAACGCAAGCAGAAAGAACTAGAGTCGGCTCTAAACGCTGCTAAGCAATCTTAAATCTTAGCTACTTGGTGTACCCTAGCACTTGAAGCATAGATTCGCTGGTTTGCTCGGGGGCAAATAGCTGGTAAGAAAACTCTCCTTCCGCAGTACGATCTACCACAATGTGCTGAGGGGCCGGAATTAAACAGTGCTGAATACCGCCATAACCGCCAATCGCTTCCTGGTAAGCTCCGGTGTTGAAAAAGCCAATGTACAATGGTTCATTAGGAAGTATTTTTGGTAGAAAGAGCTCGTTACGGTGGGCTTCGCTATTGTAATAGTCCATACTATCACAAGTTAAGCCCCCCAGGTTTATTTTCTGATAAGGCTCATTCCAGTGATTAATCGGCAGCATGATAAACTTTCGGTTCAGCCCCCAAATATCGGGGAGTTGAGTAATGAACGATCCATCGATCATATACCACAGTTCCTTATCATTCTGCTGCTTTTGCCCTAATACGGAATAGATAGTTGCCCCACTTTCACCTACCGTATAAATACCGAACTCGGTAAGAATATGCGGAGTAGGAGTGTTATTCTCCTGGCATACGCTCTGAATATTCTCAATAATTTGATCAACTATATACTCATAATCGTATGTAAACCAGAGAGAATTTTTTACCGGAAACCCTCCGCCAATGTCGATGGTATCTATTTCTGGACACACCTTCTTTAACTTGCAGTACATCTCCACAAAGCGGTTTAATTCGCTCCAGTAATAAGCTGAGTCATCAATACCCTGATTCACGAAAAAATGCAGCATCTTTAGCCGCACCTTGGGGTTGTTCTGTAAATGAGCGTGGTAGTAATCTACTATCTCGCTGTAGCGAATTCCTAAGCGAGATGTATAAAGCTCGAATCTGGGGGTTTCGTCTGAAGCCACTCGTATGCCAATATTGAACGGATTGTGTACCCTTTGCTCGTAGTACGATAGTTCATCCAAGTTATCCAGTATCGGCACACAATTGCGAAAACCATCGTTGAGTAAGTCAACAATATACTGTCGATAAAGATCGCGTTTATAACCATTACAGACGATCAGTATATCCTGATCTATTTTTTTCTGCTGGTACAGCTTGCGGATAATTGGAATATCGTAGGAGGATGACGTTTCCAGGTGGATATCATTCTTGAGAGCTTCGGCCAGTACGAATTCAAAATGAGACGATTTAGTACAGTAGCAATAGCGATAATCTCCCTGGTAGCCGTACTTATGCATCGATTCTTGAAACATCCGCTTGGCCCGCTGAATGTTATCGCTGATCTTTGGCAAATACGTAAGCTTGAAAGGAGTTCCGAATTTACGGATAATCTCCATCAGCGGAACGCCATAAAACCGGAGTCCTTCCTGGTCAACTTCAAAATCAGGCGTAGGAAAATCAAAAGTTTTATGAATCAGATCAATATACTTTCGCATAGAATAGAAGGGATCTAAAAAGTAGGGGTTAGCGATGAGAATGCAATATTGTTATAATTTTAACATCTTTGCAATCCCTTACAGCAAGTTAGAGAAAGTTAGAGTTTAGAGTTTAATCGAAACTTAAACTCAGAATCTGGAGGTACAGTTTGAAGAATGAAGAATCTATTTTCATGGATATAGAAAAAAAAATCACCGAAGGTATTAAAGATGCTTTTCAGCACCACTATCAGCATACATTTGAGGAGAATGAAGTAAGCCTGCAGCCCACTCGAAAAGATTTTGCCGGATCGCACACCTTCGTTACCTTTCCCTACGCTCGTATTTCCCGGCAGAGTCCACCCCAGACAGCGGAAACCATTGGTAACTATCTGAAGGAGCATACCGATATCGTCAAAGATTTTAACGTAGTAAAAGGATTTTTGAACCTGGAGCTAGCCAGCTCAGTATGGGTTGAAGCCTTGGGGGAGATTGTCCGGGAATATCAATCGGGGGAACGACCCTACGGATTTCAAGAAGATAATGGACAAAAGGTGATGATTGAGTTTTCATCGCCCAACACCAATAAGCCACTGCATCTGGGACACCTTCGCAATAATTTCTTGGGCTATGCTATGGTTCAGATTCTGGAAGCGAACGGCTACGCGGTGCATAAAGTAAATATTATAAATGACCGCGGCATCCATATCTGTAAGTCGATGCTAGCCTACCAAAAGTATGGGAACGGCGAAACTCCCGAAAGCGCAGGCATGAAGGGTGACCATCTGGTGGGTAAATACTACGTAGAATTTGACAAGCACTACAAAGCCCAAATCCAGGATTTAATAACTCAGGGCTACAAAGAGGAGCAAGCCAAAAAAGAAGCTCCACTTATGAAAGAGGCCCAAGATATGCTTCAGCAGTGGGAACAGGGCGATGCCGAAACCGTGGCGTTGTGGAAAAAAATGAACGGCTGGGTCTACGCCGGCTTCGACGCCACCTACCAAAAAATCGGGGTTTCGTTTGACCAAATCTACTATGAGTCAGACACTTACCTGCTCGGAAAAGATATTGTGGAAGAGGGGCTGGCCAGTGGTGTTTTCTACCGCAAGGACGATGGCTCAGTATGGATTGACTTAACCGACGAAAAATTAGACGAGAAGTTAGTACTTCGGGCCGATGGCACTTCGGTATACATGACGCAGGATTTAGGCACCGCCGAACTACGCTACCGCGACTGGCCGTTTGATAAGCTAGTGTACGTGGTGGGTAACGAACAGAATTACCACTTCAAGGTGCTGTTTACTATCCTGAAGAAGCTGGGCCGCAGCTACGCCGACGGATTGTACCACCTTTCCTACGGTATGGTGGACCTTCCTTCCGGAAAAATGAAATCGCGGGAGGGCACGGTAGTAGATGCCGATGATCTGATTGATGAAGTAGTAAACGAGGCTCGTAAAAAAACCGAAGCGTTGGGGAAAATTGATGAGTTAAGCCCCGAGCAGGCGAACGAATTATTCCAGATGCTCGGATTGGGAGCTATCAAGTACTTTCTCCTTAAGGTTGATCCTAAAAAACGAATGCTGTTTAATCCGGAAGAGTCGGTACAATTGCAGGGCGATACTGCTCCGTTTATTCAGTATTCCCATGCCCGTATTTCCGCTATTTTACAAAAAGCGACGCAGGAAGGAATTGATATTTCTAATTATGCTGCGTTTAAGGATTTGAACGAGATTTATCCGGCTGAGCAGGAAGTGGTAGAGTTGCTTACCATATTCCCTCAGAAAATTCAGTTAGCCGGAGCAGAATTCGCTCCTTCCGTTATCGCTCAGTACGTGTTTGACCTGGCGAAAGCCTACAATCGCTTCTATACCGAAGTACCCATTTTTGCCGAACAAGACTCCAAAATGCTTCAGTTCCGAGTAGCCCTATCGTCGGCGGTGGCTAAAACCATTCGCAACGGACTAGGTTTGTTAGGTATTCAGGCTCCTGAACAGATGTGATTGTTAGAGGGTAGAAATCAGAAGTTGGAAGATGGAGGCCGGATATTTGAAATTTATAGAAATTAGGAAATTCGGTCTGATAACTCCAGTTTCTATAAGTTTCAACTACTTTCTAGATCTCAAAAAAATTACTATTAAATACCCGGCCCATTGACGAGTGTCAACTGTAAACTAAGGATCAAATAGTACAAATATGCCTACCCTTCGTGATTGGATAACCGCAGCCCGCCCCCGAACATTGCCGCTGGCCTTGGCTTCTATTGGTATGGGAGCATTTTTGGCGGCTTCGGTAGGAGAGTTCCAGTGGGTGGTTTTTATACTGACAGTGCTGACTACGGTATTTTTGCAGATACTCTCCAATTTCGCCAACGATTACGGCGACTCCATTCACGGGGCCGATAGTTTAGAGCGAGAAGGGCCGTCCCGGGCAGTACAGTCAGGTGCTATTTCTCCCACAGCCATGCGGCAGGCCATGATCCTGTTTGCGATGCTCTCGTTTGTAAGTGGAATCATTCTGTTGCTTATTGGCATTCATTGGAATCCGTGGATATTAGCCGTTTTTCTGGTTCTAGGCTTACTAGCCATTGCTGCGGCAGTTACCTATACGGCTGGCTATAAACCTTACGGCTACGTAGGTTTAGGAGATATTTCGGTCCTGATTTTTTTTGGCCTGATAGGAGTGATGGGCTCATTCTATTTACATGCCGGTTACTTCCAATGGCTATTTTTGCTCCCAGCGCTAAGCTGTGGTTTTTTTTCGGTAGCTGTGCTAAACGTGAACAACATCCGGGATATAAAAACCGATCAGTTGGCGGGCAAGCGTTCTATTCCGGTACGACTAGGGCGAAGTCGAGCAGTAGTTTATCACTGGTTATTACTAATGGGAGGCGTACTCTGCTCGGTACTGTTTGTACTCCTCTCGTACGATACGGTATATCAATGGATTTTTCTGCTGAGTGTACCACTACTAATTCGTAATGGCTTGGCCGTGCAAAGCAAAACGCAGGCAGTTGAACTTGACCCTTACCTACGGCAGTTGGCGCTCTCTACGCTGGTGTACGTTCTGACGTTCGGAGTAGGGCATCTACTGTAATTATATTAATTTAGTCAGGCTAAACCTGCTTCATTTTTCGTATACTATATTAGAGATATATTTGCACTACTACTAAAATTGATACTCATGAAAAACATCTTAGTCCCTACTGATTTTTCTGACCAAGCTACCTATGCGCTAGACTTGGCAGCTGATATTGCCCGGAAAAGTAAGGCCCGAGTACAACTGCTGAATGTAGTGGAAGCTCCGCACGGTTCTTCTTTTAATGCTATGGGCGAGGTTACTATGCCCGATGCTTCGGATAACCTTTACTTTGTCCAGTTGATTGAATCAGCCAAAAAAAAGTTTGATGAAATGGCCGCTGATGGCAAATACTCAGACATTAAGTTAGAAGGCTTGGTGGAGGTAGGTCACCCGTTCGAGCATATTTCCCGAAGTATTGCCGAACACGAGGTAGATTTGGTGGTGATGGGTACCCAAGGCTCATCCGGATTAGAAGAGATTTTTGTGGGCTCTAATACCGAGAAGGTAGTACGCCGAGTAGATTGCCCCGTACTAACAGTAAAGTCACTAGTGTCTACCGACAGCATTAAGAATATTGCTTTTGCTACGAACTTCCGCGATGACTACTCCAAACTAATTGAGCAATTGGTAAAGCTTCAGAAAATATTTGATGCCACCATTCATATCGTTAGTATTAATACTCCCAGCAACTTTGAGAACGACCGCTACTACAAGCAGGCGATGAAAAAGTTTGCCGAAGAGCACCAACTGGAGAACTATACTATGAATGTGTATAATGATGATCCGGAAGAAGATGGTATTATCTACTTTGCGGAAGATATTAATGCTGATATGATCGCTCTAGGTACCCATGGACGCACTGGGATTGGGCGACTACTGAGCGGTAGCATTGCGGAAGATGTGGTAAACCACGCTAAACGGCCCGTCTGGACTTTTAAGCTCTAGAACGAACCTATGTTCCCCAGGTGCCGGGCGACTTGCGCCAACTTTGCAGTGACGAGAGGCTGGTTGTAGAGATCAAGTTCTGCTCTACCGCCTCTTTAATCAGCACATCGTAATTGCATAGTGAGACAAACGGAATTTCGGCTTTAGCGAACAGTTCACGGGCTTGGTCAAATCCGTAGGTGAAGATAGAAATCAGGCCTAGCACTTCTAATCCCGAAAGGTCTAGTGCGGCAGCAGCTTTAGCCGAACTACCTCCGGTAGAAACCAGATCTTCAATTAGTACCACTTTTTGCCCCTGGGTAACTTCTCCTTCCACCAAATTGGCCATACCGTGGGTTTTAGGCTTAGGCCGCACATAAAGGAAAGGCAAATCCAGTGCATCGGCCACCAAGGCCCCTTGCGGAATCCCCGCAGTGGCAACACCCGCAATGGCATCCACTTCTGAAAATCTCCTCCGTACTACATCTACTAGCTCGTGTTTGATGTAAGTTCGCACATGCGGATAAGAGAGGGCGATCCGCCCGTCGCAATAAATAGGCGATTTCCAACCTGAACTCCAAGTATAGGGCCGCTCTGTACTTAGCTTAATCACTCCAATGTTAAGATACATACGGGCAATGCGCTCTGCTACCGATAAGTCTTTATGATCCGACCAACTCATGGCCGCAAATTAGCTAATTATTCTCTACAGAAAGGTGCTTTTTAGCAACTTTTTGTCCTTTTCAGGTAACGATAGCGCCCTAACAGGTAATGTATCATAGGTTTCGTCGGGTATTCCGATTTGAACTACTAAGTCATTAAATAGAATATTTATCAAAAAAATTAAAATAAAAGTAGAAATATTACATTAAAAAGTTTTTTATTATATTTGCATTTGGCCAAGTATCAGTATGATAAAAAATAGGTTGAGCGAGCTGTTTGAGAATGAAGATGAGGCTATTCTGCTACTCAATGAGCAGGGAAGCGTACTTTATCTTAATTCGCCCGCCTACCTTCTCTGGCCAGATTTAGCGAGAAACAGCCAACCCTCCATATTTTCTTTGTTGTCGCAAGACATTCACGATCAGTTACGGAAATTTTTAGCACTTACTGACTCAACTGACACTTCTATTTTTACCACCAAAGCCATACTTACCACTCAGCAGTTTCAGATACCCGCGCAGCTTTGGTTGAATAGAACCAACACTGCTCTGGGAAATGTATATACTGTAATTGTTGAGAAGATAAACCGAGCCAACCCTAGCGATGAACCAACCTCTTTCTATAAATTCATAGCCGATCAATCTGCTGATGTAATATCGGTGTACGATCCATATTTTAACTGCCTTTATGTAAATTATAATGCTCATCGAAAGCTTGGACACCGATTAGCAGATTATTATACTGGGCCTGGATTTTTGCAATTTGTTGAACCGACCCATCGACGAGAGTTACAACAAAAGATTAAGAAAGACACCCAAAAAAGCGCACTATCTTCTGAGTATCATTATATTGCTCGGAAAAAAGACAATAAATTAGTACGAGTTACTAATTATGTGAGCCGAATTTATACTAATAAGAAATTACACCTACTAGTCGCTAACGAAAGGATTTCTTCGGTGGAAGCTAATATACCGACGTATAACCAAACTACTGAAAAGTTGATTCTTGTGGACGCAAACTATGCTGTAAGCTATCTTAGCCCGTCAGCGGCAGATGCATTCTCTTTGCTTAAGAAGTCTAATCTATCTTCAATATTTAAACTAGTTCATCCGGATGATCACCCTAAAGTTTTAGCCCATCAAGCGTCAGGCAAAAATCCGGTTAGTACTACCGTCTCACTACGTTTGACCCAATCCTCGCTCTCCTATCTGATTGTAGACGCAACCATCGACCGCTTTTTCACTCATTACGGCCAGCTAGCCTATACGGCTATTCGGTGGTCCGATGCTGCTGAGAAGCAACCCAATACCGTAGCACTAACTGAAGAACATGATTTTCTTATTGAAGATGCTCTTCACAGCAAAACACCTCCAAATCCTCAACCGGAGTCGGTTGTATTTTTCTTTCACGATGACCTAACTATTCAGTATGCCAGTCCGGTGGTACATAGTGTGCTGGGTTATACACCAGAAGAACTAATCGGATCAGACATCACTAATCTGATATACGGCAGTACGGCTCAAATAGCAAAAAATCGACTTCAGTCGGCTGTTTCCCAATTTGTTCCTAACTTAGTATGCCTGATTAAAAAGAAAGACAGTACCTATCAACCTTTTGAACTAGCTTTTAAAACGATTGAAGAAGATAATGGGCCTCCCGCCTTATTCGCCACGTTACATCCAATGAATTCTACTGACCCAAAGTTATTTCAATTGGTACTCGATCATTTGCCCGACGCAGTATTCCTGCTCCAGGCTGACGATCTCATTATTCTGGAAGCAAATTCATCGGCCGTCACATTATTACAGCAGGAGCGATCTAAGCTAATTGGCACTGAGTTCTTCTCGGCATGGAAACCACGTGTTGGCGAGCAGTTACGTTCGTTCCTAAGCCAGGGTACTGATTATGCTACTCAAGACATACAATATACCACTCCCGGCGGCCACTCCTTCTGGGGGAATACTACTGTCAAGCCTATGACCGGTGGACCTATGCAGCAGGGCGATGTGATTGTGCTACGAATTGTTGATATTACCGACCGCAAAAATCAGGAATTGGAGCTGAAAAAAAGCCAAGGCTCTACCGAAGAATCATTTAAGTCTCGTGAGAGATTTTTATCTCAAATAAGCCACGAAATCCGAACTCCTCTAAACGCAGTACTCGGAATGACGCACCTCATGCTACAAAGCAACCCCCGAGAAGATCAGAAAAAGCTACTGCAAACCTTGAAATTTTCTGGCGACAACCTGACTGCTCTGATTAATGATATCCTGGACTTTTCTAAAATAGAGGCTGGACAATTGCGGTTAGAAAATAAGGAGTTTAACCTGGTTGAATTTATTCAGGGTATAAAAATAACTTACAAAAGTTTAGTAAATGACCGGGGAATAATATTTCGCCTGCTGATAGAAGACGAAGTACCTACCTTTGTGCTGGGTGATGTTAACCGGCTGGGTCAGATACTTAATAACTTGTTGAACAACGCGGTGAAATTCACCGAAGAGGGGCAAATTGTACTGAGCGTTTACGTAGAAAGGGAGGAGAGCGAACAGTACATTCTCCTCTTTGAAGTGGCTGATACCGGTATCGGAATTTCCGAAGAGAAGCTCCCGATTATTTTTGAACCCTACCAGCAGGCAGGCCCCAGCAAATACGGTGGCACCGGCTTAGGGTTATCTATTGTCAAAAACATTGTAGAATTACAAGAAGGGCATATTTCAGTGCAAAGCACCGAAGGAAAGGGGACTACTTTCCGCGTGGCCCTTCCTTTCGGAAAATCGAGCCAATCTGATCAAGCTCAGAAAATCTCTACTCAGAATTTTATGGCCGAATTCCAGTCGCTGGAAGGTCTGAGGGTGCTGTACGTGGAAGATGTTATTCCTAACCAACTGCTTATGGAAGGGCTTTCCAATAAATGGGACGTGCAACTCGACACTGCCCTGAACGGCCTGGAAGCCCTCCAAAAAGTGAAGAATAATCAATACGATCTGATTTTAATGGATATTCAAATGCCCGAAATGGATGGCTACGAAACCACTCGCGAGATCAGAAATCTTAAAGATTCGCATTACGAAAATATTCCGATCATCGCCCTTACGGCTTCAGTGTCAGACGGAACCAAGCAGCGAATCCAGGAAACTGGGATGAACGACTATATTTCCAAACCTATTAATCCCCGGGATTTGCACCAAAAATTAGCAGATTTAGCCAAGAAGCGATCTACTATTGATTCGTCTTCTACTGGGGCTGAAGAAGCTGAGGCAGTTGTCTCTAACGGGATAAATCCGAACTTTGACCAACTGCACGAATTATACGAGGATGACCCGGCCGGCTACGTAGAAATACTAGAGCAAATTCAGCGGCTGACACTGGAATGCTTTCCTAAGATTATAACTTCTATCCAGCGGAACGATGAAGAAACCCTGCGGTTTAACTGTCACAAAATAATGTCGTACATTCGCTTACTACAGTTAAATACGCTGGAGATTCTACTTGAGCAGGCGAAGAGTTTCGTAAGTGAGAAGTCTTCTGTTACTTCCTCAGATCGTATGATACAACAGTTGACCCGGCAGTTTGACAAACTAGAACAATATATCTCTAACGAAATAACCACCCACTCCTAGACACAACCTCTTATGAACCGAAGAAATTTCATTCAGCAATCTACTTTAGCCGCCGCTAGCGTTGGTGTTTTTTCCAGACCTACCATTGCCGATCAGCAGTACTACGAATGGCGTACCTACCAACTGAAGTCGAGGGGCAAGATGGGAGCATTTGACGAATACTTGCAAGAAGCCTTTATACCCGCGATGAACGCAATTGGTGTGAAGAACGTAGGAGTATTTACCGAAATGGGGTTATCCGACCCGCCCCGCCTGCATTTACTGCTTCCCTTCAGCAGCCTGGAAGAATTTGCACAAAGTACCCCTGCCATGCTCGAGCAGGGAGTCTTTCAGGAAAACAGCGCATCCTTCGCCGAAAGCGATTCTCCTACCAACCCCCAATTTGTTCGTTACCAAAATTCACTGATGCGGGCATTTGCGGCCATTCCGCAAATGAAAGTACCGGAAGCCCAGGAGAGAATTTTTGAGTTACGAACCTACGAGGGTTTCAACGATGATGCGGTACGTCGTAAAATCGCCATGTTCAACGACGATGAACTACCTATCTTCTACGAAACGGGCCTTGATCCGGTCTTTTTTGGGGAGACATTGATTGGGCAACACTTGCCGCAGCTTACCTACATGCTAACCTTCCGCGATATGGAAGAGCGGGACGCCAACTGGAAGAAATTTATTGATCATCCGGAATGGAAGCGAGTATCGGGCTTACCAAAGTACGCTGACTCAGTATCAAATATACACCGGGTCTTTCTGGAGCCAACACCTTACTCACAGGTTTGAGCCTGCAGTAACATCTGAATTTCGTTCAGCTTCAGCAACGCCTCAATGGGAGACAGCGTATTGATATCGGTATGCTGGAGAATCTCTTGCACTTGCGCCCAGCGGGGATCCAACTCGAATAATTGAAGCTGTGTCTGGCTTTTCGGCACACTACTCAAGGCCTCGTGATTGGAGTGGCTGATTTTATCCCGCTCCAGATGGTGCATGATCTCGTTAGCTCGCTGCACTACCTGGGTGGGCATTCCCGCCATCTGCGCTACATGAATACCGAAGCTATGCTGGCTTCCACCTTCCCGCAGCTGGCGAATAAACAGAATATTGTTGCCTACTTCTTTCACCGCCACATTATAATTCTTCACCCGGGGTAAGTCATTAGCCAATTGGTTTAATTCGTGGTAGTGGGTGGCAAACAGCGTCTTGGCGCGGCACTTCGGATGATTGTGCAGGTACTCTACCAGCGACCAGGCGATGGAGATACCATCGTAGGTGCTGGTGCCGCGACCGATTTCATCCATGAGCACCAAACTGCGGTGGCTCAGATTATTCATAATGCTGGCCGTTTCGTTCATCTCTACCATAAAGGTAGACTCTCCCTTGGCCAGATTATCAGAGGCTCCTACGCGAGTAAACACCTTATCAATCAGCCCAATCTCAGCCGCTTCAGCGGGTACAAACGAACCCATTTGGGCCATTAGTACGATCAGTGCCGTTTGTCGGAGCAGCGCTGATTTTCCGGCCATATTGGGGCCGGTAATAATCATAATCTGCTGCTCTTCACTATCCAGCCGAATATCATTAGGCACGTAGGGTTCTCCCGGCGGTAGTTGCCGCTCAATCACCGGGTGACGCCCCTGCTTAATCTCAATCTTATCTGAATCAAGAAGATGAGGTTTTACGTAGCGATACTGCTGCGCAGCTTTGGCGAAAGATGAAAGACTATCTAAGCGGGCCAGTGTACGAGCGTTCTGCTGAACTTCTTTAATGTAGCGAGTGGCGAACAATACGAGTTGCTGAAACAAGCGCTGCTCAATCTGCACCAGTTGCTCTTCGGCATTTAGAATTTTCTCTTCATAGGTTTTTAGCTCTTCGGTAATGTAGCGCTCGGCGTTTACCAGCGTTTGTTTACGAATCCAGCCTTCGGGCACTTTATTCTTATGCGCGTTAGACACTTCCAGGTAGTAGCCGAACACTTTATTATATGCCAGCTTTAATGACGAAATTCCGGTATTTTCTACTTCCCGCTCCCGTATCTGGGCCAAATAATCCTTGCCCGAGTAAGCAATCCCCCGTAGTTCATCCAATTGCTCGTCCACCCCATCTTTAATCAAATTCCCCTGGTTAGCCACAATCGGCGGCTCCTCTTTCAGTTGCTGTTCTATCTTATCCAGTAGCTCCTGACAGGGGTGCAGATGCTGAGCAATTTTTTGCAGCGAAGTTTGTTCGGCGATTGACAGCAACTCGCGGATGGGAACAGCCTGCTGCAGAGAATTCTTTAGCTGAATCATCTCCCGAGGGTTGATGCGCCCTGCCGCCACTTTGGAAATTAGCCGCTCCAAATCACTCATGGCCTTCAAGTGACCCTCTACCGCCTGGTGTAATTCCGGTTGAGCCAGCAATGCCTCTACCGTATCCAGCCGCTCCTCAATCGTTTTGGCTGATTTCAGGGGCAGCACCATCCACTTGCGCAGCAGGCGAGCCCCCATAGCGGTACTGGTGCAGTCGAGTACGTCAATTAACGGCACACCACCCTCTTGCTGAGCGTGCAGCAGCTCCAGATTGCGAATAGTAAATTTATCCAGCCACACGTAACGGTTGGCTTCCAGCCGGGCAATCGTTGTAATATGCTGCACTTTGTGGTGCTCGGTGGCTTCCAGGTAATGGAGGATGGCACCGGCAGCGATAATACCTTCGGTTAATGCCTCTATCCCGAAACCTTTCAGACTAGGTGTTTTAAAATGAGCAGTTAGTTTTTCGTAGGCATGATCGTGGTGGTACAGCCACTCGTCCAGGCGGTAGGTCGGATGCTCGTCACCGAACATCTGCTGAAACTGAGATCGGCAGTTTTTGCAATACAAAATCTCAGAAGGCGCAAAGCTTTGAATAAGTTTTTCAGCGTACTCCTGTGAACCAACCGCGGTCAAAAACTCCCCAGTCGACACATCCAGCAGAGCTAACCCTATTTGCTGCTTCCCAAAATGTACGGAAGCTAGATAATTATTTTGCTTCTGATTCAGCACCTGATCGTTGAACGACAAGCCGGGAGTGACCAGCTCAGTTACACCCCGCTTCACCACGCCGCGAGCAAAGCGCGGGTCTTCCAGTTGGTCACAAATAGCTACCCGGTAACCCGCTCTTACCAGCTTGGTGAGGTAATTGTCCAATGCGTGGTGGGGAAAGCCTGCCAGTTCCACATCCGAGGCCGAACCGTTAGCCCGCTTGGTCAACACAATATCCAGTACCTTACTAGCGGTAATAGCATCTTCGCCGAAAGTTTCGTAAAAATCGCCCACCCGAAATAGTAAAATTGCCCCCGGATACTGAGTTTTCACCCGGTTATACTGGCGCATTAGGGGAGTATCTTTCTTCGAAGATTTATTCTTGGAGGCAGGCATAGTTCTGTTGCTTTAGCACTTGACAGATTCTACAAATGTAATCTTTCAGGAAAGGTTAGGCAAAAGAAATTCGCGACTAAACAATTCTAAGTCAAGTTGTCTTGTTAAGTTACAAAATTTCGTTCTCCTTTACAGTAGTGTCAACCAAAGCAACCTATGAGAAAATTAAAGAATGAGGAGTTAAACCGATTGAGCGTAGATGAATACAAGGCTGAAAAGAAACGTCCAATCATTGTAGTGTTGGACAATGTTCGTAGCATGCACAACGTTGGGTCGGCCTTCCGCACCGCCGATGCTTTTCTCATTGAAAAAATCTACCTCTGCGGGATTACTGCTCAGCCGCCCCACCGCGATATTAATAAAACCGCTCTAGGAGCCACCGAATCAGTAGCCTGGACGTACCGCGAGAAAACTATTGAAGCGGTAGAAGAACTGAAGGAAGCAGGGTACAAAATTATTTGTGTAGAGCAGGTTGATGAAAGTGTGCCCTTACAGGATTTTATGCCTTACCACGATGGCAAGTACTGTATCATCTTTGGGAATGAAGTTTTTGGAGTAGAGGATGAGGTAGTAGCCGAGGCCGATACCTGCCTGGAGATCCCCCAGTTCGGCACCAAACACTCACTGAATGTTTCGGTGAGTATTGGTATTGTGATGTGGGATTTTTTCAAGAAACTAGAGGACTAGCAGAAAAGCGAAGGAGGGTGTTTGGTTAGTCTAGTAGGTCAGCAGGCCTCAATGTACTATTTTTTCGATGTGCTACGCAAATTTTTCTCGGAGAATACCAGGTATTCTCCTTCATTTATTACATCTCCCCCGTCTTTTGCTACTAATTAAGTAAATTTCAGTAGTCTACTCACGAAAAATATGGAGAAGTTAACTATTAGCGAAAATCCCTGGCAAACGTTGAAACGGAAGCAGGTATACGATAATCCCTGGATTGAGGTCCACGAAGATCAGGTCATTAACCCTCGTGGTGGCAAAGGCATCTACGGAAAAGTAAGCTTTAAAAATCTGGCTATCGGCATTGTTCCGATCGATGAAGAAATGCACACCTGGCTAGTAGGGCAATACCGGTACACGCTGGACGAATACTCCTGGGAGATTCCCATGGGGGGGGGAAGCAAAACCGACAGCCCACTAGAGTCTGCCAAGCGCGAACTGAAGGAAGAAACTGGGCTTTCGGCCCGGCGTTGGGAGAACATCATGCGTATCCATACCTCTAACTCAGTGACTGACGAGGAAGGGTTTATTTTTCTGGCTCAGGATTTAACCCCCGGCGAAACCGAATTTGACGACACCGAAGACTTAAAAATCAGGCGAATACCATTACAAGAAGCTATTCAGTACGTAATGGATGGGCGCATTACTGACGCCATTAGTATGTCAGGCTTATTTAAAGTAGCTCGGATGTTTGATATTTAGCTTTCAGTCTACTGACGACGGACCACAGACTATCTCTGAATTTTAACGTCTGTGGACTGCGGACTATCAACCGTGGACTATTAACTTGCATCCGTGTCAACCCAGCCTTACCGAACCCACGTAAAAAAAACTTTTCTGATTGCCTATCCGGTTATGCTCAGCCAGTTAGGCCATATTCTGGTAGGAGTAGCCGACAGTATTATGGTAGGCGAATTAGGCACGCAACCGCTGGCGGCAGTTTCGCTGGCTAACAGTCTGTTCTCTCTGGTACTCATGTTTGGTATTGGCTTATCCATTGCCATCACTCCGCTGGTAGCTGCTGCTGACGGTGAGAAAAATACTCGGCAGAGTGCTCGAATATTTCAGCACGGAGCGGTGATTAACGTAATCGCCGGTTTTATTTTCTGCGGATTAGTCATTGGTAGCGGTTACCTGTTACCGCTGATGAACCAGCCGGAAAAGGTGGTAGAGCTTACGCCCCCCTATCTCAACCTGCTGGCGTTCTCCCTCATTCCGTTTATGATATTTCAGACCTTCCGGCAGTTTGCTGAGGGGCTTTCCTTTACCCGCACCGCCATGCTGATTACCCTCAGCGCCAACGGGATCAACATTGGTTTAAACTACCTACTAATTTACGGTCACTTGGGCTTTCCCGAACTGGGGCTGAACGGAGCCGGAGTAGCCACGTTGGTGTCTCGCATTATTATGGCGGTGGTCATGGCTGCTTATGTTTTCCGGGCTCAGTGGTTTCCGGCTACGGCAAAATTAGCCTCACAATTGCGCCCGGCACTAATTATCCGAATGCTGAAGATCGGAATACCTACCGGGTTGCAGTACATATTTGAAGTAGGCGCCTTCAGCTTCGCTTCCATCATGATGGGCTGGCTGGGTGCTACCGCATTAGCGGCTCATCAGATTGCGCTTAACCTGTCGGCGGTGAGCTATATGGTGGCTACCGGTCTGGCCGCAGCTGCTACCGTGCGGGTGGGAAATCAGCTGGGATTGAAGGACTTTCCTAACCTGCGACGGGTAGGCTTTAGTGCTATACTCATGAGTTTGGTGCTGATGAGTATTTCGGCACTGGCATTTATTACGCTTAACCACTGGCTACCTTCGCTCTATATTGACGAACTCCCGGTGATTGAACTAGCCGGATCGCTGTTGATTATCGCTGCTTTTTTCCAGCTATCGGATGGTTGCCAGGCGGTAGCCCTGGGGACACTGCGGGGTATGGCCGATGTGAAAGTTCCCACCATTATTACGTTAATTGCTTACTGGGTGATTGGCCTACCCAGCGGATACGGTTTTGCCTTCGGCTTAGGCTGGGGTCCGCAGGGCATTTGGATCGGATTACTGCTTAGTCTAACTATTGCCGCTGTTTTATTAACCCTTCGTTTTCAGCGGATTAGCCGACGCTTACAGGAGCGACACGCTCCAGCAATATAACACCTCGCCTCAAATTCCAGTTTGATTATTATCTTCGTTACTTTAAAGTGTTATTTGCGTTTGCAGATTTCACTTTAGTCGGCTCGCGTTTGACGATTGATCTGAAGTTTTGCACCAAAGAACGCTACCAGTTATCTGCAACCTTATGCTTTCAATTGTCAATCGCGCGGCGACCGCTATCCATTTTCAATTAAAAACTGTATGCTCACGATCTTATCTCCTTCCAAAACGCAAGATTTTTCCGATAACTCAGTCAACGTGGCCGATCTGCCTAGCAGTACTCCGGCTTTGTTGAACGAATCTCAGAAGCTCGTAAAAGAGCTGCGCAAAAAGTCAGTTACCGATATTGAGCAACTGATGAACGTTAGTGAAAAGATTGCTACGCTCAATCACGAGCGTTACCAGCATTTCTCGGTGCCCTTTACCGAGGACAATGCCCGGCAAGCACTGTTGGCGTTTAAGGGCGACGTGTACACCGATATTGCGGTAGATGAATATTCCGAGTCAGAGTTTGCCTTTGCCCAGGATCACCTGCGGATTATTTCAGGACTGTACGGCCTGCTTCGTCCGCTGGATTTGATGCAGCCCTACCGACTGGAGATGAAAACTCCGCTGACCAATTCGCGAGGTGATAACCTGTATAAATTCTGGGGCGATCGCATTACGGAGCAACTCAATGAAGCCCTACAAACTCAGGATACCCAGGTGCTGGTGAATTTAGCTTCTAACGAATACTTCAAGTCCATTGACACCAGTCAGCTAGCGGGTGAGGTGGTGACTCCGGTGTTTAAGGAGCACAAAGACGGCAAGTACAAAGTAGTAGCCATTTACGCCAAGCGGGCCCGCGGTAAAATGGCTAACTTCATCATCCGTAACGCCATTGATCAACCGGAACAGCTAAAAACTTTTACCGATGGTGGCTATGAGTTCAGCGATTCCTTATCTTCGGAAAAAGAGTGGGTTTTTATTAGATAAAACCCTCTTTAATAGACTCTTTAAAAATTTTACTACTAACGCAACATGAAATACCTGATTCTACTATTATTACCGCTTAATTTACTAGCTCAAACTCAGTCGCAAAATGAGGTTACCGATGAGCAACTACTGAAACTGTACGAAGGCCTGCGAGTAGCCGATGTATCCGACGGGATGGATATGGTGGGGCTGATGGATGTGGGACTGATGGACCCCAAAATAGCCCCGCTCTGGAAGGACATTGATGAGTTTAAGCACCAACTGGTGGGTATTGCCTTCACCGTACGCTACGTGCCTACCCAACGGCAGGAGAACTTAGGACAGGTGCCGCGGGAAGAATACAAGAACTGGCGTGACCAGTGGTACACTAACCTGTCGGGCGAACCCTTTATTGAAGATTTACGGCCGGGCCACGTTATTGTGATTGACAACGCCGACGATGGGGATACCGGCTCGGTGGGTTCTAACAACAGTATGCTCTGGAAGCGGCAGGGAGCCGTAGGCATCATCGCCGCCGGGGGAGTACGCGATACCGATGAGATTATCAAGCAGGAGATTCCAGTATATATGGATTACCTCAAGCGCGGCCGCGGTATCCGTCCCGGACGCAACGAACTGGAATCCTACAACGAGCCGGTAGTGGTGGGCGGAGCCTATATCCGCCCCGGTGATGTAATTGTAGCCGATGGCGACGGAGTGATTGTTGTGCCCCGCGAGCAGGCTCTGACCGTAGCCGATGCTGCTCGCGAAGAGAAAAACATCGATATGGCCGCCCGCCGCAAGCTCTACGAAGAACTCGGCATCCCGATGGACTTTACGGTAGAAGAACAGAAGTAGCAAGAAGAGCAGCTAAACTCACCGCTATGCGGGATTTGCAATCCCGCATGAGCTACTGGGGAATTTGAAATTCCCCTCCTAATGTTCCCACAACGCCCGGCGTGCCGATAATGCACCACAAAAGCTATACCTTAGCCCGTACCCGGATACCGAAAGCTTCCAGCGTTTGAGGTTGGTTGCGGAAGGCCATTCGGGCGATGGTCCGAAAATCTACTACCCACTGGTACAAAGCAGCCTGGGCTTTTCGCTTCTCTTCGGTGCTATTTTCCGCCAGACTCTTCTTATCAGCCCGGGCTTCCTTACGTTGTAGTAATTCCTGAGCAGCTTTGAGCGCCTGCTGTACTTCCTTAGCGGTGATGCCGTAGGTCTCCAGGTTTACGTTTTGCTGCTGAAGTTGCCCGTAGAAGTATACCGCCTGCCGCACACAATCCCAGCGGCGCGAGGCTACTCGCTCAATTCTGAGGGAGTGTAGTAGCGCCGCATCCTGCCGGAGGGCTACCTGTACAATGCGGACATGCTCTTTAAACTGCATCTGCATAGCCTCCAGGCTAGCGTTGATCTGCTGCGACAACGCCCACTGCTCATTCTGAAGTTGCGCCTGAGTCGCTTGCTTCTGAGTAAATTCTTTCAACAGGTTCTTTCCGCTGGTGAACTGAGGGGCACCAAACCCGAATGTTTCTAACTGCTGCTGGCGCTCCGGGTGGCTTTCTGTATTATTAATTGCCAACGAAACCGCCTCTACCAAATCGTTCTGTTTCCGTAAATCCATAATAAGAGTTTTTAACATATACTACCGTCACCGCGAGGCTCTGCGAAGCGGTCTCCCACTTTTGGGGTGGGAGATTGCCGCGTGTGGTGCCCCACCGGGACGTCCACTTCACTATCGTTCGCAATGACGAATAAAATTCAGGACAGCAAAATAAGTGGGAGTATCAGGAAATTTCCGGGTAAGAACCCTGAGCGTATTACGGAAGTACTGTTTGTTGGATAACTAGCAAAAGCCCTGGTTCTGCCCCTTGTTTCAAGGGAACTACTAGGCGGAGTAATTTTCTCCACCCGAAAAACTTACCCCGACCATGCATCGCAGCACTGCTATGATTAGAAAAGGTACACCACCTGCGTATCGCAGCACTGTTTTGCCTAAACTTGGCCTTCATTCTTAGTAATACACTGGTGTAATGAGTGGAGAAGTTATTTTGAGGACGTACTACATTACTGTTCCCTAAAGGTATATTAATCTGCCTACCTGATCCAAAAAAGAATAATCTTGAATAGCTTGACCCTAACGAGAGATGTCTAGTGACATATACAATTTCTTTTATTGTCAGTTTGATCTGCTATATTGCATTTTAAGGTTGTATAAAACTGTAAAATGAAAGAGCATTTGAAAGGTAAGTTTGGTGAAGATGCAGTTCGTATGGTCGCAGAGAAGACGTATCTAAAATATTGGTGTTATCCGAGTCCGCAAGATAAGGGGGGAGATAACAAAGAAATATGCGATCTACTTATACTTTTTAAGGATACGGCAATTATCGTTTCTGTTAAGAACTACAAGTTCAAGGGCAATTA
Organism: uncultured Roseivirgaceae bacterium; assembly: GCA_964551335.1. Classification (GTDB taxonomy): domain Bacteria; phylum Bacteroidota; class Bacteroidia; order Cytophagales; family Cyclobacteriaceae; genus Tunicatimonas. The sequence goes on from CAZKCO010000005.1 coordinate 155,897, forward strand.
TGAGCGATATTTCCGATCAACTCTAGAAAAGCAATAAAACAAATAGATGGTGCAGAGAGGAAATTATTCAATTCTAATAAAACCATATATTTTGATCATCCATCCAAGGGTGAGTTTAAATTTGATCCAGAAAAATATCCAATCATACAACGGTTAGTAATAAACTTAAGTACCGTACCAATATTCTATCCGGGGGGGACATTATCTCGCAAGGGTAAATTCATACATATCTATAATTGGTTCGCCTTTCTCAAAACTGTCGAGGAACTCAATACTATTCCTGACTTCATACAGTACTTGACAGAACGAGAGAGCGTTTTTAGCCAAAAGCAAATTATAATGGCAACGGGGAGAGAAGAAGATTGGACAACAGAAACAAACAAAGAGTTTGCTAAATATGCCACCAAACTAACTCCTAACCAATCGCCCTATATTCTCTTTTCCGGCACTGAACTTGACCTGTTAGCAGCTTATTTATTCAATGATAGAGAATTTGGTTATCCGTTCAACTCTACGGAATACAATGGAGCTGTTTTTGAATATGATGGAAAGTGGGATCAGTATAATGAAAAGAAAGAAGTCCAAAGGAAAAAAGAGGAAGATCGAGTTAGCTACTTTATTGATGAATTTATCGAGAGGGAAGTATTACATTATAGCGATGATCTCAGAATTGAGATAGCTACCGAATTGCTAAGCCTAAGTAGATTTGAAAGAAGGATAGTTGGAAGACATTTTTATGATTTTATTGATAAATACCAGAATATTACTGACAAATATATGGTAAGAAGGTATGGTTTAATGAATGATATAGTTATTTCCTTTTTTATGCACGGCAATGGAATCAGCTTGCAACAGGCTATGGACTTGATGAATATTGCTGTATTAGGATATTCACATTGGGAAGGGTATAAAACAAAGAAAATACTTATGATAGGATGTAATGCAGGAATTACACAGTTCAAATTCGCTTATTTTCCGAACGTTGAGAAGCTATCCAAAGAAGAGGAGGAAGATATTGTCCACGATTTAGAAGTATTAGGCTGGTTTCAAAATATGGAAGAAACCGTCTATAATTTTAAAGAATATCCCGATAAATGATTATTTACTAAATTTTATCTCCGTTCTCTTGATGCAACACCCAACTATTATACAAAAACATACTATAGCGTTACAGAGAGTTTGCCGACAGCATCGGGTAGATAAGTTATATGTCTTTGGATCGGTGCTCACCGAACGGTTTGATGAAAATCGTAGCGATCTTGACTTTTTGGTAGAATTAGCCCCTATGCCACCGATTGAGAAAGGTGAAACGCTGATGAGCTTATGGGATGCTTTAGAAGAATTATTTGGGCGTAAGGTAGATCTGCTAACCGATCAGCCTATCAAAAATCCGTACTTGAAACGCAGCATTTACCAAACCAAGCAACTCATCTACGATGGAAGTTTTGCGTCGATAACAGCCTACGTAGAACAGTAAGCTCGCGTATTATATAGTTTCTTTAAGTCAACCCAACATAAAAAATGCTATCCCCGGACGAGGCTCTGCGAGTTCCGGGGTCTCCCGCTCCATATGAAGGAGATGCCGGGTGCCGGCCACCGGAATTCGGCAGAGCCTTCCAGGCCGGGCCTCATCCGGCAATAGTTTTGATTTTTATTCTTACCGCACCCCCGTAAGCTGATAGGAAACCCCGTCCAGTTCTTCCAGGGCACCGAAGAGTTGCCCATCGGGTTGCCAGCGGTACTTGCGGGATAGCATATCAATGGTCATATTTTCCTGCTCGTCGTGCACGCAGACTTTTACCGGGCAGTTGCCCTGGTACTCGGCCGATAGAGCCTCCAGTCGCTCAATCAGCGTCTGGCTGAGGTGCTCTACCGGAATAGTGAGTTGAATGCCTCCGGTCATCTTCTCCCGAATCTCGGTAAGCAACTGTACCGTTTGCGGCCGCAGCTCCCACACCCCCGGTCGGTTGTAACGCTCCTCTACCCGCCCTTTCACGTACACAAATTCTCCCAACGATAGCCGGTGGCGATTACTCAGAAAGTCTTCGCCGAAGAATGCCATGTCTAGTGAGGTCTGGTAATCCTCAATAGTCACCAGGGCAAAGGGCTTACCGCTATTGGTCTGCCGCTCAATACTCTTAGTAATGATTCCCGCTACGGCTACCTCCTTATTCTGGTACTGCGTGATCCGGTCTACGGTGCAGGTACAGAAGCTTTCAATTTCCAGCTTGAACTGATCGAGCGGATGACCCGAGATATAGAACCCGGTCACTTCCTTTTCAATCTTGAGCTTTTCCAGATCGCTGTAGGGTTCGCAGTCTACCACGCGGGGTTTGGGTACCTCTAATCCGCCGGCTCCGCCGAATAGTGAAACCTGAGCCGCTTCTTCCTCCTGCTGCAACGTCTGAGCGTATTTAGCGGCTTTCTCAATTAACGGAGCATCGCCGGGCGGGGCGTACAAATACTGCCGACGGTGCAGATCGGGAAAGCAATCGAAGGCACCGGCCATCGCCATACACTCCAGCGTTTTTTTATTAACCGCCCGCAGATTGGTCCGTTTAGTGAATTCAAAAATATCGGAGTAGGTACCCTGTTCGTCGCGCTCCTCAATAATAGAAACCACTGCACTTTCACCGGCTCCCTTAATCGCCCCCAGTCCGAAGCGTATTTGCCCCTCTTGGTTCACGCCAAAGTCATAATCACTCTCGTTTACATCCGGCCCCAGCACCTTGATCTTCATCTGCTTGCACTCGTCCATGAAGAGCGTCACCTTGTCGGAGTTGTTCATGTTGTGGGTCAGCACTGCGGCCATATATTCGGCCGGATAATTGGCTTTGAGGTAGCCGGTTTGGTAGGCTACTACTGAGTAGGCGGCTGAGTGCGAACGGTTAAATCCGTACTGGGCAAACTTCTCCATGATGGAGAAGACTTCTTCGGCCTTCTTCTTGTCAATGCCGTGCTTTTCTTCGGCGCCCTTTACAAAGATGACGCGCTGCTTGTTCATCTCCTCAATCTTCTTCTTACCCATGGCCCGGCGTAGCAAATCCGCACCACCGAGGGAGTAACCACCTAAAATCTGGGCCGTTTGCATAATCTGCTCCTGGTAGACCATGATTCCGTAGGTGTTTTTCAGAATCGGCTCCAGCAGCGGGTGCGGGTACTCCACCGCTTCTTTTCCGTGCTTACGGTCAATAAAGTTAGGGATGAACTGCATGGGGCCCGGACGGTAGAGGGCGTTCATGGCAATCAGGTCTTCAATATCGGTAGGTTTCAGCTTACGCAACCACTGCCGCATGCCGTCCGACTCAAACTGGAAGGTGCCGATGGTTTCACCCCGCTGGTAGAGTTGAAAGGTTTTCTCGTCATCCAGCGGAATGGCGTCAATGTCAATATCGATGCCGTGGTTTTTCTTGATTTTCCGCAGGGCAGTTTTGATGATGGTCAGGGTCTTCAATCCCAAAAAGTCCATCTTCAGCATCCCAGCTGATTCTACCACCGAACCGTCGAACTGGGTAACGAACAGGTCAGAATCCTTATCCGTTTTCACCGGAATATACTCCAGCAGATCATCCGGGGCGATAATCACTCCGGCGGCGTGGATACCGGTGTTCCTCACTGATCCTACCAGCGTATGCGCTAGGTTAATCACTTCGGCTTGTTTGTCGGAGCCTCGCTTGATCTGCTGTAATTCGGGAACTTCGGCTAAGGCTTGTTCAAAGGTGGTTCCCGGCTTTTCCGGTACTAATTTGGCTAGTCGGTTGGCATCAGCCAGGGGCAGTTCGCTTACCCGGGACACATCGCGAATAGACATGCGGGGGGCCATGGTACCGAAGGTGACGATCTGCGCTACCTGGTTTCGTCCGTACTTCTCGATGACGTAGTTGATCACTTCCTGCCGTCCGTCGTCGTCAAAGTCAATATCAATATCGGGCATGCTGATCCGCTCCGGATTCAGGAATCGCTCGAACAGCAAATCGTATTTGATGGGATCAATATTGGTAATTCCGGTGCAATACGCCACTACTGAACCCGCTGCGGAACCCCGTCCGGGACCAACCTCCACGCCCATTTTTCGGGCCGCGTTGATGAAGTCCTGCACAATCAGAAAGTAGCCGGGAAAACCCATGTCTTTAACGATCTTCAGCTCATGGTCTATACGCTCCTGAATCTCCGGGGTAATTTCACCGTAGCGTTCTTTGGCTCCTTCGTAGGACAGATGTCGTAGATAATCGTTCTGATCGGTAAAGCCGTCGGGAATAGTAAACTTCGGCAGTAGAATATCCCGTTGCAGAGTTAGTTCTTCGGCTTTCTCGGCAATCTCAAAGGTATTGGTGATAGCGTCGGGCCGATCGGCGAAGAGCAGCTTCATCTCTTCTTCGGTCTTCAAATAGAATTCCTCATTGGGCATCCCGAAGCGAAAGTTACGACCGCGTCCGATGGGGGTAGATAGCACCTCGTTATTTTTCACGCAAAGCAGCGTATCGTGCGCACTAGCTTCCTGCTTATTGGTATAGTAAACGTTATTGGTGGCGATGACCTTTACGCCGTACTTATCGGCCATACGCAGCAGCACTTCGTTCACCCGGTCTTCTTCTTCCAGTCCGTGCCGCTGTAATTCTACGTAAAAATCATTCCCAAACACTTCCAGCCACCAGCGGAAGGCTTCTTCGGCCTGGTGCTCGCCCGTATTCAGAATCAGATCGGGAATTTCACCAGAGATTCCTCCGGTAGTGGCAATTATTCCTTTGGCGTACTGCTGTATTAAGTCCTTATCCACCCGAGGAAAACCACCGTAGTAACCTTCAATGTAACCTAGTGAACAAAGCTTGGCTAGATTCTGGTAGCCTTCCTGGTTCTTGGCCAGCAGCAATTGTACCGAGCGCTGATCTTTAAAGTCCTTGGTGAATTTCTTCTGATGGCGGTCGGCAACCATATAAACATCGCAGCCGATAATTACCTTCACGCCCTGCCTTTTTCCTTCAGCCACCGCCTTAAACGCCCCAAATAAATTGCCTAGGTCGGTGATGGCAATGGCGGGCATGTTACGCTGCTTAGCCGCACTCACCAGTTGTTTGATGCTGGCGGTGCTTTGCAGAATGGAGTACTGGGAATGCACGTGCAGGTGACTGAAAGGAGCGGTGTCAATTTTGTCAACATCTACCTTCTTCCGCTGAGGTGGTCCGGCTGTCTTCTTTTTCTGCGGGGCATTCTGCGGCATATCCCGCACCGCTTCTTCCAAATCGGGACGTTCGTAGGTAATTTCCGTAAGTGGGGTACTGTCAAAGGGCGAGATGACCTGCTCTTTCATCAAGCCGAAGAAGCAGCGCGCGGTGGCGTCTACGTCGAAGGCCGAATTATGCGCCCCATCGAAGGGCGTACCAAACAATTTCTCATGCAGTTCCGATAAGGTGGGCCACTTGTACTTACCGCCCCGCCCGCCCGGAATTTTGCAGTAATCAGTAGAGGCATCCTTCGTATCTACTTTTTCAATATTCAGTAACGAAGTATCAATCTGTGCCCGCAGAAATTCTGCTCCGGATACATTGATATCAAAGTCTACATTGTGGCCAATTACCTGGCGAGTATGCTGAAGGTCTTCGTTGAATTTGCTAAGCACCTCGCTTAAAGGGTATCCTTCGGCTAGAGCCCGGTCGGTAGAAATGCCGTGTACTTTCTCGGAGTTGAAGGGAATAGTGAACCCCTCAGGCTTCACAATGTAATCGTGAGCCGAGCGCAGGCTTCCGTCGGCATCGTGTAGCTGCCAGGAAAGCTGTACTAAGCGGGGCCAGTTGTCCAGGTCAGAGATGGGCGCGTTATAGTCGCGGGGCAGGCCAGTGGTTTCGGTGTCAAATATTAAGTACATCAGCGGACGTTCATTAATTCTGTTCGGTAGTTCAACCGGATTTCTCTATCCGTATAACGCGAAAGATACACCGAGTGGTGCACTTATGCCACCTACTGTCTAACAAATACTCTCGCAACTTTTTCTTATTATACTACCCTTTTTCCAATAGTTACTATCAATAAGTGCTTTATCTACTAACACTGAAAGTGATGGTTGAAGTGGATGCATCCTTAGGATAGTGATGAATGACTGATTGAATAAAAACTCACTCGATAAAAGATTCATCCAAGCACTTATTTTATCCTGTAATAAGGGGGCAAAGCCTACTTTATGAAGTAACTACCGCTCACACATAGAGGCTTCCGGTCCTTCGGCGGTACCCTCCCAGTCTAAATCTGCCATACCCGTCCAAAACCCGGTTTCTGTATCTCTGGCGATAGCATGCACCCGGGCAAATGCTCCAAACCGGGTGATAGCTTCCGGCTCAAAACCTTGCTCTTGCCAGTAGATAGAATCAGCGGCACTCCATCCGTCGGTCTCAGTAAACTCAGCGCTAAACTTCAACGGAAATACTTCCCGCTTTCCATCATTAAAGCCCGCTTCAGGATGAACTCTGGGTGCAGCTACCGCTGCTTCAATGTCCATATTTTGGTCGATAAACCTTGATATGGTTTGTACAATTCCCGAGAGGATGCGTAGTCCTCCCGCGGCACCTAAAACCATGACAGTTTCGCCGTCTTTAGTCACAACCGTAGGAGCAATAGTGGTTCTGGGACGGGAGCCGGGAGCTTGATCGGCTCCAGATAAATAGGCTCCCATCGTAGAAGCATACACAAACCCCAGACCGGGCGTAATTACCTTGGAGCCAAAAAGAGGCCCGATGGTCTGAGTAATAGAAACCACCATTCCCGAACAGTCGGCGGTTACAAAATGGGTGGTATGATGATTATCTGTTCCCCACGTATCACCGGTCCAGTCGGTATTGGCTGCCAGTAGTTGATTACTTGAGCTGTTATACGCAGCATTTGGTAGCGGGATACTTTCAGGAACGACTACTTCACGGGCTCTTTCTTGGGCCCATTCTTTACTCTGAACCAAGCTAAGATCCTCTTCTTTATAATTGTATTCCATACTTTCAATAGCAAATGCCAAGGCTTGATTGACTACTGCTGCCCACTGGGCGTCCGTCATGGAGGATAAGTCAAATTGCTCCAGTATATTTAAGGCTTTCACCACCAGGCCACCGCCCGCCGGAGCCGGAATTGAGTGAATTTCATAGCCTCTGTACGTAGTTTTCACGTATCGTGCATCAAGGGCTTTATATTCCTTGAGATCTGTTTCTGTAACAAACCCACCGTTGGCGGCCATATCTTCGGCAATCTTTTTTGCCGTTTCTCCTTCATAAAAATCTTTACCGTTGGTTTCGGCTATTCGCTCTAAGGTCTTGGCTAGGTCAGGCTGTCTTAAGATTTCTCCCATCCCATACGTCGCTGTGTCGTTTTTGAGCATCTGCCCTCGGAAACCGGGGTTCTGTTTTATATCTTCCAGTGCATAGGCATGCCGCGCTGCTTCTCCTTCCAACACTTCAAATCCTCCGCTGGCATACTGAATGGCCGGTTTTATCAGTTCGGCCCAAGGCATAGAACCGTGCTCAGCATGAAGTCTCATAAGCGCGGCTACTACTCCCGGAGTAGCCACCGTACCATAGCCTTCATTGGGTGGCTCTTCCGCCGGAACGAAACTGGCAGGCACCTCGGTCATTCCGTTATACCCCACGAAACTTCCATCCGCCTGGCGTACCAGTATCTGGTTTCTACCACCAATGCCATTCATGGTTGGCTCTACCACCGCAAGAACAAAGGCCGTAGCTACCGCAGCATCAGCGGCATTTCCACCGGCCTCCAGAATACTATTTCCAGCAGCAGTAGCTAGCGGTTGAGCGGCCGCCACCATTCCTAGACTTGATTGAGCTAGTTTAGCAGTGGTAGGTTTGCTTACTTCCTTCACTTGCTCTTTCCGACAAGCAAAAGATAATACAGACAGTAGGGTTAGGAGTAGTATATGCTTCACTGGTAAAAGGTTTATTAAAAACGGAAATTAGGGAATGTATTTCAATCATATTACAAACTCCTAGTCTATCTGGTTGATCTCACTAAAATCCATAAAAAGAATCAACAATATAAGCCTCTACTAAAGGTTCAGACTGGCATTCCGGTAGCTCCAAACACAACAATTTTCATGAGGCATGTTTTTGATAGTTGAATTGCTGTTAGTTACAAGACCTTCTTCATCCGGTAATTGATGATTTCTATTCCTTTTATCAGTTTCTGGTTTTCTTGCGTTACACTAAACCCTCGAGCGGCAAAGAATCCCTGAGCAGTTTTACTGGCATCGGTAGTTATCTGATGGTGACCATTGCGTATTGCTTCTTCTTCCAGAGCTTGGTAAAGGGTTTTGGCAACTCCTTTTCGCTGATAATCTTTATGGACGTAAAGGAAGTCCAGGTAGGCATCTTCGGTGAGAGAGCCAAAGCCGACGATAGTGCTTTTCAGGGTAGCTACCAGAAAGTATTGATCTTGAATGGCATTTTCCCACCGCTGTTGGTTACGCACTCCCGCCACCCAGGCTTCAATTTGCGCCGGTGAATAATCCCGAATCGCTATTTTCCGGATTGTCTTAACAAACAGGCTTTGTAGCTCAGAAAGGTCGCTCAATTTAGCTTCTCGAGTAGTAACACTCTCTGCCATTAGTCCATAATAGCCAGGGTTTTATTGTCTAAACGCCCCCCGTAGATTTTGCGGTAGTGCACTTTCTTCTCAATTGCCTCGATAACGGTGGAAAAAAACTCAGTGTCTTGCTGTATGCCAGCCGACATCATTCCACCCGGACTGAATACATTAATCTCCATCAGTTTATCGCCGACGATGTCCAGACCAATCATGAATAAACCGTCGGCAATAATTTTGGGACGTAGGGCTTCGGCCAGTTTCAGCATATCGTCGGTTACCTTCGCTTTTTGCGGACGTCCTCCCGCGTGCATGTTGCTGCGGAAATCGCCCCCCTTGTTCACCCGCTGAAAGCAGGCAATCTTTCCGTCTCTTTCCAGTGGCCGGCCGTTTACTACGAACATCCGGGTATCGCCGTCTTTAGCGGCTGGCAAAAACTCCTGCACGATAACGAACCCATCGCGGCTGATGGCTTCTACAATCTGATCAAGGTTGGTGGCTTCCTTCCCTTTCACCATAAATACGTCTTTTCCTCCGGAACCCTGCAATGGTTTCAATACCACTTTTTGTTTGCACTCATCGTAAAACCGCCGAACGTCTTCCACATTTCGGGTGATGATCGTACGCGGACGTACCAACTCCGGAAAATGCTGGAAGTACATTTTGTTCAGGGCATTATGCAGGGCATCTGGGTCATTGAGCACAATCACGCCATTTTGAACGGCTATTTTACCGAAAATTACTCCGGCAGTTTGAGCCCAGGGACGAGTCTCGCGGTCTACGGACGGATCATTACGAATGAACATTACGTCCAGATCTTCAGAGGTTACTTTCACAGGCGCCAATTCCGGTTTGGTAAGCCCAATTTTCGTCTTCTCGTAAGACTCTTTTATAGCACCCAACATCTCTTCCGTAGACTTCATACCTTCTTCAACCCGAAAGGCATCGGCTCCCATGTGGCCGTTAGATAGATACATCAGTTCGCCTACGCCCGCAATATAGGCTTCGTGCCCCATCTGCATGGCCTGAAAAGCTAGGTTGACAGTAGTATACGATTGAATTTCGGTAGCAATGTCGTTAACAATAAAAGCAATTTTCATGGTTAGGATAGTTTAAAAAATATGTAGGAACATAGTTCATCAACGAGAATATTGTTCTAAGTGTTCAGGCCGTCCGCCTTAGGCAGATGTTCGGGCGGTGTTCGCGTATTTATGTGTTTATGTATAAAAAAACTTTGAACACCCGAACACATCACATTAATCGACTATTCTTTGTACAATCTCCTCAACCTTGGTAGTGTTTCGAAACTCATTGAGCCGCTGTTGGACGGTATCATCAAACCAGTAGCGGGGGTGGATGGCGGGTGGTTGCAGAATTCTCCGTTCTCGTAAGGCTTGTACTATATCAATGTGCTTCTCGGCTATCTTGCCCATTAGTAGAGGTTCTAGGCTGCCGCCCTGCTGTAAGTGTTGCCATATTCGGATAAATCCGCGTAAATAAATAAGGTCTTTGGTGAATCCACCCGCCTGATAGATACGGGCTACCGTATTGAAGGCCGTGCGCGCCTGGAAACTGTGCTGCTCAGTAAGCAAAGCAAAGGCATCTTTAAATGGGGTGTGTTTCATTCGCTCGTAGGCGACTACCACCCGGGCCGCTAACAACCGCATACGCAGCGGGTCTAGGCCTCCGATCAAGTATTCGGTTAGCACAGCCAGACCCTCCTGTAGCTCGTCGTAATCCGCCAGCCCCAAACGAAGCAGTTGTAGGGGTTGCTGAGCACCGTTGTAATAGGTGAGTATGTGAGTTCCTACTTCGTGCTGCACCAATGCTTCTATCCGACTTTCGCGCAACCGCAGATTTCCGGGAATGTACAATTCGCCCCGCGAAACCATTAAGCCGGGAATGCGGCTACCTACGTGAATCTTAGTTTGAAAACTAGCATCCTGTTTCCGAAAATAATCGAATTCTTCCTCTACCCGGCTAGCAAACTGTCGGGCGGTAATCTTACCAGCTTTAACTTTTCGAACCGGAACCTCCTTCAGTAGTAAATTGGCTAATGACAGTAGTTTTTCGTCTATTGTTTTATAGAGCCTTAAGCTACTATACAGAAAATCTTCCGTACCTCGCTCCTGCAACATATCCAATTGAATGTCTAGCTCTTTGCGTTTGTCGCGCAGCAAAAAAGCCAGGGTAGGATCGTGTACCTCGTCAATATCTACTCCATAGAGGGCATGTTTGCGCTCTTCCGGGTCAATGGGTAGGATCGGGTAATAGAAAGCAGGCATCTTCTGGTAGTTCCCTTCGCGAAACTCTCGCCAGGCGGAGTTCAGATTAAGCGCTGAAACCAGCATTAAAAAGGGAAAGGAAAGCTCAATCTCGTATAACTGCCGGTCGGCTTTCCAAAAGGCTTCATCAACAGTAGTACGACCCAGCGTTCGGGGATGCGTAATTTTATAGTTGGTTTGCACCCGCAAAAAAGTATAAAGTGCTTGCCTTAGCGCCCGCGAAAAATGATCCCGAAAGTCGCGTAACAGTACCGGATAAGCTTCATTTTGCTCCGGGTGGGCAAACATGCGGGGCAGCATCAATTGAATCCAGATGCTACCGCTCTTATTCAGCGATTTTGTGTTAGTGGCCCGTAACCGACGCACCTCTCTTTTGGTGATCGTGACTGCGTTATTTAGTGCCTTTATCGGTAGTAAGGCCTCGAATAAGGCATCTACCGTAGCGTGGCTTTTCTCGTGATAGTACGAAATACGAATGTCGGAGCGGGTGGAAGCATCAAACTGAATTTCTAATAGCAGGAACGAGCCGTACTCACTCGCCCGACTGGTGATCAATTCATCAACATAGGGTTTTACGGCATTTAGGGCGCCAGGCTTATCAGGAATAATTAAGTAGGAAGACTCACCCCGCACCAAGCTATTTAACTCTAGCCGAGCTTGAGGTTGATGAAATACGATTAATAGCGGAAGAGGTAAATCTAACTGCAACCAGTAGTCTTCCTGAAGCTCTGATTGCACCGTCTCTCCGGCAATAATACGATCTAATACTTCGTCTTCAATTGTGTTTGGCTCGGATTGTTGCATATTTTTCTAACTGCAAGCTGCTAATGATGTTCCTTTGGCATTCTAACTTTTCTTGTGCATAGGAGTTAGAGTTTATGGTATTCATATGCTCGAGTGTTCGTGTATTCATGTGGCCGTCGTATGGTGTGAGTAGAATACTTATTGCCATTCTCACATTAATGTGAACACTCCAATACTATAACATTTGAAGATTATGAATAAATTATCATCTATACCTACCATTCGCTGGATTGTACTCGGACTGTTTGTAGTTACTCTACTGATGAACTATCTGTCGCAAAGTATCTTTTTTGAACAAAGTATCGGTGATGTGTCCGATAAATATAGCACCATGATTACTCCTGCTGGCTACGCCTTTGCTATCTGGGGTTTGATCTATCTCTCCCTGGGGGTGTACGTCTTTTACCAGACCTTCCGAGCCAGTCCCGAACAGAAAGTTTACGATCGCGTAGCCTTCCCGTTGATATTGAACCTAATTGCTAACAACTTATGGCTGATCGCTTTTCAGCTAGAGTATATCGCCCTGAGTGCAGTATTCATGCTAGTGATCTTGGCTACGCTGATTCAGATTGCTATTATCTGGACCAATGATCAAAGCTTGTCGGATAAACGACGGACCCAGATGCGGTTTCCGTTTAGCGTATACCTAGGCTGGATTTCGGTAGCCACTATCGTGAATTTTAGTGTCGTAGCCAAATACACCGACTGGAACGTACTCGGAATAAGCGAGCCGGTATGGGTAGCCATCATGCTCACCGTAGGTACGGCCCTCGCCTTGCTGATTATGTTTGCGACCCGCAATATGGTGTACCCACTGGTATTTGTTTGGGCCTACGTAGCTATTGCTGTAGCGCAGTCTGGCAACTCGCTAATCTACACTGCGGCACTGGGCTGGGCCGCCGTTATTTTTATCTCCGACTTGGTGTACTTTATCCGCCAACGGAGGGCAATGAACAGAGAGCAGTTAGCTATTAGTAATTAGCAATGAACAATTAAATGAGTACTGCTTTCTAATTGTTCATTGCACATTGCTAACTGCTCTCTGTCAAGGTTATTCACTTCGCAGGCTCTCGGCCGGATTAGCCCGGGCAGCTCTAATGGCTCGGCTTCCCACGGTAATGACTGCGGTTAAAACGGCACTCACTACCGCCAGCACGAATGGCATCGCAGTGATTGGTGTTTGGTAGGCAAAATCGGTAAGCCACTGCCGGGCTAGCCAAAACGAAATAGGTACGGCAATAACTCCGGCAATCAGCACGATTTTGAGGAAGTCTTTACTGAGTAAAGCAGTAATCTGGGATACTGAAGCCCCCAACACCTTACGCACTCCTACTTCCTTGGTACGCTGTTCAGCCATGTAAGCCGCTAATCCGAATAACCCTAATAAGGCAACGAATAACGTGAGCAACGTAGCCCATAACAAGGTTTGTCCCAACCGTTGTTGATCGGCGTATAGTTGAGCGAAATCGTCATCTAGGAAGGTGTAACGGATAGGATGCGCCGGTTCAATCAGTTGCCAGAAATTCTCTACTTCGGCAACGGTGCTCCGCAGGTCAGAGGTAGATAATCGCACGGCGACGTAACTGACCCAGCCTTGCCGCAGTTTAGGTATGGCTCCGGTGAATACAGAGGATTCAATTTGCCGCTCCAGACTGCTGTAGTGAAAATCCTTTATTACTCCAACAATAGTCCCGGTTTCATCGGCACCACTCAAACTCAGCGTATGGCCGATAGGTTCTTTAATGTCGTATTCTTTAATGAGCGATTCGTTTACCACAAACGTTGAAAGGGTGGTATCAGACGGCTTAAGAAAACGCCCGGCCAGCAACTCCAGATTTAAGGCATCGTCGTAGGCATCATCCACAAAGAATATTTCTATGGATTGATCCTGTTCTTCCCCACCTACCCTAAACATATAATCATTACGCCCCCTACCCGGCACACGAGAAGCGGCCGTAACTGCCTTTACTTCGGGATTTTGCAATAATTGGGAGCGCAACGACTGAATTCTGGCGTAGGTCTGCTGAGTATTAGCTCGGATTACCATCACTTGCTCCGATTGAAAACCCAATTCCTGATCCTGCATGAATTGCACTTGCCGATAAATAAAGGTCATGACTACTGCCGCTACAATTGCTCCGGCAAACTGTACTACCACCATTCCCTGACGGAGCATTTTCCCTTTATCGCGGCGCAGCCACTTTCCTTTGAGTACCTCGGTAGGGCGATAAGACGCCAGGAAGAATGCCGGATAGCTGCCCGACAGTAAGCCTAGTATCAATACTATTCCTAATAGCAAAGGGGCAATGCTACTTACTTCTTCCAGACCTAAAGCCAGTTCGCGGTCGGTCAGATGGACGAAGGCGGGCAGGGCTAGCTCGGCGAGCAGTATAGCAACAGGCAACGCCACCAGACACTGAAGTGTGGCTTCAGCTAAAAACTGAAAGACCAGCTGACTGCGAGCGGCTCCGTTTACCTTACGAACCCCCACCTCCCGGGCTCGGCGAGCGGCCTGGGCCGTAGCCAAATTCATGTAGTTGATGCTCGCTACTATCAGCATCAGTAGACCCACTATCCCAATAATGTACACCCGCTGAATGCCTCCGGCGGTAATAGAAAATGGTCCACCTATCTGAGCCGTAGCGTTCAGGTGAGCATCACTGATTGGTTGTAGCTTCCACTCGGGGTACTGCTCCCAACTCGATCCGTATTTTGCCAATTCTTTCTCCAGCCGAGGGTTGATTGCCGCCGTAATTTTCTCACCTAACCGATCAATATCGGTTTCGGAGTGCAGGGTTACGTAGGTAGCCGGGTTATTGCCCGTCCAGGATTCAAAAAAGTAAGCGGTGTCTCGCCCAACTACATCTACGTCAAAATGGGTGTTGCCGGCAAACTCGGCCATCACCCCGGTGATTAGATAGTCGGTTTCGTCATTGAGCCGCAGTATCTCGCCTAGTGGGTTATGATCGCCGTAGAGTTGCTCCGCCAGAGGCTCACTAATCAGTAACGAGTGGTTATTTTGTAATGCTTGTTCAGCATCACCGTATTTCAGAGGAAGAGGCATCACCTGCAAAAAGGTGCTGTCAACCAGCGCCAGGCTTTCAACATATATTCCGTCCTGAGGTTTCTGCTCGGTACTTATCAGCACATCCTGCCCTTCAATGATATATACTGAGTTTATAATTTCGGGAAACTCTTCGCGTAGTGTCTCCGACAGCATATAGGGAGTGTAGGTATTACCCTGCCCCGGTGACCATTCTCGGTATATCCGGTAAATATTCTCCTGATTGGGAATCCAGCGGTCGTAGCTAAACTCGTGCAGTACATACAGTAGCGACAGAGTAGCCGTAGCCAGCGCAATGGCCAGACCACCAATGTTGAGCAAAGTGTATGTCTTTTGTTTCCAAAAATTCCGTAAAGCGATGGATAGATAGTTTTTAATCATTATGGCATAAGATAAGGTGGCTGCATCATCATTAGGCTCAAGATACATGCCGCCCGTAGAACACCCTTAAATTCAGCCTTTTATCAGCTTAGTAACTAGAATAGTGTCCGCCATCGCTCAATTATGTTCATAACTGGACATAATAAAAAACCCGCTAAAGCGGGTCTTGCTTATAGAAACAGTTCGTCTACACCGATAGCTTCCAGCCGTTGTGATAGTTAGCCTGCACCATTTTTTGGGCTTCGGTATCGTCTTTAAAAGTGTAGGCATCCGAGTCCCAGTAGACTTTGCGACCCAGGCGGTAAGAGATATTACCCAGATGCGCAACTACCGCTACATGGCTACCAATTTCAATGGGGCATATAGGTTGCTCACGGGTTTTGATGCTGTTGACAAAATCTACTGCGTGGGCATCGCGAGGGTTGCCTCGGCGGGGCTGATAGGGCATCTTTTCCATTACGTAACGTTCGCTACCGTCTTCGGACTGTTCGGTTACAGGAGTTATTTCCCAGCCGCGCCGGTCGATGATCATGCGCCCGCGCTCACCCACAAACTCAATACCGTGGTCTTTACCATAGGGCCCGTTGCGGTTAATCATATTATGCTCCCACACCATAATAAAATCGTCAAATTCGTAGACGGCACTCATGGTGTCGGGGGTTTCCATATCGCTACCGGGATCGGCAAACTTTCCTCCGGATGCCATCACTGAATTAGGCGCGGTAGCATCCATTCCAAGCAGTACCATATCGATCAGGTGTACGCCCCAGTCGGTCATTTTGCCACCGGCGTAATCCCAGTACCAGCGGAAAGAACCGTGAAAGCGGTTTTCGTTAAATGGACGCTCGGGAGCTGGCCCCAGCCACATTTTATAGTCTACCTCGGGCGGAGCAGTTTCGTTGGGTTTAGGCTGCACAATGCGGGTCGGGCCGCTATGGTTCCAGGCCCGCACAAAGTTTACCCGACCCAGTTTTCCGTCTCGTATCAGTTTCATGGCGGGTTGCCAGTGGTCGCTGCTGCGCTGCTGCTGGCCTACCTGCACAATGCGATTGTGTTTCTTCACCGCCTCCGCCATCACCTGGCACTCTTCAATAGAGTTAGCTAACGGTTTTTCCACGTACACATCCAGCCCGGCCTCGCAGGCTTGGATGGTCTGTACCGCATGCCAGTGGTCGGGTGTACCTAAAATGACAGCATCCAGATCAGGGTGCTCGTAGAGCTTACGGAAATCGCCGTAGGTTTCGGGACGTTTACCAGTGATTTTTTCAACATCGCCTACCCGTTCGTCTAGCACCCGCTGATCTACATCGCAGAGGGCCACACAATTGACTCCGGGTACCCGCAGATGCGACTGAAGGTTGGCCCAGCCAATATTCCGTACTCCCACCACCGCGATATTTACCTGATCGCTAGGAGCTACCTTTGTTCTAGATTGAGCATTGAGTACAGTAGGGGCCGCTAAGGCAGCGGCGGTGCCCGTGCCCATTTTAGTCAGAAATTTTCGGCGAGAGGTATTCATACGTTAGGTTGTTTAATAGAAACAAATAAGATTTTAAGATACAAAATCAACTTACAAAAACCATAGCCTATTGCGGTAAGCTGGTCTGCAATGGCCTTCAGCAAAAGCATTCTGACTGAAACTGAGGGAACGACGAAGTAAATAATAAAAATCCTAGATATTGAAAGCTGAAATGATATAGTATCTTCGGCTTGCGCTAAAACTTAATTAATGATCGGACAGCGTACCCATCAATTACTTGAAACTTGAATAGTATGCCGAAGCCACTGATTGAGGCGGAATCGCTAGGAGTTAATATTGGATCGAAGGTAATCTTACAGGATATTACTTTCGCTATTTATCCGGGAGAAGCCTGGGCCATTACTGGTTGGGCCGGAAGTGGCAAAACTACCCTGGCCAAGATAATGGTGAATCGCTTTCCGGTTACTGCCGGTCGCCTGACCAACCATTTACCCCCCAACACTAAAGTGGTAATCGTAGAGCAACAGCATCAGTACAAAAACCGGATTGAAGCTTCCGACAATTACTACCAGGCCCGGTACGAAAGTCTCAGTTCGGAGGACTTTCCGACGGTGGAAGACACACTGAAAGAGGGCCACGTTGAGAAAAATGAACAGAAGAGCAAGAAGATAGAAGAAGTACTGAAGTTACTTCGGATAACTCACCTTAAAAACGTCCGATTGATTCAGCTTTCTAACGGCGAGAATAAGCGGTTTCAACTGGCCAAAGCATTGCTGCGAGATCCACAAGTGCTAATCCTGGATAATCCTTTTGTAGGGCTGGATCAGGAAACCCGAATGGTGCTTCACGAAATTATCAATCACCTGATAGCTCAAGGGATTATGGTGGTATTGATCACCTCCCCGAGCGAGATTCCGGAAGGGATAACCCACGTGATAGAGTTGCGGGAAGGGCGTAGCATTTACACGGGCACTCGGGAGACTTTTCTGGAGACGCTACCAGCTCAGAACGCAACCTTAATGGCAGGCCATAGGCTAGATCAGGAACTGCTAGCTGCAATACCATCCGGAGAAAATTATGATTTTGACGTAGCGGTTAAAATGGATAACGTGACAGTACGCTACGGAGATAGAGTTATCCTGGACAGGGTGAACTGGCAGGTGAAGCGGGGCGAAAAGTGGGGACTCTCGGGACCCAACGGAGCGGGCAAGTCTACTTTACTGAGTCTGATCAACGGCGACAACCCACAGGCCTACGCCAATAAGATTTATCTGTTTGATCGAAGGAAGGGTTCCGGGGAAAGTATTTGGGATATTAAGCGGCGCATTGGCTACGTCTCTCCCGAGCTGCACCTGTATTTTGATAGGCGCGTAAGCTGTGCCGCCGCAATAGCCTCCGGCCTGATTGAAAATATGCACAGCCCTAAAAACTTTACGGCCACTCAACAGGCGGCCATAGCGCAATGGCTGGATATATTCCAGCTTACCCCGCATAAAGAGAAGCTTTTACGAGATATGCCCTTAAGCGAACAAAGACTGGTATTGCTAGCCCGGGCCTTAGTAAAAAACCCGCCCTTCCTGATTCTGGATGAACCCTGTCAGGGATTGGACAGACGGCAGACTCAACGGTTTACGAGAATGGTAGACGCCATTTGCCAGCATTTTGATAAGACCCTGATTTACGTTTCACACTATTCGGAAGATGTTCCGGACTGCGTAGAACAAACGCTTTATCTGAAAGAGGGGAAAGTAGAGAATAGATCAGTCTAAATGAACTAATAAAGCGCTCGTTGGGGAAGGTTACCGTACAGGTAGGAGATGTACAATCGGTATGTACCAAATCCTGCTGGTTGCGGGTGATGTCAAATACCCGGTGCCCCTCACCATAAAGTTCTCTTCTTCTTTCTTCCAGAATAGCATATACCTAGAGCAGATCAAACGACCAGGCTGACTTGAATGTCAGGTTATCAATGATGTCGTACGACAATGTAAAGCTGTGATAATCCGGGTCTGCTCCCGCTCCCTACGGTCGTTGGATAAGTGTCCGCGGGGGTTGTTACCTCTCATGAAGAAACTTAGGGAAAAATAGGTGATTAACTCAATAAAAAGACATTTTCAATAGGTGTATTTTTCTTATTACAAAATATTATTTTGAATCAAAAGCAGCGCGTTAACGGATTTAAAGTCTAACCAGAACCCAGATTCCTTACTTTTGACGCCTGCCAGACAAATACTACTAGCTAATTTTGGCGCTGGGCAAAAAAAGAGTCACAATAACACTATTGTGACTTGCTACTACTTTGCTTTTTCAAAAGCTTACCATCTATCCAATCCCAGCAGCTTTCGACCCAACGGCGATAGTTTAGCGGTAGCGTATTTGGTTTGTTCCCAACCTCGGGGGTCGCCGGGGAAAGCGTAGCCTTCGGGAGCGCGACGTTCCCGCCAGGAGGAGATGCGCCACTGCCGTCGCTCTTCGTTGTCTTCTTCGGCGGGCATCATGGAAATATACTGGGCAATCCGCACTTTGCCTTTACTATTGTTGGGGCGAATGCCGTGAGGCTGCGTGCTATTGAAAATCAGTAAATCACCCACTTCCAACGGTACTTTCACAATTTCAAATCCGCTTACATCCGGTTTAAAACGGTCACGGTCGGCAGGCTGAGTAAGCTTCCAGGTATCGTAAGTGCGGTAAAGTTCGGGTACGCACTGAAATCCTCCCATGTTTTCGTCGGTCTGGTCGGCCAGGGCCAGCACTCCCTGTACGTTTTGCGGTTTAGTTTCCGGATCATAATCCCAGTGGATAAACCCTTTGGTCTCGAAGCCAGGGCGGTTGGGGAAGTTTAGATTGGCCCGGTCAATAGTGACCCACAGTTTCTCGGTACCCCAAATGTCGGTAAAGGCCTGGTGTACTTTCGGATACTGCCGATTATCCCACAAGTACTGATGGTTGTATACTTCTACCATACCGGTGTTGGTCAGCTCCTTCATTTTCATTTCGGCCCGGGGCGGGGCGTACCAGGTTTCAGGGTCATTCGGGTCTTTTTCTTCAAACTCCCAGAGAAAATTAGCCAGTCTTTCCGCCTGTTCTTTAGGAACGGCATCTTTGATTACGATGTAGCCATTTTCTATCCAGAATTGCCAGTCTTCTTCGCTCAACACCTGCAAGGGTTTACCGTTACTGCGGTCGTTGAGTCTGATCTGGCTACTGATGGCCGTAGAGGGGTTGCCCGGAATATCTTGATGGGCGTTGGTGGTTTTAAGCATGGTTTTATAGTGTTATGTTGTTAGAGTGTTCGTGTGTTCAGGCCGTCCGCCTTAGGCGGATGTTCAGGTGTTCATGTCTGACAATCTAACATACTTGAATACTAGAACACATGATGAATTTATGTAAAGATAGCCGGATCCTTCTTCCTACCTTTTATCCTGATTGACAATCATTTGCTCTGTATTGACCAATTTTTCAATATTTACTAAATAATCGTAATTTGACAGGAAAATTGTTGAGATGAAGATTCAAAAAGAAGAAGTGTTGCTGGATGAGGGTAAATCTTTCAGACTCTTTCGCCCCAGGTTAAGAGATCATTTCTTTTGGCATTACCACCCCGAATACGAGTTAGTTTATGTAGAAGCAACTACGGGCATTCGCCACGTAGGGCAGCACGTATCCAGCTATGTTGGTAGTGATTTGGTATTGATCGGATCTAACATTCCGCACCTGAATTTTGACTACGGCTTAAAGACCGAGTACAAGCAGATTGTAGTACAGCTCAGGAATCCTTTTCTGGGCGACGCCTTTCAACAAACTCCGGAGTTCAAAGCAATAAAAAGTCTATTTGATCGCGCCTACTTAGGATTGTCATTTAGTGGTGACACTAAACGAAGGGTAGTAGCCCGACTCAAGTACATGCAAGAACTCAATCATTTTGAGCAACTCCTGCAATTGTTAGAGGTATTTCAAACCCTGGCTGATTCTAAGGAGGCCGTAGCACTCAACGACCAGAACACCAGCGTTAGGCTGTTTATGAACGACAAAATCAGAATGACGACGGTCTACAACTACATTCACGACCATTATAACGAGCACCCTGACGTAAACGAAGTAGCCTCGCAGGTGCATTTGAGCACCGCCGCCTTTTGCCGCTACTTTAAGAAGCAAACCAATATGACTTTCACCGACTTTGTGAACCAGTACCGCATTACGCAGTCCAAAACGCTGCTGCTTCAGGGCAAAAGTGTATCAGAGGTCTGCTACGAGGTAGGTTTCGAGAGTCTATCCTACTTCAGTAAACTCTTCAAAAAAATTGCGGGCGTGAATGCCTCGGATTTTCAGAAGAAACATAGGGTGTTATAGCGGCCGTCGCACGGTGTTTTGGTGTTACTGTGTTAAGGTGCGATTGTGTTAGAGTCTTGTAGAGCTTATGCAAGTGAGTACTAAACACTAGTTACTATAACACTTTGATCTTTCTTTTATAAAAACTACATTTAAGAAACATATCATGTATTGGCTTACACTATGGGAAAAGTTCAGTTAGGGGAATTTGAGGAAATTGTGCTGCTTACCGTGGCGGTGCTGTACGATGAAGCTTACGGAGTAGCCATTAAACACGAGATTGAGGAGCGGTTAGACCGTTCGGTAAGCGTCGGCGCCTTACAATCGGCTTTGCGACGGATGGAAACGAAAGGGTTTTTAAAATCCCGGTTGGGTGAAGCCACTCAGGTACGGGGCGGTAAGCGGAAGCGCTTTTTTACAGTCACTCCTTACGGAAAGCAGGCTTTGACTGAGGTGCAGGACGCAAGACAGCAACTATGGCAGGCTATTCCGAAAGTAGCTTTCGATTTTTAGACAAATGCGATAGATATTAGGTGTTGGAGCAATAGCTGACCAAGCCAAGTTCCTAAAACCGCGCGGCGGTCGTCTACCTTCCAAAACCAAAACTATGAACAAGCAATCGCCACCCCGCCGGGCTCAACGATTTTTCCAATGGTTCTGTCATCCGGCCTACTACGAAGACTTAGCGGGTGACCTGGCCGAACTGTACGATGAACGGGTACAACAGTTCGGAATTAGAAAAGCCCGGAGGAAATATATGCGCGATGTACTGCTACTGTTTCGCCCGGCTATTATCCGCCCCATTCGCATTCACTCCATTTTAATACAACCTGCTATGTTTCGCAACTATTTTAAAACTGGTATTCGCAACCTGCTGAAGTACAAAAGCTACGCGCTGCTCAATATCTTTGGCTTAGCCGTGGGTATAGCGGCTACGGTGCTGCTATTTCTGATCGTGCGCTACGAGAAGTCCTTCGATAAATTTCACAGCGACTACCAGAATATCTACCAACTGGGTGAACGTAATACCAGCAACGGAAACAGCCGGGAATACTACCTAACCCGCACTCCGGCGTTTCCTACTTTACGGGAGGAATATGCCGAAGTGGTAGGCGGAACCCGGTTTCATGAGAATCAGCATAACATCAGCTACCAAGATCAAACTTTACAGTCATCGGTTCACTATGTGGATAGTAGCTTCGCCACCACCTTCGATTTTTCTACCCTTTCCGGTAATCTGAACCAGACTCTTAGCACGCCAAACTACATTGCGCTTACTGCGGAAACCGCTAAGAAGATTTTTGGTGAGGAAGACCCTTTAGGAAAGGTACTGGACATAGATCAGGGAGAGCAAACGCAAACCCGGTTCACGGTAGGTGTGGTACTAGATGATCCACCTAAAAACTCTTCGCTCCAGTTTGAAATTCTTATTCCCTGGGTTAACGCACCTCCCTTGTACAGTCTGGAACAGAACGGCAACTGGTACAACAGCATGATGCCAACCTTCATTCAGTTAGCACCGGGTACCGACCAAAGCGAGTTTGCAGCCAGTCTCGATCCATTTCGGGAGAAATACTACACTAAATATGAAGGTTCGGAAACTGAAATTATACTATTACCTCTGGAGGAAATGCGTTCGGAAAGCGCCAAAAACCAAACATTAATTACGCTGTTAAGTGCCATTGCGCTGATTATTCTGGCGGTGGCCTCCATCAACTTTATGAACCTATCTACCGCTCAATCGCTGGGGCGAGTGAAAGAAATTGGATTACGGAAAGTAATGGGATCGCGGCGAGCTCAGCTAGTTAGCCAGTTCCTGACTGAATCTACTCTCACCAGCATTATAGCACTACTGATAGCTATCATCTTAGTATACGTTGCGCTACCCTGGGTTAACGAATACTTTACCATAAGTCTTACCTTTTCCTTTTGGAATGATGGCGTTTTACTTCTGATTCTGTTAGGGATTGGATTAATCACCGGACTGCTTTCTGGCTTCTACCCCGCTCTTTTCGTCTCTAACTTCGGGCTAACTAAATCGCTGCAAGGTGAATGGAGAAGAGGTGTCTCTGGCCAGTTTCTGCAAAAAGGACTTATTATCTTGCAGTATGTCTGCTCTATACTGCTGATTGCGGGCACGGTAGTCATCTGGCGGCAGATTAACTACATGAAGACTAAAGACCTGAATTTTGACCAGCATAACGTAATCGGAGTATGGACTTATAATAAGTTTAAAGACGAAGAAAAAGCTAAATCAGGGCTTAAAGTGCTTCGCGATGAACTTGAGCGGGAGACGATTATAGAATCAGTAGCGTTCAGCGGAAACGTGCCTAGCAAATATTGGTTCAACTACAACAGCTTTTATCCGAATAGTCAATCGGCCGAAGATAAGGTAAGCCTTCGCCAATCCTGGGTAGACGATCAGTATTTTATTACCTACGGTATGGCTTTTGCCCAGGGGCGTAACTTTTCTTCGGAGTTTGCTTCGGACAGCAGTGCTATTATCATCAATCAAGCGGCCATGAAGGCGTTTGGCTGGCAGGATGTTGAGGAAAAGTATCTGCGCTATGGTTGTACTACTTGTGAGAAGCATCAGGTGGTTGGAGTTATAGAAGATTTTCACTATCAGGGCTTACAAAGTGAAGTAGAACCTATGGCTCATTTCTACGGCGGCAGTGAGCCGGACTACACATTTATGTCGGTACGGTTCCAACCCGGGCACGTAACCGATGGCCTGGCTCTGCTCAGGGAGCGCTGGCAAGGCTTGGATCCTATTGGTGAGATTGACTACTTTTTTATTGACGAAGAATTTGACCAGTTGTATAAAAGCCAGGAGCGAATAGGAACAACCGCCACGCTGTTTGCCTTCATCGCGATTATTATTGCTTCATTGGGGTTACTGGGATTGGCGGCCTTCTCTACCCGCCAGCGCCGTAAGGAGGTAGGAGTGCGTAAGGTACTGGGCGCCTCAATAGTCCAGATTGTGGTGTTACTATCCCGGAACTTTGCGCTGCTGGTGCTATTGGCCTTTCTGCTAGCCTGCCCGTTGGTGTATTACGCGGCTGATAAGTTTCTCCAGGATTTCGCCTACCGCGTACCCATTCAACTAGACATATTCATCATTGCCGGTGTAGCGGCTATCCTGATTGCCGGAATCAGCGTCAGCTTGCAGGCTTTTCGAGCCGCTTCGGTCAACCCGGTGCATTCGCTACGGGATGAATAATTTTGAACAGAATACCGTCATTCCGAACGAACGGAAGTGAGTGAAGGAATCTTCTGCAAAAAAGGCAGTCTTTACCGGGGGGAGATTACTTCCCCGGTTTCCCGGGGTCGGAATGAAGTTAAGAATGATACAATGAAAATAGCAAAAAGCCTCTCACTAACTTTTTAACTATTAAATCCGCTCTCAATGAACGTTGCCATTGTTACTATGTTACTAACCTTCTTTGTTACTTCGCTGGCAAAAGCGCAGTCAGCCGGTTTCACCAGCGACCCGTACGAGGTAGAGTTTATCACTTCTGATCTTCGGAACTTCTGGGCTGCTTTTGACTCATTAGATACGGCTGAAGGGAACCCCTTTACCAACTATATTCGCCGGGGAAGTCCGGGATTACAGGGGTTTATCCCTCATCGGATTATCAGTGATGATTCTCTGCTGCAAATGGTGCAACGCCGGAAAAATGATTATGAAAGGAATCGGAACATAGAAGCCAGGATTAAGGAGAAAGAGGAACAGATAAAGCCCTACTTCTACGGTTTCAAATATTGGTACCCTTACACGAAGTTCCCTCCCGTCTATTTCGTAGTGGGTAGATTTAATAGCGGAGGCACCATTTCCGAAAGTGGCCTCATCATCGGAGCTGAGAAACTAGACGATCTGGACGGATTACCCCAACTGGTTATTCACGAGTCGGTGCACTTTCAACAAAAGTGGCCTGAACGAGAAACCACCTTACTTGAGCACTCCATCCTAGAAGGAAGCGCCGATTTCATTGCTACACTTATAACCGGCATATCGCCCGGTATTGAAGCCTATGCTTACGGCGAAAAGCACAAAGATCGGTTGTGCCGGGAGTTTGTGGAGCGCATGCACCAGCCGAACATAGAAGACTGGCTATACAGTACTTCGGGAAAAGATGATCGGCCTAATGACCTGGGCTACTGGATGGGCTACAGAATTGCAGAGGCGTATTTCAATCAAATGGAAAACAAGAAACTGGCGGTTAATCATATCCTCAATGTAGAGGATTACGAAACTCTTCTACAAAAAAGCGGATTTTTGGAAGAGTACCTACATGAGCCTTCGGTTCAGGGAGGAAACTAGGATACTCGGCCAACTAGCTCTGAGTCCGATGATCACCTCCTAAGAATCAGCTCCTTTCCCAATTTGATTGGCGGGTAGCCAATAATTACGTATCTTTCACACTATTATAAACAAAATTTAACCCACTTTCCCATCACCTAATCCTTACAGTTATGAAGAAGATCATCTTTGGCATCTTGGGGCTGCTTTTGGCAGTTCCATTGCTTACACTAGCGCAGGAATCTGCCTTTTCTCCTGATGATATAGACATTCCCTACAAGAAATACGTGTTAGACAATGGCCTGCGACTCATTGTGCATGAAGACCACAAAGCGCCCATTGTAGCCGTAAACGTTTGGTACCACGTGGGATCTAAGAACGAAAAGCCCGGTAAAAGCGGGTTTGCCCATCTGTTTGAGCACTTGATGTTTAACGGTAGTGAAAACTTCAACGACGACTACTTCCAAGTGCTGGAGCGTATTGGTGGTACCGACCTCAACGGAACTACCAACACCGACCGTACCAACTACTTCCAGAATGTTCCAACTGCCGCCCTCGATCAGGTTCTGTGGTTAGAATCGGATCGTATGGGTCATTTGCTGGGAGCTATTGACCAGGAAAAACTGGATGAGCAACGGGGCGTAGTGCAAAATGAAAAGCGGCAGGGAGAGAACCAACCCTACGGCCGGTCTCGCCAGCTGATTAATGATGCCATCTGGCCCGAAGGTCATCCTTATTCCTGGACAGTGATTGGTTCTATGGAGGATCTGAATGCAGCTTCGCTGGAAGATGTGCAGGAGTGGTTTAATACTTACTATGGCGCAGCCAACGCTGTACTTTCTATTGCGGGCGATGTTGATCCGGACGAAATCCACGAAAAAGTAAAGAAGTATTTCGGCAGTATTGCCCCGGGACCAACCTTGGCTCGCCCCGAAGTGAATATTGCTAAACGCACCGGCAATACCCGACAGACCTACGAAGACCGGGTACCCGAATCACGTATTACTCAAGTTTGGAATGTGCCTCAGTGGGGCTCGGAGGAAATGGTGCATTTGGACTTAGCCTCCGACCTTCTTGCTGTAGGAAAAACCTCACGCCTGTACAAAAAGCTTCGCTACGAAGACCAGCAGGTAAGTTCCATATACGCTTACGTTGATCCCCGCGAAATTGCCGGTCGTTTCCTCATCCAGGCTAATGTGAAGCCGGGCGAATCGGTAGCGGAAGTGGAAGCTAAAATTGATCAGGTGCTGCAAGATTTTATTGACAATGGCCCCACTCAGGAGGAACTAGACAAAGTAAAATCTGCCTACTTCGCTAATTTTACCAAGCGAACCGAACGTATCGGTGGCTTCGGCGGCAAATCGGATCTACTGGCCATGAACGAGGTATACGGCGGTAGCCCTGATTACTACAAACAAACCCTGAAAACCGTACAGGAAACTACTACGGAGGATATTAGAAACACCGTGAAGGCCTGGCTGAGCGACGGTAAGCACACACTTATTTGTAATCCTTTCCCCGAGTATCAGGCTAGTGGCACCGATGTAGACCGTAGCCAGTTGCCGGCTATGGGCGAAGTAAAAGTAGCCCAATTTCCTGACTCGGAGCGAGCAACTCTTTCTAACGGTATGGAAGTGGTATTAGCTCGCCGTGAGGGGGTTCCTACCGTAGTAATGAATCTGCTGGTAGACGCCGGATACGCCACCGATAAAGCGTCGGTACCGGGTACAGCTGCGCTCGCGCTCAATATGATTGATGAAGGCACCCAGGATATGGATGCTTTGGAAATTAACGAACGATTGCAAACTATTGGCTCTTCGGTGTATGCTTACTCCGACCTGGACGCTTCTTACGTGAGCTTAAATACGCTGAAACCAGTGCTAGATGAAAGTCTGGATATTTATGCCGACATTATTCTTAACCCAGCCTTTCCTGAGCAGGAATTAAGTCGACTAAAGCAGGAGCAGATTTCCGGTATTCAGCGGGAAAAAGCACAACCATTTTCTATGGCTCTGAGGGTGATGCCCAAGCTACTGTACGGTGAAGAGCACCCGTACGGCATTCCACTCACTGGTTCAGGCTACGAATCAACCGTAGAATCATTAACCCGTGACGATCTGGTTCAGTTTTACGATACCTGGTTTAAACCTAATAACGCTACTCTGACGGTGGTAGGTGATATTAGCATGGATGAGCTTACTCAGAAATTAGAAAGCCGGTTTGGTCAGTGGAAGCAGGCTGATGTTCCTCAGAAAAATCTGGCTCAAGTAGATTCTCCTCAGGGAAATACGATCTATTTGATGGATCGTCCCGAGTCGCAACAGTCGATTATCATTGCGGGTTACCTGACTGAACCTTACGGCGAGGTGAATGAAATTGCCCGCGATGTGATGAATAAAGTGCTCGGCGGTGAATTCACTTCTCGTATTAACATGAACCTGCGGGAAGACAAGCATTGGGCTTACGGTGCGCAGAGCACAATATTAAATGCCAAAGGGCAGCGTCCGTACTTAGCCTTTGCACCGGTGCAAACAGACAAGACCAAAGAGTCGGTCCAAGAGATTCAAAAGGAGTTCTCGGCTTTCGTAGGTGATAACCCAGTATCTCAAGAAGAATTCGATAAAGTGCAGGAAAATACTGTACTACAATTGCCTGGCCGCTGGGAGACCAACCAAGCGGTAGGCGGTTCGCTTACTGAAACAGTGAAGTATGATCTAGCCGAAGATTACTTTCAAACCTACGGTGAACGCGTAAAAAATTTGAACCTGGATGAGGTACGCACGCTCAGCCAGAAAATGGTTGAGCCCGATAAGCTTCAGTGGTTTATTGTAGGCGATAAAGAAAAAATTCTTGCGGGTTTAGAAGAACTGAATATGGATAAAATTGTAATGATTGATGCTGACGGTAATATATTAGAACCCGCAGCAACGGTAGAGACTGAAGGAGAATCTGGACAGGAGTAAACCAACTCATAATTTAACCTGCCCAGATAAGAAAAAGGCTGCCCGGCGTTCATACCAGGCAGCCTTAGTTTTTGGTAGCAATGGCTAACCTACGTTTTCATGTTTTGGTCAAAGCCCTGTCCATCGTCCAGTTTCAACATATCACCGGGACTCTCGCAGATGACCGCCCGATTTCCCAACATGCCGATGGGCGTACGCATCAGTTCGGGATTGTGTTTGATTACTCCCAACCAGTCGGCCTCTTCCATTTCTACATCCTGGTATTTTTCCTTGTAAATATCCGAGCGACGATCAATAATATCTTCCACTCCTACTCCCAAATTATCCAGTAACTGAGCCATCTGCCGCTCGGTGAGGGGGTTTTTTGATATATCAACTTCATTTACGTTCTGGGCAATTTGCTTGGCGTAGGCTAGGGCCTCCCGGTTGCCTCGCTCGTTAAAGTTATAGATAACAACCACTTCTTTAGGGTTCCATTCCATGATTCGTATAGTTTAGAAGGTTAAAAAGTTTAGAAGGTTTAAAGTTAGGGGTCAGTTCTTTTTTAAAAATCCCTGTAATCTCCTAAATAGCGCCACAGTGGGCTTCAACTTTCTAAACTACGTTTGTAGAAAAAGGTTGGTTACTTCAACTCAGTTTTATCTTCATAAATTAACGGAGGAATTTCTGGCAGGTGCGACTGTTCATTTTCTTTAATCAACTCAAAGCGTTGTTCACTGGCATAGTAGTGCAGTAAATACAAACACAAATTGGTATGCGCAAATTTATCCATTTGTCGTAAGTCATAGCCTAACAGCAGGCATAGGAAAATACGCATGGCCCGGCCGTGCATACAAATCAGTATAGTTTCTTCTTCAGGCTGAGATAGTATGTGATCTAAGGCAGGTTTTTGCCGCTCTTGCACCATCAGCGGGCTTTCTCCCCCTTCAATTGCTACATCCAATTTCCCCTGCTGCCACCCGTTAATAATGTCTTTGTAGTAAGAGTGTTCTTCGGTAGTGGGCACTTTTCCTTCTTTCACTCCCCAGTTAATTTCGTTCAGCCCCGAAAGTTGAGTAGTAGGAAGACCGTCTTCCAGAAACTGAGCTACCGACTGAATACTGCGTTGCAAAGTAGAAGTATACACATGGTCAAAGTTCGTATCCGCGTACGCTTGGTAGAAAGCTTCAGCTTGTAACTTTCCCACTTCGTTCAGCGGGGCATCAATACCGCTACCCTGCACTACTCCCTTTCGGTTATATTCCGTTTGGCCGTGACGAATCAAATAGATGGTTTTATTCATAACTTTAGTATCCAGTTTAGAAGTTAAAGTAGTAAGGAACTAAAAAAGTTATACTGAGCAAAAATATGTCATTGATTAACCCTGATATTCCGTTAGAAAAACTTAATGCTATGGGAAAAGGTAACATAGTAGAGCATCTGGGTATAGAATTTACGGAAGCCCGTCCTGATGGACTCTCAGCTAAGATGCCAGTTGACTACCGCACCCAACAACCAATGGGCCTGCTGCATGGTGGGGCTTCGGTGGTACTAGCGGAAACAATTGGAAGTGTTGCTTCGCATTTATGTGTTGATACTGAGCAGTATTACTGTGTTGGGTTGGATATTAATGCCAATCATATCAGGGCAGTGCGTAGTGGCTACGTTCTTGGTACAGCTAAAGCTTTACATATTGGGCGGCGAACCCACGTATGGGAAATTCGTATTGTTAATGAAAAACAACAGTTGGTATGCATCAGCCGTTTAACAATGGCGGTCGTAGAGAAGTAAGTAAACCATGAAAGAATTAGGGGATATCACGTCGCGGAAGATTGACTGGTCAGATTATGCTTTTGATACCGTCTTACGAGCGTTTTTAATCACCGCCGTTCATCAGCAATTACCAGTCGCCGCCTGGCGGTTACCGAATCAGCAAACCCGCCACGTCATACTGGATATTTCAGGGAAAGCCTCTCGGGTTGATTGGCAGTTGGAAGAACTGAATCCTGGATTCATTACCAGCCCTTTTTTGACTGATCAAACCCATTCGCCCTATATCCGGGCCGATATTCACTACCGTTCGGGAGAAGAGGAATGGCAGGTAAATCCTGCTGCTAACCTCCGGCACTACTCCGAGGTCCGTAACTTCCTTCTTAAGCATATAACCCAAAATTCACCAGCTCCAATACATACTCCGGCTCGCAGTGAGCAGTATTCAGCCAGCGATCGGACTCATTTTAACTCTATAGTTGAAAAGGCAATTCAGCAGATTGAGCAAGGAGCCTTTAAAAAAGTAGTCCCTTCGCGCCGTAAGATAGTAGCACTTCCACCCAATTTTGATGTGGCCGCTACTTTTCAGCAGTTCTGCGAAGCCTATCCGGCTGCTTTTGTTTCAGTCTTCTCAATTCCCGGAATTGGAACCTGGATGGGCGCATCGCCCGAAATACTAGTTAGCACTTACCAAGCTGATCGACGGAGAATATTTCGTACTGTGGCGCTGGCTGGTACGCAACCCTTGCAGGGAGAGGATCCACTGAAGAACGCTGCCTGGCGCCAGAAGGAGATTGAAGAACAGGCGATGGTGAGCCGCTATATCATCAACTGCTTTAAGAAAATTCGCCTGCGCGAGTTTGAAGAAGATGGGCCTAAAACCACCGCTGCCGGTAACCTGCTTCACCTTCGTACTGATTTTACGGTAGACATGGATGCCACTAATTTTCCCGAATTGGGTTCGGTGATGTTGAAATTACTTCATCCTACCTCCGCCGTTTGCGGTATGCCTAAGGAGTCGGCCTTAGCGTTTATCCAACAACACGAAGGTTATGACCGGTCTTTTTTCAGCGGTTTTCTGGGTCCGGTAAACGTACAAGACGAAATTCATCTGTTCGTAAACCTTCGTTGCATGCAACTGCTGGGTCAGCAAGCTGCTCTTTACGCTGGAGCAGGTCTTACTATTGATTCAGAATCGGAAAAAGAATGGGCCGAAACTGAAATCAAAATGCGCACTGTGCAGCAGTTTCTACAACAATAGCAATTTCGTTTTTCTCTCGGTTAGTTTCTTTGAGCTACAATATTCTCCGGTTGTAGCTTACCCATGAAATAGTCTAAAGCAGTTTTCTGAAAAATAAGCTGATAGTTTGCCTGAGCCTGGGTAGCCTGGGCTTCTACGTAAGAAGCATTCACTAAGCTCAAATCAATAATATTACTGACACCCAGACGGAAACGCTCGCGCTCGGCTTCCAGTGCTTGTTCAGCTGCTTTAAGCTGGGCCTCGGCGGCAATAATTCGTTGCTTGGTTGCTTTGTAATCGGCAATGGCGGTTTGTAGCTGCTCGAATATATTTCGCTTTAAATCTTCTAAATCAAGTTCAGCATTATTCATTACCTGTTTGTTGCGCTGCACTGCGGCATAGTTATCCAAGTTAGAAAAGATGGGAATATTCAGATCTAAACTGATTACACTCACCCGGTTAATATCAAATAACTGGTCGGAAACCGGAGCGTCGAAGAGGGTAGAATACTGCGAACCAATGTAGTAGCCGGCACTTAACCGGGGTAAATATCCCGAGCGAGCTACCTTCATCCCGTAGTAGCTAGTCTGAATAATATTTTCTTGCTGCTTAATATCCGGCCGATTAGCTATCGCCTGATTATAGGCTTCCTCTATGCTGACTACTTCCGAAAGTATTTCCCATTGGCTGATATCCGGCTCGGCAAACGACCAGTTCTTGAATGGATCAATCTGCAATATCCGGATTAGTTGTACCTTGCTAATGGTAAGCGCATTTTCTGCTTCTACAACCGTCAGGGCCGCCCGCTTAGTTTGGGCTTCCTGATTATATAAATCGGCAATATTAAACTGAGCGCCACTTTCTACAAAGGTGCGGGTACTTTCTAGTAATTCTTCTTGCTGCTCTAAGTTGGCCTCCTGAATACGAAGTAGCTCCTGGTTAAGTAACACCTGCAGATACTGCTGCGATACATTGAACGTAACGTCTTGCTTGGTTTGGTTGATCAGGTTGAGTTGAGCTTCAGCATTCTCCTGCGACTGCCGCAGTTGATTGATATTTCTGAATCCGTTGAACAGCGTCATGGAAGCTCCTAATCCGCCATCCATCCGGTTATTAATTTCTTCGGTAAACTCACCGGCAGTTTGATCAAATTGCCGTCCGTAAATTCGCGAGCCTCCCGCCTGAAATCCAACCGAAGGGGCAAACTGGGCGTAAGCCTGGGATCGTTCTGCCTGGCTTACTTCCAACAGGTTACGTTGCTGCTGAATCTGAATATTTTCCCGTAGGGCGATACTTACGGCTTCTTCGTAGGTGAGCGTACTGTCTTCTTGCGCCCATCCAACTATCCCGAAGCAACTAAATGAAAATGTTAGTAATATATGTATTATAAATCGTGTCATACTAGGCACTTTGTTCTTCTTTCTGAATTTGTTCATCACTCTGGATAGCTCCATCCACAATATTGACAATGCGGTCACTGTAGCTAGCACCTTCTTCTGAGTGAGTCACCTGAATAATCGTCATACCTTCCTTATTAAGCTGCTTGAACAGCTCCATTACCTGCCGGCCCTGTTCCGAGTGAAGGTTGCCGGTAGGTTCATCAGCCAATAGTAGTTTCGGTCGTCCGGCAATGGCGCGGGCTACTCCCACCAGTTGTTGTTGCCCTCCCGAAAGTTGCTCCGGAAAAAGATCCTTCTTTGCTACCATCTGAAACCGGTCAAGTAGTTCCGCCACTCGGGCTTTGCGTTCTTTTCCCTTCATATTTTGGTACAACAGTGGAGTCTCAATGTTTTCGTATACTGTCAATTCATCAATTAAGTGATAAGCCTGAAATACATAGCCAATCGTATGCTTTTGCAGTTCGCTTCGCTGGCGCTCCCGTAGCTTGTGTACTGGTTGGTCGCGCAAGTAGTATTCACCGGCCGAAGGAGGATCGAGTAAGCCGATAATGTTTAGTAGGGTAGATTTGCCCGCTCCGCTGGGTCCCATAATAGTCATAAATTCGCCTTCCTGGACTTCAAGATCCACCCCCTTTAGTATAAAGGTCTTCTTAAAGCGAGACTGCACGAATTTGTCAACATCAATTAATTTGAGCATAGTAGTATAATTATGAATGAGTTAGTTTTTCAAAAATGAATTTGTGGACTCAATATATATTCAACCATTCAGATAATGATATGCCAACAAATATGCCAAGCGCTAATTCAGCCGATATGCAAGGTTTTTGCGTTATTCTAGGGATTCTACCGTCCGTTTTTGAAAAGCAGGTGTTCGTTATCGTACACTCGATTAATTAATCCGCTAATCAATCGGCAATAGACGTTTGTATCACTTTTTTAAACTATGTAATGAATTATACCGTTCTTGCATTGAATTATTTTAAGCACCCTTTTACCTTTGAAGTAAAAAGTAAGGTGTTATGAAGAAAAAAATCTTAACAATGGTCTTAGCCGGCAGCTTATTTTCTCTAGCTGGTTGCTACACGCATATGTGCCCTACGTATTCAGTAAAACCGATTAAGAAACCCGCTACAGAAAGGGTGCAACAGTTAGAAAACTCGCTAGAAAAAGCATCATAGGACATTAGATGGTTAACAGGTAGGAATAAGCAGCCAAGTGGTTGCTTTTTTTTGTTTTATAGCTGCAGCGTAAAAGTAGTACCGTGCCCTACTTCTGAAGTAGCGGTAAGATTGCCCTGGTGCATCTGCATAATTCGCTGTGACAAGCTTAGTCCTATACCCGAACCATCGCGCTTGGTAGTGTAAAAAGGAATAAAAATCTTATCCAGTGCTTCCGGCTCAATGCCCGGCCCATTGTCGGAAATATCAATGTAGGCCCGCTGCTCATGGTCGGCGTAAACCGAAACCCGAATTGTCGGATTGTCCACTTCCTCCAGTACTTCGGCGGCATTCTTCAGGATATTGATGAGCACCATCTCAATTAGTTTACTGTCAACCCGCACAATCATGTTGGGAGGGTCAACATTTACCTCAATATTCACCTTGCTATCGGCCACTCCCGCTTTTATCAATTTCACTACTTCATCAATCAAATCTTTAATTTTTACCCGAGCAAAATCAGGCTGAGGAATGTTGGTAAAATTACGGTAGGCTTCTACAAAGTTAACTAACCCTTTACTGCGATTTTCTATGGTGCGCAGACTCATATTAATGTCATCGTAGGCTTCCTGGTCGAAAACCATCGTTCCGTTCTGGCGAACTACATCTTCCTGAATAATATCAATAGCAGTACCCGCCAGCGAAGCAATGGGAGTGATGGAATTCATAATTTCGTGCCGAAGCACTTTCGTCAGATTCTGCCAGGCTTCAATTTCCTGCTGCTGCAATTCTGATAAAATATTCTGGATAGAAACCAGCTTATAGGTACTTCCTCGTAGGCGCAATTCCGTCGCATTAATCGCCAGGTGTAAGTCAGGGCTAGGCTTGATTAGTGTTTTCGAACCGGTAGGAAGGTTGATAATAATATTATAGAGTTCCGGGTTAACAATGGATAACTCACGAATTTTGGTAAGATGGGGCGTTTTTAGGTAGCGACGAGCAGTATTGTTCAGCAATTCAACATTTCCTTGATCATCATAGGATAAAAGTCCCACATTTACGTGCTGTACTACTGTTTTTAAATACTGCCAATGTTCTTCTTTTTCGGCCCGGGCTTTCCGAAAGGCATCGAATACCTCGTTGAACATCCGGTTCAGATCGCGAAAGCTTTCACCCAACTGGCTATCTTTATTGAAACCAGCTGTAAAATCAGAGTACTTAACTGCTTCTAAAAAGCGAGTAAGCTTACGGTTTGCTTCCAGCACATATTGATATAGCTCGAATATTTGATAGATAACCAGCATTGAGATGATGACTCCGCTGACGTACCGTTCCGTATAGAACACAAAATACAAACACAGCAGCATACTCGCCGCTAACAGAATAATACGTATGAGCAGGGTCCACTCAAATCGACTAAATATCATATTTCTCTAACCTCCGGTACAGCGAAGCGCGGGTTAACCCCAAATCGCCGGCTGCTTTAGAAATGTTTCCGCCGTGCTTCTTCAGCACCTTGCGGATTAATAGTTTTTCCACTTCTTCCAGATCATATTTTTCCAGATGAAGTTCATCTTGCTCTTTCCCCTGCTTGGCATTATCAGCATTGAAAAAGAAGTCTTCGGGTTGCAGGGTAGGTTTATTACTCAGAATAACGGCTCGTTCTACTGAGTGCTGTAGTTCGCGCACGTTACCCGGCCAGTGGTACTTCTGCATTCGCTTGATAGCACTAGCGCTGATAGAATGAATTGGCTTATTATACTTTTTGGAATACATACTCAAAAAGTGAGTCGCCAGAGATTCCATATCCTCCAAACGCTCCCGCAGCGGAGGAAGATTAATTTCAATAGTATTGATCCGGTACAGTAAATCCTGACGGAATTCATTATTCTGTACCATTTCGTACAGGGGCATGTTGGTAGCGCAGATAAATCGCACATCTACATCGATTACTTTATTGGAGCCGACCGGAGTAACTCGCTTATTCTGTAAGGCCGTGAGTAACTTTGCCTGTAATGGTAATGATAGGTTTCCAATCTCATCCAAAAATAAAGTTCCTTCTGAGGCAGCCTCAAAGCGACCTACCCGGTCTTGTTTAGCATCGGTGAAGGAACCCTTCATATGCCCGAACAACTCGCTCTCAAATAACGATTCGGTTACGGCCCCTAAGTCCACATTAATAAACACGTTGTTTGCCCGCTCGGAACGACGATGAATAGCCCGAGCAATTACCTCCTTACCAGTTCCGTTTTCACCTAGGATTAATACGTTGGCATCGGTACTGGCTACCTGCTCAATCGTTTCAAATACCCGCTGCATAGCGGGGCTGTTACCAATTATATCCTGAAAATTGTGATTTAAGTCCGCATTTAGAATCTCTTGCTGAGAACGTAACTGATTAACTTCTGACTTGGTAGCTCGTAGTCTTAATGCTGCCATCACGGTAGCTAGCAGTTTCTCGTTGTTCCAAGGTTTCAGTACAAAATCTGTTGCTCCTTCTTTAATAGCCCGTACTGCCAAATCTACATCGCCGTAGGCCGTAATTAGAATAACTACAGCCGAGGGATCTTTTTCCAATATCTGATCTAGCCAGAAAAAACCCTCTTTGCCGCTACTTACATCTTTGGTAAAATTCATATCGAGCAGAATGACATCGTACTGCTCGTTACTGATAGTGGCCGGAATAGCTCCCGGGTTCTTCTCCGTATCTACTTGAAGGAAGTGACGTTTGAGGAAAATCTTGGCAGCTTGCAACACATCTTCGTTGTCGTCTACAATCAGGATTTTTCCGGTTTTGTTAACAGTTCGGCTCATAATACATTAGGTTTGTGCTTATACTAGTGCCAAAGATTATACCGTAAAGTATGAACAGCAGCTTGGCTGATTAGAATGAGAGAAGCAAAATTAAGTTTACGAAGCATATTCCAGCTTTTTGTCTATCTATACTTATTCAAAAGTAATAAACCCAGGTGTCCGATTTCGAACTTAGAACGTACATAAGCGTACAAAGGTTGTTCGTTTTCGTACACTCTTATTGCCTAAAGAGTGCTAAAAATCCGGCTTACAAGCCTTTTTCTGGTTTGGCACAGTGTTCGTAACTTGTTTAAGTGTTGAATAAAATTTTGCACTAACAACCCCTAGATATTTGATGCCTTATGGGAATGGATCGAAAAATAAAGAAGAAAAAGTGGACGACCGGACGGATAGTGGGTATAGGCTTAGGGCTTGTTTTTGTGTCCTTCATCCTCTATAGCTTTCTTTTCGCCGATAACCGATCAAAACTCAATGTAGACCGAGAAAAAATCACTATTTCTACTGTTAGCCAAGATATTTTCCAGGAACGTATTCCGGAAACTGGTATTGTAATGCCTAGCCAAACTATCTACATGGATGCGGTAGAAGGTGGAGTAATAGAGGAAATTATACTAGAATCAGGCGCACTAGTAGATCGAGGAGACACTATCATGATACTGGACAACTCTAATCTGCGGCTAGAGGTAATGAACCGGGAAGGGCAATTTTACGAACAGCTTAGCTTTTTGCGAAATAACCGCTTACAACTTGACCAGAATGACTTACAGCAAAAAGCTCAGTTAGCTCAGATTGATTACCAATTACAATTGCTAGAACCTCAGTACAAGCGCTTTAAAGAATTGGCAGGTAAAAAACTAATTTCTCAGCGAGAACTGGAAGAAGTAGAGGAGCAGTACGAATATAATCAGCGGCTAAGGGATTTGACCTACAAATCGTATCAGTCAGACTCAATTTCACGCGCCAACCAGTTGCGCCAGATTAGCATGTCAGAAGAACGGATGCTTCGCAGTTTGGAAGCTGTGGGGAGGATTTTAGATAACCTGGTTATTACCGCACCCACCAACGGATTGTTAACCACACCTGATTGGGAACCAGGCCAATCAATTACTCCTGGTGAGCGATTAGGACAAGTCGCCTTACTGGATAGTTTTAAGGTACGCGTAGCCATTGACGAACTTTACCTACCGCGTATTGATGTGGGGCAGCAAGGTACTTTTACACTAGCGGGAGAAGAGTATCGATTGGAAATTTACAAGAAATATCCAACGGTGAGTGAAGGTAATTTTGAGGTAGATATGCAGTTTGTTGGTGCAGTACCGGAAGTCCGCCGGGGGCAATCGCTGAGAATCCGTTTAGAACTGGGAAGTTCTGAAGAAGCTCTACTGCTGGCTACGGGTGGCTTTTTCCGCGACACTGGCGGTAACTGGGTCTTTGTTATGAATAACGATGGTTCTCGTGCCTTTAAGCGAGATATTCGGTTGGGTCGTAAAAACCCTGAACACTACGAAGTACTGGAAGGGTTAGAACCCGGTGAAAAGGTGATTACTTCATCTTATGAGAACTTCGGCGACAATGAAGTGCTGGTATTTTGACGGAGACCGAAATCCGGATGTCGGAAACCGAAAATTCAATAGTAAGTGGCTAAAGACGTATGGTAAGGAGATTTGAGGATTTAGAGGTTTGGCAGGAGAGTTTTAGGTTATCAACAATAATTTGTAAACGACTTAAAGAAAGTAAGAATTTTAGTTTGCGTGACCAAATTCAGAGATCAGTAATCTCAATTCCTTCCAATATTGCCGAGGGATTTGAGCGAAAATCAAATAAGGAGTTCATACAGTATTTACATGTTGCACAAGGATCATGCGCAGAATTGCGGACTCAACTTATGATAGTAAATGAAGCTCAGCTAATTGAACTGGAAAATACAGAGGAACTGATAGAAAAAACTCGCAAAATTTCCGCCATGTTATATAAACTAATTCAAACCAGAAAAAATAAATTTTAATACCGGATTACGCATTCCGGAATCCAGTTTCCGGTCTTCGGTCTCCACCAAACCCTTTTATCAAATTAAATAGAAGAACACTATGATTCGTACGCACAATTTAAAGAAGGTATTCATCTCCGATGAAGTAGAAACTACCGCCCTCAACGATATTAATATTGAGATTAAGTCTGGTGAGTTTGTGGCCATTATGGGCCCCTCCGGCTGTGGAAAATCTACACTTCTAAATATTCTGGGACTTCTCGACAATCCTAGCTCAGGAGAATACTTCTTCATGGATCATGAGGTAGCCAACTACTCTGAGCGTCAGCGGGCTCAGCTCCGCAAAGGAAATATCGGCTTCGTTTTTCAAAGCTTTAATTTGATTGATGAACTCACTGTATTTGAAAACGTAGAATTACCCCTGCTATATTTGAAAGTGCCTACCTCTGAGCGTGAGAAGAAAGTAAATGCTGCTCTAGAGCATATGAATATTATGCACCGCCGCAATCACTTTCCGCAGCAACTTTCGGGGGGGCAACAGCAGCGCGTAGCAATTGCCCGAGCAGTAGTGGCGAACCCTAATTTTATTCTGGCGGATGAGCCGACGGGTAACCTGGACTCAACTAATGGCGAGGAAGTGATGAACCTACTTTCTGAACTAAATAAAGCCGGTACCACTATCGCTATGGTAACACATTCACCCCACGATGCCACCTACGCTAACCGAATCATTAACCTATTCGACGGTATGATTGTGACCGAAAACATCAAGGAGAAATTCCACGTGTAAAAATTTTGATAAGTAGTTTGTAGAACTGAAAAGCGGCGATCCTCACTTTAGAAGGATGCCGCTTTTTTATTGAACGACTAACTGTAGAGTAAATGAAGATATTCCAATAGCGATTTCTGTGGATGTTCTTTCAAATAATTCAGTACGGCTGAATTGACGCTGACTAACTACAGTCCCGGCGTAATTTTTAGGTATTTTTAATCCCTCACCTCCTGAAAAACAGCTTATCTCAAAGCTGTAAACACTAGTAAATTTGAGATTCCTCAGTAAAAAAATATGGGAAGATATTAGCTGCTTATCTAATGCTAAGTAGGCTGGGCAAAAATCCACCCTACCGTACAACCTGCTTCCAAATCATCAGCTGTTCATCTACGTACAAATGGTGTCCGATTTCGCACAAACAATAGTAATCTGTTGATTATACCTATCTGATTTTCAAATACATAGTAATAGGTACACTTCTTGAAATAGCAGTGGTACTACTAACTAGCACACTATCATTATGCTCAAGAACTTACTAAAGGTGGCTCTCCGTAATATTGGAAAAGACCGCATTTACAGTTTTCTCAATATTCTAGGACTTACGTTAGGTATTACCTGTAGCCTTTTTCTGCTTCTCTACTTGCTAAATGAATTAAGTTACGACCGATTCCACACGCAAAAGGATCGTATTTACCGAGTAGTAACGCATTTTACTGAAACCGATAACCAGTTTACCTGGCCAGTTGCGCAAATCCCCCTTGCTCAAGAGTTGGTAGAACAGTACACAGAAGTTGAACATGCTGTTCGATTTATTGATACAGGTAGAGAGCTATTTGAAAACCCTGAACGCGACGTGCGATTCTACGAAGAGGATTTTTACTACGTGGATTCCACTATTTTTGAGGTATTTAGTTTTCCTGTGCTAGCTGGTGACCCCGCCACCGCTTTAGTAAAGCCCAACACTGCGGTTTTAACTCAAGAAACTGCCCAGAAGTACTTTGGAGATGCAGACCCATTAGGACAGACTTTCCGAAACGGGGATGATATCTACGAGATTACCGGGTTGATTGAAGATGTTCCCGCCAACTCCAGTCTGGAGTTTGATGCTTTGCTTTCGCGCGCCACCCTGCCCAATGAGATGGGAAACTGGGGAAGTTGGGGCTACGGCACCTACTTATTGCTCAAAGAAGGAACCAGTCGGCAAGCTGCTGAAGACGCATTAGCCAGTATAAACCAAGAAAAGCTTGTTCCTATTTTTGAGAACTTTGGGGTTACTATTGACTATTGGTTACAGCCCCTGACCGATATTCATCTGAAATCAGAATTTGGTGAAGGTGAAACTGGTTCAGGTGACATTGATTATATCTACATATTTGCGGCAGTGGCCTTCTTCATCCTGATTATTGCCGGTATTAATTATATGAACCTGGCTACGGCCCGGGCTACCCGACGAGCCAAGGAAGTAGGCGTACGAAAGACAATGGGCTCATTCCGCCGGCAACTGATTAGCCAATTCCTGACCGAATCTACTTTACTTACCTTTATTGCTTTGGCGGTTAGCCTGGTGCTAGTGGCTGTCTTACTATCGCCGTTTAACCAGCTTGCTGGTACCGAAATTAGTTTTTCGTTTTTACTGCAACCTGAGATCATTGTAGGCTTTATCGGCATTGCCTTATTAGTAGGAATTGCCGGAGGCAGCTACCCCGCTTTTTATCTCTCCCGATTTAATCCGGCTCTAGTACTAAAAGGAAATGTAACCCGGGGTACGGGCAATGCGCTGCTTCGGAAAGTATTGGTAGTAGTGCAATTTGCTATTTCTATTGCGATGCTCATCTGCACCTGGATTGTATATGACCAGCTTCAGTATTTACGCGATAAAGACTTGGGTTTTGACCAGGAACAAGTGCTAGTCGTGACTATGCCGGATTCAACCATCCGAGCGAATTATGAGGTGCTACGCAACCGATTAAAGGAAAGTCCCAATGTATTGGAAGTATCTACTTCTTCCTCTCGTCCGGGTACCGGATACTCCAAGAACCTGATGCTGGTAGATGATAATGATGGTAATAAGGTAGAAGGCGGAGTAGGAGTGAATCAGTACCTAGCTCATTATGATTACGTGGAAACGATGGGTATTGAGATAATAGAAGGTCGCAGCTTCTCTCGGGAATACGCAACTGATACCGCAGCAGTACTGGTGAACGAGGCAATGGTAGCCCGTATGCAATGGGATGATCCTATTGGCAAAGAATTCACCTTTATGGGGGATGATGAACCAGGTCCAACTTACTCAGTAATTGGAGTGTTTAAAGACTATCATCAGCAGTCCTTGTACAATCTTATAGATCCTCTCGCTATCTTCTTCGGTGATCCTAACTTCCACTTGAGTATAAAAGTAACCCCAGACAAAATAAATGAAACTCTAGCCTACGTAGAGGATACCTGGACGGAAGTGAATGCGGGTAAGCCGTTTTCCTACGAGTTTCTGGACGAAGAATTTATGTCGCAGTACGAAACCGACCAGAAGCGAGGGCAAATTTTTACGCTATTTTCGGCACTCACGGTAATGATTGCCTGCCTAGGCCTACTCGGGCTGGCCGCCTACACCACCGAACAGCGAGCAAAAGAGATTGGTATCCGAAAAGTAATTGGGGCTAGTGTACTGAATATCGTCGGAATAATCTACCGAGACTTTTTTGTACTAATTGCAATAGCCGTGTTGATCGCTTTCCCGATTGCCTACTTTGCTATGGATCGTTGGCTCAACGATTTTGCTTATCAAACCAATATTAAATGGTTCACCTTTCTAGCTTCAACGTTGCTTACGCTGATAGTTACGCTCGGGGCCATTAGTTTTCATACGCTGCGAGCCGCCACGGCTAATCCGGTAAAATCACTGAGAAGCGAATAATCTCTACAATGAACAATTAGCAATGTGCGACCCCGTGCAGTTAGCAATTTTTATGACTCTTTTAACTGCACGGGGTGCCCCGCACATTACTAATTGTTTACTGTTAATTGGACAAATTATGTTGAAGAACTACCTCATCACCACCTTGAGAAACTTCCG
This sequence comes from uncultured Roseivirgaceae bacterium, assembly GCA_964551335.1. Lineage (GTDB taxonomy): Bacteria > Bacteroidota > Bacteroidia > Cytophagales > Cyclobacteriaceae > Tunicatimonas. Next base: position 198,266 of record CAZKCO010000005.1, read on the forward strand.
CCGCAATGCGTTTAGTACGCTCATTAATGTAGTCGGACTCACCTTAAGTCTGGCTTGCTGCATTTTTATTTATGCTTTTCTTCACCATGAGTACAGTTTCGATGCCTGGCACGAGAAGGCTAATCGCACCTTTCGGATAGTTTCCCAGTACCAAACCGAGAACGGACGGGAGTATCAAGGCTACGTGTCTTTCCCCGTAACCGAAGCTCTTCGAGAAGAGTTTGCTGATATAGAGTCGGCGACCCAAATAGTATGGAATCAAAGCGTTACGGTGAAAGTAGAGCGAGAAAGCGGCACTCCGGCCTTGTTTGAAGAAGACAATGCAGCTTACGTGGATGAGTATTTCTTACAGACCTTCGATTATCAGTTATTAGCCGGACAACTTACGGACTTGTTTAGTGAACCCAGTGAGGTAGTTCTTACGCAAGAACTGGCTGATAAATATTTCGGAAACGAAACCCAGAACGGGTACCAGCAGTTACTAGGCCGAACAATTATGGTAGAACAGCGCCCCTACCAGATTAGTGGAATACTGGAGAATGCCCCTCGCAACACCAACGTAACGTTCCGGATGTTACTGCCCATGAAAGATTACATCCGTCGTAACCAGAGTTGGCTGTACAATTGGGATAATCAAAGTTCTGATTGGACTACTTTTGTAACCTTACCCGAAGGGTATAGCTCAGCGCAACTGGAGAGCCGATTGGGCATACTAGTGGAAAAGAATTTTACCGATGACCGGGCCGCTCGCCGTAGCTATCACCTTCAGCCCTTGCCAGAAGTGCATACCGACGAGCGCTACGATGGAACCAACTATGCTACCCCCAGTATTCTGGTCATTGCGTTCATCACGATGGGCATTATTGTACTGCTGACTGCCTGCATCAATTTTATCAATCTGGCCACCGCTCAGTCGGTGAAGCGGGCGAAGGAGATCGGCATCCGTAAAGCTTTAGGTAGCCGGAAAGGACAGTTGTTGCTGCAGTTTATGGGCGAAACCTTCATCATTGCCGCGATAGCTTCCCTGATTGCGGTTATTTTAGCCGACGAGTTTGCTCGGGCATTCAATCAATATTTGTCGGTAGTGATTGATTACGGTTTAGAGCTGGATGAAAGCGTATTTTACTTTCTGGCCGGATTGGTACTGGTGGTTACGCTATTGGCCGGTTACTATCCCGCCCGCATCCTGTCCAATTATAAGCCTACCGAAGCCTTAAAGCAGTCAATGACCGCGAAGAATACAGGGTTTGCCGGAAAGTTCTCACTGCGCAAAACGTTGGTAGTCACGCAGTTTATCATCTCTCAACTACTGATCATCGGTACCATTGTAGTATCCGGTCAGATGCGCTACGTGCAGGAACGCGATTTAGGTTTTTCCAAAGACGATATCGCCGTTGTTTTCATCCCTCAGAAAGAAGATCAGAGCCTGGACGCATTGCGGGCTAAATTTACTGCTCAGGCTGCAGTTACCGATGTGAGTTTCTGCACGGGGCCTCCTATCTCCGGCAGTAATAGCTGGACGAGTATCTATAATCCTACTCAGGGAGAGGAGCAACGGTTTGGTATTGAGAAAAAAAAGGTCGACCCACAGTATCTGTCGGTATTCAATATAAAACTGTTAGCCGGACGGAATTTGCGGGAAGAAGATCGGATACTTTCTTCTGATTCAACCGACGAATACAACGTGCTGCTAAACGAAAAAGCTATTGCCCGGTTGGGCTACTCCAGTCCGGAAGAAGCCGTTGGTGAAGTGGCAATTACTTACGGGGAACAGAAAGCAACTATTATCGGAGTAGTAGAAGATTTCTTTAATGCCCCCCTACAACAAGAAATCCATCCGGTAATACTGCATAGCCAGGGCGAAAACGTATGGATGGCAGCCTTAAAGTTGGCAACCCCTCAACCTGTACAGCAACTTAGTTTTATAGAAGAAAGCTGGAAGGAAATCTATCCCGACTATTACTATTCGGCCATGTCGTTAAACGAATACTTTGAATACGGGGCCTTTTACGTGATTGAAGATGTTATGTACCAGGCCTTCCGCATATTCGCCTTCCTTTCCATCGTCATTGGCTGCATGGGATTATACGGACTGGTTTCTTATTTAGCACTACAGCGCCGTAAGGAGATTGGGGTACGCAAAACATTAGGTGCCAGTGTCAGCCACATTATCTACTTATTTACCAAAGAATTCACTTGGCTGGTGCTATTAGCTTTTGTCATTGCTGCCCCACTCGGTTACTTTGCTATGCAAGCCTGGCTGGAAACATTTGTTTACAAAATTCCACTCAGCGCTGGTTACTTCATCTTGTCCTTTGTGGTATCCATGCTCATTGCTATAGCCACTGTGGGCTACAAATCACTGCGAGCCGCTACGGCCAACCCGGTGGACTCTTTACGAAACGAATAATTTTTACAATTAGCAATGTGCAATGAACAGTTAGCAATATCATCTTCTATACTGCTGATTGTACATTGTTCTCTGCTAATTGCTAATTGAATAAGTTATGATTAAGAACTACCTCACAATTGCGCTGCGCAATCTGAATCGCCACAAAGTCTATTCACTCATCAATGTATTGAGCCTAGCCATCGGGATGGCGGCTTGTTTGGTGATTTACATTTTCATCACCGATGAGTTAAGCTTTGATGCTTTTCACCAGAAGAAGGAACAAATCTACCGGCTCGATGAGGTACAATCGTTTCCCGGTATGAGTCCGCAGAACGTGGCTTTATCTATGCCAGGTATGGGGCCTAACCTGCTAAACGAGATGCCCGAGATTACCGATTTTACCCGCTTTTGGGTCTGGGGCGATCTTCTGTACCAACGAGAAGATTTGCAGCTGGTCATCAATCGTACCGCGATTGTAGATTCTACTTTTTTAGAAATCTTTGACTTTGTGTTGCTACAGGGTGACCCGAGCACCGTGCTGGACGAGCCCAACAGCATTGTGCTCACCGAGACTACCGCGCAAAAGTTCTTCCGGGGAGAAGAGGCTTTAGGAAAACAGTTGGTCATCAATGATGATAATTTTGAGGTTACTGGAGTTTTGGCCGATGTGCCAGAAAACTCTCATCTTCAGTACGAGGCACTAGTTTCTATCAACACCGTCACCCAGGAGCGTCCGCAGTTTAACGATCAGTGGGGGAGTAACTTTATGGTAACCTATTTGGTGTTGGCTCCGCAAACTGATATTGAGCAACTGGAAAGCAAGTTTCCTGCTTTCTTACAATCGCACATGAACGAAGAGGGAGCATCATTCTATGAGCTTTTTCTTCAGCCACTATCCGATGTACATTTAGGGTCGATGGATATTGAGCACGACTATCAGAATTACCGCAAATTTGATGGTTCGTATATCCGAACATTCTCTATTCTAGCCTTTTTCGTGCTGGTTATCGCCAGCATCAACTTTATGAACCTTTCGGTTGCCCGCTCTACTAACCGTTCCAAAGAGGTAGGTATTCGTAAATCTGTTGGGGCTCTGAAAAAACAATTAGTAAGCCAGTTTTTAGGTGAATCCGTGCTGCTAACGCTGATTGCTTTGGTATTGTCCCTGATCATTGCTGCCGCCTTTATTCCGTATATCAACGCTATTTCCAATCGTTCGCTCACACTGCTCGCAGTCTTTAATCACATTGAAGTAATTGTAGGGGTGCTAATCGTAGCTTGTATCGTAGGGGTATTGTCCGGTTCTTACCCAGCCTTATTCCTTTCTTCCTTCCAACCGGCTAAGGTTCTGAAGGGGAGAATGGAGAGCCTGAATCGAAAATCATTGCTAAGAAGCGGATTAGTCGTAGTGCAGTTTGCTACGGCCATTGCGCTAATTGTAGGAACGGTGCTGGCCACCCAGCAACTTAACTTTATGAAGAGCAAAGATATTGGCTTCAATAAGGAACAGATGATGCTGATTCCGATGAGCAACGAAGCCAACGAACAGTACGAAACGCTCCGCAACGAACTGCTCACGCACCCCGGAGTGGTGGGAGTAACCGCCTCCGGCCAGCGGATTGGGAACAACTTCCACCAAACCGGCGGAAAAGTAAAAACCGACACGTCCGTACATGAATTGACAATCTCCCAGGTCAATGTTGACTACGATTATCTGGATGTGTACGGAATTCAACTGAAAGAAGGACGGGCGTTTTCTCGCGAATACACTACTGATGCTGGGTTTAGCTTTATTATCAACGAATCGTTAGCCCAAGAACTGGGACTAGAAGACCCAATTGGAGCCCAGTTTGGTTTTGGCTGGTACGATAACGATACACTAGGCACTATTGTGGGAGTCACCCACGATTTCAACTATAATTCGCTGCACCATTCTGTCAATACTTTGGCTATCCACGTACATCCCGAGTGGGGATTTAGTGAGCTTTCGGTAAAAGTACGGCCTGATAATCTGGAAGCCACCATTCAGGACATACAAGGCACCTGGGAAACTTTAATTCCCAATCGCCCCTTTGAATACTCCTTCCTAGACGAGCACTTCGAGGAACTTTACCAAACCGATGAGCAAATGAGCAAGGTAGTATCCATTATTGCCGGCTTAGCCATTATTATCGCTTGCTTAGGCCTGTTCGGATTGGCTTCTATTGCTACTGAGCAGCGTATTAAAGAGATTGGCATCCGTAAAGTACTAGGAGCTTCTCTGGTTCAGCTTCTGACGGTACTTTCCCGAAACTTCATTGGCCTCATCCTGATTGCTTTTCTCATTTCCGTGCCCATTACCTACTACCTGTTACAAGGTTGGTTAGAAGGTTTTGCTTTCCGTATCAATATCGGTTGGTGGGTGTTCATCTTTGCCGGATTCTTGTCGCTACTGGTAGCCTTGGTAACCGTTAGTTTTCAAACTACCCGTGCTGCTTTAGCTAACCCGGTAGACTCCCTGCGGAGCGAATAAGGTTTGCTTATATGCATCCGTTTTCTGATAGCATAGATGACCAATTATTGCCTTTCTTGGACAATCACCAATCCTTCGTAAGCATCTAGCTGGGCAAGCGTAAACTGAAGATAACCATCTTGCCAAGTAAAGGGAATCGTTTTTTCTTCGCGCAAAGAAAACAGATGCTGGGGTTGCTCTGAGCAACGGACTTTAAAATGTATATCCCGAACGGGAAGCGGGGCGAGGTAGGTGTTTCCGCTAAAACCGGTAATGTTTACCAAATGGAGCATCATGCCATCGGGTTCCGACTGCCCTAAGGTAGCAGGGATATTTTTGATATAGTGCTGTAGGATCACTTCTACTCTCGGATGAGCATCGGTCTGCAATAGTTGACCTGCCTCGGGAAAAAGCGTATCAATAACGTCCAATAAAATATTTTTATACTGCTCGTATCCTGAATTATAATATAAGCGTCCTACATTTAAGGGTAGCAGGGCCGCCTTTCCTTGCTCGTGCGTTTTAAGTCCCAGGGCATGGTATCCATTGGGCTCATGCCCGCCAATCTTTTCGGGTGGGCCGGGGCGACCGGGAGTGTAAATTGGCAAAAAAGCCGTATCGGCTTCCGCGAAATCGTACAAACCCAAATTATATTTCCAGGATAGCAGTGTTTGCTGCTTAAAGCTTTTAAATAACTGCTTGTTAGCCGGGTGTAGGTAAAAACCATTTCCATTGTGCTCCGGCTGTACCGGACGCGCGCCAAACAGCGTTTCCAAATAGCTTCTGTTGCCAGTTAGGCTCTGATTGGTAGCAATAATCGCGGTGCCGTTCCGGCAGCTTTGGTAAATTAGCTGCATGGCGGGTTCAGAGATGTCTATAATCTGAGGAAGAATTAATAGTTTATACTGAGAAATACGATTGGCCTGATTTTCTATCTCACTGGCTTCTATAATATCAAACTGTAAGTGGGCTTCTTTCAGCATCAATTGAATGCCCCGGTATTCTTCGGCCGCTTCCCCACCGGGCCAGTAGCCGGGAGAAATCACACAAATCTCAGCCGGCGATTGATACCGTCCGAAGTAGGGTTCGTACTTTTTATGGAAACTGTAAAGTTCTTCCCAGGCCGCAAAGTTCCGTTCATCCTCGTAATCCCGAAAATCTCCCATCAAACTCATATCGAGACCCGAGCCGTTAGCGATGTTTTGGTACAATCGGATGATGGTTTCTTCCGGTTCTATCGCGTTGTAGCGTGACCGAAACGAAAGCTGTTGTATGCTGGCGTTGCTCACAATTTTATCCGGATGGGAATGCGATGTATTGTTCACATTATCCGACGAGATATAGGGCCAATACGGGGGAGTACCGGATTGAGATTCGTGTCGGATAATGTCCACGTAATCGTCCATATACGTACAAATCGCAATATTAGGATTCTTCGCTTTTACCGCTTGGTTCATTCGTTTAATCCAGTCATTGGCGGTAAATTCCTTAAATTCCTGATACTTAACGAAAGCCGGGTCGCTGGTATCTTCATTTATCGGTAAATCCATTCCGCCACTATATTCTTTAAATCGGCGTTGGTCGTGCTCATTTTGATCAATACCGTAGTACGTTCCTTCGTAGGCGTTACCGGTATGATACCCCGGCATGTTGATAAAAATACCGTCAATGGCGTAGCGGTCAATGACCTCTTCTACGATTTGAATCGCTTTTTCCTGCACGTATGGAGCATTAATAGCAGCCAAGTAAACGTCGTCGTTGGTAATACGCTCGCCATTAGGAGAAATATAAGCCCAGTCGGGGTGTTGCTCAAAGATGCTTCGGTGGATACGGCTAAAGTCAAAGCGGGTGATTACCCGAATATCCCGCGCGTGGCACTTCTCAATAACCTCCGCAAGCATACGATCTTGCATGTAAGGGTTGACGTACTGAAAGTCAAGTTGCGTAGGATAAAAAGCCATAATTCCTCCGGCATTGATAATCAACGTATTGACCGAGAACCGCTGTAAATCTTCTACTAAAGAATCCGGATTGAGTTGGGCTTCGTAGGCGGGCAGATTGGTTTGCATCACCCGAAGATTGTTCCGCTGCCACCAGCGTAGCGAGTCAGGCCAGGCATTAGCCGATGCTGGGGCGGTAGGCTGAAAAGAAGGAGATTGGGAGAAAGCTAACCAGCAGCCTAAAAATATAATAGACCCCGTGATGAAGATAGATTTCATATTCTTAAACTAAGAAAAAAACCAAGTGTACCCAAAAAACCTACTTATCGACCAGTCAGCAGCTCAGCCTCGAACCAGAAAACTGCTAAACTCTTACTAATTCTAATGCTTCTTACAAGTATATTTCTTTTATTTAAGAGCAAATAGCCGAATTAATCTTTCATCATTTTTACCTATCTTGCCGGACTACTAGGCTTGATTTTCTATGCTACGACCACTGTGCTACCTCACTTTTCTTTGCCTTATTTTGGGAGCTTGCCAATCAGATTCCGAAGAGTCTGAAGCAGCCCGACCTAATATTTTATTTGCCATCGCCGACGATGCTTCCTTCCCTCACATGGGAGCTTACGGTTGCACCTGGGTGAAAACTCCGGGTTTTGACCGAGTGGCGGAAGAGGGATTACTATTTACGAATGCTTACACTCCTAATGCTAAATGTGCTCCTTCTCGTTCCTGCATCCTCACCGGACGTAACTCCTGGCAACTGGAAGAAGCCGCAAACCATATTCCGTATTTTCCCGACAAATTCGTCACGTTTATGGAAAGCCTGGGTGAAAACGGATACTTCGTAGGGCACACCGCCAAAGGCTGGTCGCCCGGACAGGTGGGTGAACGAAATGGCAAAAAGCGGCAATTAACCGGTCCGGCGTTCAATGACAAGAAGACTGACCCTCCCGCCCAATATATTAGTAATAATGATTACGCCGAGAACTTCCGAGACTTTTTAACTGCTCGCCCTGATTCGTTGCCGTTTTGCTTCTGGTACGGTTCTACGGAACCCCACCGCCGCTACGAGTACGGTGCCGGAATAGAGAAGGGCGGCAAACAGCTTTCGGATATTGATGAAGTACCGGAATTCTGGCCGCAGGATGATACCATCCGTACCGATATGCTCGATTATGCCTTCGAGATTGAGTATTTCGATCAGCACCTGATAAAGATGCTGGATATGCTAGAAGAAGCCGGTGAACTGGAAAACACTATTGTGATTGTAACGGCTGATAACGGCATGCCCTTTCCCCGAGTAAAAGGGCAAGCTTACGAAATGTCTAACCACCTTCCGTTTGCCATTATGTGGCCGGAAGGCATTAAACAGCCCGGTAGCAAGGTAGAAGATTATATCAGCTTCATTGACATTGCTCCTACGCTGATGGAATTAGCACAGGTTTCACCCGAAAAGAGCGGAATGCAATCCATACAGGGGCGCAGCCTTTCTTACTTTTTTGAAGACCAACCGACCGACAGCGCTACCTGGGACTACGTACTTATTGGTAAAGAGCGCCACGATATTGGCCGTCCGCACGACTGGGGCTATCCCATTCGGGGAATTGTAAAAGATGACTACCTCTACATCCGTAACTTTGAGCCCGACCGCTGGCCCGCGGGTAATCCGGAAACCGGCTACCTGAATACTGACGGAAGCCCTACTAAAACGTTTATTCTGGATCATCGGCAGACTCCCGGTATGACAAAGTACTGGGAGATGAATTTCGGGAAACGCCCCACCGAAGAGTTCTATAACATACGCACCGATCCCGATTGTATCCAAAACCTGGCGTACGATCCGGAAGTGGCTCCTATTATGGAATCGATGAAGAACCAGATGCTGGCCGAGTTAAAAGCTCAGGGTGACCCTCGTATGTTTGGCCGGGGTGAGATCTTCGACGAGTACGTTTACGCTAATGAAGATACCCGCGGTTTTTACGAACGTTACATGGAGGGAGAAGAACTCAACGCCGGTTGGGTGAACCCTACTGACTTTGAAGAGGAAGAGTTAGACTAAAAAAACTTCCGAAGTTTACTTTCTTGTAAGCTCACTATGCTTTCGTCAAACTTCGGAAGTTTCGGTCGACTACCAAGTACTATTGCGCCGTTCCACCTTGATTTTGCTCAACTTTTTCGTATACCAAGCCGGGGCCATCGCAGGCCCACCAGGTTCCGATCAGTTTGTCTTCCGACTCTATAGACAGCATCTCTTTTGGCTCCACGGAGCAGTTACCAATCAATTCATTCTCCGAAGGATAAGTCAGTTCTAAATACTCCCCATCCGATAGCGTGACAAACTCATAGGTACCGCTGGCCTCTTTTATATTGCCATCTTGCTCGCGAACCTTTTTAAAAGTATCATCCTCGTAGAGCAGGTAATATTCCTGCCAGGCCATATCGCTGCCAGTGGTAGGCGGAACATTGGCAATACTACCCGACATTTCTACCAACTGCCATTTCTCCAAATATGATTCTGCGTCCGATTGCTCAACCGTGGCTTCCGGACTAACTTCATCCTGGGTTTCACAGGCGGCAAACATTATCATTAAACCAATTATTAAGTATCTCATAGTTAATAATTCTTTACTTTCATTCATTTATACAGACAAACGATTTATTCGTTTCGTTGGAATTGCTTAACGAGTCAGAGAAAGTTTCTAATATAGAAACGAGAAAACATTCATCCATTCGGTAGGTTAATACTTCGGATAGAAGTAAAAAGACTCCTGCGACAGCCAGCACACCAATCATTTTTTTAGGAGGTCATCATTTTTTGATTAATGAAAAAACGACAAATTATTATCGTAGCGGGGATCGCTCTGGTCGTAGCTGCTGTCTTCGTCAGTCAGTGGTTAGCCGGGCGCAGTCAGTCCAGGTCCCCACAATCCCAATCTTCGCAAGCATCGGCCACGGTGGTAAGTACCCGGGAAGTGGATGTTCAGGACATTCAGTCTTACGTAGACGTTACCGGAAGGTTAGAGGCCGAAGACAAAATAGATATTTACGAGGAGGTAGGCGGAGTGTTGCTACCGACTAACCCCAAATTTAAGGTTGGCAATCGGTTTGAAAGAGGATATCTGCTCGTAAATATTGACGATAGCGATGCTCGTCAGAACCTGCGCGCCCAGAAAAGCTCTTTTGTCACCACCCTGGCCTCGGTAGTGCCTAACCTGAAGATAGATTTTCCGGAAGCTTATGAAACATTGAAACCGCTCAACTTAACTACGAACGTTCGGAAACCGCCCTGCAACTGGGCCAGATTAACGCTACGGCTTTTCGGGATGCTCAGCTAAATTTAGTGCAGGTCCGCAAGCGGATTAATGATTTGTACTATCAGGCCAAACAAGCCGAAACCCGTCTCTATCAGGTGGCCGGAACCTTGAGCGAAGTAGTAGGTAAGGTTATAACCATAATATGCTGGCTTCTCGTGATAGTACCTTACATCAGTGCCCCGTCTACCGGCTGCTTCAGTTCCGGAACATTTTCATCGCCAATGGTTTCTTTCAAATCCACTTCAATCACCGTACTGATGGCGCTCATGGCTACATCCGTTTTCCAGTTCTCAAAGGGGTTAGACATGACCAACCCAAAGACATAAATCTGAAAAAATATCCACCCTATGATTATCGTCACCGGAAAAATTAACACTACGGCATTGATAGCGATAAATTTTTCTATAAACGCAAAAGGAAAGAAGAAGATGAAGAGGTTAAGAAAAGCTAGGGTGTAGTAATCGTAGGGGCGGGGCAAGGGGGTAGATTTAATGCGTTCAGCTCGTCCCTGTAAGTCAGTAATTCGAGTCAGTGTATCATCCATTTGAATGTAACTGAATGTATCCATCGTTTCGTGAGCATTCAGTTTCTTAATAGCGTATCCCTGTAGCATCCCAATGTGGGTTACCCGATTGGTTTTACTCATTATCTGGTCAAAATCCTTTTTTCGTAGGTGCACCCCCACTTCCTGCTCCCACAGTGCTGTATCAGTTTGATTGCGCAACTGCAGCCGTAGTGCATTTACCCAGGCAATCTGCCCGCGAACAATGCGGGTACAGTTCTCCCACAGCTCTTCTGGTACATTCTTCGGGTCTACAATAGTGAGTGCCTGGCGCGTAAAGGTGCGGCTTTCATTGACAATCCCGCCCCAAATCTTGCGAGCCTCCCACCAGCGATCGTAGGCCGATGAGTTTCTAAATCCCAGAATAACCGCCAGGGCAATACCCAATACCGATACTATTTCGATAGGGACAAGCGGATTTTCTCGCTGAAAAAGATAATGAACCAGCAGAGCCAGTCCGGCGCAAATGAAACTGTAAAGAATGTTTTTCCAGGAGTAGCGGAGGGAGGTGTCTAGCCGTAGGTGTCGTCGGGTGATCATAGCTGATCAGGAGGTTATGGTGTAGTTTAGTGGGGTAGTCCTAACGATAATTATCCTGCCCTTCCTTCAAATAACAAATGTATCTAAAGTCAGTCAGCGATTTTTACCTGCGTTTCTAATATAGCAAAGTTTTAGCAATCAGGTGGGTAGTTCATCTACTGCACTATAGCCTCGATTTTTCTAGGGCCAGTTCTGAACCGGTAATGTTTCATAAAAAGAGAGATTGGCTATCTTAATAGAGAAAATCGTAGTCACTTTTTAAATATTTTGTCATGAATTCATTCACTGTTCTTCTTCCCTTGTTGCTTTACGCGGCTCTAATCATTCTTGGTGTAGCGGTAGCCATCTATTTTATCTCTTTCCTGCGAACTGCCACGCGCTATCTCGAACTCAAGGTTCAGGAAATGGAGGATAAGCTAGATCAACAGCTTTAGCAAATGTTTTCTACTCCAATGGTGTTATGTTGGTCTGACAGATTTTCTATTTTTGCACGAATTAAAATTTTATCCGGTTTGGGCCTGAAATTAGGAAGGGGAATTTTCTAAAGAGAGGACGATACGGGTATATCTAAAAAGCAGTAATACGTATGCTGGCAATCAACAATTTATCATATCACATTGGGGGACGGGCCTTATACGATGGAGCTAATCTGCACATTAAACCCAAAGACAAAATTGGGCTAATCGGCCTGAACGGAACCGGAAAATCTACGCTTTTACGCCTGATTGACGGCGAGTATCAGCCGGATGGAGGTGAAATTACCAAAGCTAACGATTGTACCATCGGTTTTCTGAATCAGGATTTGCTATCATTTCAATCGGACGATAGTATTCTGAACGTAGCTATGCAGGCATTCGAAGAAGCTCTGGAGATTGAGCACAAAATAGAGAAAGTGCTCAAAAAGATGGAAACCGACTACGAAGACAAGTTGGTAGAGCAGCTTACCCGCTTGCAAGAGCAGTTTGAAGTGCTAGAAGGCTATACTTTGCAAGCTCGGGCGGAGGAGATATTGGAGGGGATTGGCTTTAGCACTAATGATCTGAAACGGCCACTGCGGGAATTTTCCGGAGGCTGGCGGATGCGGGTGATGCTGGCCAAACTACTACTGGAGAAGCCTTCATTGCTGATGCTCGATGAGCCGACTAACCACCTGGATTTACCGTCTATCCAGTGGGTGGAAAATTACCTCAGCTCCTATGATGGAGCCTTTATCATCGTCTCCCACGACCAGCAATTTCTAAACAACACAATAGAAACCACGGTAGAAGTAGCTAATGCCCAGCTAACTTCTTATGCCGGCAACTACTCTTTCTACTTGGAAGAGCGAGAACTACGCCGCGAAATCCAGAAGAACGCCTTTGAGAACCAGCAGCAGAAAATCAAGCAGACCGAACGATTCATTGAACGTTTCCGCTCCAAAGCTACCAAGGCCCGGCAAGTACAATCACGGGTAAAAATGCTAGACCGGATGGATATGGTGGATGATGTAGTCGATGAAAATGCTACCGTGAATTTCAAATTTACGTTCCAGAAACCTTCGGGGCGGCAAGTGGTCGCGATCAAAGATGCGACGAAACGCTACGGCGACTTAACCGTTTTTCGCGACAGCTACTGCACTATCGAGCGGGGCGACAAGATTGCCCTGATTGGGGCCAACGGAAAAGGAAAGTCTACCCTGCTGCGGATGGTAGCCGGAACCGAAAAGTTTGAGGGCGAACGGGAATGGGGCTATAACGTAGATATGGCTTTTTATGCCCAGCACCAACTGGAGTCATTGACATTAGAAAACGAGATTTTAGAAGAACTCAAGCAGGCCGGTAGCGAAAAAACCGAACAGGAGCTACGCAATGTACTGGGCTGCTTCTTATTTCTGGATGAAGATGTGTTTAAGAAAATAAAGGTGCTTTCGGGAGGTGAAAAGTCGCGGGTGGCGCTAGCCCGCACTCTGATCAGCGAATCTAATTTTCTGCTGCTGGATGAGCCGACCAACCACCTGGATATTCAGTCGGTCAATATTCTGGTACAGGCCCTTCAGCAGTATCAAGGGACTTTTCTCATTGTATCGCACGACCGCCATTTTATCTCGCGAGTAGCCAACAAGATTTGGTATATCGAAAATAAAGAAATTAAGGAGTACCCTGGCACTTACGAGGAGTATGCCTACTGGCAGGCTCAACGGGAAGCTAAGCAGCCTACTGTTCAGGAAAAGAAACCTTCGGCCCCCAAACCTAAAAAAGAAGCTACTCCTCGTTCTTCCGATACCCAGCGTGAGTTGCAACGAAACCTAAAAAAACTGCAACAAGAACTGGAAACCACCGAAGATACCATCTCTAAGCTGGAAGCGGAGAAAAAGTCGGTAGAACAGCAACTGGCCAGCCCCAGTGTGTTCGGCAATGTGGAGCGCCTAGCCGAAGAAACCGAAAAATTTGAGCAGCTAGATCAGCAACTTAGTGATGCCAATCAGCAGTGGGAAACGCTGGCATTGCAGATTGAAGAAATTGAAGGCCAACTTAACAACGATTAGCAACTAAGCGCGTTACTCAACTATGATACGCTACTCAGTCTCACTTTTCATCAGCCTTGTTGTTGTTACTTCTATTATTCCTACTGCTTGTGTTCCGGTAAGTTCTACCGGAAGTACGTCTGGTAGCTCAACCACACTCTCCGCCAATGAGGTGCTCTATGATCAAACATTTCAGCAAAATGTTCGGTCTATTCGATTGCTATTACCCGACGGAGTGCTTTGGTCATCGGCCATTCGCATTGGTGATCCTACCCCGGTAGTAATGGTGTTCGATATTCTGGAACTAAATGGTGAAGGCGACGTCAACGATTACCGAGCCAAAATTATTCACTGTAATGCCGACTGGCGACAGTCGAGCTTACCTAATATGGATTTTTTGTTCGATTTCAATGAGTTTCTGGCCACCGGGGAAGCTTTTTCGTACAACACCCAAGTTCAGTTTACGCAGTACCGCCTACCCTTACCTCCTGTGAAGTTGCCCGGTAATTACATTATCTGGGTATACGAAGGCCGGGATGAGTCCAACGTCGTATTTACGAAGCGCCTAATGGTGTACGATCAGTTAATCGGAGTTGGAGCCGAGGTAAACCGCTCCAGCGGAGCATCCGAGCGGGTAACCAATCACCAGATTGATTTTGTGGTAGATTACAGTAATATTGATATTCTCAACCCATTACAGGATATTTCAGTAGTGGTTCGCCAGAATTACCGTTGGTTCAACGCAATCACTGATATAAAACCATCTTTTGTCCGGCAAGACCGACAACAGCTAGAGTACCGACATTTCGATCTGGAGAATAACTTTTATGCGGGTAATGAGTATCGCTTCTTTGATCTACGCACATTGAATGCCTTGGGGCAAAACGTAGGAGATATTCGTAGGAACCAGGCTCCGGTTGAAGCTTTTCTTCTGGCTGACCGGGATCGAAGTCGCGAAGTGTACAGTCTATACGAGGATATGAACGGGGGTTATGTAATAGGTAATCTGGATAACCGGGGAGATGAGCTCAGTGCCGATTACGTAAAAACTCACTTTTTTCTGGAAGTCGATCAGCCAATAATCGGTGATGTATACGTAGTTGGCGCTTTCAACAACCGAGTGCTAACTGCAGATAACCGCATGGTTTATGATCCCCAACTAAAAGGGTATACTGCTGATATTTTGCTAAAGCAGGGCTTTTACAACTATCAGTACTACGTTGTTGACGGTCAGAACGATAATCCTTATGTATTTGAAGGAAGCTTTTACGAGGTAGAAAATCAATACGAAGTGTTAGTATATACCCGGCCTATCGGAACCAGAGGTGATATTTTGGCCGGATATACGAATATAGTCTCCAGTGATTTGGGCCGTTAGTTCCGTTTATCGGTTCGAGTGGAACGCCAAGGAAGTATCAAATTCGTACTTCTTGGTTTTCTTGCCCGGATCGGCTCCAGCAATATCCAACATACCAAACCCTTTATGAGTGTATAGCCCTAGCCCATTGGTGAAGATAAATTGCTGTACTTCCTGAGCCGCGTACAGGGTAAAAGGGAAGGTATAGCCCCGCACCTCGTATTTCACATCCTGATCATAGAGCGGATAGATACGGGCAAACTTCTTCTGCTGTTCTCTAATACGAATGAGATAATCCTTATCGGGTACTAGCTGAAATTTGTAAAATTGTTCTAGCTCCTCAGAAGTAAATTGGCCGGAACTCTCCATCCGAATCATCAGAGATTCGTACAGCAAATCCGAAAAAGTATCGGTAGTGGGCAGGATAAATCGTTTTCCCCGATCGTCGTTAAACGATGGTTTAACCAAAACTAAGGGTGAAATGCAAACGAATTTCATTACATCGCTCAATTCAGCGTCACCTTCTGCTTCCACACCTTCCGGTATCAACATCATAGTTCCTACATCAATCTGGGGGAATGAAAACAGATGTTTTAAAAAATAGTCGATCAGTTCCCGACTGGTAGCCGAAAAGACCAGGGTTACCCGGCTGGAGTAAAAGTGCAGACCATTACGGCTGATTTTGGTTTGCCCTTTTAGCCCTGAAAAGTTGTATACATCAGTATTGATAAAGCGCTCTTCGCCCCCACGTACCATAATACCTTTAATGAGCTGGGCCAGTAGATATTGATGGTGAAAAGGAACGTACGAGCCTTTATTCTTCAGTATGAAAACAATACGTACCCTCAAAAATACCTCAGTTTAGAGTTACAGAATAAGACAAAAAAGTATGTATAGTGCTACCCATTACAAGAAAATGGATTAGTGACCAAATTGTTTAAGAATAACTAAAAAAAATGTGTATAAATACCTAATTGACTACTAAGGTAAAAAAAATACAATGAATAAGCGAAAATCAGAATATTTAAGCCGGTTTTCTACACATTAAACCGAAAATGCATTATGTCACCGTCTTGCACTGTATATTCTTTTCCTTCTATTGCCATCTTACCGGCTTCTTTCACGGCTAACTCCGTTTTGTACTGCTGATAATCCACTAATTTAATCACTTCGGCCTTAATAAACCCCTTCTCGAAATCAGTATGAATTACCCCGGCAGCTCGGGGTGCTTTCCAGCCATCCACAATGGTCCAGGCTCGTACTTCTTTCTCACCTGCGGTAAAATAGGTAATTAAATCAAGTAAATTATAGGAGGCTCGAATAAGCTTATCCAGCCCTGATTCTTCAAGCCCATATTCTTCTAAGAATAGTGAGCGCTCTTCCGGGTCTAGTTCGGCGATCTGCGATTCAATAGCAGCACTGATCATTAGCACTTCAGCCTGCTCCTGGCTGACTGCCTCTTTTAGTGTGTTTACGTACTCATTGCCCGTGTTAATCGAGGCTTCATCTACATTGGCTACGTAGATCACCGGTTTGGCCGTGAGTAGAAATAGGTCGGCTACTGCCTCTTTATCTTCTTCGGGTACGTCTATCGACCGGGCGTTGTTACCAGCTTCTAGATGGGCTTTGTAGGTCTGTAAGGTACCGAGTTGCTTTTTCGCTTTAGCGTCTCCCGACTTGGCAACTTTTTCCAGTCGGGTAATTTTTTTTTCTACCGACTCTACGTCCTTTAGCTGTAGTTCGGTATCGATCACTTCTTTATCAAACACCGGATCGACGCTTCCGGCTACGTGCACTACATTATCATCCACAAAGCAGCGGATTACGTGAATAATTGCATCTACTTCCCGAATATTAGCCAGAAATTTATTCCCCAACCCTTCTCCCTTGCTAGCCCCTTTCACCAGACCAGCAATATCTACAAACTCTATAGTGGTAGGAATTACTTTCTGAGGGTTTACTAACTCTTCTAACACTTTCAGTCGATGGTCGGGTACGGCTACCACTCCTACATTAGGCTCAATGGTACAGAAAGGGAAGTTAGCTGCTTCGGCTTTTGCGCTGGAAAGAGCATTAAACAAAGTAGACTTCCCTACGTTGGGCAAACCCACAATTCCACACTGTAAACTCATAAACCTATTTTATTGAATGATTGACTGTTAGAGTGAACGATTGTTGATTACTTGATAGTTCAATTGCTAGGCTGGTTATTTGTCGGCCTCTAATTCAAAATGAATTGACGCTTCGCTTCTGACTTTCCTCTTCGGTTTTTCGACTTAACTTTTGAACACATGATACTGCTTATAGCCGGTGTACAACTCCATCGAAACCACCCGCAAGATAGTATATACTGGAATGGCCGCAATCATACCAATGACGCCCGCTACCGTTGCGCCCGCAAAAATAATAATAAAAATTTCTAATGGGTGTGCTTTTACGCTTTTTGAAAAAATAAGGGGTTGAAGCAGTAGATTATCAGTAAGTTGAACCACGGCAAATACTGACAGAATTTTCACTACCAGTAGGATCATTTCCTGAGTATCACCACCTACTACCATGGTAGACAAGCCGACAATTATACCAAACGTAGCACCAAGCACCGGTCCGGCGTAAGGAATCAGGTTAGCCAATGCGGCAAAGATGGCAATAGTAAATGCATAGTTTACCCCTAAAATACTCAGACCCAGCGAAGCAATACAGAAAATCGAAAAAACCTGAAAGAACAGTCCGATCAGGTAATTAGAGAGCAGTGTTTCTATTTTGTAAATAGCCGCGATAAATACCTCAAAGTACTGGTTCGGAATAAGTTTAATCACTTGCCGGCGTACCAAACCCTTTTCGTACATAAAAATAAAAGTAATAAACACTACGGCCAGCAGACCTACAAAAAAGTTTCCGGTGAAGGAGATCAAACTGTTTATGATATCCTGAAACTCAACCCGGGTAATAAAGCTTAACAGACTATTGCGCAAGGTATCTACTAAAAACCCCGGTGGCTCATCAATAACGTTGTTGATCAGTAGAAACTGTTCAACCTGTTGTAGGGGAATGCTAGCCCGGGCGTACAAATCTTCGTAGTCAATGTTAGCAATAATTTCGGTCTGATCGCGGATGAGAGGGATAAACAGTACTACAAACAGCGAGATAACCGCAATGATTATTGCAAAGGAAGTAATTACCGCCACAATCCGGGGCATATGCCGACCATAGAACTGGAAGCGATGAATATAGTTGGTGAGGGGTGAAAAAATGGTGGACAAAACCAGGCTAATCACCAAATACGAAAAGATATTGGAAAAAACCCAGGCAACGAGTACAACCCCGATTAGCGTAAGCAACACATATAAAACGCGCCTATTCAGCATGCCAACAGAAGATACTTATATTAAAAGTAAGCGGGAGGCGGTGTAGTGTAGTAAAAGAGGGGATAAAGCCCGCGCTAGCGCGAGCTTTATTATAACTTATACGAGGATTAATCCCACTTTAGCTCGTCATCAATATTACTGGCGACTGGCTCTTTGGCTGCTTCTTCCTCTTGATGTTGGTTTTGATGTTGTTGATGTTCGTACTGATCAAAATCATACTCTGGCATCAACTCTTCTTTTACATGACCTACAGTTTCCTGTAGTGCATTCATAAATTTGTTGAAGTCTTCTTTATAGAGAAAAATCTTATGCTTTTCGTAAAAGTACCCATCGTCTTTGTACCGCCTTCTGCTCTCGGTAATGGTTAGGTAGTAATCGTTTGAGCGGGTTGATTTCACGTCGAAGAAGTACGTGCGTTTTCCGGCTCGTACCCGTTGAGAATAAATTTCTGCTCTGTCTTTTCCTTGATTGTCTTCCACAACGTCCAAAATTTAAGATGTAAAGTAATCTGTGTTTAGGTTATTATTGAGTTTTATGCCACTAAACTGTTCTAAATCTAGCATAAAAGCAAGAAATATTACAAGGAAATTACATCACATAAAACATTTTCTTTAAACCTTTGTTTAGTTTTCTCATTTCAATCCGCACGATTAATTCCCCACAATTCAAGCTATCTGCACGGTCTAACTTGTAGATAGCTTCATCGTTGTAGTATATTACGCGCTAACAAAAGCCTCACTGTTACTTATGGTTAGTTTATCTGAGATTAGAGAGTTTGGAAACATTGAACTGCTGGCTAAACAACTAGTAGAAGGATTTATCACCGGCTTACACAAGTCGCCTTACCACGGTTTTTCGGTAGAGTTTGCCGAGCATCGACTATATAATACGGGCGAAAGCACCCGACATATTGACTGGAAAGTATATGCCAAAACTGACCGTTTATACACTAAACGCTACGAAGAAGAAACCAACCTGCGCTGCCAGCTGATTGTAGACAATTCGTCGTCCATGTATTATCCACAAAAGAATAAGGGTAAAATCACGTTTAGTGTAATGGCTACGGCCGCCTTGGCCCACCTTTTACAAAAGCAACGCGATGCGGTGGGTCTGTGCGTATTTTCGGAAGATATAGATCAGCAAACTCAGGTAAAATCTACCTCCTCGCACCTGCACAAGCTGTTTTTGATCCTGGAAAACTTGCTGAAAGAAGAGCCCCCTACGCGCCAAACGTCGGTGGCTAATGTATTGCACCAAGTTGCTGAAAAAATTCACAAGCGTTCGCTCGTCATTATTTTTAGCGATATGTTTGAAAATCAGGACGAAACCGATCAGATTTTCAGCGCTCTCCAGCACCTAAAACACAACCGGCACGAGGTGCTGCTCTTCCACGTGACCGATCATAAAACCGAGCTAAATTTCGAGTTTGAAGAACGCCCCTACGAGTTTATCGATATGGAACGGGGCGAACGCTTAAAGCTGCAACCCTCGCAGGTGCGGGAAGCTTACCAGAAATACGTATCTGAATACTTCCACGAACTGGAGATTCGCTGCGGGCAGGCTAAAATTGATTTTGTTGCCGCCGATATTAATCAAGGTTTTGACCAAGTGCTACGCAGCTATCTGATTAAGCGGGCTAGTATGAAATAAGCTATTAGAAGGTTACAGGTTTGAAAGTTGAAGGTTAAGAGTTTCTGAAAACTATGAACCTATTGTAGCTAACCTGTAACTTTCCAAACCTTAAACCTTTAAACCATTTACCCCTCTACGTGCATCCAGTCTTTTTTACCTAGTAATTCTTCTTCGCTTTCGCGGGCATCGGGGTCTTCCACACAGCAGTCTACCGGGCATACTGCCGCGCATTGGGGTTCTTCGTGAAAACCCATACACTCGGTGCACTTACCGGTTACGATATAGTAAAACTCATCGGAAACGGGCTCTTGTGATTCGGTAGCGTCTACTACCGTGCCGTCTTCCAGTTCAATTTCCTTCAAATCTGTCCCATCAGCCCAGCTCCACTCTACTCCTCCTTCGTAAATAGCTGTATTGGGGCATTCCGGCTCACATGCACCGCAGTTGATGCATTCGTCGGTAATCATTATCGCCATATTATGCTCTTCGTTTGCTGTTAAAGTCTGACTTAACAAAAATGCTGACTTTCGTAAAATACGACAAGTCTGCTGATTAATATTTCTAAAATTGTTAAACGAGGTATCTCTGTTTTACCTTTGTAACGAAGTAACGAAACTTTGGTTTTATCCACAAAAGAACGCCCAAAAAGTAATAAAATGTTAAGCTTAAACGACCGAATACGAGTATTTGCCGCCGTAGGAACCGTACTACAGAACCTGAGCGAATCCGAAATAGAAAAATTAACAGTCCGAGCCCAATCTGAAAATGCCTGGTTTACCCCGAAAAGTGTAATTTTCGCTAAGGAAGGCTTGCAACGATACCTGAACGAAGAAAAACTTCAGCGATGGACCAAAGCACTCCCGGCACAACCTGCTTCCGTGAAAAAAATTGGTCTGGTGATGGCCGGTAATATTCCCTGGGTAGGCTTTCACGATCTGCTCACCGTACTTATCAGCGGGCAGCACGCCCTGGTGAAGCTTAGCTCGCAGGATTCTTTTCTAATGCGGTATATCATCAATATTATTACTGAACTGGAGCCTCAGTTCGAATCATATATTACTGTAGTAGATAAACTTAACACGGCCGATGCAATCATTGCTACCGGGGGCGATAATACGTCGCGCTACTTTGAGTACTACTTTGCCAAGTATCCCCATATCATCCGAAAGAACCGCACTGGAGTGGCTATTCTGAACGGCAACGAATCAGAGGATGAGTTGCGGGCCTTGGGAGAAGATATATTCCGCTACTTCGGGCTAGGCTGCCGAAACGTTTCCAAACTATTTGTGCCGGAGCAGTACGATTTTGAGCCACTTTTCCAAGCATTACAGCCCTACGAAAACGTAGCCCATCATCATAAATACAACAATAACTACGACTACAATAAGTCTATCTATCTGGTAAACCGGGAGCCATTTCTGGATACAGGCTTTGCCCTGTTCCGCCAGAGCGACCAGCTAGTTTCACCCATTTCAGTAATCTACTATGAACCCTACCCAAGCGAAGATGAACTAAAGCAGAAACTTTCAGCCGTTGAGGAAAAGATTCAGTGCGTAGTTGCTAAGCAGCCGTTGTATCCCGAACAGCAAAACCACGTACAATTCGGCCAGGCCCAACAGCCTGAGTTATGGGATTATGCCGATGGTGTGAATACGCTGGGGTTTATTCAGGATGTCGCAAAAAGTTAAGCCCTGCAACCTATATTTTCCGTATATTCATTACAAAAACAGTTACGCTATGCTATTTCCCGAACAACTTATTGATATGGGCATTAACGCACCCAAAGAGCACCAACGAATCATCAGTAAGCTGACTACTGGTTTAGGGTCACTCTACTATCAGGAGCAAAAAATTGGTTTGGAGCCCCTCCCCGAAACAATGATTGACGAAGGACAAACTAGTCCAGTGCCCGATGTGCTGCTTTACGATAACGAGCATCAACAAACCCCTATCATTATCGAAATCTGCCATACCACCGGAGTAAAAAACGATACCAAGAAAATAATTCGGTTAATAGAAGAATTTGAGTACGGAATTGAAGAAGGTTTTTTGTACGACTACGCCGCAAAGCAATGGTTTCGCTACCAAAAAGGCGGCGATGTAGAACCGGGTAATTCTTATTCAGAGGTTTTAGCGCTAGACTTGAACGATTTTTTATAAGTAGCCTTTAGCGGAACGTTCTTGTTAGGATGAAATTTTGCTATATAATTTTCTTCTTTATCTCTCTTCCAATTATCAATGCAGTTGGACAGGAAACCGATAAAATCATTTGCCCAGCTTCACCTAATTTCTACATTTTAGAACCCTCAAGTAGAATACCGCCTTTAAGACAAGAAGGTGAGTATTTCGGAAAAGTATTTGTAGAGGCAGAAATTGACACTTCAACTTTAAGATTAATAAATCACAGATTAATATTTGCAAAATTGAGATCAAAAATAGACTCGTCAGATACGCTTGAAATCAGGTTGGAAAAGATAACCGGGAATGAATTAATTATTGATGAGTTGTGGACTGAAATCATTGACCATATTTCTTACTTGAATATTAAAAAGATATGTGAAGGTGATGTAGTACCAAAGTATGTATTGCCTATTGAAATTGTAATATAAGAAGGATACACAACGATAGTTAGCATTCATAACCCTGCAGAGCTCAGCGAGCATATCAAGTAAAACTACATACGTGAGCTAGGCTGTTAACGGTGAATCAGAAGAAATACCGTGAAATGAAAAGCGTTACCTATCCGATAACTACGTACGCAAGCAGGAACCTATACCTTCACCTCTTCCACTAATACTTGCCCGTTTGCTTTCTCTTTCGGCTTTTTCTTTTTCAGTATCACTTCGTACAAATCTTTACGGCGCTGCTGGAGGTTGCGGACGCTTCCCTGAGTTCGCAGCTTTTTAAGTAACTCTAAATCCAGGTCAGTAATGAGCGTGGTTTCGGTGTTGGGAGTAGCTTCAGCTACTACGGCATCGTGCGGGAAAGAGAAGTCGGAAGGCGAAAAAACGGCTGACTGGGAGTATTGGATGTCCATATTTTCTACGCGAGGCAGGTTGCCTACACTACCAGTAATCACTACATAACATTCGTTTTCAATCGCTCGGGCTTGGGCGCAGCGGCGTACCCGTAGGTAGGCATTCTTGGTATCGGTCCAGTAAGGCACAAACAGAATATCCATCTTTTGGTCAGCCAAAATGCGGGAAATCTCGGGAAACTCTACGTCGTAGCACACCAGTACGCCAATACGTCCGGCATCAGTTTCAAAAACCTGTACGTTGTTGCCGCCCTGTAAGCCCCAGTAGCTCTGCTCGTCGGGCGTGATGTGCAGCTTGTACTGGCTGTCTACGTTTCCGTCGCGTTGCAATAAAAAGCTTACGTTAAACAGCTTGTGATCCTCGTATACTGGCATAGAACCCGCAATGATGTTGATATTATAGGAGATAGCCAGTTCCTGCATTCGGTCGCGCACCGGCTCGGTGTACTCGGCTAAATGCCGTACTGCGTCCGAAGCCGATTCAGCATCCTGGGCTAAAGCCATTAGCGGAGCGTTAAAAAACTCGGGAAATACCACAAAATCAGCCGCGTAGCTGGAAACGGTATCCACAAAAAATTCCACCTGCTGGAGCAAATCCTCTAGAGAATCTACCGGGCGCATCTGCCACTGCACCGCGCCTAGGCGTACCACCGACTTGGTTCCACCAATCAGCTGCTCGGTTTCTTCTTCGTACGCAACATTAATCCACTCGAGCAGCGTAGCGTACTGCATTGAACTTTTGTCTTCGTGAGCGTAGCGAGGCATTAGTTTTCGTACGTGAAAATCATTAGATAACTGAAAGGTTAGTACCGGATCATAGATCTCCTTATTCTTCACTTCTTCCAAATACTTCCGCGGAGTGAGCTTATCCCGATACTGCCGGTAGCCCGGAATCCGCCCACCTACGATAATTGCTCGTAGGTTTAGATTTTCGCACAATTCCTTACGGGCATCGTACAGACGCCTACCCAAGCGCATGTCGCGGTACTCCGGGTCCACAAATAAATCCGTTCCGTAGAGGGTGTCGCCTTCGTAGTCGTGGGTATCAAAATTTCCCTTACCGGTAATTTGGTCGTAGGTGTGATTATCGCCAAATTTGGAGTACTTTACAATCAAGCTCAACGCAGCGGCTACAATTTTCCCGTCTACTTCAATACCAATCTGCCCCTCAGGAAATACCGAAAGCTGATTCTGAAACTCCCGTTTCGTCCAAGCCCCTCCGGCATCGGCGTACACCACCTTCATGATGTTTTTGATCGCTTCGTAATCGCCAATTTCCAGGGTTCTGAGCTTTAGTAGATGCTGTTCGAGAGCTTTGTTATTATTAGATTGATCCATAAATATTTGTGTTCGTAATGTAATAATCACCTATGTTACACCATTCAATTCAGTGTACGAATGGGTATTATCATTAGTTCACTAACCTTCTAAAGACTTTTGAGTTAACCAGGAAACCATTTTTTCACACTAAATCTATTACAACTATGGCCGTACGAAAAGCAAACGCTCAATGGCAGGGCGGATTAAAAGAAGGAAAAGGCAACCTATCGCTCGGTAGCGGGGCTTTTAAAGGAAATTATAGCTTTCAGTCTCGATTTGAAGACGGTAGCGGTACCAATCCCGAAGAACTGATTGCCGCGGCTCACGCCGGATGCTACAGCATGGCACTCTCGGCTGGGCTAGAAAAAGCAGGTTTCCAACCTGAATACGTAAAAACGGAAGCTCACGCCCATTTAGTAAAAGACGGCGAAGGCTTCTCTATTAACAAGATTGATCTGGTAACTGAGGCTAAGATTCCTAACATTAGTGAAGAGGATTTTCAAGAACAAGCTAAAGGTGCTAAGGAAAACTGCCCGGTATCCAAAGTACTGAAAGGTGCTGAGATTACGTTAGATGCTACGCTACTTTAGCAATGTTAAAGTGTTACAGTGCTATGGTGTTATAATATCGGTTTCTAAGCTAGAACACGAAATACTATAACACCTCGCACTATAACACTTAATTTACGGTGTTCTTCCTCGCCAGATTTCTACCCAGCCGTTGTGCTTCTCGCCAGTAGGTAGTATCAATCGGTAGAAGTAGATACCATCCGGATACTGCTCACCATCCCAAGCTTCTGCATTAGTATAATTATCTGATTGGTAAACAATGGTACCCCAACGGCTGGTAATGATCATTTTAGCTCCGTCTTCATCGCTATAGTTGTCCAGATTTACAATACGGAAGGTATCGTTTTCTCCGTCGCCATTCGGCGTGAAGATATTCGGAATATACAATTCTTCGGTATAGCGGATTTCAACCGTATACTGCATGGTGCAGCCAAACCGATCTCGCAACTCAATTAGGTAGAAGCCCCGTTCCTGACCGGTGAATACGTGCTCGTACGGATCAATCGCCGGATTGTTATTCACTACTTCTATCCAATCCTGGGTGTTCCCTTCGGGATCTACTGCGATGCGCACCTCGTACTCGGGGCCGCCTCCGGTAATATTTCCGATGGTAATATCACCGTAAGGATCGTTTACCGATACTCGAACAATTTCCTCTACCTCAGCGGTTAGCGGAGCAATTGGACCTTCCACACTAAATACTTCGGACCGCTGTGTACTGGTAATACCGCAAGTACTCTGCGACTGCTCCACTACAATTTGGTATTCGCCGATCTCCAGATCGGTAAAAGTATAGCTGGAAGGTATAATTGAGAATAACCGGGTAGCGTAAGGATCAGTCTGATCGGTACGGAAAAGCGTTATGCTAAACGATTCATCTTCGGCCACCACAATATTACTAACCGTGACTGCCGCTCCTTCGCCGAAGCATTCAATATTAGTTAACGTATGATCAAAGCTAATATCAATCTCTCCGGTTTCCGGAATGGTGACAATCTGCGTGCCCGCACAGGTATTACTAGCCCGCGATTGTACCACCACCTGGTAATCCTCGCCCGTAGGTAGCCCGGTTAACGTAGCGGTAGTCAGACCAGCGTCAATGAACGTGCTGCTTACCGTATCGGTACCCAGGATAGCGTATACATCGTAGGGTGCCGGAGCATTAGTTACTGGACTAATGCCGACAGCCAATGTGGCCACCTGTTCAGGAGCTTCACAACCGGGTAAGGTATAATCGGTAGAACCAATTACCACAATGCTCTCAGTCACCGTGAATCGCGACTGGCAGCGAGGTGAACCGGATTCATCAATTACTATGTAGTCGTACTCTCCCGCCGCAAGATTAGAGAAAGAAGCCGATCCTACGGCAGTTTCTGTCTCATCAATCGCACCCGATAAGCTCACGATGCGGAAGATATACGAATTGGTTTCACCCCCCACTACCGTAAAGGTTACTCCGCCTTCGCCAGTTTCGCAGCTAGCCGAGGTTACATCTACATCAATCGTTTTATCTCCTAACTCGCAGGTGATCGTGGTTCCTCCACTTCCTCCGCTACAGTTGTTCGGAACAAAAGCGTTTACGGTGCTGATGGTATCCTGCGTTAGGGTTTCCAGCATATGAATTGTATACGTTCCTGCAGCAGCGTCACCGATGGTTCCTGAACCAGGATCGATGGTAACATTCGCATTCTCATCTACACCTTCATCATTTCTACGGAGAACCCTGAATTCGTAGAATACACCATCTAAGCAACCCTCCGGTATGCTCAATGAAATTTCTCCCAAGGCCGAGCAGGTTTCTGCTTGCACGCTTACTTCAATATCATTCTGTACGCCTATCTGCACATCTAGTGTGTCGGCAGTAGTACAGCCCGCCTCAGCATTCATATCCTCTATGATTATTTCGTATTTACCCGCCGGAAGCGTATCCGGATCAAATACCACAATCCCTATTCCGGTTAAAGTAACGCTGGTTGAATCCCAATCCGATGCTAAGGTCACATCATCCAAAGAACGGTAACGGTAGCGGAAACGCGATGGTGGCACTACCGATGAAGTAGCCGTGAATACCTGGATATGTCCATCGTTGGCTCCGATACAGCTAGCATCAACCGGTACTACATTGAATGAAGCCCGATCAAACCCGCAACCACAAAGCGCTGATGGATTGGTATCTATTGAAGTAACGCTAGTTAATGCACCGCCATCGCCACAATCGTTAATTGCGGTTACGCGATACGAATACGTAGTTTCTTCGCTCAAAGTGGTAAACGTGGTATCCGTGCCGGTAACAACCAATGAGTGAATATCAGCTCCAAACCCGTCAGATGAAACTTCCACTCGATAACTAGTAGCGTTGGCCACCGCATCCCAGCTTACATCAAAGCCGGTACACGCTACGTTAGAGGCTGCTATGTTGGCCGGAGCCACCGGAATATCATCCGTTGAAAATGGGGCGGCTCCCACCGTAGTAGTACTAAGACCACATCCATTTTGAGCAGTTATCCGGTACTCGTAACTGGTAGCTTGAGTCAAGCCGGTCAGCACTACCGTATTAGTAATCACATTTTCAATAACGATGGTGGCAAAACCATCATCAGAAACTTCTACAATGTAATTGGTAGCATCACTTACATCATCCCAGTCTAACTGGAAGCCATCGCAGGTAGGTGATTGGGCCGCAAGATTAACCGGAGCAGCCGGAATATCATTTGTATCGAAGCTATCCACTGTAGAAGGTGCACTATCTCCGCAAGTATTTCTGGCAATGACTCGGTATTCATAAGATTCACCCTGCAATAATCCGGTTACGTTAACCGTAACAATAGGATCCAGAACGGTTTGGGTTGTCACCGTAGTAAAACCATCGTTTGATACCTCTATTACATATTCCTCAGCGTCAGTAACTGCATCCCAAGCTAATGTAAACCCATCGCATACCGGATCAGAGGCTACCACTCCAGTTGGAGTTGTGGGAGCACTACGCGTATCAATCGTTCCGATGGCTGCCGGACCATCGCTACAGGCTCCAATGGGAGTGATTCGGTAGTTGTATGTCAACCCACTGGTTAATCCCGAGAAGGTATAAGTAAGCGTGCCAACCGGAATTGTTTGAGTATCGTCAATACTGGCAAAAGTCCCGTCATCATCCGCTTCTACCCGGTAACCAGTTACGTCAGTCACGGCATCCCAGCTAATATCAAATCCGGTACAAGTAGCATCATTTGCCACTACATTGGTCGGCGTCGTAATTGGCGTACCTAAGGTGATCACGCTTTCAGTATTAGAATTTAAAGATATGCCACAAACCGGATCAACTGCCCGTACCCGATAAAAGTAGGTAGTACCAGAAGTTATTCCGGCATTCACCACCAACTCAAATGTTCCGGCAGGCACTGCTACACTTGTGGCTACCATGCTGGCAAAGGCATTATCAGTGGCTACATCTACCTCGTAGCTGGCTCCCGGCACCTCGTTCCAGTTAACGGTAAAGGCATCACAGGCTACATCATCAGCAGCTAACGCGGTGGTTGTTGAAGCATCGCCAGTAGTCACGCTAATAACACTTGAATTATCGGTAATACAACCACCGTCAATAGCCCGCACTCGGTAGAAATAGGTGCTTCCGGCAGTCAGTCCGTTTACATTTAATTCAAAGGTACCCGCAGTAACCGGAGCAGCATTGTAGCCGACGACCATCGTAGCAAACAGATTATCTTCGGCTACATCCACCTGGTAGGTAGCTCCCGGCACTTCCTCCCAGCGAGCGGTAAAACTGCTACAAGTAACAGTAGTTAACACCGGCTCAAGGGCGTTAGGCCCAACGGCTAACGGAGGATCACTAAGGGTAATAGCCACCGAAGTCTCTATGCAGCTAGTGTTAGTAGCATCAGTTACCTGTATTTGGTAGTCACCCGCATCTAGACCAGCAATATCTTCATTTGTCTCGCCTGCTAAAGGCATTCCGCCTTTGTACCAGACATAGGTGTAAGTTCCGGTACCACCCGTCACACTAATATCAATGCTACCGTCGCTAGCTCCAATACAACTAGGGTCTACAGTGTTGTCCACTGAAATGACAATCGGAGCGGCTAACTCGGTAATGGTTACCTCTTCCCCTACGCGGCAGAAGCCATCAGAAGCAACATCCTCAATCTCAACGTAGTAAGTACCAGCTGTTAGCCCAAATCCACTATCTGAATAGCTAGAGGTTTCTGCTGCTCCGGCATCAAATGGTGCTGACTCATACAAAAGAACACCTTGATCATCGTAGTATCGCGCTACGTAAGAATCAGCAGTAGCAACAGATACTTGAATATCACCACTGCTTCCGCCTCCGCAACTAGCAACAGGATTTACTGTTACATTAGGACCCAGATCTGTGTTATCAATAACCGCTACTATGGTGGTATCGCACCCTGAAACATCATCAGTTACAGTGAGAGTGTAGATTCCACCTGGTACCCCAAAATCTGTAGGGCTGTCATTAAGCCAATCATCCGTTTCGGATATATTTTTTGTAACGCTAAATAACGGATCAGTCCAATCACTACCGTTCCATAAGTATGAATACGAGCCTGATCCACCGGAAACAGTTACTCGATGGCCTCCGCGAGGAATGAAGTCAAGACATTCTGCATCAGTGGAAGAGGCTAAATTTGTCACTACTAATGGTTCGGCAAAAGTAATTATTACTTCATCGGTAGCAGTTCCGCAGCCGTCTACAACTTCCCACTGGAATTCGTAAGCACCGGCGACATCTACAGTTACTGTAGCAGTTGGTGAGTTTGCATCATCAAATAACACCGTAGAACCGGGTTCTTGACTAACAATATTCCACGTACCTAATCCAGTTGCTGGAGTGTTCCCGTTTAGTTGATAGTCAAATGTACAGGATGCACCATCTAACCCAGCATCAGCGGCAGGAGCAGCCTGGATCGTTACGGCAAAGGTAGCCGGATCGGTACAGGCATCGCTAGGAGTATACGTGATCGTGTAATCACCCGCCACACTGGCATCTACGTCAATCACTCCGGTATTAACATCTACAATTAAATTGGCATCATCAGCCATAAATGTACCGTTTACCGGACTGGTAGGCGAGGCCATAATTAGACTTCCCTGACAGAAACTAGCTGCGTTGTAGCTCAATACTGAAGCTACCGGAGCATTCAGAGTAACACTCACTATGCTAATGGCAGCACACGTACCCGGAGTAGTATAAGTAATATCGTAGGTACCCGGCTGACTGGCATCCAGGTCAATCGTTCCGGCATTAGGGCCGTTCGCTACAACGATCAGGTTTACCGGATCGCTGGAAGTAAAGGTTCCGCCCGCAGTACCGGTGATTGTAGCCACCGGATCAACCGCGTCAGTCTGACAGAAGGTAGCACTGGCATAGCTGAACGAAGCATCTTCATCGGCATTGACAGTGATATCCACAAAGTCCGTATCCCCACAACTACCGGCAATCGTGTTGGTCACCCGATAGTTGCCTGGCGTAGAAGCCGACAGGTCTATCTCACCCGTAGCGGTGTTGAGGGATAAACCCGCCGGAATACTACTGAACGTTCCGGCACTACCCGTGGTAAACACCGGACTGGGATCAGCATCCCCCTGGCAGAAGGCTGTTATCCCCCCGTAGTCAAAACCTGCATCGGCACTGTTGGTGATCGTCACCTCAAACGTCGCATCAGACGGACACGCACCCCCGAAGCTGTAGGTAATGGTGTATGGTCCCCCTACCGTACTAGCGGCAATATCAATCTCACCCGTCGCGGCATCAATGGCTACATCGGCTGGGGCACTAAACGTACCCCCCGCTGTAGCGACTGTCGGGGTAGGATTAGCCGCATCGGCACAGAAAGTCGCACTGCTGTAGCTGAAGCTGGCATCTTCGGCGGCCGTAATGGTGATCGCTAGGTTTTCACTCACGGAACAAGCTCCCCCCGTAGTGTAGGTCACCGTATGTGGTCCATCGGTAGAAGCTGACAGATCCATCTGTCCGGTAGCCGCATCAATCATCAGTCCGGCTGTCGCTGTGAAGGTGCCGCCTGGCGTACCGCTGATAACAGCTACCGGATCAGCATCGCTTTGGCAGAAAGCCGTGACCCCACCATAGTCAAAGCTGGCATCTTCGGCCGGTTGAATGGTTACATCAAACGTACTGCTGGCCAGACACGTACCCGCGGTGTTGTAGGTAATCGTATAGGTAGCTGCCGTAGAAGCATCCACATCAATCTCTCCGGTAGTAGCATTGATGACCAGCCCTGGGGTAGAACTGAACGTCCCGCCGGGGGTAGCCACCGCATCCGGACTCGGATCAGCATCCACCGGACAATAACTAGCAACCGCATAACTGAAACTGGCGTCGTCAGGGGCACCAATGCTGATGAAGTCCGTTTTGGTTTCGATGTGTTCGGTAGGTAACCCTTGGTCAATGGTCAGACTAACCGTAGCTAAACCGTTGGTGTTGTAAGTCACTACGTGAGGACCTACTCCAGTAGCAGTAGCCGGAGTAGCTCCGAAGCCGAAGTCCCAGTTGTAGGTGGTGGCCCCAGATGATGCATCAGTGAAAGTAACCGTATTGCCTTCGCAAACCGTAGTAACATCAGCGGTAAAGTTGGCTACCGGACCGGCAGTACAGTCGTTTACTACTACCTGCTGACTGGTTTGGTTAGTACAGCCATTACTGTCAATAAAGCTGAAAGTAATGGTATGAGTCCCATCTCCTGCCGTAGCCGGATCAAAGCTAGCCGTCCCGTCACCGTTATCGGTGATACCGGCTCCAACGAATGTTCCTCCGGTTTGATTAGAGATGATAGCTACTACCCCATCCGTATTACAGTAGGGTGAGGCTAAACCGGCAAAACTTACCGCGGTCAGTGAATTTACAGTGTAGTCTACCTGAGCAATGCTAACGCAGGTTCCGTCGCTAACCTCAGCGTAGAAGTCGTCACCATTGCTAACTAAAGTTGCGCCTGGGTCACCCACCGGAGTGGTACGAGCCGCATTGGTATACCAAGTAAAGGTGTAACCCGCTGCGCCATCAATCGCTGGTTGTAATGCAGTTAGACTTACGGTGGCAGTTCCGGCACCTTCGGTATCCTCACATACTACCGGAGTCTGGTTAGCTACTACTGGTAAACCGTTTACAGTATATTCCACTTCCGCTACGTTGGTACAGCCAGCCTCAGTTACCCGAGCGTATACTGTTTGCACACCGGTTACAGTGAAGTTAGCGGGGGTACCGATAGGAATCGCCAAAGCAATATCCTCAAACCAGTCTATAGTTACGGCTCCTCCATTAATAGCATTTTCTAGCGTAGTTAAGTCTACAGTAGCGGTTCCACCTCCTACTACATCTTCGCAGGCGTTAAGTGTTTGATCGTTAGCTGTTGGGGTGGCATTAATAGCAACGTCAAAAGTACTACTCGCCGGACAAACACCGCCAGTCATATAGGTAATCGTATACGGGCCAGCCGTACTGGCATCCAGATCAATCTCCCCCGTGAGGTTATCTACGAAGACCAGACCAGCCGTACTGCTGAAGGTTCCCCCACCTGTAGCAATGCTGTTGGGAAGCGGATCGGTATCCCCCTGACAGAAGGTAGCACTGGCATAGCTGAACGAAGCATCCTCATCGGCATTGATCGTAATATCAAAAGTACTACTGGCCGGACAAACACCGCCAGTCATATAGGTAATCGTATACGGGCCAGCCGTACTGGCATCCAGATCAATCTCCCCCGTGAGGTTATCTACGAAGACCAGACCAGCCGTACTGCTGAAGGTTCCCCCACCTGTAGCAATGCTGTTGGGAAGCGGATCGGTATCCCCCTGACAGAAGGTAGCACCGGTGTAGCTAAACGAGGCATCCTCATCGGCATTGACAGTGATATCCACAAAGTCCGTATCCCCACAACTACCCGTAATCGTATTCGTGACCCGGTAGTTACCCGGTGTAGAAGCCGACAGGTCAATCTCACCCGTAGCGGTGTTGAGGGATAAGCCCGCCGGAATGCTGCTGAACGTACCCGCACTACCTGTAGTAAACACCGGCAATTGATTGCCGTCACCCTGGCAGAAGGTTGTTATCCCCCCGTAGTCAAAACCTGCATCGGCACTGTTGGTGATCGTCACCTCAAACGTCGCATCAGACGGACACGCACCCCCGAAGCTGTAGGTAATGGTGTATGGTCCCCCTACCGTACTAGCGGCAATATCAATCTCACCCGTCGCGGCATCAATGGCTACATCGGCTGGGGCACTAAACGTACCCCCCGCTGTAGCGACTGTCGGGGTAGGATTAGCCGCATCGGCACAGAAAGTCGCACTGCTGTAGCTGAAGCTGGCATCTTCGGCGGCCGTAATGGTGATCGCTAGGTTTTCACTCACGGAACAAGCTCCCCCCGTAGTGTAGGTCACCGTATGTGGTCCATCGGTAGAAGCTGACAGATCCATCTGTCCGGTAGCCGCATCAATCATCAGTCCGGCTGTCGCTGTGAAGGTGCCGCCTGGCGTACCGCTGATAACAGCTACCGGATCAGCATCGCTTTGGCAGAAAGCCGTGACCCCACCATAGTCAAAGCTGGCATCTTCGGCCGGTTGAATGGTTACATCAAACGTACTGCTGGCCAGACACGTACCCGCGGTGTTGTAGGTAATCGTATAGGTAGCTGCCGTAGAAGCATCCACATCAATCTCTCCGGTAGTAGCATTGATGACCAGCCCTGGGGTAGAACTGAACGTCCCGCCGGGGGTAGCCACCGCATCCGGACTCGGATCAGCATCCACCGGACAATAACTAGCAACCGCATAACTGAAACTGGCGTCGTCAATACTATTTACGGTGTAGGTAGCCGTAGCTACGTTCGTACAGGTACCATTATCTACTTCAGCATAAAATACTTGGGCATCAGTAGTAGTGGCAGCAGTCGCATCAGGTACTAACGTTGTAAGCGAACTATTGCTGTACCAGTTGATTGTATGTCCAACTCCGCCGTCAATAGCCGGATTCAACAAAGTTAGATTCACCGTAGCTTGGCCGGTACCGAAAGCATCTTCACAGACTACCGGGGTCTGGTTATTTACCACTGACTGGCTATTAACGGTATAAGTAACTGTAGCTACGTTAGTACAAGAAGCATTTTCTACCACCTCCACGTAGACATTGAGAGTATTAACTACCGAGTGAGCGGTAGGATCAACTATTGGAGTGATCAAGCCAGGGTCTTCAAACCAGTTGAAAGTCAAACCTGCTCCACCGTTGATACTACCCTCCAAAGCTGTTAGGTCTACGATAGCACTTCCACCTCCTTGGGTGTCTTCACAAACTGCCGGAGTTTGATCGGTAGCAGTAGGAATGTTACTGGTAGTAACCGGAGCTGGGCCAGCTGTGATCGGTCCATCGCCACAGGTATTACGGGCCGTCACCCGAAATTCATACGTAACTCCCGGAGTAAGTCCGGTAATGGTCGTTGAAGTACTCCCTACAGCAGGGTTAGCAGCCAGGGTACCAAAGCCATCGTCCGAAACCTCTACTAGATAATCATCCGCTCCGGCTATGGCATCCCAACTAATGGTAAATTCGGTACATAAAACGTTGGAAGAGCCTAGCCCGGTGACTGCTCCGGGTATGTCAGTAGTGATGGTTGATCCGCTAGCTACCGCACCGTCGCCACAAGTATTGCGCGGAGTTACTCTAAAGAAATAAGTAGTCCCAATACTCAAGCCAGAAAACGTAGCAGTATTAACTACGGGAGTTTGGGTAAAATCAATACTGGTAAAAGCGGCATCATCATCTACCTCTACCAAGTAATCATCAGTATTGAGCGTAGCGTCCCAAGTAAGAGTAAACTCATCGCAGGTAACACCAGACGCAGCAAGATTAGTGGGAGCTAAGGGAGTGGTGCCAGTATCAAAGCTTCCGGTTGCCGCTGTTCCGGTGCCACAACTGTTTTGTGGGGTGATCCGGTAGAAGTAGGTAGTATTAGCCGTAAGCGTAGTGAAGGTATAGTTTGTTGCCCCAGTGGTAGTACTTTCATTAATGCTACCGAAGCCGGCATCATCATCGGCCTCTACCAAGTAGTCAATCGCCCCGGCTGATGCATTCCAATTAAGGTCAAACCCGGTACAGGTAGCGATAGAGGGTGTATCACCAGTTAATGCATCCGGTAACGGATTGGTATCAAACTGGGCGGACTGTACGGGATTACTGTCGCCGCAAGCGTTTCGAGCAGTCACTCTAAACTCATACGTAGTCCCTTCGGTCAATCCATTAAATATGTGCGTGGTGGCGGGAGCAACAACCGTCTGGGTGAAAGTAGGGCTAACATAGGTATCTCCGGCGTCTATGTCAATTACTTCTACGAGGTAATCATCGGCCGTAGCCACTGCATCCCAGCTGGCTTCAAATTCCTGACAGTCAATGTTGATGGCCTGTACGCTGGTAGGGTCAGCAGGAAGGGGAGCGGTATCAGTAGAGCCAGCTACTGAGAAAGCACTGTTGCCGCAAGCATTTTCACCACGTATCTGAAAGTAGTAGGTAGTGTTAGCCGTCAAGCCAGCAATCGTGGTATTGGTGGCCGCTAAGGTTTGCTGGTCAACCAGATTCATAAGACCAGCATCATCGTATACTTCTACAGTGTAACTAGTAGCATTGGCTGCGGCATCCCAGGCCAGGTCAAACTGCGTACACTGCTGATTAGAGGCTACCAGATTCACCGGGACATCGGGTAGGGCATCGGTATCAAACTGGGCGGATTGGATAGCGTTTCCATCCCCACAGGCATTGCGGGCAATTACTCGGAACTCGTAGGTAGTTCCTTCGGTCAGACCAGTAAAGGTTGCAGATGTACCTGCGGTAGTCTGACTCTGGGTCGGGGCAACGTAGGTATCCCCAGCATCTACATCAATCAGGTCTACTACGTAATCTACTACATCGGTAGAGGCATCCCAACTGGCATCAAAGCTAGTACAGGCAATATTTAGAGACTGTAGATTGGATGGATCGCTCGGAAAGGGGTTGACCGTGTAAGTAACCGTGGCTACGTTGGTACAGCCGCTTGGATTACTTACTTCTACGTACAAGCCTAACCCATCAGTAACGACATACGCATTGGGGGTGCCGATAGGGTTACTTAGTGTAATGCCATCGTAGTTCTCATACCAGCTGTAAGTCATCCCTACACCACCGTTTACGCTTCCTTGTAGGGCGGTTAAATCTACGGTAGCCGATCCGCTGCCTACGGCATTTTCGCAGATGGTCGGTGTTTGGTCATTGGCGGTAGGTTCGGCATTCACCGTGATGGTAATATCATCCGAGGTTGAACAGCCGTTATCGTCGGTTACGGTATACGTCAGGTTATATATACCCGAAGTAGCCGTATTGAACGTGGGGTTTACAATATTGGTTGCTGAAAGTGGTCCGGTATCACCCGTCCAGCTATGCGTAGTAAAAGTCCCTGAACCACCGGCCGGATTACCGTCTAAAGCCAGATCCGTACTAATACAAACTTCAGCCGGATCGGGAGAGATAGTAGTTGTAGGAGCTACGCGGTTGTCGGGTACAGTAATAATAAAGTCTTCGGTACAGTTTTGGGCATCGCGTACTGTAACGGTATAATCGCCTTGTGCGAGATCAGTAAAAGAGTTAGTGGTGCCGAAAGCTCCACCCTCGAACGAATATTCGTAAGGAGCAGTACCCCCACTAACTGAAGCATTCAGTTCTATTACCCCATCGGGTGTTCCGGTACACTGAGTATTCCCGTTTAAAGTTAAAGCTCCCGCATCCAGTACAATTGCATCAGGTTGGGTAAGATCAATATTCGTGATTTGTCGTTCGCTGCAAAGTTTAATCAGGGTAGGATTACCACTTGTATGACTGTTGGACGTCTTAACTAGTAATTGATAACTCCCTCCGGTAGCACTTTCGGCAGGTAAGTCCGTGAAAGTGTATTCTGTATCGGTAGTAGATGGAGAGTTAAGGAAAGGAGCTACTCCACCCCCACCGAAATCTACATTGAGTTCGAAAACATAGGGGGCTTCACCACCCACTATTTCAACCGTAATCGATCCATCACTGCCTCCGTTGCAACTTGCGTCCTGAATGTTAGTTATTGAGAAGCTAGTTATAGGATCACCCGTACATTGAGCTAATGCACTCTGAACGTTACCTATCCAGATGAATATGCCTATTAAGGCAGCTAGTATACCTCTTTTCATCTATCTACTTTAATTCAATGTTTGGAATTGACCTTTTTTGGCAAAGTGCTGCTGGTAGCTTACCCTCACTGGTATTAGCAGATTGCACTTCCACTCGGTAGAAGTAACTTGTATTTGCGGACACATTATGGAAAGTGTATTGTCGTTGGTTGGTAGGGCTGGAAGTGCTAATTTCCTCTGACCCCTTTCCACGATGATCAGCAATAAGCTTATACACAAATGGAGATTCCCCGCCTTCTATTTCCACTGAGATTTCTCCTTGTTGTGCATTTTGGTTGATGACCTCAGCTTTCTGTAGTGTAAATGAGGTAATTGGGCTTCCGGTACACTGTCCGATTGCGGTCTGGATTATTCCAAGCCATAGTAACCCTACCAAGCCCACTCCCCACTTATTCATTGAAGTAATTATCCTCATCATTAGCTTTTATACTTTATGGTTATTATCTGGTACTTATGCACCCAAATGCCTAAAATGGTACACCGCAATTTTTTGCAGGTTTTTACTCGCAGGTTAAGGTTCTCATCGGTAGTTCGCGAGGGTAAGGTGTGTAGTATTATTCTTATCTGCGTCAGTTAGGGATTGTACTATATTTATAAAACCTCCTCTTCTGATGCATTTTTTCTGTACTCTTTTACTAAAATTATAGGATTAGCTACAGAATAAAAGAGAGGGGCTTTACCACCTAGAAAAGCAGATGTACTAAATGAAGTAGAGAATAAAAGAATGAATTGAGAGAGATGCGGAATCGCAAAAAATATGGAGAGGGTAGTTTTATGGCAATAAAAAAGGCACTTTCTTCCGAAAGTGCCTTACATAGTATGAAGTTCTCTTGTTTAAGTCATCGATGAGCGTATTTCGCTGGCAATCTGCGTCATTTCATCGTCGCTTAATTGTAGTTTAGGGTTGCTGAAGTTGGCGTCGCTCATGCTATTGATTGGAATCAGATGGACGTGGGCGTGAGGTACTTCCAGCCCAATGACAGCCGTAGCAATTCGCTCGCAGGGAACTGCCTGCTTGATAGCCTTAGCTACCTGCTTGGCAAACAAATTCACCTTAGTGTAGAGATCATCTTCCAGATCAAAGTAATAATCTATTTCCTGCTTGGGTACTACCAGGGTGTGCCCTTTAGTAAGGGGACGAATATCCAGAAAAGCAAGGGCGTGATCATTCTCAGCTACAATATGTGCCGAAATTTCCCGGTTGATAATCTTGGTGAAAATGCTAGGCATAAGCTACGGTGTTATAGTTCTGAGTGTTACGGCGTTAAAGTACTATAGTCCTGAATAATATTAATCAAATCTCGAGCTTGAAGCGAAAAAATATTGAACCTTAACACCATAGCACCATCTCACTCTAACACCAATTACAGTCCGTTTATCGAAATATCCAGTACTTCAAACTCCATCGTACCAGCCGGGGCTTTTACTTCAGCTACATCGCCTACTTTTTTGCCGAGCAATCCTTTACCGATAGGCGACTTTACTGAGATTTTGTTGCTCTTTAGGTTAGCCTCTTCTTCGGATACCAGGGTGTAGGCCACTGTCATACCATTTTTCTTATTTTTGATCTTCACCGTAGAGAGGATAGATACTTTAGAAGTGTCAATGCTAGATTCATCAATTACCCGGGCATTGCCCACAATTTCTTCCAACTTAGAGATTTTTAACTCTAATAACCCTTGAGCGTCCTTTGCGGCGTCATATTCGGCGTTTTCACTTAGGTCGCCTTTATCTCTGGCCTCCGCAATTTGCTTGGCAATGTCGGTCCGGCCTTTAGTTTTCAATTCGTTAAGCTCGTCCTTGAGCTTCTGCAATCCTTCTTTGGTATAGTACGATACTGCCATAGTTCAGATAATTTAAATCAAACCCACAGAACAAAAATAAAAGAACGGCCTACGAAAGTAGCCGTTTCCGGAATTTGACTGGTACATCGTTTAGTAAAACGCCCTGCAAATGTAAGTCAGTGCGATTCGACAAAAATAAAGAAATTGGTTAATTCTTCAAACGGACAAAGTAACCCGGATGGTTCCCTTATGACCACGCAAAGCTAATTATTATTGCGTGCGCAGCCCTATATAATTAAACGGAGAAATTCCGGATAATTCCCGCTTTATTGCGTCACTCACCTCCAGCGACTGAATAAATTGCTTGATGTCAGCTTCTGAGATGCGGTTCTTACCTCTGGTCAGCAACTTTAGTGCTTCGTAAGGCTGGGGGTAACCCTCACGCCGCAAAATGGTCTGAATAGCCTCGGCCACTACTGCCCAGTTTTCTTCCAGATCATCGTGCAGTGCCGCTTCGTTCACTTCCACTTTACCCAGTCCCTTCAGCAGCGACTCGAAGGCGATAAGGGTATGCGCAAATGGTACTCCCAGATTGCGCAATACGGTAGAGTCGGTCAGGTCACGCTGCAACCGCGAAATCGGCAACTTTTCAGCTAAATGGATAAACAGGGCATTGGCAATACCTAGATTTCCTTCGGCATTTTCAAAGTCAATAGGGTTTACTTTATGGGGCATGGCCGATGAGCCTACTTCGTTCTCCACCACTCGCTGCTTCAGGTAGTTCATTGACACATATTGCCATACATCCCGGCTAAAGTCTATGAGTATCACGTTGATTCGCTTTAGCGCATCCAGCAGTGCGGCCAGATAATCGTAGTGCTCTATCTGGGTAGTAGGGAAGCTGCGTTGCAGACCTAAGGTCTGGTTTACGAACTGTTCAGCAAAGGCTTGCCAGTCTTGCTGAGGGTAGGCTACTACGTGGGCGTTCATGTTGCCGGTAGCCCCCCCAAACTTAGCAGCAAAGGGAATGGCTTTCATCAGGGCTAACTGATGCTGCAATCGTTCGTGAAAAACTAACCATTCCTTCCCGAATGTAGTAGGCGAGGCCGGTTGGCCGTGGGTTCTCGCCAACATAGGTAATTCTGACCAATCTTGGGCCTGTTTGCTCATTTTCTGAAGTATATCTTCCAGTAGCGGTAAATAAGCATGGTGTACAGCGTCTCGCAAACTTAGAGGAATAGCCGTATTGTTTATATCCTGGGAGGTAAGTCCGAAGTGGATAAATTCCTTGTATTCCGATAAGCCCAATGCATCCCAATGATCTTTCAGAAAATACTCCACCGCCTTCACGTCGTGGTTAGTATGACGTTCCAGCGCTTTAATTTCCAGAGCATCTTCTTCAGTGAAGCTCTCCGCCAGCTTTCGCATCTGGGGAAATAGTGCTTTATCTACGGCCGATAGTTGTGGTAGCGGAATTTCGCAGAGGGCGATGAAGTATTCTACTTCTACTAAAACCCGGTATCGGATCAGTGCGTATTCTGAAAAGTATATTGCCAGTGAACTGGTGTATCTTCGGTACCGTCCGTCAACGGGCGATACGGCAGTAAGCGAAGTTAATTCCATATGTCATTAGTAAACATAAATTCAAAAGTAGAAATTTGTGCGCGATTTCCTGGCAGCTCCGCAGAATTTTGGGAAGGTTCAGGTAAAAATCCGTTATAGTTCAAAGCTGGGAGTTTTAAATTTTCAAACTCCCGGCTTTGAATTCCTATAAATCAAAAACAAAAAAGATAGTATTGTGAAATTCAATTTTTTCTCAAAATCCAAAGATAAAGCGGTAGACGAAAAGCCCATTAAGAAGCATCAGCCCCAGAAGCTTAAGGTAAAAGAAGTTATCCGGGAAACCGATGAGGCTATCACCATTGTGTTTGATCAGCCTGATTTGGTTTACGAACCAGGCCAATTTCTTACCCTTATATTGAACATTGAAGGCGAAGAGGTACGACGATCGTACTCATTATGTACTTCACCCTATACCGACGAGTACCCGGCCGTAACTGTGAAGCGGGTAGCTTCAGGAATAGTATCTAACTACCTCAACAACACGCTGCAGACAGGCGATGTTATTAAAGTACAAGCTCCCGCTGGAACTTTTACTACGGAGCTACACCCCGACCAGGCTCGACACCTGATTATGTTCGGCGGAGGAAGCGGTATTACCCCTCTGATGTCGCTGATCAAATCAGTGCTGGATGAGGAAACTCAATCCAAAATATCGTTGATTTACGCGAACCGCGATGAAGAGGCAATTATTTTCCGGGAACATCTGCATCAGTTGCAAAGCCGCTTTGCCGACCGTTTTTACCTAACTCATATTCTGGAAACTCCTACTACTCGCTTTGTCTGCCAGGGAGGATTAATTACCCCGGAGCGAGTACCCGACTTACTGGCCGAATTACCATTTTCGGAAAAAACGACCGAATATTTCTTGTGTGGGCCGCAAGGCATGATGGCGAATGTGCAGGAGGCCCTACGCACACTAGAGATTTCGCCCAACCTTATTCATAAAGAAAGTTTCGTAGCCACCCCTACTAAGTCAGAAAACGGCCAGACTGAACCGAAAGCGGAGATGTCGGCTAATTGGGACACTGAAACCTCAATAGGAGCGTTAGGCAACGACGCCGTTCCCGTAACCGAAGCCCACGAAGTAACGGTTATTTTTGAGGGGGAAACTCACCGATTTACTGTAGAACCGGATAGTACCATCCTGGAAACTGCTATTGCCTTGGATATTGACCTGCCCTACTCCTGCCAAAGTGGTATCTGTACGGCCTGCATGGGCAAATGCAAGTCGGGGCGAATGAAACTAGATGAAACCGATGCTCTCACTGAGGACGATCTGCGCGAAGGCTACGTGCTCACCTGCGTAGGCCATCCGCTTACTTCCGACGTTGTCATTGAAATTGATTAATAAACCAAGGAGATTGAAGGTTACAGGTTAAAAAATTAACTAAATACGCTACAACCTTCAACTTGTAACTTTAAAACCTAAAACCATTATAATGGATATGAATACCAAAAATACAGCTGTTCCCGAAAA
This sequence comes from uncultured Roseivirgaceae bacterium, assembly GCA_964551335.1. Lineage (GTDB taxonomy): Bacteria > Bacteroidota > Bacteroidia > Cytophagales > Cyclobacteriaceae > Tunicatimonas. The sequence continues at coordinate 240,400 of CAZKCO010000005.1, forward strand.
GAAGGCACGCCAACTACTTCCGAATAATTTTGAAGTAATCACCTGGGAGGCGGTGAAGCCGTACTACGACGATCTGTTAGAGCGAGAAATTAACTCTGCCGCCGATTTGCAGCGCTGGTTCCAGGATCGTAGCGAACTGGAAGCCGTACTTTCCGAGAATCTGGCTTGGCGCTACATTAAAATGACCTGCGATACCACTGACGATAAGCTACGCGAAAGCTACACTGAATTTATCACGCAGATTCAGCCGAAAATTGCCCCGGTCAGCAACGAGCTAAACAAAAAGGCGCTGGCTAGCCCCTACTTAAATGAACTCAAGAATCGGGACGGCTACCCAATCATGATTCGCGAACTAGAGAAGGAAGCCCTTATCTTCCGGGAAGAAAATATTCCACTGAAAACCGAAGAACAGAACGAAGCCCAGAACTTTGGGAAGATTTCGGGAGCGATGACCGTGAAGATTGACGGGCAGGAAATGACCTTACAGCAGGCAGCCAATCTATTGCAATCTACCGAACGTAAGGTACGGAAGAAAGCGTACAAGAAAATCACTAAGCGCCGGTTAGAAGACAAAGATCCACTGAATGCTTTATTTACCAAGCTGATTTCCATTCGGGATAAAATTGGTAAAAATGCCGATTTTGGTAACTACCGCGATTATATGTTTACCGAAATGGGCCGGTTTGACTACACGCCTCAGGATTGCTTTGACTTTCACGAAGCGGTAGAAAAAGAGATAGTACCTATGCTCAATGATCTGGCAGCCACCCGCAAGCTGAAGCTGGGCGTAAAGCGCTTACGCCCCTGGGACAAAGCCGTTGATCCAGAAGGCCGTCCACCGCTAAAACCTTTCACTACCGGTAAAGAACTTGCTCAGAAAACTATTGAAGCCTTTGGCGGCCTGGACGCATATCTAGGCGAGCGAATCGCTATTATGCGGGAAATGGGGCATTTGGATCTGGAATCGCGCAAAGGAAAGGCGCCGGGTGGGTACAACTATCCGCTGTCCGAAACCGGAGTGCCGTTCATCTTTATGAACGCTACCTCTAATCTGCGCGATATGGTCACCATGATGCACGAAGGCGGTCACGCGGTGCACTCTTTTCTAACACGCGACCTAGAGCTAACCAATTTTCAGCACACTCCTTCTGAAGTTGCTGAACTGGCTTCTATGGCGATGGAGCTAATCTCTATGGATCAGTGGCAGCTGTTTTTTCCCGATGAGGAAGAGTTGAAACGGGCGAAGCGCGAACATCTGGAACAAATCATCGAGACTCTACCCTGGGTAGCAACGATCGATAAATTTCAGCACTGGGTATACGAGAACCCGGATCATGATATTAAGCAGCGTATCGCTCAGTGGAATCAGATCTTCAATGCTTTTTCGGATAATATTACCGATTGGGAAGGTCTGGAAGATGAGAAAAGTCACCTGTGGCAAAAGCAATTGCATCTCTACGAAGTGCCCTTCTATTATATTGAGTATGGCTTTGCCCAACTTGGCGCTATAGCCGTCTGGAAAAACTACCGCGATGACCCACAAAAGGGATTAGAAGGCTACAAAAATGCGCTAAAACTTGGGTACACTAAAACTATTCCCGAGGTGTACGAAGCGGCCAATATCAAGTTTGATTTTAGTACCGATTACATCAAATTATTGATGCAATTTGTACGCAACGAGTTAGATAATATCTAACTATCAGACTTTCACATCTTTATAAAGCCTGGCGTATATGCTGGGCTTTTTTTGTTTAGGTCAAGCTCAAATACCCTTCAGAAAAAATTTTCTTATGCATGCATACTAAATAGTAATTATTCCTATATCTTTGAAAGATTGATAAAATACAGTCGTTATTATACCAATCAATTAGTAAGTTTTAAACTGGTCACCTATTATGAAACAACTTTTACGCTTAGCAAGTCTGTTCTTACTAAGCATCCTACTCGCACACCTATCCACACTAGCTCAAACAAACACTGTCGTCAGCGGACGAGTCTTAGATGCTAGCAACGACGAACCCTTGGTAGGCGTCAACATTATAGTAAAGGGGAAAGTGGTAGGAACGGTAACTAATACCGACGGAGATTTTTCGCTTTCCGTAAACGATGCGCCACCTTTTTCGCTAGTAATCTCCAGTGTGGGCTATGCAACTCAAGAAGTAGAAATTACCCAATCTACCAGTGACCTTTCCATCTCGCTCGATGAGCAAACTTTGTTAGGTCAGGAGGTAGTAGTATCGGCTTCTCGGGTAGAAGAATCTATCTTAGAATCACCGGTTTCTATTGAGAAAATGGATATCCGTGATGTGCAGTCAGCTGCCGCACCCAGCTTCTATGATCAAATCGCGAATCTGAAGGGTATTGACGTCAGCGCTCAAAGTCTGACATTTAAGTCTATCAACCCCCGAGGGTTTGGTGCCAATGGCAATACCCGTACTGTACAGCTGATTGACGGTATTGACAATCAGGCTCCCGGCCTGAATTTCCCGGTAGGGAATATTGTAGGTATTCCGGAGCTGGATCTGGAAAGTGTGGAATTGCTGCCAGGTGCTGCTTCCGCGCTCTACGGACCCAATGCCATCAATGGAATCATCCTGATGCGTAGCAAAAGCCCGTTTGAGTACCAGGGGCTAAGCGCTTCGGCCAAGCTAGGGGTGAACCACGTTGACGGCGAAGACGATGACCCTTCGCTCTACCAAAGCTACGGATTACGTTACGCCAGGGCGTTTAATAATAAGTTTGCCTTTAAAATCAACGCTGAATACCTCAAAGCGGCTGACTTCATTGGGGTAGATTACCGCGACCAAAGCGATATTGTGGAGCGCAGCCCCGAAAACATTGACCCGAACGACCGGGCTGACTTGCGTACCTATAATGGGGTAAACGTATACGGCGATCCCCTGCTAAACGTAGGGGTTTTAGGCCAGGGTAGCGGGGCCGAAGCGCTCTTACCATTAGATCAAACCGGCGATTTTACTCCTACCGGCTACACCGAACAGGAATTTGTAGATAATACCACTGAGAGTTTAAAGCTGGGTGGGGCACTGCACTACCGGGTAACGGATAACCTTGAAGCACTGGTACAGTTTAATCAGGGATTCGGTAGCACGGTGTATACCGCTAACGACCGTTTTGTGCTGGATGATTTTAGCATCTGGACCGCCAAAGCCGAACTGCGAAGCAACAACTTCTTCTTACGAGGATACCGCACTAAGGAATCCTCCGGTGACAGTTATGCCGCTAACACGCTCGCATCGCTTATCAACGCCCAAACTACTATTCCCGCTTACGTACAAACGTTTGCTGGTGCCCGTTTAGCGGGGCTGTCGGTAGATCAGTCGCACGGAGTAGCCCGTATAGCTAGCGACAACATACGCGATGCTAATTTGAACAATGGCCGATATCAGCAACTTTATGATTCGCTGCGGCAGGTGCCCATTTCGGAAGGCGGAGCGAAGTTTCTGGACGAGACTAGCCTAACCCACTTTGAGGGAATGTACAATTTTGCTGACCGAATCAAATTTGCTGAAGTAGTAGTTGGAGCTAATTACCGCCGTTACGATTTAGTATCTGACGGCACGCTGTTCGCACTTCAGGATAATGGGGAAGAATTTAATATTACCGAATGGGGAACGTACTTACAGCTCTCCAGATCATTGGCGGATGATAAGCTAGACCTTACCGGCTCGGTTCGTTACGACAAAAATGAATACTTTGATGGACAGTTTTCTCCACGGCTTTCGGGAGTACTGAAAGTAGCGAACGGACATAATATACGGGCTTCGTTCCAACGCGGATTCCGCATACCCACTACGCAGGATCAGTTTATCGACTTAGACGTGGTTACTCGCCGGTTAATAGGTAGCAATTCTACTCTAGTAGATCGCTATAATTTTGAGTCTAATCAGGTGTACAGTACTCCAAGTGTTCAGGTCGCCCAAGCTAATTTTCGGGAAACCGGCGATGTAGCTGGTTCTGTAGCTTTATTAGACCCAATAGAATTTGAAGAGTTTACCACTGAGAAGGTAAATACTTACGAAGTAGGCTACAAAGGCTTAATTAATAACAAGCTGCTGATTGATGCCTACTACTACTACAGCTCTTACCGTGACTTTATCGCCGAGATTGATTTTACCCAAACAATAGGCTCGGATGAAAGCGGTAACCCACCCTTTGAAGGGCCGGCAGATCCGGAAGGTATCGTACAGCAATCAGTAGCTACTCAACGTTTTGGGTTTGATGTAAACACCGATGGTACCGTAGATGCACACGGTTTTGCGGTGGGTTTAGATTATTCATTAGACAAAGGGTATGCACTGGGTGGTAACGTAGCTTACAACAAATTGCTCGACCAGGATGATCTTATTGAACAAGGGTTTCAGGCTGCGTATAATACTCCGGAGTGGCGCTACAACATCCGGTTCTCTAACCGTAAGCTTACCGATAATATCGGATTTAATCTGGTATGGCGTTGGCAGGAGGCCTTCCTCTGGGAATCATCATTTGGACAGGGCGTCATCCCCTCGTACCAAACCCTGGACGCTCAGGTCAGCTACAAGCTGCCTTCTTTAAAATCTATTGTTAAGATTGGGGGTTCTAACGTACTGAATGAGCGGTATACCACTTCGTTCGGTAACCCGCGTATGGGAGCTATCTATTACATTTCAATTACCTTCGACGAATTCTTAAACTAAGATATTGATGAAGAGAAAATATATATTTGGCGGGGCATTAAGCTTATTGATCAGCTTTGCTGCTTGTAACTCGGAAGACGAACTGATTGAGGAACGCCTTGAGAACAACCCACTCCCTGATACCGAATTAAGTGGTAACCCTGGGTCGGTTGATTTTAGTAAGTACGTAGCGGTAGGTAATTCGCTCACTGCCGGCCTGATGGACGCAGCCTTATTTACCAGCGGCCAGCAAAGTTCATTTCCTAATATTTTAGCTCAGCAATTCCAGATTGAGGGAGTGGGCGGTGGTGCCTTTAATCAACCCGATATCAACTCAGTTACCGGATTCAACATCTCGCTTAACGCAATTCCCCCTCAGGCGGGAGCACCGGTTTTTGGGCGTTTCCTACTGGATCTGAGCATTCCGGGGCCGGTACCTACGCAGGGAGAACCTATTGGCCCCTACACTGGTGATATTTCTCAGCTCAATAATTTCGGAATACCCGGTATGCGGGTGATTGATGCGGTTACTCCCGGTTACAGTCAGTTCAATCCGTTCTTTGCTAGAATAGCCGCTTCATCCACTACTTCCCTCATCCAGCAGGCTGCTGCTGCCCAGGGGTCGTTTTTTACCCTGTGGCTGGGCGGTAATGACGTAATTGGCTGGGCTAACGCCGGTGGCTCGGGCCCTGATGGTGAAATTGATCCTCCGGCTCAGGCAACCAACCCAACTACATTAACCAGTATTGCAAGTTTCACCGAAGCCTACACCGGAGCTATCACTGCTATGCTGTCGGTACCCGATGCGCAGGGAGTAGCGATTAATATTCCCCCAATCACATTACTACCCTACTACCGGGCGGTAGGCTATAATCCGATTGGGCTGGATCAGGCAAATGCTGATGCCCTAAATGCGGGTTACGCGGAATACAATAGCGGACTGGACGCTGCGGTGGCTATCGGAGCTATCACCGCCGACGAAGCGGCTCAGCGAAAGGTTTCATTTTCGGCTGCGGCTAATAATTCTATTGTGTTGGTGGATGAGGATCTAACTGTAGCTGATATTTCAGCCGCTGTTGGCGCACCGGCCGGTACGGTAATTTTGCCTAACCTACGAATGAGCAACGCCTCAGACTTACTGCTCTTTCCGATTGCTACCCGATTGGGGCAGAACTTAGGAAACGGACCGTACGGATTGCAAGATCCGGCCACCGATGAGTTTGTGCTGACTTTCAACGAGCAGGTAACGGTAAATACTCGTTTGACTACCTTCAACGCTATTATTGCCCAGATTGTAGCGAATACCGGTGGACGCGTGGCATTGCTGGATATCAATCCGGTCTTTGCTGATATAGCGGGATTAACTCCCGAACAGGCCGCCCAGTTGGGCATGAGTGCTGAAGCCCAGGCAGCGGCTGACGGAGTACGAGGATTAGTAATCGATGGAGTTAACTACCAGCCCGATTTCTCACCCAATGGAATTATCTCAACCGATGGAGTTCATCCTAACCCAAAAGGACATGCTATCGTGGCCAACGAAGTAATTCGAGTGATTAATCAATCATTCGGAGCGGAGATTCCGCCGGTTAGTCTCGCACCATACGGCACAGTGGTAATTGCTCCCTAATGTGTACGAGTGCTCAGGTATTCCTGTGTTCAAAGTTACCCGATGTACACAAAATACAGGAACACCTGGGCATTCTGATGCTAACAACTAAGAGCTGTTGAACTTCAGGCATTAGAGGCTACTCGCTCTGTTAATTTAAACTTAATATCCTGCATGATAGGTTGAGCGTGCAGTTTACCGTTCTCAATAAAAACCTTTTTGGTTTCTTCACCGCCAATCACCGAGCCTCCCAGATAAATTCCCGGAATGTTACTTTCAAAGGTTTCCGGATCAATCTCGGGAATAAGCATCTCTCCGTTCAATCGAATACCCACTTTACGCAGGAATTTAGCATCGGGATGATAGCCGATCATCAAGAAAACAAAATCGGAGGGTAGCTTCTGGATCTCACCGGTCAGTAGATTTTCAATAGTTACATCTTTCTCGCTAATTTCGGTTACTCTACTTTGAAAGTAAGCCTGCACTTCTCCCTTCTTAATCCGGTTTTCCAGATCAGGTACAATCCAGTACTTTGCAGTTTTATCAATACCTTCAAAAATGTGGACCATCGTTACGTTTACCCCGTTCCAATACAAATCCAAAGCAGTCTCAACCGCCGAGTTCGCTCCACCTACCACAATGGCATTTGTGCCAGTATAGCGGTAAGGTTCATCGTAGTAGTGAGTTACGTGCGGTAAGTCTTCACCAGGCACCCCCAAGGTGCGAGGAATATCATAGTAGCCAATGGCTAATACTACTTTTTTGGTACGGTACTCCCCCTGGTTGGTCTGTAAAATAAAGATACCCTCCTGTTGCTGGATGTCACTAACTTCAGTAAAAATATGGATGTTGAGTTGAAAATGATCAACCACCTTACGGTAGTACTTCAGCGCCTCCGTGCGACTAGGTCGCAGGTTCAGCGACGTAAACGGAACATCGCCAATAGCTATATTATCGGCGCTGGAAAAGAACGTCATATCTACCGGGTAGCGACGAATTGACTCAGTGATGCTGCCTTTATCCAGCACAGCGTAGGTAAGTCCCTGTTGCTGTGCTTCAATACCACAAGACAAACCACAGGGGCCAGCGCCCACAATAAGCACGTCGTATAATTTCATAAAATTAGGTCAATTTAAGCTAGTGAGAGCATGATGGAATAAGTGGATCAGGATGATAGGTGTTCAGCCCTTTACTCGTTCTACCATTCTCTCATTAATTTTGCAAAGATACAACAATACCGCTTATAAAGCCGTTCGGAAAAGATTTTCCTGAATTCGGCTTAGGTCGAGGCAGCTTTGGGTTGGGATAAAAACTCGGTTTGTAGCAATTCTTCACTGATCTCCCACAGCCGTTTGGCGTTGTAATCGTTAGATGCATCCTTACTGGGTTTTACCACTCTTTTATCTTTGAAATACAGTCCGGTGGCTGTATAGCCTTCATTACTGGTGGCGAGGTAGATGCTGGTTTGTGCCCCCTTTTCTTCACTGATCATAAACGGACGGGACAGTTTCATCACCACCCCAAAAAAGCCGGATACTCCTTTACCGAAGTTGGAAGCTACACCACCCGGATGCAATGAATTAGTAACTACACTAGCCTGGGGCAATCTTTTACTTAGTTCGCGGGTAAACAAAATATTGCAGAGTTTGGACGAGGCGTAAGCTTTCAGACCGTTGTACTTCCGCTTTTCGTACTGAAGATCATTCAGATCAAAGCTGGCGAAACGGTGGGCTTCTGAAGAAACATTGATGATATTGCCCCGGTCACTGGCTAATACTTTATCCAGTAATAACTGAGTCAGTAAAAAAGGGGCCAGGTGGTTAACTCCGAAGGTCATCTCAAATTCGTCTTCGGTGGTTTTCCGCTGGTCGCCAGTAATCAGACCAGCATTATTATTCAGTACGTCAATCTTTGGATAATACTCATTGATATGCGCCGCTGCATCCCGAATTTGCTGCACTGAGGCCAGGTCAGCCAGTACAATATCCACCCGATCATGCCCGCATACCCGCAAAATATCTTCTTTGGCCCGTTCAGCTTTCTCCTGATTGCGGCATAGCATTACTACGTGTGCTCCGCGCTTGGCTAACTCTCGAGCCGTCACTTTTCCAATACCGGAATTGGCTCCGGTAATCACACAAATCTTATCTTTCATGGGATAGGTTTTATAAATGTGTACCGAAAAACGGCTTCTTTTGTTTTAGCAACTACATGAGAAATGAGGGCAACAGCGTCAATTGGGCTGTAAAACAAAAAAGACAGGAAGACCTGCCTTTCTTGCTAGTAAATATTGCTTCTAGAACGTCCACGACTGGTTCCAGTTATAGCAACTGAAACGATGTTTTTGCTCCTCGAAATTATCCCGCAGGGTAGAATAGAACCCCCATCCTACCAGGAAGGTAAATACCGAAGCAATAGTGAAAGCGTTAGCGATAGACTCCGCCAAAAATCCGAACAGCAACATAGTTACGATAAAGGTAACTACTGTCCAGTAGATAGTCATGTTAGTCAGGTTGCGATGCCGCCACGATTGAATATAGCGCAACGGATGCAAATCGCCTCCCCACTGGTGCACTAGTTTGTAGTGATGATGATCAACTTTGTACAACAACAGCGGATCAATAATTGGGCGTTGGCGTTGCTCCAAATCAAAAGTTTCAGCCGGAGCTACGATAAAGAAGTCGTACTCCAGATCTTCTTTGGTAAGTGCATGCTCTTCCTGAAAACGGTTTAGCTTGGTGCCAAATTCCGGATCAATCGGTCCCCGATATAAGCGGCTGGGCAGCATTCGCATCCGGTAGTCAACGCATACTTTTTTAATGTCGTCCACATGGTAAACCTCACCATCAAATTGCTTGTTCAGTTGCCATTGACGCAACCAACGCTGCTTAGGATCATGAATTTGGTGCAAGCTCCGGTGTAAACCTAGTTGCCGAATTGCTTTTTCTTCCTGCATTCCCTGCTCTTGCAGCAGTACCTGTGCTTCCCGGGCAGGATCATTAACTACTCCCTGCCGTTTTTGGTCTTCTTTGACGAGTGCGTCGTGTAAATTCATGGCACAAAAAATTAAATAAAATGAGAAAAGTTATCTGCCTAATCAATTTAGCAAAATAGTTGAAAAGAATCCTATTACTTATTAAAAATGTTAAGAGCTTTGCCTACCTGTTAACACTTTATGTTATGGCCAGTTCTTCTCTTATTTCTACTACCACCGAATTTGTCCGCTCAACATTATCTAATGCCGAAGCGGGCCACGACTGGTGGCATACCCAGCGAGTCTGGCGCAACGCCCAGCGCATTGCTTCTGAGGAAAACGTAAATCAGTTAGTAGTAGAGTTGGGAGCACTACTGCACGATATTGCGGATGCTAAATTTCACGGTGGAGATGAAGAAATAGGACCTAAGACGGCACAGCTATTTTTAGAAAAGCAACAGATAAAATCGGCAGTAACTGAGCACGTAGTGCAGATCGTACGCCATGTGTCTTTCAAGGGTGGTAACTTTCAAGCAGCTTTTAACTCGCCCGAGTTAGCGGTGGTGCAGGATGCCGACCGCCTGGATGCCATTGGGGCTATTGGCATTGCCCGAGCCTTTCACTACGGTGGGTTCCGTAATCGCGCACTATATGACCCTGATGTGCTACCTGATTTAATGATGAGTAAAGAAGAATATAAACGTAGCCAGGCTCCGACAATCAACCACTTCTACGAAAAACTATTGCTGCTAAAAGACCGCATGAACACCGACACCGGACGCAAGCTAGCCGAAGAGCGACACCAGTTTATGAAGCAATTTCTGGATCAGTTCTATCGCGAATGGAAGTCTGATTGGTAAAGGGTTGAGGGGAAATGGTATAAGGTGGAAGGTTCATAAAACTTTTCACCCTTTGCCCTCCACCTTCTACCCTGTACCATTTGACCCCTGCTTAATCATCTACCAGCACAATGGCAAAATCATCGAAGGTAGCATTACCACCGAATAGCTCGTCCAGATGAGCGTAAAGCACGTAAAACTCGCCACCCCGATAGGTAGCCGTGGTCGGAAATTCCGGGCCGGTCATAAAACGCCTGTCCTCTTCGGCACTTTCCCAATCATCATCGCTTTTCAGGATTAATACATTACCCGCATCAGAGCCCCCGGCGTTGTTTACAACAGCCAGTTCTTCGTAGTCGCGACTAAATTTCAGACCATCCGGGTTCTGTAGTTCAGCATCCAGACTAATCATGCGATAATTATCCGGATCGTCCAGCGGTATCTTGTAAAGCGCATTTTGGGCGGAGAAAGCCACAATCAGAAATCCATCGGGGTGATACTCAATTCCGTTAAAGCCAAAGCCACCAGCCGGAGGCACAAAATCCTCATTGACGAAAAACAGCGAGGCTTCTCCACCGCGGGTCACCTTATAAATCACTCCATTGAAACTATTAGTTACATAAGCGTTACCGTACTTATCTACCGCAATATCATTCGCAAACACCGGGTGATTGGGAGTCAAATCCATCAATTCCACGTAAAAAATAGGCTCGCCGCTGTGCCGGTCGTAAGCACCTACCGCTCCGTAGGAGCCATCGGTTTGGGTCACCGGCACTAGGACTCGTTGCCGCCGCCGGTCTAGTTCAATGCCAATAGTAGATCGGAAGCGGTCGTCTTCAATAAAAGGTTCGTAATTACCATCGTCGTCTACCAGCCCGATAGTTCCGGCAGTCAGCGAAGACACCAGAAACATACCCCGACGCTGGTCGTACTCTATCCCTTCGGGAAATAGGCCGGTTTGGGTAAGATCAATCCGCTCCGGTAGTTCCAGATCAAAACCTTCGTCTTCCAGATCGTCTAATAAATCTTCCAGCAACCGATGGCAGGAAGTAGAAAAAACCAGAGTGCCTACTAACAAGATGCCAAATAATTTGAGCGAAATGTGCGATAAAAAATCGTGCATACCGAAGGTTAGGTTATAATTAAAGAAAAAATCTACTCTGAAAACTCGGGTTACCGAAAAATGTTAATTTCAGCCAAAAATTGATTGTGGAGAACAACACTATCTACACCTGGCTATTCATTGGTATCGGACTCTCAATAGTCTCCAAGCTGTTGCTCTATCAAGATAAAAAAAAAGCAGGCAATATTATAGTAATTCCAGCGGCTTTCTGTCTGCTGACTGCTCTTCTGTTTACGGTCACTGATTTTGCCCGGCTCTACGGACGAGCTCCACAACAGGCGCTAAGTTTACTCGGCCTGGCTGGTGTAGTGGTAGCGATATTTCAGATCATGATGATCAGATTGAGCAGGTCATCTTCTTTCCGCCAAGCGGGTTGGTTTATTCCGATAATTGTTTTGGGGCTTAGTGCTTTTTTCTGGCTGTGGCAGCGTTGGGTTTGAGGTAACCGAGGGTATAGGTAGAGTTATAGCAGTACCGACGGGTCGGGCCAAACAATACGCAGCACCGAAGCCGAGCCCCCCCCCGGATTCTCTACTGTTGTTTTTTCCTGAACAGTACCTCCCATGCGTTCGTAAAATGCGCGAGCACTGGTATTATCTTCAAACACCCACAGATAAAAGCCAGAATTTTTGTCACGCTGATGTACCCATTGCGCCGATCGGCGGATTAACTGCGCCCCAATACCCTTTCCCTGCCAGGCCGATAACACGTGCAAGTTGTCCAGCAAGGCACCGTGCTCTTCGTGAAAGTCAGCGTAGGTACAGGCAAAACCACAGCGCTGCCCGCTGTCGGTAGCTACAATAATGTGTTGAGTTTCTTTAGGATGCTGAAACCGCTCCTGCCAGACTGTAAGCCGGTCGGCCAGTACTTCTCGATCCAGATAAGCATCGCGCAGTATACCCCGGTAGTGTTTTTGCCAGCTTTGGGAGTGCAGTTGAGCAATGGCCTCAGCCTCGTCAGGCAGAGCTTCACGATAAACAATCATGGGCTAAAAATAGGTCTTCGGTTTGATCTTTAAAAAAAATTTCTTTTTGAAAACCTTTTATTTTTCCTTCCGTATTTAATAGTAATACTATTATTTACTAAATTCAGACTATCATGATAAATTTTCTTATAAATATCAACCGCTCGCAGCTAAACCACGAAGAGATACTGCAGAATGCGCCGCCGGTAATGCCAGAGAAGCGCTACCGTCAAGTGAACCGGCTGGCCGATATGTCAGTAGGAAGGATTCGGCGCTGGAATATGCCGTTCCGGCGTCCGTTTTCACTATAATTTTTGTTTAACCCAAAATACAGTTGTCTATGAAACCGAGCATGTTATCCTACACTAAGCTAATTCTGGAGAAGGTAAGTTTCAGCAAAGAGTTATACGAGCGAGAATACCGTAAGGCGCTGAATCGGCTTTCCTCTCATGAAGCCCGGCTGTTAGAGAAGTGGGCGCAGCAGCGCAGGCAGCAACTCGTGCCGGTATCAGCAACTCGATAACTCCATTCATAATTACGTTAATACTTTTGCTTACTGATTGACCGGCGGGCTTCTGGCATGTCGGTCTTTTGCTTTTTCTGGCTATCTATGCTTCTGTATCAGGCTTCTATACTTTTTTTGCTAACCCACAAAAATTTGTGAGCTAACTCTCTTACAATCCGGGCTAGCCATTGGTAATTCAGCCCGAACTTATCAGAATCGGTTGATTAGTGTGCTACTTCCTTATTTCGCTATATTCTTCGATAAGCTTGATCATTTCCCGGGTGTTTTTGCTTAGATGATCTGATATGGTTTTCATTTCATCTAACGTTATGGCATTTCCCCGGGTGCTGATGTACGTATTAAGATTCATAGAGTCAGCAAACCAGTTAGTGATAATGATCATTAACTGGGTGAGATTAGAGCGGCTGTTCTGAATCTCCAGCGGAGGTTTGAAGAAGAAAGTAGTTACCAAATCTATAAACCCTACCACGCCAAATGCTATAGCTAAAATGGTTTTATCCTGAGCGGCAAACACAATCGCGGTAGCAATCAGGCCAATACCAATAACAAAGGCGGCGATATACATCAGCATAATATAATTATAGGCCCGCCGGGCATCCTTCACCACATCCTGAAGCGAAGTTTTAATACTCATGATGGTATCATAGGTATTCTCTACATTTTTGGTGTTAAACGATAGTGCCTGCATAGCATTGGTTGCCTGAGCCTTTGCTAGTTCTTTTCCCTGTTCAGTTTGCAAAATACTGCTGTTTTGCGCCTGAACAGATAGGTTTTTAATCACTCCCAGCGCTTGAGCAATCTCATTCTTATCCTCGGTGTCAAATCGTTCATCCTGTGGGGCAAGGGTATCTACAGTGGCATCCTCAAACAGAAATTTGTTGATGTAGTCGTAGGCTAGTGCTTTGTTTTTCATGGTATAGTAGTGGTTGGGTAGTGGTAATAGTGGCTAATTTGGACAAAGGATAATCTTGTCAAGATCGAAGCTTTTCGTTATTATCTCGCTTAAAGTACCTAATATCCGTTATTTTTTCTACTGCGGATGAAGGAAAGGAGCCCATCTTTTCCGTATTCGATTAGCGAAATAGTCCATTGTATACTTACCGAACAGCTACTCGCTAATCGGCTATGCCAGAAATGTCCTACTGAATAACGTACGGTTAGCGGGGAGAGACATTGCAGGGCTGCGGAATGATTCCCGGATAACGGGAAGGCCTATTGCAGCCCCTCCGAAACATTCCCCGGCATCGGGGATGTACTTTGCGGCCCCGTTTGGTTATTCCCCGTGAGCGGGGAAGAGCATTGCAGACCCTCCGAATGGCTCCCCAACGTTAGGGAAGTACTTTGCAAACCCGCTTCATTCTTCCGGTCGGAGGAAGAAAGCCTTTGTAGGGCTACACCACTATTCCCTTACGTAAGGAAGAGTTAAAAAGCCGACAATATGGGTAGTTATCCGGTAGGTTTATGCCTATTTGGTTAAATCTGCTTTAAATGTTACCTGCGACAGATTTAGCCATAAAACTGGAAACCCTCCGGAATAAACCGCATCACTTTTGCACTAGGGAAGGGAAACCACAAAGTAACCCGGAATGGTCAAAATAAAAGAAGCTTACTTCCTGAATCAAGTTGATGTTGCCATTGATAATGCGCTCAGTACGCCAGAAATTCTTACTCAGCTCGAAGTGTACGGATACGATGCCAAGAAGATCCGACAGGGCCAAACGATGCGACGGGCATTGGACGAACTAATGATGCAGCAGGAAGATGCTCATTTAGCGGCCAAAGATGCTACACGTGTACTGAATGAAGTACGGCAGCAAGCCGAGACCATGTTTGGCACTCACCTCTCCATTGCCCGTATTGCTTTTCGGGATGATGCTACTTTTTGGAATGCCCTCAAGCTCGGTCAGGCCCGGGAGCGTAACCTGCCCGACTGGCTCGTTCAGGTACGACGGTTCTATACCCGCATTGTGGTAGTGGCCAAAGAGATGGAGAAGTACAACGTGCCTCAGAAAGAATTGATCGAAACCCGCAAACTGATTGCCCAGATCGGGAACTTGCAACGTTTACAGAAGAAAGCAAAAGGTCAGGCACAAATGGCTACCCAAGCTAAAAACCAAGCAGTAAACGACCTGGAGCTCTGGATGCGCCGCTTCATCCGCATTGCCCGCGTAGCCCTCGACGAGAACCCCCAGCAACTGGAAATGCTCGGTGTAATTGTTCCGTAACAATGACTGATTTTACCAAGCTCCACAGCTAACCGTCGCTCTTCCTTATTTGTAATCCACTGCATATTTTATTCATAACCAGGACTGCACGAAATGTTGCTCTGAAAATATATATCCTCTTTGGCGGAAAATCCGTTAGTAGAGGGTATTATTCTTACTGACTAGCTATGTCGCTTCATTTTTTGCGCCTTTTGGGTGCCTTCACTTTACTCCTAACTGTATCTACCCCCGGTTCTGCTCAGGTATGGGATCTCACTACTCGGGTCTTCAACAGCGTCTTTAATGACACGGTTTCGTCGGAGCGGCCCAAGTTTGTGGCTTACCCTACCATCGCCTATAGTCCCGAAACCCGCTGGGAATTTGGTATTAGCGCATTGTATGTTTACTACGCCCAGCAGGATACCAGCAACCGGCTAAGTGAAATCAACGCATTTACCTTTTTAACCCTGGAGAGCCAGTACGGACTGTGGATAGACCATGCGCTGTACTCGCACCAAAGCGATTGGTTTTTTCTGGGCCGATTGCGCTTTCAGCAATTTCCGCTGCTATACTACGGCATTGGGCCTGATACTCCTTCCGAAGAAATTGCCCGGGTAGATGCTAATAGCATAGCTATTCGCGAACGAGTGCTGCGCAACGTAACCGGGAGTCTGTATTTAGGGGTAGAACTGGATTACCAGCAACTGACCAACGTAAACTTTAACTCTCTGAGCAACGAGCCGTTTGATCCACCCCTCGGTAGCGATGGCTCTACCAATTTTGGAGTTGGCTTAGGCTTAGTATACGACAACCGCCATAACGTACTGAATGTGCGGGAGGGCTTTTTTGGTGAAACCGGATTCCTCCACTACGATACCGGTTTTGGCAGCGATTTTTCCTTTACGCAGTTTTTTCTAGATGCCCGCTACTTTTATCCGGTCACTCGTAACCAGGTGCTGGCCGTCCAGTTCGTAGGCAATAGCCTGACCGGTGATGTTCCGTTTAACCAGTTAGCATTAATGGGTGGCGAGAGTATGATGCGAGGCTATTACCTGGGCCGTTACCGAGATAAGACCTTACTGGCTACGCAGTTAGAATATCGGTTTCTACCGTTTCCGTTTAGCCGTCGCTGGGGAGCGGCAGCGTTTATTAGTACCGGGGGAGTATCGCCCTCGCCCCGCAAGATCAATTTGGGAGATTGGAAAGTAGCCGGTGGGGCCGGAGTCCGCTTCATGATTTTCCCCAATAAAGATGTATTCACCCGTTTCGATGTAGCC
Organism: uncultured Roseivirgaceae bacterium; assembly: GCA_964551335.1. Lineage (GTDB taxonomy): Bacteria > Bacteroidota > Bacteroidia > Cytophagales > Cyclobacteriaceae > Tunicatimonas. The sequence continues at coordinate 256,586 of CAZKCO010000005.1, forward strand.
TTTACCCAGGAAGGTCCTGGTTTTTACTTCTTTATCGGCGAAGCCTTCTAGTAACGCGCAGAGAAAATAGCCTGGGGGATTTCGGGATGTTCGTCGGAGATGCGGTCGATGAGTTGTTGGGCGTTTCTGTTCTTAAGCCGACGGGCAATTAGCGCATCGGTAAAGGCTTCCAAGTGATTGTCCAGTCGGTAGTGGTTGGCGGCTCGTAATAAATACAGTTCGCCCTTGCGCGGAGTGATTTTTAGCGCCCGGCTGGCATCCTTTACCGCTTCTAAGTGATAGCCTAACTTTTGTTTCACCCAAGCCCGGTGCTGGTAAGCCTTAGCGTACTTCGGATTGATCTTCAGGGCCTGATTTAGATCGGATAATGCCTGCGCGTATTCTTTTCGTTTAGCATGTACGTAGCCCCGGTTGCAGTATGCCGCAGCATAGTTTTTATCGTACTTCAGCGCCTGAGTGAAGTCCTCAATGGCCTGACCGTACAACTGCTCCTTGAACATGGATACGCCCCGCTCATTGTAAGATTTGGCGTAGCGGTGAAAGCGCTCCATCGCCTCGTCGTAACTCACCAAATTACCCTCATCATCGTACAGATTGTATATTTTAGATGCCCGCTCTACGAACAGCTCCTGCTCCGTCTTTTTATGACAGGCCCATAGCGTTACACCGATAAGTAGGATAGACCAGCGTTTCATTCTTTTGTTAACAATCGGAGAAAGTCGGGTGGTTCAACTTTAGTTAGCTAATATTCTCTTTTGATGAGAAATTAACACGCGTTCGATAATAATCGCAAATATCAGTTAAAATACAATCGCGGCAGCGGGGGTAGCTCCAGGTGCAAACCCGTTGACCGTGTTTGAAGAATAACTTGTGGTAGTTAAGCAATTCGTGAGCATCTTTAGGTAGCAGATCGAGCAGCACACTGTGGGCTTTCGCCTGATTGGTTTTGTGGTCAATAATTCCTAACCGCTGCGATACGCGGTGTACGTGCGTATCTACCGGCAACACCGGCTTACGGAAGGTAAACAGCAGCAGAAAGGTAGTGGTTTTGTGCCCTACTCCTTCAAACTGCATGAGCCATTCTATGGCCTCTTCTACCGGAATATCCGCCAGAAAATCCAGATTAAAGTCGCCTCGCTCTTCGTAAATCTGACGAAGAATGGTTTTGATGCGAGGTGCCTTCACTTCGGGATAATTGGAAGTGGCAATGGCTTCAATCAGTTCTTCTACCGGAGCCTCCATAATGCCTTCCCACGAACCGAAGCGTTCCCACATCTGCTCGAAAGCCTTGCGCTCGTTCTCGTAATTGGTGCGCTGAGATAAGATGGTAGAGATTAACTGATTCAGCGGCGATTTACTCGAGAAGCGGGTTTGCCGACCGAATTGTCCTTCCAGTCGCTCTAATGCTACTTCAATTTTTTCTTCTGGAGAGGATATTTTGGACAAATTAGAAGTACTGTCGTCCGTATCGTTAGTGGCTTTCATACCGTTCATAACTGTCTCTTTCCGAAGTGGTTTTTTGTATTCGGTCCAAAAAAAAGTCGGATTAGGCAACATTTACGTAATAAGCCCAGTATATTCGTAAGGTTTTTATTCGCAAACTCAATTAGTCATGAAATTAGCTGTAGTGGGTGCCACCGGTCTGGTAGGTACCGAAATGCTGAATGTTTTAGCGCAACGTAATTTTCCTTTAGATGAACTGCTACCGGTAGCCTCTGCCCGTTCAGTGGGAAAAACCATAGAATTTAGAGGCAAATCGTATCCGGTAGTGGGTATGGACGATGCCATTGCGGCTCAACCGGACATCGCTATTTTCTCCGCTGGCGGATCAACCTCACTGGAATATGCTCCCAAGTTTGCTGAGGTAGGAACCATCGTTGTAGATAATTCTTCGGCCTGGAGAATGAATCCAGCTAACAAACTTGTAGTGCCTGAGATTAACGCTCATGTACTGACAGAAGAAGATAAAGTTATTGCTAACCCTAACTGCTCCACCATTCAGATGGTAGTAGCGTTGGCTCCACTGCACCAGAAGTACCAGATCAAACGCATTGTGGTGTCTACCTACCAATCGGTAACCGGAACGGGAAAAGCAGCGGTAGACCAAATGATGAATGAGCGTGAAGGGAGAGAGGGTGAGAAGGTGTATCCTCACCCTATTGATATGAATATTCTACCCCACATCGACGTATTCTACGACAACGGCTACACCAAAGAGGAAATGAAAATGGTGAACGAAACCAAAAAAATCTTTGGGGATGATAGCATTCAAGTGACCGCTACTGCGGTGCGCGTACCCGCTGTAGGTGGACATTCCGAGGCAGTAAACGTGGAGTTTAAGCAGGACTATGATCTGGCCGAAGTACGAGAAATTCTATCTCATACGCCTGGTGTTATAGTGCAGGACGACGTGAAGAATAATATTTATCCTATGCCCATCTGGGCTCATAAGAAGGATGAGGTTTTTGTTGGTCGATTGCGTCGCGATGAAACCCAACCCAACACCCTGAATATGTGGGTAGTATCTGATAATCTGCGTAAGGGCGCGGCTACCAACGCCGTTCAGATTGCCGAATACCTGGTAGCGCAAAATTTGATAAAGTCAGCCGTAGCGGGCTAATGACCGCCGACGACTTGGTGCTACTTCAGCAACCTCGCATTCAGCAATTTATTCGGGAGCATACGTCGGATGACCCCTATCAGTTGGTTCTTCAAGCCGGGCGGAATTCTGACATCCCTATACAGCTGGTGGCGGAACAAATACAGGCGCGACAGAAGGCCAGGACTAAGTTACCCGAATGGTATCAGACTGAGGGAATTATTTTCCCTCCGTTGTTATCCATGGAACAATGCTCTTCGGAAACCACGGCCCGGTTTAAAGGCAATGTGATTTCGGGTACTACGGCCATAGACCTCACCGGGGGAGCTGGAGTAGATGCTTGCTATCTGCGCCGTTCGTTTGAACAGGTACACTATGTGGAACAAAATCCGCTGCTGGTGGCTATCGCTCAGCACAACTTCCAGCAGTTGGGCGTCTCTATTCAAACCCACTCAACCACTGCCAAGTCTTTCCTAGCCTCGATGGATGAGGTAGATTTGATTTATCTGGACCCTGCCCGTCGGGGAACATCCAACCAGAAAGTTTTTCGGTTGGCTGACTGCTCTCCCAATGTGCTTCAGCTACTTCCTGATCTACTCGCTAAGGGGAAACAAGTACTGTTAAAAACTTCGCCAATGCTTGATATTGAAGCTGCCCGAAGAGAATTGAAGCAGGTAGCTGAGGTGCAAGTACTGGCGGTGAACAACGAGTGTAAAGAAGTACTTTATCTCCTATCCGCCCAAGCAGTAGACTCTCCGCTCATCAAGGCTTTTGATCTAAATACTGATACAAAACCATTAGAATTTAGGCCGGAAGAAGAAGCTGAAGTGGAGGTTGAGTTCGCCGAACCACAGCATTACCTTTACGAACCCAACGCAGCGGTGATGAAGGCGGGAGCGTTTCGTACGGTAGCGCAGAAGTGGAAGTTGGCTAAACTACATCCGCATACGCATTTGTATACCTCTCAAGAATTAATCCCAGATTTTCCGGGGCGTTCGTTTCGGGTAGAGACGGTACTACCTTATCAAAAGAAGAAAGTACAGCAGCACGTTCCCGAAGGAAAGGCTAACGTTACTACCCGCAATTTCAGCGACTCGGTAGCCACGGTGCGGAAAAAGCTGGGTTTAAAGGAAGGCGGGAACTCTTACCTCTTCGCTACCCGAACCCAGCGGATGGAACGAGCGATTATCGTTACCCGTAAAGCGGATAAGTAGTAAAAAAGTATACCGTGATTAAGTACGTACACACCAACATCATTGCCAAAGACTGGCAGTCACTAGCTAAATTCTACCAGGAAGCTTTGGGCTGCACTCCGGTTCCCCCGCAGCGACAGCAGGCCGGAGCGTGGCTGGAACGAGGTACCGGAGTACCGGGTGGTTCGCTACAAGGCATGCATCTACGGTTGCCGGGTTACGGAGAGGGTGGACCCACACTGGAAATCTACCAGTACGAACGCACGGAGGATAAACCCACTCCGGCGGCCAACCGCCAGGGATTGGGGCACTTAGCTTTTTTGGTAGATGATGTATCGGCGGTAAGAGAGAACATTTTAGAATACGGTGGTCGTGATCTTGGCCAGATAAGCGAAGCTGAGGTAGCCGGAGTGGGCACTATAACATTTATTTACATGACCGATCCGGAGGGAAATATTCTGGAGATTCAGCACTGGGCATAAAAAAAGCCGATGAATACTAACCATCGGCTCGGGCAATAATTGTTTTTTCGAGTAATCTCTTACCGCAAATCTACTATTTCTACTCCCTGGTACTGGCTGGTATCAAAGGTGAATAATTCATCGGTAACACTAGCTTGAGGATTAAAGTTATCAATCTCGTAGGTATACCGAGTGCCGTTCTTGTCAAAGATGCGCCACTTTTTCAGCGTCTTATCATCCTTGGCAATATGCAGGCGAATTTTGAAAAACTGATTATCGTTGTTCTCCGGCACCAAATCAACTACCTGATACGACTTTCCATCGATGGTCTCATCCTCCAGGTAAGTATACTTAAACCCCCGCTTGTAAGCGTTGTAAATCTGGGTAGGAGAAATATCTCCTTCGTCCGGACTATAATCATCAATGTTTACTTCATTTACTTCTTCTAAATAAGTCCAAACGGTGCTACCGTCATTAATAATCTCCTGACCGCCCATTTTCAGACGGAACTTATCTCCTTTTACCGTAATCTCCCCTTCAAAGTCTTCACTAATTGACTGATCAGAGTTTTCCATAGAATAGGAGAAATCGGATTCAAATGCGCCAATTTCCTGGTAGGCAGCGCTCATAGCGTCTAAAATCTCTTTGGCCTTAGGATCGTATTGAGCGTACACAGCTGAGTACTGAAGCCCAGTCAAAACTACTGCGACTATCATTAAAAACTTCTTCATACAAATACAACTATTAGGATCTTATTGTGTTAGTCCAGACTATTCAATAACTGTTCCAAACTATACTCATCGCTAATTAACACTTCGCGGGCTTTGCTCCCCTCAAAGGGCCCTACAATACCGGCCGCTTCCAGTTGATCAATGAGCCTTCCGGCCCGATTATAGCCTAGTTTTAGCTTACGCTGGATGAGCGAAGTACTACCTTGCTGATGGTGCACAATGACCCGAGCGGCATCATTAAACAATTCGTCCCGATTTTTCAGATCTACCTCCAGCACGTCGCTGCTATCAGCTTCATCGCCCAGATATTCGGGTAGCACGTAGGCTGAATCATAACCCCGTTGGGAACCGATGTACTCGCAAACGCTATCTACCTCGGGCGTATCCACAAACGGGCACTGAAGCCGAATAAGATCAGAATTAACCGAAAGCAGCATATCTCCCATACCCACTAGTTGCTCGGCTCCGCCCGTATCCAGAATAGTCCGGGAGTCTACCTTGGAGGTAACCCGGTAAGAAAGCCGCACCGGGAAGTTTGCCTTAATAATACCGGTAATTACGTTTACCGACGGGCGCTGGGTGGCTACAACCAGATGAATGCCAATGGCCCGGGCCAGTTGCGCCAGGCGGGCAATGGGGGTTTCAACCTCTTTACCCGCGGTCATCATCAGGTCAGCTAGCTCATCAATAATTAGCACAATGTAGGGTAGAAATCGGTGCCCTTCTTCCGGATTTAGCTTTCGGCTAACAAACTTTTTGTTGTATTCGCGGATATTGCGGCAGCCAGCATCCTTTAGCAAATTATACCGATTATCCATCTCAATGCAGAGCGAATTGAGCGTATAAATCACTTTTTTGGTTTCGGTGATAATGGCATCTTCGCTATTTGGTATTTTCGCTAAAAAGTGCCGCTCCAGCTTATTGAATAGCGAAAGCTCTACCTTCTTAGGATCAACCATTACAAACTTAAGCTGAGACGGATGCCGCTTGTAGATCAGCGAGCTAATGAGCACATTTAGTCCCACCGACTTTCCCTGCCCGGTAGCTCCGGCGATCAGCAGGTGGGGCATTTTAGCCAGATCGGCTACGAAAAGCTCGTTAGCGACTGTTTTGCCCAAAATAATCGGGAGCTCTTTGGTGCTGCGCATAAACTTTTCGGTAGTTACTACCGAGTGCATGCTCACAATTTCCCGGTTTTTATTGGGCACTTCAATCCCAATGGTACCCTTACCCGGAATAGGGGCGATAATCCGGATGCCCAGGGCGGAGAGATTCAGCGCAATATCATCCTCCAGATTTTTGATCTTGGAGATTTTCACCCCGGCTTCCGGCACAATCTCGTAGAGTGTTACGGTAGGGCCAATGGTAGCCTTAATGGACTGAATTCCAATTTTGAAGTTAATTAGTGTCTCTACAATCCGGTCTTTATTATCCTCCAGTTCTTCTTTAGTAACCTGCACTCTTCCACTGTGGCTATCATCCAGCAGGCCTGGTTCAGGATAGCGGTATTTAGGTAAATCCAGGGTAGGGTCATAATTCTCCGACCTGAGCACCTTCTGGGCTTCTTCACTATGCTCTTCTACTTCCAAATTGTATTCAGGGGTGGTATTTTCCTGAGGTAATGATGGGTTTTCTATATCCAACGACAGGCCAGGAGAAATTGATTTCTGAGTTTCTGGTTCGGGCTTATGTCGAGCAGGCTCTCTGGTCTCTGCTTCAGGCATTTCCGTATTAAACTCCAGTGAGGACTGAACTTCGGTATCGGGGGTGGACCGATCCCAGGTTAAAGATTCATCTTCCTGCATAAAGTCGTAGCGGGAAGAGGAGCCATCTGCCATACCCGCAGTAACGGTGGCAGGTTCCCGGCTAAAGGGCGAAGCCGGTTCCGGAAATGGTAAGGGCGAAGTAAGCCCAAAGAAGTAAATCACAAATACAATTAGAGCAAGCGCCAATACGAGTAGCGTACCCCAGCCGATCAGGCTATCGGCAATAATCGCTAGTTCATATCCAACTCCACCGCTGAGCATACTCCATTCCGAAAAATTCTCTTGGTGGTAAGTCCAGTAACCCAACAGCCAACTAATCCAGATCAGAAAAAAGATAACCGCCATAGCCGACTTGTGCAGAGGAAGCAGCGTTCGACGAAATACTAATCGCACTCCGGCAGCAAAAAGCAGCGGCGGAATAAGTAAGGAAGCCACTCCAAACCAACGATATATCCACAGATAAGAAACTACGGCTCCTACCAATCCCAGCCAGTTTTCGGTTTCCTGTCCGGCTGCCTTCCAGTTACTTTCCAGTACTGACTCTACCACACTTTGGTCGGCAGGACCAGTGAACAGATAGGATATTTGCGCAATAAACAGGTAAAGCGAGGCTATTATTAGAAAAAAACCCAATGCCAGATGAAACCGTGGATCGCGCCAGATAGGCCGGAACGAGTGTGTTTTCTTACTGGTTTTGGTGTTTCGGGAAGATGATTTAATCCGATTGGTTTTGTTAGATTTTTTGGCCATACCCCTGAATTTCAGCTACAACAAAAACGATCAAAGCTACACAATTAGCTATAAGTTACATAAATACCTGCGGAAAGTGCGTTTAATCCGATTAATTCTATTTTATAACGGGTGTACACTTTTTGAAATTTTTTATAGGGTCTTATCAATGATTTTTTAAAAAATTGTGTTGTCCAATCAAATGCGGCAGTAGGCTGTAAGATTGAAAGCAAGGGGGAATTAATTAGATCTATTAAACAAGGCTTATGCAACACGTAGACAAATCAATTTTATGCACCAACAGCCTGGGTAAAATCACGGCACTCACCCCAGGAGTCGCTTACGAACTTACGTTCAAAGACGTACATTTATTGTTAACCGCTAGCCAGATTCATCAATTAAAGGTAGAGTTAGAGCATTTGGAAGAGCAAGACTGGTTTCTTACCTCCGAAGATGCATTTACGCTGCTGCGCTTCCCATTCCTAGACTTTAGCCTGTGGGTTACCCGGTCGGAGATGAATAAGATGATGCAATTGTTGCGGGAGGCTACGGCCATGATGAAAGTACACCACTGGCTGGCATTTCGTACTGAGCGCTCTCGTACAAACTAAATATTCTGCTTTTTGGAAGAGCAAAAGAGGATAGTTTCTCTATACTTCCTCCCGCTCATTCTTCATTCGGAAGTAGTTAATAACCCCTCCCGCCAGTATTGCTTTAATCTGGCGTTCACTCAACGTATAGGTCATTTCGTAGGTCTGATCTTTGGTCGTATTAACCACCTGAATATTTTCACGGTTTTCTAAAGCTGAACGTAAGTTATTAAGCTTGATCGTATCGCCCTGCTCAATTTTATCGTAATCGCCGCTGTTAACGAACTCTAGCGGAATAATTCCAAAATTCACCAAGTTTTGCCAGCCAATGCGGGCGTAGCTTTTCGCCAGCACCGCTCGCTGCCCCAGAAAGCGAGGCGCCAGGGCGGCGTGCTCGCGACTAGATCCTTGCGCATAATTCTCACCGGCAACTACCACGTGCCCTCCGTATTCCTCCTGCGCTTCTTTAGCCCGGTCGAAGAACGACTGATCCACTACGTAAAAAGCCCACTCACTAATTTTAGGAATATTACTGCGGAAAGGTAGCACATCAGCACCAGCCTTCAGGATTTCATCAGTACTGATATTATCCTCCATTTTTAGTAAAGCGGGAACTTCGTAAGAGTCTTGTAGCTCTTCAAAGTCCGGCAGAGACTTTACATTGGGGCCTTTTTCCAAATCCAGCACGTGGCCGTTTTCCGGCGGTTCCACCAGTAAATGGGTATTAATAATTTCCTTCTCAGCCGGTACAAATTTGGGATAAGAGATATTATGGGTTTTCTCTAAATCCCGGGGATCAGTAATTTTTCCGGTCAGAGCCGCGGCGGCAGCAGTTTCCGGACTGCATAGGTATACCTGATCGTCGAGCGTGCCTGAGCGGCCGGGGAAGTTACGTGGCATCGTTCGCAAACTAATCTTTCCCGAAGCCGGGGCTTGCCCCATACCGATACAACCCATGCAACCCGCCTGGTGAAAACGTCCGCCTGCGTGGATGAGGTTTTTAAAAGCATCGGTTGCCGAAAGATTCTCGATCATCTGCCGGGAGGTAGGATTCACATCGAAGGATACATCAGCATTAACGGTTTGCCCCTTCAAAATTTCGCTTACTATCCAGAAATCTCGAAAACCAGGATTAGCCGACGATCCTAGTACTACCTGGTGCACCGGCTTTCCTTCTACTTCCCGCACTTCAACCACCTTACCCGGGCTGCTGGGGCAGGCAATCAGTGGTACCAGATCATCCAGCACAATTTCGTCGTACTCGTCGTACTCGGCTCCTTCGTCTGGCAGTAGTTCCACCCAATCGTCTTCCCGCTCCTGCGATTTCAAAAAGCGCTTCACTTCATCATCCGAGGGAAAAACGGTGGTAGTAGCGCCTAACTCAGTGCCCATGTTGGCAATCACGTGCCTATCCATCGCTCGCAGTGAGTCTAGCCCCGGACCATAGTATTCCACAATTTTACCCCGGCAACCCTTCACATCGTAGCGGCGTAGCATCTCCAGAATTACATCTTTAGCGCTTACCCAGTCAGGTAACTTACCAGTGAGCTTCACGCCCAGCACCTTGGGCATTTTAAAGAAAAGCGGTTCACCCGCCATAGCGAAGGCCACGTCTAATCCACCGGCTCCGAGGGCTAGCATACCTAGTGCACCACCAGCGGGAGTATGACTGTCGGAACCAACCATGGTTTTACCCGGAATACCGAAGCGCTCCATGTGCACCGGGTGGCTTACTCCGTTGCCTGGTCGGCTGTACCAAATCCCAAACTTCGCCGCTGCTGATTTTAAGAAGACGTGATCATCGGCATTTTTAAAATCAGTTTGCAGTAGATTGTGATCAACGTACTGCACCGAAGTTTCGGTACTCACTTGATCAATGCCCATTGATTCCAGCTCGAGCATGACCAGTGTACCCGTAGCATCTTGGGTCAAGGTTTGATCTATCTTAATTCCAATCTCCTTTCCGGGAGTCATCTCTCCGTCTATCAGATGCGATTTAATGAGTTTTTGGGCTACGTTTAGGGGTGCAGACATGTGGCTGTGTATTTACGGTTAAAAAAATGCTAACATTTACACAACTTCTGCCGGTAGCAAGTGTTTAGCCAATATTCAGAGTAGTTTCTCTACGGCTTCCATCGCCTTATCATAATTGGGCTCTTGCCCAACTTCGGGAACTAACTCCGCATAAGCAATATCATTATTCTGATCTACTACAAACACCGCCCGAGCCGACAGCCCTTTAAAAGCTCCATCGGTAATTTCAGTATTGTATTTTTGAGAAAACTCTCCGTAACGAAAATCCGAGGCGTTTACAATGTGCTCCACTCCGGAAGTTTCGCAGAAACGCTTCATGGCAAAGGGTAAATCTTTAGAGATAACCAACCCAGTTACCCCTGATTTTTCACTTAAGCTCTGGTTGAAATGGCGGGTTTCGGTAGCACATACCGATGTATCGAGACTGGGCACGGCAATGAGCACTTTCACCCCGGAAATATCTGACAGTTTCTGATCGCTCATATCATCTTTCACAAAAGTAAAGTCAGGGGCGGCGCCCGACGTAGGAATGTTGCCTTTAATAGGGGCAGGATTACCGCCCAATGTTACTGAAGCCATAGTTTGTATATTTTATAAGGTTAAACATCTAATTATACGTTAGTATCGGAGGTTTCCCTAACCGTAGGGATGCTTTTAAGGTTATTCCGGAAAGATTGGTATAATTCTACCGAAAAAATCTTAGTTTAATGCAACAATCATGAACACCAAATCTACTCAGCATCCAACTCCTAGAAATAAGAGCTACGAGCCTATCTTGCCAAAACGCAAGGAGTGGCCCGTAGTGAAGCTGAGCCGTCAGCGAAAATCATTTGTAGATACTGTAGTCAAAAATAGTGTTACCAAGCTTCTGGAGTTGGCACCTAATACCGACGCGCTGGTAGATGAGTTAGAAGCTACGCTCTATAAGGAAAAGTACCGTATACGGGAAAATCCTTGGGCGGTTGACCCCGACGATGACCGGGCCTACTGGAACTCGGTGAAAAGAACGTTACTGGAGATCTCCAGTCTTCAGGCTGACCACCATCACGAAGAAGCTCAGCGCAAGGCTGAAGCGTTACTAGATGAGATTGTTGACCGTTACGCCAACGAAATTGCCAGTAACTTTCGTCAGTCATACTACCGCTTTGCTCGCAGTGTAGTTACGTTTGGGTTTTCCCGTTTGCTCAACGCCTCAAGGGTGAAAGGATTTGGCTCCTTGTTTAGCAATCAGTACTCGCTGCGCGATAAGATCAAAATTACCGGCGAAATTGAACACCTGCGAAATTTGGCTCAGCGAGGTACTATCGTAATGGTTCCTACGCATTTCAGCAATCTGGACTCTATCCTGATTGGATGGGTTATCCACGAACTGGGCCTGCCGCCTTTCATCTACGGAGCGGGATTAAATCTGTTTAACATCGGCATTTTTTCCTATTTCATGAACAGCCTGGGGGCCTATAAGGTAGACCGGCGAAAGAAAAACAATATTTATATTGAGACCCTGAAGTCTTACTCCAGTCTGGCAATCCAGTGGGGCATTCATAGCCTGTTTTTTCCGGGAGGCACCCGGTCTCGCTCGGGGCGCGTTGAGGATAAGCTGAAACTAGGGCTGCTCGGAACAGCTATGGAAGCTCAGCGCATCAACTATCTTCGTAGCCAGGAGACTGGAGAATCAGCCGAGAAAATTTTTGTGTTTCCGGTAGTACTGAACTATCACTTTGTGCTGGAGGCACCCAGCTTGATTCGGGATCATTTGCAGCGAGAAGGGCAAGAGCGCTACTACATTGAGACCGACGAGTACTCTCAGTCGTCCAAGATCATCAGCTTTTTGCTTAAGTTTTTTTTGAAAGGATCGGATATCTCGGTGAGTATTGGTCGGGGCATGGATTTGCTGGGAAACTACGTAAACGATGAAGGCCACAGTCTGGACAAGCAGGGCCGCCACATTAGTATGCGCGAATACTTCTGTACCGGCGAACAACTTACCCGTGACGAACAGCGAGAAAATGAATACACCCGGATGCTGGGCGAGTCTATTCTTCGGGAATACTACCGGATTAATCAGGTATTTTCTAGCCACCTGGTAGCTTTTGTCGCCTTCCAGATTATCCGAAAGCAGCACTCGTCACTGGATTTATATAATTTGTTACGTCTACCTGAAGAGGATTTAACAATCCCGTACAAACTATTCCGCAAAAACTGCGAAGGGGTGCGGCAGGCTGTGTTTAATCTTTATCAGCAGGGCAAACTGGATATGCCCGATCATATGACTGGATCGATTGACGATGTAATTACTCACGGTATCGATAATGTCGGGATGTACCACGCCAAAAGGCCGCTCTTGAAAAATAGAGAAGGTGACATCATTATTCCGGATATAACCGTGCTGTATTATTATCACAACCGACTAGAAGGATACGACTTACATACCTTTGTTCACCCTAAGAAAAAGAAGCTAATTGACATCGCAGAATAGTCCCGTAGCCGTTATTGGAGCCGGAAGCTTCGGTACGGTGGTAGCCAACTTACTCGCTGAAAATAGTGACGTACTGCTTTACGCCCGCCGACCCGAGGTAGTAGATCAGATCACTCGAGAGCAGCGTAGTGCGGGCTATGCCGTGCATCCCCACGTTCGCGCCACCAACGATCTGCAAGATACTGTGGCTCAGTGTCAGGTAATTTTTCCCATTGTAGCTTCCTCGGGTTTCCGGGATACTATGCGTAGCTTATCACCCTATTTGCGGCCTTACCACATAGTTATTCATGGCACTAAAGGGCTAGATGTATCCGAAAAGTTAGCTGACCCACTCACTCGTGAGCAGGTAAAAACAATGAGCGAGGTGATCCGGGAGGAAACCATTGCCGTACGGGTTGGTTGCCTGGCCGGACCTAATCTGGCCCATGAACTAGGGGAAGGGCAGCCCGCAGCTACCGTAGTAGCTAGCCGATTTGAGGAAGTAGTCCAGACCGGGCAGCGCCTGCTCCGAAATAATCTGTTTCAGGTATACGGTAGCGAAGACCTCATTGGTATAGAACTGTGTGGGGTGCTGAAGAACATAATCGCTATTGCTTCGGGAGCACTAAGTGGTTTGGCACTGGGCGAGAATGCACGCGCCCTGCTCATTAGCCGGGGGCTACTGGAAATGATGTCTATTGGCAAAGCATTAGGAGCCAACCCCGAAGCCTTTATGGGATTAGCCGGAGTGGGCGATCTGGTAGCAACCTGCTTCAGCACGCACAGTCGTAACTACACGGTAGGTTACCGGCTGGCCCGGGGCGAAACGCTTAGTCAGATTATTGAAGATTCAGAAGAGGTGGCCGAAGGAGTAAACACTACCCGCGTAGTGAAACAGCTTGCCGATCACTATCAGATCACTGCGCCTATTACCCGTATGCTCTACCGAATACTGTTTGAGGACTTACCGGCCCAGCAGGCACTTCGAAATCTGATGAAGATTCCGTTGGGTGAGGGTGAAGATATGGGGCTATACAAAAAAATAGCCACCTAAAAGTTAGATGGCTATTGGCCCGGTCCCTAGCTTGATTACTACTGGTTTAAGTCTACCAGTCGTATTTCCACCCGTCGGCTTTCTTGAGCGCTTACTTTCACAGCCTGAGTAGCCCCGTGACCGCGGGCTACAATACGTCGTCGTACTACTCCCCGCTGGTTAAAATAGTTAAGCACTTCAATAGCTCGTTCATTTGAGAGGCGCTTATTGGTTTCAGCGTCTCCTTCCGGTGAGGCATAACCCGTAATCTCAATTCCTAAGTCGGCGTGGTTTTTCAGAAGCCCCGATAGTTTGTTGAGCATTTCGGAATAAGAATCGTCAATACGGCTTTCCCCTACCGAAAAGTACAATTTATGGGCTTCTTTCAGTAGTGATGGGTCGTAATTAGAAGCTACTATTTCTTTTTCTTTCTGCTTAATTGCCTCTTTAGTAACGTAGAATGTAGGTAAGGTATAAACAGTTTCATTACCAACTTTCTTAGCAATCAGGTCGTTCTCTCCGGTTTCGTCGTAGTAATAGGATACTCCGGCGGATTCCAGCTTTTCTGAGTCAAGCGAGGCAAAGTCCACATCTTCAATCGGATTGGTTTTGTACATTAAATTCAGAAGGTAGTCATAAGCCTCTTCATCGGTAGAGGCAATGATGGCTTCCATCATATCAAACAAATCTAGGCTATCATTTTGTACTAATAGTGCTTCATTCGCTACCCGCACCGATTTTTCTTTGGTGTTTTTGGTATCGAAGAAAGCATTCTTCACCGATATTTCCTGACCCACTACTACGTCAAACTGCTTAATCGGCTTCAATACAATCTCCTGGTACAATTCGTAAAAGTGAGTTTGGTTCGGAATATTTACATTCACCGTGTAGGGCAGGTACCCTTCTGACTCAATAATCAAGTCGTAGTTTCGGCCGGGAGGCAGGATAATTAAGTAGTTACCGCTACCAGCGTTTGGGCTATATACGTAATCCAACTTCTGATTAGCTTCCACGTCTACGACCTTAATCTTGGTTGGAATAGGTTGCGGATCGGTTTCTCCGGCCAGAATTCGCCCCTTTATTAATGTAAGCGGAATGTTAGCCTCGTGCTCCGGCATTTCCAGGTAGTAAATATCCTGTCCGCCTTTTCCTCCTTTACGCTCCGAAGAAAAATAGCCCATTTTTCCATCAGCAGTGAGCGTAAAATAATTATCATCAGTAGGAGTATTAATCGGATAACCTAGATTCTCCGGAGTTTGCCACTTGCCGCCTAGCAGAATGGTTTTGAAAATATCATTTCCTCCCATGGTATTATGACCATTGGAGGTAAAAAACAGCGTGCGGCTATCCGGATGAATAAACGGTGCGTCTTCATCGTATTCAGTGTTAACGGTAGGCCCCAGATTCACCGGTTTTCCCCAACTTCCGTCGGCCTGACGTTCGGCTTTATAAATATCCATTCCCCCGAAACCGTCTTTGCGGTTGCTAGCGAAGTAAATGGTTTTGCCATTGGGCGTCATACTAGCCGTAGTTTCCAGATAGCGGGAGTTGATGGTATTACCCAAGGTAACCGGATTAGACCAGCCTTTAGCAGTCCGCTGAATGCTGTAGATACTCCCTGAATTATTATCTCCCCCAATAAATACCAGCATTTCCTGCCCATCGGGAGAAATTCCAGCTGTTCCTAAGGGAGCATTGGTCTTAAGCTCTAGCGGCTGAGGTGCTTCCCACTGTCCAGAGTTACTTCTCTTAGCAACAAAAATTTGCTCGGTTACCCGCCCCTTCTGCTCGCGAACTGCGGTATAGGCCATCATACTGGCATCGGCAGTTACCAACGGATTGTACTCGGTATGCTCACTATTAATGGTTTCAAAGCTGTTAATTACGATACTTTTCTTCTCGTTGAGCAGGAACAGCGCATTTTTGCAGACCTCTAATTGGCGATTTACATCCTTCAATTCCTTCTTATCATCAGCCGACAATCCTTTTTTATAGGTTTCGTACGCTTTTATAGCGGGTTGAATCTGTATGTCCCGATGGTAGGTCTGTCCTAAGTAATAGTATAAATCATTGGGAATTTCAGCAGATACCTGCTGCTTTTCGGCGTATTGTAGCAAGGGCATTGCCTTAAACTGATCGCGAAGATCGCTAGCGTGAGTGTAGCATACTCCCAAACGGTAGTGTACCAGGGGGTCGCTTATTCCGTTATCTACTACTTTTTGGTAAAGAGGCAATGCCGCCTCGTAATTTTTAGCTAAAAGAAAGAATTTATTAGCCCGGTCAACCAAGGCATCATCAGAACCTTGCGCGTGAACGGCAGCAGGTAGCCAGGCAGCTAGCATTACTACCCAGGTCAAGTAACGAAGATATAATGCCAAACCTTCAAATTTGGTAAGGGTATTCATCATGTTCAGTGGTTTTCGATCAGTCCCTACAATCATATATAGCAAATTTGTGAATGTTACTGGTAGATAAGTTTTTGTCCGAAATTTGCCCGAAATCTAGGGAGAATGTAAAGGGGAGGAAAAGCTACTTCTTAAGAAAACGCAGACATGTAACTTTTTGGAATACAACGTATTCGAAAAATATGGAGGGTTCAGGTTTTAGCGTGTTATGGTATTATAGTGCGTTGGTGTTAAGGTTCATAGATTGAACACTCAATATTATTCAGTTTAAAAAATTAAACCCCTGAGGCATTAACACCATAACACAAAAACACTGTAACACCAACTAGCGAGAGAGAACTGCCTGGCGACGAATAGCTCTTAGCCTTTGTAGTAACGGGGGATGGGAATAGTGAAAGAATACATACCAGCGGTGGGGCAGAAGGTTGCTCATATTATGGGCTGAAAGTTTTTTCAACGCTTTTTGCAAGGGGTCACCACCATAAGTGTGGGCAGCGTACGCATCAGCCTCAAACTCATTTTTACGACTAATCACATTCATTAGCAATCCGGTAAGGGTACTGATGGGTGAATACAAAATACCAAAGGCAATCAGGTTAAGGTGAATAGAAAGCTGTTGCCCCCCTAGAGCCTGGGAAAGTGCTTCGTTGAAAATGAGCAAGGATAGTATGTAAAGAGTAAACCCGATCTGAGCAATAGACAGAAACAGGCCGGATATGATATGCTTTTTCTTGTAGTGTCCCACTTCGTGAGCAATAATAGCTACTAACTCTTCTTCGGAATGCTGCTCAATAAGAGTATCGTACAACACCACTTTCTTTTTGTTGCCAATACCGGAGAAAAACGCATTAGACTTACTGGACCGCTTCGATCCGTCAATGACATAAACATTCTCTATGGGAAAGTCTACCTTTCGAGCGTAGGTAGTAATAGCCTCCCGGAGTGAGCCATCCTCTAGGGGAGTAAGCTCATTAAAAAGTGGTATAAAAATACTGGTATAAAACATGTTGAGCAGCACCACAATAACGGTAGCCACGCCCCAAAAGTACAGCCAGAAAGGCTGGCCCAGCTCCATCACTAAATACAGTAGAGTACCTACAATCAACCCGCCAAGCAGTGCTGTCAGTAAATACCCTTTTAGTTTATCAATGAAGAATAAACGAGGCGTCATCTTATTGAAGCCAAATTTATCTTCAATGAAAAACGTCTGATAGAGCTGAAACGGCAGGTTGAGCAGATCGGAAGCAATAAACAGTACGGCAAAATAAACCAATGAAAGAACAATGGGCTGCTCTATCCAGTCTCTAAGTTGCGTATCAAGCCAGCCAAAGAAACCGGTAAGTAATAGCACTACCGATACAGCAAAGCCAAACGTAGCAGTAATAGCACCAAATCGGTCGTTGGTTTGCTGATAATCCAATGACTTTAAGTACTGCTTTTCGTCGTATACTCCCTGAAGTTCGTTCGGCAAGTCGTGCTTTTTATTTTGGCGGTTGAGGTAATCCAGTACCCGCTCAATCACAAAATTGACGGTGATGATCGTAAGAATAATAAAAAGAATGAGTTGAGCTTCCATATTGCCAAACAAACCCCAAATCTACAGGGAATAGTTCTAAATGGTAAGTGTTATAGTCCGAAGTGTTATGGTATTTATGGGTTCACGTGTTTGGGTCGCAACAAATCGTTGTTCGATACTACCAAGGTAATGTCATCGACGCCATAACACCTTGAAACGCTAACACTAAAATTTAGGACAAGGAATTTTCATGATGCTGCGCGGTGGCTTGCGGGGGTCGCGTAACGAAAAATGATACACTGCTGAAATTTCGTGAGCTCCACCACTCTGAATACCCAAACCGGAGATAGTATAGTCAAAGCTATACCCAATGTTGATATCCTTCAGGATAAACCCAGCTAGCAGAATAACCGACTCGTTGTTCGGAAAATTTTCTAGCTGAGAGATCGGCAGGCCTCGGTACCATAACCCTACTACCAAAGGCTCGTAGGTCAGGTAAGCTCCCAAATCCAGTTGATCAAAATTACCCTGTCGTTTATATTGGAATGTAGGAGTCACGCTGCGCTCCCGGCCTTTTTCGTCTTCTCCCCGCCGGCCAAAACCAGAAGGAAGCAGCAGGCGGTAACCACCATGTACCGAATGTTTCATCTGCAACGGGCTCACATCTCCGGTAAGCGACTGGTTGGGAGTAGTGATATGGGCAGCGGAATAACCGAAATAAAAATTATCAGTATACAGAATACCTCCGAGCGTTAGATCAAAGAAAGATTTACTCAGTCCAGTGTTCAGTGGTTCACCCGTAACGGGCGAGATAATTCCGGTTTCGTTGAGCTGATCGCCAAACACCAGACTGCCAAAGTTTACATCACGGTTAAAGAAGGCCGCCTGCACTCCCGGACGAAAAGTAAGTTCTTCGGTCAGGCGCAACTGATAAGCGTACTGTAACCCTATGCTGATAGACTGTAAGCCGGATAATCCCTCGCGGTCACCGGTGATAATGGCGCCTACACCACTATTATAATCCTCAAAGAAATGATCGAAATATACCGAAGCGGTAGTAAAATTGGCTTGTAATGAAGGCCACTGGCTACGAAAGTTAAGCCCTACCCGACTAAGTTCGGTGGAGCCGGCAAAAGCCGGATTAAGGTACAAGGGAGCGGCGTAGAACTGCGAAAACTGCGGATCCTGCGCTTGCCCCGCATGGGATAAGAACCAGAAAGCACTGAAGAAAAGTAAAACTACGCGTCGCATTCCCCTTAATTATATAATATGACCAGTCACCTGTTTTTCAGTAAAAGCGTATAAATAGCGAAATTATTGTGAATGTAAAAAGGATAATTTTTCGTTTTCCATTTTCCGTTCAAAGGTAGAAGAATCTTGAGAGGCTACGTTAAACCTTCAGGTTAATATATTACAGAGACATGTATTTATTGCTTTTTGTTTTCTAAACAGTTGTTATCAGAAAATTCTTCTCAATTCTCGCTATTGTACCATAGCGAACATCTCCTTCTCTAACAGAATATACTAAAAGTGAGAAAGCACGTTATTTGCTTACATTAGGCATGAAATGAATGGTTTTTTCGTTACTCTCGTAGATATATCTTCGCGTACCAAGCAAGTTAGGGCGATTATGGGGAACCGCAATATTATTATTATCAGTTTGCTGAGCGTAGCCATGCTCGGTTTTACTACCAGCGCAACGGGGCAGGGCCGCTCGGACAATACCTGGATTTTTGGCAGCACCGGTCAGGGGCTACAGTTTGGCTACGGCGACGACACGCTTACCGACAATACCGTAACGGCTCAGCCTCTAGGCACCAGCGGCAGCGCCGTGGCCACCGATCCCAACAATGGCGATATTTACTTCTATACCGACGGAGCACAAATATTTGATGGCCAGGGACAGCTTATTTCTAATCTGAATGGTAATCCCAACCTTACCCAACCCGCGCTTATCGTTCCCGTTCCGGGCGATGACGCAACCGATGGAGTGCGCGACTACTACGTATTCGTCAATAATGGCAGTGACCTTTTTTACTACACAGTATCCGTGGATCTCACTGGCGGCGGATACCCCGTAGTCAACGTAACCGGCGGCCCCACTGCCACCGGTATTGCGGGGATGGCACCGGGTATGACAGTAGTTCCCAGTGCCGATGGCAGTACGTACTACGTAATTGCTCAGCAGGCTGGTACTCCTAACTTTCAGGTCCTCGACGTGGCTAGGCTGACGGTAACCCCGGTGCCCAGCGGCATTGCGGCGCCTTTCACGGCCAGCAATATGGAATATAACCCAGCTACCGGACAGTTAGCTGTAGCGTTCGGCAATGGAGCCCACGTGCTAAGTTTCAACGGCACCGGGGTGTCGTTTGATGAAACCGTAGGTACCGGCCAGAATGTCTACGATGTTGCCTGGTCGCCGGATGGCTCCAAGCTGTACTACAGCACCGGAGCCAATGCTAATGTTTTCCAACATGATTTTGCTAGAGGCACGTCCGTAGCCGTGCCCGGTGTGGGCGGTGTGGCTAACTACGGATTGCAGCAGGGCCCCGACGGCAGCGTGTATCATTTGTACGAAGCCGCTGATGGTTCTTTTCAGTTAGGACAGATCATGATGGCCGATAGTGCTGCTTCACTAGTGGTATATCAAGATGGCCTGTTTAACAACACTGATTTTGGGGGTCGTCAGTTTTCGCAGCCTTCGTTTGCTGCTCAAAGCGACTTAGCCTTCACGGTTACCCAGGTAGGCCAGTGTACCAACAATCCCGTGCAGTTAGTGCCCGAGTTTGCCCCTGGTACGCCCGAACCGGATAGCATCATCTGGGTACTACCCAACGGGCCGTTCACCGGCACTAGCCCTACTTTCACTCCCGAAGAAGCCGGGGGCCAGGCCTTTGCCATTGCCTACTGGGGGCAGGACTCTACTATTCAGCCCGTCTCACTTAATCTACAAGACTTTCAGTTGCAGATTCCCATTGTGCAAGATACTACCATCTGCCCGGGGGATACGGCTACGCTCTGTGCCGCTCCCGATACCGGACAGGGAGGCGGTCAGCAACCCGGCGGTGGGGGTATCAACCTTCCTATTGGTGGTGGGAACAGCGATAGCTGTGATCCAGGGCAGTATACCTACCTATGGAGTACCGGAGCTACTACCCCCGATATTGAAGTAACCGAAGCCGGCGTCTACTGGGTACTGGTTTCCGACCCCCAAACCGGTTGTACCGCTTACGCTGAATCCAATGTGAAGGAATACCAGGTGCAAAACCAGACCTACAACGTCTGGTACTTCGGCAACGGGGGCGGCGTGGACTTTAACAACCTCTACGACAACCCCAATAATCCCGATGATAACGACGATGGAGAAGATAACGATGGCTTTGTGGTAGGTTTAGGTGACGGTAGCTTGAATGCCCCCGAAGGCGTAGAAGCAATTTCAGACGCAAGTGGCAACGCACTATTTTATACTGACGGGCGCACCCTTTATTTTGTGAATGCAGGTAACCATACTGAAGTGACCGATGCGCTGGGTGCTCCGGTGGACTTAACTGAAGGCGCTCCCGCTGGTGCTTCAGCTACGATGGTAGGCATGGTACAGGTACCCGGTACCGATGCCTCTTACTATATCTTCACTGCTACTCCGGTAGAAGGCGGGGGTTACGAACTTCGTTATGCCATTGTTAATCTCAATGGCATCAATCCGGCTACGGGCGAACCTGGACCCGTGGTTGTTTCGGACAACAATATTTTATTCTCGCGTAGCACCGAGCGGATCACCATTCAGGGGGGACGCGGTGGGGTGGCCACCTTGCTGGTACACGAGTATGGCAACAACACTTTCCGGGCTTATCCTATCACCGATCAGGGGATTGGCACCCCGGTCTTTTCTTCGGTAGGTTCGGTGCACGATCTTAACGATGAATTGGATGCCCAGGGCTACATGAAGTTTGGAGGTGACACTACCGGCACTGTGGTGGCGGTAGCGATGGGCGATAGTGTAGAGCTGTTCAACTACGATCCGGCTACGCTGGAACTCAGCGACCCAGTTACGATTGATTTTAGCGGACGAGGTCAGCCCTACGGCGTTGAATTCGCTACCGATTCTACCGGCAACACCGTGCTGTTTGTCACTACCAACAACGGTATCTACGGCGCCACGATAGAAAGGCCGGTAGAAGAAGGCGAGACGATCAACATTACGCAGGTAAACGGCACGGGTGGCCGAACGTTCGGGGCTGTTCAGCAGGGGCCCGACGGACAATTGTATGTGGCTCAGCCCGGTGCTAATAATTTGGCTACCCTCACCCCCGACCCGAACAACCCAGCCAACTCCGGCTTTAATGAAAATGGCCTGACCGACGGATTGCCCGACGGAGCCACTTCGGAATTAGGCCTACCCACCTTCGTCAATCAGGGAGGCAACTCTTTTCCGGAACCAAATATTACCGTAGACGATGCCTGCGTGGGGAACGAAACTCAGTTCTCGGCCCAGGGGCGCGATGACGTGATTGAGACCTACGACTGGGTGATTGTCCGCCTGAACGAAGACGGCACCGAAAGTTTTGTCGGCCTAACCGATTCGCTACGCACTGAACAGAGCTTCAATTTTGCTATCGATACGCTGGGCACCTACGAAGCCCGCGTCACCCTCTCCAATGAGTGCGATATTGATACCGTGTTGGTACAGCAGTTCACCATGGGTACCGCCCCGGAAGTAACGCTGCCCGAAAGCGTAAATCTCTGCAACGGGGGAGTGGAACTGACCGCCGTAGACCCCGCCGATGATGACGGTACCCTGACTTTCCAGTGGATTCAGCAGGGAGCTATTGGCGGAGGTAATCTGCCACCGACCAATACCATTACGGCCACCGAACCGGGTTTCTACAACGTGACCGTACTGAACGCCGATAGTTGTATCAGTGAAGGAGAAGTGTTTGTGGTGGACAACCGGCCCCCGCTGGAGTTGCCCGAAGACTTTACGCTCTGCCAGAACGAAGAGCGGGAGATAGACGTAGAGATACCTTCGCCGGGCGACCCAGGCTACGAGTGGATCATTCTGGACCAGAATGATCAGGTAGTGACCAGCAGCGAAGAACCAGTGATTGAAGTGAGCGACTTAACTCCCGATGCAGGTATCTACCAGTACACGGTTACCGTGACGGACGATGTGGGCTGTTTCATTCAGGATACGGTAGTAGTGACTATTTTGCAAGCACCGGAAATTGAAGGAACAGTAACCAATTCAGAATGTGGTACACCTGTAGGTGCGGTTCAGCTAAACATTTTAAGTGATCCCAATGAAACATATTCTTTTCTATGGACTGACTCGAATGGTAACCAAGTTGGTACCACCGGCGATGTTTCCGGACTAGCTGCAGGAGTTTATACAGTTGCGGTCACAAACTCTATTGGTTGTACCATTACCGAGCAGTTTGCTATTAGTGATGCTAATGCTGACTTTACTGTTGAAACTACTCCTCAAGAAGGCTGCGATGAGACCGGAACATTAGCAGTTGCTATTAATCCAGACGATCCTAGCACATTTGATGGTGTAAACTGGTCAATACTGGATGAAAGTGGAGTAGTAGTTTATAGTGGCACAAACTCTTCCAGCTTAACTTTCATCATTCCCGAGCCTGATCCATCGGCGGGTAACGGATTAGCACCTGGCTCTTACGGCTTAGAATTTGAGAGTATTCCCGGTGCGTGTATTCAATCAGATACACTAACAATTCCAGAACCCGATTCAGTAGATTTTGATTTACCCGGTTTGCGGATTTTCTGCGAGCCTACTGAGGTAGCGGCTTTAGATCCGAATACGGGTGAACCGCTAAACCCATTAGATTATAGGTTTACCTGGAGAAATATTACTGACGGGGCCTCTGTGAATGCGGGATTATCAAGTCAAACAGAAAATCCTACTATTATTAGACAGGCTGGAACATATGAAGTGGAAGTAATACCGAATGATCCTATTGAAGGTTGCCCAGCTACCCAGCAGGTAGAAGTCACGTTTGAGACTCCACCCACCATTCAGGCTATCGTAGAACTAGAAGACAATAGTTGTGAGCTAGGGGAGAAAGTAATCGGAGTAGAGTTCGTTGATCCCGACATAGCTACTACCGACGACTTGATCTACGAATGGCAGGTAGAATTGGAAGACGGAACCGTGCAGACCAATATTGGGGCTACCCAAAATATTACCGTCAGCCGTACTGGTGATTATTCAGTAGTGGTACGGCGAAGAGGCGGAACCTCCAGTTGTACTATTGCTAGCAGTCCATTTCCGGTCATCGTGAACCAGCCCATTTCGGTATTGATTCTGTACGGTAGCGCCTGCGCCGACGGCACCGATATTCCGCTAATTGCCCGGGTTACTACCGACGGTGTGGATAGCGTACGCTACGAGTGGTACAATGCCGAAGGCACTCGCTTACCGGCTAGCAGCGATACCTTGCTACTGCGTCCGGATATGCCCGACGGGGAATATCGGGTAGTGGTTACCCAACTAGTAGCGGGTGCCGAGGGTTGTACCGCCGAAAACTCAGCCAGCATTACCCGCAACCCGGTTCCGGAAACTAATCTGGGTGCTGGTCCCTTTGTCATTTGCCCGCAAGACCCTAATCCGGACGCTAACTCGGTAATCCTGGAGGTGACTCCGGCTCCCAATATCGTCTGGACGACTCCTTTCGGTACATTTACCAATACCGTTACGCTGCCGGCTACCCAGGGTGGAATCTACACCGTAGAAGTGACGAATGCTTTCGGTTGCACTACCATTGATTCGGTGGAGGTGATTGAGGATTGTCGACCAACTATTGTGGCTCCGAATGCCTTCCGGCCGGGGGGAGTTAACAGCGAATTCTTCGTATATCCCCGCTACGTAGCTGCCGACGATTTTGAGATTCGGATTTACAATCGCTGGGGCGAACTGGTCTTCCAGTCGGATAACCGGGATTTCCGCTGGGATGGCACCTACAATGGGCAACCGGCTCCGCTGGGCTCGTATCCCTACGTGATCACCTTTAAATCAGATACCGACGATACCGGAGAGATACTGGAAGAGCGGGGGGGAGTAATGATTGTCCGCTAAGCAAGATCAGACATTTCGGGTAACCAGAAAGCGCTGCTGAATGGTCAGGCTAACTCCGTAGAGTAAAGCCCCCAGTGGCACGGCTATGAGTAGCCAAACACCAATAGCAGCGAGGTTGGTGGTCCAGATTTGCTGAAACAGCTTCCAACCCTCGTTTTCTAACATTGTCATAATTTCTCCGGTAGAAAAGGGCAAGGGTGGTAGTTGAAACAGCATCCCACCTAACCACAAAAAGGGAACAAAGAGTAACAATTGTAAGGGGAACATCAGATAAAGCACCCCCAGTACCAAGGCTACATTGAGTCGCCACCGCATCGCGATTATTGTCGCCAGGGGAGTGATAAATCCATATGCAGGAATAATACCCAGCGGCACCGCCAAAGCAATAGCCAGCGAAATCTGACGCGGACTTCCTCCCTGCGAAAAGAGCCTTCGAAGCTTATTTACTAGTTTATAGTGAGTTTGTGATTTCAATAGGACGAATGATTCCTATGCTAAACTCACTAACCTACCATAAGTTCGTCTTTAGGCAGTTTATAATTCCGGGAAATAGCCCGGGTACTCAGTGCCACGGCAAAAGTAAGCGTGCCTACCCGACCTAAAAACATGGTAACAATCAGTACCAACTTACCCGCATCGGACAGCGAAGAGGTGATACCGCGACTTAAACCCACTGTACCGAAAGCAGAAACTTGTTCAAAGGTAAGATCCATTAAACTCAGGTCCGACTCGGTAATACTCAAAACAAAAACTCCGATGAGATTGATAGCAATACCGTAGAAGAATATGGAAAGTGCTTTAAACACGATCTCGCTAGGAATATAACGGCGGCCGATCTCTACCCGTGAGTTTCCCCGGCTGGTAGCCACTACCGAAGCTACCAGTAGAAAGAAAGTGGAGGTTTTAATGCCCCCCGCCGTAGAGCCAGAAGAGCCGCCGATAAACATCAGAAACATCAGCAGCACCATAGCCGGAGTGGTGATCAGCCCAATATCCACAGTATTGAATCCCGCCGTACGGGCCGTAGCCGACTGGAAAAAACTAGTAATTACAGCTTCGGTGAGGTTCATCTCTGCCAGGGTATTGGTTCGCTCAAGAAAAAAGAAACTTACGGTACCTACCAGCAAAAGTATGATGGCAGTATTTACCGCAATTTTAGTACTGAGCTTCCAATCAATCCAGGGGTTTGCCATACGCTGCCGCAACTGCTGGGGCGAGAAGATGTTATTTATGGGCGCAAAGCCCAGCCCCCCCACTATAATTGCTACGGCAGTAACGGCGTGCAGCAGGTACATATTACGAATCACCGGTTCGTAGTAGCTATCGGTAAACAGGGTAAACCCCGCATTGCAAAAAGCCGAAACCGCGTGAAATAGCGAGTAAAATGTTCTTTCGCCCCAATTAGCGAAAGGATAATCTCCCCACAAATACTGCATTACCAGAAAAGTACCACCCTCAATCAATACGGTCAGTAGAAGAATCCTCTTAAGCAGCGTTCGGGCGCTACCCAGCGTTTCACCATCCAGATAATCGGGTACCAGACCAGCCTGACGCACGCCTACTTCGGCATTGAGGAAAGTGGCAAAAAAAGTAGCGAAGGCTAGTATGCCCAACCCACCAATCTGAAAAAGCACCAAAATAATTATCTGACCCCGAACGGTAAAATCAGTAGCCGTATCAATTACCGATAACCCGGTAACACAACTAGCACTGGTAGCCATAAATACTGCGTCGATCAACCTCAGCCCATCCGATTGGGTAGTAATAGTAGGTAGCATCAGCAATCCGGTTCCGATCATAATTAGCAGTAAAAAACTGATAACAAACGCTGCTGAGGGGCGAAGTTTCACTTCAGCAACCCGCAGCAAAGTCCGGGAGGCCTCAAAAAAGATGAGCAGCAGTAGAGAGCCGCTAACCGTAGTTTCTGAGTAAAGCCGCGCTTCATCCAGACTAAGTGAGGGAAATGCGTACTGAAAGATCGTATCCCAGAAAAGGCAGAGTAGAATGCTGAAGGTAGCCAGCAGTAAAACTACGGCTTCCCAGCCTGTATCTTTAAGGAAAGTTAGGCGCTCGGAAGTAAATACCCCGCGAACTAAATAGCCCAGGATAAATACCCCCAAGATAACCATTGACCCGTTAATGAGCCGCTTGTACACTTTAGGCGAGTGCTCAAAGCCATAGGTGTAAATGATCAGTGCTACGCCCACTACTGCGGCGGCCTGTATTACGATCAGGTTGATATTCAGTACCTGGTTTCGGTAACGGTACAATCGGTCAAGCCACAGTTTGGTCTTAGAGTTTGATGCCATTAGAGAGAAAGATACTGGGTAGCCTCCTCGAGCAACCGCGGCGTATTGATGGGAACTACTCCGGTATACTCACACACAATACCTCCGCCCAAGTTGGCCAACGAAGCCATTAGAGGTTTGGGTAATTCAAGAGCTAAACACAAAGCTGCAATACTAATTACCGTATCTCCCGCTCCCGAAACATCCGAAATTTGCCGGATGTGGGCCGGAATAAATGCATGGTCATTATTGTCATCCACAAACACACCCCGTTCCGATAGTGTAATAAGTGTAATCTGGTGTTGAAGCAACTGCCGTAGCCGTCCCGAAGCCTCCCGGATGGCTGGCTCCAGTTCGTATTCTTCCTGATGCAAGGCCACTGGCTCCTGTTGCAAGCCTTCTCTCAGTTCCTTCAGGTTAGGCTTAAACAAGGTGGCCCCCCGGTAGTGCAGAAAATTACGTCGTTTGGGATCAACCGCCGTAGGAATTCCTCGCTGGTCGGCCTGCTGCTGCACCCACTGAATGAGCGGTTCGCTCAGCACTCCTTTGTCATAATCCTGAAAAATTACCACATCAGCTTCATCCAGCAGTGGCTCCATCGCTTGCCGCAACCGGCGTTGATCATCATCGCTAATCGGGTGGCTATGCTCGGCATCAATGCGCAGCATCTGCTGACCACCGCCAATAATTCGCTCTTTCACCGTAGTAGGCCGCGACGCACTACGGACAATGCCCGCAGTAGTAATCTGATGCTGTTCCAGTAGCTGATCAAACGTATTGCCGTAGGTATCGTCACCGGTAATGGCACACAGTAGTGGAGTAGCACCCAGCGACTGGATATTCAGGGCAACGTTGGCGGCACCGCCTAAGCGATTTTCCCGCTTCTTCACGTTTACAATAGGTACGGGAGCTTCGGGCGAGATACGGTGAACACTACCCCACACGTAAGTATCCAGCATCACATCTCCCACAATCAGTACTTTCAGCCGACTGAAATCCTCAAATAGTTCAGAAAATGACGGGTAGGCAAGCATCCGGCAAAATAACGTAAATCATCCCGAAGAAACCAGCAGCAGTTTAACTCAACCGTGCCAGTGCTTCTTTGATGCGGCGGATAGCCTCTTTCAGTTGATCGTCCGAAGCGGCAAACGAAAGACGAACGCAGTCGGGTGCCCCGAACGCTTCGCCGGTGACCAATGATACGTGAGCCTGATTAAGAATGTACATGCAAAAGTCATCGGCACTCTCAATGGTAGTTTCTCCGTCAGATTTACCGAAATATTCGCTAATGTCGGGAAACAGGTAGAATGCTCCGGTAGGCACATAGGTCTTTACTCCGGGCACATCTTTCAGTAATTCCAGTACCAGGTCCCGGCGGCGCTGGTAGGCCGCCTTCATTTCCCGCGCGGCGGTCATATCACCTTCCAAAGCAGCAATACCCGCTCGCTGAGCAATACTATTGGTACCCGAAGTGAACTGCCCCTGAATTTTACCGCAGGCCTTAGCCACCCATTCCGGGGCGGCAATATAGCCCAATCGCCAGCCGGTCATGGCAAATCCTTTGGAGAAGCCGTTCACGGTGATAGTATTATCGTACATACCCGGCATAGAGGCAATGCTAACGTGCTCATCCTGAAAATTGATATGTTCGTAAATCTCATCAGCTACCACATAAATGTTCGGGTGCTGCCGTAGCACTTCGGCCATCGCTTCCAATTCCTGGCGGGTAAAGACCGCTCCGGTAGGGTTGCAGGGCGACGAGAAGATAACCGCTTTGGTGCGGTCGGTAATTGCCTCTTTCAGTTGGTCAGCGGTTGCTTTAAAGTTGTTTTCCAGGCTGCCCATAATTGGCACCGGAACCCCTTCAGCCACTTTAATAATCTCGGCATAGCTTACCCAGTAGGGAGCGTATACTACCACCTCGTCGCCTGGGTCCAGCAAGCACAAAAATACGTTAGCGATAGACTGCTTGGCCCCGGTAGAAACTACGATTTGGTTGGGGGTGTAGCTCAGCCCGTTGTCGCGCTGAAGTTTATCGGCAATGGCCTGCCGCAAATCCAGGTATCCGGGTACCGGAGAATAACCAAAATACTTTCCTTCATCAATAGCCGCCTTAGCCGCTTCCTGAATGTGTTTGGGAGTTTTAAAATCCGGCTCGCCCAGGCTCAGGCTGATCACGTCAATGCCTTTGGCTTTAAACTCCCGGGCTTTTTGGGCCATCGCAATGGTGGCCGACTCTTCTAACTTCTGAATACGTTGGGATAGGGGTTGCGCTACGGCTGGTTCCATGGTAAATGATTGCTTAAGTGATAAACGGGGTCAAAATTACTGATTCTTCCGATAAGTTACTAGCTCGTGAGCGGGGTTAAATTTATCATCAACCTAGTTACTGACTCACCCACTATTATTAGACTGAAAACCAGAAACCCTGGCTAACTTTAGATATACTTTCAGGTGCTAGCCGGAAAAGTTAATACGCAACAAATTCCATAAGTATTGGTATCATATTTATGCACATAAGCTCGTAAAGCCCCCCTTTTTGAGAAGCACCCAAACATCCCCTAATTTGGAAAAATAAGAACATATATGTAGTTTAAACAAGAAAAATCGTATCTACGTAATACTGTTGCTTATTAACTATCAACCCTAACCCTAAGTAGATGCATGTTACTCAGGAAGAGTATATCAAGGTTCGTCTGGACGATCAGATCGATTGGTATGATCGTAAGAGTGCCCGAAACCAGCACATGTACAAAAGCTTGCAACTCGTTATTGTCATAGCTTCCTCGTCCATTCCGTTTCTTTCTGCCTACAGCTCCAATAGCTACTTCATTCCGCTAGTGGTAGGAGTGTTGGGCGTGGTGGTAGCCGTCATCACGGCAATCAACGGCTTTTACAAGTTTCAGGAAAACTGGATTGCTTACCGCAGTACCAGCGAATCGCTCAAGCACGAGAAGTTTCTCTTTATGACCGGCACTGAGCCCTACCAGGGGCAGAATGCCTTCAATCTGCTGGTTCAGAACGTAGAAACGCTAATTTCCCAGGAGAACTCTACCTGGGGAAAACACATGGAACACTCCCAGCAGGATAAATCCCCACCTCCACTGGTAGAAGCTTAGTCACACCCATCGGACATGCCAATCCTTCTGCATACTTCACTATCAAGCTACTAACCTCATGAAATTCGAAAAACACGCTTTTATCAGCTACGCTCATATCGATAACCAACCCATTAGCAATGAAGATGAAGGTTGGATTTCTGACTTCCACTCCAAGCTGGAAGCACTGGTGATGATGAAACTGGGCGAAAATGTCAGCATCTGGCGCGATAATAAACTCCGGGGAGCAGATATCTTCAGCGATGAAATTGTTCAGCAGTTTCCTAATACTGCCTTGCTCATTTCAGTGATTACTCCTCGCTACCTCAACTCCGAGTGGTGTACTAAAGAGGTACGGGAGTTTTATAAGGTGGCTTCAGAAAACCTCGGTATCCGAATAGAAAATAAATCGCGCATCCTGAAGGTGATTAAAACGCCGGTCAACCGGGAAAAGCTTCCTCAGGAAATTTCTGACTCGCTGGGATACGAGTTTTACAAGCTAGATGAAAACGGTAGACCCAAAGAATTTAACAAAGCCTACGGCGATGAGTACGAGCAGGAATTTCTGAAGCGAATTGATGATCTGGCTTACGACATACAGGAGATCATTCATCTGCTGAACGAAGGACAAGAAAACGCCCTGGTGTCGCTAGAAGATGCCAAACTAGAAGTAGTGGACCCCGATAAAAAGGTTCAGGGTATTTATGTGGCCCAGACCAGCTACGACCTGAATGACGCCCGCAATCAATTAGTGCGGGAGTTGAAAGACCACGGCTACAGCGTATACCCGGACTCTAACCTGTCTATTTACGCCGATGCCTTTCGCGAGGAGGTAAAAGAGTACCTGGATAAGTGCCAACTGGCGGTGCATCTGGTAGGGCAATCGTACGGAGCTATTCCCGATGGGCCGGAACAAAAATCGGCCCTACAACACCAAAACGAGTTGGCCGCGGAGAAAAGCCGGGAAACCGGACTAAGTCGGATTATCTGGCTGCCTACCATTAACTCGGTGAGCGATGAACGTCAACAGCGATTCGTACGGCAGCTTAATGAAGACGAAACGGCTCAGTACGGAGCTGATCTCATTGAAGGTTCGGCTGAGCAACTCAAAACCGCTATTTTTGAGAGGATCAAAAAGTTGGAAAATCCCGCCCCGGCCCGGCCAGCCTCTACCGAAACGACCGCCGAAGCCAAAAGTATTCTACTCATCTGCGATGCCCGCGACCGCTCGGCTACCCTGCCATTACGCAAGTTTCTGCTTTCCCAACAACTGGAGGTTAACATCCCGCTGTTCGATGGCGACCCGGAGGAGATTCGTCAGGATCTAAAAGATAATCTTCAGTACTGTGACGCGCTGCTGTTATTTTACGGAGAAGGTGACGAGGCCTGGAAGCGTTGCATGCTAAGCGAAATCAGAAAAGTAGGCAAGGAGAGAGCCCAGCCCTTCACTGCCAAATACATCTATCTGGCGGGAGAAGCCACCGATGATAAAGAGGAGATGATTGAGTTAGAAACCCCCTACCTTATCAATGGCCTAAACGGTTTCGATCCGGAACTCATGCAAGAATTTATTTCAACCCTCCAAGAAAAAGCCTCTCAATGATTGCCACTACCGTTAATATTAATCCTTTTCCCGGGCTTCGCCCGTTTAATGAAGATGAGACTCACCTCTTTTTCGGGAGGGAAGCCCAGGTAGACGAGCTGGTTCGTAAGCTAGGCAGAAATCGCTTTCTGGCGGTTATCGGCACCTCCGGCAGCGGTAAGTCGTCGCTCGTAAACTGCGGCCTGTTTCCGGCTCTCCACCGGGGAAACCTCACCCGAGCCGGTAGCACCTGGCACATTGCCAAATTCCGTCCGGGCAACGACCCCATTCAGGAGATGGCGCTGGCCTTATCGAGGGAGAAAGTACTGTTCCCCTTCGATAAAGTAGGGAAGCTCCCTCTTTCTTCCATCGTGCTCACCAACCTGCTCAGAAGCAAGCTGGGGCTGATAGAAACCTACAAGCAGGCCCGGCTAGGCGCGCAGCACAATCTATTGATTGTAGTGGATCAGTTTGAGGAGCTGTTTCGCTTTCAAAAATTGCGGAAAGATAATGCGTTCGGCAACGAAGACCGGGCTACCGCGTTCATCAACCTGCTACTGGAAGCCGCCCGGCAAACCCAATATCCGATCTACGTAGCCATCACCATGCGCTCCGATTTTCTGGGCGACTGCGCGGTATTTAACGGCCTACCCGAAATGATTAATCGTGGCCAATACTTGGTGCCCCGTATGAAGCGGGAGGAGCGAAAAAGCGCCATTGCCGGACCTATTGAGGTGGCCGGAGGCAAACTCACTGACCGTCTGCTGATCCGCTTGGTAAACGACGTAGGAGATAACCCCGATCAATTATCTATCCTCCAGCACGCGCTCAACCGTACCTGGGCCGCCTGGGAACAGGAAGACGACCCCCAAAAGCCGCTGGATCTGGACCACTATCAGAAGATCGGTACCATGTCGGCCGCACTTGACCAGCACGCCGAACGGGCTTATCACGAGCTACCGGACGAACGTGCCCGCCTGGTATGCAGCAAGCTGTTTAAGGCTCTCACCGATGTGGGTATGGACAGCCGGGGAGTAAGGCGCCCCACCAAGTTGGGTATGCTAAGCAAAATTATTGAGGCCTCGCCCGAAGAGCTTGAAGCGGTAATTGACGTTTTCCGCAAGCCCAGCCGGTCGTTCCTGATGCCCCCAGCGGGTACCGAGTTGCGCGAAGATACTATTATCGATATCTCGCACGAGAGCTTCATGCGTATCTGGAAAAGACTTATTAAATGGACCAAGGAGGAGCAGGAATCAGTTAGAATCTATTCCAGGCTATCCGAATCAGCCGTGTTGCATAAGACCGGAAAAACGACCCTGCTTACCGACCCTTATCTGCAATTTGCCCTGAGCTGGCTAGAACAGGAAAAGCCCAACGAAGCCTGGGCTAGCCGATACAACAAGCGTTTTGAGGAGGTTACTGATTATTTGAGAAAGAGCCGAAGAGAGCAGCAGCTTCAGGAGGCAGAACGCATAGCCGCTGAGAAAGCCGAACGGAAGGCGATAGAAGAAGAACAAAAAAGGAAAGCCCGCCGGGCCAAAAGAAATATGTTCATCTCTTTTGGAGTGTCGTTTATTGGCTTCATTGTATTCTTAATTGTTCTCAAACTCTATCTGGATGCCGAGGAAAGTAAAAATATTGCCGAGAGTGCTGAGCGGGAAGCCGATAGCCTAAAAGTTGAAATACTGAATAGATTGGGGTTTTCCGATGAGAACGTCCACGTAGAGGATGTTGGAACCATCTTCGCTATGAAAGACCTGCAGGACTCAATCAGAATGATGGAAAACGGAAATATTCCGTCAAACGATGCTTCACTAATAAGTGGTTACCAGGACTTACTTAGTTACGAAAAATTTCTGAAACCGGATACTATCGCCTCTATCAACCGCAAGATTAGTGTTATTGAGGCCTACGACCGGGCCCAGGCACTCAGTGACAGCGATAATGACACAATCACCCTCAATCAGCTTGCCGCCATATGGCAGCAAGCTGATGGCTTTCACCGTAAAACCCCCAAGCACGAGCAGGCTCATAATAAGTCACTAGAATTACAGGAACAGCTGCAAATTAGTGCGAATATCAGCGGACTGGATAGTATCCGCTTCCTTACCGAAGAATTAGAACGCGAACGTTTAAATACTCCCCCAGCATCGCAAGACACCCTCAAGGTAGGTGGTGGCCGCCCCATTCATGTGTGGGTAAATGCCTCTGATCCCAACGGCCAAGGCCTCTATATGGCTATGTATACCGATGGGGAAAGAGTTCGATATTCAAAGAAGGAATTGGATCGCTTTCCTATGTGGCGGACACAACAGCTAGCCAGAAGCCAGATAGGCAAGTCAGTAGAGGTGCGAATCTTCAATAAGGCTGATTACTTAATTGCCCGCAAACCGATCACCCTGCTTGAATAAGGAAGATTGTTGCTACTAGATAGACCGTCAGCTTGTTGCGGAAGAGGTTAGGCCGGTTAGTACATAGCGCAAGTATTACTTCGTCTAACGTCTGGGTACTAACTGTTAAGGATGTTGCTGAAAATTATTTGAAGACTGACTAATGATAGACCAATTAGAAAAACTTACCGATGAGACGGTGCTGGAGACCTACCGTAGCTATCTGGACAGCTACCTGGAAGGCGATACTGAGCAAGTGGCCAGTCTGTTACACCCCGACTTTCGCTTAGTCAATCAAGCCGGTCAGGGCGAGCCACTTACCAAAGCACAGTGTCTGGAAAGGATAAAAAATGAAGCCGAGGCCCTGGCCGGAAACATTCAGTTGCGGAACCGTCAGGAGCAGGTCTATAGCTTTGGCAATCAGGTAGTGCTCTCTGTACTGGCCGAGGTATTTGTCCAATCCCAGAGTAACTGGTTCCGGCAGTATACCTTTCGTGCTACCCTATTTCTGCAGAAATCAGACGATAAGTGGCTAATCATGCATCAGCACGGAGCTCTGCCGAGTTCTGATACTCTAACTGCCGAACCAGCGGCGTTGAAAGAAGCACTGGAACAGAAAGAACAGGAGCTTCAAATCGAGGCAGCTTTGGAGCGAGTACGAGCCCGATCAATGGCCATGCAAAGCAGCCACGAACTTCAGGGCGTAGTCAGCGCCGTATTTGCTAACCTAAAGGGACTGGGTATCAAATTGGACGTAGTTACGCTGATTATTATCCACGAAGAAGACCGCCTGTTGGAACTCTGGCTGGCTGCTTCCGGCTTTGACTTTGCCAAGAAAATAGACGTTCACTACTTTGATCATCCGGTGAATGAGCCCTATTTCCAGGGAAGGGCTTCCAATCAGGAGATCGTCACTGCCTCATTCTCTAAGAAGTTAAAGGATGATTACTTTGAGCGTATGTTTGCCGAAACTAACCTCAAGTACCTACCCAAAGAGAGAAAGGAGCACGTAATGCAGGGGAGCGGTTATGATATATCCATCGCCTTTGGCGAGAACACCTCCATTCAGATGAACAACTACTACGGGGAGAAAAACTCGGAGCAGGACCTGGAAATTCTCAAAAGGTTTGCCAAGGTTTTTGACCAGACCTATACCCGCTTTCTAGATTTGCAAAAAGCCGAACAACAAGCCCGGGAAGCCGAGATTGAGGCTGCTCTGGAACGGGTTAGAAGCAATGCCCTGGGCATGAGCCAAAGCAACGAGATGACGCAGGTAACTCAGGCCGTATTTAAAGAACTAAGTCAGCTGGGAATAGAGCCTATCCGCTTTGGTATTGGCCTGGTGAACGAAGAGGAGGAAGTAGCCGAAATCTGGATTACCCTGCTAAGAGATAACAAGCTGGCCAATATAAAAGGCGAACTTCCGTTACAACAGTCACACCCGCTCTTAGCTAAGATACTGGCCGTTTGGCAGGAGCAGGGCACTCCTTTTGTATACCGTTTAAGCGGACAGGAGCTGTTAGACTACTACCACCATCTGTCGGAGTCTCACTACAAAGTTTCGGAATATTCCAGCACTTCGCTGCTAAAAATCACCGACCCGCAGTACCTCATTTACATACCGTACCTGGAAGGAGGCATTTTTACCTTTGTGAAAAACGAGCCCGGCCCATCCCACATTGCGCTATTATCCCGCTTCAATGAGGTCTTTCATTTGACCTATACCCGCTACTGGGATTTAAAACACGCTGAGGAAAGAGCCCAGGAAGCCCTCCGACAAGCCTCTATCGATCGGGTAAGAGCCGAGATTGCCTCCATGCGTAGTGCCAATGATCTTAAACATATTACCCCGTTGATATGGCGAGAGCTACAGTCGTTGGGTGTGCCGTTTTTTCGCTGTGGAGTATTCATCATCAACGAGAGCGATAACACGATGAACACCTACATTTCCAATCCGGACGGGAAAACGCTGGCGACGCTTCACCTGTCGTTCGATAGCACCCCCCTGGCTCAGCTGGCGGCGGGCTTCTGGCAGAAGCAGCAGGTTTACATCACCCAGTGGAGTCAAGATCAGTATAATGCCTGGGTGCGCTCACTGGTAGAACGGGGATACATAGAATCGGAAGACAGTTTCAACGGCGGACAAGCACCCCCGGAGTCACTGGCTTTACACTTCATTCCGTTCAAGCAGGGGATGCTGTATTTCGGTAGTAAGCAGCAGCTAACAACTTCGCAGATTAATGAGACACTAGGGTTGGCTAAGGCTTTTGAGGTAGCCTACGCCCGCTACGAAGACTTCCACCAACTGGAACAAGCCAAATCGCGGCTAGAACAAACCCTAAAGGAACTGCAAGCCACTCAGGCCCAGCTGATTCAGCAGGAGAAGCTCGCGTCTCTAGGACAGTTAACCGCCGGTATTGCCCACGAGATTAAAAACCCATTAAACTTCGTAAATAATTTCTCCGACCTCAGCATAGAGCTCATTGATGAAGCCCTGGAGGAGTTATCTAAAGAGTCACTTCAAGAGAACACGGAAGAAGCCCGGGAGATACTGAACGACGTAAAGGAGAACCTAAAGAAGATCTACCACCACGGTAATCGGGCCGATGGTATTGTTAAATCCATGCTGATGCATAGTCGGGGTGGTGGCGGAGCGGCCGAACCAACCGACCTGAACCGGCTGGTAAAGGAGTACGTCAATCTGGCTTTCCACGGAATGCGGGCGGGCAAAAATCCCATGAACGTAAAAATAAACTACTCGCTGGATGAAGCGATAGGAGAAGTGGAGCTAATGGTGGAGGACTTCAGCCGGGTGATACTGAACCTCTGTAATAATGCCTTTGACGCTATGCGCAGCAAGAAGATGAACCTTGATAACAGCGAGGATTATCTACCGATGTTAACCGTAATCACTAAAAAAGACGGAGAGCAGGTTCAGGTTTCGGTTGAGGACAACGGATCGGGTATACCCGAGAAAATTAAGGATAAAATTCTTCAACCCTTTTTCACCACCAAGAAGGGCACCGAAGGTACCGGACTGGGGCTGAGCATCACCCACGATATCGTTAAAAGCCATAAAGGACATATTAAGATAACTACCGAAAGTGGCAGTTTTACGCGCTTTGACATTCAACTACCGATCCATCAGAATAATTAACTACATGAAAATACTGATTGTTGACGACGAACCGGATACAGAAACCCTCTTCCGGCAGAAGCTGCGCAAAGAGATTAAAAGAAACGAGGTGGAACTGGTATTTGCCTTTTCCGGGGACGAAGCCCTTCAGAAACTGGAGGAGCACAGTCCGCCCGAGGTGATGTATATTTTTTCCGATATCAATATGCCGGGAATGAGCGGGCTGGAATTACTGGAGCTGATCAAGCAGCGGCTTCCACAGGTAAACGTCAGCATGATTTCCGCCTACGGCGACCCCCAGAACTACGAGAAGGCCACTCAGTTAGGGGCTAAAGAATTTTTTGTAAAGCCTATTAACTTCGATTCAATTAAGGAAGAAATCAGCAAAACTTTAATCCGAAAGGAGTTATTACCATGACCAAAATTCTGGTGGTAGATGACGAAGAAGACTTAAAAACCCTGATCAGGCAGCGTTTTCGCCAAAAAATCCGCCGGGGTGAGTACGAGTTTGTGTTTGCCGAAAATGGCCAGCACGCACTGGATACGCTACTGAACCATCCCGACGTAGATATGGTGCTGAGCGACATTAATATGCCGGAGATGGACGGGCTCACCCTACTCTCCCAGTTGAAGGAAAAGCATTCGCTGCTTAAATCAGTAATTGTTTCGGCCTACGACGATATGGATAATATCCGGGTGGCCATGAACCGCGGGGCCTACGACTTTGTGACTAAACCCATTGATTTTAAGGATCTGGAAATTACGATTGAGAAGACCATCACCCACCTGACCACCACCAAAAAAACGCTGCAAGCCCTGCGGGAGAATAACATTCTGCGGATGTACGTAGATGATTCCGTGCTCAGCTTTATGAACAGCGAAGAAGCCGAAACCGTGTTTAGTGCCAACGAAACGGTAGAAGGAACCGCTATTTTCATTGACATCTGCGGCTTCACCGCCATCAGCGAATCCGAGCCAGCCGATAAGGTAGTGGATATGCTTAATGCTTACTTCGATATCATTGTGAAGGAGATTATCCAGGAAGACGGAGTAGTAGTTAAATTCCTGGGCGATGCGATTATGGCCGCCTTCCGGGGAGAATACCACCTCGATCGGGCTTTGGACGCCTGCCTGGCCGCACGTAACGCCATTAAACATGCCGATGTAGAAATCGGGACTAAAGGCTTTAAGCCGGAAGTATCCATCGGAGTCAACTGCGGTGAAATGGTGTGGGGCAACATTGGTTCCAGCGCCCTACGCCGCCTCGACTATACGGTGATTGGCGATGCTGTGAACGTGGCCGCCCGCTTACAGGGTGCCGCCGACAAAGGACAAATTCTGATTACCGAAGACGCCTACCAGCAGGTAAAAAACTCCTTCTCCTGTAAAGAAGTAGGAGAACTAAGTCTGAAGAATAAGAGTAAGCCAACAATGGCCTACGAGGTATTACACTAAAAGAGCCCCATAGGAATTGCTTAATTCACCATAAATCTTTCCGGAAAGTGCGAGGCATGTAGTTCCTGTTCGGCGGCTTTGTGGCCTATCTCGTACAGTTCAAACCGGCTATCGGCATTGCTCATCTCTACCAGGTCTTCTATCTGCTTAGCCGAATAATTTTTATCCATCAGCGGGTTCAGGTGCTCCGCATCCAACCAGGTATTGTACCTGAGATATGAGATCAGTCCGGGGCTTTCGGTATCAACCACCAACAGATCGTCTTCCAACTTACCAATCTCG
Organism: uncultured Roseivirgaceae bacterium; assembly: GCA_964551335.1. GTDB lineage: Bacteria > Bacteroidota > Bacteroidia > Cytophagales > Cyclobacteriaceae > Tunicatimonas. The sequence goes on from CAZKCO010000005.1 coordinate 295,422, forward strand.
CTATCTATCTCCCAACTGGTAGGAGATTGGGATAGCCACTGTAATATTATCTGGTTCTGCCAGCTCGCATCCTGCATCAGCATATTAGGGATTTGCTGCGCCCACTCCAGCAGGTGGTTGTCTGAAATATCTTGAGGCAAGCGACTGGGTTTGCTCATGCCCGTTCCTACGGAAACCAACAGGATATCATCCACCCCTAGTTTCCAGTGGAAGGGAAACCCTTTCAGCGTAGCCACCATTAATAATTGGAGCGCGGGATTATTGGCCATACTCACACCCCCGTCTACAAAAGCCGCTTTGGGCAGATCACCGCCTACTTCAATGGTTTGAGGGAGAAAGTAGGTAGGAGCCGCGGCACTGGCTCTCACTGCCTTCCAAAGGGGTATATCTTTGTTTTTGCCAAACTCACTGTCGTAGAATTTACCCCCTGGATGATTGATGATCGGCCATACGCTGTTGGTATCGGCCCGCTTGGCTACCACGCACAGGGCTGTTTGTATTTTGTCGCTTCCCATCGTCACATCCCCAAATACGTTTTGCAGTTCCCGTTCCAGCGGACCGGCATCGTACCCGGCTTTGGTTAGTTTGAATATCTCATACCATTTGTGCTTATCGCCAAAAATTTTACCGCCTAGCTCAAAGTATTTTTCCTTTATTTCTTCTACTTTCATGCCCAGGGCCAGGCAGGAAGCGATGATGGAGCCGGTGCTGGTACCCCCAATCAGATCAAAATAGTGGCAGAGCCGGAAATCAGGATCACTAGAATGCTGCTGGCGGAGAATATCTTCTATTTTTTGCAAATATCCCAGGGTAAGGGCACCCCGGATGCCGCCCCCTTCCAGGGCCAGAATTCTTTTAGGACCGGTGGATTTTAGTCTTTCTAATAGACGCATGGTTAGTTAGTTTAGGTTGGTAGTAAATAAGCGATCAACAAGTGAGATTAAGCAAAAGGCAACGTTTGATCTCTTGCCGAGATTAATATAGCGGATGAAAAGCACGAATCCTACTGCGGTAATACCACTATTGCAACGAACCTGAACTATCTCAGAACTTTTTACCTGTTTAGGACGTACTTATTATGCATCGCCTAGAGAATTTGGGGCCGACCGGATTTGACAGGATGAGTGACTACGTGTGTAAGCATGCAGGCGCATAGGATGCGCGCCTTGACCCTGAGTCCTAAACCATACTTGGCGAATCTAATTACGCCATGGCCGCCTAATTTTAGTCTCATAGACTAAAATAACAGGCTTCTCGGTTGAGCGAATCGCTCCCGGGCCACATCCTGCCAACCGCTGTTCCGCTCGGTTGGGTTACAGGGTGTCGACTCAGTGGAACTAGCTAGAGCAGCACTGCGATGCTTTAGTGAAACTCTTAGCAGTTACGGTTGCCCGCAGGTGGGCTGTTTACCTTAGGCAACCCGACAACCCAAACAATAGCTAAGCATGTAGAAGACACGATAGTGGCCTTCTCTGGACGAGGGTTCGAATCCCTCCGGCTCCACTAGGGTCCTAAACCTAAAGGACATTTTACAGTAAAGCCCTTTAAATCCTATGATTTTGAGGGCTTTTTTCTTTTTCAGGATACCAAATAAAGCCAAACCAACACAAATCAATGGTGACCTGTTTTACCTTTAATCCCTATCAAATATGTCTTAATGATACGTTTTGATAGATGTCAAAACAGAGCAAATTGATACACTTTGATAAACGGATCAGAATATGATGAACCTGAAAACAAGTTTATTTCTTTTCATTATCGGTTGAAAGCTTAAGGGTATAAACTGGAAAGACCTTTCAAAAGTAAGGCGTGTATATTATAGTGGCTTTCGCACAGGTAAAGTTTTATGGTTGTAGGAATCAATTTCCTTAGGCTACACTTGACGAGAATAACCTCTTATCACTCGCTGGACATGGCGGTAAGAAATTTATTAACTTCTAACCAGTGTATAAAGGCATCAAACCAGCGATTACTGGTCCGATTGGGATTTCCCAAGCCAAAACCATGACCACCATTTTGGTAAAGATGAAATTCAACCGGTATGCCTGCTTGGTACCAGGAATCAATCACACCAAACTGACCGCGGAAGAGAAAATCATCGGTGGCGATCACATTGAACATTGGGGGAGCATTCTCCGGCACTTCCACTGGGCCCATACCACCATAGATCGGGCCGATGAAGGCCAGTTTCATGGTCTGGGAGTTGAGTGTTGAGTGCATGGTGAGGCCGGCACCCGCTGAGAAGCCAATCATGCCTATTCTGTCAGTATCTACTCCCCACTCCTCGGCCCGATCAAGGATCATGGCGTAAGCGGCTTCTGCATCCTCAAGCTGGTTGGATAGGTCCCGCTGCGGTGGACTCGGCGGTGTTTCACTTCGTGCAGTGTCGGCGGAGGCAGTAGGAGCCGGACGAGGGCGATTCATCCAGGCTGTAAATTCATCAAGAGATTCCGGAGTTGGGTGGAGCCGGTACTTGAGTACAAAAGCAGCAATTCCCTGCTTTCTAAGTGCCTCAGCGACTTCCCAACCCTCATTGCCCATTGAGAGCCACCTGAAACCGCCACCGGGCGCTACGATCACAGCCGTGCCATTGGCCTTGCCTGCTTCGGGCAGAAAGGGAGTGAGGGTTGCGGTAGTAATGTTCCGCGCCATAGGATCGCCCCACTGGCGAAACCAGGTTTCAGGAGCGGGCTGTTCCTCTACCCCGCCTGTATTGAGCGGGATGGCATTCGGCTCTTCAGGGGCTTCAAGTGGGTAAATGGTACCGTCCTGCGCCATGGCTGAGACCGCAAAGAAGAGCGATGTAGCCAAAAGAGCCATTTTAATTGAGTTGATGTGGGTATTAGGCATGGTGGTTAAGGTTATCAGGTTGTTAATAGATGAAAATTTCAAAGTATATGTTGTTTTCGGCATTTCTGTAAAAGATTTCATACTGGTTCTAAATATACCTATTAAGAGCAATTTAAGCCACATTGGCAACTCATAGTGGATGATACTCCTGCATTTCTCAAGCCCAGGCTTCCCTAAGTTAAGGTTCCAGTTCAAACACGAAATACCGTTTCAGAAAATCAATTGGGCAAACTTGAACAGGTCGTGTCGCCACACCGGCCAGGTATGTCCACCCGCGTACTCACTGTATTGGTAATCAATCCCCATCTTATCAAATCGTTTCATCATGATCTGATTATTTTTGTAGGCAATGTCTTCTTCCCCTCCCTGAGAAATCCAGAACACTTTCAGGTTTTCATTGATCTTATCCGTATTGTCTCCCATGTAGGCATACTCAGGGTCTGAGAGTTCAGTGTTTTCAGCCCACCAGCCTGAACTAAAAACTCCCAGATAAGCAAACATATCGGTGTTCTGTACCCCAGCATGCAACGTTTGTAATCCTCCCATGGATAGCCCCGCCAGTGCCCGGTTAGCCGCATCGGTTTTCACCCGGTAGTGACTTTCTACAAAGGGAATTACCGCTTTTTTCAGTTCGTTCTCAAATGCTTTCAGTGCGTTTTCGTTGAAGGCACGAGGACCGCCCCGGAAGCCAATATTTCCGTCCATCATCACAATGAGCATCGGTTTGGCCTGCTGTTCGGCAATCAGGTTATCCAGGATCAGATCAGCACGGCCTTGGGTAGACCATCCCCGCTGATCTTCTCCGCCCCCGTGCAGCAGATACAGCACCGGGTATTTCTCATTCGTAGTGTCGTAGCCGGGCGGGGTATAGACGTACATCTCCCGCCAGGAGTTGAGCACCTCTGAGTAGTACTTTTTGATGCGAATATCTCCATGAGGAACATCTTTCAGAGCGTAAAAGTAACCGTCTTTATAGGGTATTTCAATGCCGCTGGCCATCCGTCCCATGCCGTAGTAGGTTTCACTACCCGGATCAGCTACCGCTACTCCATCAATCAGCAGTGAATAGTAATGAAATCCCCGGCTGATGGAGTCGGTGGTGACCGTCCAGTACCCCGCCGTATCCTTTACCATGTCGTATTTTTTGCCCAGATCAATCTGCACTTTATCCGCCTCCGGAGCTTTGATGCGAAAGATTACCCGATGGTCCGGCAACACCTGTGGATAACTGGCATTGCGCACATTGGATGAAGCCGGGGTTCCTAGTAATGAATATTTAACAAAAGAAGACCTATCTACCGGCTTAAACAAAAACTGCGAAAACATGTACAGTCCATTTTTCCAGACCTTAAAGTCATGCCCGCCCGGCTCCAGGTAGTAGATATGAGGTACATCATGCCGAAAAAGATACTCATGGGTGCGCTGACTGAAGGAGAGTAAGCCATCATCCACACCGCAGGAAATCCAAAGGAGCTCGAGCTTTTCTTTTGCCTCTTCGGAGTCAGGCACCAGCACTTCAGGTGCTTTGGTATTAGGAGCTGATGAAAAACCACCGACCCAGGCAAACTGATCCAGGTTTCCCAGGCCGAAGTTCAGCGACTGCCCTCCTCCCATAGATAAACCGGCAATGGCTCTATGCTCCCGGTCAGTCAGGACAGGATACTTCTTTTCAACAAATGGTATTAAGTCGTTCAGCAGATCTTTTTCAAAGTTGGCGAAAGCTTCTACTTTCTCCGGATCAAACATATTCCCCACAGCCCGATCATTCTTCATTGCCCGTCCATTAGGCATGATCACGATCATCGGCTCTATTTTCCCTTCGGCATACAGATTATCCAGAATGACCTGCGGATTGGCGCCACGCAACCATTCTTTTTCGTCGCCGCCAATACCGTGTAAGAGGTAAAGCACCGGGTACTTTTTCTTTTTGCTAAATCCCGGAGGAGTATAGACCAGGGCTTTACGTTTGACTCCTACCGTTTTGGATGGATATTGAATGCTGTCTATTTTGCCTTTAGCTATGTCGGCTCTTGCCTGATCAAACCCTTCCGGAGCCTGTTTGGCAATTTCTTGAGCAGAAGCCCCCATGGTGGTCAATATCAACAGCGCGAGGGATAACAAAAGCTTTTTCATAGGTAGTTGTTTAGTTTTGATTCATTTATTCTCCTCCATCGTTTTGGAGATTACTTTAAAATGAGGCGGGTAAATGAAATCAGTCATGAGCCCATCTCATATTTTCAGGCAAGCCTTACATTTTTCTCGGAACCCCACCACATCCTGGTACACTTCTTTGGGCTCTAGGTTCTCATCAAACAAGAGCTGTAATGAGTAGGCTAGGAATAACTTACAGTTCATTCAGGAATGCCCTTCGAAGACAATCAGGGGTTCTACTTCGATGATCTTAAACATGGCAATTTTCTCCTTCACGCTTGCCCACAAAAAATCTTCCGCTCCCCCACTCAGTACTTTTGATTGAGAAAGTCGAAACCATCTAATCATCGTCAGGTAGCGCATATACGACATAGCCTCGGGGCAACGCATCTGGCTTTTTGGAGTGATCGTAACTGTCCTGCATAAAGTTGGCCGTTGCGTTGATCACCAGGTATTGCTTTCCGTTCAGGGTGTACATGCTGGGTTGGGCGTTGGTTTCATGACTGAGCGTCGTTTCCCACAACAGATCACCGCTGTCGGCATCAAAGGCATAAAGTTTGCCACCTTTGGCAGTAGCAAATACCAGCCCGGTAGAAGTTATGATCAGTCCTTTTCGTAAAGTGCCGCCAGGAGCACCTTTGGTCTTGTCGCCCTGCACATACATTGAATCTTCTCCAATCGGCTGTCTCCACTTAATGATTCCCTCGTTCAGGTCGTAGGCCAGAATGGAAGACCAGGGTGGTGACAAGAGCCCGGGCCAGTCCAGCCCGTAGTCAGTTGTATACCGGTTTTCCGGGTGCTCAGTATCTTCGGGATAGTCGGACATGGGCGCATTTCTTTGGGCATCGGCTTTGACTTCAGCGCCACCTGAGGCTACAACCGGACCTTCGGGAATCACCTCTTCTACTGTTCTTTCCGGGAACCTGAAACTGATGGGATTGCCCCCCAAATACTGAAATAATGCTCTGAGTGTTCCTTCATCAATATGGGTAAAGCCGGGCATTTGTCCCCGACCATTGTTCACAATACTTCTAAACTCATTGTAGAAAATATATTCCCCCATATTGACCAGAGAGGGGCCAGCCCCGCCTTCGCGGTTTTCACCATGACAGGTCCTGCAGCTTGCAGTATACAATGATTTGGCTCTGCCGATTTCGTTCTCCGACAGATCAACTTTGGGCGGCCCCACCTTATTCAGCTTATAAATTGATGCATGCTCCTGGGTCATCACATACATGATTCCGTTATTTGGATCAGCTGCAGTGTTCCCAAAATTAGCCCCTCCTGATGCTCCAGGCATTATCACGGTTTCATATTGATCAGAGGGTGGTACATACAAGCCTGATTTAGCTGCCTCCAGCCTTTTGAGCCACTGTTGTTTGATACTGTCAGGAAAATAAGGATTCAGCGTTTCCGGGGTGACTTCATGGCGGGTAAAGCTGGGCAGTGAAGGAATGGGTTGCGTAGGCCAGGCTTCTTCCCCGGGCATTTCACTAGCAGGAAAGGGCTTTTCCTCGATAGGAAAGACTGGTTCGCCGGTTTCTCTGTCAAATACGAATATGAAACCATGTTTAGTGGCCACAGCTACCGCATCAATCGTTTCACCGTCTTTGTTTACCGTTAAAAGTTGTGGTGCCGGTGAAAGGTCATAGTCCCAGATATCATGATGTACCGTTTGAAAATGCCATATCCTTTCGCCGGTACGGGCATTCAGCGCTACCAATGAATTGCCAAACAAATTGCTTCCTATTCGGTCAGCTCCATAGTAATCATAAGTTGGCGACCCCAAGGGTAAGTAAGCAATGCCTCGTTCTTCGTCTACCGAAATCTCGCTCCAGACATTTGCCCCACCTACGTACTTATAGGCATCTTTGGGCCAGGTATCATAGCCAAACTCTCCCGGATGAGGAATCGTATGAAAAGTCCATTCCAGCTTGCCTGTCATCACATTGTAAGCCCGAACATAGCCGGGAGGTGAGAAATAGCTTTCTCCGGGGGCAGATCCTAAAATGACCAAGGTATCGTAGATCACTCCCGGCATCATGGCTTGCACTCTTCGGATGGATGTGGGGTCACGATCCAAGCCTTCCCGCAGGTCTACGTACCCATCCTCACCAAAACTCGTAATGGATTTTCCGGTTTCAGCATCAATAGCCTGCAAGGTGTTGTTGAGTGTAAAGATCAGACGCTTATCGGTTTTGTCTTTGCTTTCCCAATAGTTGATGCCTCTTCGGCTGATTCTTCTCAGGTTGGCGTGAATCCAGATTTCCTTACCGGTAAGTACATTGACTGCGATCAGAGAGAAATTTTTTCCCAGCACGTACATGGTCGTATCAACAATGATGGGGCTGAAATAATAGCCCTGATCATCATGAGTTGGATACATCCAGGCCACTTCCAGCTGACTAACATTTTCTTTAGTGAGTTGGGGTGCCTTGAAATACCTTGACTGGTCAGGGCTGCCAGCATAGTGGCTCCAGGTGGTATGATCTGAAGTAATTGGTTCTATAGTTGATTCAGTATTGCAGCCTACACTAAGGACTAAAAATGATAGAGCGATTACAGTAAAGGTGGTGGTTGTCAGTATTTTTTTGTTGTTCATGCAGCAGATGTTGTGAGTAAAATCTAATATTTTTTGATACCAGTGACTACATAGATTTGGATTAGATAGCTGTTTTGGATCAAGTAAATTACAATTACTTTTATCTTTATTTTTGCAAAAAAGATAAACTGCCGGGATTGATAGATTTATCTGGTAAAATATCAGGATTAAATTGAGTCATAGACTAAGTGATGAAGGGTCATAGGCGTAATTGACCAGCTTCTGGTCGATGGGATCTGTGGATTTCATGATGGGCACACCCGGACTCATATGCATGGTGGTGCTGCTCACTTAATAAGTATTCCCCACCCGACCATTGACATATCGGGTACGTCGGCATAGATGACAGGATTGTATGCCTGAGCCAAAGCAAGAGGAGCGATGAAACTGAAAAGTAACAGAAAAGCGGCATACCTGTACATTCTTATCATGGGTTTTTTATCTGCTGCTCAGTACCGGATCATTGCCTTCGTAACGGAACCACTCAAAAGATGCTGTATTCTCCGAATCCGAACCTGAAGAAGTCGCATACATCGCCAGCATAGTGCCTACAAATCCTCCCGCAACCTCAGTACTCAGAAATTTACCGTCTACATTCTGCTGAAGTACCTGCCAGTTTCCATTGTCTTCAGCATACTGAAAACCATAATCGGCTCCGTCAAAGGTTATTTTCAGTTGAATCTGTTCTCCCGAAACCGGCTGACTAGCTAGTTCGGTGAGATACTCCTCAGTAGATTGAAGTAACTGTACCACTGCTTGCCCATCCTTCATGGACTTCGCCAGAAAATAGTGATGGGTTTCACTTTGGAAAGCTAACAAACCTGCCTTTTCATTTTCGTTTTCCGGCTGAAAGTCCAGGGCGGTTGACACACTGCCGGTGTGGTGCTGCTGCCGATGCCCCACAAAGCTGGGGTTAGACAAACCGGAGGCTGTCTCAGGGCGTAACTGCATGCTAAGCGTTCCATCTGTAAATTCATACCACTGCTCGCTGGGGGTACGCAGGAGCATGTAGTTGAGGCCAAGCGAGTCATCTTCAAACTCATCCTGAAAAGTAAAATTGCCATTGTAGGGAAAAAGGGTGG
>CAZKCO010000006.1:0-290879 GCA_964551335.1 uncultured Roseivirgaceae bacterium
TGCTTTAAATTAATGCTTTTGAAACTCTCTGCTGCTAACCTACGATGGAATGATGATAATCAAGCACTTACGAGATAAATTCTGGTAAGTGCTTTTTTTTCTTCAACAGACCAGAGCTATCCTTGAACTAGCTATTCTTATTGGTTGATAAGCCGGTACTCTTGTTTGCTTGGGCGTTTGCTAGTATCTTTCCCAACACTGAAATCCGATAGGCTTCTCCGGAATAATTAGTTTCTGGGAGAAAACATACTCTATCACAACACTACTTATCAGCCATGAACGCTTTCGTTAACGGTATTGAGCACAATTACTCATATTCCTTATCCCGGTTTCTCCTCATCCTTCTACTTGTTGCCTGTTTTGCAGGTTCAGGCTTAGCTCAATCTTTTAGTCTGGAACAGGTCACCTCGTATCCTTTCCCTAACGAACTGGCTACTGGGGGAGAAAACCGGGTGGCCTGGGCCGTCAACGCCGCCGGGCTTAGGAATATTTACGTGGCCGAAGCGCCTGATTTTGCGGCCCGCCAGCTGACCTCTTATCCAGCAGACGATGGGCAGGAATTATCGTCAGTAGCGGTTTCACCCGACGGGCAGTGGGTGGTGTATATTCGCGGAGGGGATTTCGGCAGCAACTGGGACGATGCGGTTCCGGTGAACCCCACTTCCCATCCGGGGGCTCCCAAGGTGCAGTTATGGAGTATCCCTTTTGCCGGAGGAGAGCCAGTTTCACTAGGGGAAGGTATTTCGCCCGCCATTTCCCCGGATAGCAAGCGAGTGGCGTTTGTGAAAAACGATCAAATATGGACGGTACCTATCGACGGGCAACAAGAAGCACAGCAGTTGTTTAGCGCGCGTGGTGAGATTGAATCTCCCGTTTGGTCGCCCGATGGTACTAAGCTGGCTTTTCGCTCCGACCGCGATGATCATGCGTACATTGGTATTTACGAAAATGAAACCACTCCCATTCAGTGGATAGATCCTTCGTTTCATCTGGACAGCGACCCTCGCTGGTCGCCCGACGGTCAGGCATTGGCCTTTATTCGTCAGCCCATCCGGGCGGGTAAACCGAATTCTATTTTAGCGGCTATTCCCCGCCCCTGGTCCGTAATGCGGGCCGAGGTGACTAGCGGGAAAGTGCAGGAACTGTGGAAATCTCCCAACACCATGCGCGGCTCGGTTCCTACTACCCAGGGCGGCTTTAATCTGCACTACGCCGATGGCCGGATAGTGTTTTTGTCTTACCACGACGGTTGGCCTCATCTGTATAGTGTGGCCGAGCGGGGCGGTGATCCCTTGCTGCTTACGTCCGGAGAATATATGGCCGAATATATCAGCCTCAGCCCTGATCGAAAATCACTGGTATTCACCGCTAATACTGGTCCCGATGCGCTGGACGTCGACCGTCGTCATATTGTGAAGGTTTCAGTAGATCAGGCCGATGCGCAGGTCTTAACCCCCGGAACCAGCAATGAGTGGACGCCCGTACTGACCAAGGACGGTGAAAGCATGGTTTTTATCAGCGCTACAACGAAAAGGCCACCTTTACCGGCAGTTATGTCGCTAGCGGATGAGAAAATAAGTTTAATCGGCCAGAACCTGATTCCGGATGTTTTTCCTACTGAGCAACTAGTAGTTCCGGAGCAGGTAATTTTTGATGCCCCGGATGGAAAAAAGGTGCACGCTACGCTTTTTCGGACTTCAGGCGATGCTGGTAAGCAACCAGCCATTATTTACGTGCACGGTGGCCCACCCCGACAGATGCTGCTAGGATGGCATTATTCCTCGTATTATTCTAATGCTTACGCTCTGAATCAGTATCTGGCTAGTCGGGGGTTCGTAGTGCTATCAGTCAACTACCGACTCGGCATTGGCTACGGCTACGAATTTCATAAGCCGGTAGACGGTGGCTCCCGGGGAGCATCCGAGTATCAGGATATCAAAGCGGCGGGAGAGTGGCTGGCGGAGCAGGCCTTCGTCGATCCGGAGCGGATTGGTATCTACGGCGGCTCCTACGGCGGCTATCTCACTGCGATGGCACTGGGGCGTGATTCGGAGCTATTTGCGGCGGGCGTGGATATCCACGGAGTGCATAACCGGGTAGGCGGCCGATACCAATTTGATGCGGGAGAGTACGAACAGGCTCCCGACCTTAAGGAAGCTATGGAGGTAGCCTGGCAGTCTTCTCCGGTATCTTCGGTAGATACCTGGACCTCTCCGGTACTTATCATCCACGGAGACGATGACCGGAACGTTAACTTTCATCAGAGTACCGATTTGGTTGGCCGGTTGATGAAAAAGGGAGTACCTATGGAAACCCTGGTGATTGTAGACGATACCCATCACTTTATGCGCCATGCTAACCAGAGGAGGGTCAATCAGGCCGCCGCAGATTTTTTGATAAGACACCTGGGGTCAGAAAAGGCCACTCCCTGACAGTCTGGTTTCCGGTATGCTAAGAGACAGGATCGAATTCTTTTACAGTTTTACTTGAGTTCTTTTTTTACTTCATGAAGTGCAGCCTGAAAGTTTGACGCAGCCTTTTTAAGGCTCCGAAAGAATTTAGGAATGAATTTGACTCCAAAAAAGATGTAGATAACAAAAAGGATAATAAAGAGCTCCCAGCCACTGATATTATCCAACATCAAGAAGGTATACGGCATAATAGTACAGGCAATATTTTCCTGCTCCCAGATTTAATTAATCCGAAATATTAGCAAATTTTCTGAAAAGAAATGCGAACTACTCAACTAAAATTTTTTAACAGCAGAACATAGTTCCAATCTCTAAGGAATGCTGTCTTTGCTTGCAAAATACGGTTGGAATGACCATTTAAAAAACTTGCAGTTATTAATCATCCTGAATAAGCCCATCAGGAAAATTCCAAGTTGCCGAATCGTTGGGAGTTCCATCTATTCGGAAAAACTTGTATTTTCCCTCTTACATTAAACAAACCGACTATGAAAAGTACTTTTAGCTCCGTTTCTCGTAAAGATTTCTTAAAACTGCTCGGATTGGGCACTGCTGCCGCCAGCGTTCCGGTTTCTTTATCTCAAGCGGCTACCGTTCAGCCTAACGATCATCATTCCCTCAATCTGGGCCTGGCTTCCTACACCCTCCGGTCACTTCCCCTGGAAGAAGTGATTGCTGTAGCTAAGCGGCTGAAGCTCAACGATATTGCGCTTAAAAGCATGCATTTGCCACTGGATAGCGCTCCTCAGCAGATCAAGCAGGCGGCCCAGCAAATCAAAGATGCCGGACTGAAGCTCTACGGGGCCGGAGTGATCTACATGAAGTCACCGGAAGAGGTGGATCAGGCCTTTTCCTACGCCCAAACTGCCGGGATGGATGTCATCATCGGGGTGCCTGATCCCGAGTTGCTGCCCCGCGTAGAGGAGAAGGTGAAGGATACCAATATCAAACTGGCCATCCATAACCACGGACCGGGCGATGAAGTGTACCCTAGTCCGGATACCATCTACGCCCACATCAAAGATTTTGACGAGCGCATTGGCTTCTGTATCGATATTGGTCATACCTTCCGCATTGGGCAGGACCCGGCGGCCAAGGCCAAGCAGTACGCCGACCGGCTGTACGACGTGCACCTGAAAGACGTGGATAAACGCGGGGCCGAAGGCAAGCCGCTGGAAATAGGCCACGGTATTATGGACATCCCGGCTTTTCTAAAAACACTACAGGAAATTGACTACACCGGGGTAGTCGGTATGGAGTACGAGAAAGACGGGAAAGACCCGGTTCCGGGTTTGGCTGAGTCGGTGGGTTACATTCGGGGCGTGCTCGACGGCATGAGTGCTTGATCTGGCAAAGCAGCCGGGAGTGGTAATTTGGGCGAAGATTTGCTATCTTTTAGGTAGCCTAACCACTCATTGCCATGCCCACTACTACCACCCAACCCGAAAACAACGATCTCAATACCATTCAGGAGGAACCCCCGGTTCAATCGAGCGATCCAACTGAGCCGGCCAGTAAGAACCCACCTAATCGATCTAAGCAGAAGTCGGGCAAAAATATTCTGGTAGAGGCCGTTCGCTACTTGCCCCGCTGGGCGCGCTTTGTGGTGCTGTCGGTGCTGGCGGTAGTATTTGTGGCGGGCTTTATCGGAATTGCTTACCTGTGCTGGTTTGTGTGGCTGCCTCAACTCTGGAACTGGGGCTTCCAGCCGCTCTCTTTTCGGGCGGTACTATCCGTGTTGGGAGCCATCTATCTGTTAATTATTCCGTTTATGCCCGTCTACTGGGTGCGGGATACTTTTTCCGGAATCCTGGATTTGTTCGGAGAAGATGCCAAGGCTGAGGCCTCGGAGCAGCTACTGCTCATGGAGGAAAAACAGGAAACTGCCGAACGAATCTTCAGCCAGAAAGATACCGAAGGGCTGCTACCGCTGGTGAATTATAGCCGGATTGAGCTTAAACAATACTACCTGATTGGCATTGAGCAAGCCCAGAAGAGCTACAACAACAGCATCATCGCCATGTGGGTGGGCTTCGTCATCATCATCTTCGGGATCGTCTCCTATATTTTACCCTTCTCGCTGGTAAACGAAGACTTACGGGGCGGAAACTTTCAGATACTGACCATTGGCAGCGGAGTGGTGATTGAGTTAGTCTCCGCTCTGTTTCTATTCATCTTCCGGAGCTCCACCAACCAGCTTACCTATTTCTACAACCGTCAGATCTTTATTCATAATGCCCTGCTGTCCTATAAAATGGCCACCAGCATGAGCGACCCCGATGTGGCTAAGAAAATGATTATTGAGAAGATACTCGATTTTGGTAGTACGGCTAAGGTAAGTGCAACACCATTGCAGGGTAAACCGAAATTGGAGAAGGGTGGAGGCGGCCGCCGCGCGGGTAAAAGGTTCAGGGTACAAAAAGGTATCGATAACCTTTCGCCCTTTTCTCGCGCGGCGGCCGCCTAAACCATTTACTATTAAACAGTAGCCAGATACTCGTGCACCAGCTTAATGGCCATGGCCCCTTCGCCTACGGCCGAGGCTACCCGGTTCATGGCGTTGGCCCGAACGTCGCCGGCGGCAAAGATACCCGGAATGCTGGTTTCTAGCAGAAATGGCTCCCGTTCCAGCTTCCAGTTCTTTTTGGTTTCTTCTTTCCGCATCACGTCTTGGCCAGTTTCGATAAACCCTTTATTGTTTTTAGCAATATCCAGCGTAATCCACTCGGTGAAGGGGCGGTTGCCAATAAAAATAAACAGGGCACCCGCCTCTACCTTACGGCGTTCCTCGGTATTGGTGTCTTCCAGCACCAGCGACTCCAGATGATCGGAGCCGCAGGCCTCCACTACCACCGTTTCGCCTAGTAGCTCAATATTTTCCGTGCTGTTAATCTGATCAATCAGGTACTGCGACATGGACGAAGACAGATCGGGTTTGCGAATGACAATGTATACCTTGCGGGCGTAGTTGGACAGGTACATCGCAGCTTGCCCGGCAGAGTTGCCACCACCTACAATGTAAACATCTTTGTTCTGACAAGTATTGGCTTCGGTGGTAGCAGCGCCGTAGTAGACTCCCGCACCGGTAAAGTTATGCACTCCGGTAGCTTCCAGTTTACGGTAGTTTACCCCGGTAGAAATAATGATGCTCTTGGAACGAACCTCACTTCCGTCCGATAGCGTGATGATCTTATATTGATCCTGCAGCTGAATATCGATCACTTCTACCGGCGAGAGAAACTCAGTGCCCAACCGTTTGGCTTGGGAGATCGCTCGCCTCGTAAGGTCTGATCCACTCAGACCGTTAGGAAAGCCCAGGTAGTTCTCGATGCGGGAGCTGGTACCGGCCTGCCCCCCCGGAGCTCGCTTTTCGATTAACAATGTTTTTAGTCCCTCTGAGCCGCCGTAAACTCCTGCGGCTAGGCCGGCCGGCCCGGCCCCGATAATTACAACGTCGTAAAGCTGATTGGTGGCTTCAACCTTCATCCCGATCTTCTGGGCAATATCACTGATAGAAGGGCTCACCAGGTAAGAGTTGTCTTCGAAGAAAACCGCCGGTAGGTCCTTCTCGGGGATATTATTGAGTTCCAGTAGCTCACAGGCTTTACCGCTGTTTTGCACATCCAGCCACTGGTAGGGAATAAGGTTTCCGGCCAGAAAATCCTTCACTTCGTGGGATTTAGGCGAGTACTGATAGCCGACAATCTTAATCCCTTGAAAGTCGGGGGTATAGTGGCTCTGCCAATCGTCCAGCAGATCGTTCAATACTGGGTAAAGCTTTTCTTTGGGCGGGTCCCAAGGCTTAGTTAGATAATAATCAAGCTGTACATCATTGATAGCTTTTATGGCCGCATCAATATCAGAATAAGCGGTCAGCAGTACTTTTTTAGATTTAGGATAAAAGTCTTTGGCTTGCTGAAGAAACTCTACGCCCAGCATCTCGGGCATACGCTGATCCGATAGGAAAATAGCTACCTCTTCGCCCTGTTTCTTCAATTCTTCCAGCGATTGTAGGGCTTCCTGAGAGGAATCAGTACTCAAAATTCTATAGTCTTTTTTGTATTCGCTGCGGAGGTCACGGGCAATCGCCCGGATAACCTGGGGGTCGTCGTCTATGGCAAAGATGATAGGGCGTTTCATAGTCAGGTAAGGAGAAGGCTTATATTTAAGGTGATGTTACGCTTTATCAGAACGATAGCCGGGGTAAATGGTTTTTCAGTCCACAGTCGATAGTCCACGGTCCACAGCATGTTCTACTAGAAAGAAACTGTGGACTATGGATCGGGCGCCGAGCGCTGTCGACTACAAAGGGAAGCAAATGGTAAACTGGGTTTTGCCGGGTTCCGAATCTAGGTTAATGGAAGCCTGGTGCTGCTCAACGATTTTTTTAACAATATCCAGACCTAGTCCACTACCTTGCCCTACGGGCTTGGTGGTGAAGAAGGGGTCAAAAATGCTATCCTGAATATCCGGTGGAATGCCACTTCCGTTATCAATGATCTGCACCTTCAAATGGTCGCGTTCGGTTTGGGTTCGGATGGTAAGGGTTCCCTTTTCGTCCATAGCATCTATGGCATTATCAATCAGATTGGTCCATACCTGGTTAATTTCACTAACATAGATCGGAATTTTGGGTAGATCATCCTGAAAATCTTTGACCACCTTGATATTCTTATTCTTCAGTTTGTGGTTGAGCATCGTAAGCGTGCTGTTCAATCCCTCGTGAATATCTACTTCCGCTTTTTCGGTAGACCGATCCATATGCGTATAGGTCTTTACCGACTGAATCAGCGTGGAGATGCGCTGAGATGCCTCCTCAATTTCTTTTACCAAGCGCTCGGTGGTCAGCACATTATTTAGCCAGCCAATTACTGAGTCGGTGTGCTTTCCGTCGATAATTTCGTTGACTTCTTCCAGGTCATCCAGCGTCATACCGAACTCCACAAAGTTTTCGGCGGCTTCGTAGCCATCCTCCCAGCCCCGGTCTTCCAGCCACTCGGCAATTTCGTCTTCCCGGTTGTTTCGCTCCATCATCGTGATGGTCGGCGGTGGTTCGTTGATTTTTTGAAACAGTATATCGTTGACAGCATCCACCTGATCGGGCTCCAGTCTGATAAGAATTACCTTTTTGAAATTATCGGGAGTATGGTGCAGATGTTGGCGGAGAATGTCGGAACTGCGGACGATCGCTGCTGCCGGGTTATTTAACTCGTGGGCCAGTCCGGCAGATAACTTTCCCAGCGCCATCATTTTTTCGTTCTGTTGCTGTAAGCGCGTAAAGTCGCGGGCCCGGGTAGTCATCACTCCCACCAGGGCTTGTACCATGTCGCGGCTAACCTGTTCCATCTCCACAAAATGCTGTTTGTGCAGCGAAAGTACTTTCGTCTCCTCCACGGCAATACCGAAGCCAGTAGCTTCTTTCATCCGGGAGTAGGGGAGCATACCCGTGATGGTTCCGGCCTCAATAGCGCTAATCTCCCGAAACTGTTTACCCTGTTGGATCTTGATGCGCAGTTTGCCGCTTAGGATGATGTGCATATAGTCGATGGGATCGCCTTTGCGAAAAAGATAATCGTCTACCTTTAAGGTTCGCAGTTCGGCCTTATCAATCAGCCATTTCAGTGCTTCATCGCTCAAGCCCTCAAACGTAGGAATGCGGCGTAAATCGTCGACGGTAGGGTTTTCCATAATAGTTTAATAATAGAAAAGTAACCAGAAACCGCAAGTAACTAAATTAAGGTTAGCTAAAGTTAGGCATCAACCAGATTTTGGACTAGCTTCTTGAGAGTCTTGCGGCATCCTTTCATGTCTTTTTTATCCAGCCCCTTGGTAAGTTGCTTTACGGTTTGTTTTACGGTTTTTCTGAGCGGTCCTTTCAGCTCCGTTCCGTCCGGGGTAAGACAAACCATTTTGTTGCGGCGGTCCTTCTCGTGGGTTACCCGCTTCACCAGCTTGCGTTTTTCCAGATTATCAATCAGGTGGGTGATACTGGCTTTGTTCTTATTAGTCTGGTTAGCCAGTTGTTGCTGGGTTTGCCCGTCCTCCTCCCACAGGCTATCCAGAATAGCCCACTGCTCGGCGGTTACCTGGTACTCCGCCAGGTTTTTAGAGATCTGATTACTCATCAGGCGTGAAGCTTTACCAATAAGCGTAGGTAGCGAGTTGTCGGTTTTGGCTTTTTTCATGGTCTGGTTGGGTATTAAACTGTATCAAGATACAACTATTTTCCCAGTGAAAGAAGCGCAGACGACCAGACTAACGCTGCGGTGGCTGCGAGGGGCGGACTTCTACCTTGCTGGGCAGGGTACGCGGATGCATATGCATAAGGTCTACTACCATCTGTCCTAAGTCTTCAATCTGGATTTTCCAGGCGTCCTCCGCATTGGGCTGATGATTATTGAAGTAGGTGGCTACCGACCCCGGCATAATAGTGGATACTTTGATGCCGTGCTGCCGCAGATCAAGCATCACCGATTGGGTGAAACCGGTGAGTCCGAATTTACTGGCGTTGTAAGCTGAGCCACCGGCAAAGAAGTTAGTACCGGCTAAGCTTGAAATGGTAATAATATACCCTTTAGATGATTTCAGAGCATCCAAACTAGCTTTGATGCTGTAGAATACACCCGTGAGGTTAGTATCAATGGTTTCGTTCCATTGTTCAGCAGTCATATCTTCAATAGAAGCAAAGTGACCCAGGCCGGCGTTGGCTACTAACAAATCCAGTTGTCCCCATTCGTCTAACAATCGGTCAGCCGCTTTCTGCTGAGATTCCATACTGCGGACATCGGCTCCTAATCCCAAAGCTTGTCCTTTATCGGCTTGATTAAGCTTTTCGGCTGCTTCGTCGGCATTAGCTTGGGAGCGACTGGTGATGCCTACCTTCATACCCTGGGCCATAAGCGCCTCGGCAATGCCGTAGCCGATTCCTTTGCTTCCTCCGGTAATCAGTGCTATTTTGTTGGTTAAGTCTTGCATAAGAATTGATAGTTGAAAATGGATAGTTGATAAAAACTCCTGCATCAGTACCAGTTCCTAATGGGCACCAAGATACAGTTCTACCATAGATTACTCAAAAGCAGGAAAAGAGTTTAGATTAACAAGTGATACTTACTTGGTTAGATAAGCTCCAGTAGGGCTATCAGTCCGGTATAGGAAATGATGCAGGCGAACACCAGCGCCGCCGCTAACCCAATATTAAGTCCAATACTGGCCTTATGTTCCCCCATCATATCCTTTCGGTTGATCAAATACATAATTCCACCAATTACCAGCGGGAGCACAAATACTCCGGCTACCTGCGTGGCAATCTGGGCCGCAATCGGATTCGCACCCAGAATAGGGACACTTAATCCGATAACGCTGGCTATTCCGGTGAGGATGCGGAAGCGGGATGAATTGGTATCCAGTTCTCCGGCCTGATAATCGGCAATGAGCAGGGGAGCTACCATGAGAATCGGGAAAATCGAGGAAAGTCCCGCGCTGAGAGCACCTACCATGAATAATACCACGGCAAACTTACCGGCTACGGGTTCTAGGGTATATACCATATCCAGCACCTTCTCAATGGTCTTGCCTTCGTAAAACAGGGCTCCAGTGGCCGCGGCCATAATGGCCAGATTAATCACAAACATCAGAATGGCGGAGGTAAGCGCATCGCGAGACTGCTCTCGGGTGTTATCCTGATTCCAGCCTTTCCCCTTCATCAGTAACGGACGAACGACGAAAGTAGGGGCGGCCATGGTGGTACCCACGAAGGCGGCTACCAGTAACTTGCCCCCGGCTACGTCCGGAACGCTGGGTACTACGCCCCGCACAATGTCACCGGGTGGGGGGAAAACCACGAACATGGAGATCAGAAAGGATATGCCCATCAGGGTAACGAACACGATCAGCACCTTTTCAAAGAAAGAATACTGCCCTACCCACAGCAGAGAGTACATGATAAGAATGAGGGTGATGGCGATGCCTAGCACTACCCAGTAATTTTCGGCGGGCAAACCGGGCCAGAACAGTAGTAATGTTTCGTAAATGGCGTTGGCACTGAGTCCGAGGATTCCGGATAGTGAATTCCACTGGGCTACGATAATTCCAACTACCACTAAGATCGCAATCAGTTTTCCGGCTTTCATCCGGGTTCTAAAACTGTAGATGGAGGTGAGTCCGGTCACCACGGCGTAGCGGCCGTAGGCTTCCATCAGCAGCCAGGAAAAAAAGCAGCTAAGCATCAACACCCAGAGTAACTGCATACCGAACTGACTGCCGGCCTTGGCCATGGAAGTTACGCTGCCGGTACCGATGGTGTAGCCAATACAGAAGATACCCGGTCCGATACTGAGCAACGCCAGCCAGATTTTATTAAGTACCGAGGAGGATTCTTGGGGCTGAGTTTTCTCTACGGACATGCTACTGCGCTTTACTTACCAAATTTTGCGACTGTAGGTAGGCCAGGCTCTGCTGCTGATTCGTAAATGCCTGATCCTGATTATCTACTGCCTGAAGCTCAATGGCTACGTAGGGAACCGAATGCTCGGAAAGGAGTTGTAGTACTTCGGGCAGGGGCAAGGGGTTTTTACCCAGGGTTTCCTGGGCCTGACCGTTCTGAGCGGATTTCAGGTGAATGTAGAAGAGGTTGCCAATATTCGCTTGTAGGTAGTTCCGGACGCTATCCGCCGTAACGTGAACCCGGGCTACGCTGAAGGGGTTGGCGGTATCGAACTGCCAACCAACCTGCTTACCCGTCCGGGCGAATAGATCGGCTACCCCGAAGTACTGTTCTCTTTTCCCGAAAAAAGGCTCGCCACCGTTTTCAATAACGTACTGTAAACCGGCCTCATTGGCCAGCGCAGCGGCACTGTCGGCGTACTGAACCGCCATTTGTAATTCTTCCTGCGTCCAGCCCTGCTTAGTGGTATCACTGGCAAACTCCGATAAGCTCGCCAGCGACCGGATTAGCCTCGGCCCTTCAAACACTACGGCATTCTGTAGTCCTTTTTCAAAAGTAGGCCAGAAGTCATCGTCCAGCAGCCCCTTCTGAATAGCGTAGCTTACTTCAATTTCATTTTCCTGAGCGTAAGCTGCAATCTCTTGACTTTCCTCGACACTCAGTTCAGCGTTAGGGTCACGTAGCTCCAGCCACTGGTATCCTTGTTCGGCGGCGTAGTCAATAAACTGCTTACTGGTTTCCAACGATACCGGCATGGCGGCCAGAAAATTCTGAGTAGTAAATCCCAGTTTCAGATTAGCATAATCCGTGAATTCTAGGTTCGGATTAGCCGCTACCTCAGTGGCCCGTTCCTGACTTCCGGAGGAACAACCCCACAGAATAAATATTGCGGAGACAAAAAAAGAAAGCAGATAAATAGGTCTTGACAAGTTCAGTTTCATATCGGTTAGTTTACAAAGGACAATATATTTACCAATTATGAATAGAGCCATCGGGACTTTTCAGGATTGGGTGAGGAAATTCAGTTTTCTCGCTGACCTCCAGCACGAAGTCAGCTTTCTCCGGATTAAATTCTACTCCCAAACCTGGTTTGGGGTTTAGGTACAGCTTTCCGTTTCGGAAGTTGATATAATCTTCATTGAAGTAGGCCGGGCGTTCGGGCTGGCCGCCGGTTAGCTCCATCATACAGCGCATAGGACTGCTAGAACCAAGTACGTGGACCAAAGTAGCGGTAGACAATGGGCCAGTAAAGTGGGGAATCATCCCGACGTAGTGGGTTTCGCAAATGGTGGCTAGCTTCTTAAACTCGGAGATACCTCCGGTATTGGGGATCGTAAAGCGAGTATAATCGATCAGATGATCTTCAATAAGTTCGTTACTATCCCATCGGTCACCAAACTGTTCGCCTACCGCAATAGGTACTTTGGTCTTCTGCCGGATAGTGCGGTAAACCTTCGGATTCTCGGAGCGAACAATGTCTTCCACAAAATAAGGCTCTAACTCTTCCAGCGCATCGCAAATCTTGATGGCTTCGGGAGTATCGAAACGGGTGTGCAGGTCAATCGCCCAGTTGCCCGAACCACCTACGGCGGCATCTACCCGCTGGCAGAGATCAATGGTGGTTTTGGCATTTTCGTAAAAGTCGAAGGGCTCTTCTCCGTTGCCCCCGGTAGGGCCTATGCGGAAGGCTCGTAGACCGGCTTCAATACAATCCTGCGCCTTTTCTTCAATAGTTTCCGCGGAAGAGCGGAATCCGGTAGCGTAGCATTCCACGTAGTCGCGGGTGGCTCCGCCTAGTAAGTCGTACACCGGTACTCCCAAAGCTTTCCCTTTAATATCCCATAGAGCCATTTCCAGGGCACCTAGGGCGTGCAACTTCTCCCGACCGGGTGGGTAGAACATACCGCGGTACAGGTACTGCCAGAGGTGTTCAATCCGGAACGGGTCTTCCCCGATCATCATTTGGGCGCACTGCTCAATAGTGTCTTTAAAACCCCCTTCACCAACTCCCACGATGCCCTCGTTGGTGAACACTTCCACAATGCCCCGGGTCTGGTTGAACAAGGGTTTGGTGTAACCGGGAGCGCTGTAGTAGCGTACTTTGGTGATCGTTAGATCGGAATGAGTTTGAGCGGGAAAGGCGGCGGTGGATAGCAGCGGAAATCCGCTCAGGGCAGCTCCTCCGAGTGCCGCCTGTTTCAGAAACTGTCTTCGGTTGGTAGGCATAGGTAGCAAGTTGTATCAGCAGCGTTGAAGCTAGTCAGAAATTAAGATTGTTCAAAACGCGGCTGGGCAATTGATTCTTAATTCTGAAGATGAGGCTAATTTTTGCGGAGCAACGTAGCCTACGGCCCAAATGCCGGGATCACGCTACAGTACTCCATCTTTAGTGGCGGGACTTGTAAAGATCAGCGACAAAACGCCCGGATGAGTTTGGAAGAACAGTCGGAGATTTGGCTGTCACAACCCAGCGGTCGGTTAACTCAGTAAAAACAATGCTAACCTAAGATGGTCTATAAGTAATGCTTTCTTTAAAAACCCACCTTTTTGTCGGACTGTTACTCTTACCTGGTGCTTTCGCCTTCACCCTCTGGAATACCTGGAGTATAGTCGACGATTACGAAGTGCGATTTTCCGGAACCGGCGCGGAGGGCACGTTTCGAGGGTTGACCGGTACTATTGTATTTGATCCCGACAAGCTTGAACAGGCCCGCTTCGACGTATCCGTAGATGCGGCTACCATCGAGACCGGGAATAATACCAAGAACAAGCACGCTCGAGGAGATAGTTGGTTTGATGTAGAACAATACCCGGAAATCAAGTTTCGTTCAACCAGGGTGGCTAAGACCGGCGATAACTATCAGATGACCGGTGTACTCACACTACACGGAGTAGAAAAGGAAATTGCGTTTCCGTTCACATTTACCGAAAATGGTAGCTCAGGAGTGTTTGAAGGCGGCTTTACGGTTGATAGAGAAGAATTCGGTATTGAAGGCCCCTTCATCAGCTTTATGGTGGGCGACGAGTTTGACGTAAGCATGAAAGTGCCGGTAAAAAAGTAGCTGTTTTTAAGCTTTTCAAGCACTGAAATCGCCCCAAATATTTAACCACATTATGGAAAATATACCCATTACCCCAGAGAATCATATTAGTGCCAGCTATTTATCGGGCTGGCATACCGCGCTGCGTAATTTTGAACGCTGGAACCATGAGCAACAAGGTTTTTCAATCAGGCCTTCCCAGTCTAGGAAGCACCACCAAAGGCAAGTCCTTTCCGAGTAGAGCGTAAGCTAAGATACAATTATTGGGTAAGCCGATTATTTTCGCTCACAGCCTCAGATTATAGCTCAATCCAGCGAGTGCGTTTTCCTGATAATCAATATCTCAGTCGACTGATTATTCTGTAGGCGCTTTCCTCATTCTGGTGGTCGAGCAAAAGCCAAAGGGCCAGGTTTCCAATAGAGCCCAGCCCAGTTTATCTGGTATAACTAGTTGTCTTATTCGCGGCTGGCAATCGCTTTGGCGGTAAGTCGGGCTGCCTTAAAGGATTCTCCGAACGACTTTAACGTAGCAATTACTGACAAGTGACTGGGGTCGGTGATCCAGTGTCCGGCTTCTCGGTCATCAAAGTACTGATGCTGATAGGTTTCCTGGTAGTATTTCATGTAACTGGCCAGATTGGGAACCTGGTAGCGGACGTGCCCGAATTCGTGCGCCAGAATTTTTAGCGCTTTATTGATATGAGTTCTAACCACCATTACGCTAACCGTATAGTCGCCGTATTCAGAGGAGTGTACGTGAGGGTTTTGCGAACTTTGTTCCAGGTTGGTGATTCCTAGATAGGTTTCACCCAAATCTTCCACTATCTTAACGTATACATCGGTTTCGTCGCCTTCGTAATTCTTAATCGTATTAACTTCATGATATAATGCTGGGTCAACCTTCAACAGCTTATTAATTAATATCTGAGTTTTGCGGTAGTAGTCCCGCAGTTCCTCTAGTTTATTTTCCGTGTCTCTTCGACGCTCTTCCAGACTATAGCGTACCGACTTAGAGTATCCTTCTTCAGAAAGGTTAGTCAGGTTGCCCATTGATTTTTCGGCTAAGCATACTTCTTTCTCGTAGCCATTTCTGATTTCGGCTAAGGTTGTTACGTTAATCGCCATCCATATGGCCAGGGTAGTAATTATTATCGTTTTCATTGTTTTGGTCATTACTTTCAAATAAATCTGTTCTTCCTGCGAACTATTGATTTGTATCTAACAATATTAGCGATGTAACCACCAAATGCTAATTTTTTTAGCAAATGGTAATTAACCCTTCTGAATCGCTTGATCGTTGGGTTATTTTCTCCTTCGTTATCCGGAGGACGGAATACTTAAGGGAGGGGCGCCGAGTCAGGCGTTTTTTGAATAGAGGAATTGCTTCCCACTGCCATAGTCAGTAGGTGAGAGAGGATACGTTTGCTAGCGGGAAAGCTTTATGGCACCGCGAAAAAAATTAGCAGAGAATACTCTTGCTGCGCGGAAGACTTTACTGTTCGCGGGCTTTCTGCTCCACAAAATAAGGCTGGAAGGTGTAGGATGAATGTACGTTCCAGGGAACGTTGGTAGCCGGCAAATACTGCCGTAGTGCTTCTTTTTTCTGATTGTATTGAGCCTGATTGGCCAGATTATACCATTCCAGCGGGTCAGTGGCATGATCGTACAGTTCTTCGCCACCGTCTTCGTAACGGATATACCGGAAATCCTTGGTTCTGACGGTATGATTATTTCTACCGAAGGTGGTAATGGCGTACCACTCCTGATCGCTTTCTTCTTCTCGCATCAACGGTACCAGGCTGCGTCCTTCGTTGCGGTTGTAAGCCGGCAACCCGCTCAATTCCAGAAGAGTAGGATAGATAGAAAGCAGTTCTACGGGCTCATCCACCACCCGACCCGACGGAATGTCTGGCCCGGCGAAGATCAGTGGAGTGTGGGTGGCTTCCTCCCACAGGGCGTGTTTGGCGAAGGTACCTTTTTCTCCCATCCGGTAGCCGTGGTCCGACCAGAGCACAATGATGGTATTATCGGCGTAAGCACTATTTTCCAACGATTTCAGCAAGCGGCCCACCTGATCATCTACAAAAGAGACACAGGCCAGGTAGGCCTGAATGATATCATCCCAGTTGCCCGATTTAATGGCCCATTCGGTGCTCGGCATCATAGGTAGATCATTGATTTTATGGGCTACTGGAGGTACGTCTTCCAGATCATCGGCTTTGTACGATGGTAGCTCTATGTCGTCGGTAGGGTGCAGGTCAAACCAGGGCTGAGGCACGTAGAGGGGAACGTGGGGGCGCAAGAAGCCGACCGCCAAAAAGAAAGGCTCATCGTACTCTCGCTCCAGTCGTTCCGATGCCCAGTCTACGGACTGATGATCCGGCATCATAGAATCTAAAGCCGGAAAAGCGCCCCAATCAGTGCTGGTGCGCCCGTAGTTTTCACCCCCGAAACCATCCCACACAAAGCGTTCTTCCGGCAATGGGCCAAACCCCTTGTAGCGTCCTCCCGATTCGTCAAACAGCCCATCCGGAGCATGCCGATGAAATAGCTTTCCAATCCCCATCGTATGGTAGCCCTGCTGCTTGAAGTACTCCGGCAGAAATATAATATCCGAAGTAATTTCGTTGTCCGATTTGATTATGTTGTCATCGATCATCCCGTAAATACCCGTGGTGGAAGGACGCAAACCCGTCATGATGGATGCCCGGGAGGGACCGCACAAAGGAGCCTGGCAGTGGGCATTCTGAAACAAAACTCCACGAGCCGCCAAGGCATCCATATTAGGAGTTTTGGCGTTAGGGTGACCTCCCATGCTGCCCAGCCAGTCGTTCAGATCATCAATGGCAATGAATAATACGTTGGGTCGTTTAGTTTCAGCAGTAGTTTGGGCTATAGTAGGCAGAGTGCTGGCCCAGATGATCATGAAAAGCAGTGCGAATGAGGCAAAGGCAAATTTTGAGGGATGGTTAGTCATACGTTGGTTATATTAGATTCTTGGCCTAACAAAATGTGAAAATAGTCCGGTGATTCAAACTAAATGACATTCAATATTGCCTGAACACCAATAGTCAGTAATTTAAGGGTAAATGAAAATCAAATGATTACTATCAACCGCCAACAGCAGCAATTTTTTGAAGAACAGGGATACCTGGTCGTATCTAAACTACTTACCGAAAATGAAGTTACCTATTACCAAAATCTCTACGAAGATTTCCTGCACAACCGAGTGGATGCTTCAAAGTACCGCTCTGACCTGGGTGGTCATCTGGACAAGCCCTCAACGAAAACTGCGGAGCGCATAACCCAGATTATGGTACCCTCCCGTATTCTACCGGATTTGACAAGCAAACCGCTACACCGGAAAACCTTAGCTGTAGTTCAGCAACTGATGTGTGAGGATATGGCTTTGGATTTTGACATGCTGATCGATAAAGCGCCCTTTTCGGATACTCCTACTCCCTGGCATCAGGACTGTGCCTACTGGATTGACATGCCGGACAAGCGAGCAGTAAGCTGCTGGGTGTCGCTGGATGAAGCCCGCCGCGACAACGGTTGTATGTGGTACGTACCCGGCTCCCATCTCCAACCAATGCGTCCCCACCGTCCGGCCGGAAAAGGAGGGGGAGCGTTGGAGTGCGATGCCGAAGAAGCGGAAGGATTAGCGGTAGAACTCAAAGCCGGCGACTGCGTGCTGCATCAGGGCGGAACCCTGCACTACAGCCGGGGAAATAGCACTGCTCGGCGTCGGCGGGCGTTCATTACCAACTTTCGGCCCCAGGCCATGGTTGACTACGAGCGAGCCCAGGGCTACGACCATACCGGAGAACGTAAGGTGAGAAGCTAGTGATAACCGGAAGTTTTCGGGCTTATCTCTGCTTTTTTGGAAGAAAGTGCTAATTTACGTGGCTAAGCGATTAACAATCTATGGTAAAAAAATTCTCAACTCTCGCCATTAGCTTATCTTTCTTTGCTTGCACCTCCCAACACCAGAATCGGATGGATGAAGGTCCATCTCCGGCCCGTAGTCCGGATGAAGAACTAGCCACCTTTCAGTTAGAACCGGGATTGAAAATTCAACTGGTAGCTTCCGAACCGATGGTGCAGGAACCAGTCATCATCACCTTCGATGAAGACGGAAGACTATGGGTAGTGGAAATGCGGGGTTTTATGCCTAATGTAGACGGAGAGGGCGAGGATCAGCCAGTGGGAAGAATATCGGTGTTGGAAGATACCGACAGTGACGGAAGGATGGACGTCAGTACAATTTACATTGATAGTTTGGTGATGCCCCGGGCATTGGCCGTGGTTAAAGGGGGGGCTTTGATAGCCGAAAACAACTCCCTCTGGGTCACTGAAGACCTGGATGGTGACTTACGGGCTGATACCAAAACGTTACTCGATTCAAACTACGCCGCCAATGGTCTACCCGAACACTCGGATAATGGCTTGTGGCGGGGCGTAGATAACTGGTACTACAACGCTAAATCCCACTTTCGCTATAAGCTGATCGATAACGAATGGCAACGCGATAGTACTGAATTTCGGGGGCAGTGGGGACTTAGCCACGACGACAAGGGCCGCTTGCACTATAACTACAACTGGTCACAGTTGCACGCCGACCTGGTGCCACCCAACTACCTGGCGCGTAATGCTAATCATACTCCTACCTCCGGCATAGATGAAGGTTTAACGATTGACCGGCGGGTATATCCTATTCGCGATAATCCGGCGGTGAACCGGGGTTATATTCCGGGTACGCTGACCGAAGACGGCAAATTGCTGGAGTTTACCTCCGCCTGTTCTCCGTTGGTTTACCGAGGCACGGCACTGCCTGAGTTTAAAGGAAACGTATTTGTGTGTGAACCCGCCGGTAATTTAATTAAACGAAACGTGGTGGAAGAAACCGGATTGCAGTTGACCGCTTACGATCCTCATCCGGGACGAGAATTTCTGGCTTCTACCGACGAACGTTTCCGGCCAGTTCATACGGCTACCGGTCCGGACGGGGCGCTGTACATCGCCGACATGTACCGGGGAATTATCGAGCACGGCCCGTATATTACTCCCTATCTGAAGGAGCAGATTATTCAGCGAAAACTTTCCCAGCCAGTTCGGATGGGGCGTATCTGGCGTATTCTTCCGGGGGATGAGCAGTTGCCCGAACCGGTGAAGCTCTCAACTTTATCATCGAGCGAGTTGGTGAAGTACTTATCGCATGAAAACGGCTGGTACCGCGATATGGCTCAGCGGTTGCTAGTGGAACGTGAGGATGCAAGTGTAGTTCCTGCTTTAACTGAGTTAGCTCAACATGGTGAAACCGAGTTGGGACGATTCCACGCACTCTGGACGTTGGAAGGATTAAATGCTGAAAACCTCGACGTACTGTTTGCCTTACTTGAGGATGAGAGCACGCTAATTGCTACTACGACTCTACGGCTGATAGAACCACTAGCCACTGATGATTCTGAAGCTCGCACCAAACTACAAACCGCATTGCTTGATCGGGATGAGGATTCTTCTATTGATTTAGCATTACAACAGGCTTTATCTGCTGTAGTGCTGGCTCCTTCGGCCACTAATCAGGTGCTATCCAAAATCATCATGCAGTTTGATACCTCGGCCATGGTCCGGGATGCGGTATTAAGTAGTTTGCAAGACCGGGAGTTTGCTTTTATGCAACATCTGCGGCAGCAACCCGACTGGCAACAGTCATCCCCCGCCCGGGCGATTTTGCTGGAAACACTTACCGCCGCCATTGTCAACAAAGGTGATTCCGGTGAGCTGTTGGCCCTATTGTCAGATTTAAATACCAGTCAGAACTTCGGCTGGCAAGAAAAAGCCATTGCCAGCGGGCTAGTAGTGAAGGGAACCCAGGAGAAGAACCAACCGGTAAAACTGGCAAGTGCGCCGGATTTATTAACCCAAAACCATGCGGAAATCACTCCGGTTCAGCAGAAAGCGATTGCCTCCTTATTCACCTGGCCGGGTCACGCTCCCCGGTCTAACGATTCAGCGAAGCAAAACCGCTTGGGAGAGGAGGGGCAGAAGCAGTTTGCTTTAGGACGACAGCACTACCTGACTACTTGCGCGGGCTGCCATGGTACCGATGGCGAGGGAATCAACCGCTTTGCCCCGCCGCTGGTGGCTTCCGATTGGGTGCTGGGCGACCAAAAACGATTAGCGCTGTTACTGCTGCACGGTCTGGAAGGCCCCATTCAGGTGGGTGGAAAGATCTACGATGCCCCGGAGATTTTACCGGTAATGCCTGCTCACTCTACGATGGATGATGCTGAGCTAACCGCCATAATGACCTATATCCGCAACGCTTGGGGCAATCAGGCGGAGCCTATACCACGGGGCTTGGTAGGCAGAACCCGACATACCTCGCAGGGGCGGGTAGTACCCTGGACGGCCGAAGAACTGAACCGGCATATTGATAATCTGCAGGCCTCAGTCGGTAAGTAGTATTTGTCGATAGTCGTTTTTTATCCACATTCACGAAAATACAACAACCTATGAAAGCTTTTTCTATTCTATCAGCCCGATCCGGTATCAATCGCCGTGATTTCCTGCAGCAAAGTATGGCCGGAGCAGCGGCTCTTTCTCTGACCAGTCTTTCTCGCTTAGTGAAAGATGCACCGATGGGGGTGGTGGTACATACCTACTCCCACCGCTGGCAATCGGAAGTTAACAGCGATCAGTATCCGGGTTTTCAGAATGCATTGGATTTGCTGGAGCACTGCCATCAGATTGGCGGGGGCGGAGTACAGATGGGAGTTAGGAGCTGGACCCAGGATTTTGCCGGTAAAGTACGAGACCGGAGGGAGAAACTAGGGTTGTACCTGGAAGGATCAATTCGACTACCCAAAAATACCGAGGAGGTTGCTGACTTTGAACAGGAAATTAAGCTGGCTAAAGAAGCTGGAGCCAGCGTGGTACGAACGGTCTGTCTGGGCGGACGGCGCTACGAAACCTTTGATTCGCTGGAAGCATTTCATCAGTTTAAGAAGCAATCTATCAAATCGCTAGAACTGGCCGAACCGGTGATGCGCAAGCACCAGATACGGCTGGCGGTAGAGAACCATAAAGACTGGCGAGCTCCTGAGTTGGTAGCCATCCTAAAGCATCTGGATAGCGAATGGATAGGGGTAACCCTGGACTTTGGTAATAGCATATCACTGATGGAAGACCCGATGGAGGTGGTAGAAACGCTGGTGCCCTACGTGTTTACCACTCACGTAAAAGATATGGCCTTTGAAGAGTATGAAGACGGTTTTCTGATGGCAGAAGTACCACTCGGGCAGGGCACGTTGGACTTACCCCGCATTGTGGCTTTATGCCGGAAACATAATCCCCAGATTGTGTTCAACCTGGAAATGATCACCCGTGATCCGCTGAAGATTCCCTGCCTCACCGATGAGTACTGGCCTACCTTCCCCGAAGTGCCGGGCAGCGACCTGGCCCGCACCCTGCGAATGGTGAAAAAACTAAAAAGCAATACCGAGCTACCCCGGATCTCGCCTCTCTCTCCCGAAGAGAAATTGGCCGCCGAGGAAAAAAATGTCAGGAATTCACTAGCTTACAGCCAGAAGAAACTACTGTACACCTAATCACAATGTATTTTTATGAGCAACGAAAAACTACCTGGCATCAATCAGTTTGATTTAAGTGGAAAAGCTGCCATCATTACCGGAGGCTCCAAAGGGTTGGGTCTGGCCATGGCCGCCGGACTGGCCTCGGCCGGAGCTAACGTCATGCTGGTCAACCGCAACGCCGAAGAAGGAAATCAAGCTGCCGAAGAACTAAACGATACCTACGACATCAAAGCCGTAGCCTTTGCAGCGGATGTAACGGTTAAAGATCAAACCGAAGCGATGGCGCAGGCGGCACTAGATGCTTTTGGCCGGATTGACGTGCTAATCAATAGTGCCGGAATCAACATTCGGGGAGCGATTGACGAGGTAACCGAGGAGGAATTTAAGAAGGTGATGGACGTAAACGTAGACGGTACATGGCTATGCTGTCGGGCTGTTACCCCCCAAATGAAAAAGCAACAGCGCGGTAGCATCATCAATGTGGCCAGCACCCTCGGTCTGGTAGGTTTAGCCAACCGCACCCCCTACACCGCTAGTAAAGGCGCGGTGGTGCAAATGACTCGTGCCTTAGGATTAGAATTGGCTCCGTTCAACATCAACGTCAACGCTATCTGTCCGGGTCCCTTTCTCACTGAAATGAATATTCCGATTGCGGAGACCGAGGAGGCGAAGAAGTTTATCGTAGGAGCAACCGCCCTGGCCCGTTGGGGAGAGTTAAAAGAAATACAGGGAGCAGCCATATTTCTGGCTAGCGACGCGGCCAGCTACATAGTCGGTTCAATGCTGACCGTCGACGGAGGTTGGACCGCCAAATAGTTTCGTTAAGTCTGGGGCTGGGGATTATAAACTGGAAAAATCTTGAAGCGGTCGGTGCGTATACGTTGGTGGTGGAAAGTTAGTATCAGTGTCCTTCTGCTGCTGTTGGCTGTTTACTATTTCGTTCACCGGAGCTGGCAGAACGTGGTTGATCAGTACGGGATTGAATATGCTGCTATCGATTTTGACTTGTCTGGCAAATTAATCATTGATCAACTAAAGCTAGCCCGGGAAAACGAACTGAACATTGAGGTTGATCAACTGGCAATTTACTTGGACTGGCTTCCTCTTCTACAGCGTGAGATCAATGTTTCTCAGTTAGAGCTGAACGGCGTGGAAGTAGCCATTCCCAATCCAGCGGCTGATGAATCTACAACTAGTGGCAATGATTTATTAGGTGGCTGGTCAGTCAGATTAGAAAATGTTGATCTGAAAGAGTTGAATTTCCAACTTTTAGGTAAAACCGATTCACTGACGTTAGTAGTACCAGAATTACAAGCCCGGCAAGTTTTTGCCAAAGATAGCATCAGTATAGATAGTCTGCTGGCAGAGTTCGATCTTCAGTACGCGTTCGCTACTATCAACGAGCCTGCCGATTCTAAGGGGTCATTTAGTCTTTTGCCCGATTTTAGTATAAAGCATCTCCACTTTGAGAATAGCGCACTACTGCTTAAGCAGCCCCGACATGATCATCATATTACTGACTTAAACCTAAAGTTAAACGGCTGGAAGACCTCAGAACTACTTGATTTTCGGGTACAACAGTTAGTCCTGGTTTACCAAGATAGCCTGGCGGTTGACCTATCGGTAGCGAACGGGTTAGTTCGCTCTAATCTCGATTCAGAAATTGCCAATACCACACTACTGCTGCCTGGTATCAATCTCAATATTAATAAGATTCAAATTACTGCTGAGGAAAGCTTACTCGCCAATGTCAGTATCGGTAATTCAACTATCAGCTACGGAGCCATAAAACGCTATTTTCCGGCAATTCTCGTTGCCATGAAGCAGGACATTCCTAGTGACTCAGTGGTTAACTTCACCGCTAATCTGGCGATAATCGGCGAACAACTTCAGCTTAGCTCGCTGAACCTGCAACTATTAACCGAAACCGAAATAGCTGTAGGGGGAAACATTGACTGGGCCGAAGAACCGGTTAGTTTTGATCTTCAACTTGATCGGATAAAAACTTCGCGTCAAGACTTGTTTGCCTTTCTGATTGAGGAAGATTACAACGAATTTTTTCTCTGGCCCACCGCATTACGGGGATCGGGTACTATCCGGGGCAATCTGGATTATTTCGATATTCAAGCCAGGTTGCAAACTGCCGAAGGGCAACTGAGTGTACAATCACTGATATCCTTCAGTCCCAAAGACGATCTCTTCTACTCCATTCATCTGGCCAGTGATTCGGTACTGGTCAACCGGATTGTTGATTACTTGCCGCTGGAAGTTCCCTACGGCAGTGTTGATTTGAAACTAGGCGGACTACTGGCCGAAAATGAAGCAAACGATACTTTTCGCTTAGATCTGTCTAGCCGAAGAATAGCTGTAGAAGGAAGGCAGATAAAAAATGTTGATGTTACCTACTACTACAATGCTGAGTATGATAGTGTGTGGGCAACGCTTCTGGATGAACAGATAAAAGGTAATTTTCGGGGAGCTATTTACGGGCAGGATACCTCATATTTACCGTTTGAAGGGCAGTTAGCCTATCTATCGCCTAAGCTGCTTAGCGATGTCAATCTTCCCTGGACTCATCTGACCGCCGACTACACCGGTAGCTACGACTGGTTGGGTGACGACTTTTTTCAGGTTTCAGTAACTGCTGATTCTAGCTACATTTTTAGGTCCGATACCCTCGTAAAACAGTTGCCCGAATGTCATTTTCGGTACCGTGAAGATAAAGGCGAGCTTTACACTACGCTGGAAGCCAATGCCAAGCCCGTTTTCACTTTACAATCGGGGGTTGATATTCTGGACTATACTGAGTTAAATACTGCATACTTACAGGGCTTACCGGATACGGAAATGTACCTGTCACTAGCCATTGACAGCGCATCGGCTGTGCAACTTACCGGCTACTCAGCGGCGGTTCGTGTCGACAGCTTAACCCTGAAGAAAGCTAGTAATCAGTGGGAAGCCGAGGCAGCAATATCGTCACTGACCTACAGTATGTACCAACTAGATTCAATTCAACTTTCCCTTTCTGCCGATAGCTCGTTTCAGTGGGGCAGGGCGCAGATAGCTCTGAATAAATTTGACAATGACTATTTTCCTCTGGATAGCATAGAGGTCAATATTGAACTCGACTCTGACAAATATAGCGCTGATATCAATACCTTGTTGGCTGAAGTCAACCAACGAGTGACCGTTGGACTGGAAGCTTATTCTGAGGAGGACACGTATGTGTTGCGGCTACAGGATGACCAGGCCCTGCTTCTGGCCGGTGATGACTGGAGGGTGTTCAACAATCAGGGGTTAATCTTTGATACCTTGTTTAGCCTTCAGGCAGGCTCTATCGGATTAGAAAGAGAAAATACTCGCCTAGGGTTAGCCACTTCCGCAGAAGGAAATATTGAAGTGACGGTAGATTCCTTAGCCCTAGACAGAATTGCAGCGGCAGTGGACAGCAGCTATTCGCTGAAAGGCTACCTGGACGCCCAACTCTATTACCAACCTGATAGTGCTTTCATCAGTTGGCAAGCTTTAGTTTCCGATCTGGCAGTTAGCGATTACCAGCTGGGAATACTGGGTGGGCAAGGCTTTTTGCGGGATGATTCGTTAGAGGCTTCGCTCAAACTTTGGAACGAGGACACTTTGGCAACTTTTCGAGTTGTTGGGCTGGCTGAGAGCCTCGTGTTTGATGCGGTCACCGAGCAGCTTTCTCTAGACTTTCTTACTACCCTGCCTAGCTGGCCCGAAAATGTAGGTCTAAGCGGTTTAGTAGAGGCAGATTTGAGCGGAAAAGTGGATTCAACGCTGCAACTGCAAGGATACGCAATACTCTCAGAATCAATATTGAATCTTTACGATTATTCAACCTCGCTGAGCATCCCTAACGATACACTCTATTTTACCCAGAGTGAATTAGACTTCAAAAGCTTTGAGATTTATGACCTCAACCAAAAACCCTTGACAGTGAGTGGGTCAACTGATCTATCGGCTGAACCTAGATTTGATATCCGTCTGAAAACGGAACAGTTTAGTTTACTTAACTCGAAGTCGAAACAGGCAATAGTCCGGGGTAACCTGGAACTAGCCAGCGATTTGCGGGTTAGTGGGAGGTGGCAAAACCTGGGAGTTAGTGGTGGTTTGAGTATTCAGTCTGGTGGGATGGTTGAGTATCTGTACCAGAGTACGGTCGGTATCAGCGATGCTTCCGGTACCGTGACCTTTGTGGAGTTTGATAAAATTGATCAGCTAGGCGCCAACCGACGGGCTAGTAAATCAGATATTGCTATTGACTGGAACGTAGATACGGATATTCAGAATATCACCCTTGAGGTGCTGCTAAATGAGATTACTCAGGAGTTTGTGAGGGTAACCGGAGGTGGAAACCTGCGGCTACGGGGAGAAAATACCAGCCTCCCCCTGGTTTATGGTTCTTTGAGCGCAAGCAGCGGAAGAGCGTTGTTGTTTCCCCCGGTGATACCCGATTTAGATCTGAACGTAGAGAAATCAGTGATAGCGTGGGAAGGAGAAATTACCAATCCGAAGATTACCTTCCAGGGAGTTAAAACGGTAAAAGCGAAGCCAACCGGACTTTCACCGGTTTTTAGTAATAGAAATGAACTAGTTCAGTTTCAAGTTATGGTGTTGCTGAATCAGGCTACCTTGGAAGACCTGGATCTTTCCTTTGATATGCGTAGTCTGGATTCGGAGGTGAACACCTACCTTCAGGGGCTTGCTCCGGAGAATCGAGAAAGCTACGCGATCAACCTGCTAGCTTTCGGTAGTATTGGCACTGAAAATATTGCCCAGGGCTCAGCCGTGCTGGGAGCGGCCGCTTCCAAGCTGAACGAGATAGCCAACCGTAACCTGACCAATACCGACGTGTCGTTCGGAGTAGAAACCTACGAAGCAGTGCCCGGGGCCGGTTCAAACCAAACCAATGTCAATTATTCAGTCTCTCGCAGCTTATTCAAAAACCGATTGCAGGTAGCCATAGGTGGCGATTTAGGGGTTTCGGGTAATAATGTAGCTGGCCCGGGCCCAACTGCTAATATCATCGATAATGTAGAACTAAGCTATATACTAAGCCGGAATCCTTTTATCTCACTGAACGGGGCACGAAAATACGTGTACGAAGGGATTGTCGACGGAGATGTAATTCGGTCATCCATTGGGGTGAATTTCCGCAAAAGTTACCCCACGCTAAACTCTATTTTCCGATCAAAGTCGAATGCTTCTAACCCATGAAGTTCCTAATCACCATAGCGTTAGGATTACTTACTTTACTCTGTCTGAACTCCTGTTCCGGAACTCGCCGCTTAGCAGAAGATGAAGTGTTGTACACAGGTACCCGTAGAGTAAAGATGAAAAGACTGGAGTATAAGGGAGAAAGGTGGAAATCCAATCAGTGGGCGGACAAGAAACTGGAAGCCTGGTTAGCCGCTTACATTGCGCCCAACGGAGCTCTGTTTGGAATGCCTCATTTTAGATTCTTATCAGTCCGGCTGTTTTTTTTTAATTTATTCTACACCCAAAAAGAAAAAGGCTTTTCTCACTGGATGATGAATAACTTTGGAGAACCTCCGATTACTATTGCTTCGGTTAATTCGGAACTAAGGGTAAAAAAGATGGAGAGCGATTTATTCAACCGCGGACACTTCGGTGTGAAGGGAAGCTACGAAGTGATCTACAAGAATAAGAAGAAAAAAAAGGCGAGAATACGATATGAACTCGTAATTCCCAAGGCGTACACCTACCGTAATTTTGAGTTAGTACTGGATTCAACGCAGCTGCATCTGCGCCCCTTGTTCAACACCTATCTTACCAGCAGTTTACTACACTCTGGTGAGGATTTCAGGACAGCAGATATCGATGAGGAAAAGCGTAGACTTTGGCGACATCTACAGAACCAGGGATACTTTCATTTTAAGCAAGATTATCTTCTAATTCTTGCCGATACTACGGTGGGCGATAAGCAGGTAGACCTTCAGTATCGGGTAGCTACCGATGTGCCTTCTCGGGAATTACAGCCGGTGACCATTATCCAGAAAATTGTCCGCATTGACTCTCTGCCGGGGGGTAGAAGACCTCCGGAGAAACTATTTCGGGATAAGGTACTCAACAAGGTGGTAGTGGTGGATGAAGGCCAGAAGTACTCTCTGGATAATACCCGGCGATCAATGCGGAATCTGGCTAGCCTCGGCATGTTTGCCGAGCAGTCGTTACGCTATGAATTCGATGAAGGTGACTCCAGTTTAGCCACTTTAGCTCTTGACCTCCAACCCGCGTACGAGGTGGGAGTTTCTTTAAATGGAGATTTGGCGCTGAAAAATACCGGCTTTTTTGGCCCAGCTTTGGGGGTATCACTAAACCATAAAAATCTGATGGGGGGGGCTGAGAATCTTACCCTGTCGGCGAATGGTTACCTAGATTTTCCTATCGGAATTTTTAAAGAAAGAGTTTCGGTTTCTTCTGGGTACAGCATTAATGCTACGTTAAGCACCCCGGCATTGAACACACCGTTCCGGTTTATTCGCGAGCGGGCTGTTGCTTTGCCCCGGCGGTCTATCTCGCTCAGCTTTGAGCAGAATAACCGAGTAGATTATTTCCGGATAGCTAATTGGAAGGTGGGTTACGCTCTAAGCTGGATGAGTGGCCCAAAAGTGAGCCACTCGCTCGGAATACTAAACATTAATTATTCCCACTTACTATCTACTACTCCAGAGTTCGATAGTTTGCTAAATGAAAGTGACCAGGTTCGGCTGAGTTTTCAAAACCAACTAATTTTTGGGCCATCTTACACCTTTATATACGACAATACTTTAAACCCTCTTAAACGGCTCTCCCAGTATTATCGCGGAAATGTTGAATTTTCCGGCAATATTCTTAACGGCTTATACGGACTGGTAGGCGAAGAAGAGTCGGGCAACCGCAAGCTGTTGGGAGTGCAATTTAGCCAGTACGTGCGGGTATCCTCGGATTTCAGAATGTACTACAAACTTCGTGGAAGAGGGAATATGCTGGCTTTCCGCAATATCATTGAACTAGGGAGAGCCTACGGTAACAGCACCGTGATGCCCTTTATCAAGCAGTTTTACGTAGGTGGTGCCAATAGCATGCGACCGCTTCCAGCCCGGGCGATTGGTCCCGGACGATATTTGGAACTGGAAAGCAGCGTGATCAACCAGGTAGGCGATATCCGATTGGAAGTTAATCTGGAGTACCGCTTTCCGCTGTTTTATCAGTTATACGGGGCTATTTGGGCTGATGCCGGAAACGTCTGGTTGTTTAACGAGGATCCCGACCGCCCACTAACGCAGATCCGTCCCGGAAAAATCATCGAAGACAGTTACCTAACGGCAGGTCTGGGCCTTCGTCTGGACCTGGATTTTCTGGTAGCTCGAGTAGATTATGGGGCGGTTTTGTATATGCCTCCCTTCGTTGATGGCTTCAAGTGGATTTGGCAGAACAAACTTCCTCTATACGGACCCATATTGGGTATAGGGTATCCCTTTTAGGCAGTTAGTTGACATCGATGAATATGTCTCTCGTTCCAACACCTTGAAATTAGTTACAAGGAAACAAAGTTCTCCATCTACTATTAAGCTTTAACCATTTCAGTATCTGTTCTAGGGTATTGATCAGCCAGCCCTTTGGCCTGTTCTACCCAGTTGTCTCTTTCTATTCGGCCCGGAAAAAACTCAATTACCTCGGTAACGGTCCGGATATCAGTAGGTGTAAACCGGCTGATTTGTTCGTAAGTATAGATGTCAATAGCATTAAGTTTTTCCTGAATGAAAGCTCCAATGCCGTTGATTTTAGTCAAGTCCTGAGCATCGGTTACGTGAGCAATTCCTATGCTGGCGTAATCAATTTTATGTTTACGCTGCTTCATGCGTTGAAGCAAATCAGTCATCTGGCCGTTGCTGTGGAGTAGTTCTTTGGCCTGGGGCACCCATTCATCACGGTGGATACGCCCCGGGAAAAACTCTATTGCTTTGGTTATTGCTTCCTCATCTTCTTTCGTAAAAGCAGCAATTTGGCGATAGGTATAGATGTCGAGTGCATTTAGCTTTTCTTGTATCCACTTACCAATACCGCTGATCACGGTTAGGTCGTCAGCTTCGTCGGGATGGGCAATTCCGATCCGGCTGTAGTTTATTAGGTGCTTTCGTTGTCGTAATTTTTTCAGTAAATCAGAGTCTTTTCCCTTGGTATGGATTAATTCCTGGGCTTGGGCCACCCACTCGTCGCGCTCAATTCTACCGGGAAAAAATTCAATGGCATCGTTTACCGTTCTAATGTCTTCTTCAGAAAATTGGCTTATCTGGTTGAGGGTGTAAATATCCAGCGCGTGTAGCTTACTTTGAATAAACGGCCCTATTCCACTTACTTGGGTTAAATCATCTTTTTCGGTTTCAGTAGCCCGACCAAAACTTTCGTAATTGAGGAGCTTTTTCCGCTCAGTAATACGGTTTAGCACCAAGTCTTTTTCCTTCAGTTCATGGCTTAGTTGATCGTTACTAGAAGATAGGGCAGTAGCTTCGTTAGCGGCTTCCTGATGCAGAGCCTGGGCTGCTTTATATTTTTTATCTAAAGCTTCCTGCTCAGCTTTTAGCTGCTGGTTTCTTTCTTCTAACTGAGTCACTTTATCGTTTAAAGCTGATAGCGCGGTTTGCTGCTCTCGCCTATATTTATTTCTGAAGTAGAAGTAAGCGGTAAAAAAACCGATAATTCCCGCTCCCAATAGCATCAAGATGATTTCGAAAGCAGCACTAGCAGGGGTTTGTACGTGTAAGAATAAGGTGTTCATAGGGTTAGAATGTGTAAGACCAACAATTCATTTATTCCGGTAAAATTATCTCGGTTCTACGATTGGCGTATCTTCCTTTATCAGTAGCATTATCCGAAAGGGGGTTTGATTCGCCCTTAGACTGTACATTGATGAGTGTAGCATCTATTCCTCTAGTTATTAGATACTTTTTGACCTCTTCGGCTCGCAGTTGGCTTAAGCGCAGGTTATAGCTATCCTGGCCTCTGGCATCGGTATATCCTACCACCGTGATTGGTGCAGAAGACTGTTGAACATAGGTAAGCAATTGTTCAGTATAAGATGAGAATTCCTCGGTGGGAATAAACTCGACCCGGTCGTATTCATGGTGTACGGTAAAGCTACCCGGACTCTCAATCTCCTCAGGGTTGGTGGCTTCAGGCTCTTCGGGGAGGGTGGTGGCTGGTAGGGATGCTTCGGCTTCAACCGGTGTTTCCTGGAGTTGAACCTCGCTTATGTCGTCCAGACACAAATTTTTGATTCTACAGACGTATAGGTAAGTAGAGGTAGATGACCATCCTAAAAACAAAACTGCGCCAATGATCAAGACTTTCATAGATAAATAGTTTGTTCGGTAAATACACTGAGTAAAATGAAGTAACTATCCGGAGCGAGTTAATAGGTTCTAACCCTTAACGGGGCTTTATCTGACTGATCGTTGATTTTCTTGGACGAGATTTGATAATATAATCAATTGAATTATAAAAATAACCTTCTTTTCGGTTTTACAAAATAATTCACAATCTTACTCGAGGTTTTTGGAATATTTTATGGGCAACAAATGGGGGAATGTTGGGTTCATATACTGTTGGCAATTATCGGGAGAGTGCCAGGAATTGGTTTTTAGGTGGAATTAATCGGATGGCATTTTTTATACTATCGCTATGGTCGCGCCTTTGGGCTGTTCTAGAATGTAAATGTTTTAGGGGGACTAAATCTTTCATCAAATAATACCTCGGCGTGGCCACTTGGCGCGTCGTAGGGTGCTTTAGGCAATACCGAAGGATTAGCCGGGTAGCTGCCGTTCTCGTAGGTCAGTTCCTTAAACACTCCATTATCTTTTACTAACAATACCGACCAGCCATTTTCCTTGGTCTTCTCTACAAAAATAGGTGCCCGAGTTACCGTAAGCCTGGTAATTAGTTTCATATCCGGGCTTAGGATTAAAAAAGTGCAACCACCGCTGCCGCAGAAATACGGAGATAAAAATCGTACGAAAATCTCGTCCTGACTATCGCCGTTTAAATCCGTGAAATAAAGTTGAAACTTACGATCAGAATCCTCCAGATAGGGTAAATCTTCCGCTAAGTAGTCGAGTGCCAAAAAATCCCGTACCTTTTTAACGTTCTCGCTGATAGAATCAGGGAGAGAGGATACTTGGTTAGCGGGTAGCACTGCAGATGAATTGGTGGTATCCTGTCGCTCAGGTTCTCCAGTAGATGTATTTTGGTTAGCATTGCAACCAACTAGTATAAAATGAGCTGTAGCTAGTAAAAAAACAAAAAATAGCTTCATAGTATTCATTTAGAAATCAAGTTGAAAGATATCTTATTTGGGTATATTGCTGCTTATTTTATTTGACGGAAGGCCGCTTCTCTCCTACACGATTGCTGCCATTGTCGCTGATAGCACTCAGGTCGTCTGGCTTTAGGTGTATATCTCGCTGAGGGAACGGGATTTCTATACCCGCTTCTTGTAGGCCGTAGAAAACCTGGAATATGACATCGCTTTTAATCCGGACCCAGTCACCGAACTTATCGGTCCAGAACAGCATCCGGAAATCAAGGGAGCTTTCCCCCAGATTGTGGAAGAATACTAACGGAGCCGGATCTTGAAGAATGTCCTCGCGCTTAGTGATAATATCCAGCAGTAGTTTCTGCACTGTATTAGGATCTGAATTGTAGGAGACGCCGACGATTAGGTCAATACGTCGTCGGTTATCCGACAAGGTCCAGTTGACTACTTCATTAGAAATCAGGTTACCATTGGGCACAATTACCTCGGCGCCATCAAACGAACGAATGTTGCTGGAGCGCACCCCAATAGAATTGACTTTTCCTAGGAGTGGTCCAACTTCAATGGTATCGCCAATTTGCAGTGGGCGCTCAAAGATTAGAATTAGCCCCGATACCAGGTTATTAAAGATATTCTGCAAGCCGAAGCCGATACCTACGCTGAAGGCACCCAGGATCACAGTGAGACTAGTTAACTGAATGCCGGCAATGGCAATGGCAATGAAGAATCCAATGGTAATAATGACATAGCGAGCTAGTAAAGAAATAGTGTAAGGCAAGCCTTTCCCCAGACTGAATCGGGGTAACACATCGTCTTCTAAGAAAGAACGAATAATTTGGGAAACAACTGAGCTAACCCATAAAGTGAAAAAGAATAAAAATATTGCCCCAACCGATATTTCTACCTTTCCGATAACAATAGCATAGTCCCAAATGGAAGCTATCCAATTGTTGAAGCTGGTTTGGAGTTCAAATTGCCCTAGTGTATAATTTGCCCACTGGTATAAAAAGAAGAGTGAAATCAGGGGAAACAGCAACCGCCTTATCCCGGTCATATTGCGATGAACTGAGTGAACCTGCTTGGCTAAAACCTCTCTTAGTAGAATTTCAATGGTCCCGATGGCCAGGCAAGCTACCATGAGTGTTAATATTCCGGCGATTAAACTTCGTCGACTGGCCAGCACTACTAATTCCGCAAAAAATATGTACCCCGAAACATTGGCCAGAATTACTGCGAGATTAGCAAAAATGTAGACGACTAAAATGATAAGGATCAGATTTCTAATCGCTTTGCGATGAATCAGGTTGTGGCGGGTAATAACCAATAGGGAGCTCAGGCACACCAGTACTATAATAATACCATTGAGTAGTATCACGGTTCGGCCCATTAGAGATTCGGTAGGAAAAATAATGTAAATGTGATCCAGAAAAAAAGCGACACTTAACCCGTAAATACTCATTCTGAAGGATGAAGGTAGTATCTTCAGCGTAAGCAACAGGAAGGGAATAATAATGGATACCAATAGAATGTTAGAAAAAACTGGGGGAGCGTCAGCATAAAGAAGAGGTACAATATAAAGCCCAAACAGCCAGGTAGTTAAGCCTATATTATTGAGCAAAACTTCAGTAACTTGCTGATAGTAGTAATGCGTAGGAGTTAGAGGTGATTCACTGCTATGATGCTTTCGGAGGAAAATCAGGAAAGAGTAAACAGCCAAGATAATAAGCAGATGAAACAGGAAGCGATAACTCTGTTTGTTCACATACTCCACGAAGAAATCTCGATTAAACGAAATAAAGTCCTGCCAGGCTTCAGTGAAAGAAGGACTGAAAGCTATGATTCGAGACAATTGAAGAAGAGAGGGGTACTGACGAGTATATAAGTTGTCTCCACCACCACCGGAAAGTTTGGTGTCAATAGCATCTATCGCCCGGCCTATTTGCAGTTGTTGACTGGTAATCTGATCTAAAATAAGAATAAGAGAGTCTTCTCGGTTGAGTAACTGTTGTCGTAGGCTATCGAGTTTACCTAAAGAAACGGCGGTACGGGAAAGAATAAGCGGAGTAGCTGATTGTGCCTGAGTATTTTCGTAGGTGATTTGCCACAAATTTTGTTGGGCAGTAGTAGTGGACAGACTCTTCTCCAGACTTTGTACCTCTTCCAAGAACGTTTGCTGCAGTTTAGTAACCTGATCGTTTAGGGAGGCGAGGCTTTTCTCTTCAGTCCTAAGTGCTCGAAGAGAAGGGGCGGCAAGATTAGACAGAGAATCGATATCCGTTAGCTCTAGCTGAATTTCTTTGGTAAGCGTATCCACCTGGCTTTTAAACTGACTAATCTGCTCCTGATTAATTAGCTTCTCAAACTCCTCTTCCAGTTGAATTTGCAAAGACGCCGATTCAATGATGATATCGGAAGTAGGAATG
This sequence comes from uncultured Roseivirgaceae bacterium, assembly GCA_964551335.1. GTDB lineage: Bacteria > Bacteroidota > Bacteroidia > Cytophagales > Cyclobacteriaceae > Tunicatimonas. Next base: position 34,310 of record CAZKCO010000006.1, read on the forward strand.
GGAAGCACTGTCGTACTGTCCGCTTCCGATTTAGCGGACTCGTTATCTTGCCGGGCGTATAGCGCGCTAGATAAATTAGTCAGTAGCAGAATAAAGATCAGGTTCTTAGTCAGCATGTTCATGATCGTGAAGGTGGGTAGCGATTTAAGCGTTGCTTAACAGGAGTTTAGCTTCACCTTTAATTTAGTAAATCCGGTCGAACCCTCTGTGGTTTAGTCCAAATATATTGAGCGTGCTCAACCGAAAAGGGTCAGTAATTGAGCATTAACTAAAGTGTTTATTTATTGCGCGGTGATCATGAAAATTAGTATCATTACTGGTCAAATCCAATTATGCAGTTGTATTTGATAGGTCAACTTCAGAATTGCCAAACGCTTTTTTATGTCTCGTCTAATCTTTCTGCTCTATCTGGTACTCATACTCTTTTATCAGCCTTTTTCAGGAAAAGCCCAATCTACTCCTCCCGAAGCGAGGCCTAAACTAGGTTTGGTGCTGAGCGGAGGGGGCGCTAAGGGGATGGCCCACGTGGGGGTGCTAAAAGTACTGGAAGAGGTAGGCATTGTACCGGATTATATCACCGGAACCAGCATGGGCTCGTTGGTGGGGGCGCTCTACGCCATTGGCTATACTGCCGAAGAGATGGAGGAAGTTCTCACGACGGTCTCCTGGGATGATCTGCTTTCCGATAAAGTAAGTCTGCGGGAAATTACCATCGAAGAAAAGCCTTACTACGGGCGCTACCTGGCGGAGCTACCCATGGATGGTATCAAAATTGGCTTACCCCGCGGGGCATTGGACGGTCAAATGATTTCGGAGCTTTTTAGTCGGTTAACGCTCAGCGTACATGATCAGAACGATTTTTCTAAGTTTCCCATACCGTATGCTGCTCTAGCGGTTGATTTACCCACCGGTCGGAAGATCGTGCTCAACCAAGGTTCGCTCCCGGTAGCCATGCGGGCTAGTATGGCTATTCCTTCTATTTTCACTCCGGTAACCATCGATAGTTTACTGCTGGTTGATGGTGGGTTGATCCGTAATTTTCCCGTACAGGAGGTGAGAGAAATGGGAGCGGATGTAGTTATCGGTATCAATGTAGGAGGTGGGTTTAACGATCAGGAGGATATAAAAACCCTGGCCGATGTCTTGATCAATGCTTCCTTTCTCTACAGCAATACCAACACACTGGAAGACAAAAAGTACGTAGATCTGTTGATCGAACCCGATTTGCTGACCTACTCAACGTCTGATTTTGTCAGTGTAGACACTATTATCCAGTTGGGCTATCGGTCGGCTCTAAACCACAAAACTGATCTTCAGCAGTTGGCCGACTCAATCTACGGTGCCCAATGGCGCCCTTCCCCTCCCGAAAAGCTAGTAGCCCGTGATTCCTTTCTGATTAAACGGGTGGTGGTAGAAGGGAACGATGAAATACCGGATTCTTTTATTCAAGGAAAACTCAACGTAGTGACCGGAGAGTATATGGATATTGATCAGATTGAATATAACGTAGAGCTGGTGTACGGAACCCGCTACTTCAATAAAATTAGCTACGAAATCCACAGTACCCCTCAGGGCGATGAAATGCTGGTTTTCGTCGAGGAAGCCCCGAATGCATTTCTACGACCTGCCATACACTTTGATACCCAAAACGGGGCTGGGTTTCTCCTAAGCTACGTTCACCGTAACTTATTGCTGCCAGGTTCTCGCCTGCTGTTCGAAGCAGATTTTGCCGAAAATCCTCAGGGTTACTTATCCTATTTTAAGTATTTGGGCGCTAAGCAGCGATTTGCCGCAATGCTAGGAGCGGATTATATTTTGAACGATGCTCCCTCTGGCTTCGGAGAAACTAGCAATCGGGCTAGTTCAGTTCTCCGCAGTTCGTGGTTTAATCCATACTTGCGCCTTCAAACCAGCATGTTTCGTCATTGGACCTTCGGCCTAAATGCCAGTTGGGAAACAGCTAGTATCAGACCTACGGTTACCTCTGAATTAGTATTCGCTGAGGATATTGTGTTGGACTTGGATCGAGTAAGGCGGTTTCCTTATAACAGTTATCAGTTGGGAGCATATGTTCAGGTAAACACTTTAGATGATCCAATTTTCCCCAACCGAGGGTGGAAGTTGAACGCCCGGTTTGATCAGGTACTAGGGGCAAAGTTGGGAATATCTTTCGTAGATACGCCTACGCCAACAGAGGAATTCATTGGTGCCTTGTTTGGTGTTTTTGAGGATTCTGTTCGTCGGGTAAGTGTGGAGGTAGGTCAGTATACCCCGCTAACCTCTCGTTGGAATTTGCAGTCTGATCTGCTATTCACTTATGTTGAAAAAGACCTTACTACGCCTTATGATGCTTTTGAGATTGGTGGTTTTGCGCCCGTTCAGGCCCGTAGTTACGCATTCTGGGGGGCTGACCCCTTCGAGTTTACGGTTCGCAACTCAATACTATGGCGCGAGCAAATTCGCTACGAAATCATTCCTGATCTTTACGCCGACGGTGTCATTAACATCCTGATACAAGACTGGAACAATTTTGCGAATCAATCCCTTGCCGATCAAACCATCCTGGGATACGGTTTCGGATTACGCTACCGCTCAGTATTAGGGCCTATCCAACTGGCGCTAGCGCACCAACATAACACCAGCCAGTGGCACGGCTTCTTTAGTCTGGGCTTCAATATTAGCCGGTAGGGTTTAAATAAAAGCCGTAATCAGAAAGATCAAACTAATAGCCGTAATGGCAAGAATAAGCGTACCCGCTGAGTGCGAAACGTAGCCTTGTTTGATATTCATACCCGTGAGCTGGGTCATTGCCCAGAAGAAGCTGTCGTTAGCGTGGGATGGTGCGGTAGCTCCGGCCCCGATAGCCAGTACCGTGAATACCCGCATGGTAGGCGTATCTAGCCCTAAAGCAGGCAAGAGGGGAGCTACAATGGAGGCGGTGGTGACCAAGGCCACCGTAGAAGATCCCTGAGCACCCTTCAGGGCTAAGGCCATCACAAAGGGTAAGAATAAGCTGAGATTACCCCCGCTAAAACTGTCGCTTACCAAATCGGCAATACCCGAGTTTTGTAGCATCTTACCGAAAACCCCACCGGCGCCCGTAATCAGAATCACCGGAGCAGCAATAACAATGGCTTCACCAAACCAGCCGGTAGCCGATAATAATGATTTGTCAAATTTAGTCGGCAGTGTAAACGACAAAAACACACCAATCAGCAGGGCGATCACCGGACTACCCAGAAACTTCAGAATGGTGGTTAAGGTATTATCGCCAAAGGGCTGGGTAGGATAGTTAGCGATAGATGCCAGCACGATTAATAGCAACGGAATAACGATAGGCAGAAAGCACTTGCCAATGGAAGGATATTTCTTTTCCTGAGTGGTTTTCTCCTCCTCAGCAAACTCCGGAACTAAATCAACCCGAGAAGCTACCATATACTTGGCGTAAAGATAACAGGGAATGAGAGAGGTTAAACTAATAATTAAACCCCAGAAGATCACCATACCTAAATCGGCATCTAATATTCCCGCCGCAGCGATGGGTCCGGGAGTAGGGGGCACCAGGGAATGGCTGGCCGTAATGCCCAGCGTGAGGGCAATGGTGGTCGCCGCAAACGGTAGTTTACCCTTAAACGATAGCGACTTGTTAATGGGGTTAAGCATGATAAACGTACTATCTCCAAATACCGGAATGGACAGGATGTAGCCGGTAATCATCATTGCCAGCATCACCGATTTCTCCCCAATCCAACCCAGAATTTTCTGAGCAACCACAAAAGCCCCCCCGGTTTTCTCTAAAAACGTGCCGATAATAACCCCGAATAAAATCAACAAACCAATGCTACCCAGCACTCCGCCAAAACCTTCGGAAATAGATTGAACGATTAGTTCGGGTGGCATTCCCGAGAGCAATCCGTAGACGATAGCGCCTACGAATAGCGCCAGAAACGGATGAATGTCAAACTTGATGATGGAAAAAATAATAAGTCCTAATACTAGCAGAATGATCAGAACGGTGAGCATAGGTAATGTTAAATTAGGTTGTTTGGTCAGTTTTACCCGGTATTCGCCGGGTAATTAGTGGAATATTTTGTTCAAATCAAAGGCTAAGATGTGATCGCAGAATACAAGAGTAAGTCTAATCTGGAGCGAGCTTATCAGCGCTAGGTTTCTTTTCGAGCGAAATCGTTTGGCCATTAGGATGGTTACTGTTATCAATAATATGCAAATCTCGCTGAGGAAAAGGAATTCGGATATTAGCCTCCGCTAGCCTGCGGTAAATTTCTTGGGTAATTTCGCTTCGAAGCCTCAGCCAATCCTTAAAGTTTCCTACCCAAAACAGTAAACGAAACCGGATAGAACTCTCTCCAAATTCATGGAAGAGTATCATGGGTTCGGGAGTTTTAAGTACTTCATCGTGACTACGTAGCGTCTCTTGTAACAGCTTGATTACCTCATCGTCCTTGCTACCGTAAGCCACGCCGACAAAAATCTCAGTGCGGCGGCTCTGGTTCGAGTGAGTCCAGTTAATAACTTTGCTGGAGATGAAGTCAGCATTGGGAACTATCACGTCCGCCCCATCCAGCGTGGTAACCGTGCTGGATCTGATTCCAATATCTTTAACAACTCCCAGAAACTCGCCCACCTCAATAACATCTCCGGTTTGAATTGGGCGTTCTAAGGCTAGGATCAAGCCGGAGACCAGGTTGTTGACAATATTTTGTAATCCAAACCCGATCCCCACACTAAGTGCTCCCAGAATGATGGTTACCTTATCCAGCGGAATTTCGGCGGCCACAACCGCTAGAAAAAAACCAAAAAGAAGAATGAAATAGCGGGTTAAAAGAATATAAGCGCCCCGTCTGCTTCCGAAGGTAGTGGTTGAATTATTGTACCGTTGCTCTAAAAGATATTTTACCAATCGGGATAAGGTGACGGATAACCAGACAACCAGCAGAAAAGCGACAATACTCCACAGCGTAAACTCGAAAGTACCAATGAATCGGGGTAGTAAAAGATAATCTCGGGTTTGTTCGTAGACAGTATCAAACAGTCCAAAGTTTTTGAGTGTAATGCCTAGCCAATACAGCAACATCAGTGCCCCCGCAAACTGAAACAGATTATCACTAATCGTCTTTTGGTGAGCCCGCATGACCAGGTTACGCTGAATATGTTCGGAATAAATAAAAAGTAATATTAAAGCTCCAAGTATGCGATAACTGATGAATATGACAATTCCCAGAATAATACTTAGCGTAGTGGCGTGAATGAGCATACTGCCTAGCGCTATATATCCTATAACGGTGGAGACGATGGATATCAGATAAACCGCCAGAAAACCCATGAATGCCCATTTAAAAAAGCTCGGATACGCTGTCTTACTGGAAAAAGACTTGTAGGCTAATACGCCCAGACTACCTATCGCCAGCGAAGCCGTAACGATAATCATGGCTCGCTGGCCAAAAGAGTTATCTAAAATGACGGTTTCCAGTTCCGATAATACGTAGGCGCTGCTGATTAGTGAGTAACTGAGTAGCTCCAGCCGGTTTTTTCGGCTGTGGACAATAATACCCAGGGGAATAAGCTGAAGCACCAGCGTAACCTGAATGAAAAAGATAGGGGGGTGAAGATAAAACAACGGACTAAGTACCACCGTGAACAGCCAGGCAGAAGCCCAGGGACGTTCTAATACGTAAAGAACCTTAGATAGACGGGGGGTATTTGTGTTTTTATTAAGTTCGGCTGCCTTTACTTTGAGTCGTTTTAGGATAAGCAGAATAGCAACGAATACGATGATCTGCCAGTACAAACCGCTGCGGTAGTCCCGCAAATAGTTTACCACGTTTTGCCATCCTCGTCCTACCTGAGCGAACAGCTCTTTGCCAAAGGTGTAGTTTTCCGAGGCCGCGGGATGCGTCCATACCAGGCTTTGCCGATTCAGTAGGCTGCGGGAGTAATTAAGGCCGTAGTACTCAATATCTTGTAGCCGATTACTGATCTCCATTTCGGTAGCAATCATGCTATTTTGCATCTCTACCAATTGCTTTAAGTCATTATCCAATCTTACTTTGAGGCCCGCCGTCTGGTTTAACACATTTTGTAGTTGCTCCTGAAATAATGGGGTAAGCGTAGTATCGTTGATTAGTTCCTCGCTATTGCTAAAGCTATCTTCAATGAGTAAAACATCCTGCTTAGCCCGGCTTAGTTTCTCCGCCTGGCTCAATATCTGGTTTTGCCATAGTTGGAGGCGATCGTGGTAGCGTTTCAACTCATTCTGGATATTGCGAAGGTAGTTCAGGTTGAGCCCGGCCAGGTTTTGCTGCTGAATAGTGGTAGAGAGCCGGTTCACTGATGAAACAATGGAGGCAACGTTATCGAAACCGGTCATGATTGTTCTATTGCCTACTTGCTCGATATCAATCTCGTGCAACCGCCGATTCGTTTCTTCCAGCTTGAGGATTAAGTCTGAAACCGACAATTCATTATCCAGATCGAATGCTGGTGGCATAGCTTCCTGAGAGCTGGTATCCTCCTCCCCCTGGGCTACTACTCTAGGAGTCACTCCTAGCAGTAGCGTAAGGGCAATTAATAAAAAAAGGTAGCCGTTAGTATGGAATTTACTCATGAGGAAAAGATGCTTCTCTCCCAATTTGCAAGATTATCAGCGAGTTTCAAATCTTTTCTTTCTCAAAAATTAATGTAAAGTCTCCTTATGAACAGGAAAACTTGACCCAAGCTGACCAAGTTGAATTTTATGTTTAACAATTTTTTAGCGTATGTTTATTGTTTGAACTAACATCTACTAACCTAGAACCAAACTACATGAAAAGCTTAGAAACCCTGGATTGGGTGGTGATTGGCCTCTACTTTCTGGTACTGTTGGGCATTGCCCTTTGGGTCATTTTACAAAAACAAAAAGATACCGCCGACTATTTTCTGGCTGGCCGAAATATCGGCTGGTTTGTGGTAGGGGCTTCCATTTTCGCTTCCAATATCGGTTCCGAGCACGTGGTGGGTCTGGCCGGTACCGGGGCTTCCGACAAAATGCCGCTGCTGATCTACGAGCTTCATGCCTGGATTGTACTGATGCTGGGCTGGGTATTTCTGCCCTTCTACGCCCGGGCGGGGGTGTTTACCATGCCCGAGTTTCTGGAAAAGCGTTACAGCCCTGAAGCTCGCTGGTTTCTCTCGGTTTTCTCGCTACTGGCCTACATTCTAACCAAAGTGTCAGTCACGATCTACGCCGGGGGCGTGGTGATTTCTTCCCTGCTTAACATTGACTTTCTGACCGGGGCCTTAGCTACCGTAGTGCTTACTGGCCTTTACACGGTTTTGGGCGGGATGAAAGCTGTAGTGTACACCGAAGCCCTGCAAACGGTCATTCTGATTCTGGGGGCGGCTACACTCACCGTGATGGGCCTGAACGCCGTAGGCGGATGGGGGGAACTGAAAGCCACCGTAGGCGACGATTACTTTGACATGTGGCGCCCCCCTTCCGACCCAGACTTCCCCTGGCCGAGCCTGGTTATCTCCAGTACCATTGTGGGTATCTGGTACTGGTGTACCGATCAGTATATCGTACAGCGGGTACTGACGGCCAAGAACATCAAAGAGGGCCGACGTGGTACCATCTGGGGCGGCTTTCTAAAACTACTTCCCGTATTCTTGTTTCTCATTCCGGGCGTGATTGCCCTAGCCTTGAAGCAGCAGGGGCGCCTAGAGTGGGAGAGTGCCGACCAGGCCTTTCCGGTACTGATGAGCAACCTGCTGCCCGCTGGTTTACGCGGTTTGGTAGCTGCCGGGCTGCTGGCCGCGCTGATGAGTTCACTAGCTTCAGTCTTCAACTCCTGCGCTACGCTCTTTACCAAAGACATCTACGAGAAACTACGGCCGGGCACTCCCGAGCGAAAGTTGTTAAACATTGGTAAGATCGCCACAGTGGTGATTGTGATACTCGGGATTGCCTGGATTCCGGTGATGCAGAATATTTCGGGAGTACTGTACGAGTATTTGCAGTCGGTGCAGTCCTATATTGCCCCACCCATCACGGCGGTATTTCTGCTGGGGGTGTTCTTTAAGCGCATTAATGCCCGGGGGGCGATGGCCACGCTAGTGAGCGGACTGTTCATTGCAGTTATTCGGCTGGTGCTGGAGTTGAGCAAAGGATCGCTGAACCCCGATAGCATCTTCTACAAATTTGGCGATATGAACTTCCTGACCTTCGCGGCCTGGATGTTTCTGGCCTCGGTGCTGATCGCTGTAACCGTTAGTCTGCTCAGCCCGGCTCCTTCGGAAGAAAAGCTGTCAGGACTAACCTACGGTACACTCACGGCCGAGCAAAAAGCCGAGAACAAAGCCAGCTATACCCTCTGGGATATTCTGGCGTCACTAGCCGTACTCGCTATTGTGATTTACATTATGATTTCGTTTGATGGGTGATTTATGCATCAGTTTTAGGATATTTAGCGCTCAAGAGTAATTACTCGTCTGAATAATTTACAATGGATAAATACTTGAAATTACTCTCATGCTAGAAGTGGAAGAATTAAAAACTAAAATCACCCCAATTCTGAAGAAGCACCAAATCAAGCGGGCTGGGATATTTGGTTCTACGGTAACGGGAGAAATTACCGCAGTGAGTGATGTAGATATACTGGTTGAGCTAGGTAATAAGATAAGCCTATTAGAATTTGTGGGGCTCAAATACGAGCTGGAAGACCAACTTGGTACTAAAGTCGACCTAGTGGAGTATCAAGCACTTAAGCCACGATTGAAAGACCGAATTTTGGCTGAAGAAATCAGAATATATGGCTAAAAATAGAGACGAATTGGTATTTCTGGAAGCTATTACGAAATGGCTCGAAGCAGGCCAATATCGGGTGGGTTGCAGCGTTACTACTGCAAACCCTTCGAGATGAAAGCCGCACTTCTAAGCTTATCATTGTTAATATTATTCACCCACTGCCATAATTCTACCTCCGAGAAACCATCCGAAGCAATGTTGGTTGGTCTGTGGCAAAACACCTCGGGGCCTAATACCCTAGAGTTTGACCAGGATAATAATCTCACGGTAGGCTTCTCGGGTGAGGCGGGATGGACTTTGAAGTACTCCCTCGAGGCCTCTGAAGAGCAAAACCAACTCATTCTGTACGATTCTGCCGTTACCTACGAGTATGATTATTCATTTCTAGCAGATGATAAATTACGGCTGGACCTAAGGCAGGTTAATACTCCATCAGGCACCAATTCTCCGCTAAGCTCAGCTACCTTTCAGCGAGTGGAGTAAAATAAGATGCTACACGGTTTTTTTTGGTCAATATACTCTAATAATACTCCGCTCATTTACAATGCCGTACACCAGATCTTGCGAGGTGATGTTCATCCGTACGCAACCGGTGAACTGTCCAAAAGCAGGAAGCAACCCGATATTGGGCCCGAAGAAGAAGCAGGGCATCCGCTCGCTCTGGCCTAAACCGAGTCGTACTGTGGTGCCCGGATGGATATGACCCGCCAGATTATAAAGGGAATCCGTTTCAGCACTGTACCTGGGAAACCTCCAGCCACCACGCTGATTTTTGGGTTCTAACACTGGTTTGTGAGTCAATAAGAATGGATCTACCTCCCAACTTTCGGGCTTTACAACCAGTTGATTCAAATTGTAGGCCGCATCAGGTAGCACATCGTGATTGCCCTTTACTAACACAAACGGCAGTGGAGCGTATTGCTCCATCCAATGAGCAAAATCCAGCCACTCATTGTTTAACACGCTATGAAACAAATCTCCCAGTAACACTACCTTTTCGGGCTGCTGGGTTTCAATCAGCGTACCCAGTACTACTAAATCTTTCCAGTGTACTGCCGCTGGAATAGGTGAACCATTTTTGCGGAAGTGCCCGGCCTTGCCGAGATGTAAATCTGACAATAATAAGTATTTCTTCTCCTCCCAAAACAGGGCCCGTTGTGGTAACAAAGTCAGATGCTGATCGCGTAGAGTGATACCAAGTTTGGCGGGTAATTTTTTTGGACTGGATGCGTTGGTCATTCGGATAATTTGTCAAACAATTGACACAAAAGTATTTTATATCAAGTGAACATTGAAAATACAACATATATGATCAGGAAATCAATCGCACTAACCGCTTTTTTAGTCATAATCGGATTGGCTGCTGACGCTCAATCAGCTGACGCAGTAGTAGGAGAGTGGTACACCACCGACCAACGGGGAAAAGTAGAAATTTACCCCTGTGATGATGCCTACTGTGGCAAAATAGTCTGGTTGAAGGAACCCAATAACCCTGATGGCTCGCCCAAGCTCGATAAGGAAAACCCTGATGAAAGTTTGCAAAACCGCCCTATTGAAGGTATAAATATCCTAAGTGGACTAAAATACGATAGTGACGGCGAATACGAAGATGGTGAAATCTATGACCCCGAATCAGGTAAAACCTATAGCTGTTTGATGCGACTTGAAAACGGGGGGGCAGAATTGGAAGTGAGGGGTTACGTCGGCTTTTCCTTGATTGGACGTTCTGAGCAGTGGACTCGAGTAAGTAGTGGTCAATGAGTAGTTGAAAAAATAGAGAAGAAGCGTTTGCACTGCCTAATGGCTTCGTCGGAAGGTTACTATACTTAACAGCGCCCCAACTACTAGCCCAATTAGCAGGTAGGTGGGTAAATGCATCATGCCGAGCACAGTGACATTATCTACGGTAAAACCCGAGATTTCAGACTGAAGGTGGAGGATACGTAATTGCCAAAACAGCATTCCGGACATCAGAATAATACTTAAGGTAGTTAACTTGGGTTCGAATAAATTGATTCTGATGTATCGTATGGTCGCATAATAAATTAGGGGGATTAGCCCCACCACGGCGGCAAAAGCGATGTGGGTTAAAAACTGCCCAGGGTACGGTAAAACTTTGAGCTGAGGTTTGTAGAGTAGATCTACGGACAGATCAAAAAAGCGGTTCCAGAGGCCGAAGCCGACGATCGCTAAGATAAAGCTGAATCCGAAAATAGCGGCAAACCTTCTCATAAGAAAGACTTCTGTTTTACGCGAGTATCTAAAAGTAGGTGAAAGTGATCAGTAATACAATCCAATCATTGTCGGTCTTGTCAGGGTAGCTCATAGGTAATTTGCTTTGAATAGCCATCAACCTGCACTTCCAGCACCTGGCGGGAGGTGCCAATTTCGGGACTTCCCAAAAGTCGCGCCTCTACTGCCGGAGGAGCTCCTTGGTAAGGGTAGACAATCGTAACGAACCGTACATTACTAGCTAGTTGCTTAGGGATGCGATAGCGAAAAGCAGGTCGAGGTTCCTTCTTAGTATACTCAAAAGATACCTGGCCTTCTTCTTCTTCCAGCCGGATACTGGGCTGTCTAATGGTTTTTACTAACACATTCCAGCCATCCGCGAAATCAGTTTGTACCGAAAGGTTTTCCTGATCGAATATTGCTTCCCCGGGAGCTAGTTGGAAGTGCAGGTCAACATCGCCCTTAGCCTTTCCTAAGGCTTCATCTACAATGACGAAGTATTTTTTATCTACAAAGCATACCGCTCGTCGGTGCGACAGGTTAGAGTAGCTTTTGTTCTCTACCACTAGCACATCCAGGTTTTCTCCGGGCTCCCACAGCAAGCACCGGGGTGCATAGTCAGAATTCTCACCGTTCAGGGTTAGGGTTTGGTGCACCTTAGTTTGCCGAAACCAGGCACGATTTTCAGGATCACCACTGTAGATATAACTCCCGGCATCGGGCATGAGGTTACGTCCACCCGCGTACAGTGAAAATGTTCCGTTATCGGGCTGACAGTGACCGCCCCCATCGGGGCCACATTTGAGTACCAGACAGATAGCATCCGGATGCCAACTGCTGCGCACAGAATAAAGCCCGCTTTCTTTCAGGGCAAAGGCGGTAGCTTGGGGTGGAGTACCCTGCTCCCCCTGCGTAGCCATGTAGAGAAAATCCTCCCGGCCGAACAAGTCGGCCCACTCTTTAAATTGCTCGGAATACTGACCCGGTTTTCCGGTCCAAGCATCGCCAAACTGCGGATTAGTGCCGTCGGGAAATCCCAGTTTCATGGGGACTTCACACATCTTTTCAATGGTGGTGAGGTAAGAAGCAGGAAATGCATCTTGCTGGTTGTTCAGGCTTGCCAAAGCGAAAGTGCGCATAAACCAGCGGATAGAACCAACGTGGTAGCCCATAGCTAACTCTCGCTGCTGTCCGTCGGGGTAAACCTGTTGGTTTATCTCCGCATTAAGTCGCCGGATGGCTTCATTGCGCCAGGTCGTTGCAGCCTCAAATTCAGGAAAAACAATGGCAATGAAGGCCAGACCTTCTGCCTCCATTAACGCCCAGTTGCTGCCCGTACTATATTTGGTCATCAGATAGCTAGCGTGGTCGTAGCAGCTATTCAGGAAGCTGACCAGAACCTCGGGAGTAAAGGAGGGGGCATCAACAAAATGCTGAAAGAGGCTGGTCCAGCGGTGTCCGCGGATGCCCGCTTCAATCGACCGCCAGGCGTAAGCATGCTGTTGATCGCGAGGATTCTTACTAACCCAATCTACCAATTGGGTACCCCAGGCTTCGGCATATTTTTCATCGCCGGTATGCCAGTAGGCTTTAGCTAAGGCATCCCAGAAATACATGCGGTTCAGTTGCCATACCCATTCTTTGTCTTTTACCGGATTGGTAGACCAATCGATGTCGTCGCCGCAGAAGTAAGGAGGATAAGCCGGTTGACCAACAAAAATATGTTCCAGGGCGTCATCGGCCATTTTCAGCTCATTTTCATCAGCATATTGGCCCAAGACACCTTGCTTTGACTGTCGGTCTACCGGATGCCGTACCGAAGTGCGAGAACGAAAGTAGGTTAATAGTTCTCGGGCGGCCTGTTCGGGATTACTCTCGGAGGCTTTTACTTGCGCTAGACCAGGCGCAGTAAGATCAAGGCGAGATAATAGTTGACTGATACTGGCCGTCTCCTTAACGCCTTTTTGAGTTTCTTGGGCATTAGCCGATATCCACCCAATTCCGAGGAAAAGTATACCGCTGAGTAAAAGTAGGCTGTTGAATATGGGTTTTCTACGCATACCCGCTTGGGGTCTTAGGTTCAGATTAATAGTTGATTTACTATCGTTTCTAACAAGTTTTTTCTTGGGAAAATCAATCTCAGTCTTAAGCTCTCTATTTTGGCTCCAGCTTTAATCGCAAAAGGTATTGCTAATCACTAATGTAGCAATGAAATTCCTTTTTTGCCTTGCAGTTCAATTTTTCGTTCCCGGTAGAGGCCGCCTACGGCTTTCTTAAACACTTTCTTGCTCATTCCGAGCTGGTCCTGAATCTCCTGAGCATCACTTTTATCGTGCAGCGGTAGGCTTCCTCCGGCTTCCTGAAGTTTACGAAGTAAGGTGAGCTTTGCTTGTTCGGTAGCATCTCGGCCGCTGGGGTAAGCAGTTACGTCAATCTTTCCGTCTTCCCGAATCTTCTTGATATACACCGTCAATGTATCACCCCGAACCAGTTCGGCGGGGCTGTCGCTGTAGAAGAGTAAGGCATCGTACTTTTTGCCGATAATTACTTTGTAGCCTAAATCCGTTTCATCGTAGACCAAAGCGGTAGTAGCCTGTCGCTCTTCCAGTTCGGAAAGATCCCGTTCGAAAAATGGCTGAAGTTTGGATATGGCAATGAGTCGTTCGCTACGCGGGTCCAGTACAATGCGTACCACCACCGTATCTCCTTCATCTACCGGATACAGTTGTTCTTTCTTGGGCAGCAGCAAGTCCTTCTCCAGCCCCCAATCCAGAAAAGCTCCGAAGGAAGCCGTTCCTACGGCAATCAGCGCCGCAAACTGATCTACTGTTGCCAGTGGCTTTTCGGTGGTGGCCACTAACCGGTCTTCCGAATCGGTATAAACGAATACGGTGACGTTCTCTCCGATTTTCATATCGGGGGTGACGTATTTTTGGGGAAGTAAAATATCCTGAGGGCCGTCTGAAGTCTGAGCTTGAAGGTACAGGCCGTGCGGACTGTCGCGAACGACTTCTAAAGTGTTATAAGATCCGATGGTTAACATACTGCAAGGTAAAACTAATTTTGGGTTTGCTAGTTCCTTAAAGGACGAATGATCTTACTGATTGAATGAGGAAATGATAAAATGAGTGAATAGTAGTTTTGCCATTCAGTCATTCCTCCATCCAATCATTTATAACTTAAATATATACCTTACTAAAATATAGATATGAGTGCAGAGGAGTACGCCAAGCAGGGATACGAACGGTTGCAGCAGGAAGATTATCAGCAGGCACTTCAGTTCTTTCAGCGAGCGTTAAGCATTGAAGACACCCATCCCGAGAGCTTATATGGGCTAGCCCGATCCCAATTTAAACTGGAGAGTTACGAAGAATCTATTCAGGCGTTTGATCGCCTGATTAATTTATTACCCAATAATGCAGTGTACCTTAGCGAGCGAGGAGTAGCTTTACACTGGACAGGTAATAATGAATTGGCATTAGCTGACTTTGATCGGGCAGTAGAATTAGAACCCCAGAATCCCTACCGTTACTCCAGCCGGGCTTACATAAAAGACCGCTTACGGGATTATCGAGGTGCGATTGACGATTACTCTAAAGCCATTGAACTGGACCCCGAAGATGCCATTGCCCACAATAACCGTGGACTGATTGAAGAGAAATTGGGCTATATGGAAAAAGCCCAACGCAGCTACCAGCGAGCCGATCAACTAGATCAGTCTAGCAACGGCTTACCCGCTAAAACCGACCGGGAAGAAGAGACGCCTGAGTCGCCCCGTACCGCCAGTTTACCCCTAGCGAGTAAGCCGCCCCAGCGAGGATGGAGCGCCTACTGGCCAGTGATTCGATCGGTATTTACTGACCGCGATCAGCTAAACGATTTTATTAAATTTGTAAACCCTTTTCGTAAAAAAGCATAGTTATGTTCGGATTATTTAAGAAGAAATCAGAGTTAGATAAACTACAGGACAAATACCGTAAACTAATGGCCGAAGCCCACACCCTCTCGCAACGAGACCGCCGGGCGGGCGATGAGAAAATGGCGGAAGCTGAGGAAGTCGCTAAAAAAATTGATGCAATAAAGGCTCAACAGGCGTAGTTAGCAAACAGCTTATGGGGGTAAACCATTGGTGACAGCCGCAAGTTAACTTTAAGAGACCTAATTTTTTTAACTGATGGATTTTAAAAGTAAAGGAAAGAGTGTTTTTTCAATTTTAAAGAGAACCTATCTGGAGTGGAATGACGATGATCCGTTTCGTCAAAGTGCGGTTATCGCGTATTATTCCATATTTTCCCTTCCGGCATTGCTGATCATTATCGTAAAGGTTGTCGGGTTGGTTTTTGGGGAAGAAGCGGTTAGGGGAGAAATTAAAAATCAGATTGAAGGAGCAGTGAGTGCCGATGCAGCGGAGCAAATTCAAACTATGATAAAGAGTGCAAGTGAGCAGGGAGATTCGACGATTGCCATTATCGTCGGTATTGCGACATTGTTATTCGGCGCTACGGGAGTGTTTGTGCAACTACAACGTTCATTAAATTTGGTTTGGGAGGTTGAAGCTAAACCTGAATCCGGTATCATTAAGATTGCTTTGGATAGGGTTTTGTCATTGGGGTTCATTTTAGGGATTGGATTCTTGTTAATCGTTTCATTGGCCCTCACAACCGCTTTACAAGCGTTAAGCGGGTATATTGAGCAATACATCCCCGAATATTTGTTTTTTGTATTCCAGATCGCAGATATTGTTGTATCCCTAGGAATTATCACCACACTGTTTGCTATTATTTACCGATTTTTGCCGGATGCTGAAGTGCAGTGGCGATCCGTATGGATTGGAGCCTTAGTAACGGCAGTTCTGTTTGTGCTGGGTAAAATAGGCTTGGGAATTTACTTTGGTCATATGGATCCGGGATCAGCCTTTGGTGCCGCCGGTTCATTAATATTGATTTTGCTCTGGGTCAACTATTCAGCGCTAATCTTCTTATTCGGCGCGGAGTTTACGCAGGTATACGCTCACCGGCATGGTCATAAAATTGAGCCATCCAGCCATGCTCGATGGAACGCAGAACACCGCTTGTCCCGCTACAAAGAAGAGTATGGCCCGGAAAAAGAAAATGCCTGAAAGATTAGTCGTTAATGGGCAGTTGGGGTCCACTAGTAGATATAGACATTTTGGTGAGTCTAGGCCGTTTCGTGATTCACCGATAACATAAATAACAGTTTCTGGCCGGAGCAATTACTTTTTGCCCAGGATGAAGCTCAATTCTCTGCGGAGGAATTTCCTCCCCGGAGAAAAGGTACATCGACCATGCATCTCACTAATGTTTTGCGGAGAAAAATAACCTGTCTACCCAAAAGAATAATGCCATGCCCTGCCAGGTTATTTTTCTAGCTATTGCACTAATTAAATGAGGAAAAAAATAACACATCTCGTCAAAATCACTTAAAAAACGATCATTCAGAATAATGAATCAATCCCTGATCCGGTTGGGATTAACGCCAAATCTTCTACCGTATGCGCCGAGGGTAAACCAGTTTATTCTGAAGATCATGAGTTTTGTGTTCCCTCAAGCAACTCGCTATAACCATAAAAGATTATTCTCAAAATTTTCTACAGTATCCGTCTTGCGGTTAGCTTGGTGCAATGAAGGGAAAGTATACGGTGGGCGGGTGACTGGAGGCCGTTGGCCCCACTGCCTCCAGCCACCCGCCTCCCAAAGCAAATGGCTCAATAATAAATTTGAATACCCTTTATAGAAGAAGCGGTAGCGATTATCGTTGGTATTTAACCCAATCGGTTTTAATTTTTTTGGTACCATCTGCTTCCGGCAAATCATCCCAGTAGTAACCGTTCTGCTGAATTTCTTTGAGCTTATCTTTCACCAGTTGCTGATAGAACTCGGACTGGGGATGGCTCTCAATCAGGTTATTATTTTGCTGTTGGTCTTGCATCAGATTATATAACTCGTAGTCCACCAAATCCATATTTTTAATGTAATTCATGTCGGGTTCAGCAAACCGGTGAGTTCTGGGAATGCTGTCGTTATCTTTTCCAAGAATCATAAAATCATCCACCCTTACCGCAATTTCCGGGGATGTACGGTAGAAGTACCAGTACAAAGGCTCGGGACGTTCAAAACTTTGACTGTTTAGTAAACCTAGAATGCTCGTTCCATCCAGATTTGCTGGTTCAGGCGGCTCAATTTCCAGTATGTCACAGAGGGTAGGCATGATGTCTACAAACCCAACCGGCTCATTGATCTCTATACCTTTTGAGTCTAGCGCCGACCAGTGGATAATTCCGGGTACTCGGATGCCACCTTCGTACACGTAGCTTTTTACTGCCCGAAGATCCCCGTTGGAAGCCTGACGATAGGAACCGTTGTCGGAAGAGAATATGACGATGGTGTTGTCGAGAAGTTGGGCGTCGGTTAAATAGTCAATGATCCTTCCTACCGCTAGATCAAGGTTTTCAATATTGGCGAGATACTCGGCGTCCTTAGCGGGATATTCAGCGTATTTTTGTACCAATTCGGGAGGGGAAGCTACCTTGGCGTGGGGTTCGTGAAAGGCTACGTAGGTGAAGAATGGTTTATCGGTGTCCGTGCGGTTCTTCCACCAGTTGATCGCTTCATCCGCTACAATCTGGCAGGAATATCCGGATTGCTCGGGTAACGCTTCGCCATTCCTGACGAAGTTGACCGGATTCAGATGAGATGGAATCGCATTGTTTTCGGTTCCGAAGGAATACTCAAAGCCCTGATCGTGGGGCTGGGGGTGATTTAGCGCAGAATCCTGGGGCAGGCAACCTAAATGCCACTTGCCAAAGTGGGCAGTACGGTAGCCCTGCGGCTGTAAAACTTCGGCAATGGTAACCTCGCTGTCTCTTAGGTGCAGGGGATGTCCGGGAGGGCGATAATTGTACATGCCCACAATAGCTGGAGATTTCCCGGTCATAAGTCCCGCTCGGGATGGCGAACAGTTGGGTGCTGCCGCATAAAAATCAGTAAAGAGAAATCCATTGGCGGCCAGGCGATTGAGATTTGGGGTGCTGGAAACACCCCCGTAGCACTCCAGATCGCCGTATCCCATATCATCCGCAATGATTAGTAGGATATTGGGTTTAGTGTTCAAAGTAGAATTACCCTCTTCGCCACAGCCATAGAGTAGCACAATCAAGGGTAATAGGCAGTAGATTGGTTTAGTCATTAAGAGTTGTTGTATCAAAATTTGGTAAAACAAACCTATGCTATTCGGCGGCGAAAGACAACAGAATGGATTGAATCTAAATCTTGCTGGGAAGCAGTCCGAATTTCTCCTTGAAGGTTTTGGCAAAGTAAGACATATTGGTATACCCTACCGAGTAAGCTACTTCGGAAACCGTACCAGTTTTATTTTCTAATAAACGGTAAGCCTCGTTTAGGCGGATTTCGGCAATCAACTGCTGAGCCGACTTATCGGTAAGGGCTTTTAGTTTTCGGTGTAGCTGAGAGCGACTGAAACCTACTTCACGGGCTATATCATCAACAGAAAATAGCTCGTTATCCAGGTTTTTCTTAATAACCACCATCACCTTCTGGAGAAACTGATCTTCTACCGAACTGACTTCTAAATTATCAATCAGTAGCATATCTAAAGTTTTAAAGTGTTCCCAGATGCTCCTCCGGGCTTCAATCAGGTTTCTGACTCTAAGTCGTAGCTCTTCAGCATCAAAAGGTTTGGTAAGATAGACGTCGGCTCCCTGCGTAAGCCCTTCCAGTTTATTGGTTTTTCCGGCTTTAGCGGTAAGCATTACGATGGGAATATGGCTGGTTTTGGTGTTTTTTTTCAGAGAATTGCATAGCTCGTAACCATCTTTTTTGGGCATCATTACGTCAGTGATGACTACATCCGGAATGTGCTCGAAAGCCATTCGTTCTCCCTGTAAACCGTTACTAGCCGTAATTATCCGGTGAAAGGGAGTTAGTATATCAGAAATGTACTCTTGCAAATCGCTATTGTCTTCCACCACCAAAATCAGCGGTTGTTCCCGCGCTACCACTGCAGAACCATTTGCGGTAGTAGCCAAATCAATATCTTCAGAAACTATGCGTGGTGTTAAATGCTTCTCGTGTCCGTTTTCAAAGTTACCTAAGGAAATAGATTTAGGTAAACCGGCCAGCGTGATGGGTAATTTGATATAAAACGTAGTGCCTGCTCCTCGGTGGCTGCTCACTTCTATTTGCCCCCGGTGCAAATCAATCAGTTCTTTGGTGAGAGCTAAACCAATGCCTGAACCCCTTTCCTCTGAGCCTTCAACACGATAAAAGCGTTCAAAGATTCGGTGAATATCTTCTGGCTCGATACCTTCTCCGGTATCTGAAATTTCAATGAACAGATACTTTTGGTCGTGTCCTAATTGAACGTGAACGGTTCCTCCGCTGGGGGTATACTTAAAGGCGTTGGAAAGCAGGTTGGTTACTATTTTCTCTAGTTTATCTTTGTCGTAAAAAGCATCAGGAGCTTCATTAGGAAAGTCGGTGGATAAAGTAATATTCTTTCGCTCCGCCAGGCTCTCGAAGGAAAATACTAGCGAACGGAGAAACTTGATGATCTCACCTTGTATAAGTGTAAGACTAATTTTTCCGTTCTCGATTTTTGATAAGTCTAATAGCTGGTCAACCAGGGTCTGGAGTCGTTGGGTATTCTTCTGAATCAATGAATAATGCTTTTGGCTGAGGGTGACAGAGTAAGGGGCTTCGCTGCGCTGACCACTTTCTTTGGCTACATCGGCCAACGGGCCAGCAATAAGTGTAAGAGGAGTTCTGAATTCATGGCTGATATTGGCAAAGAAGCGAGTTTTGATCTCGTCGATTTCCTGTATTCGCTCCATTTCGGCTACGGAACGTTCAGCGACTAACTTTTCTTCGTAAGCTTGCTGGGTAAGGCGTTGTTGCCGGTAGGCAATCCCGAATGAATAGATGATGATTTGCAGGAATATTCCCCAGGCATAGGGGTCTACCGGAGGAATAATGATCCCTTCGGTCCATAATCCACCTATGAAGAAAGCCAATGAGATGATAATAGCCCCAAACCCAAAATAACGGGCGAAAGGATCTTTCTTTAAGGTGAGTATGATTGAAAGTGCTAACGAGGCAATGGAATACCCAACCACCAATCGATAATGAACGCCAATCCTGATCATAATCGGATTGACGTCAAATAAAATAATGTACAGAACCGTGCCGATTATTTCAACGCATACGATGATCGCCAGGGCTAAAATAAATTTATCCAGTACCGGAAACTTCTGCTTGGAATTGATAAATGAACGGCCAAAGAACCAAAACGTGTAGAATATTCCGTTAGCAATAATCATCCATACCGGAAACTTGAAGTTGGAAATACTTCCCAATAATAAGCCAACAGTCATGGCCTGAATGAGCATACAGAACAAGAGCCAAACCGAAAACCAGAAGAAGACCCGCTGTTTCAGATAGATAAACTGAAGCAGATGGTAGAGAAAGATGATGAAAGTAACTCCAAACATGAAGATGTTGAAGGAGGTGTTGAATTCAAACAGCGGGTGGTAGTGCTGATGCTCGGGGTCGCGCAGACTGAGTTGAAAAAAAGGCGGATAGCCGAAGCTGTTGCCTTCTACTCTTACAATCAAATCTATTGGTCTGTTAAGGGGAAGGTCGCCCACATTTACTCGGTTCACCATCCATTTTTCTCCAATGTCTCGTTCCTGTCGGGTGTAATCGGCCCCGGTTTTTCGGTGAAACAGCAGCTCATTGTCAGTATAGGCGTAAACATCAACTCTGCCGTTGCTCAATCCCCAGGCCGGAAGTCCAAATTTTTTGTCCTCAAAATGCAGGGTCCAGTCCGATAAACTATCCGGAGTTTGCAAAGTCATTTTTGCCCAATAGGTTGTATCCGGGTGTAAGTATCGGGAAAAATCATTCCGCGAGGAGAACTGCAATGAAGTATCCGATAAAATCTGTTGAGGATTAAGTGATGCATCCGGGTCGGCGATAATGGCTAGCTTATGGGTGAGAGGATGCACCGGGTACTGCGAATCTACCTGATATACTGATTGACAGTAGGCAACTTGAGCGGTAAAGGCAACTAATGCAAGCAACAGAGCAGGGCGGATCATAAGTCGGTGACTCATCTTTTGTGCGGATGGTGAACTATTCATTTCTAAGTTGCAGAAGTTCGGCTTTTCAAAATAACACATTTGTCGCAAACCCTACCACAATTGTTGCATTGTGCTGATAATGAGCTAAATATGTCAGTGTTTGCTCTGTCAGCGTTATCGACTGCGCCCTTTCATAACCTACTTTTGCTGAAAACAAAAACAGAACAATTATGAAAACGCACAACACATTTTGGGTATTAGGTCACAAAGTTACGGCAGCTATTACCACCGGAGACTACGACTTGGTAGAGATTGAAACCCCACCCCATACTCCGGGCCCACCCCCACATGTGCATCAGAAGTATACCGAGTTCTTTCTGGTTACCGAGGGTGAGGTAGAATTCTTACTGAATGGTGAAAGCCAGGTTCTCAAAGCTGGAGCATCGGTAAATATTCCTCCGGGAAGTAATCACACCTACCGTAACGCCAGCAATGAACCTTGTAAGATGGTCAATATTCATAGCCCCCAAGGGTTTATGGATTTCTTTAAGACCGTTGGGGTTCCGGCTGCCGAGGATCAAGCACAAAAGAATTCGGTTTCTCACGAGACCATTGAGCAGGTTATGACCGTAGCCCATCAATATGATATCAAATTTCAGGAGATAGAAGCCTAAAAATAATTTCAATCAGCAAAATCAAACAATCATGAAAACCAACACTAACAACTATTTTACACTACTATTCATCACGATGCTCGCATTTGCCGGCTTGGGATGCAGTGAGGAGGAAGACGGCTTAAACCAGCCCATCTGGGAGCAGGAAGTCGATCAGGTGAAAGCAGCTACTACCCAGTACCAAGACTTCAGTAAAGCCGATGCTGAAGGGTTTATTGACGTGTCGGGTTACGTACCCCAAATGGGTCACCATTACCTGAACCCGGCTCGGGTAGATGACAAATTTGAACTGGAAAAGCCCGAGATTCTACTCTATGCGCCAGACGCCAACGGCAATATGGAGTTTCTGGGAGTAGAATACTCAATTCTGGTAGATGACCCCAGCAATCCGGGCACTCCGCCCGAAGGGTTCACCGGCGACCTGGATGAGTGGCATTTTCGGGAAGAAATGGCGCAGTGGCAATTACACGTCTGGACGGTGAAAGAAAACCCCGACGGTATCTTCGCCCCGCATAATCCAACCTTAACCGCCAATTAGTCTCTTCATTAGATAAGTTGCTTTAGAAAGGCCGGACTGGATTCAGTTCGGTTTTTTTTGTTGAAATGAAAATTTACTATTACGCATCAAATCTGTAGGCCAGCAAAGAAAGCACCATTAGTTTAACTTTGCTCACTAACCTGGTAATCAGCGTTTTCCAGCCAGTCAGTACGCACCCTAATCCCCCAGCCCGGTCCATCCGGAACACGAATTTTTCCATCTTCTACTTTAATGGTTGGCTCGTACATATTGAGAAACCAATCCTGCCCCAGAATATCTTCAATAGAATATTCCAGAAAGGGAGCGGGATTATCAATGGCATTGTACAGGTGCATGGTAAACAGCAAAAGCATAGAGTGATTGGCCGAGTGGGGTACGCAGGTTTTACCCGCTGCCTTTGCCATTTCGGCTACGCGCTTCGCCCGGCTGACTCCACCCAGATAGCAGATATCCGGCTGGGCAATATCCACTGCGTTCATTCTCAGCATCCGTTGCCACTGGGCCGGATCGTTATCCTGTTCCCCTCCGGCTACGTGCATACTCAGAGCATCGTTTACCTCAGCGGTCCACTCCAGCTCCCAGAAGGGACAGGGCTCCTCGAAGAAGTAGTAATTATGCTCCTGCAGCTGCTTACCCACTTCAATAGCTTTATCAGCGGTGTAGCAACTATTGGCATCAGCTAGCAATTCGGTAGAACTATCCACTTGCTTACGCACGGTGGGTATAATCTCTTCCGTACGTCCCGGCCACTGGTCTTCGTTATGTCCTACCGGCTTACCCACGCGAATTTTAAACGCGGTGAAACCCTGTTCGTCCTGTAAGCGGGCCATCCGTTGAGCCTCTTTTTGGGGAGTAATATCCCGTCGCATACTGGAACCGTATACCCTGATGGGATCACGATGGCCGCCCAGCAAATCAACTACCCCTTTCTGCTCCACCTGACCGCGCAAATCCCAGAGTGCCGTTTCTACTCCCGCTACCGCCCGGGAAACGAAAGACCAGGGGTACTTATAGTTTATCTCGATAGCCCGGTCGGCCAACGCAGTTGCTTGATAAGGATCTTTTCCCAAGAAGTGATGCGCCACCATCTGGTGCAGCACCTGAGTGGTGATATTATTGTTGTAGGGAGCTGTTTGCCCGAAGCCTATTGAACCATCGCTGGCCGTAACCTTCACAATGGTCGTATAGTCATTGGTAAAGGATTCAATCTTTTGGATGGTCAGGTCGCTCTTGGAATCCCAGGTAGGGGCAAGAGGTAGTGCAAAGGATGCCAGGCCAGCCTGATAACTACGTTCAAGAAAGGTGCGTCGGTTCATCATGGCTTAGTACCCGGCCGCCTGACCGTCTTTTCTAGACTCGGATGCGCCGATGTAGACATCGTTTTCGGCATCGTACTTGATGGCCTGGTAACCGCCGTACACGCCGCGGGCAAACTGAATGGTATGCCGCTTTCGCATCAGCTCCTGAATGGTTTCCGAAGAAAAACCAGTTTCCATTCGGAGTATGCCCCCATCGGTCATTTTACCGCCCGTAGGCTGAGAGTCGCTGGCGTGATTGATCCGGGGAGCATCTCCGGCCTCCTGTACGTTCATCCCAAAATCAATCATATTGACCAGTACCTGCACGTGGCCCTGAGGCTGCATGGCTCCGCCCATTAGCCCAAAGCTTAGGTAAGGCTTGCCGTCTTTAGTAACAAAAGCCGGGATAATGGTGTGGAATGGACGTTTGTGAGGTTCATACACGTTATTATGGCCTTCTTCCAGACTAAACAATGCCC
Organism: uncultured Roseivirgaceae bacterium; assembly: GCA_964551335.1. GTDB lineage: Bacteria > Bacteroidota > Bacteroidia > Cytophagales > Cyclobacteriaceae > Tunicatimonas. Next base: position 58,451 of record CAZKCO010000006.1, read on the forward strand.
CCCGGTTTTGCAGAATAAATCCTAAGCCGGGAGGAGTCATTCCGGAACCCATACCGGAGTAGTTACTCTGAATTAGGGAGATCATGTTGCCATCTCCGTCGGCTACGGTCATGTAAATGGTATTGCCCTGCTCTAGTTCGCCCGCCGGATATTCGTCGCCGGCCCGGTCGGGGTCAATCAGTTCGGCGCGAGCCTGCGCGTATTCTTTAGAAATCAAACGGTCCATCGGAATCTGTACGAAGTCGGGATCAGCGTAGTACTTAGCCCGATCTTCGTAAGCCAGCTTTTTGGCTTCTACCAGATGGTGGATGTACTCGGCGCTACCGAAACCCATGCTGGCCAGATCGTAACCCTCCAGAATGTTGAGCATTTGCAGTACGGCAGTACCCTGACCGTTGGGCGGTAGTTCGTACACTTCGTAACCCCGGTAGTTGGTAGATACCGGCTCCACCCAGTCCGCAGTATGATCGGCTAGGTCTTTGGTAGACAGAAATCCACCCTGCTTCTTAATGTAGTCGGCGATCGTCTTGGCAATTTCGCCTTTGTAAAACGCGTCTTGCCCTTCATTAGCGATCTTTTCCAACGTATTGGCCAGTCCCGGATTCTTAAAGATTTCCCCTTTTTCGGGGGTTCGGCCGTCGGGCATGAAAATATCGGAAAAGCCTTCATACTTTTGTAGCACGCGGGCGTTCCCTTTCCAGCCCGAGGCAATTACTTCGGTGAGGGGAAAGCCGTTGCGGGCGTAGTCGATGGCGGGTTGTAGAATAGTGGTCATCGGTAAGCTACCCATCTTTTCGTGCAGGGCAAACCACCCGCTCACGCAGCCGGGTACACTGACCGATAATGCTCCCCGGTAGGGAACCTCCTCGTGCCCGTTTTCTTCAAAGTATTCTAATGATAGGTCGTAGGGTGAACGTCCGCTAGCGTTGAGTCCTAACAGTTCTTCACTTTCGGCACTCCAAACGATGGCAAATAAATCTCCACCAATGCCGTTTCCGGTTGGTTCTGTAAGCCCGAGAACCGCATTAGCAGCAATGGCCGCATCAATGGCGTTGCCACCCTGCCGCAGAATGTAGATCGCTGTCTGGGTAGCCAAGGGCTGACTGGTAGCTGCCATTCCGTTCTGGGCGATTACTTCGGAGCGGGTAGCAAATTGCTCACCAGTCAACCGATCCTGGGCGAGTAAAAAAGTAGGTGACAAAAAAAGTAAGGTAAGAAGCAATTTCATAGGTAAAATAATCTAATTTCTTAGAAAGAAACAGAATATTCTACGTAATGGCAAATAGAAATATATAAGCTAATAGACCTTTAAGAATCTGAGTTGGTAGACAGAACGCGTAGCCCTCGCTAGATTATCATGAGGCATTGTTATTTAGCTATCAAATCCATAATTTATCAGGAATCAATTAATAACGAAGTGAAACAAGAAATATCAATCAAGGTCAATGGACGACAGCACACGATAGAGGCCGATCCGGCTACTCCATTGTTGTATGTGCTTCGTAATCAGTTGGAGTTGAATGGACCTAAGTACGGCTGCGGACTACAGCAGTGTGGAGCTTGTTTAGTCTTGCTCGACGGTGAGGCTGCACCTACTTGCCGAATTCCGGTATCGGCGGTTGCGGATAAAGAAATTACTACGCTAAAAGGTCTTATTCAGGATGATGGGAGCTTACATCCGGTGCAACAGGCTTTTGAGCAGGAGCAAACTGCCCAGTGTGGGTACTGCCTCAACGGAATGATCATCGCAGCGGTAGCATTATTAAAAGAAAACCCTCAACCGGAAGAAAGCACTATTCGGGAAAGTTTGCAACCGGTGCTCTGCCGTTGCGGCACCCACGATCGCGTTATCCGGGCGGTTCGTGTTGCTGCCGAAACCATAAACCCTTGATTCTCTGGCTATGAAATCGACCTATACCCGACGTAAATTTTTGAAAGATAGTGGCGGACTGACTGTAGCATTCACACTGTTTAGTGGCTGCGGACTCGCGGCCGAACAACCCGAAACTTCTAATGCTGAATTACCGCGGAGCCTGGCGCGCCACCCAAATGTGAATGCCTGGCTACAGGTGCTGGAAGACGGACGAATCAAGATTTTTACTGGCAAGATTGAATTGGGGCAGGGTATTAGTACCGCGGTAGCTCAAGTAGCAGGAGAAGAACTGAATACTGACCCTTCTTTAGTAGAGGTACATATTGCCGAAACCGGAGTTACTCCCGACGAAGGTTATACGGCGGGTAGCGGTTCCATTATCAACAGTGCAATGTCCGTACGTTACGCCGCTGCCCATGCTCGAGCACTGCTATTGGACCGGGCAGCGAAAAAACTGGAAGTAGCCACCGCTACACTTACGCTGAAAGATGGAATAGTAACTGCTTCTAACGGACAACAACTGACGATCAAAGAAATACTAGGTGGTGAACAACTTACGGAGGAAGTCCCTGCTTCAGTAAAATTAAAGCCTAAAAAGGACCACCAATGGGTAGGTACTCCGGTACCCCGACCAGAAATTAGCCAAATGGTGCGCGGAGAAGCGTACTATATTCAGGATTTACGCTTTCCGGGGATGCTGCACGCCCGGGCAGTGCGGCCACCCGCTTACCGGGCGACTCTGCAAGGCTACGACGAAGCGGCCTTAAAACAGAAGGTGCCGGGAGTACTTAAGGTAGTTCGCAATGGCAGCTTCTTAGGAGTGATTACCGAAGATGAATATGAGGCCGAACAGGCCCAGCGCTTTCTTCGGGGAAATGCTAAATGGTCAGCAAATAAGGATTTACCGGATGAGCAGCCCTTGGTGGAGTATTTGAAAACTTTGCCGGCAAATTCTCAGAAAGTACAAGAAGCTAATTTTACGGCTAAAGAGAATACCGTAAAGGCGCAATACTTCAAGCCTTACATCATGCACGGAAGTATTGGCCCTTCTTGTGCCATAGCCCTATACGATAAAGACCAACTGCATGTATGGTCCCATAGCCAAGGAATCTATCCTTTGCGAGAAGCTCTGCCGAAAGTCGTGGGCTTACCCATTGAGAAAATTCATATCAAGGCAGTGCCGGGTTCCGGCTGCTACGGCCACAATGGCGCTGATGATGCTGCCACCGATGCCGCGCTGATGGCGATGGCCTATCCGGGTAAGCATATCCGGGTGCAGTGGTCGCGGGAAGAGGAGCACGGCTGGGAGCCCTTTGGTTCGGCCATGATCATTGAAACCCAAGCTAACCTGGATGATAGTGGACGCATCAAGGAATGGTACACGGAGCTTTGGTCCGATTCTCACAGTACCCGTCCCGGCGGTGATCCGGGTAACCTGATGCCCGCCCACTATCTGGAAGACTCGCATCCGCTGACTTCTTACGGCTATAGCGGTGGTGGCTACCGCAATGCTGATCCCTACTACACTATCCCTCAGTTGTCAATTGACGCTCATTTCTTTGAAGGCCCCTTGCGCGTTTCCTCCTTACGAAGCCTGGGGGCTTACGCCAATATCTTTGCGATTGAATCTTTTATGGATGAACTGGCCGAGCGAGCCGGAAAGGAGCGCTTGGAATTTCGGCTGATGCACTCGGAAGACCCACGGGCTACTGCGGTAATGAACAAGTTGGCCGAAATGACCCGAAATGTAGAGGTGGAAGAGCATGCGGGAATAGGCTACGCTTTTTCCCGCTACAAAAATACGGCATCTTATTGTGCTATAGCGGCCAAAGTAGAAGTGGCTCCTCAAACTAATCAAATTAAGCTGATAAAAATGTGGGGGGTAATTGATGCTGGTGAGGTAATCAATCCTGATGGATTGAAGAACCAGACTGAAGGGGGGATGATTCAGGCGGCTAGTTGGACACTTAAGGAGAACGTGTTGTTCAATAACCAACACGTGATCAGCCTGAATTGGGATAGCTATCCTATCCTTCGCTTCCTAGACACTCCGGAAGTAGAAGTGGCCATCATTGATCGTCCGAATGAACCGGCGTTGGGTGGGGGCGAAGCAGCCCAAAGCCCATCGGGAGCCGCCATCGCCAATGCTGTTTACCGGGCTTGTGGTAAGCGTATCCGCGAGTTGCCCATTACCGCCGAAAAGTTAAGGGGGTAGGGACAGTAGGAGTCTTTCCCTCCATAGTACTTTAGGCGGACTACTGATCCGCTGACGATGTCATGTATTGCCCGTTTCTCCGAATTAGAACTTACCGTCAGAAACGAAATCCAGCCTAGGGCAGCTTTAATGATAATTCTACCCAGTGCTGAAAAGAACGAAATTTTCTGATTGGGATCTTCGTGCTGCTTGACTCTCAAACCTAGTAGGTAGTGTCCCAAGGTGCCACCCATGAGGGAAACAAACAAGGGTTCGTATAAAACGAAGCAAAAAACCATTACACCAATTCTTATCTGATTCGCAACCCCACCTATTGCATCGAAAAGCAGACTGGCGAATATAAACAGACTCAGAATAAGCACAAAATCAATAACTACGGCTTGTATTCTTCTCACAAGTGAAGGGTATTCCATGATGAGTTGAATTATTATTTTAGTAGATGGCGTTCTCTAAGTTCTTCTCTGATTCCCTCATAGTCAGTCTGTTCAAGGACTTCAATTTTCTTTAAGTATTTTAGATTGGCTAACTGTTGATCAAAGGTCATGTCCGGATCAAAAGTGGTGAGTTCACCGATGAGTTTATCCTTAGCCTTGGCTCTGATGATGTCGATAAAGCTGCGAACAGTGTGTTCATCGGGACTATTAATGAAAAATGTTAGGGTTTTGGCTCCACCGTTCAGAATAAAATAAGCAGCAAAGTACTTCTGGATACTCCACCAGAAAACCGTGGCCCACATAAAGCAGAAAAACAGAAACAAAAAAGCTAGCTTCAGGTCAGTGCCATCAGTAAAAGCGTTAAATGTCATATGAGATGAGACAATCAGCAGTCCACCAAACAATACCGCGTTACCAATACCTTCTCTGGATTTGATTTTGATCAGGTCAAGCCCTACTTCATTATAGCGGGCTTCCCACTCCTGCTCGTCGAACACCGACTGTTCCTTAATCAGGATTTTATTTTCCTCCAGCTGAAAAGTTTTGGTCGACATAAAATACCGTTGCCTCAGTGATGTCATACTTATACTCTAGGAACTTAATCAAGTTGCACTATATCAGCAGCCTAGGACTACTGATTTTTCTTTTTCTTTCCTTTGCCTTTGCCTTGCTGCCCGGGGGCAAAAGGTTTCGCAGACTGCGAGCCAGTTGCTTTTTTCAATTGCCCGGGAGCGAACGGCTTAGCTGATTTAGTGCCGGCCACTTTCTTCACTTGGCCAGGGGGAGCTTTATGCACGTGGGTAGTCCGGCAACCTACTTGAGCTAGAAATACGATTACTAGGGCGATACTGAACAGAGATTTATTCATAGTAAACACGGTTTTATGTATGTTTGATCAATAATGATGGAGCTACCAGCCTTCCAGAATTCCGCAGAAAAACTCACTAATACCTTCCAGCACTCCACCAAATACTTCTTCCAGATCTATCCAGGAAGCATCCATACTCTGGTCAGTAAGCTCGACCATAGATAAACCTTTACCCACCGATATTCCCAATAGCATTTCGGCTTTCATTGCGGCGTAGTCGCAGACCTCTCCGGTATGCTGGTGGTAGAAGTCAAAATTCCAGTGAGACGTAGAGATGCTCATGCCCCAGCATAAAAAATCTAGATTACTCCATCGGTTTTTCTGATGGGCTTTCTTAATCTCCTCTGGCTTATAGTACTTCTTCTTGCCATTGTCTTGTACTAATGACCTTTCCCAGTTTTTCTTCCCTTAAGATAGCGCGCTTTTGTATCGCGGGCTATCACTTCTAGCTAGAAACCACCACAATGCCCATTGACTCTAGCATTTGAGGATCATCCTGGCAAACGAATTTGGCGGCGTTGATGAAACGGCGGAACCAGTTGCGCAGGTCGTTTACGGCCAGTTGCTTGGAGCGGGTAGTTTGCTGGGCCATCCGGCGGGCATCGTTGCGCAGCACCTGCAGTTCGGCTAACTTATCTAACAGTTTCTTTACCTCGTTTACCTCCTTGGCCGATACTCTCAGGGTTTCCAGGGCTTTAGAGTCTACGTGGGTATAGAAGGCTCGTACCTGCTCAAACCAGGCGGCATAACGGGTCTGTCGGGGCCCTAACAGGTGCAGCGTGTACTGCATATCTTCATCATCGCGGTACAGAAAGCGAGCCACCTCCAGATGGCGAAAATACAGCGCATTGATGGTCTCCTTTGCTGCCCGATACGCTCGTTGAGCATTACGTACGGTATTAGCGGTGGCCGTCTGGCGATCTTGCCACATTGTTACTTCTTCTGCCAACGTTAAACCTACTTTAACTTTTTCATTATCAACGCCTCCCAACTGAAACGCCTGGGTAAGTTCGGGTACGGTAAGTGCCGCTTGTACCGCAATATCTACCTGTACTAATAATTCCTGCTGGCTTAACTTAGAGATTCTCATCATGCTAACTTGGTTTAAGTTGGGCAAAGTAAATCAAAGCACTTCCTATATAAAATCTGGCCGATCAAGAAACCTTACGTGGGTAAGGAGCGGGGTGGAATACTTAAAACACCGGAAATAAAGCGTCAGGAAGAAGCCGGGTATAAAACGGAAGGGTGGCATCAGGCAGTCTTTGGCCAAATATGTTCTATTGCCGGGGTGAACTTACCCGTAAATGACCAAAAATAGCCCGTTTCCGGAGTGAAATGAGGTGTTTTTGGCCGCTGAAAGCCTGTTTCACTACGGCCGAGTTACCTTTTTCCTGACGGAAGCCTGAGTTGAAGCACTTCCAGAGGGGGTTATTAGTAACAATTTCCTAACATCACTTGCTTAGGTAGCCTTAGCTTACTACCTTATCTTCGTAGCGGAAGAAGGGTTGATAAGAAGCGTTTCGTACCAGGTTCTATTCTTAACTCTCATAACTGCTATCTATGCTGCCTTCACTAACTCTCTGTGCTTTTCTTCGGTTTTCATTCTCATTAATACTGTCCTTTGCGCTCGTTAATTTCTCCGTTGCTCAACGCCCCTCCGGGATTGAGCGGGTGCTAATCATCGGGGTTGATGGGCTAGCCCCCTTCGGGATTGAGCAGGCGGCTACCCCTAACTTAGATTCTCTGATGGAAGTGGGAGCCTATTCCATGCAGGCTCGAGCCGTGATGCCTTCCAGCAGCAGTCCCAACTGGGCATCCATGATTATGGGGGCTTCCCCGGCTGAGCATACCGTTACCAGCAACGCCTGGGAGCTCCGGGATGTAGCCGATACCATCCTCTGCAACGGAGAGAAGGGCAAGCACTGGCCCACCATTTTCCGCATAGCCCGTGAGCAGCACCCCGATGCCAACCTGGCCTGCTTCTACGACTGGAGCGGCTTTGGCCGATTGATAGAACCCGGAGTAGCCACCATACGGGCTGATACCCGGGGAGAAGACCTTACCGCCCGGGCCGCCGCCGAGTACTGGATTGACAATAAGCCCGAGTTCATGTTTGTCCACCTCGACCACGTAGACCATGCTGGTCATTCCCACGAGTGGGGATCAGAAGAATACATACTTGCGGTGGAAAAAGCGGATCGGCTGATTGGCGACATTTTCCGGGCTGTTCATCAATCGGGCACGGTTAAAAGCACCTTGATTCTCGTGACTTCCGACCACGGAGGTATAGGTACCCGTCACGGCGGGGATACTCACGAAGAACGTACTATTCCCTGGATAGCTGCTGGGCCCGGAGTACGCAGTGGGCACGCTATTACCCAGTCTATTGAAACCTACGATACTGCCGCTACCATCGCCTATGCCCTCGGCCTCACCCCTCCCGAATGCTGGATCGGCCAACCGGTTCTTGAAGCTTTTGACGGCGAAGGGCTGGTAAAGGGTAGAAGGTAGATGGTAAAGGGTAGAAGGTAGATGGTAAAGGGTGAAAGGTATGACTATAGTACAAAGTAATTATCACTAAAAACAATGAAGAATAAATCAACCACATTTCACTCTACCCCTTCAACCCTTGACCCTCCACCCTCCACCGATGTGGCCGTGGTGGGAGCAGGTATTGTGGGGTTGGCTATTGCCTATCAAGCGGCGAAGCAAGGGAAGTCGGTGCGGGTGTTTGATCGGAACGAACGGGCGGTAGGGGCATCTATTCGTAATTTTGGGCTGATTTGGCCTATTGGACAGCCTTCGGGTCGGCTGATTCAACGAGCGTTGCGTAGTCAGGCCACCTGGCGGGAGCTGGCGGACAAGGCGGGTTTCGGCATTAAAGAGAACGGCTCGCTACACCTGGCCTATCACGCTGATGAACAGAAAGTTATTGAAGAGTTTCTGGATCAGGCAAGTGATGAATATCAGTGTCAGTGGCTTTCGGCAGAAGAAGTATTGGGGAAAAGTCCGGCGGTGAAGGCCTCGGGTTTACGGGGCGGGTTGTTCAGTGCTACCGAATGTACGGTAGACCCCCGGGAGGCTATTCGTAAGCTGCCGGATTACTTGTTTGATGCCTACGGGGTTCAGTTCCACTTTGGCTCGGTAGTGCAGGCGATAGAAGGAAATACGCTGAGGGTAGGCTCATCAACCTATCAGGCCGAGCGTATTTATGTATGCAGCGGGGCTGACTTTGAAACGCTCTATCCGCAGGAGTTTCAGCAGGCACCCATCACCAAATGCAAGCTGCAAATGATGCGGACGATACCCCAACCCGGTGGCTGGCAACTAGGTCCTACACTCTGCGGTGGGCTAACCCTTCGGCATTATACGGCTTTTCAGGATTGCCCTTCAATAGATGCACTCAGTCGACGGTACGATGAGGAGCAACCGCGGTTCAAAGAGTGGGGCATTCACGTGATGCTAGCCCAAAATCATCGAGGCGAACTGGTGATCGGCGACTCTCACGAGTATGGGCGCACCCTGGAGCCCTTTGATCGTGAAGAGATTGATGCCCTGATACTAAACTACTTAGGAACCTTTGCCGAAGTGCCTCGGCTGGAGATTGCAGAACGCTGGCACGGCATCTACGCCAAGCTTCCCGGAGCTACCGAAGTGGTACTACAACCGACTGATGAGGTAACCATTGTGAATGCCTTAAGCGGAGCAGGAATGAGCTTATCGTTCGGGCTAGCCGAAGAGGTACTTAGCGGGAAGTACGCACTAGAATTTGTATCAAAAGCGGTTCACTGAGCCAATATTATCTTTTAGTAACATTAAGATAACCGATAATTAACAGTACAATCATCGGTACTTCATGCTTATGCAATACATTTGTTCTGCAAATTAGTTGCCCATGAAATAAAAAAAGGAACCGTTCCGGGCGGCCACCCTACGGTTCCCCTAAAAGAACTCACGTACACTAGCGCGCTAACACTAATCATACAACTGCTAAGTAAAACGCTTAGTCAGCGGCCTTTTTATGTCTTATTACCACAAACCTTTTACTATGATGAGAAACAATTTACTCATGGTTTCTGCTCACTGCAGCAGGAATTATTTTTTCCAGAACGCGCTCAGTTGCGTTTTGTTGTGTCTGCTATCCCTCTCGGTAGCCCAAGCTCAAACCCGGGTGATCGAGGGGAAAGTAGTTGACGAAAATACCGAGCCTATTCCGGGCGTAAACGTGCTGGTGAAGGGTACCGGTCAAGGTACCATCACCGATATTGAAGGCCAATACCGACTAAACGTTTCGGAAAACGCTGATGCTTTAATGTTCTCTTACGTAGGCTACGAAACCCAGGAAGTTCCCATAGGCACTCGTTCTATCATTGATGTTAATCTGGCGGTAGACGCTCAGCAACTGGGTGAGGTAGTAGTAACGGCTTTAGGTGTAGAGCGAGAAGCGAAAGCCCTAGGATATGCGGTACAGGAGATTCAGGGAGAATCTATCACTCAAGCTCGAGAGACTAATCTAGTGAATTCATTATCCGGACGCGTTGCGGGGGTGAATGTTACTGGCTCCTCGACCACCTTAGGTGGTTCTTCCCGAATTACTATTCGGGGCGAGTCTTCGCTGGATATCAATAAGAATCAGCCGTTATTTATTGTGGATGGTGTGCCTATAAACAATAATGTGGTAGGCTCTTCCGGCTCAGGAAACTTGGAGACAGATTATGGCAATGGCGCTGCCGAAATTAACCCGGATGATGTAGAATCCATCAGTGTGCTAAAAGGCCCTAATGCCGCAGCTTTGTACGGTTCGAGGGCGGCCAATGGGGTAATCATCATCACTACTAAGTCGGGTAAGGGAACGAGAGGTTCGGGAATTAGCGTGAACTCTACCGCTACCTTTGAAACTCCGCTACGCCTACCCGACTGGCAAGATGTTTACGGGCAAGGTAACCGAGGGCAGTTTGCTTTTGTGGACGGCTCCGGGGCGGGTATTGCCGATGGGGTAGACGAAAGCTGGGGCCCTCGCATGGATGGACAGCCTATCCCCCAGTTTGATTCTCCTCGGGATGTACCGGGGTTTAGAGCCGGAGATATTGCCGTAGCTCCTGACGGAAGTACCATTACTCCTACCCCCTGGCAGTCGTATCCTGATAATGTCAGCGATTTTTTTGAAACGGGCGTTACCCTAACTAATAACATTGCCCTATCGGGTGGTAATGAAGACGGTAGCTTCCGACTGTCTTACACGAATCTAGATCAAACCGGTATGCTGCCCAATACCGATCAGCGAAGAAATACGATGCTATTTAGTGGTAACTATAACCTGACCGATAAACTGAAGGCCAACGCGATGGTCAATTACATCCGCACCCGTAGTGATAACCGACCTTCTATCAGCTACGGCACCGAAAGTATTATGTACCTCTGGGTTTGGTACGGTCGGCAAATCAATACCGGTAACCTGCGCAACTACTGGCAGCCGGGATTAGAAGGTAGACAGCAGTTTAATTATAATTACAACTACCACGATAATCCGTACTTTACCATGTACGAAAATACCAACGGGCAAGCTAAGGATCGGATATTGGGAAATATCTCCTTAACCTACGATTTCACTGATGAATTAAGTCTGATGGTACGTTCGGGAACGGATTTCTACCGGGAGTTACGTGACCGGAAGCGAGCTTTTAGTACTCAGCGGTTTCCGTTCGGTATGTACCGGGAGGATAATATCTTCTTTGAAGAGCGAAATACCGACTTCTTACTATCGTATAATAAAACATTTGATGAGAACTGGGATATTGGAGTTTCCTTCGGAGGAAACCGAATGGATCAGACCTACGAGTACAACGAACTCGTAGCCCCTCAGCTTTCTATCCCCGAAATCTACAACTTTGGAAACTCCCGGGTTGATTTGCAAGCCCAAGAGTTTACAAATCGTAAGCGGATCAATAGCTTGTACGGCTTAGCCCGAATCGGTTATCAAAACGTACTGTTCTTAGATCTCACTGCCCGCAACGATTGGTCAAGTACACTACCTGCCGGTAACAATTCGTACTTTTATCCTTCCGTCTCGGCTAGTGCGGTGGTCAGCGATATCGTAGAACTGCCATCCTTCATCGCTTTTGCTAAACTTCGAGCGGGTTGGGCGCAGGTAGGTAACGATACTGATCCTTACCAACTTACCAATGTATATAATTACTTACCCGCCTTTGATAATTTCCAACGCGTTACGGAATCTTCCGTCATTCGCAACCCTGAGTTGAAGCCGGAAATTGTCTCTTCCTTTGAGATTGGTACCGACTTACGCTTCTTTGAAGGACGCATTGGTTTGGATTTTACCTACTATAATATGAGTAGCCGTAACCAGATACTGGAAATTGATGTGGACAGAACATCCGGTTACAGCAGTACGGTGATCAATGCTGGTGAGATTAGGAACCGAGGGGTAGAAGTTATGCTAAGTGGTACCCCCATAGAGCTGAATAATGGTTTTAAGTGGGATATTAATTTCAACTGGACCCGTAACCGAGGCGAAGTAGTAGAACTAGCAGAGGGTATTCCTTCCTACCGTATTGCTGGCAATCGGGGAGCGGAGATATTAGCTGTGCCGGGTGAGCGAATGGGCGATATTTACGGATCCGTTTTTCAACGCCATAACGGCGAAATCATATACAACGAGTCTGGCTTTCCGCTACGTACTTCCGACTTAGAAAAGGTTGGAAACTACAATCCTGACTGGATGGCGGGTATTTACAATACCTTAACTTATAAAGGCTTTAACCTAGGAGTACTGCTTGACATACGTCAGGGCGGGGTTATTGTATCCCAAACTACCTGGATTGGACGTAATGCCGGCCAACTGGAAGGTACGGTAGTAGGTCGTGAGAATGGTATGGTGGGTAACGGGGTGATTGTGACCGGTCGGGATGAAGCCGGGAATATTACTTCCGTTCGGCCCAACGATGTTGTGGTGCCCGCGCGGGACTGGAACTATCAGTACTTCCGTCGGGAAAACAACATCGAGGCAGCCACCTGGGATGCCTCATTCACCAAACTGCGTGAAATTCAATTTGGCTATACCTTCTCTAACTCGCTGTTTGGTAGTACTCCTTTCCGCGATGTGAACCTATCAATCGTTGGGCGTAACCTAGCACTTTGGACCCAAAACCCTCATATCGACCCCGAAAACATGTCGATGAGCGGGGGTACTTTAGTCCCCGGAGTGGAGAATATGGCCTATCCGACTCCGCGTAGCATCGGCTTTAACCTCAACTTCAAACTTTGATTTAGGCAACTAAAAAATACGGACTTTTATGAAACGAACGATTTTAAAATATACACTTTTCAGTACCCTTTTATTATGGGTGAGTGCGTGTGATGACGATTTTGAAGAGCTGAATACTAATCCGAACCAACCGGAGAGCGTTACTTCTGATTTGCTACTAACTAATATTATCAACGGAGCGGTACGTGAAATGGACGGTATGGCCTGGGGAAGTGGCAATGTAATCGCTCAGCACGTTGCTAAAATCCAGTTTACCGGACGGGATCGCTACGATTGGGGTCCAGAAAGCTCGCCCTGGTTTGATTTTTACAACCTCTTACGGGATGTAGAAAACATTTTGACGATTGAAGAAGAGGACAACAGCTACGTAGCTACGGCCTTGATTATGAAATCTTGGATGTACCAAATCTTAACCGATTTATACGGCGATATACCTTACAGTGAAGCTATTCAAGGTAAAGCGGAGGGTAACTTCACTCCAATATTTGATAGTCAGGAGGAAATCTACAGCGGAATACTAGCCGAACTAGAGCGGGCGAACTCTATACTGAACAGCAATCCGACCGCAATTACCGGAGATATTCTGTACGGTGGAAACTTAGATAACTGGCAAAAACTAGCAAACTCTCTTCGTTTACGAGTGCTTCTACGGCAGTCGAGTCGAGTAGATCCTTCCGCGGCCATGTCGAGTATTCTCAATGATCCTAATGCCCCAATCTTTACCAGCAATGAAGATCAGGCGGTATTTAATTACCTAAACGCCGCTCCTAACCAGCAACCGTTGTATACCACCCGTTCCGGTTCTTTTGACGAGTATCGGCTTAGTCAGCGGATGGAGAATACGCTTAAAACGTTGAGTGATGACCGCCTATACGCTTTTGCCCAACCAATTACCGACTCGGATGCAGGCTTGGTTGGCGAACTTGAAGATTATGTAGGTGTACCGAATGGTTTAGCTGATGAAAGTGCTCTGATCTTTAACGGTGGATCTAATTTCGTATCCCGAGTGGGTTTGCTGTACTCTTGCTTAGTCTGTGATGATAACGCTTCACCCGTGGCTCGCCAAGGTATTATTATGACCTACGCCGAATTACAGTTTATTTTAGCCGAAGCCGCCGAGCGGGGCTTTATTGATGGCGACGCTGAAGAATTTTACTTAAGCGGGATCCGTGCTTCCTTTGATTATTTTGCGGCACGTTCAGCTATAATCTCTCCCGAAATTAGTCAGGCCGTTATGCCGGAAGAGAGTTATTTTGAGCAACCAGAAGTTTCCTATACCGGTTCGGAAGAAGAGAAGTTAGAGAAAATAGGTTTACAGAAATGGATTGCGCTTTTCTTTAATGGTACCGAAGCTTGGGCCGAATGGCGGCGCACCGGTGTACCTGACTTACAACCCGGAAATGATGCGTTAATCAATCAGGTACCTACTCGTTTTATGTATCCGGTAGAGGTGCAGTCCCTTAATGGTGACAACTATCGGGCGGCTTTATCGGCTCAGGGGCCAGATGATATAACAACCCAAGTCTGGTGGGATACCGAATAATTTAACACCTGAAAACCTATTTACTCATACACATAAGCTTATTACAATGAAAAATATACTCACACTTATTTTATCTATATCACTATTCACCATGAGCGGGTGTTATGACGAATTTGACAAAACCGAAGCTTTTGAGCCGTTTACCCGGCTCACTTTCAGTCCGGAAGATGGCGATTTTACTGGTGCTACGGAAATTACCGTTGAGGTAAATGCTCCCGGGTTAGAGACCGCTACTGCCACCGCAGTTGGAGGTACTGATCCGGTAGACTTAGGGGCCATCACATTTAGTAGCGGGACAGCCACGTTGAACGTACCAGTAAGCTCCCTTAATGGTGCTGATCGCATCAACTTTACCGCTAATAACCCTGACGGACGTCCATTCACTACTCGCTACTCCATTGAGTATTAGGTTGTGCCTAATAAATACTTTTGAATTTGAAAACTGGGGTGCCGACCAGCGAATATTTTACAACTAGACGAGTATGCATTCGCTTCGGTGGGGCGATATTCCGCATCCGATTGATGGTATAGCTGGCGCTTGCTATGGCCCCTATAGAATGGCTGATAAAAGATACGAAGTAAAGAGGCAAAAGGGCACTTGTTTAGACAAAGCCTAATATTTTAGTACAACACAAGCGTAGGACTCCTCAAGTCCTGCGCTTTTTTATGCCTTTACCACAAAAACTGCAAATAGTTGGGTAGGGCAAGAATTATTGCTTTCTCTTTTTTCAATAACAGCAGTTGGTGGGTTGATATTACCTCGTACCATATCGGGAAAGATGCTGTTTTTCACCTTTGCTCTTTTTGCTAATATGCCGCGCAAAAAAGGTGGGGAGCTTTTTACTTGATGCGGCAGATTGAAAAAGTACTTAGGTGGCTAGCCTTCGGGATATTATTGACCACGGGATTGAATGCGTTTGCTCAAACTGAATACACAGTGCAGGGCTACATTTACGATGCATCAACCCAAGAAGCATTACCCGGGGCGGCTATAGCTATTGCGGGTACCTCCCAGGGTACTACCACTGATGTAAACGGGTATTTTACCTGGCAACTACCGGTCAAAACGCATAAATTGATTATCTCCTTTCTGGGATATACCCCACTAACCAATACCTTGATTTTAAAGCAGGATACCACCTTGCGAATTGGTCTGGTTCCTATGGCCATCATGACCGATGAAGTAATAATTGAGAGTGAGTCATTGGATGAGCGGCGAATGCAGACAGTGGAGCGAATATCGCTGAAGCAGCAAGAAATTGAAGAGCTTCCGTATTTGTTTGGTGAGGTCGATCCGGTCAAAACAATTCAGTGGCTGCCCGGAGTGCAGACTTCCGGGGAGGGCAATACCGGATTTTACGTGCGGGGTGGAGGGCTGGATCAAAATCTGATCTTGCTGGACAAAGCCCCGGTATACAATCCCAGCCACTTGTTTGGATTTTTTTCGGTATTTAACGGGAGCGTACTCGATAACGCCGAACTCATTCGCGGCGGAATTCCGGCCAATTACGGCGGCCGGCTTTCGTCTGTACTAAACATAACTACGCGAGAGGGAGACAAGCAGAAGATCAAAGGGCGAGGGGGAGTGGGAATGATTGCTGCTAACCTTCAACTAGAAGCTCCTATTTTGAAGGGGAAAAGCTCAGTGATGGTGGCCGGCCGACGAACCTACTACGATGCATTAAGTCGCACCTTTTTTCCTCAGGGATCTCCGCTTCGCTCAGGCTTAGACTATTTCTTTCACGATGTGAACCTGAAAGCTGATTATCGCTTTTCCGATCAGGACTACTTAACGGTGCAAGGTTACTGGGGTGATGACCGGTTCTGGTACTCAAACTACGGAGCCTTTGCTAACCAGATTTCTTGGGGCAATAGAGTAGCTTCGGCAACCTGGCAACACTCTTTCTCTCCGAAATGGCTAGCCGAAACTTCCTTGTATTACAGCCGTTATCACATGGATTTCGAGGCGGAAGTCAGTGATTACCGTTTGCGCTTATCCTCCGGCTTGCAGGATATAGGGGGGCAGTACGAACTGATATATACCCCTTCTGACCGACACACTATCACTATGGGGGCACAGTACGTGCGCCATCGCTTCTTACCTAATAATATTCAGGCCACTACGTTGGATACAGAGCTAGATTTTGGGGAAGCGGCTACCCTGCATACTCAAGAAATAGCTATGTTCGGTCATGATACTTGGATCATTAATGAGCGGTGGAAAGCGAGTGTCGGGTTACGGGGTAGTTACTTTCAGCATCTGGGTCCTTTTCAGCGTTATCTTTCCCCCCAACCAGGTGTGGTGGAGGATACTGCGGTATATTCGGCTGGAGAGCAGATTGCTCAATACGCCCAGTGGGAACCCCGGGCCGCCCTGAGTTATCAGGTGCATCGAGGTGCTTCTGTGAAAGCTGCCTGGGACCGAATGGTTCAGTATAGCCATATGGCTCCCATGTCCTCTACTTCACTGCCCACTGATGTGTGGTTACCCAGTTCTACTAACATTGCGCCCCAAACCAGTACCCAGTTTTCCCTCAGTTACCACCGGCAACTAGCTAAAAAAAGCTACGAAGGATCGGTAACCTTGTATTACAAAATCATGGAGAATCAGATGGAATACCGGGATGGGGTACTTGTCGGATATGATAAAAGCCTGAATTTTGACGATAATTTCTTGTTTGGACAAGGTCGATCGTACGGCGCAGAATTTTTCGTAAGAAAAACTCAGGGCACACTGCGAGGATGGCTATCGTACACCTTATCTCGGACTACCCGACGGTTTGATGAGATTAACCAGGGAACTGTTTTTCCTGCTCGGTTCGACCGCTTACACGATCTGTCGTTATTAGCCAATTACCAGAATAGTCCTAAATGGCAGTTTTCGGGAGTGTTTGTATTTTCTACCGGAAATACAATGACCCTGCCCGTCGCCCGATACGTGATGCAGGGAAATATTGTAAATGAGTATGCCGGACGAAATAATTACCGTTTGGCTCCGTATCATCGTTTAGATTTATCGGTTACCTATTTCCCGACCCAGGGGGGAAGGTTCCAATCCCGTTGGGTTTTCTCGGTGTATAATACCTACAGTCGGCTGAACCCCTACTTCATTTATTTTGATGTGCAAGGTAGTATTCGTGAATATGAATTATCGGTGCAAGCTCGTCAGATCTCACTATTCCCGGTCATTCCGTCCATCACCTACCAGTTTTCTTTTTAACTAACGAAATTCAACTATTATATGCGTATTTCGGTCCGGAGCTTAGTAACATGCGGCATAGGTACAATAATTAGCCTTTGGGTGCTGAGCGCCTGTGAGAAAAACATAGAAGTAGATTTACCACAATACGCTCCTAAACTGGTGGTAGAAGGGTGGATTGAACAAGGCAAGTACCCCACGGTGATTTTAACTCAAAGTGCTGCGTATTTTGATGAGGTTGACTCAGCTGCACTACGCAACCTAATTGCTTCCACCGCAAAAGTTACCGTGAGTGACGGGGAACAGCAAGAAGTACTCACCTTGCGCAGAAGGAAGAATTATTTTCCTGAGTTTATTTATCAGGGAACTAGCCTAAAAGGTGAGGTGGGTAACACTTACCAGTTAACCATCTCACTGCGGGATGAAATATATACTGCTACTACAACTATTCCCTCACCCGTGGCCTTTGATAGTCTATGGTTCGAACCGCTACCAGACTCCGATAGTCTACAGTTTTTATGGGCTCAGCTTTCCGATGATGCCAACCAACAAAATTATTATCGAATTTTTACTCAGAGGAAAACCCTGGACAGTGCCTATATTCCAGTGTATCTTTCCGCTCTAGGAGACCGTTACTTTAACGGGCAATCGTTCTCTTTTTCGCTATTACGAGGGGCTAGCTCTCTCACCAATCGGACCGATGATTTATACTTTAAAACCGGTGACACTGTAACCGTGAAGCTAGGTGCGGTAGATAAGGCCCACTTTGATTACTGGCGAACCTTAGAACGAGAACTTTATGCTTCCGGCAATCCGTTAGCAGCTTCGGGTAATGCAGTATTGTCCAATATCCAGGGTAATGCTTTAGGTGTCTGGGGTGGATACGGAGCTACTTTCCAGCGGGTGATAGCCCCATAAAAAAGCCGCTCTGCTGCAGAGCGGCTTATACATCTTTGCAGAATTACTTAGTTTAATTCTTCTAGGTCTTTAACGAAGGCAGTTACTTCATCCATCAACTCGCTAAACTCCTCATCAAAGTACGTTTCTAGATCTGACTTAGACTCATCGGCAAAAACCAGCCGAATATCGGAGCTTACGTATTCCTCTACGATCTCCTTCTCAACTAGATCTTGGGTTTCAGGATCATATTCGTAAGTCATGTAAGAATAAGAATCAGTGTAAGTATATACTTCAGTATCGGCGATTTTCTCTTTAGAATCAGCGTAGAACACTACTAAATTAAAGCTTTCATTTAATAAAGCCGCTTCTTCTATTACTGCTTCATCACTGTTGAATTCTTCATTCCAATCTCCGTTAGATTTCTCCTCATCAGCGTAAATCTCAGCATAGCCATTAGCAAATTTTTCTACGTCGAAATTACCAGCCAGTTTGACATTCATCAGTTGAAAATAAGCGTTAACGTCAGTCACTACATCGCCCGGGTTCATATCATCAGACTTTTCTACTAGTTCAATATTCTCAGCAGTGAACATACCTTTAGCACCAGCTCCCAAGGCTACTAAGGTTTTATCTCCTTTTTTAAGAGCGTAACGGGCACCCAACTGCTCCTGCTCATTTTGAGCATTGATGGCAAATACGTAGTCATTAACTTGTAGGGAGGTAGTTACGTTAGTAGGTTCTCCTTCTTGGTTGTACTGAGCAGAAAAAGTATATCCCAACACCTGGGCTCCGTCTACATTAATAGCCATTACGAGCTCAGTCGGCAGATCGCCCTGATACTCCTCATCAATCGGGTTGGCAATTTCAATACCTTTGTAAGTACTGATGACAAATTCAGCGTTATTATCGGTGCTGGTTTCTTTCGCAGGAAACTTAAATAAAATTCGGTCACTTTCGCGGGTAAAATCCCAATCTTCTTTCTGAGCATTCCAGGTGTAGGTACCGGTATGACGATTGTAGAATTCCTGAATAGACTTGGGCTCATCGCTTTCAGTACGAAGTGAAGCAAAAATGTCGCGTACGCTAGCCTGGCCTTTTCCGTAGGATTGTAAAGTACGGGCTGTATTGAGCATACGGCCATTAGCAGGAGCCGCAGGAGCTTGGTCAAACAGGCTAATTAGTTGGGAAGAGGCGGTTAATCCCTCAGCACTTTTCAGGCCTTCCATCTCACTAACCAACTCAAGACCATTATCTTCCAGGTTTCTTTTGTTTTCTTCAGGGGAGTAACTGCTGAATGTTTCTGGAATTTCGGTAACTCCTGTTTCTAGCTGAATTTCCTCAGCTTCGTCTTGGCAGGCTGACAAGGTCAAGATTGACGCAGTAGCCCAGATTGCTAATTTGTTGAGTTTCTTCATGATATTTATACAAATGTTGTTATACTATTGCGCAAATATCAAGAATTGAACTAAACTAATTTTTATGGTAATAATCTAAGATATACATTGTACCGAAATTCTTCATTTCGCAATTTTTCAATAATCGGATCAGCAAATTTTTTTCATTACAATCTACAATGACGGGTTGAATATTGAAATAAAATAGTATTGGCGTTTACTCAAACCTATGTATAGATATCAGCAGATTCAGGTTAGTTAGTTATTGATTGATCTTTGTCCAAAAGGTACTGTCAGGCTCAGCCAGGGTACGGCAATTAAGGCACCTTCAGCAACAGGAAGAAATAATCCGTAATCGAAAGAAACTGTTTTAGCTAACGAACGGGCACCGATTGAGATTAGAGCGACTGTCTCTCCTTCACTAGCGGCGAAGTAGTTCTCGGTTAGGAGAAAAGCTCTTTTGCCGATGCGGGTAGTACCTCCCACCGTTATTAATGGCACATTAGACCATTCATCACCGGCGAAAGCGTAGCCCAGTCCTACTGTTACATTTTTATCTCGGGAACCAAAGGTGCTCACCCCGTAGGCAATACCAAAGGTGCTTCCATCCCCACCGCCAATTACCCCACCTATTAAGCCCCCAACCCCAATATTCACCCGGTCGGGACTTACAGGAATTGAAAATTTAGGGGTAATCCAGACTGGGGTAGGACTGCCAGCGAACAAAAATAAGGGTATGGTACCTGCTCCAATTGAAAAAAAGTCGGTTACTCCCACACTTACCTGATTAAGCAGTACCCAGGCGTTTTGATAATAGCCTTCACCTTCAGCAAGATTAAAGCCATTCGGGGAGAAGAAATAGCGGGATGCGTGAGGGTGCCTCCGCCAGTTTTGGCGTTGAAGTATCTTTTCGGGTACTACTGGCTCCATACTGACAATATCTTCGGTGCGGATAGTAATTTCCCCTAAGTTTTTGGTGAGCAATCGAACCTCCAAGTCGTTCTGCTCAATTAACTCTCCTACATACTCGTTGCCATCGGTAGTAGTAATAAGCCAAAGGCTGGTAAAATTATCAGGAATTTGCGCCAGAAGAGGATAGATGCTCAAAAAAGTATTGGCAAATAAAATAATAAGAAATGGTCGCATTGGTTAGGGGTTGTTAGCTTACTTACTGACAAAGCTTATGCCAGTTGTAAGGCAAGCGGTGGCGACCTGAAAATAAAAATGCCGGAAGCATTGAAGCGGCTTCCGGCAGATAGCTTATAGAGGTAAAAATAACTTTTACTAGCGAGAGAGTGATAGCATATTTGCCTGGATATTGTAGCGATCCATTAGTTCTTTGGTGTATTTCTTCTTACCGTAAGGGACTAAAAGAAAAAATTGGCCATTTTTGATCTGAGCAATGTTAGAGAACAGCTTCCACTTACTTACTACTTCCTGCTCGTGATCTTTATCACCCTCTACTACTTTAAAATAATCTTTACCTAACAGCGTTTTAGCGGTTAAGTCCGGTACAATCTCCTCATTAGTATCTTGTTGAATAAATTTTCCGGGTTGGTCATAATCCGGATGGTTGGCTTTAATTTGATCATACCCCTTACGCTCCAGTAGGGAAATGGCTTTCTCAATAAACTGGCATTGTTTTTCTTCAGCGCTCATAAATTACGTTATTAGATAAAAATGGTTAATATCTGCTTACAACAAGAGTAGGTTACTCGAAAAAGCAGCAGACTCAATTATTGTTAACTAAACAACCTAAACGCAGGTATTTAAGTTCCATACAGACAATAAATCTTTTTAGTTTGGTATTCAACTAACCAGAGAAAAGGCTTTTTTCATTGCCTCAGCGGTAGTAGCAACTGCTTTATCGTCGGGCATATCCCTTAGGGCTTGGTTAAATGGTTCGGCCCGAACTGGCCCGTCAAACCCAATCTGTACCAAAGCATCCAGAAAAGATTTTACATCAATTAAACCGGTAGCCATGGGTAGTTCTCGCTGTCCATCAATTTGCTCAATAGCTGAACGTCCGGCGTGAGCATCGTTCAGGTCACCGGCTACTACATCGTCGTTCGTAAGCGTCAAAATGTCTTTTACATCCTCCTCAGCAGTGTACCAGTGGAAGCTGTCTAGCACTACCCCCATATTCTTTTGTCCAATCTCATCAATTAGCGCCATAGTCTCTTCCAAAGTATGGACGAAGGCGTATTTCTTGGCGTGCCGAAGAGTGGTAGGGCCTACGTACTCCAATCCAAAGCGTAAGTTGTGGTCGGCTAATACCTTAGCAACTTCTCGTAAGCGCTCAGCGTGCTGTTCAAAGTTCTTGAGGTAATTCAGTTCGGCGTGGTTAGGCATAACCCAGGTACTAACTCGAGTAACATCGGCTTGCTGTAAGCCTTCAGCCAGGCGAGGTAGTGCCTTCAGGTCACTGCGGAAGCGATCTTCGTCTTCGCGGAACTGTACCGGAAGTCCGGCTACGCCCCATACGATGTTTTTCTCATGCATCTCGTTCAGGAGTTCACTGCGTTCCGTATCGGATAAATCTGCCAGGAAGTCGGAATAGGGAGTAATGGCCTCAAAGCCGTATTCAGTCGCATAGTTGAGCAATTGACGCTGATCGGCTTTCACGCCAATAGCACCAGGGTCCAGACTCATAGTGAATTTACGTTGCTGCGGACTCGCCATTGCTCCGTGAGGTACCAGGTAAGCGGAAGAGGCTACCGCGGCAGCAGTTAAACCGGATTGTTGTAAAAAGTGTCGTCGATTCATAGGTTATTATCGGTAGTACTAAGCCGGAAAGTTAGGAAATATTTTCGTAAAGAGTGTTAGGATGTCTTAGTTCAGATTTTGTGAGTTCAAAGTTTTGAGTTCTGAGATTAAAGTCTGAGCGAACATAAGTCAGAACACTGAACTCAAAACACTCTAACACCCCTTTACATTAGCACCATAGCGATAAAAAAACCAGTCAGTGTAGGAACATTCGGTATTAGTTTAGTTTATTTGGGTAGTAAACTTGTAAACTAATACTATGGGACTACTCATATTTTTTTTCGTACTATCCATCGCCGTCTCGTTTTTATGCTCTATTCTGGAGGCCGTCATTTTGAGCGTAACCCCGTCTTACGTGAACCGACAGGTACAAGAAGGCACCACCACCGGGTCTTTACTTAAATCCTATCAGGAAGATATTGACCGACCGTTATCTGCTATTCTTACCCTCAATACTATTGCGCATACGGTGGGGGCTATCGGGGTAGGAGCCCAGGCAGGTCAGCTATTCGGCGAAACCGAGTTGAGTCTGGGATTTACCAGTATCTCGATGGAATCGGTGATTGCGGCGGTAATGACCCTAGCCATATTGGTACTATCCGAGATAATTCCCAAAACCATTGGAGCTAACAACTGGCGAACACTGGCCCCGTTTACGGTGAGGGCATTACGACTGATGGTAATTTTTCTGAAACCCTTTGTGTGGATGAGTCAAAACATTACCAAACGGTTGAAAAAGGAAAAAGGGCGTTCGGTGCTAAGCCGGGCTGACTTAACCGCCATGGCCCAGGCCAGTGAAGAAAGTGGGGCGATTGATAAAGATGAATCCAAGATCATTAAGAACCTACTGCGACTCCAAAAGCTGGTGGTGCGCGACGTAATGACCCCCCGGGCGGTGATGGTAATGGCCGATGCTAACCAAACCCTTCAGGAGTACTACGATCAGTATAAGCCCATGCAATTTTCCCGAATTCCTATCTTTGAAGGGAGTCAGGACCAGATTATTGGCATGGCTCTGAAAGACGAAATACTACGAGGGTTAGCGGAAGATCAGCACGAACTCACCCTGAAACAGCTAAAGCGTGATATTCAAAGTGTGCACGATACCGAGATTTTGCCCAACCTGCTCGACCAGCTCGTAAACCAGCGAGAGCAAATTGCGGTTGTGCATGACGAGTACGGTACGGTGGTGGGGCTAGTGACCCTGGAAGATGTGCTGGAGACCCTATTGGGGCTGGAGATTATGGACGAAAGCGATACCATAGAAGATATGCAGCGCCACGCCCGCCAGCAGTGGGAAAAGCGTGCCAAACAACAAGGACTTACCACCTAGGGTGAGGCGCAAGACGTTTACACTCCAAGCTCTTCGCCCCCTAGCTACTACAATGCAAAACTTTATCCACTACTTTCTGCATTTGGGGTTTCCGATAGTGATTGCGCTGGTATTTTTTAGATCTAACTGGAAAAAAGCGTACGGACTAATGCTGGCTTCCATGCTGGTAGACCTGGATCATCTGCTAGCAACCCCCATTTTTCAGGCTAACCGCTGTAGTATCGGGTTTCACTATCTGCACACTTTTTACGCTATGGCAGTTTACGTAATCTTAATGTTTTTTTCCGGGCCACTACGAATTATCGGTATCGGACTACTGCTGCACATGCTGACCGATTTTATTGACTGTTTATTTATGTTCAGTCGCTGTAGTGATTGTCTGATTGACTCTCCCGCTTATAAACTGCTTGAAACCGCTGCCGGTTGGCTGAATATCTAAAAGGATCATCCTCATCCTTAAAGAACAATTAGTATTTTAGAGTTTCATCAAAATTTGAGAAGTAAAATGCTGACGAAACATCTTTTTCTTTTTGTTGTCCTCGTAAGTGCCCTGATAGACAATGAATTACCCGAGAAAAGGTTGCTAGAGGAAAAACAAATAATACCTTTGGATATAGATTCAATAGCCTTTCCGCCCTGTAAAATTGATAATATCCCACATTATACCGCCTACAAAATTGACTCTGCAGTAAAAATCGACGGAAAACTGGACGAATCAGTATGGATTGAGGCTCCACACTCAAGCAATTTTAGAGACTTAATTTCCGGCGAAAGCACTATTCATGAGACTAGAGCGGCTGTGCTTTGGGACGATAATTTCCTGTATGTTGGGTACTGGATTGAAGAGCCAGATTTGCAAGCTACCCTTACTGAGCGTGATGCCCCGATTTACACCAATAACGATGTTGAGTTATTCATCGCTGGCGAAAATGCTTACTACGAATTGGAAATAAATGCCTACGGTACGATTTATGAAGTGCTTTTTATTTGGGAAGAAGCTTTTGAGAGCGCCGGATATAATCAACTTGAGGCTTTTGATCGAAGTAGAGACGGAGTGCGACCATTTAACGGTGTTGGATATAAGAATCACCCCCGAGGTAAAAGAATTGGTTATTGGAACTGGGATCTGCCTGGATTACAAAGTGCGGTTTTTCTGGATGGGACTATCAACGATAACCGTGATCGGGATAGAGGATGGACCGTAGAACTTGCCATCCCTTGGTCGAGCCTGAGTGTTTTGACTTTGAGTGACGATACTAGCTTACCTCCCCAGGATCAAGATGTCTGGCGAATGGACTTTTCCCGATTCAATCAGTATAAAGAAGCTCCTCCGGCGAACGACTCCGGCGGGTGGGCTTGGAGTCCGCACGGCGTTTGGGATTCGCACATTCCCGAGTGTTTCACATACATTCATTTTTCCGCTAGAAAAATTTCCGAAGAATAATTAGTTGGATACTATACTAACTGAATAGGGCCACCCTTACTGGTTATGAATATTTTTCAAGCGATAGTGATTGCTTTGAAACCAATTATATTATTCTATCGGAAGCCGCAACCCAACCCATCAAAGGAGGTTGTATTATTGGACCACCGGCCACCCAATCTTTTGAAATGAATAACGACGGGGGGTAAAAAACTTGTGACGCTTATGTGACGACTATTCCCGGATTGCAAATCAAACTTTCACAATTACGTTGAGAGAGAACTTAATGAGTAGTATCTTGGGCCCATGAACCAACCTGAGATACGAACGGTAGACGTAGTACGGTATATGCAACCCCTGCGGGAGGGTGGATCGCTACCCGCGATAGTGGAGGCTGATGATGGTTTTCTGTACGTGCTCAAGTTCCGGGGAGCTGGGCAGGGTAAAAAAGCGCTGATCGCCGAACTGATCGGGGGGGAGCTGGCCCGGGCCATTGGGCTAAAAGTACCGGAGCTGGTCTTTATGAATCTGGATGATTCTTTTAGCAAGACTGAGCCAGACGAGGAAATACAGGACTTACTACGGTTTAGTGTAGGACTGAACCTGGGCTTGCACTACCTATCCGGGGCCATCACCTACGACCCCCTGGTTTCGGTAGCCGATCCGCTTACGGCCTCTAAAGTGCTGCTGCTGGATAGTATCATCGCTAACGTGGATCGTACCTATAAAAACACCAACATGCTGAACTGGCACCGGGAGCTGTGGCTTATTGACCACGGAGCCAGTTTGTACTTTCACCACTCCTGGGATAACTGGAAGGACCATGCTCAGCGTACCTTTCCGCTGGTGAAGGATCACGTGTTGCTTAACCGGGCTACTCAGCTTGACACTGCCTCTAGGGAAATTACCTCGGCCCTAAGCCGGGAAACCATTCAGGGAATTGTGGCCGTCATTCCCAACGACTGGCTATTAGAAGAAGGAGAGACTATTAGCCCGCAAGAAAGACGGGAAGTATACTTAGCTGTGCTGACTACCCGCTTAGCCAATATTGATTTACTCGCTAAAGAAGCTACCGATGCCCGAACAGCAAGTGTATGAGTATGCCTTTATCCGTTTCGTTCCAAAGGTAGAGCGGGGGGAGTTCCTCAACGTGGGAGTTATTGTTTTCTGTAAAGGAAAGCGATTTCTTCAGATGAAATACCAGCTTGATACCCACCGGCTACGGGCTTTTTCCTCCGATATTGATCTTGCCGAACTAGAGCAGTACTTAGCGGCTTGGGATGCAATCTGTCGGGGCCAGGCTCAAGATCAGCCTATCGCCCAGCTTGACCCGGCCAGCCGGTTTCGTTGGTTAACGGCTACCCGTAGCACTATCATTCAATCCTCCAAAGTTCACCCTGGCTTGTGTACTGACCCTATTGCGGTGCTTGATGATCTATTTTCAAAGTACGTACTTTAAGTTTAGAATACGGAGGCTGGAGACGGGAGATTGAAGACCGGAATCCGAAGGCTGGGGTTAGAAGTTGAAAATTAGAAACTGGAAATTTGCTTCGCAGGAATCAGAAAAAGGAAGTCAGAAGGTGTAAAAAATGGTTTAACTCCCATATCCGGCTTCCGGACTCCCGCTTCCGGCATCCTTTATCAATTCTTATCAACTTTCAATTCCCACTAGTATTGATTGGTAAAAAGTTGCATTTTCGCTCTTTCAATGGCTGACACAACCACCGTTTCTTCTTCTACCGGGCTCGTTCGCCGCTTAGGGCTGCTCGGACTAGCCGCCACAGGAATTTGCTCCATGTTGGGGGCCTCCATCAACGTGGTGCCCTTTATGATTCAGCGTAATGTACCGGGGATTGGCCCCTACGTGCTTCCCGCATTTTTACTGGCAGCTGTTCCAGCAGTACTGGCGGCTTTTGCCTACAGCTTGTTAGCATCAGCCATGCCGCGGGCGGGCGGAAGTTATCTGTACGCCAGTCGTGGTTTACATCCCTACCTAGGTTTTGTGGCGAGTTTCTCCCAGTGGTTTGGGTTGTCTATCGTTATTGGAGTGATTGCCTATGTCGTTATTCCTTTCTTTCGGGATATTGCGTTGGGGTTGAATTGGCCCGAGGTAGCTGCCTGGTTAGAAGTTGGTGGAGTACGAGTAAGTCTGGCGCTATTGTTACTGTGGACGTTTGTACTGGTCAATATTCGGGGAGCCAAGTTTTACGAACGAACCATTATTCCACTCATGTTCCTGATGTTCGGGTTGGGAGCCATTGTAATTGTGGCTGGGTTCTGGTTTAGTCCGAGCGATTTTGCCCGCGGACTACTCGAGCAAAAAGGGCAGGTGTTTGTGACCGATACTACCGCAGTATTTCACTGGCCCACTTTTTTGGCAGCTGCGGCTTTGCTCTTTTCTAGCTTTATTGGGTTTGACTCCATTGCCCAGGCCGGCGGCGAGGCAAAGAACCCTAAACGCAATTTACCCCTAGCCATTGCCCTGGCCATTACTGTAGTGGGGAGTTTTTACTTTTTGTTTACCGCGGCGGTTTACCACACGGTACCCTGGCAGTTTGTAGCCCAGGAAGCCATGCAGCAGGATATTAGCGCCCCCGGATTACTACGTTACGTACTTCCGGCCGGGTTAGCTGTAGCCATCGTAGCCGGTGCAGCCATTGCGCTGATCAACGATTTACCGGCAATGCTACTTTCAGTGTCCCGATTAATGTTTGCCTGGGCAGAAGATGGTATTTTTCCTAAGAAGATCACGGCGGTGCATCCGGTATGGCGTACTCCGTACGTGGCACTACTGCTTAGTGGCGGCATGGCTTCCGTAGGCATTCTGGGTAGTCACTTTGCGGGTGACTTTTTTCTGGGCATCGACATCATGGTCACCTCCATGATGGTTAATTTTCTGCTGATGTGCCTCACACTGATTACCATTGTTCGAGTCAACCCCGCTTTGGCCCGGAATATTAATGTCATCAAAAGCCAGCCAATCCGGCAACTACTGGGTTGGGCCGGTACAATCGCGCTTGCCGGTTTTTTGGTCATTCATACTACCAAAGACTTGGGTAAAGAAACCGAGGCCTGGTACTTTCATTCTACGTACATCTGGCTGATTGTGATGCTTTTAGCCTCGGTGTTATTTTTTAGCCGTTGGTCTTCGCTCAAGAAGAAGGGCATTGACCTGAATCAACAATTTTCCACCTTACCTCCCGAATAATGGTTACTTATACTGAACTCGCCCCCGATTTAATAATATCCCGCGTACTCACCGGCCTCTGGCAGATTGCCGATATGGAGCGCGACGGAACCGAACTGGATATACCCGCTACGGCCCAAGCCATGCAGACCTACGTCCAAGCGGGCTTCACCACCTTCGATATGGCGGACCACTACGGCTCAGCCGAAGTAATTACCGGTACCTTCCGCCAGCAAAACCCGGATAATCCTGTGCAACTGCTCACGAAGTGGGTGCCTAAACCGGGGCCAGTTACCAAGGATGAAGTAAGGGAAGCGGTGCAATTATCCCTGGATCGGATGCAGACGGAGTCACTAGACTTACTGCAATTTCACGCCTGGAATTACGCTGATCCGGTTTGGTTAGATAGCTTGTACTGGTTGCAGGAACTCAAGCAGGAGGGACTGATTCGCCACCTGGGAGTAACCAATTTTGACGCGGCTCATCTTCGGGTAGCGGTGGCTAGCGGCATTGAGATTGTCTCTAACCAGATTTGCTATTCGCTGATTGACCAGCGAGCCCACGGAGCCATGACGGAGGTATGCCAGCAGTACGGAGTGAAAATATTGGCCTTTGGTACCCTGGCCGGGGGCTTCCTGACCGAAAAGTGGCTAGGCCAGCCGGAGCCTGCGGTGGACGAAGAGCATACCTGGTCGCAGATGAAGTACAAACGCTTTATTGATGCAGCCGGGGGCTGGGATACATTTCAGTCGTTGCTTCAGGCACTCCAGCAGGTAGCCGAGAAACATCAGGTGCCCATGGCTACCGTAGCTAGCCAGTTCATCTTAGATCAACCGGCGGTAGGCGGGGTAATTTTAGGTGCCCGGCTGGGGCAAAGCGAGCACATTCAGGAGAACCTGAAAATATTTGAGCTGCAACTGGATATAGAAGACCACCAAAAACTACAGAAGGCGCAGCAGGCATTAGAACCCATTCCGGGAGGCTGCGGCGACGAGTACCGTAAACCTCCTTTCCTTACCGCTTCCGGCGATTTGAGCCATCATTTGGATAGCATGCCGCAACCCTACGAGCCGGTTACTTACCGCGGTCGACAAAAAGTGTTTAGCGGTACCTCTTGGGAAGATATGGCCGGTTACTGCCGGGCCGTCCGCAGCGGTGACCGTATCTCGGTATCGGGTACTACCGCTACCCACGGCTCCCGACAAATCGGCGGAAGCGATGCCGCCGCCCAGACCCACTTCGTGATTGACAAGATTCAGGGAGCCATTGAGTCGCTGGGCGGCTCGCTGGAAGATGTGGTGCGTACCCGTATTTTTGTGAATAACCTCGCCGACTGGGAAGCCGTAGCCCGCGCCCACGGCGAACGCTTCGGCAGTATCCAACCCGCTAACACTCTGGTAGAAGCCAGGCTAGTAGGCGAGGGCTACCTGGTAGAAATCGAAGCCGAAGCATGGACAACTACTACTACTTAGTGTAGCATCATCGGATGACCATTTCTGTTGAGAAAGGTGAGTGAGGTAAGAAATAGGGCAAAAGTAGCCTGATTTACCTTATATGAAAGAAGTATTTTAGCGGTTCACTTTTCTCCAACAACAAGCCTTACTAGTGAGCTATAATCCGAACATACATCATCGTCGGTCTATCCGACTCAAGGAGTACGACTACGCCCAAGCCGGACTATACTTCATCACGCTGTGCTGCCACGGGCGAAGGCATCTCTTCGGAAAAATCACCAATAGCGAACTGCGGCTAAACGAATACGGCCAGATTGCCTTTGATGAATGGAAGCATACCGAAGACCTCCGAGACAATATCCGGCTTCATGACTTCATCATCATGCCCAATCACATGCATGGTATCATTGAAATAACTTTTACCAAAGGTAAGTCTACTAATCAGCCATATCAAGCTAGTTTCCGAAGTCCATCTCAAACGGTCGGGGCTATCATCCGAGGATACAAAGGAGCTACTACTAAGAAAATCAAGATACTATCGGCTGAAAAAGATAAAGAGGATAGCGGTAGCGGAGAAAAGTATAGCGGAGAGCGTAAGGGCGCTACGGGTAAAGGCGAAAAGGATAGGGAGGAGGGTAAGGGCGAATTGCAATTCGCCCCAACGGTAAAACCGCAAGACAAGGTCTGGCAACGCGACTACTACGAACATATCATCCGAGACGAACGAGCCTACCGAAACATAGCGAACTACATACGAACCAACCCGCTGCGCTGGAACGAGGACAAGTTTTTTAGGAAGTAATCGAGGAGAAGATCAAAAAGGTTGAATATCTTGCCAGATCATAACCAACTACGCATAGATGCTTCGACTGATACTTCTTCTCCTAACTGTTACCTGGGTAAACAGCAGCTTTTCTCAAACCTACGAACCCGAAAAATTCCAAAACCTGGTAATCCGCAACGTGGGGCCAGCCAATATGAGCGGACGCATCACCGCCATTGATGTGGTGCGGGATGACCCTAAAACGATCTACGTGGGAGCGGCCTCCGGCGGAGTTTGGAAATCGGAAAACGGGGGTACAGCCTGGAGGAGTATTTTTGATGATGCCCCCACGCAGAACGTAGGCGCAGTAGCTGTTCAACCCGACAACCCCAGCGTGGTATGGGTAGGCACTGGGGAGGGCAATCCTCGCAATTCCATGAACCTGGGGCAAGGGCTCTTCCGTAGCCGCGATGCGGGCAAAACCTGGGAGCTAATCGGACTGGAAGAAACCAAAACCATCCACCGTATCCTGATTGACCCTAACAACGGAAACATAGTCTACATAGGGGCGGCGGGCGATCCGTTTAGTCCGAACGAGCACCGGGGGGTGTACAAGACGACCGATGGCGGGGAAACCTGGAATAAGATTCTTTTTACCAATAATCAGTCGGGAGTAGGGGATATGGTGATGGACCCGAGCAATCCTCAGAAGATATTTGTGGCTATGTACGAGCACCAGCGGACTCCCTACAGCTTTACCTCGGGTGGACCAGGTTCGGGATTGTTTGTGACGATGGACGGGGGCGCGAACTGGCAGCAGTTAGGCGAAGAAAATGGGCTGCCCGCTGGTGAGCTAGGTCGTATCGGTATTGCCATTGCTCCCAGTAATCCTAATCGGGTATACGCCAAAGTAGAAGCAAAGAAGAATGCGCTGTACCGTAGCGAAGACGGTGGTTATACCTGGAAAATGATTAACGACAATCCTAAGTTTACCAACAACCGGCCGTTCTACTTTCAGGATTTGGCGGTTGACCCTGCCGATGAGAACCGGCTGTACAATATCTACCAGCCCCTCAGTGTGAGCTACGACGGCGGCGAAAGCTTTGATCCGGTTCCCATGATTCCGGCAGATGAAACCAAAGGTATCCACGCCGACTTTCACGCTTTCTGGGTAGATCCGAACGATCCGGAGTTCTTCATCATCGGGGGCGATGGCGGGCTAGGTATCACCCACGACCACGGCAAGAGCTGGTATTTTCCCGAAACTATTCCGGTCGCCCAGTTCTACCATATTGCGGTGGATAATGAGATGCCCTACAACGTGTACGGTGGCATGCAGGATAACGGCAACTGGTCGGGGCCGGGCTACGTCTGGAAGCGGGGTGGTATTCGTACGCTGTACTGGCAGTACCTGGTGGGAGGCGACGGTTTCTATATCTCACCCGATTCGGCCAATGCTCGCTTCGGCTACGGCACCTCACAGAACGGTGATCTGTACCGCTACGACAAACTCACGGGCTATTACCAGAGCATTAAACCATTCGCTCCTGATCTGAATACCCGCCTTCGCTTTAACTGGAACGCTGGTTTTGCTCGCGACCCTCAGGACCAAGACGTAGCCTACTACGGCAGTCAGTTTGTGCACAAAACCACCAACCGAGGAGCTAGCTGGGAGATCATCTCTCCCGATTTAACGACTGATAACCCCGGGCAGCAGCAGCAGGACTACGGCGGATTGACGATTGATGCTTCCGGAGCGGAGTTTTATAACGCTATCCTGACCATTGCCCCCAGTCCGCTGGAAGAAGAGACGATTTGGGTAGGTACCGACGATGGGCAGGTGCAACTCACCCGCAACGGTGGAGAAGACTGGACGAACATTACCGCTAACGTGAGCGGGTTGCCAAATCAAGCCTGGATTGCTCAGATACAGGCCTCCCGCTACGATGCCGGAACCGCCTGGATGGTGGTGAACAACTACCGGCAGGGTGACTACTCCCCGTACTTGTTTATCACCCGCGACTACGGGAAAAGCTGGGAGCGAATGGCGGATGATAACGATGTAAAGGGCTACGCACTGGCCATTATTCAGGACCCGGTAGAGCCCAATTTGGTGTTCCTGGGAACCGAAAATGGGCTATGGATTAGCATGGATGAAGGCAGTAGCTGGACGCAGATGAAAAACAGCTTTCCGTCGGTATCTACCATGGACTTAGCCATTCAGGAGCGGGAATCAGCCTTGATCATCGGTACCTTTGGGAGGGCGATCTGGGTGCTGGATGATCTGCTGACATTACGCGAAGCGGCTTCCGAACGGTTGAATGATGGGTTAACTGCGCTGCCGATGAACAATGCGGTACAGGTAAAAGGTCTGTTCATCGCACCGCCCGGCAACATCTGGACGGGATTCCATACCACCTTTGAGGGCGAGAACCGCCCCTTTCAGAAAACCAAGATTCCTTTTTTTGTGACGGAGCTAGCCGATACGGCTCAACTAACCGCCCATATTCTGAATGATAGCGGAAAGGAAATTCAGACGGTTACGGCGGATACGGTAGTGGCCGGACTCAACTACGTTACCTGGAAGCTGAATGAGAAGAATGCTGAACTGCCGGGAGCTTACATCACCGAAGAAACTCGTCGGATTCCGGTGCTGCCTGGTGCCTACACTATTGTGCTGGACTACGCCGGAATGCAGGACACCACCCAGGTGAAAGTAATTCCTGACCCCCGCTTTGAGCCGCAGCCGGAAGTTGATAAAGCATTGTACGCTTTGCGAAAACAACTGGATACTACGGTAGCCTCCTTTGCCCAAACACTAAACCAATTGGCCGATAGCGATACTACGGCCCAAAAAGTACTGGCTCAGATTGAAGAATCCGATAATCAGGCATATACCGAGCTTCAACAGCAATCGGAAAGCGTAAGAGAGAAAATCAAATCGCTGAATGAAGCCGCAAAGGGTAAACGTCCTGAGAAACAAGTGGGCGCCTGGCAGTCCTTTGAAACTACCGCTTACTCTAAAGTGTCCGACGCCCTTCAGGCCCTACAGGCCCGGTTGCATATGCCGTCATCGCAAGACGAAGAGTTAGTGCAGCAAGCCAAGCAGCTAGTGGCTGATTTTCAGGCGAAAGTGAAAGAATTTTACGAAGATGAGTGGCCGAATTATCGTCAGGCAGTAGAGCAATCATCGCTAGGCTTTCCTTCGGAAGATTAAATATCCGTAACCAGATTACAATGAAGCCAAAAATTTCTTATACCATCTGGTTCAGTCAAAGAAACGGTAGCAGTCTTCTCTGCGAAGCATTAGGTGTAATGACATTGTGTCTTAGGGGCACCCTCCCCGGATGAGCAAAGCGAATTCCGGTGGACGTCCCGGCGGGGAACCGCACGCGGGGTCTCCCGCAGGAGATGCCGCGTCACGGTGGCCGGAATTCACTTCTGTTACGGACGAGTGGCACCGAGAGATTTAGGGTAGAGATGCAAAAAGACTGGCATAAAATGATTTGGTAAATACTGCTTGCACTTTCACTCACGAGCCGAGGGTGAATTCTGTAAAATATACAATTTCCTGCTGATACGCCTTGAGCACGGCTTAAGCACAGTTAGAGCACAGGAATAGCACGGATAAGATAATGCCCTGATCTTGCCTAAATGCAATTTCTCACAAAGATAAAAAGATAAAAGACCAGCCTACTGCGGTGAAGCATGAATAACCCATTCTGGTTTATTCCATAAATAAAAATCAAACGCGTATATTGGCGTCGGAATTTTACCGTCCGAACCAAACCAGAAAACACTACTACATGCAACTTGCTACGCTCGATTGGGTCATTGTCGCGGCCTACTTTCTCTTCGTCCTCATTGTTGGTCTCATTGTTTCCCGCAAAGCCGGAGATAACGTTTCCGAGTTCTTCCTTTCCGGGCGAAATATGGCCTGGTGGCTGCTGGGGGTTTCCATGGTGGCTACTACCTTTTCAGCCGATACTCCTAACCTGGTGACCGGACTGGTGCGGGTAGAAGGAGTAGCGGGCAACTGGGCCTGGTGGGCCTTTCTGCTCACCGGTATGCTCACCGTATTTGTGTACGCCAAGCTCTGGCGGCGCTCCATGGTGCTCACCGACGTGGAATTCTACGAACTGCGCTACAGCGGTAAGTTGGCCGCATTTCTGAGGGGCTTCCGAGCGCTGTATCTGGGATTGGTATTCAACGTAGTAGTGATGGGTGCGGTGTCTCTGGCCGCTATCAAGTTCGGAGAAATCGTCTTGGGTTTACCTGGCTGGCTCACCCTACTGCTGGCTGGTTCTATTACCTTGGCCTACAGTGCTTTCGGAGGATTGAAAGCGGTAGTCATCACCGACTTTGTGCAATTCATTCTGGCGATGATCGGATCTATCTGGGCCTGCATCTACTTAGTGAATCATGAGGCGGTAGGCGGTTTGACTACGCTATTAGCCGACCAGCGAGTGCTGGAGAAAACCAATCTGTTGCCTGACTTTTCCGATCCTTCGGTATGGGTGCCGATACTGCTGGTACCTCTAGCCGTGCAGTGGTGGGCTTCATACTATCCGGGAGCTGAGCCGGGTGGGGGAGGGTACATCGCCCAGCGGATGTTCTCGGCCAAAGATGAGCGGAATGCTATCGGAGCCACGCTGTTCTTCAACATTGCCCACTACGCATTACGTCCCTGGCCCTGGATTCTGATCGCTTTAGCTTCCCTCATAGTCTTTCCCGAACTCACCGATATTCAGCGCGTATTCCCTACGCTTTCGGCGGATAAGCTGGGGCACGACGTGGCCTATCCGGCCATGCTGACAATGCTGCCCGTGGGGCTGTTGGGGCTGGTAGCGGCTTCGCTGATTGCGGCCTTTATGTCTACCATTTCTACCCAGCTAAATCTGGGGGCATCTTATCTGGTCAATGACTTTTACCAGCGCTTTATCAATCCGCAAGCATCACAGCGGCAGTTGGTGTGGGCCGCCCGGTTGATCACGGTGCTGTCGGCGTTTTTGGGCTTAGGGTTAGGGCTGCTGCTGACCGATGCTAGTCAGGCGTTTAACTTGTTGCTATTGCTTGGAGCCGGTACCGGGCTCATCTATATTCTGCGCTGGTTCTGGTGGCGGATTAATGCCATGACCGAGATTATTGCGATGATCGCGTCCCTGATTATTGCGGGCTACTTTACCTTTGCCGATCATGGTCTGAAAAGCTGGCAGACTATCGTAATCGGCTCCTTACTCACCACCATCATCTGGGTGGTTTCCACGTATTTAACTCGCCCCACCGACGATGAAACCCTCCGTAACTTCTACCGCAAAATAAAGCCGGGGGGCAACGGCTGGGATGCGGTAATTAAAAAAGCCCAGGCCGAAGGTGTGCCTTTAGAGAAGGAAGCAGGGCAGCTACCGCTAGAAATATTGTGTGTACTCATCGGTACTATCACGGTGTTTTCAGCACTGTTTGCTACCGGTAACTGGATATACGTGAATGTGGGAACGGCTATACTGTTTACGCTGGTAGCTCTAGGCGGTGGCGCATTTCTCTTCTGGGCCTGGAACCGGTTGAGGACGGAAAGAAATGTACAATGAACAGTGAACAATTAGCAATGAATAGATAGTATGCATAAGGGCGTATCCACCGAGCGTCGGTCGCCGTGGACGCAGTGCAATACGCCCGAACAGAGGCAGTGACAACGAACCTGGAGCTTAACGTTTAGTAATTCAGTGGTAATGGACTAATGACAAAGGACAAATGACTAATAAGCAAAAAACCGCCAAAGAATCATTTACCACCATGACCGAGCTGGTATTGCCCAACGATACCAACGGACTAAATGGACTGATGGGTGGGCGGCTGCTGTACTGGATGGATATTGTGGCGGCGATTGCTGCCCAGAAACATTCGAATAGCTTGGTAGTAACCGCTTCGGTTGATAATGTATCGTTCTCTCATCCGATAAAAATAGGCAACGTGGTGACGCTCAAGGCGAAAGTAACCCGGGCGTTCAATACCTCAATGGAGGTACATATTGAAGTGCAGGCTGAGGATATTCCTAACCAGAAAATTGTGGAAAGCCATCGGGCCTTCTTCACCATGGTGGCGGTTAACTTTAAGGGAGAAAAAGTGAAAGTGCCGGAGGTGATTCCCGAAACCAAGAATGAGCAGGAATTATTTGACAGTGCGCTGCGCCGCCGCCAATTACGACTGGTATTGGCCGGACGGATGAGAACCGATGAAGCCAAAGAACTTCGTTCTATTTTCGACATTCCCCACCGACCTAATTATTCCAATGATTAACCAGGATGACGCCTTTTTACCTTTCTTCTTTCAGGAACCGGTTTATTTAGTTCCTGATCCAGTCAACTCAACTTTAGGTGAAACGAGTGAGAGTGAACACTCCGCCAATTCATCAACATATACACCGTTAGGGAGTAATCACAAGCAGATTCTATTGCTGGTGGAGGAAACTGATGTGCAACACATCTCCGAGACGAACCTAAAGCTACTAGAGAAGATCTTACAGTCGGTACAGCTTAGTCTCAACGATGTTTGTTTGGTGAACGTAGCGCAGGCGCACACTCCCGATGTAGTGAAGGGAGAAGTTGCTTTCGGCACTTATATCGCCTTCGGAATGCCGCCCGAAGCCTGGCAGTATTGCAACTTTTTTAAGAAGTATGAGGTTGATAGGGACGACAATGGACAGGCGTACCTTTGGGCTGACTCGTTGACGGAGATTGCGGAGGATGTAGAGAAGAAGAAATTGTTGTGGTCAAGTCTAAAGTCGCTATTCCTAACCGAATAGGCCGATGGCGAAGCTGCAAAGAATACTACACGCGTACTTTATTCATGATATCCGACGAGGTGAAAAGTGGTTACTTGTTTTAGGAGCTATTCTAGCGGTAGCCGCTCGCGAATCGCTAGCTCCCGAGACTCAACTAAATGCTTTCGCTTCGGAGACAACAACCGAGAAAGCTTCTTTTACCCCCGACGTCTTTACTAAAAGTGATAGTTTACTACTCGTAGCTCATTCATTAGTAGGAGTGCCGTACCGCTACGCGGGTAAGAGCCCTCATGGTTTTGACTGCTCGGGTTTTACCCGCTACTCATTCCGCAAGGTAGGTATTCCAATTGCGGCTTCTTCCCGGGCCCAGTTTCAGCAAGGGGTAAACGTTTCATCTGCTGAGGCTGAACCGGGTGATCTGGTTTTCTTTCGGGGAGATGGTAAAGTGAGCCACGTCGGAATTGTTACGGGAGAAGAGGACGGTAAAACCTACTTCATTCACGCTTCTGCCAGCCGGGGCGTGGTTATCGATTGTTTGGAAGACGACTACTTTCGTCAGCGTCTTGCCGGTATCCGGCGCATCCTTCCTGCCTGAGCACCCCCGCTATGATTTGTGGTAGAGTTGACTTCCTTGCAGGAGGTTTTCTTAATGAAATATGGTGTTACGAGTTTTCCTATCCGTATCTTTCTGCTAAAGAAAAAAACTAAAAAAGGGTAAATATAGCATCCCATCAATACAGAAAACGTATACTAAACTTCAGGCCTGGCAATCAGGCCTCATTTTTGTTTATAGAGAAACGTAACTTGGTAACTTATTGATTACTAAGCTATAGCTTGTTCTCACTAATAGTAAGGAAACCTAGGATAGATAGAATGCTTCAAACCACTATTGACCAGCAACAATCGGATTACAACTTTGTTAGCGGTTCAGTAGATCTGAA
This sequence comes from uncultured Roseivirgaceae bacterium, assembly GCA_964551335.1. Classification (GTDB taxonomy): domain Bacteria; phylum Bacteroidota; class Bacteroidia; order Cytophagales; family Cyclobacteriaceae; genus Tunicatimonas. The sequence goes on from CAZKCO010000006.1 coordinate 96,807, forward strand.
CTGGTACAACAATCGTCGGCGACTGGAGCGAATGCGGTTTAGTCGCTTTACTGAGCGACAACTGCAAACCAATAAGCTCTCTCGGATTGACTATATCTTGCCTTACTTTAACGCCGGGCTGAAAGCAACATCGCTTTATCAGCGAGGGGAGCGGAATGCGCGGGATATCGTGATCCGGGAGTACGATCTATTCTTCTCTGATTTGCCGGAGGCCTTCGAGGATTACCGCATTCTGCACTTAACTGATCTGCATCTGGACAGTTTGCCCGGTATCGAGGATACCATTTGCGACTATCTGGACATTCTGCAATTTGATATTTCGGTGTTTACCGGTGATTACCGCTGGCACGCCCACGGTGAGTATCCCGATCAGGTGGTAGCTGCGTTGTACCGCATTTTTGACAATGCTCAGGCTCCCGATGGTGTTTTCGCTACCCTGGGTAACCACGACACCCATCATATTGTAGACCACCTGGCCGAGATGCCCGTGCGGTTGCTCGCCAACGAACATATTACTATACAGCGTGATGGTCAGCAGATAGTATTTACTGGAACCGATGATCCTCATACTTACCATACTTTGGAAGCTACTCAGGTGTTAGCCAACTCCGGCGATGGATTTAAAGTAGCCCTAATACATTCTCCCGAACTGTACCCCGAAGCTGCTGAAGCGGGCTATCAGTTATACCTATGCGGACATACCCACGGCGGTCAGGTTTGCTTACCTACCGGCTGGCCGATTATCCGCAATCTTCAGCGAGGCAAGAGAAAAGTAAAGGGTTTCTGGAAACACCAGAATATGCTAGGTTATACCAGTAATGGTTGCGGAGTTTCCGGAGCACCAGTTCGTTTCTTCAGTCGGGGCGAGGTCACGCTCTTTACGCTCCGAAAAAAAGCTGATTGATAGTTAATTAGTTAAAGGGTGTTCATGTGTTCAGGGTTTTGAGTTCAAAGTTCAGAGTTTTGAGTTTATGAATTGAGGCTAGAAAAGATACACTGGAAAATTACAGAAATCAGAAAAGTTAGTCACTGTCGCTGCCACACTGAGTGATCAAATAACAAAACTCTGAACTCAGAACTCTGTACTTCCGACGTCGGTATTCCCACTTCCGACTACTTCCCAACTTCTCTTCTTTTCCCGAACCTCCGGGCCGGTTTTTAAGTTGGTAGTTTGTAGCTAAAAAGTTCTGCGAAGAAGCTAGCAATCCTAAGCCATTCGCACGTATATTTGGGCTTTTATTGAGCAGCATCAACCTTCACTACCGATTGTTTTTAATCACCCTTTAGTTTGATGAACCTAATGTCCATGAAATTATCTGTACAATCGTACCTACCTTTTGAAAAGCGCCATAACGGGCCTGATGACCAGGAAATTGCTGCCATGCTGGAAGCAGTGGGAGTAGACTCATTAGAAGAACTTATTGCCGAGACCGTTCCGGCTTCAATTCGCTTAGAAAAACCACTGAACCTGCCTGAAGCTCAGACTGAAACTGAGTTTTTAGCGCAGTTAAAGAAGCTGGCTAGTCAGAACCAGGTTGCCCAATCGTACCTGGGTCAAGGTTACTACAATTGCTTTACTCCGGGAGTAATTCAACGTAATATTCTGGAAAACCCCGGTTGGTACACTGCCTATACACCTTACCAGGCCGAAATTGCCCAAGGACGATTGGAGGCGCTGGTGAATTTCCAGACCATGGTGATGGATTTGACCGGCATGGAATTGGCAAATGCCTCTTTACTGGACGAAGCCACGGCGGCCGCGGAAGCCATGAGTATGTTTTACAGCCTTCGGAAGGGAGATAAAAAGCAGGCGAATAGGTTTTTCGTTGATAAAAACACATTTCCTCAAACCCTCAATGTGCTTCGTACTCGGGCTGAACCGCTGGGCATTGAACTACAGGTAGCCTCTTTGGACCAGCTTGACTTAACCAGTGAAGATCTATTCGGACTTCTATTGCAATACCCTGACGCCAATGGGGCGATTCACGATCATTCTTCGTTGATTCAGTCGGCTAAGAATAATGGGGTAAAAGTAGCGGTAGCATCTGACTTGTTAGCCTTAACACTACTCACCCCTCCTGGCGAGTTGGGAGCCGACTGTGTGGTAGGTACTACCCAGCGCTTCGGTATTCCCATGGGCTTTGGTGGCCCACACGCGGCCTACTTTGCTACCAAGGAGGAATTCAAGCGTCAGATTCCGGGACGTATCATTGGCGCTTCGGTAGATACTAACGGGAATCCGGCGTTTCGGATGGCACTACAAACCCGAGAGCAGCACATCAAGCGCGACCGGGCCACTTCAAATATTTGTACCGCCCAGGTACTTTTGGCCGTGATGGCCGGCATGTACGCTGTATACCACGGCCCTCAAGGACTAAAAAATATTGCTCAGCGCACCCACGGTCTCACCAAACTACTGGAAAAAGGCTTGCAGTCGCTGGGGCTGGAACAGCATAACGCAAACTACTTTGATACGCTAAAGATAGCTGGAATCGATCCAGCTAAACTGAAGGAGAAAGCTGAAAGCCAATTAATGAACTTCCGCTATTTTACCGACGGAAGCGTAGGTGTTTCTTTGGATGAAACCACTTCCTTAGCCGATACAGAGAAGATTCTGAATCTGTTCAAAGATATGACCGGTAATGAATCTTCGATCAATCTATCGGAAGAAATGGAGAACCTTTCGCTGGACTGGCCCGAGGCTTTGGTAAGAAAGAGCGAATATCTTGAGCACCCGGTTTTCAATAGTTACCAGTCGGAGCATGAGATGCTACGGTATATCAAACAACTGGAGAACAAAGATCTTTCATTGGTGCACTCTATGATTGCGCTGGGCTCCTGCACCATGAAGTTGAATGCCACCACCGAGATGATTCCGGTTACCTGGCCCGAATTCGGGCAGTTGCACCCCTACGCTCCGGCGGCCCAAACGAAAGGATATCAGGCTCTTTTAGAGAATCTGCGCACCTGGCTAAGCGAGATTACCGGTTTTGCCGATGTTTCATTGCAGCCTAATTCCGGAGCGCAGGGCGAGTTTGCCGGATTGATGGTCATTCGCAGTTATCATCAGGAAAGGGGCGAAGGCCACCGCGATATTGCGTTGATTCCTACCTCCGCCCACGGCACCAACTTTGCCTCGGCGGTAATGGCCGGCATGAAGGTAGTACTGGTGAAGTGTGATGAGCACGGAAACATAGATATTGCCGATTTGCGAGATAAAGCCGAGAAGCATAGTGAAAATCTTTCCTCGCTAATGGTCACTTATCCCTCCACCCACGGAGTGTTTGAAGAAGATATCCAGGAGATTTGCGGATTGATCCATCAGCACGGTGGTCAGGTGTACATGGACGGTGCTAATATGAACGCTCAGGTGGGAATTACCAGTCCGGCCAACATTGGCGCGGATGTCTGCCACCTGAACCTGCATAAGACGTTCTGTATCCCCCATGGGGGAGGTGGACCGGGTATGGGCCCTATTGGAGTAGCGGAGCATTTAGTGCCTCACTTACCGCAGGACCCCTCGCAGTATTCGGAAAAGTTTATCGGAGCCATTTCGGCCGCCCCGGTGGGTAGTGCCAGCATTCTGCCTATTTCCTACGCCTATATTGCGATGATGGGTGGCGAAGGATTAACCCGAGCTACAAAAATTGCTATTCTGAATACCAACTACATTAAAGCTCGGCTGGAAGGACACTACCCGGTGCTGTATACCGGCAAGAAGGGTCGCAGCGCCCACGAGATGATTATCGACTGCCGGGAGTTTAAGAAAGCCGGTATCGAAGTTACTGATATCGCCAAGCGGTTGATGGACTACGGCTTCCACGCACCTACTGTCTCGTTTCCGGTAGCCGGAACCATGATGATTGAGCCCACCGAAAGCGAAAGCAAAGCCGAACTGGATCGCTTCTGCGATGCGCTGATTGAAATCCGTCAGGAAATACGGGAGATTGAAAACGGGGTGGCGGATGCCCAGAGTAATGTGCTGAAGAACGCGCCCCATACAATGGCCGTAGCTACCTCGGATAGTTGGGACTTTCCCTACTCTCGTGAAAAAGCGGTGTTTCCGTTAGACTTCGTACGGGAGAAGAAGTTCTGGCCGTCGGTGAGCCGGATTGACGATGCCTACGGCGACCGCAACCTGATGTGCAGTTGTTTGCCAGTAGAGGCTTACGAGGCTGCTAAGTCCGAAGAAAGCGCGTCAGTGGGTGCGGTTTAGTTGGCATTTTTCAGGCTAATTAGCAGCCATTTCTAGTGTGCGTTTATAACGCGCACTAATTGTATTGATAGGTCCAGATGAAAGAGTTTCTAAAAAAAATACATCCGGTAAATGACGATATTCTGGATCAGTACCTTTCGTACTGGACAGCTTACGAATTGCCCAAGAAAACCATTATGACCGCTCCGGGCGAAACCGAGCGGTTTACCTACTACGTGGTGGAAGGCATTCAAAAATCTTACTATCTGAATGGGGATAAACAGCATATCATCGCTTTTGCCTACGCCCCTTCGTTCAGCGGTATTCCCGAATCATTTTTCACCCAGACTCCTTCCCGGTATTATCTGGAAACCATCACCGATAGTAAGTTTCTGCGGCTATCTTACGATAAGCATCAGCAGTTGATGCAGCAGCATCGGGAGATTGAAACCCTCTACCGAAAAGCGGTGGAATATTTTCTAGTGGGCGTCATTGAGCGGCAGCACGAATTACTCGCCTTTGATATGGAAACCCGTTTTAAAACGTTTGTGCAGCGTAGTCCGCATTTGCTCAACATGGTTTCCCAAAAAGATATCGCCTCCTACCTACGGATAGATTCTACCAACTTCAGTAAGCTTATCAACCGGGAGCATATTTAAGCCCTCGTCAAAAGAAACTCAGCGTATCTCCGTATTTATTCCGATAGTCGCCACTGGGGAGTCTCCCACATTCTATGAAGGAGTTCCCGGAATGAATCCGGGAAGTCGTATCCATTTAGTTCTATCCACCTGATTTAAGCTACGGATGTTTTGGCTGGTGATTTGACACTTAATACCACTTTCCGGTAAAAAAGCACATTTCGAGAGTTTTCGGATTTAGCGCTGAATTGTACAAATCAATGCCAATGTATAGCAGCATCGACGCTGCGCAGTAAATTTCAGTGTCGATGTTACGCTACATCGGCACTGATCCGTTCGACACAGTGCCGATGTTGCCCTACATTCTTACATATCAGTTCGACACACTGCTATTGTCGGCCACATTGGCATTGATCAGTTCGACACACTGCTAATGTCAGCCACATTGGCAGATATTTTTCTGGACACATGCTATCATCGGGTGGTATAGCTATACTTTTTCAAAATTTGGAAAAGAAATTCGTGATTTCGTAAGTTAGCTTTAAATGCGCATGGGTAAAGTGGCTGGCACTCTGGTATAGCAGCTATATGACAAATAAACGCACCGGTACGTTTATCTAATTGTTGGCAAACATTAAAATAATCTTTTATGAAATACATTTATGCAGTACTAGCAATTCTGATTTTTTCATGTAATTCTAATGAAGAAGTTACCGAATTAGAACAAAATGATTTTGAAAAAATGGCCCAGGATTGGAATACTAAATATGTGCAGGGAAGCAAAAACTTAGAAGAGATATTATCTGGTTTAGATGAAAACATTGATATGTGGGAAAACGGTAAGGTATGGACTTATCAGGAAGTGGAAAAGTTCGGCTCGCACTTGCCAATGAAAAATGTTATTGAAACCTATAACGACCAAAAGCTTTTGAAAAAATCATTGGGCTATGATTATGTTAGTTTAAAATATATTTCAACAATGTCTGGTGATACTATGCGTGAAACCTCTTCACGATTATGGAAACTAAAGGACGGTGATTGGAAAATTGTCCGCATGAATAATTTAATAAAAAAAGAAGTCGAATAAATCACGTTTGCCAACATATGCTATGAATGAATGGGGTTTCGGTGGTCAGGATACTGTAGTGGGGATTGCAATGTCTGCCACAAGTTTTTAATTTAAATCAAGGCGTGGCTATGTGCGAGACGAGAGATTGGTGCTTTCTAATCCCCACTCATCATAGTTAAGCGTTGGCAAACATTAAAAAATGACGAATTCTAAATTGACAAATGAGAATCATATCGGAGGATTATTCTTAATTCTAGGTTCGCTCGTTCTTTTGATTACCATTTATTTTGAATATAGTGTTGGTTGGATTTGTACTTCTAGAACTGACAAAGAAACGAATGAATTTATCTTAAGCAACTGGGAAAACTTAGAGCTTATTTGGACCTGGCAAATGCTCAGTCACTTTATCTTCATAACGGGTTATTTTCTATTATTAAAGAAGGCTAACATCATAATGCGAATAATATGGTCAAATCTTGTAGTGTGTAGTCTTATGATGTTAGTTGCTTTTGGACTTACTCTTGGAACTTATTATCCGGCCCTAGAGACTTATAATAGTGAACCAAAAATATTTGAAACGATTAGGGGTGGAATTGGATATCTGTATCAGTTTGGGCGATTTGGATTTTTATTATTTGCTGTTACCTTTTTAATAGAAACACTGAATAAGAATGGTAAAATCCACAAAGTATTCGGACTTACGCTACTAGCATTTATTATCCTTATTATTATTATCGGTTTTACATTGGGTATTTCAATAAAGATAATAGGTGCAACATTTTTTCTTTTACCATTAGTAATTGGATATTTCTATTTGAAGAATGTCGACAAATGAATGAAAACGTTTGCCAACAATGGCTATAATCCATTGTGGTTTTGTGCCACACCAAAGTAAAAGAATAAATCAAAGACTGATTTCTAAGCGGAATAATCCTGCGGATGATTCCACAACGAAATTATACCGAAACCGTAGCTGCAAGCTGAAAACTCTGATTTAAAATTAATACAATGGAAGACAAACAGAATAATAAAAAGAAATACGGAAAATTTTTTGCTATGATTGCGACTTCGATGGTTGCAATGTTTATACTTATGTATACTCATTCTTATCAAGTTCTCGACCACTTTTGGTTTAGTGAAACTCGTCTGTTCATGACTATAATAATGGGTGGCTCGATGATAATTATCATGCTTGCATATATGCTTAATATGTACAAAAGCAGGACGACCAACATTGCAATATTTGGACTTGGAGCCATAATGATAATTGGAGCCATTTGGTTGGTAAGAAGTCAAGTAACTGTGACTGATACCGATTATATGGAAGGGATGATTCCACATCATTCAATTGCAATATTGACCAGCGAAAGAGCAAAAATCAAAGATATAAGAGTTCGGAAACTTGCGGACGAAATTATCAAAGCTCAACGCAAAGAAATCATGGAAATGGAATGGTTAATAAAGGATATAAAAGAGAATGGAGTTGTAGAAACAGAAGTTGAAAAGGAAAATAGACCTGTTCCAAAATTTGAAGGTAAATTAAATAAGGAGACCAAGAATATTGAGGACTGAAAATGAAAATAAAGCCAGCAGCTAATAGCTTATGGCGACTGAAAGGCTGTCCGTAGCTTTTTTCTTCGTAGCCAGCTTTGGTTTAAGTGGATAGAAAAGTACTTCAAAACCTCCACAAGCCATATGTAAACTGTTAATTATACAGTAAAACATAAGTGGTTTTTTTAGTAAATATTCTGAATACACCAGCTTAATGTTGCCTGGACTTTTTTAGCTTTGATGTCATTCAACCAATTTTTTGTTTCTCGGAAATATCTAACTTCGCTCGCTGAATCAAATCTGCTAACATGCTCAAATCATACTCGATATTTGCCTTATTGCTACTAGCCGCTGCCTGTGGTAAGACTAACCAAGCTGAGACAACAGAAGCTCAATACACAAAAATCAAAGCCCTGATTATTGATGGGCAGAACAACCATTACGTGTGGCCCAAAACCACGATGATGATGCAGGATTATCTGGAGCAAACCGGCCTGTTTGAGGTAGAGATTCATCGGATGGATTCGGTCTGGCTGGGCATTAAGTACAACGAAACCCGCCCCGTGCCCTACAAAGGCTACATTGAGATGTATCCGTTAGATTCTACGGCCTACAGCATATCACCCGATCCAATAAAGACATCAGACTTTTCCCTGGACTTCGGTCAGTATGATGTGGTCATCTCCAATCTGGGGGCTGACTCTCCCCGGTGGCCGGCTGATACCGAGCGTAGCTTTGAACAGTACGTCAAAGATGGAGGTGGTTTTGTAGTAGTGCATGCGGCTAACAACGCCTGGGGCGATTGGGATGCGTTTAACCAAATGATTGGTTTGGGAGCCTGGGGTGGGCGAGATAGCAGCACCGGCCCCTACGTGTATTATACCGATGCGGGTGAACTCGAAAAAGACTATTCTGCCGGAATTGGCGGCTCCCACGGGCCGGAATTTGAGTACGTTGTGACTACCCGTGCCCCGGAGCACCCCGTAATGCAAGGTTTTCCCAGCGAGTGGCTGCACACTCAGGACGAACTCTACGAGCGCATGCGGGGCCCCTTTGAGAATGCTACCGTGCTGGCTACAGCTTACTCCGATGTTGAGGGCAATGCTCCCCCCTGGAACCCGGAAGTGAAAGGAATGGGGCAGCACGTACCCACCGTAATCGCTATCAATTACGGCGACGGACGGGTGTTTCATACTACAATGGGGCATTTCGACTACTCTATGGAAGACGTTGGGTTTATTACCCTGCTACAGCGAGGGGCTGAGTGGGCAGCTACGGGAGAGGTTACCCAGGATATTCCCGAAGATTTTCCTTCCCAGAATCAGACTTCTTCCCGAGCGTGGAGTGAGTAGACCGTCGAAGGAGTGTGGGTAAGCGGCAGTAGTGAGCTACAATCTATTTATACTTCTCCCGCATGTAGCTTACGGATTGTTGGACCAACGCTCGGAGCACATCCAGATCAATGTCGCTCAGCCGCTTTACGTAGAGGCAGGACTTACCGGTTTTGTATTTGCCCAGTTTTTCCATTAGTTCCTCGTAGCGCTCCAAGCCCGACATGATGTAGATGGTCAGGTTTTGTTTGCGAGGCGAAAAGCCCGTCAGAAACCAATCTCCTTCGTTGCCGCTATCATACTTATAGTGGTACTGACCGAATCCTACCATATTACTGTGCCAGTACTGGGGCTCCTCACCTGTTTCTTCTTTCATTAACTCTAGTAAGGTAAAACAGTCTTCCCGTTTCTGAGGGTTCTCTACCTTGGATAGAAATTCCGGAATATTACGGTCGTAGGGTTGTGTCTTCAGGCTGGTCATGGTACTAAGGGTAAAATTGCTGGTTAGAAGTTAGTCAAAAGCACCAATCCAGCCAAGCGCTACCGGGATGAATTTATTAAGCTTGCTATGATTGGCTAACCGGAAAGTATTTTTATTGTACAGGGCGTATTGTATACTCAACCCTTAGCACCGGCAAATGAGTACTGCTTAGGTGGGTACTATTCTACCTGAGGTAGTTTGAATATTGTCGACATAAAGTATGTTGTGAGCAATGTATGGTGAATTTAATCCGGCAATTTTGTAAGTTATGATGTGATACTGCGCACTAACGTACCAAAGCTCTTCAGAAAATCATACCCTTAAATACGCAAACCATGAACCGAGACTTTTATTATTTAGGGATCTTTTTTCTCAGTTTGCACGTCGTTGCGGGGTTATTTCATAGTATCGTTTTTTTTCAGATTGACTACCAGATATACTCCCTTCACTCTTTCTCTAACTGGTTATTGGTATTGACCAGCCTGCTGCTGGTTAGTTCTGTATACATGTTGAAGTACTACCATCATAAACGATACTGGGTGGTCTTTATCACTGCACTCATTGCCAGTGTTGCGAGTCTTCTTCAGTACATCTGCATCTATCTGATGATGCGACTGATAATTGGAGAAATAGAGCAATACTATATGCTGCTAGTGATACTTTCGTTAGGGCTGGGTTTGGTATACGCAGTGGCATTGGTGTTTTCTGCATCCGGTGAAAATCCCTGGCTGAAGGGAATGGGGATCTACATGTTAATTGTAGGAGGTTTCTCAGTATATGTTATAGTGTTAAGCTTACAGGCCCCAATGGCCCCACCCAGTGACACCATAACCCAGCTTAGCCAGTGGCTTTCACTAGCGGGAAGCCTGATTCCTGTTCCATTAATGATACTCTTTAGTACTGAGATCAATTCTCTAAAGGCCGAAGAAGTAGGTTTAACGGAACGTAAATCGCCTGACTTTATGTATGCGGTGGGAGGAATAACGTTTTTAATAACATTGGTATTAGGAGTTCAGATAAGTCATCAGAGCTACAGCAAAACTCATATATCGCCCCGGATAAGGGCAATGGCGGAACCCTTCGAGGCCAGAAGCTACATTAATGATGAAGGAGACACTTTGCTGTACCGGCTGCTGAAGCCACTAAACTATAACCCTGACCAGCAATACCCCATGGTGGTATGCCTCCACGGTGGGGCCGGTTGGGGTACGGATAACTACCGGCAGTTTGAAGGATCTTTGTTCGCCAGAATGCTGACTAGACCCGAGAATAGGGAAAACTACCCGGCGTTCTTGTTCGTGCCCCAATGCCCGCCGGGTTCAGCCTGGGGCAACCTTCCTAACCATACTATTATTGATTCGTTGGTTTTTGCCACAATTGATGCTCTAAAAAATGAGTTTGCTATTGATGACAACCGGGTTTATGTAGCGGGCCACTCACTAGGAGGCTACGGTACCTGGCACTTCATTGGTACCCGACCGGGAGAGTTTGCCGCGGCTATTCCTGTGGCCGGGGAAGGTGACCCCACCCTCGCCTCTAATATGCGGAATGTAGATATCTGGGCGTTTCACGGGGCCAATGACCGAAACGTTCCGGTGAGTGGCTCCCGGGATGTGATTGCAGCCATTCGGGCAGCAGGAGGTGATCCACGCTATACGGAGTCACCCTACGGTGGCCATAGCTGGGAAATTGTAGAAGACACCCCCGGAGTGTTAGATTGGCTTTTTGCGCAAGAGCGCGATGATGAACCTCGATAATTGTCCGGGTAAATTTAGGGCGTATTTGACTGCTTATTGCGCTAGTAGTTTGACGATTAACCTAGTACACGAGGACCAGATTGATATTTAGAATTACCGCCAGGGGCAGGATTCTTTGTATGACCGCAAGCTGCGCGTGCAAGTGTGGTATCCGCCTCCCCCGGAAGCTCTAGAGGCTGGACTGCATCTGGACGAATACCCCCGCTACGCCGATTCGGTTTGGGATCAGCGACGCATCAATAACGTCAATCAGCACTTTATCACCGCTTTTTTGGGAATCCACCTGAAGGATATAGAAAGCTACACCAGAATAAATAAGAATTTAGGCTGGCAGTTATTGCTCTATTTTCCGCCCGGGAGTCCAAGGCGCACCAGCTTTCTCTAGCGTATCTTCGTATAAAGACAAATCATTGGCGAAGGCTTGATAGTCTTCCAAAAATTCAGTCAAGCTGCTTTTTGCGATTTCTAGGTTTCGTCGCTGGGTTTGAGTGGGTAACTGAGTGGTCTCCCAGTGACCAGAGATCACACTGGAAACCCGTCCCATGATTGAAGGCTGGGTTGATTCGTTTTTACTTTGCCGAATAGGATCACCCGTTAGGCGGGCACGTAAACTGGCTAAACTATCCCGGAGATTATTATGCTGTTGAAATAATTCCGGGCTAGCGTCGGGCGTCTTCAGTAAAGCCTCCTTCAGATAGCGTAACTTTTCGTCGGCTTCGTCCAGCTTACTATTTACCCCGGAAATTCTTCGGGAAAGCGCGCTGGTTTCTTTTTGAAATCCAGCAATCGCTTGAAAATCAGTGTTCTGATCAGTCTGAGGTAGGGGCTTGACTTTGAACTCCTGGGCTGATCCCTGAGCTTGCAAGGCACCGTTATGAACTAGATATAACTGCACGTTGTATGTGCCGGGCGCTGCCAGTGGTCCTTGCGATTCCCCAACCCAGGGCGGTTTAAAAGCGGGTTCGCTAAGTTGGATAGGGTCGGGGGCTGGTAGCCTTAAATCCCAGTTTGCACGGTGTACGCCTTTCTTAGTATTTCCTTCTATCCAGCGAACCGCCTCTCCGACTTCATTCCGTACTAACAACAGCACCTGAGGCTGATCTTCCCGGGCCTCGTCGCGTAGCTTCTCCCAACCCGGAAAAGGAATGCTAGCCTCTTGTTCTTCCAGATCAGATTCTACTTCCTTTCGCTCCGCTTGGGCGGTTTGGGGCAAGTCATGCAAGTAGTAGGTAAACAGCGCTCCAAAGGGCGGATTTTCGGTTCTGAAACTGGTTGAGCCCGCCGATGGCATTCCTTTAGCCTGCATTGGAATATTGGGAATGTACCACCAGGCGTCGCGTACCGGAAAGAGGGTGTTCGCTTGCTCACTAACTGCTTGGCTCATCTCCCTTAGCGGAGAATAATCATCCAAAATGTATATGCCCCGGCCAAACGAGCCTCCGACTAAGTCATTATCCCGAGGATGTAGTTCTAAATCCCGAAAGGGAATAGTGGGTACGCCTGCATCAAGTTTTATCCAGTTAGTGCCTTTATTGGGTGAATAGTAGATGCCATATTCAGTTCCGATGAAGAGAAGGTTCTCGTCTTCATGATCCTGCTTGAGTACCCACACAATGGTGCTGGCTGGTAGGTCGCCTACAATAGACCTCCAGGATTTCCCCCGGTCTTCACTTATAAAAAGATACGGCCGGTAATCACCTAGCTTATGAGCATCGGCGCTGGCAAAAACCGTATTGGGGTCATGCGACGAGGCTTCTACATCATTGATAAACGCCAGCTTCGGTACTTCGGGAAGAGCTTTACTCCGGCGCCAGTTCTGGCCACCGTCTTCACTGACTTGAATCAAACCATCGTCCGAACCGGTATAGAGCAATCCTTCTACCAGCGGAGACTCGGAAATAGACGTGAGGGTAGCGTACTTAGACATCGCCCCATTGTCGTAAAGCGCATCTACACTAGGAACTCGATCGATCATCTCGAGTTCATATCGATTACGATTGGTCGTCAAATCGCCGCTGATCGGTTCCCAGGAATTGCCCTGATCCTGGCTTCGCCACAGGCGCTGTGATCCGAAGTACAAGGTCTTATTATCGTGTGGGCTGATGAGGATAGGGCTATCCCAGTTAAATCTTTCCGGTGGGTCGTTAGGTGCGGGTTGAGGCTGGATATTAAGCACTTCCTCGGTTTCTCGGTTGAGACGGTAAAGTAGCCCCTGCTGAATTTCCACGTAGACGATATTAGGATCTTCGGGATCGAAGGCGGCATCGTAGCCATCGGCGCCTAACGGAACGTACCAATCCTGATTACGCACCCCCTCGGCATGGGTGGTCCGCGATGGACCAATCAATGTACCTAAATCCTGGGCACCCGCCACAATGTCGTAGAAAGGCTCGGAGTTATCCAGCGCAATTTTGTAAAACTGGGAGATAGGTAGATTCGGAAAGTGCCGCCAGGTGCTGCCTTCATCGAAAGTTTCGTACAAACCCCCATCTGTGCCAGCTATCAAATGCTGTTCGTTATGGGGATCAATCCACAGTGCGTGGTTATCGCTATGCTTTTCGCTACCGGTGCCCAGATAATCAAAGTTCTTTCCCCCATCGCGAGAGACATGGAGGAATACGTCCATTTGGTAGACTAAATCGGGATTAGTCGGCGATGCTTCAATTTCCTGATAGTAGTGAGGACCGGTTCCGCCCGAGATATAGCTATTTCGTTTCTCCCAGCTTTCTCCTTTATCCGTTGATCGGTAGAAACCTTCGTTTTCATCGTCGGCCTCAATGGTAGCGTACACTATCTGAGGATCAGCCGGAGTAACCGCCAGACCAATCTTTCCCATATCGCCCTGGGGTAAGCCGGTAGTAATCTTCTTCCAGGTCTCGCCATTATCGGTGGATTTATAGATACCTGATTGAGGCCCACCAGCCAGTAGCGACCAGGTATGCCTTCGGCGTTGATAGGCGGCAGCGTAAAGCACATCCGGGTTGGAGGGATCAAATTCCACATCAGTCACGCCGGTGTTCTCATCAATCTGGAGTGTCTGCTCCCAGGTTTTTCCGCCATCTTGGGATTTAAATAACCCTCTTTGTCCACCCGAAGACCAAAGCGGCCCTTCCGCCGCCACAAACACCACATCACTATTACGAGGGTCAATCAGAATTTTGCCGATGTGCTCTGATTCCGGTAGGCCCATTGGTTGCCAGGTTTCTCCGGCATCTCCGCTTCGGTACACGCCATCGCCCCAGCCCACGTGGCGGCCACTTACATTTTCCCCAGTGCCTACCCACACTACATTGGGGTTATTAGGATCGATAGAAACAGTACCAATGGAATAAGAGGGTTGAGAATCAAAGACGGGAGTCCAGGTGATGCCTTGGTTGTTAGTTTTCCACAAACCACCCGAACCTACCGCGATATACCAGTTGTTAGGATTCTCCAAATTCACCGCTATATCAGCAATACGTCCCCCCATCACCGCCGGGCCAATGCCACGTAGCTTAAGACCGCTTACTGCTTCGTTTAATAATTCTTTTTCAGTGGATTGCCCCCGGACCTGATAGTCACCGAGCAAACAGAGAATCAGCAATACGAGTATTGCATCGGTTGTGATCTTACGCATGAATATTTTTTATAGGTTTGGCTAGGTTATCTATTAGAATGCAGCCTTCAAATAAAGCAATAGCAGATTAATTTGGTATCTATTCTCAGAAATTCTACTGTTGGTCATTCAAAATTGTAAGCTGGTTTATCCACTAACAGCTTTTCGTGGTGTAACCAACGAAAAATAAGCTTATCTACCGGGCCATCAGGATTTTTTCGTTCTGAAGAAATATCCAGGCTAGTTTATCAATTATGGGTATTGGTTGGAGCGAAGAAGTCATGGTACGGTAAACATACGAAACTTTGAAGCGGTAGCCAGTGATAATCGGAGGTGCACTGAACTAACCTCTTTTTTCTGGCAAAATTTCCGTATCTTATTATTACATACCGCCTGCGGGAATTGACTAACCCTAAAACTACCGCCATGTCTCGACAACCTACTCTCTCCGATTCCAATCGTCAGCTAGCCGATGGTATTCTAAAGACACTAATGCGGGAGCCCGAAAAGTTCAGCCAGCCGGATATCCGCACGCTGTTAAATGTAAGCGAAGCCAATCCTGACGAACCATTCAGCCCTACTGAATTGATTGATACCACTGACCTTCGTCGGCTCATGCTGCGTATTTTTGATCAGAACGAAGATTTTAAATTTGATAATGCCAATACCGGCTACCTCAATCTGTTGAACAATTTTAGTCAGGGGAAGCGGAACCGAAGGTTTTTTAAAACAATTCGAGCCAATGCCAATGTAAAACGTATTGTGGCGGAGGGCGATTCCTGGTTTGAACATCCGGTGGTCAAAGATGTGATCGATTGGCTGAATAAGTTGGGGAAGGGACAGTATACGATTTATAGCCTGGCTCGTGGGGGCGATTTCCTGACCAACATTCTGGAAGAGCGGGAATATATCACGGAGCTATCATTGTATCGCCCCGAAGTGTTTCTGTTGAGTGCCGGTGGGATCGAGCTGGTCAACGGGCGGCGAGTGGCTCTGATGATTGACCGGGATTGCAACTACGTAACCGAGGAGTACCAGCAGACCCATCCTCTGATTCGTGATGTACTGATACGAGGCGACCTTAGCGAAGAACAGCAGATTATGTTTACGCGGGGATTATCTTTTTTTACCAAAGAGTTTTTTTTGTTGCTAGCGGTGCTGGAATTGAGCTATAAGTACTTGATTAAGCAACTTCGGAAGAAGTTTACTGATCTTACCATTATTACTCACGGCTACGATTATACAGTTCCTTCTTTCCAGAAGGGACCGGGCATTATAAAGTACCTGATTAATCTGATAGGCGGCAACGGTCATCACTTCAAGGAGCCGATGCTTATTCGGGGAATCACGGATGAACAGGAGCAACGATCTATTAGCTTCGCTATGATTCATTTGTTCAACGAGATGATGATCAGGATTGCCAACGATTCTATTTTTGGCCGTAATATCTACCACATTGATTGTCGGGGCTACGCCCAGGATAGCGACTGGCACGACGAACTGCACCTCCGGCCTCGCAGCATAAAGCGAGTGGCCGAAACATACCTGGAGGCAATCAAACACGGTAATCAGCGCCAAAAAGTATTTAAAGTGCGGCCGACCAACTGCCAGCCGGAGTAATTGTCAGTGAAGTCTACTGATAGTTTGCCTCTAACACTTACAACCGGGCAAGCGATGGTAAGACTATCAGCCGTTGGCTTAAAATTTATGACTAAAGCTCAGCTTGCTGCCAAACAACCACTTAAAACCCATACTATGCAACCTAAACGACCGTTTCATGTTCCCCGCTCTATTAAAGCCCAGATGGTGGAACGCTATATTTTTAACTTTAGGATGAAACCGGAGGATTTGGAAAAGCATCTTCCGGCCCCATTTCTGAAGCCTCAGGTAAAAAACGGCTGGAGTATGATGTCGTTCTGCATTCTCAACCTGGATAAAATCACTTTACCGCCGTTGCCGGCAATTCTACGGTTCAAAACGCTGTCCTGCGCCTACCGGGCCGGAATCATAGATCATTCCAACGGAGCCCCTGAACCTTCTGTCTGGATCACTGATCGTAACTCCAACCTCCGAATCATTGATCTTTTGTCGCCTTTGATTATTCGGGACGGAGTGCCCCGGATTGACGCCGCTATCGGGCATGATCGAGCTAAGGGGGTGGTGCATACGCAGTTTAGCTTTATGGATGGACAACACTATTTTTCGGCTGAGGCAAAAGTAGCCGAGGATACCTACAATCTAGATTCGGAAGTATTTGATAATGTCGATGAATTTGCCCAATTTATTAAGGCGGGAGTTTCCAGCTATACTCCGTCTTCTCGTAAAAATCACCTGGCTTCGGTAGATTTGTATAAAGAAGACGTAAAGTATGAGGCATTAGACGCAAGAATTGAATTTAGCTGGTTACAGGGTGAGTGGAAGAACGAAGAAATGATATTTGATAGTGCAGTAAAAGCCACGGGTTCCAGCTACAAGTGGACTTACCGCGGTTTAGTAAAAATCTAACTGTATTGATTGAGATTACAGTAAGCAAAGTATTGGAAATCCCTAAAGAGGGTATTTTTAGGGTTCTAAGAAACTACAATGAGTATCCAAAATGGTGGCCAATTACGGTTCACATTCCTTCTAACACTGAAAATTACTTTGAATTCTTTCCCCTTCCGGGCATCGGTATTGGTCAGGAAGAATCGTGGGTGGTAGATAACACTGAAATTGAACTCAGCTACCGCAAAGGGCCTTTTCGGGGTACCGGTACTTGGTGCCTGGAAGAAGCTAACGGTCAACATACGGAATTATCCTACCAAGTGCGACTCAAACCAGTAAACCGGTTAATAAATTTGGCTGCCCAAACGCCTTTCTTTCGAATGAAGCACCGAAGTGATATTCGGAAAATAATGTCGGCCTTAGAAAGGTATATACTCGATGCTTAGTATTAGACTTAGTCTTACAACGCCAACACAAAGCCATGAAATCGGCTAACCATTACAATCAGCCTCAACTATTAGAGTCAATCCTGATAAAATTCAAGGAGCTAGGTCTGGAGGAGAGTTCAATCACTAGGAAAGATATTGGGGCGATGGACGAGTTTCACTTACAGGGTGCCGCCGCGTCTAAAGAGTTGGCAGGTAGATTAGATTTAACTTCAAAAAGTAAGGTGCTCGATGTGGGCTGCGGTATTGGTGGGCCCTGCCGAATGCTGGCCGATGAGTTTGGATGTATGGTAACCGGAATTGATTACACCGAGGAGTACATTCGAACCGCTAGAGCATTAACTCAAATAGTGGGGTTAGCTGATAAAGTACAGTTTCAGGAAGCCAATGCATTGCAGTTGCCCTTCGCAGATGCATCCTTTGATGTGGTGTGGACCCAGCACGCCCAGATGAATATAGCCGATAAATCGCGATTCTACACTGAAATTCAGCGGGTACTAAAACCCTTAGGCAAGTTCGTTTACTACGATATTTTTGGTACAAATGAGGAAAAAATATACTACCCGGTGCCCTGGGCCGAAGTGCCTCAAAATAGCCATCTGATAGCTCACGAGTCGCTAGGTAGGTATTTTGCTGATGATCGCTACCAGTTGGAGTACACCGAAGATCATACGTCGAAGGCCATTGACTTTCTTTCTGGCTCACTGGAGAAAATCCGATCCGGTGAGGCTCCCAAGCTTGGGTTAAATCTGCTGATGAGAGAATCAACTCAAGAAAAGCTCGGCAACTTATTAACCTGTCTTACCGAAGGCAAAGTAGAAGTGCACGCGGGTATCTACGTAAAGAAGTGATTTTTGAGTTGGAAATGATGTTGGTGACCAGTATAATTCTCCAATGTTGGGGTAATAGGTAAACACGAGTACGTGATTCCCTGTACCCTGTGGCAGAATCAATACCCTAAGCCAGATAATTTTACCGCAAACTGATTCGCTGGATAAACGCCAAAATAAAGTAGATGCACTACTCACTGAACAGACGCCAATTTATTAAAACTTCTGCCGCTGCCGGAGCCGTCATGATTTACGGGCGGCTTCCTAAGGCTTACGCTAGAACCCACGTATTGACGCTGAGCTTTGATGATGGCTTTAAAAAATCATTTTACCGTATTGCCGAAATTCACGAAGAATACGGATTGCAGGCTTGCCTAAACGTGATCGCCACCGGGCATTTGAGCGAATACCCTATTCAGGATGACTGGATAAAGAAAGACATACTAGGTGATTTTGATGACTGGAATGCCCTAAAAAGCCAGGGGCACGAAGTAATGCCTCATACCTGGCAGCATCTGAACCTAACTAAAATACCTCTGGAAGAGGCGAAGCAAAATATTGATAAATGCCTGGACTATTTTGAAGAACATCTGGAAAATTACCAAACTTCGGAAGCAGTGTATAACTTCGCTTATAATGCTTCCACTCCTGAGCTAGATAAGCACGTATTACGGAGAGTCCCCGCTGTGAGAACCGGCGGTTGGCTGGTACTGAAGAATAACATGGCAAACCCGCTTCCGGTATCGTCTCCAACGAGTTTAGGCAGCTGGGGGCACGGTCCGGATTATTGTGATCAATACGTTGAGCAGGAGGTTAACAAGTTTCTGAAATCCTTGGGAGGATGGCTGATACTTAATTTGCATGGGTTGGACGGTGAGGGCTGGGGCCCGATAAGCACTAGCTACCTGGATAAGTTACTGAAACGACTCACCAAAGTTGACTACTTAGATATACTACCGACCGGTCAGGTGCTAAAGAAGTACGCTTAGTGTGAATCCCCTACAATCTAATTTTATACTGCCTAGACCTAATCGCTTTATTTTTCGTTGGTATTGATTAACTTCACCAGCTTTAATTTGGGTTCTATGTCGATAAAAAAACTTTTCTTGTGGATAGTAAGTGCTTTACTTCTCAGCCATGTAGTAACCGCCCAGGCTCCGAAAAAGCTTACGGCCAGCGAAATTCAATTGGCTCTGAAAAAGCTCAATGTGCTGGGAAGTGCCCTGTACTTAGCGGCGCACCCCGACGATGAAAATCAGGTGGTGATTGGCTACATGTCGCAGGTGGAGCTGCTGAACACCGGCTACCTGGCCCTGACCAGAGGCGATGGCGGGCAAAATCTGATTGGCCCGGAAATTCGCGAGCGGTTGGGAGTCGTACGTTCCCAGGAACTGATTCAAGCCCGAAGTGTAGACGGTAGCCAGCAGTTCTTCACGCGGGCTATTGACTTTGGTTACTCCAAAACATCTGATGAAACCCTGCGGCTGTGGGATCGGGAGCAAATTCTGGGCGATGTGGTGTGGGTGATCCGGCAGTTTCGTCCCGATATCATCATTACCCGCTTTCCCCCCGACTCCCGGGCGGGGCACGGCCACCATACCACCTCCGGCATTCTCGCGGGTGAGGCCTTTGATCTGGCGGGCAATCCCGATCAGTATCCCGACCAGCTTCAGTACGTAGAACCCTGGCAACCTACCCGGCTAATGTTGAACGAAACCAGCTGGTTTACGGATAAAATAGACTCCATTGCGGCGGTAAATGATTCTATAATGGCTCTAGACATGGGAGTATATCTGCCTTTATTGGGAAAGTCAGTTCCTGAAATCGCGGCCCTGAGCCGGAGTAAGCACGAGTCGCAGGGTTTTGGTTCTACCGGAGCGCGAGGCACCCGAGTAGAGTATCTCCGGCACGTGAAGGGCGAGATGGCGCAGGATCATCCGCTGGATGGTATTCCAACCACCTGGGCCCGGCTTGAAGGCGGAGAAAAGGTGGGTGAATTGCTGCAGCAGGCTTACCAGAATTTTAATCCCGAACAGCCCTGGGCCGTTGTTCCTACGCTGTTGGAAGCTTCCGCGGAATTGGATCAGCTACCCGACGGGCACTGGAAGCAGGTGAAGCGAAAAGAACTGAATGAAGTATTACAAGCCTGCTTGGGATTGTACGCCGAAGTACGCAGCGGCACCAATGCCCTGGTTCGTAGGTTTCGGGGAGCCCAAACCCGGCCCGGTATTGCTGAATACTCAGCTACCCCCGGCGATAGTGTGACACTGAATTTTGAGGTAGTTCAGCGAGCTCCCGGAATGGAAGTACAGCTTAAGAAGGTGAAGGTTGCTCATGTTGGTTACGATACATTGATCAACGATACCTTGCAAGAAAATGAATTAGTAGAGTTTAGTAAGCCGGTAAAATTACCCGATGACCTTCCGTATACCGAGCCCTACTGGCTGCGGGCGGAGAACGACGGTTTTACCTTTACCGTAGACGATCAAACCCTGATTGGCCGCGACGAAACCCCGCCTTTACTTACCGGTGAATTCTCCCTGACCGTTAACGGCCAGCCGCTGAAGATCAGTACCCCCGTTGTCTATAAACGGAATGACCCCCGCAAGGGTGAGATGTACCGTCCGTTCGTAATTATTCCTCCGGTACTGGTGAGCCTGCCCGAAAATGTGTATGTGTTTGCTTCTCAGGAGCCCCAAACGGTGGTAGCCACCGTAGAAGCAGGCCGCTCGGGTATTCAGGGAAGCGTATCCTTAGCGGTGCCGTCCGGCTGGTTGGTAGAACCCACTCAGCAAGACTATGATATTTCCCTCAAGGGGCAGGAGCAGGAATTTGCTTTTACAGTAACCCCGCCCGAGGGAGCGAGTACCGGCGAAGTACGGGTCGTGGCTAGTTACGACGGACAATCCTACGATCAGAGTATGGTTACCATTGACTACGAACATATTCCTACCCAGACGTTATTGCCCCCGGCTACAGCAAGTTTGGTGAAGCTGGATATCCAGAAAAAAGGAAACCTGATTGGCTATGTGATGGGAGCCGGAGATGATGTGCCCAAAGCCTTACAGCAACTCGGCTATGAGGTAGAGCTATTGGAAGAAAACGACATTCGTATACCCTACCTTTCTAATTTTGACGCGATTATCATCGGCATCCGCGCCTATAATACGGTGAACTGGCTGCGCTACCGCAACGACCGGCTACACGAATACGTGAAGCGGGGCGGCACTCTCATTACGCAGTATAACACTAGCTCCCGGCTGGTCACCCAGGATCTGGCTCCCTACGAACTACAGCTCTCTCGGGACCGGGTATCGGACGAAACCGCCGAGGTGCGGGTGCTCCAGCCTAGCCACCCCGTGTTAAACACCCCTAACGAAATAACGCAGGAAGATTTTGCCGGATGGGTACAGGAACGGGGATTATATTTCCCCGACGAGTGGAACGAACAGTTTACGCCGATTTTATCCATGAACGATCCGGGCGAAGACGAAAAGAAAGGTAGCCTGTTGGTAGCGCCCTATGGCGACGGCCATTACATCTATACTGGTTTATCCTTCTTTCGCGAACTTCCGGCTGGAGTGCCGGGGGCCTACCGGTTGCTTACCAACCTGATCTCACTGGGGCAAGACGACCCGGTAGAGCGGGGGAATGAATAGTTGATAAAGTGTTATGGAGATAGAGCGGCCGCCGCGCGGTGTTTTGGTGTTATAGTGATAGTTGAGAAATAGAAGAATTTGGGATACAAGTCTGCTCTCTTTTTAATAGCTCTTAAACTTCAAGCTCTGAATTTAAAACTATAGGAACTATAACACTTTAACACCCTAACACTATAAGACCCAAAATTGCTATAACCTTACGCCTTCCCATCTTTCCATTTCTATAGCCGGGAGCAGCGAAGTGAGGCTGAAAACTAACAAAATCAGTAGTGGGACTAACGATGTAGGCCTGCAAAATACCTTTTACTAATTGGGGGATAACACTGTAGACCTGCATAATCATTCTCCCTAACATAGGAGGTATATTGCAGCCCTGCAATATACCTCCTCGCTAATCGGGAAGAACATTGCAGCCCTGCATTATGGCTCCGGCTAACCGAAATAACCCAAATCAGTCAGCTTACTAATAAAATAATAACTTTTGAAGATAGTTTATTAGTATTTAGGACTTGCTTCCGGTATAAACTCATTAGGAGAGTGTCTATTAAATTAAGTATATTACATCTCATTCTCGGGCTTTTATTACTACATTTCTGATGGAAAACCCCCGCCGAAACTTTTTAAAAAAATCCGCTATCGGTTTAGGAGCCGTAGGGGCACTACCTGCTACTGCGACTTCTGCCGTACCTTCCAAACTTAGTTCATCGAGTCGGCTTCCTCGCGAAGTTTGGATCGCCACGCTCACTCAGGATGGTATTGAGGGTAACTCGCTGCAGGAGATTCTGGATCGAGCGATAGCGAAAATGGAGTTTGTGCTGCCACAGCAGCCGGATATCATTTGTCTGCCCGAAACCTTTCAGATGGCAAAGTACCGAGGGAAGTTATCCGTACCGGAAGTTGCCCGGCAGTGGGAAGTGCCACTCACGGAAGCGATGAGTAAGTTTGCCAGCCAGCACAGTTGCTACGTCATTGCTCCTATTCACACCCTCGATGACGGAAAGGTATACAATGCGGCGGTTGTGTTTGATCGTAATGGTAACCGGATGGGGGAGTACCGAAAGATACGAACTACCCAGAGTGAAATGGGCAAAGGTGTATCTCCCGGAAATCCCGATCCGCCAGTGTTTCAAACCGATTTCGGGACTATTGGTATTCAGATTTGCTTTGATGTGGAGTGGATGGAAGGCTGGCGGCAGTTGCGGCAAAAAGGGGCGGAGATTGTATTCTGGCCATCGGCTTTTGGCGGCGGAAAAATGATCAATACCATGGCCTGGCTGAATAAATACTGCGTAGTATCCAGCACTTGGAAAGGTACTTCCAAAATCTGTGATATTACCGGAGAAGAAGTAGCCGGAAGCGGCAGTTATAATAAATGGGGCGTTTGCGCGCCGGTAAACCTGGAAAAGGCTTTTCTACATTCCTGGCCCTATTGTCAGCAGTTTCCGGCTATTCTGGCCAAGTACGGCCGCAAGGTACGTATTTACACCCTGCACGAGGAAGAATTCTCCATCATTGAGAGCTGCTCGTCCGAGGTGAAGGTGGCCGATATTCTGAAGGAGTTTGATCTCAAAACCCACGAAGAACATATGCAGTCGGCAGCTGACGTACACGACCGCTACTGGAATAGTTAATAAGCTCAGTATAATTTGTATTTTAGTTGCTACTACCCAACAACCAGTAGCCGATTTATGCCTCGTTTCTTCAATTCTATTTTCATTCTTGCAACGCTAGCTTTTGTTTACTTTGGATGCACCGTAGAAGAAAAATTCAGTAGCACCTCCATTGAAGAAGTGGCGGATAATGAGGAAGTTGCCGCCTACATGCAAGCCTTTGAGGGTAGGGGCGATCT
This sequence comes from uncultured Roseivirgaceae bacterium, assembly GCA_964551335.1. GTDB lineage: Bacteria > Bacteroidota > Bacteroidia > Cytophagales > Cyclobacteriaceae > Tunicatimonas. The sequence goes on from CAZKCO010000006.1 coordinate 120,692, forward strand.
AGCCGATAGCTCCCAGCCAACTCCGGCCGCCAAGGCGCTAACCAACTTCCGCCATCCCAATGATCTCAAACTGGAATTGGTGCTATCCGAACCGGATATTCATCAGCCATTAGACATTAGCTTTGACCATCGGGGCCGACTGTGGGTGGTACAGTACAATCAGTATCCCTATCCGGAAGGGGTAAAAGTAACCGGGGTAGACCACCACTTGCGCCTTAAGTTTGATCAGGTACCTGCTCCACCTCCGGAAGGAGTACAGGGCGCCGATAAGATCACTTTCTTTGAGGATACTGATGGCGACGGAACCTACGATAAGGCCACCAACGCTATTACTGGACTAAATATTACCACCGGGGTGGCACTGGGCCGAAAGAAGCTTTGGGTACTCAGCCCCCCGTATTTGCTAGCCTATCCTGATCCCGACAGGGATGGTCTGCCGGATGGCGAGCCGGAAGTACAGTTGGAAGGCTTTGGGCTGGAAGATACTCATGCAGTGGCAAACAGTTTGCGCTGGGGGCCGGATGGCTGGCTCTACGGTGCTCAGGGCAGTACGACCACGGCTAATATTAGCTCCGAGGCTACCAAGAACGTGTCCTTTATGGGGCAGGCTATCTGGCGGTACCATCCGGAAACGCAGGTTTTTGAGATTTTCGCGGAAGGTGGTGGCAACACCTTTGATGTGGAAATTGATGAGAAGGGGCGGATTTTTTCGGGCGATAACGGGGTAGACCGGGGCATGTACTACAAGCAAGGGGCTTATTATCAGAAAAACTGGGGCAAACACGGTGCGCTCACCAACCCCTATGCCTTCGGCTACTTGCCCAATATGGAACTGGAAGGAGAAAAAAAGCGGTTTACCCACGCCTGGATCAAGTACAATGGCGGCAGCCTGCCTGATAGCTATCAAGGTGATATTATTGCGATTAATCCACTGCAAAGCTACCTGCAACTTACCCGATTGGAAAAGGTTGGTTCCACTTTTCGGAACGTGGATGAGGACCGTATTCTGGAAACGAATGATCACTGGTTTCGCCCCGTGGATATAAAAACCGGACCTGATGGGGCCGTCTACCTAGCCGACTGGTACGATAGCCGACTATCCCACGTTGACCCTCGTGACACCTGGCATAAAGCTAGCGGGAGGATTTATCGACTGATGAACAGCGAAGCTTCCACGCCTTCTGCATCCTTTGATTTAAGTAAATACACCAATGATCAGCTGATTGAGTTACTCGCTCATAAGAATAAATGGTTTCGGCAGCAGGCCCTTCGGCAGTTTGGCAATAGAAAAGATCCGACGGTTATTCCCAAGCTTTTGCCGCTACTACAATCCGATAGCGGCCAACTGGCGTTAGAAGCACTGTGGGCCATCAACCTGAGCGGCGGATTTACCGATGATGTAGCCAACGTTGCCCTTCAGCATACTGACCCATTCGTAAGAATGTGGGGCGTTCGGTTACTGGGCGACGCTAAACAAGTCTCTTCGGAAATGGCGGAGCAGCTTGCCCGGCTGGCAGAACAAGAAAGTCATGCGGAAGTAAGAAGCCAACTGGCAGCTAGTGCCAAGCGCTTACCGCCCGAAGCGGCCACCCCTATTATCCGCGGGTTACTTACCCACGAGGAAGATATTGATGATCGGGATAATCCTATGCTAATCTGGTGGGCGCTAGAAGCTCAAGCTGAAACCGATCGGGAAGCAGTGCTATCGCTGTTTGAAGATCAGGCACTATGGTCAAATCCTATTGTACAAAAAGTACTTTTACCTCGGGTGATGCAGCGTTACGTCATGGACCCTAAGCCGGAGAATATGCAGGCGGTGGCTCAGCTACTAGCCCTGGCTCCCGAAAATAATCTGGCGAAACCCCTGCTTGATGGTCTCCAGGAAGGTCTTCGTGGTCGGGATATTAATGACTTTCCGACTTACGTATTGGATGCATTACAGCCCTACCAAAGCATGTTTGGAGAAGCTCCTTTAGCATTAGAGTTACAGCAGGGCAAGCCGGAGGTAGTTGATCAGGTGTTAGGAATTATTGCGAACCAAGCCGCGTCTACGCAGGAACGCTTATCCTACATTCGCATACTGGGGGGAACCGGCCAGCCGAAGGCCATTCCGGTGCTGCTGGAGGTGGCTGAAAGCGGACAATCATCGGGGGCCATTAAACAGGCAGCTATTCAGGCACTACAACGCTACGGTGATCCTGACATAGGAACGAAACTTATTCGGGCCTACCCCGATAAGCTGCGAGCCGACCCGGACGTGCGGTTAGCGGCTTTACAGCTATTTGCCAGTCGCCCCGCCAGGACCCAACAACTGTTGAGGGCCATCGATGAGACCAAACAGATCAGTCAGGATGATGTACCTCCGCAGCTCGTTACTCAGTTTAGGTTGTTAAATGAACCGGCCATTACCGCTACCGTAGACCGTATCTGGCAGGAAACCCAACTGGCTTCCGCCTCCGACAAAACCCAGCGAGTGGCGCAGGTAGTAAACGTACTGCGAGCCAACTCGGGGAACGCTATTGCCGGAAAAAGCATTTACCAAAGCCGCTGCGGTAGCTGCCATCAGTTATTCGGTGATGGTGGTGATTTAGGACCCGATCTGACCGGCTACGACCGCCGGAACGTAGACGAGTTACTGCTCAATATTGTAGATCCCAACGCCAGCATCCGAGAAGGTTACGTGAACTACCTCATAGAAACGGAAGACGGACGCAGCCTGCTGGGAACTATCCGGGAGCGAAGCGGAAACACCGTTACGATCCAGCCTTTTGGGGGAGAAGAGATAACACTATCTAACGATCAAATCCTGAGCATGCAGGCTCAGCCTACCTCTCTGATGCCCGAGCGACTGTTAGACGGGCTGACTGAGCAACAACTCAGCGATTTGTTTGCCTATATTCAGCAAACGAAGTAGTTGCTTAACTTAGGGCAATGCGAGCACCACTACTGAGAAGGGAGGCAGTGATACCGACAGTTGTCCGTCAGTGATACTAAAATCCTCGAACGATGACGGTAAAATCGTTTCCGGGTCTTCAAAAGTATTATGATCCTGAAGGTTATCCGAAGTTAGAATGGTCGCAGTAGCGTTGCTCGAGCCGATAGTATCGGGTAGAGCAATAGTTATTTCCTGTCCTTCGGAAGCATGAATATTGACCAGTGAGATATGCACGGCTCCGGCACTATCCCGGGAGGCCGAAGCCGAAATGGCTGGAAGTTCTTCTCCGTTGTGTTCGTAACTCACATTGGCTAGCTCCAGCGGTATGAGGGTGGCATCCTGATGCACATTATACATTTTCATCACGTAGTAGGTCGGAGTAAGAAGCATTTTCTCTTCATCCGTTAGAATTACGGCCTGAAGCACGTTAATGGCCTGGGCCAGATTAGCCATTTTTACCCGTCGGGCGTGATTATTAAAGATATTTAGTGAGACTCCGGCGATCATGGCATCGCGCATGGTGTTTTGCTGGTATAGCGGCGAAGCTCCCTCCGGGGTTTCGTACCACCCGCCCCACTCATCAACAACTAGTTCAATCCGGTTTTCGGGATCGTACTTATCCATAATTTCCGAATGCTTGGTGACTAGCTCCTCCGTCAACCAGGCTTCCTGCATGGTGGCGAAGTAGTGATCCTCGGTAAAATCAATCGCAGGTCCTTTCGCATTCCAGTCAATCACCGAGTAGTGGTGAAGCGCCACTCCCTCAATCAGGTTGTGTGGTACGTCCCGCATCAGCACCTCCGTCCAGTGGTAATCGTCATCGCTAGCCCCCGAAGCAATGCGAAAGGTTCCGCCCGGATTTCCCCATTCGTACAGGAAAGTAGCGTACTTGCGGTAGACATCAGCGTAGTACTCGGCTCGCATATTACCGCCGCAGCCCCAGGCTTCGTTGCCTACACCCCAGTACTTCACATTCCAAGGCTCCTGCCGTCCGTTTTCCCGCCGTAGGTCGGCCATTGGGCTTACTCCGTCGTGGTTCACGTATTGTACCCAATCGGCTAGCTCCTGCACCTCACCGCTACCGACATTACCGGCCAGATAAGGCTCAGTCTCCAGCATCTCGCACATATTTAAAAATTCGTGGGTTCCGAAGCTGTTATCTTCAGTGGTTCCGCCCCACCAGGTATTGACGATCGTTGGGCGCTCATCTTTCGGGCCAATACCGTCTTTCCAGTGGTAGGTGTCGGCAAAGCAACCTCCCGGCCAGCGTAGATTGGGTATTTTTAATTCTTTCAAAGCCGCAATGACATCGTTTCTAATTCCATCGGTGTTTGCGATCTCGCCGTTATCTTCCCCCACATAGAAGCCGCCGTAAATACAACGCCCTAGGTGTTCGGCGAAATGACCGTAGATATGTTTACTGATAACCGTATTGGCGGTATCCGGCAGTAGGGTGATGGTGGCCTGGTTTTGAGCATGAAGCGAAAAACTGGTCAGGAAAGCGAGCGCGAAAGCAGTGAGGTATCTCAACATTAGTAGGGTTGTAAGTGCGTAAAACAAGTATCTGGTACCAAGTATAAGCAAAAAGTGGATACCGAAACAAACGCGATTTATGATGCAGTGAGTCATCTTGCAATGGGTTGAGGTTGGGTTCACTGAAAATCACCCCGGGCCCATTTTTCCTGAAGGGGTAAGTACTTCTCCCGAGGTTGGCAATTGGGCCAGTCAATACCGTGCTGTTTACAAACCCGGATGTGAAAGATTAGTACGATCAACGGATGGCCGATGATGAAGATCAAGCTGCAAGGGCCAAACCAGTAGATCAAAAACGCCGACACACCTAGATAGAAAACCAACTTGCCCGCCTGCTTCCAGCGCGGACGAACAAATCGCCCGGTATGCCGATACCCGGCTATCCTAAGAACCAGGGTTAGTAGAAAATAGGCTGCTTGAGATATCATTGGGTACATTAACGTAGCTCCAATTATTCAAGGATTTTCTTTCCCAAAATGCTTATCAGCAAAATCTAAATACTGTTGCCAGTCGTAGGAGTTGATGTCGTGGCCGCCGTGGCGAACGTGGTAGCCAATGGTGCCCATCACGGGTTCATCTATGTCGGGCATTTCGGATACGGGCAAACCTTCCTTGTCCAGTAACTTATACACCGGCGTAGCGTGGTGAGCGGAAAGAAATTCTCCTCGGGGATCAGCCCACTGGTCTTCTTCTGCCGAAGCCACGTAGAGCGGGCGGGGAGCAATCAGGGCCAGCAACATATGCTGATCTACCGGCAAAGCCGATTCATTTTGGTTGTACTGATTAAAGTTATCGCAGAACCAGTGGGGGAAGGCGTGGTTGATCCGTCCTACCGTTTCGCCGTAAGCCCGGCGGGAAAGAGCCGCGCCACCGCAACCGGAATCGTTAGAGATGACCATGCCGAAGCGTTCGTCCTGAGCGCCCGCCCACAGCGCGGCTTTGCCCAGACGGGAGTGGCCAATCACGGCTACCTGATCTGCTGCAATGGCTTCTTCGGTTTGCAGATGGTCTAATGCCTGACTCAATCCCCAGGCCCAGGCGCCGATGGTTCCCCATTCGTCATCCGCCGGTTCGCTTTGTCCGCTCTCGTAAAACAGTGGGTGTATCCCATCCTGAAAGTCATTTTTATCGGGATCGATATCACCGCAGTAGACGGTAGCCAGGGCGTAGCCACGGTCAATAATCATCTCCACTGGCCAGCGGGAAGTCCGCACGCCCCGCGAGGCTTCGGTAGCCCGGTGGTCCACAATCCCAAAATCTTCATTGGCCCGCATCCACTGATCCGATAGTGTTATTTCCGGATGAGGATGAATGGAATGGTTACCAAAGAAATTCAGTCCTAAGAAAGCGGGAGCCGGTCGTTCAGCTTGGTTAGGTGTAAACAGCAATATATCCATGTAAGGTCGAGAATCCTCATCGGTGAAGAAAATCCGGACTTCCTTCAAGGTAGCTTTTCCGTTCAGAGCCTTTTCATCGGTAAAAAGTACTTTTTTTCTAATATTCAGGGGTTGATCGGGAGTTTCGCCGTAGACCTGCGTGGCAAATAGGTCTAAAATTTCACTTCTTCGCTGTTGCCAGTCCGACTTTCCATCTACTTTTTTTCCATTCTCAAAAGTCAGCGGATCGGGCAGGGTATACTCAGGAACCTGACCTTCGTCGTAGTTGGGAGTAAAATCGGATTGGGCGGCAGCTTCAAACCGAAGCGTGGTAAGAAAACACAGTAAGGTAAGAATAACAGAGTAGTTCATAGCAGCTAAATAGGTTGTGTCGCCCAATTTAGCAAAAGAACCGACTTCCTGCTATTCTATCTTAATTTTCCCGCTCGGCTACTCTTCCAGCAATTGGGGCCAATTCTGGTTGGCTTGCTGAATAAAGTCGGTCTGATTGGCTTCCCAGTCGGCCTGCACTTTTTTGTTATAGTTCAGGTACAGTTTGCCGTCTACAATCTTCCAGGCTTCTGGATCAATTTTAGCCGTGTAGCCGTTCGCTACGGCGTAAGCACAGTAACCACCGTACTGAGGAGCGTACTGCTCGGGGTTTTCCTTAAATACCTGAGCATTTTCGGCTGAGACGAAATGCCAGGTTGCGCCCTTCCATTCGTAAGTATGATTATCGCTACCTTTCACCGGCTGTTGGTCGGTAAAGTACGCCACGGGGTCATAACCCTGGATGGCGCCTTTGCGGGTGGCGTACACCTCACCCTTCTGGGCGCAGGATGATAGCGCTAGCAGTATCAGGGGAATAATTGCAAAGTATCGTTTCATAAGAATAATGGTTAGCTGACTCGGGTAAGTCGGGCCAGATACTGTTGGGTTTCATCCTCATAGATACGTTGTACTTCCCAGCCGGATTGTCGGCCAGCTTGCCGAAGGGTATCAAAGTCAATATATAACCAGGAAAACCACTCGCCATATTCTTCGCGGTACTCGTACTGAAACTGTACTTCACCGTAGTAGTAATCCGCCGGTTTGTTCTGTCTATCAAACAGATACGAAATATCGCTGGAATCAAAGATCAACTGACCACCGGGCTTGATACGATGTTTAGTCCACGCTAAGAATGACGGAAGATTAGACAGGCTACCTATCAAACCGATGCCATTCATCAGCATTAACACAGTATCTACGAGTGGACCATCGTATTCTTTGTACGAATCTGCCCGCCATTGCTTTACCCCCCGATCCTGCATAATCCGACAGGCCTCTGCTGACCGTTCAATGGCGATCACCTCCAATCCCAATTGCTGTAAAGCCAGAGCGTGGGAACCAACTCCGGCACCAATATCCAATATTGTTCCCCGGCAGAGTGAGAGGGCGTATTGCTCCAGCTTAGGAAAATCTTCCAGTTCCCGAAAGAACCAGTCCACCGGCATCTCTTCGCGGGTACCGTAGCTGGTATGCACCCACAATGGTTCTGTAGGTTGACCGTAGTAATAATCAGCCAGGGCCCGGCCGTATACATCCGGAAGAGAAAGTGATCTGGAAGTTGACATAGTTGGAAAGGCAAAATGCAAAAAAATGCCATCGAGCACTCACTCGATGGCAAAAAATTACTGCTGGCATAACCAACCCCATATTCAGATTAAAAAATTTATCTCCTGCAAAAAATCGCGTGGCAACGAAAAAAGTATTATTGCCTCAGCAGGATATACACTTAAGGTAGTAAAATCATTGATTAATCCCTAGCAATTAGGTAGTTATGACCACGAAATTAAGGGTTTCACTTTAGATGCTGAATGGATAATTATAAGTTTTATTGAATAATTACTGTTTAAAAAAGTGAAAAAAGGATGTGATTATTCAGACACTATATGGTTGGTATAGCCTGCATCAACTAGTTTTTCGTAGGCTTGTATCACTTCATCTGGTATAGACATTGGAATTTGATAGCCCCGTTCGGCATATATCCACAGCCGCTGTAAGTCGCCTACCATCAGGTGGGTCACCGTTTCGCGGTTAATTTCCGGGTGCGGGCTTTCACAGTATTCGGAGAAGCTAAGCAGGGGGGAGGTAACCCGGCATTTTTTATTAGACCAGTGCTTTTTAAAGGTAGCGTAGGCCCGGCGTTCCATATAAGGCTTTTGCACGACAATAAACGATTGAAGCCGGTCAAATAGATTTCGGTTACGTAATAGCTGTTCGGTAAAGCGGAAATTCTCTCCTGAATTGGTGGATTGGTTTTCTACCAGAATTTTTTCTTCCGGCACCCCGCGTTCCAGGGCAATATCGCGAAAGAGTTCCGCTTCACTTTGGTCCCACAAACCTTCAGTGAGTCGGCCTAACCCGCCAGAAAAGATTAGCCGCGGAGCCAGGTTAGCCTCCCAGATATCCACCGCTCGTTCGGCTACCCGGGTATCATGGCTGCCCAGCACCAGTATGGCGTCCGCTGGAGCTAACTGATGTTGCATATGATGAAAATCCCAAACCATTTGGGCGGCGTTTTGTAAATCAGTAGGCATGGGTAAAGAGTTGAGGTTAACTTGTCGGTAAGGTTACCAATTTCTAATCAAATTCTTTTCAAGTTTAACCAACAATTGCCATCCACACTAGCTTATCCAATCAGATATACCACATTTTTTGATATGAAACGACTACAGCAACAAACTGCGATTGTTACGGGGGCTAGTTCCGGTATTGGACAGGGCATTGCCATTGCATTGGCCAAAGAAGGTGCTCGCGTATGTATTAACTACCACAGCAGTGAAAAAGGTGCTAAAAAAACACTAGATGAGATTCGGAAAAATGGAGGCGATGGCTTCATTCAGCAGGCGGATGTGAGCGACCCCGAGGAAGTGGAACAAATGTTTGATAACACTATTGATCAGTACGGAACGGTAGATATTCTGGTAAACAACGCCGGAATACAGAAAGATGCCCCTTTTCTGGATATGACCCACGACGACTGGCAGCAGGTAATTAACATTAATCTCTCGGGGCAATTTTACTGTGCCCAGCAAGCGGCTAATGAATTTTTGCGACGAGGAATTGTAGAGGAGCGGTCGAGAGCTGCGGGAAAGATTATCTGCATTAGTTCGGTACACGATATTATTCCCTGGGCGGGTCATATCAACTACGCTACCGCTAAAGCGGGCATTCTGATGTTCGTGAAGACGCTGGCGCAGGAGCTGGCCGAGCATAAAATCCGGGTAAACGCTATCAGCCCCGGAGCCATTAAAACCGATATCAACCGTGAAGCCTGGGAAGATGAAGAAAGCCGTGAAAAATTACTTAAGTTAGTGCCCTACCAGCGAATTGGCGAAACTAAGGATATTGGGGCAGCAGCGGTCTGGCTGGCATCAGACGAGTCGGATTATGTGCAGGGACAAACGATCTACATTGACGGGGGCATGACCCTGTTTCCGAGCTTCATGAACAACGGGTGAGAATATAGTAGTTTTGAGCGACCGCGTGGCGACCACCCACCGTGGATGCGGCGTCGCCCGGTTCAGAGTTCTAAGTTTTAAGGTTAGAAGTCCGAAGACCGGAGCGGTTCCTAGCCGGGACCATAGTTGAAAATTGACGGTTCGCCTTAGCGATAGAAATTAAGAATTTTGACCACGCGGTGGTCGCCAGAAACCAGTACTGTGAACTAATAACCATCGGGCAATCGAGCCGCGCGGCTGCCGCCATTGAACAATTTAACCAACAATACTTTTGAAAGAACATAACGCTTCCGACTATCCGCCCATAGGAAATTACGGCGTGGTAGGTAACCTGCATACCGTAGCCCTGGTGGGCATTCATGGCTCTATCGACTTCCTTTGTTTTCCTCGGTTCGATTCCCCCTCCATCTTCGCTTCGCTACTGGATAAGAATAAAGGTGGCAGCTTCCAGATTACCCCGGATCTTAATGACGTAGATCATAAACAGATGTATCTGCCTGATACCAATATTCTGCTGAGCCGCTTTCTGGCCTACGATGGAATGGTGGAAATCACTGACTTCATGCCGGTGCGGGAGATTGAGCAGGAATGTATCCTTATTCGAAAAGTGACTGTCATACGAGGAGAGGTAAAGCTCAGGATGAATTGTTCGCCCCGCTTTGATTACGCTCGGGCCGACCACGAAGTAAGTCAACAGGACGAATATGAAGTGGTCTTCAACAGCCTGGGTGACGACGGTACAATCTGTAAGCTGCTAAGTGATGTGCCCTTACAGGTAGAGGGAAAAGACGCGGAAGCTGAGTTTACCCTCAAAGAAAAGGAGTCGGTAAACTTTCTGTTAATTACCCTATCCGATGGTGCACGGGAATTACCCTTTGAGGATAAGTTGGATGAATTTGTAGATAAGAGTTTTGGCGAAACACTGAATTACTGGAAAAGATGGGTTGGAAAATCATCGTATAAGGGCCGTTGGATGGACATGGTGCACCGTTCGGCTCTGACGCTTAAGCTTTTGACTTCGCATGACTTTGGTTCGCCGGTGGCAGCGGCCACTTTCGGGCTGCCCGAAGAGGTAGGAGGAACCCGCAACTGGGATTATCGTTATACCTGGATTCGAGATGCTGCCTTTACCATGTACGCTTTTATTCGTCTGGGTTTTACGAGTGAGGTAGGTCATTTCGGGCGCTGGCTACTAAAGCAGTTTGAAAAAAATATAGATGAAGAGCACAAATTGCAGTTAATGTACAGCATCTCAGGCGAGTCGGAGTTAACAGAAGAAAAACTGGATCACTTAGAAGGATACCGACAGTCCCGTCCGGTACGTATCGGTAACGGTGCCTACGACCAGAAGCAACTGGATATCTACGGAGAACTGATGGATAGTATTTATCTCTTTGATAAGTATGGCGAGCCAACTACCTATGATTTCTGGGAAAAGTTGGTGCCCCTGATCAATTACGTTTGTGAACACTGGCAGGATGCCGACCACGGTATCTGGGAAATTCGTTCTGAGCAAAAAGAGTTTCTGTATTCCCGGGTGATGTGTTGGGTGGCAGTAGACCGGGCTATCCGCCTGGCCGAAAAACGCTCCTTCCCTTACGACTGGGACTACTGGCGCACTACCCGGAGCAAGATTTTCAAGGATGTGTATTACAACTTCTGGGACGAAGAATTACAGTCCTTTATACAGTATAAAGGGAGTACCACTCTGGATGCGTCCTCCCTGCTGATGCCACTGGTTAGGTTCATCAGTCCGCATGATCCCCGATGGAGAAAAACATTAAAGGCTATTGAAAAGGAGCTGGTGACCGAAACGTTGGTGTACCGCTATAACAATGAGAAGTCGGACGATGGAATTGAGGGGGATGAGGGTACATTTTCTATGTGCTCCTTCTGGTACGTGGAATGCCTGTGCCGGGGTGGGCAGTTGGAAAAAGCCCGGCTATACTTCGAGAAAATGCTGGGTTACGCCAATCACCTGGGACTGTACGCCGAAGAAATTGGGTTACGGGGTGAGCAATTGGGCAATTTCCCTCAGGCATTTACCCACCTAGGCCTGATTAGTGCGGCGTACACACTTAACCGGGAATTAGAGCAAGCCAAAAAGTTATAAAGATCTTGTTCTGAATTATTCAGTCGGCGGTAAGCACCAGGCTTACTGTGTTGCCACGATATTCGGGTATCTTCGTACCTTGCTCCCATGAAATTACTACTCAAATCTTTAGCTTTTACTGGCCTAACGGTCTTTCTACTTGGATATCAGCCAAGATTGATAGCCCAACCGACAGTTACCTTTCACTCGGATTTTGAGGGTGGAAGCCTGGGAGAAGTAACCAAAGTAGGTGAGAACCACTGGCGCTGTGCCATAGAAGGAGAATCGGATTGGGATAATCGAAACCGGCAGGCCAGTTGGTACTATTTTCAGATGCAGGGCGCTGAAAATCAGCCGATCGTTCTCGAGCTTACTAAGTTACTGGGAGAATATAACTACAAACCGGGCGCTCACGCTATTACCTCTGAAACCCGTCCGGTAATTAGTTATGATCAGATAGAGTGGAGACATCTAACCGATGAGGAAGTACGCTGGAACGAAGAAGCTACCGAACTAATACTAAATTTTACCCCCGCCACAGATACCGTTTGGGTAGCTCATATGCCTCCCTATCTCCCGTCAGACCTAGATAAGCTGTTAGCTGATTATCAGGATCACCCTTCTTTATCAAAGAATAGTATCGGTACCACTCCCCAGGGGCGTAGCTTGTGGCAATTGACCATTTCCAAACCTAAAGCTCAGGCCGAGGATAAAAAGGAGGTTTGGCTAATGGCTCGTCAGCACTCCTGGGAAGCCGGTACCTCCTGGGCCATGGAAGGGATTATCCGCTACTTGCTGGATTCCGCTGAGGCAAATGGCTTATTAGATCAGATTATTTTCCAGATTATCCCAATGGCTGACCCTGATGGAGTAGCCCGGGGCGGGGTACGATTCAACGAATTTGGTCACGATGTGAACCGTAATTGGGATTTCGTAATTGCCGATGAGATGCCCGAGATTCAAGCTCAGAAAACCGTTATTGCTGCTCATGCCGGTCAGATTGACCTGTTTATTACCCTCCACAATACCGAACGGGCTGATTACCTCCAGGGCCCCGATTTAGCGGTAGGACAAAAACTCTGGCAGGCAATGGTGGATAACACTTCGTTTGAATCGGACGAAGGAGTACGGCCGATGCCCCGAACCACTACCGAAGGTAAAAAGGGCCGCATGACCGTAAATCAGGCCCTGTGGGCTGAGTACCAGATACCGGCTTACCTCATGGAGCTAAAAGTAGAACACGTCAACAAACTACCGGGCCGCCGCCTGCCATCTGACTGGCAAACCCTGGGGCGAGGGTTAGTGAAATCTATTGGTGAGCTATGGCCTGAGAAACCATGACTTATTCAGTCGGGACAATTCTTTCTCAATAACCGAAGTTACATATGAATCAACAGTTCACACTAATATGAAACATAAATATGTATGTATTTATAATTAATTAACATTGATAAATTATAAATTTTATACTATTTTTAGTTCTTATATTTTAATAATGTATAAAAGTAAGAATAAATACATTTCATATTCAATATCCTGAACTGTGTCTTCATCAAATAAAGAAACTCAAAGAGAATTTAAGAATTTCGTACTAAACAAAAACTACCCATGTCTGGGAGCTAAAGCCTCATTAAAGTCAACTGCTTATCGTTTTGGACATTATTCTGAATTAGGCTCCTCAGAGTCTGCTAAAGAAATGGCCAATGATCTGTTAAGTTTTAGCTCTTTTAGAAATTCGATCAATAGCAACTTTGCAACATTTGTAGCTATCTTTGATGGCCCAACTCATATGGATGAAATCCGCTTCGAGAATTTGCTTTGGAAGCAGTTGAACGAGCTACATCTACTAGATAAAGACCCCTGGGACTCTTCTGTTTCCAGCGATCCGGAAAGTAGCCAGTTTGGATTTAGCTTCGGAAACAATGCCTACTTTATCATTGGGCTGCATCCCAATAGTACTCGGCTGGCCCGTCGTTTTTCTCGTCCAGCTCTCGTCTTCAATGCCCATAGTCAATTTGATTTTCTACGAGAAAGTGGAAAGTATCAGAAGATGCAACAGGTAATTAGAAACAGAGATAAGGCTTTGCAAGGTAGTATAAATCCTATGGTAGCAGAATTCGGTACGGCATCCGAAGCGAAACAATACAGCGGCCGTCAGGTATCAGATAATTGGAAATGTCCGTTTCTTCTTAAAAATTGATCAATCGTGATTCAGAGAATTCCTCCTCAGACTGGCACAGCATTTACTCTTCAAAAGGGGCAATATCTCAAAGTTATAGATCCAACCGGTGAACAAGTTTCCGATATGGTATGCTTTAATCGTCATGATAAGCGTGAGTGGCTCTCTTCGGGAAAAACATTGGACTATTGTAGTACATTACTTATTACAAAAGGACATTCTTTGTACAGCAATCGTAGCAATATTATGCTAGAGATTGTAGAAGATACGAATGGCCGTAATGATTTCCTTTTGGCTCCTTGTAGCCCCGAAACGTTCTCCATTATTTATGGAACCACCGAGTATCATCCGAGCTGTTTTGAAAACCTATATACCAATCTGCAAGAATATGGTATTCTTCCGGATGAAATACCTACAGCTTTTAACATTTTCATGAATGTGCAGTTTGCTTCCGATGGAACATTGAGCGTAGATCCGCCACTTTCGAAAGCTAACGATTACGTACTCATGCAGGCTCAAATGGACTTGATCGTAGGACTAACAGCGTGTTCGGCTGAGCAATCCAACAATTATTCCTTTAAGCCTGTTGACTATGAGGTATTGGACTCTCTAGCTTAATTATTGTTCTTAAGCTTTAATTTTACTAATAACCAACTTATACTTTCCTGCTTGTGTACGGATAATATCCTCCTCGGCTACAAAGGCAATATCGTATTGCAAGTCGCCTGCTAACTTATGAAACCGGGATTGAATCTTTTCCTGACTAGACCCACTAAATTTATCGTTCACTACTAAGTTTAAGGAAAACCTTTCAGGCGATTCCTGTAATATTTGGGCAAAGTCTACCCCCTCAATATCTAAAAATACTGCTCCAATACGGCCAACCCTAGTTCCGTCTGGAAGAATCAATACATCATCATGCCGCCCCATGATTTCTTTTATTTGAAAACTCGTTTTCTCCACTTGGGGAACGATAACATCGTCTACATCATACCGGATTAAAGGAAAAGACTTAGAGATCAATCCGGTAGTAATAGTGCGATTTTCTTGATATTCATTTACCGAATAAAGCGGCAACTCGTAATATTGATAGTCTTTTCTCTGTTCTAAAGCGATTGTACGTTCAGCATTTCCGTACCAGTCTATAATTTTGGTATTAAATACTTTTTCTACCTTGGCGCGTTGATGAGGGTATACCTGTTCAGATGAAGTAAAAATGTAAGGGATCTCTAAGGTGAGGTTTTTTTCTATAAAAAAGTTGGCCAAAATTTCTACTGAGCTAGGATAGGCAAGAATAGCATAGGGTTGAAACTGTTGTAGCTGTTCGTAGTACCATTTAGCCTTAGTGGCACGTAGGTTGAAGCTTGATAGGTATAAGCAGTTTTCAGTTGAATTGAATCGTCTCATTTCACTACGATCCAATTTCCCTCGTAAAGAAACGATCTTCATGCCGGGATGCAACCCAAACATAGCTCGTTGAGCCCAAAGGTAAGCTCCTTCACTGATGGTAGACTGATAATCTCTATAAATAAAAAGAGGCGTACCCGAACTACCACTGGTGTGCCCTGTTGTTTTTATCCACGGATTACCAACATAAAATTCTTTTAAGTGATTTCTGACATGATTTTTATTGATAATAGGTAATAGATGAATATCTTCTACTGATTTTATCTGGTTGAGATCAACACCGTGCTCAGCATAAAATCGCCGGTAGAAGGTGGAGCGAGAAACGGCCCTATTCAGTACTGTTAAAAACAAAGCGTTTTGCCTTTCTTTCAGTTGGCGATAACTCCACTCCTTTTGATCTAACACCGCTTTTAACTTGGATTTGAAATAGGGGTTGAATCGCAAGCGATGGTCAATAATGTTCTTAATGGGCCGTATCATATAATCATATTAGACTTTTGGCTCAGGGGTAACTAACATTACCTTTCAGAATACGAAATAAATCATGTATAGAATGTTCTTATGACTTAAGCACCGCTTTTTTACGAATGGCGTATTGTACAGCATCACTAAAGCCCTTAAACATTTGGGGTATATCTCCTTCCTCCATAATTATCTCTTTGGCTCTTTTCGACATTCGCTGTTGTAGCTCATCGTCATTAAGTACCTTCAAAAGTTTATTTTTGAAATCATTGGGCGTATCAACATCGGCGATAAAGCCATTTTCACCATCTTTTAAATAATAGATCTCGGGAGCATGGCGCACATTCATAGTTACGTAGGGGGTGCCCCAGTATAAAGCTTGATTAATGGCTAGTCCGCTACGGCCAGGGATGGTAAATGCATCGGCAAGTTTAACGTACTTATTGAACTGAACCTGATCGGGAATTTCTCCTATATACGTAATCGCGGGACTGTTCTCAACAACGGATTGGTACTCCGGGGGCAACTTGCGTAATCCTGCCAAGATCAAACCAATGCGCTGATCCGGCAGATCTTTAAATACGTCTATTAGCAATTCAAGTCGACGCAAAAAGGTAGTACTAGCGGCGAATAATGCCATCTTCTGATAAGGGACGTTCAACTCTTTTCTTAATTCTTCTTTGGATTCCGGAATATCAGGAAAGCTGCGAAAATTTAGGGTGATGTATCCAATAAAAACCTTGCTATGGTTTTTTGGCCGTATGTGCTTCTTCTCGGCGGGCGAATAAAGTACAATGGCATCTGCCTGGTTGTGCAAATAGTGATAGAGGGCATTTTTCAGTGCATGGTTGGGAGTATGAAGGTTTACTCCGTGGTTCCAGTAGATAATCGGGATACCTTGCAGTTTCAGCCAGTGCAACATCGGCCACATAATCCAATCCTTCAAATGCATAAATACAATGACTGCCGAAGGATTAATTTTACGAATAATAGCTTTGTACTTTGAAAAATTGGGCGATTCTACAAAACACTCAAGCTCAAACTGGTGGTCAAAGTTTTTCTGCAACTCATTGGTCAACACCTTGAAATCGTACCCTTCTTTGAGAAATTCCTCGCGAAAGTAATTATAGATAGGTACGCGATAATGAAAGACTTTATTAGATAGTAGTAAGATGTTCTTCATGAGCAAAACTCGTTTAGTTTACTTATTTGGTACTTTACTTAGTATCCACGCGCGAAGAAAAGATACCGTGACTCGTAATGTTTTTACTACTACATACCCAAACTTTAAAGGGCTATGCAGCATACCGAAATGATACCGCGACTTTAGTCGATTAGGAGACTTGATTGACCAAAAAGAATCATAAAAAGTCTTCCAAGTGGGGTGGGTCTTATAGTTGACTCCGGTGTTTTCTACCACGCTCATTACTACTGCGCTTGTGGCTACAACGAGCTGATATCCGGCATACATCGCTCGTCTACTGAAGTCATTATCCGCCAGGTATTGAGGAAATCTTTGTTTATCAAAAAGACCTATTTTGCTAAATACTTCCGTGGGGATTAGCATACCTCTTCCGGGTAAAGCATCCGTAGGTAAGTAATCATACTTTTTAACAATTTCACTATAGCGCGTTTCGGCTATAACCGGTTGAGATTTGGCGGTGTAAGGGTTCCATTTATCACCAAGGAAAGCTACTCTTTCAGGATCGTTCAGGTGAACAGATACTGAGCCTACCAGACAGGGTTGATGAGAATCGTACGCTTTAAGAAGCTGCTCCAGGTAGTCTTCTCGTACTTCCAGATCATTGTTTAGTGCCAGTATGAAATCTCCTTTTTCGGCTTGCTTGAGTGCGTGTTGCACTCCTAGGTTCGTGGCCCCTGTCCACCAAAGGTTTCCATCACCCTGAAGCACAACCACTTCCGGAAAATTCTCATTGATCTGATCCTTAGTGCCATCAGTAGAACCGTCGTCTACTACAATAGTCTGAACGTGCGGATATGTTTGTTTTTCCAAGGTAGCCAGACATCGCAAAGTATATGTGATGTTGTTATAGACCGGAATAACGATAAATACTTGGTTCATTATGGCAGCAAGCGAATAATACTTAGCAAATAGGTTACTAATTTAGCGAACTATTGCCAAATTGATACGAGCATGTACTTTTTGCCTGAAATACGCTATCAAACTTATTGCTGATACTTTAAACTCTTGGGCTGATATATGTATTAAGCCAAATTATCAGTAGAGTTTATTGCGGTTCTTAAGATAATCTTTTAGTTTAATCTTTAACAATCTTAAATAAAGCTAATACAACTAAACCTTGCTTTATGAAAAAGTACAATGTTGGCATCATCGGCTACGGATGGGTAGCCTCGGCGCACATCTCGGCCATCAATGCTAGCGACCAGGCCCAGGTATCAGCGGTTTATTCTTCCCGCCAGCTAGACAGTGCTGAAGTAAGTGCTCAGGCGGGCTCATCGGTAAGAACTTATAGAGATCTGTCGGTCATGCTGGCCGATGATCATCTGGATGTGGTTTCTATCTGCAGTTATCCCTATCAGCATAAGGAGCAAGCAATAGCCGCGGCTGAGGCCGGAAAACATATTATCATCGAGAAGCCGTTAGCGCTTTCCTGGGAAGATTGTCAGGCGGTGGAGGCAGCGGTAACCAAAGCGGGAGTTAAGCTCTGTATCTGCTTCGAGTGCCGCTACTCCAGCCAGTTTCTGGCTACTAAAGCGGTCATTGACGAAGGACTGCTAGGCAATTTGCACTACGGTGAGATTGATTACTACCACGGCATTGGTCCCTGGTACAGTCCGTTCCGCTGGAATATCCGTAAAGATGCCGGAGGTAGCGCCTTACTTACCGCTGGCTGTCACGCCCTGGATGCACTGCTGCTCTGTATGGGCACTGATGTAGAGGAAGTGAGCAGCTACGATACCAAGTCGCGTAGTGAAATATTTGCGCCCTACGAGTACTCCACTAGCAGTGTTACAATCTTGAAGTTCAAGAGCGGACGGGTAGGTAAATGTGCGGCTATTGTGGACTGTTTGCAGCCCTATTATTTCCACACCCACCTCTGCGGTAGTGAGGGCAGTTTGCTGGATAATAAGTTTCACTCCCAGAAGCTGGGTACCGACAGAAATACCTGGAGCGAGTTAGCCATGAAGATGCTGGATTCCGGCGATGTGACCGATCACCCCTACGAAACTCAGTTCGCTACGTTTTTTGAGTCCATTGATAAAGGGGAGGATATGCCCTTGACCGGTTTAGCTGATGCGATGAAGACCCACGAGATTATCTTTGCCGCCGACCAGTCGGCCGCTACCGGCAAACCTGTAAAGCTGTAGTGATGAGAACGGCCATGGCTATTGCGGCTCATCCCGATGATATAGAGTTTATGATGGCGGGAACCTTACTGCTTCTTAAGCAGGCAGGTTACGAACCCCACTATATGAACCTGTCCAGCGGGAGCTGTGGGAGTGCCGAGTACGATGCTACAACGGCCCGCGGCATTCGCCGGGAAGAGAGCCAGGAAGCGGCTCAGATACTGGGTGCCCATTTTCATGCATCGCTTTGCGATGATCTGGAAATTATGTACGACCTCAGCACCCTTCGCCGGTTGGCAGCGGTCATTCGGGAGGTGAAACCCACCGTGCTGCTCACCCATTCTCCCACGGATTATATGGAAGATCATACTAACACCTGTCGCCTGGCGGTTACGGCAACCTTTGCCCGGGGCATGCCCAATTTCAGTACGGTTCCTTCGCGCTCGCCCGGAAGCTACGAATGCACCGTGTATCACGCCATGCCCCACGGCCTGCGGGATAGCCTGCGCCGTAGAATCATCCCGGGCGCTTTTGTCAACACCACCTCGGTTCAGGAAACGAAACGGAAGGCACTGTCCGCTCATCGGAGCCAACAGCAGTGGCTGGATACCAGCCAGCAGTTGAACTCCTACCTGCAAACCATGGAGGATATGTCGCGGGAAGTAGGGCGCATGTCGGGCAGCTTTGAGCAGGCCGAAGGGTGGCGCCGCCATTTACACTACGGTTTCTGCGGACCTAATGCTGACCCCCTAACAGACTTGGGAGAGAACTACTTAATCAATGAAGCTTACGAAAAGAGTTTGGAAAGTGTATAGCTGAAATCGGAAGTTTATAGATTGGCAGTTAGAAGTTGGAGGCTAGAAGTTAGATCAAAATCAATGTAACTGAACAATTGAACACCCTAACACAATAATTAGCATTCAATCGTTTAACGAACGAAGTATCTTGCTTTTTATAGATATAATTGATAACTATATTTCGACTATGCCCCGAAAGCTTAGTTCTATTGCCCCCGACTGGTGGGATTACACTACCCTGGATAGTGAGCTTATTGATGACGTAGCCCAGCTCACTCCGAATGATCTGCTTCAGCTTTCCCGTCCAGGATTCCAAGTGGTGTTCTACGATACCCTAGAAGAATTCTATCTGGGCGAAGCCCTGGAGTACATCCACGCCTGGAAGCAGTCTACCCCCGATAATCCGGTGGGCATCTGCGGCCCGATTGGCCCCACTGAGCAGTTGCCGTTGGTCGCCCGCTTGGTGAATGAGTTAGAGTTATCTCTCCATTCGGCCCATTTCTGGGGGATGGACGAGTGGGTAGTAGATGGCAAGGAAGTCGCTTCCGGCCACCCCCTATCCTTTGAGCGGGCCGACCGGGAGCTATGCTTTAACCGGATTGATAACAAGCTGGCGATGCCCGAGGAAAACCTTCACTTTCCGAAAGCGGATATCCAAGCTTATCGCCGCAGCTGGGAAGGAGTTCGCTGTGCGGTGATGCAGGGTGGGCAGGGCGATGTGAAGCACTGGGCGTTCAATGATCCGCCCCGGCGGGCAGGGAATCATGAGGATGAACCACCTTCACCGGAGGAGTACCGGAATCTGGCTACGCGGGTAGTGGAGTTACATCCGTTAACCATTGCCCAAAACGCCCGCACCTCGGGCGGGGGCAATATCAGTCTGGTGCCCACTCAGGCGGTGACGGTGGGGCCGGTAGAAACCTGGCAGGCCGAGAAAGTCTCGATCTGGCACGCTGGATTCCACGACAATCCTTTCGGACAGCGGCTGACGACCTACATGATTTCCAAAAATATGCCGGATACTTCGGTGCCTATGTCGCTACTGGCCGATCATCCCAATGTGCAGTTCAACTTCTACCGCCCCGGTATTGGAAGCTGCGCCATTGAAATGCACTAGTTTTGACACGATCAGGAGACAGTACTTCCCATATACTCTGAAGGGGTTTTCCCAAACTGCTTCTTAAAGGCTTTGGTGAAGTAGGAAGGATCTGAGAAGCCAGTCAGGTAAGCTACGTCAGTAATATTCCCAGCCCTCTTTACCAGTAGTTCTGCTGCCCGTTGCAGTCGCATGTGACAAATGATGTCCCCCGGTGATTGGTCAGTCAGCGCTTTGAGCTTGCGGAATAATTGCCCCCGACTCATGCCAATCTCCTGACTAAAAGCCTCAACACCAAAGGAAGTATCGGATAGATGGTCTTCTACAATCTGCATAACTCGTTCCAGAAATTGTTGATCTATCGAGTTGATGTTCAAGGAGGTGGGTTGTAGGGTAATTTCCTGGCTGTAGCGCTCCCGTAGCCGGCGGCGGGTTTCAATGAGGTTGTGAATGCGAACGATAAGCTCCTGGCTCTGGAAGGGCTTGATCATGTAATCGTCGGCCCCGGTTTCCAGTCCGGTAATTTTATCCCCACCACTGGCTTTGGCGGTCAGTAAGATCACTGGAATGTGGGAGGTACGTTCGTCGGTTTTCAGCTTTTGGCAAAGAGTAACGCCATCCATTTCGGGCATATCCATGCTGGGCATCATCACATCGCTAACAATCAGGTCGGGAATGGTTTCTAAAGCTAGTTGTAACCCTTGCATTCCGTTGGATGCCTCTTCCAGGTAGTACTGCGGTTGCAGCGTCTCCCGGATAAACGACCGCACGTCAGCATTATCTTCTACCACCAGCACCAGGGGTTTACTTTGATCCTGCTCCGATGGGTTATCCTGCCCCACCTGCGATTCATCGGTTTCGGGTTCATTAGAAGAAAGTGAAGGTGGGGCGGTAGCTTCATTGAGAGATATTTCCTCGTAGTTGGCCATATTGACAGGTAAAGTTATCGTAAAGCAGGCGCCTGATTTAGGGGTGTTTTCTACCCTTAACTTTCCCTGATGTAGATCTACCAGTTCGCGCACCAGCGAGAGTCCAATACCGCTTCCTAGCTGCTCATCGACTAGCAGGGGTTCTGCTTGATAGAAGCGGTCAAAAATCCGCTCAATCAGTTCCGCCGGAATACCGGGGCCGCTGTCCTGCACTTTCAGTTCTAATAGTTGCCGCCCTTTCTTTTGAGTACCGTCTTGAAGTTTGATGCCCACTGTAACGCTACCACCATCAGGGGTAAACTTAAAGGCGTTGGAGAGTAGGTTGCTGACGATCTTTTCCAGTTTATCAGCATCATAGTAGACCACCGGGTTGCCCCCGGGAAACCGGAAGTGATAGTCAATCTGCCGCCGCTCGGCCAGGGAGGCAAACGATAGTGCGATACTCTTCAAGAAGGGCACCATGGGCTGGGGTTTAGTGTCCAGCTTCATATTGCCCGATTCCAGCTTAGACAGATCGAGCAACTGATTGACCAGTCGCAGCAGGCGCCGGGCATTCCGTTGCATCATGCGGTAGATAGAATGCGCTGAGGAGTCGTTCTCACTCTGCTGAATAAACTTGTCCAGTGGCCCTAAGATCAGGGTGAGTGGGGTACGGAACTCGTGGGAGATATTGGCAAAGAAGCGCGACTTGAGATGATCCAAATCGGCTAAATGTGTTGCCTGTTGCTGTAATTTAAAGCGTTTCATCTCGTACTTTCTGAGCGATAGAATTAATCCTAACGCCAGCAAGCCGTACAACGTATACGCCCACCAGGTTTGCCACCAGGGAGGCAGAATCCTCAATTGCAGGGAAGCACCTACTTCATTCCAAACTCCGTCATTGTTAGAAGCTTTCACCCGAAAGGTGTAGTTGCCAGGATCAAGATCAGTATAGCTGGCAAAGCGGCGGGTACCACTGTATACCCAGTCTTTGTCGATGCCCTCCAGTTGGTAGGCATACTGGTTCTTCTCTGGTGCATCGTAGTTGAGAGCCACAAAATCAAAAGAAAGGAAGTTCTCATGGTAGGATAGCTCAATTGCACCTGTTGGTATCTGCCGCGATTGCTCAAAGACATTAAAGCCAGTGATGTATATGGGAGGCTTTGTCATATTGTCTTTAATACTATCTGGATGGAAGATCACAAATCCATTTACGCTCCCAAACATTAGTTCATTCTCATAACTATAAACACTTGCGGGTAAAAATTCATTGGCAGGTAACCCATCGCTTATATCATAGTTTCGGAACTTGTTGGTTAATGGATTGAATCGGCTAATACCTTTTGGGGTGCCAATCCATAAATTACCCTTTGCGTCGTTGATGATGCTTCTGATAATGTTGCTAGGGAGGCCTTCCCGCATGGTGAAATTCGTAAAAGTATACGTTTGCGTGTCGAGCCGGTAGAGACCTCCTTTGTCGGCCCCTAACCAGATATTACCTTGAGCATCTTCGTGCAGTGTACTGATTAGGTTGTCATTGAGGCGCCCTGGTGGAGAGAAAGAACTAGGAAGGTAATGAGTAAAGACATCCGTTTGTTGGTTCAGACGGGCAACACCGTTAGCCGTGGCTACCCAAATATCACCAGTACGGGTAGCCATCATATCATATGTAAAAAAACTTGGTAGTCCGGTAGTGTCCCCCGAATCATATTTATAATACTTGAATTGGCCTTTGTCCGGGTCAAATGAAGCTATACCCCGTTTTCCGCCTACCCACAATTTTCCGAAGGGATCCTCGTCAATAAATTCTAGGGCTATCTCGCTCGGGTAACGGGTAAAACTCTCCGATGTGGGGTTGAACTGGTGAAGGGCCTCAGCGGTAACCACCCAGAGCTGTTTCTTTTGATCTTCGAGAAGGGACCAGATCTGGTTGCTGAACAAACTATCAGGGTTGGAAGGATTGGCCGGAAAATGTTTGAACTTTTCAGTTTTTGGATCATACTGGTACAAGCCATGATGAGAATCAATATAGAAGTCCGAGGTAGTGTTGCCCAGCCATATCTTGCTGGTGTGATCTGTTAGCAGCGTAGTAATTTTATTCTCATCACGAATAACAGACGGAGGGGTAGGGATGATCTGATGCGACTGGAACTTTTTAGTAGAGGCTGTTGACTTAATGATGCCATTGACAGTGCCTATCCAAAATGCTCCCGATTGGTCTTGATAAACCGCAGCAGCGTATTGGTGGCTGAGCGTGCCGGCTGTGAATACCAATGGGTTGGATTGAAAGTTAATTACCTGATTCGTCTGTTGATCGATGAGGTACAATCCTTCTGAGCCACAAATCCACATACGGCCTTCCGCATCCTGATACAAACCGTTCCAGGCAATTTTTTCACTACTAAGCTTCTTTAGATTGTAGTGAGTAAAATGCGTTGAACTGGTTTTGGTATCCATTCGGTACAAACCTCGGCCCGTATTGCCAGGAGGTACATCAGTACCTACCCAAAGCATTCCTTCTTTATCCAGGTATAACACAGTACACCAAAATGGATCGGTATTGGACGAATCTATTACCACTGAGGTAAATGCACCTGATGAGCGGTTCAGCAGGTAAAGCCCGCCGGTACCCCCTGCCCAAAACCGGTGCATAGCATCCTCTGCTACAGAATTGATAACCGGAAATTCACCAGGTGAAGGATAGAGGGTAAACTGTTCAATGTCCGGATCAAAACGGGCTAAACCCCCAAATCCACAAGCCCATAATTTTCCTTCCCGATCTTCATAAATGGAACTGAAGGAGTTCCAGTCATCGCTCTTAGCAGACATAATACCATAGTGCGTCACCTTATGAGTACGTTTGTCAATCTGGTGTAATCCATCGAACGTGGCTACCCACAGTCTCTTTTTCCGATCCTCGTGAATATCAGTGACCACATTACTACGTAGGGTGTTTTCCGGATCATTAGGATCGTGCTGGAACACGGTAAAGGTGTAGCCATCATATTTGTTCAATCCACCACCCAATGTACCAAACCACATAAAGCCTTCGCTATCCTGGTGAATACTCCATACAAAATTCTGAGATAGACCCTGCTGCTCGGTAAGGTGTTTAAACTTGAGGCTTTGGTATTGGGCGTAGCTCCTGGAAGACAGGCTGAACAAAGCTAGGAGAAGAATAAGGGAGGTGGGCTGGACGGTTTTCATGGGCATTGCGATTAGCAAGATAGAGAAGCTAGCTTGCGCTAGGGTATAGATACTTGATTAGGTCATGCAGCGAATGAACTTGGTGCCCTAATCTCAGGTCAATAGTCAACAATCGATAAATTCCCGTCAGTCTCAATCTGCGTAAAGAATGTAACAAATATTTCCAATAATTTCTATCGAACTTCGGAGTATTCCGGCAGTAGGGATTCATATTTTGTAGTGAGATGTTAGAACGATGCTAATTGAAATGAATGTAGACAATAGGCCTAAAATAAGTCTGGTAGTTTTGTGCTTTTTCCTGGTAAATTGGTGACATGCCCCTGCATTGTTAGCAAAAAATCTGAGATATAGCCGGTTCAGTTGATCTACAACCGAAAGAAGGCTAATAGCTGCTAAGGGAAGCTGTGGTTTGTACTGGTGGCTTAGTGATTTGCACTAATTTATCATCCAGACTATACGCCTTAAGTTCCCAGGGTGGGGGTAGATGTTGGTGATAGTTATCATAAAACTTTCGTCCTTGCCACCATGTCCGTTTGTCGGTAATAATCAGTTCTTTTTTAGCATACTGTTTTACGTGCACCATTTCGTGGGCCATTACCAGTTTTTGTCTCTCCTTCGTTAAACTTCTATCTATCCACACTTTAATAATTTGGATTAACTGACTCCCGTTGGATACCGTAGTCTTCTGATTAAAGGTTGTGCCTTCCAGTTTTTTTGGTACGGTTGATACAAAACTCACCAGTAAGCATATGTTCTCGTGCACATCCAGGTACTCCAGCCATTGCTTGATTTGGTTAACATGGGTTAGGGAATCGTTGCTGCCCCAGACCTTTACAATCGGTTGGGAGGCAGCGATATTTAGCGAGACAAGACTGATCGTGAAGAAAAAGAGTAGCATTTTCATAGTACCAAAGTGTTCTTTAGCAGATGAAGCTAAGCTAACTCAATGGTTGAAAGAGGGCGGGGAGATTTATCTCGACGATAGGTACTTTGGTGACGTCAAAACTACCTCCTGCAATTCGATAATAAATGGATGGTACTAAAGTCTCGAAGATTGGTACTGAGGTTGTCGAGTACTAAAAATCAGTTGAGATTATCTGTTGGATGAGTTTGAGGATCGAGGTGTTATTCACCAAAATTTTCAGAGCAATTGTTTATCATCTTTCGAATGGAAGAAGAGGAAATAATAATAAGCTGTTTGGGTGTATGAAACTTATAGTATGAAATTATTTCTTGACTGAATGATGATATTTTTCTGGTACGTTAGGCAACCGTACCGGCAACATATTCCGAAGGGGTCTTTCCAAACTGTTTCTGAAAGGATTTAGTGAAATAGGAAGGATCGTGGAAGCCTACCTGGTAGGCAATATCAGCGATGTTTCCGGCGCCTTGTGCTAGCAGGTCAGCGGCGCGTTTCAGACGTATAGTACGGATAAAGTCGCCGGGGGTATGATCGGTGAGGGCTTTTAATTTGCGAAAGAGTTGCGCCCGGCTCATACCTACTTCTTGGGTAAAGGTTTCTACTCCAAAGGAAGCATCGCTTATATGGTCTTCCACCGTTTGCATGGCTTTTTGTAAAAACTGTTCATCTAGTGAGCTTATTTTTACCGATTTGGGCTCCAATGTTATTTCGCGACTGAAGTGTTCGCGCATCTTTTGACGTTCAGTGATGCGGTTATGGACCAATAACTGTAATTCGTCTTGATCAAAGGGTTTGGCCAGATAGTCATCCGCCCCCAGCTCCAGACCGGAGAGTTTACTGCTGCGGTCGGCTTTGGCGGTGAGCAACATCACCGGGATGTGGGAAGTAAGCTCTTGGGATTTGATGTGCTCACATAACTGGTAGCCATCCATTTTAGGCATCATTACATCACTGATAATCAGGTCGGGTAATACTTCTTTGGCAATTTCTACTCCTTCTTTTCCGTTCTTCGCTTCTTCTATTTGGTAGGAGATACCTAATGAATCACGGATAAAGGCCCGTACTTCAAGATGATCTTCTACTATGAGAATGACCGGTTTTTCGGTGGTTACCTTACTTGCTTGCTTGGTCGAATTATCGTCTGCGGAGTACGACAAAAATTCAGCCGGATGCAGATCAGAATGAACCCGGGTAGTTTCTTCGGGCAGGGGCAATTCCTGAATGATCTCGGATTCCTTTAAGTGCGCTTTTCCGATAGGAAGCAACAAGGTGAAAGTGGTGCCTACTCCTTCTTTACTTTCTACTTCAATGCTGCCGTAGTGTAGTTCTACCAGTTCTTTGGTCAGGGCAAGTCCAATGCCGCTGCCCGGCTGTTCGGGGTTTTCAACCTGATAGAATCGGTCGAAGATCAGGGGGGTTACTTCTGGCGGAATACTTTTCCCGGAATTTTGTACCTGAATTTTCACCCACTCTCGTCCTGCTTGGGTGACAACATGCGCTTTCAAGGCTACTGACCCGCCGGGTGGGGTAAATTTAAAGGCGTTGGACAGCAAATTGTTAATGACCTTTTCCAGTTTGTCACGGTCAAAATATAAGCCGACTTTTTCTTCGGGTAGCGCTATGCTGTAGTCAATTTGTTTATCCTCAGCTAAGGAAGAAAAGGCGGTAGCCCGCACCCGCAGAAAGGCTACTACTTCGCTTTTAATGGCTTCCAGTTGAAGTTTATTGGCATCTAGTTTGGCTAAATCAAGCAGTTGGTTGACCAAC
Organism: uncultured Roseivirgaceae bacterium; assembly: GCA_964551335.1. Lineage (GTDB taxonomy): Bacteria > Bacteroidota > Bacteroidia > Cytophagales > Cyclobacteriaceae > Tunicatimonas. The sequence continues at coordinate 148,209 of CAZKCO010000006.1, forward strand.
TGCAATAAGCGTTGGGCATTTCGCTCAATAGTTTGAAGGTAGGGTTGGGCATCGGGATCCGTCTGTTGATTCAACAATCGATGGACGGGGCCTAAGATGAGGGTGAGGGGAGTGCGAAACTCGTGGGAGATGTTAGCAAAAAAGCGCGATTTGAGCGAATCCATCTCCGCCAAATGGGTAGCTCGCTGTCGTAGCTTAAAGCGCTTCAGTTCGTAGTGACGTAAGGCTACAATGGCTCCGATAGCGAGCATGGCGTACAATGAATAAGCCCACTCCGTTTGCCACCAGGGAGGCAGGATGGTGAGTTGTACGACAGAAGCAGCTTCGTTCCAGGGGCCCTTATTGTGGGAAGCTTTTACTTTAAAAGTATATTCCCCGGGGTCTAAATTGGTGTAACTGGCAAATCGGCGGTCACCGCTTTCAACCCAATCTTCATCCAGACCTTCCATTTGGTAGGCATACTGGTTTTTTTCGGGAGCCTGGTAGTTGAGAGCGACAAAGTCAAAGGACAGAAAGTTCTGATCGTAAGGCAGCTCGATCGGGTCGGTAGGTATTACCCGTTCTTCTTCCATCACCTGAAAGCCAGTGATGTAAACGGGAAGTGTTACTTGTTTGTCTTGGATACTATCCGGGTTAAAAATGACAAAGCCATTATCACTACCGAACGTCAAGCTTCCGTTACGGTAGTAGGCGCTGCCCCACTGAAAATGATTAGCGGGCAGCCCGTCACTCATGTCGTAGTTTTGAAACTCTTCCGTTTTTGGGTCGAACCGGCTAATACCATGATTGGTGCCTAGCCATAGGAAGCCATTGTCATCACCAACAATGCTTACAACGTAGTTACTGGGCAATCCATCCTGCATGGTGTAATAGGTAAAATTTTCAGTTTTTGGGTCAAAACGATTAAGACCCCCTAGCATCATACCAATCCAGAGGACACCCTCTTCATCTTCGTAAAGGGCTCTTACTTCTTTATCGTTTATTCTGCTATCAGGACTAGTAGCTTTAGGGAAAAATTGAGCAGTAGTGCCTGTTTGAGGATTTAGTCGATCAAGACCTTCACCCATATAACCTATCCATATATCACCCGTAGCACTGAAAACCATATCGATCATGTGCCCTCTCGGCTGGTACTCATAATATTTGAATTTTTCGGTTTCTGGATTAAAAGTTGCAATCCCGCTTCCGCCTATCCATAGGTTGCCGAGTGAGTCCTCAGTAATGTTGTCAACCCAAATATCGGTGGGGTGCTGAATGAACTTACCTGAATTACGGTCGAATAGGTACAAAGCTTGGTTGGTACCCATCCACAAACGGTTTTGTTGATCTTCATACATTGACCATACTTGATCGCCCGCCGGATTATCTGGTTCTGAAGAATCGATTGGGAAGTGGTTGATTTGGTTGGTTTTAGGATTATACAGGTATAGTTTTCTATCGAGGGTCATTTGGGTATTCGTCAACCAAATCATTCCGGTATAGTCCTCCAGTATCGGGCCGATCTGATTTTCCTGAAGTCGGACTGATGGTAATGTGGGAGTAATTTGATAGGAACGGAATTTGTTGCTATGAGCTACATTTACTCCATTATCAGTGCCGATCCAAAGATCTCCCTTTTGGTCGTGGTAGGCAGTATTAACCCTTTCGTGGTTTAGACTTCCCGGCGTTAGTAGATCGTAAGAAAACGTGTATACTTCATTCGTTTGCTTGTTGATGCGTTGCAACCCCTCGAACGTTGCTATCCAAAGATGCCCCTTTTGGTCTTCGTAAATGCCATCCACACTCCACCGAAAGGTTTTGTTGACAGCTCCGCCCGGATTGTAACGGGTAAACTGCAAGGACTTTTCTTGGGTATCGAGACGAAATAAGCCTTCCCCTTGCGTGCCTGCCCATAGAATACCTTCTCGGTCTAGATAGAGGGACCAAACCTGAGGCTGTCGGGCTAAAGAAGTATCTAACGGAAAAGGCGAATACTCTTTCGTTGTTCGGTCTAGTAAATACATACCGCCTTTAGTTGCTACCCAGAAACGATTCATTGAATCCTCTGTGACCGATAGAGCCATAACGCTATCGGGACTGGGATATATGGTGAATTGCTGAGTTGTAGGTTGAAAGCGAGCCACCCCTCCTGCTGCACTAATCCATAGAATACCTTCCTGGTCTTCGTAAATAGATCCTAATGTATTCCAGTAACCAGTGTTTAGAGGTTCAATTTCAAAACGGATTGCCTGGCCGGTGTGTTTATTTACCCGGTGAAACCCTCCACCAAAAGTATTTACCCACAACCTTCCTTTTCGGTCTTCGTGAATATCCACGATAATGTTATGACGCAGGGTGTTTTCCGGATCATCGGGGTTTGGTTTCAAAACTGTGAATTCGTAGCCGTCGTACTTATTCAGTCCATCTAAGGTGCCAAACCACATAAAACCTTCACTATCCTGAAGGATACTCCATACCATATTATGGGAAAGACCATCCTGCTCGGTAAGGTACTCAAAATGATAGTCTGAGGTTTGGGCATAGCATTCAATCACCTTACTACTAATGATTATTAAAATAAGCAGGACGAGTGGCTGAGTGGTTTTCATGTGGTTGATATTATAGTGAGTTTGTGCAGCCGTTTCTGATTAAGAAGTTAGCAATAAATTATTAGACATGCTATTGTTGGCTTTTTGAAGCAATTAGTGGTATGCTGGTAGGATCTTTCAGAAGCCTGGCTAGTTGATTGTCATTGCGTAGGGCATCCCGTTCCCAGGGAGTTTGCCGATAGTGCACTCGTTCAAAGTTGTAGCTTTTTCCTTTCCACAGTGCGTATTGCTGATCAATAATCTCCAGTTCCTGCTTCACGTACTGCTTCACGTGCACCATTTCGTGGGCGAGTACCAGCCGCTGCGTTGGGGCATTAAGTTGAGCATTGATGCGTACTTTAAAGTATTGCTGGTCAGAATTGGGTACCTCATAAGCCAGGGTGATACCTTCAAAATACTCCGGCATGTTTTCGCTGATCACTACATCCAGTTGCATCGATTCATAAACCTCCAGATGGTACAGGCACTGTTCAATCTGGGCTAGGATTGCTAGCGAATCTTCACCACCCCAGACTTTAATAATAGCTTGTGAAAAACCGATGTTCATGGTTACAGTGGTTACAAATGCCATAATCTGTAGCGTTTTCATAGTAGCGGGTTTTGCGTTTACGATGATGTAAAGCTACCCCGCCATCGGTCGCGGAGGCTAGGCGATTTTTCTCATTAACTGGTAGAATAGTATCCGCAGGACTAACTTACCAATCTAAGAATTACTCGGCTGGTAATTCCGTATCAAATATTGGTATCACAGTCTCACAGCTGTCATTTTGGCAAATTCAGCTAGGTTCCTGATCATTTTGGTAATTTTCTGTTTCCTTGGGATTAGAACTCAGTTGATATTCCGAAGGGGTTTTTCCAAACTGTTTCTGAAACATTTTGGTGAAATAGGAGGGGTCGTGAAAGCCCACCTGGTAGGCAATATCGGCAATGGTTCCCGCTTCTTGCGCTAGCAAGTTAGCCGCTCGTTGCAAGCGGATGCGGCGCACAAATTCATTGGGCGACTGGTCGGTGAGGGCCTTTAGCTTGCGGTACAGTTGCATACGGCTCATGCCCATCGCTTCGCTGAAGACTTCCACCCCAAACAAGGGGTCGGCGATATACTCTTCTACCGTTTGCATCACCCTCTGTAAAAATTTCTCGTCTAGCGAGCTAACCTTCACCGCAGTAGGTTCCAGGGTGATCTCCCGGCTGAAGTGCTCGCGCATCTTCTGGCGTTCGGCAATGCGGTTGCGCACCAGCAGCCGGAGCTCTTCCTGATCAAAGGGTTTGGCGAGGTAATCATCGGCTCCCAGTTCCAGTCCGGAAAGCTTGCTGCTGCGGTCGGCTTTGGCGGTGAGTAGCATCACCGGAATGTGGGAAGTGACTTCATCAGATTTTAGTTGTTCGCAGAGCTGGTAGCCGTTCATTTCGGGCATCATCACATCGCTGATGATCAGGTCGGGCAGCATTTCTTTCGCTATTTGCACGCCTTCCTGGCCGTTACTGGCTTCTTTTATCTGGTAGCGGCTCGCTAAGGTCTGATGGATATACTGCCGCATGTCGGGATGGTCCTCCACGACTAGTACCAGCGGAGCATCGTTTTCAGATGCCAGGGTGGTGCTCTCCGCTGTTTCGTCTGGTTGGTTCTGGGTGGTCGGTTCAGGGTAAAGCGGTTCAGTAATTTTCTGAGCTTCAGTAGCCTGGGTTTCTTCGGCAGAAAGCTGGTCTTGGCTCAGCGGTAACTGCACCGTAAAGGTAGCGCCTTTTCCTAGCTGGCTTGCTACGGAAATTTTTCCGTGGTGCAAGGTTACCAGTTCCTTGGCCAGTGCCATTCCCAACCCACTGCCTTCGTGCACCCGGGTCTGACTGCTATCTACCTGATAGAAGCGGTCAAATACTTTGTCCAACTCATCCTCCGGAATACCCTGCCCGGTATCTTTTACGGAGATGGATGCCCACTGGCTGTTCTGGGCTTTCAGGTGCATAATGATCTCCCCGCCCGCGGGGGTGAACTTAAAGGCATTGGAGAGCAGATTGTGCACGACCTTCTCCAGCTTTCCTTGATCTACGGGGGCGATAAGCTCGGCTGCTTCGGGATAAAAGAAGTATTTGATGTTTTTCTCTTCGGCTAAGGAGCGGTAGGCCGCTGCGATATGCCGAAGCAGGGTTACCAGATCGGTAGGAGCCGCCTGTAGCTGCATTTTACCCGCTTCCAGCTTGCTAATATCCAGCAGTTGGTTGATCAGGTTCAGCAGCCGTTGTCCGTTTCGCACCATCACGCCCAAAGTCTTCTGCTGATTACCGGTAAAGGTGCCATCGTACATGGCTTTTAACGGTCCCAGAATGAGGGTGAGCGGAGTACGAAACTCGTGGGAGATATTGGCAAAGAAGCGCGACTTAAGCGAATCCATCTCCGCCAGATGGGTAGCTCGCTGCCGTAGCTTAAAGCGCTTCAGTTCGTAGTGACGTAAGGCTACAATGGCTCCCAAGGCGAGCATTACGTACAGTGCATACGCCCACCAGGTTTGCCACCAGGGAGGGAGGATGGTGAATTGTACGGCGGAAGCTGCTTCGTTCCAGGGGCCTTTATTGTGGGAGGCTTTTACCCGAAAAGTATACTCCCCAGGATCTAAATCGGTATAGCTCGCGAAGCGGCGGTCGCCACTCTCGACCCAATCTTGATCCAGGCCTTCCATCTGATAAGCGTACGCATTCTTTTCTGGGGCCTGGTAGTTAAGAGCGACAAAGTCAAAGGAAAGAAAGTTTTGATTGTAGGGCAACTCTATGGGCTCGGTGGGCAACGCCTGCTCTTCTTCCATTACCTGAAACCTAGTGATGTAGACGGGAGGAGGTACGGTGTTATCTTGAATACTATCGGGGTGAAAAAAAACAAGTCCATTATCCGTTCCAAAAACGAGTATACCTTCTTTTTTTATAGCATGAGGGGCATAATAGTTATTTGAAAGTAAACCATCACTGGTATCATAGTTCCTAAACTCCTTCGTCTTGGGGTTGAAGCGGGAAAGGCCTCGGCTAGTACCTAACCATAGGTCTCCATTTTTATCCTCAATGATACTTAAAACGGTATTTGAAGGGAGTCCATCCCGCATATCAAAATGAGTAAAGTTATCGGTGCGGGGGTTGTAGCGATTGAGTCCTCCTTCCTGAGTGCCCACCCAGATAACTCCTTCTCTATCTTCATAGATTGTGTATACAAAGGTGTCATTAATATGATCTTTCGGGTTTTTAGGATTGGGCAAGTAGGTAGTGAAGTTTTCTGTTTGCTGATCAAAACGGGCCAGGCCTCCGTGAAAAGACATCCAGATATCTCCGCTACGGCTAGCCATGATGTGATTGATCCATAAAGAAGGCAGATCTTTAACATCATTAAAATCGTAATTGAAGTAGCTGAATTCGCCATTTTCAGGGTTAAAAGAGGCTATAGCTTGGTCGGAGGAATTGAACCTATCTCCGCCTCTGTGAAACCATAATTTGCTGTAAGGGTCTTCAGTAATATCAAATACGGGTATTCGGGTGGGATAACGTTTGTATTCCCCAGTTTCATCATCCCTTAGTAACAAAGCAGTTTCTGTCCCTATCCAGAGACGATTTTTCTGGTCTACGTACAACGGTCCCACCTGATCTTTTTTGAGTGTGTCCGAATTGTTCGATGATATTACAAAGTCTTCAACCTCTCCTGTTTCAGGACTCAAACAGTATAGGCTAGCGTGATTAAATGTATTAGCTGAATCGCTTCCGGTCGTAAATAGAATTTTCCCCGCTTGGTCTACGGTTAACTCCCATATCGAGTTTTCTGGCAAGTAATTGAAAGCAGAGTTGGGATGGATTTGGTAGGAATTGAATTGACTGGAAATTAATTTATCAACCCCACTGAAGGATCCCACCCATAGGTTTTCCGATCGGTCTTGATAAACACACCATACACCATTGTGGGAAATACTAAAGGGATTGAGAGGGTCAGCCCGAATAAACTGAACTTCATCCTCTTTTTTATCAATGCGAACTACTCCTTGGGAGCTGCTGACCCATAAATACCCCTGTTTACCTTGCATTATTTTACCAAAGACTAATTTATCCTTTGCGCTAGATAAACCCGATGATAAATAGCGTTTAGGTTGAGGTGATTCAAGTCTAGTATCAACATTAAATAGACCATCAATTCGGGTGCTTACCCACAAAATACTATCTCGATCCAGGAAGAGGTGGTGCACTATTGGTGGTTGTTGCAACGTAGAATCTAATATGATTGGGGTAAAAATACCAGTTTTCGGATCGAGCTGATGTAGCCCATTTGTTCCACCACACCAAACTCGTTTTGATGCATCTTCTTCCACTGCGTAAAAACTTAGTACATCTTCTGGTGCATCGAATAGTGTAATTTCAAAAGTAGAAGGATCTACGTGCACAATTCCGCCCATCCCGGAAAGCCATATGGTACCATCCTTACTCATGAGTATCTCATTTAACCTGACCCATTTATTTTCGTGGAGGGAATCAAGTATAAAATGATGTACTTGGTCGGTGCGTTTATCCAAATACTGTAGACCTCCTCCCCAAGAAGTTATCCAAAGTCTACCCTGCTCATCCTCGATCATATCGTGAGTAGATGAGCTTTTTAGTGATTGATCAGGGTTATTGGGGTCCGGTCGATATACCTCAATGTTATAGCCATCGTACTTGTTTAGTCCATCTTGAGTGAAAAACCACATAAAGCCTTCGCTATCCTGAAATATTCTTATTACGAGGTTGTTAGAAAGCCCTTGTTCTTGGGTAAGGTGCTCAAAGCGATAATCCTCTATTTGTGCCAAGCTCTCAATAGGTAAGTAAACAAGGAAAAGAATTAGGAGAAAGAGAGTACGTAAATTGGTTTTCATTCGGTTGGTAGTTTATCTTTCATTTTCCTTGATGACCTAAAGAAAGGACCGGGAGTCAAATACTTGTATTTCAGCAAAAAGTTAACAAATATTAAGTAGAGATGCTACTACTGATTTTTAGCAACTGCTAGGGGTATACTGCTGGAGTTCTTGATCAGCTTAGCCAATCGCCAATCTTGGCGGAAAGCTTCCAGTTCCCAAGGGATCTGACGGTGGTGTAGGCCCTTGATATTGTAGGTTTCACCTTTCCACACTGCTTGTTGATGATCTACTATTTCTAGCTCCTGCTTGACATACTGCTTGACATGTACCATTTCGTGGGCGAGAACCAGCTGTTTAGTAAGAGTATTCAGCCGGGCATTGATACGTATCTTGCAGTATTGTATATCGGTATCAGGCACGAAATATTCCATCGTAAGACCTTTAAAATTTTTCGGCACTTTGTCGGTAAAGAATACGTCTAATAGGATGGGTTCATAGATATCCAGATGATACAGGCACTGTTCAATCAGGGCCACGGTCGCTAGTGAATCATCACTGCCCCAGACGTTAATGGTAGATTGCGAAAAGCTGATATTCATAGTTACAAAGGTTACGAGTACAATAAGTTGTAGCGTTTTCATAGAAGTAGGGTTTGCGTTTACGATGATGTAAAGCTACCCCGCCATCGGCCGCGGAGGCTAGGCCATATAGCCCAGCTTGAGGTAAATTGGTAACGCTGAATTCAACTTACCAATGGATGATGATGAGTGGCTAGTGCTTTTGTAACAAACACTGGTAATCCTGTAACTTAACTGCCATTTTGGGGAAATATCGAAGCTTTATTCAATTTTAAGTTTGATAAGAAAGTGATGTGTAAAAAAGGCGATCCATAGTTTCTAGTGACTGAATTTACCTTTCATATTGGTCGGCTAGCAAAGGTTCCTTTAACCTAACTTTCATAACTTTGGCTAAAGCACTATCATGGTGATACGCTTCAGTTTCCCAGGGGGTGTATTGGTGTTCTTGGTCGTTGTAGTGATATTCTTTTCCGTGCCAAAAAACTGTCCGGTCTTTCGTCACTACTAATTCCCCTTTGATATATTGTTTGACGTGAATCATTTCATGGGCTAGTACCGCTATGCTCTTTCTGGGTTTCAAACCACTTTTTATCCAAACGTGAATAATGGGCATAGAAATAGTTTTTGAGGCTGCCTTGAAGGTTGTCCATCCGGGAAATTGAGACGATAATTTCTCAGAATATTGAATGACCAGATACATGTTTTCTTTAATATCCATATGGTTCAAAATTTCTCTAGCAATTCTTTTGATATGTATCTCTTGCTCACTGCCCCGAACCTCAATCACGGTTTGGCCAATAGCTGAGTAAAAAGAGAGCGAAATTACCAATACTATCATGTTTAGCGTTTTCATAGAAGTGGGGTTTGCGTTTACGATGATGTAAAGCTACCCCGTTGTCGGTCGCGGAGGCTAGGCCGTTTAGCCCAGTTTGAGGTAAATTGGTAAAGCTGAATTCAACCTACCAATGGATGATGATGAGTGGCTAAGATTTTTGTAACAAACACTAGTAAACCTGTAACTTAACTGCCATTTTGGCCACTCGAGGCTATTTTTATAACCTGTTCTTTATTTAGGAGATAGTGCTGGGGTGGTACTCGGAAGGAGTTTGCCCGTACTGCTTCTGGAAGGCTTTGGTGAAGTAAGAAGGATCAGAGAAGCCTACCTGAAAGGCTACATCGCCTACGGTGCCCGCACCCTGCGCCAGCAAGTTGGCGGCCCGCTTTAGTCGCATGGTTTTGATAAACTCGCTGGGGGATAGATCGGTGAGGGCTTTGAGCTTGCGGAAGAGTTGCACCCGGCTGAGTCCGGCTTCCTCGCTAAACGCTTCTACCCCGAAGGTAGTATCGGGCAGATGGCCTTCCACAATTTTCTTCATCCGCTCCAGAAACTGCTGGTCAACCGAAGTAACAGTAACAGCAGTAGGTTGCAACGTAATTTCCTGGCTGTAGCGCTCCCGTAGCCGGCGACGGTTCTCAATGAGGTTATAAATGCGAACGGTGAGCTCATCGCTCTGGAAGGGCTTGATCATGTAATCGTCGACTCCGGTTTCCAGTCCGTTGATCTTATCCGCCCCGCTGGCTTTGGCGGTGAGCAGAATAACAGGGATATGGGAGGTGCGTTCATCGGCCTTCAGCTTTTGGCTAAGCGTCACGCCGTCCATTTCAGGCATCATCACATCGCTGAGGATGAGGTCGGGAACGGTCTCCAGAGCTAGTTGTAAACCGATCATTCCGTTGGGAGCTTCCTCCAGGCGGTACTGCGCTTGTAGTGTTTCCCGGATAAACGTCCGTACATCGGCATTATCTTCCACCACCAGCACCAAAGGTTTACTTGGGTCGTGCTCCGGAAGCTTATCCGGCTCCGCCCGCGGTTCGTCGGTTGCTGGTTCATTAGGGGAAAGTGAAGATGGGGGAGTAGCTTCAATGAGGGAGATTTCTTCGTAGTCGGCCACTTCTACGGGCAGACTTAGCCGGAAGCAGGCCCCGGAGCCGGGAGTGTTCTCTACCGAAATTTCTCCCCCGTGCAATTCTACCAGTTCGCTCACCAGCGAGAGACCAATGCCGCTGCCCGCCTGCTCATCGGCTAATGTTGATTCCACCTGATAAAATCGGTTAAAGATATGCTCAGTTAACGCTGGGGGAATGCCTGGCCCGCTGTCCTGTACCTTCAGTTCCAGCCTGCGCTGCTGGGTAGAATGGGCAAATTCTTCCAGCTGAATGCTTACTCTTACTTCTCCGTTATCGGGGGTAAACTTGAAGGCATTGGAGAGTAGGTTGCTGACGATCTTTTCCAGTTTGTCGGCATCAAAGTAAACCACCGGGTTGCCCCCGGGAAACTGAAACTGATAGGCAATCTGCCGCCGCTCGGCCAGGGAAGCAAACGATAGGGCGATACTCTTCAAGAAGGGAACAATGGGTTGGGGTTTTGTATCCAGCTTCATACTGCCCGATTCCAGTTTGGAGAGATCGAGCAACTGATTCACAAGTCGCAGCAGGCGCCGGGCATTACGCTGCATCATCCGGTAGGTAGACTGCTCGGAGGAATTGTCTTGGCTTTGCAGAATGAACTTGTCCAGTGGTCCCAAAATGAGGGTGAGCGGGGTACGAAACTCGTGGGATATGTTAGCGAAGAAACGGGATTTGAGGTGATCCAGTTCGTGCATCTTCTCGGCTTCCATCGTTTGCAGTTCCAGCGCGTGTTTCAATCGCTCGCGCTTAACGGTATACTGCCGCAGTGTGTACAGCAGGAATATAATTAACAAAGCGTACAGAGCGTAAGCCCAATTGGTTTGCCACCAGGGCGGTAGGATGGTGATTGCCAGCGTCGTCGGTTTTTCATTCCAAACACCGTCGTTGTTTGAAGCTTTAAGCTGAAAAACATAAGTTCCCGGCGATAAACCACTGTATGAAGCGTAGTTTTGATTTCCTACGTAATTCCAATCCCGGTCGACACCCTCCATAAAATATGCATATTGGTTCTTATCAGGGCTAACTAAACTTAAAGCGGAATAGGTAAATGAGATGATGTTTTGATTATGTTTCAGAGTTATTTCCCTCGAGTACGATATACTCTTTGAAAGCACATCTTCCCCGATGTCAACGGATTGGTTAAATAGGCGAAGTTCGGTTATAGCCGGTGTTGGAACATAGTTGTTAAAAACCAGTTGATACGGACTAAAAGTAAATACCCCCGCATTTCCCCCAAAAACCACATCACCATTCGATCGTACACAACTGGTAAACAGAAAGTTAGATGGTAGCCCATCCGTATTGTCAAAAACTCTAAACTTCTCTTCCCTTACGTTAAAATTGACAAGGCCGAATCGGGTTCCCAACCATAGGTTACCTCTACGATCAATTAATATTTCATTTATTTCTTTGGTAGGAAACCCATCATTTACTAGGTACTTTTTGAGTATCTTTCCGGAGAAAGGGTCGTACAAGCTTAGGCCATCAACCGCTCCAATCCAGAAATACCCCTGATCGTTCTCACTTAAGGCATGGATGTTTTCAAAATGGTCGGATACGCTCTTATGGTCTAACCGAATAAATTCTCCACTCATTGGCTTAAATATATGGAAACCCAAACGGTTATAAACCCACACTATTTGTTCTTGGTCTACTACAATATGGTTTAATACGTTGCTGGATACGCTTGTTGAGTCGTCAGGATTATGGGTATAATGGATAAACTTCTCGCTTTTTTTGTCTAATAAAAACAAGCCATTAGTTCTTGTGCCAACGAATATACGCTGATTTTCAATTTCAGTGATAGAACGGATACTCTCAATGTTGGAGGCTAAAAGGTATCGTTTCACTGAATGATTCTCTCGGTTTATATTTACTATCTCAACGATGTCTTGATTATAGCACGAAGCCCAAATACTGCCATCAGCACTGATGATGATATTATTACATTTACCATCCATGATCTTTCGTTCGGAAACGGCATTTTTAGTTTTATCTAAAGAGTACTGATATATACCATCATCGCCCGAAACGATAATATTGCCCTGATTATCCTCTACACAAGTATTTACCCACGCAACCGACTCATTCAACAGAGGTCGCTTGGAAATGATATTCACCTTTTGATTGGAGGGATGGTGCCTCCAGACCCCTTGTTGCCAGGATGCTACCCATAAATTTTGATTTTTATCTCGGTATAGGTTTTGGATAGACTGTGAAAAACTTTTAACCAATTCGAAGGTAGTAGATTGCGGATCATAGCGATAAATATTGTTTTTGTGAGATACCCAAAGAGTGCCATTATGATCTATCTGATGAAAAAAATACCAAAGGTCAACATGGTCTGTCCCCGATGCAAAATACCGGGAAGTTTTGCCGGTTCGTAAGTTATATTGATCCAACGAGGCATGGAGATGGCTTCCTTCCCGTTGACGGATCATCCAAATATTATCAGCACTGTCTAGAAGTAGATACCTGGCATTGAACCACCAGGGAGTAGGGTTGGACTCAGCCCACTTCTGAACCAACTGCTGGTTGTCCCGATCTAGTACGCAAAGCCCTTTGCGTTCGTAGTTTACCCAAAGGTTTCCCCTTTTATCCTCCACAATTCCGGTAACCTGATCGGGCATGTCCCGTTTGTCAGGGGAATAAGGAGTAAACTTCCCCCGATGTCGGTCAAAAGTGTATAGTCCGTTTCGGGTACCAACCCAAAATATTTGCTGACTGTCTAAAAACAAAACACTTACCGAGTCGGCTGATGTATGGTTCGGAAAATCTAAAGAAGGTCGAAAGTTTGTTACAGCAAACTGATTTGAAGCAGACTCTTCTATTCTATAAATACCCGATTGATAACACTTAACCCATACAACTCCCTTTTCATCCTCGAGGATATAGTTCTGACCATCAAGCTGATTGTACAACCAGCCCTGATGCAGGGGACGAAAATTTAATCGGGTAAATTTTTCGGTCTTCGGATCAAAGACTTGAATGGTTTTACCAGTCTCGATGGGTACTCCTGAAGAAATCCATATTTTTCCTCGACTGTCTTCAAATAAATGAAAAACATGACCGTGGAATAATTGAGTGGAATCCGACTTATCGGTGTAATAGGTTTTATAATCTTCGCCATCGTAACGTACTAAACCATACTGCGTTCCGAACCACATAAACCCTTTAGAATCTCTCAGGAAGCTGAGTACAGTTGCTTCGGGAAAACCATCTTCAATGGATAAAGCATCAAATTTTAAGTTTTGATGCTGACCAAACAGAGGCAAGTACCAAAGCAGACCGGTTAGTAGAAGTATAAACTTCTGCATGAAGTAACGGTAAGAAACAATTTCTTTGGGTTGAGCAACTAGTACGTTAGGGATAACCCAGCAAATCAAACAGAATGAGAATAAAGAGTGTATTCTTAATATCATTATACGTCTTGATTTCCGGGTGTATTCAAAAGGTGGATTAAAATAAGGTACAAAAAAGCCTAGACATTCGCTAGTACAGTGGAGCTTGTCACGACTGCTCAAGGCTTCACACTGTCAGCTACAAACGTTGGTTTCAACTATTGGAATGTCAAAGCGCTAATGTGGCTGCCGATCTCTTTGCCCTGTTCCACCCCCACCTCGATGGCCGAGCGGTAGTGGATTCCTCCGTACAAGCGGCTGATGGCCGCCTCTTCGGCAAAATGATAGAAAGAACGGTACGTACGGGCCCGGCCATCAATATCCGTTCGGCTTTCGTGCAGACGATCGGTAAACGAATAATCCTCTCCGAATAAGTCGGTAAGTATTTGAGCGGCAGCTCCCGATTGCACCGAGTGTCCCGAAGGATACTCCGGAAATGGGGGAGTGATGAGCGGTATAGTGAAATCCGGATCTACGTATTGATGGATAAGGGTGATCGGACGAATCAGGTTATAGCTGTATTTGGCCTGCCAGCAGGATACAAAAGCATCATGCAACCCCATCCCCAATTTAGCAAAGGCCTCGGCAGCCAGGGCCAGGTCTGCTTTTTCTGCCTCCAGTACCTGCTTGAGAATGGCTATTGAGTGCCCCGGCGGGGTAGCGGTGGTTGCCGGGTCATCGCTCCAAAAGTCAGCAATCGTACGCTCTTCGGCAGTCAGGTTTTTCACGGTAGTGTATACCTCCATAGTTTCCTGCCAGAACACCGAGGTGGGGTCGGTAGAGTACTCGGGTGGAGGGGGAGGGTAAGCGTCCTCTACATTCTTAGTAAGAAACGGCCGAACCTCCCCCCAGTAGGGTTGCAGAGCGGATTGATACGCGGGCGGCGTAGGTACCCATAGGCCCTTTCCGGTGGGGAGAATATAACTGTCGGGAAAGTTATGGTCGTAGCAAGCGGCCTGCCCGTCGGATTGAGCGTAAGCAACCATCGCCTCTCCAGCCCTTTGGCCGAAAGCCGAGGAGCGGGCCAGTACGGTCGGAGCAGCTTCCGGGCTGAAAACCTCTAGGGTGAAGTGCGTTTCCAGCTCATCAATTGCCGCCTGGTTTTCCTCGGAAGCATTGTTATAGCAGCTTCGTACAATGGTAGCTAAAGCGGCATTGGCCACAGCGCCCCAGTGGTATTCCTGAGATTCTGCCGGGGGGATCATACCCGCGGTCAGTCCGTTAACCTGCCCGGCCATGCTTTGGTAGCCCGGCATACCGGTACATACACTTTCGTACAGGGCTAGGCCGGTGTAGCCGAAAGCCCGGGCTGCCACCGGGGGCGTAAAGCCTTCTCCTTGCTGGGTGAGCTGAAGAAGTAAATCCATCCATTGGGTTACAACCTGAGAAGAATACTCAGCCGTCAGGGTAGCTTCTGGCTCAGTATCGTCGTGCTGGCAAGCGGTAAAAACGACGATGATTAGGAGGAGGAATTTCAGCGTTGCTTTCATGGCAAAAAGAGGTTATTAATCAACGATGCAGCTAAAAGTATCGGCTACATTGCCTGATAAGTCCAGCCGAACTGTTCCAGATACGTACCCGCCGGACCAGGGTAACCCCCGTAAATTTGACCATCTATGTGGTAAGCTCCGAATAACCGTACTACAGGTTCGTCCATCAGACAATCAGCAGCAATACCAAATTGCGACATCTCGCCACCCGGCACTAACCCAGTGTAGGTAGCTTTTCCGTCCGGATTGGCTACGAACGATCCCTGCATTTTATCAGTACCCGCCGCTACCAGAGGAGGAGTACCGCTCTCGTCAAATATGACGATCCACATGGTGTAAGTGCCGTAGGGAACCAGGCCTTCCAGCATCACTTTATAGCGTGTACCGTTCGGAGTACATTTCATAGAAAGCTTCCCTTTTACCGCATTGAACTCCTCGAAGGTAAGCTGATGACCATCGGGAGCAAGTATCGGATTCATTTTACGATTTTCGTAGACCAAACTTTCAGGATCACTAGGGAGATCGCCATTCTCATCCGCTACAAAAAGATGCACCGGAAAGATTTCATCGGTAGAAAAAGATTTTCCTTCGTAGTCGTTATCCTTATCTCGGATATGGTCAAAGATGTCTTCCATTTCCTTGCAGCCTGCCAAAGAGATAATTAAGGAGATTGTGAAAAGATTGAATAGCGTTTTCATAAGCAAAAAATAGTTAAGGTTATTGGTAACTGAATTCAACCCAAACTGGAGCAGTTGCGTAGGGTAACCCATGCATTGTCCCCGGTTATGGCGATTAAATCAATAGGGGAAAACTACGAAATCGGGCAAACAACTTATGGTAGCTACGTTTCAATTCCCGGTAAATTGGTTACATCAGTGCGGGAACGATTGATTGAAGTACAGAACTATAAGGCCACAGCTTTGTATTCTTGTTGATAACTACGGTCGGGAGCGTTTGGCAATTAAGGGCTCGCTCGCCATTTCACTTAGCAGCTTAGCTAACTTACCATCATCGCGGTGGGCTTCAAACTCCCAGGGAATTAATTTGTGTCTGCCCGCCTTGGAATAGTATTTTTTGTCATTCCAGAATACCTCGTGTTGTTTGTTTATTTTGAGTTGACCTTTGGCAAACTGCTTTACGTGGATCATTTCATGAGCTAAAATTTCCCGGAAGCGTTTCTCTTTAATGTTTGCTTTTATCCAAACCCGAATGATCGGCTTGAAGTTAGATTCGCTTGGCGGTTGGCAAGTTGTAAATCCAGGGCAGGTGCGATATATGTCCTCCGATATCCGAATCATCAAGATGAAATCTTCGTGTACATTCAATTGTTGCAGGCAATTTTCTACCAACAGCCTGGTAGCCATTTGGTCGATATCTCCGTGTACTTTAACAATGGGTTGAGATCGGCTAGTAGCGGTAGTGATAAACAGCAGCATGAGAGAAAGAAAGAACAGAGCGAGGGACATACCGGGCTTCTTCATAGCAGTAAATTTTTAGTTGGGCTTATGAACTAAAGCTAGCGAAGAAGCAGGGAGTAATGTTAGTGCTTAGGTTTCAATATCCGGTAAGTTTGATACTGTTTAGATATGAAAAACTAAGCTGCTGAATACTGCTGCTAGGTTGGTTACACTTGCTGGTAAGGAGGTTACCCAAAAGCAGTAATCCCAGAGAAAATAGCCACCCTCTCCGGAATTCACTGCGTTCATCCGGGGATATCAAACCTTTTCACGGAAAATGGTTAAGAAGAAATAATATACGTCCCTGAAAGTGCTAAAATGTCGAGTACGCTAATGCGCACCAAATTTTAACGTATGCGAATCGTTAAGCATCCGGCCAGTGGGTTTCAAATCCCTGATTACGAATGAGTTGCTGAAAATCTGTCAGAAGGCTTTTACTTTCACGAACGGAGTGGGGAGTAGTTTTTTGGTCTAGCACAAAGGCCGCAAGTGCCCCCACCGCCTCGCCAATGCTCCACTCTACCGGGTGCAGGCGATAACAGCCATTGGTGATGTGGGTCGTACCGATATTCTTGTTTGCCGGAAGCAGATTCTTTATCCGTTGCGGTAGCAAAGATCCCAGCGGAATCTGGAAGGGAAGAGACGCAAAGTCGATGTAGTTGTCTCCGCCGCTACTAGGGTGCAAGTCAATGTGGTAATAACCGATGCCTACACTGTCGTAGAAGTCAGCCGAGGTTTTTCCTGCTTCCGGCCCGGCTACCATTAGGCGGTTTTCCTTGCCTACGTGCTCTTCCAGTACCCGGAACACCGGGCGTATCCGCCGCGATTCCCGCACGTAGGGGTATTTGGCCAGTCCGTCGTCGGTGCCTAAAATATCCCCTCGTAGTCGTAAGCCGGGCCAACCCTGACCACCATCGGGACGAGGTACTTCGGTTTGCAGCCAGTAAAAGAGCGAAAGACTCAGTTGTTTACTTTGGGCTACGTGGCGGTCAAACTCCTCTTCACTTACATCCACCAGATTGCCCAGAAAGTAGTCATTCTGCGGCCAGTTCACAATGGTGCTATCGCCCGGGTAAGTACCCGCTTCAAAGTTATTACGATCAATCAGTTTTCGGTAGTTCCAGAGGTTGAGCACATCGCCGGTAGGCCCACCTTCGGGATGAAAACCCAGCGTTTTGGGCTGAAGGCTAGACGGATGGGTGTAGGTGAGCGAGAGCAGCTTGCCCGGCCAAGGGGGAGTAAGCTCAGGAACGAAGTTTCTCCAAAAATCGTAATCCTTCGGTTTTTCAATCAGATTTTCGGTGCCCGGCACATAGTCCATCGCCAGACACATGGTATAGGATTGCTGGTTCGCCGGTTGGGCTTCTTCCGCCGCGTGCAGTTCGCCGGTATCCGATTTTGCTTCGGCCCCGGTTACGTATTCGGTACCCGTGAGAGGTAATAGATCACCCAGTTCGGTGGCATCGGCAAAGTAGAGGGCGGTTAACACCACTTCTTTTCCGCTACGAGTATCCCGAGCGGTTAACGCCCGTACCCGGTCGCCATCAACGTCAGCCGCAGTAATTCGGTGATTGAGCAGCAGGGTAAGCTGTCGGGTGCTCAAGTAGGGAGCCAGTAGAGACTCCAGTACGGCTACGGCTACCCTTGGCTCGTGGCAAAGGCGGGAGACGGCTCCATTGCCCGGATTAAAGAATTCTCGCTCCCGGGCGGCCGGGGTTACGGGATAGTGCTGAAAATAGTACTGCCGAACGGCATTCCGAAAATCCCGGTAAAGCTGGGTGGCGCCGTGGGTTTCAATCCACTGGTGCTCATCCGGGGGAACGCCCTGCTGGGTAATCTGCCCGCCAATCCAGTCCGTTTCCTCGGTCATCACCACCCGCAGACCATTGCGGAGAGCCGCCAGAGCCGCGGCACAACCACCCAGGCCACCACCAGCTACTATCAAGTCAGCGGCATATTCGTTTTGCTCGATATAAGTTGCGGGTTGTTGGGAGGAATAAGCCAGGCTGGGCAGTAGAGCCAGGGAGCTACTTCCCCAACTAATATTTTGGATAAACCTTCTTCGCTTCATGGGGCCTAAACTACAAAAAAGCAACTCATTTTGGAGAACTACCGGTGTTTTCTTACCACTGAGAACGAAATGCTATCTATCATTCGTTATAGCAGTTAGCGAAACGGTTTGTAAAAAGCGAGTCAATCGTTTATTTTAGAGAGTAAACTGGAGAAATGTATGCGGGTAGCCGGAAGAAATAGGTACTGGATATTGGGAGTAGGGCTGCTAAGTCTATGGTGGCTGATGCCCACTATTTCTGAGGCGCAAAGCGATGATCAGGTATTTCTCCTGGGAGTGGTGATTGGGGGCGATAGTCTGGCACCACTACCCTACGTCCACATCCGGGGAGAAGGAGGGCGCACCGGCACCGCAACCGATGGGCAGGGCTTCTTTAGCGTGAATGTACTGCGGCAGGACACTATCATGTTTAGTAGTGTAGGCTATCAGCCTTACTTTTTGGTACCAGCCGATAGCAGCGAATCCAGCTTACGAAACCTGAAAATTATCCTGACCCCGCACGTAGGGGAGCTAAAGGAGGTGACCATCCGGGCTTACGATAACATCGAACAGTATATCCGGCGCGAAGCGGAACCCTTCAGTATGTATCGTAAGAAAGGAGAACCGTTATTTGAGCGGCCAGATCCCAAAGACCCCAAGGCCGTTAGTCTGGGGGGAGGTATGAACGGAGCCCGGTTGGAAGGGGCGGTGACTGCTTTCGCTAATCTGTTCAATAGTCAGTACCAGCAGGAAAAGAAACTTAAGGAGATTCTGGCGATTAAGGAGGCCGAAGCCCGGCAGGAGCAATTACATAAGGCAATGACGGGTAAATACCAGGAGATGCTAGCCCTGGCGGCTGACTTAAGCGAAGCGGATATTCATCGATTTACCCTACTTCATATGCCTGACCCTCAGGCTATGGCTTACATGGATGACTACACCATCATTCGGGGTATTCTGGTGAACCTCTCCAACTTCAGAACCGAAGAAGAACGGGCTAGTGCGGTAGAGAAACTATTAAAGAACAAAGTGTTTGAGGGCGACGAATCCGCCACTCGCCAGTAGCTACCAACGGGGCCGGATTCCCGGTGCGTATGGAAAACGTTGGCTTTGGTAGTATTCCAGCGTGTTTGCTGGTTGCTCCACCTCAGCAGGAATAGGCATTTGAGAAAAGGTCTGGAAGTATAACAAGCAAGCATCCTTCCACCATACGGCCTCCTGTTCCTGAATATTCAGAAAAGCGCTTATGTGCTCGAAGCGTTCTTCATCAATTTCATTTCTTAATTTGTTCCAGGTTTGTTGCATCTGTCGTACCGTATCAACTCCTTGTTGATAGTGAAAGGCTAAATCGTCCCACAGATTGCGTCCTGAGTTGGTCTGATAGTCCCAGGGTAAATGATGAAACCACAACAGGTATTTTTCGGGGCAAAGGTCAGTACTGCCAAATTTCTTCGCAATGGGGGGAAAGTACTGGGCTACGGCATTGCTCCCGGAAGTGGTACGATCAAAGCCAATACCGAAGCTGTCAGCCTGATGGTAATACACCGAGGTCCAATCCGGCCGACTCATCTGGCTCACCCAGGGCCCCGGCCCGTAGTGATGTCCCGGTCCCATAATATGGTGCAAGCCCAGCGGAGTCATGTAGTTTACCACCGCTTCGTGGGAGCTAAGCATCATAGATTTAATGTCTTGTTTAACCTCTGACTGGTTAGAAAATGTCATACCAATCCATTCTTCGGCTATCGTTTCCGGAGTGAGGGATGGGTTCCAGGCTAATCGACCGAAGCAGTACCAATTGGCCTGACCAAAATGATGACCCGTCCAGTTTCGATCATTCCCGATATTGGCTACTCCGGCTATACCGGTAATTGGGTAATCGTGCAGACTTCCATCAATAACCTGGGCTACCGTTGAGCCTTCGCCCTTAGCGTACGTATCCGAAGTAAGCACCTCAGCGTACATCGGTGCCAGATACGCCAGGTGCGTGCCCTGCCCCAGGTACTCCTGCGTAATCTGAAACTCCATCATCAAAGGCGTTTCGGGCATCGCCCCGAATAGCGGATGGAAAGGCTCCCGGGGTTGAAAGTCAATAGCCCCGTTTTTAACCTGGATCAACACATTATCCCGAAATTTGCCATCCAGGGGTTTAAACTCGTCGTAGGCTTGTTTGGCTCGGTCGTCGGGCACCTCGTCGCTGTATACGAACGCCCGCCACATTACGATGCCACCGTGATCAGCCACGGCATCGGCCAGCATGTTAGCCCCGTCGGCGTGGCTTCTACCGTAATTCTGAGGCCCCGGTTGCCCTTCCGAGTTGGCTTTTACCAAAAAACCACCAAAGTCGGGTATGTATTCGTAGATCTCATCGGCCCTGTCTTTCCACCACTGTTGCACTTGTTCATTCAGGGGGTCGGCCGTTTCCAATTCGCCAATCTCTACCGGGGCGCTAAAACGGGCAGTTAGATATACCTTAAGACCATAAGGGCGAAATATATCGGCCAGAGCCGCCGCCTTTTCTAAGTAGTGGGGAGTCAGCACCAACGCATTAGCGTTTACATTGGTAAGCACGGTTCCGTTAATACCAATCGAGGCGTTAGCTCGGGCGTAATCATGGTAACGAGGATCAATAAAGTCAGGCAGCTTGTGCCAATCCCAGATAGAAAAGCCAGCGTACCCTCGTTCTACGGTTCTATCCAGATTATCCCAATGATTAAGCACCCGGTGCATCACCTGAGGCTCGCTGCGAACGGATAAATCAGTAATATCCTGTTCATTTTGTAACAGCCGTAGGAAATGAAATACCCCATATAGGACGCCAATGTCTTCGTTAGCTGCGATGATAATCACGTTTTGCCCATTGATGGTTTCTTTCCCGATAGAGTAACCTTCTGAGGATAAATTTTGTAACTGACTGACTACTCCCGAAGAGGCTATTAGTGGAGAACTGGCTGGTGTGCCAACCACTAAAATTCCCGATTGATTAATTTGCTCCACTGAAGTAACCTCCTTGCCCAGTAGACCGGTTAATCCGCGTTGAAGTTCTTCTTCAGCAACCACCAGTGTGGGGGATGAGTTCTCAATTAACCACCCCGTTATATTTTGCCGATAGGTAGTTAATACGCTTACGTTCTGAATTAAATCATAGCGTAGCCAAAGCCGATAGCCATCCTCAGCAAAACTCGGAAGACAAATAATAAGGCAGAAAAAAAGCAGGGAATGAAAAAGTTTAACGTTCATGCAATAGGAATAGAAGCCAGTGTTAGTGAGCTTTTCTGCTGGATCCTCTTATCAGAAGCTCGTGCCGGAGCACAATCGTGTTTAGACCATTTTCGGGTAGCTTCTTCAGCTTGTTAATCAGGGTGCGGGCGGCTACTTCCCCCATTTCCTGACCCGGATAATGCACGGTGGTTAATGTTGGCTCAATGACTCTGGAAAGCAGATCATTATTAAACCCGACCACCGCTACATCATCGGGAACGGATACGCCGGCCCGACGCAACTCGCTCATGCAGGCGGCAGCTGAGGTGTCGTTGGCCGTAAAAATTCCGTCGGGTAGTGGATCCATCGCCAGAATAGTCTTAGCGAATTTTTCGGGCTCGGGGTCTCGAAGGTCAGGAAACAGTACCAGGGAGGGATCGAATTCCAGTCCGAAATCGGTTAGCGCTTTCTTGTAGCCGGAGTAGCGACCTTCGTAGACGCTGGAATGTAGGCTGCCCGCTACGTGCACTATCCGTCGGCATCCCTGTTCCAGTAAATGCTGGGTGGCCTCGTAGCCCGCCTGGAAATTGTTGATGACGATACAGGTACATTCGGGGTCCTCAATCACCCGGTCGAAGAAGATGAGCGGAATTCCTTTTTGCAGCAGAAACTGAAAGTGGTCAATATCTTCGGTGTCGCTAGCCAGAGAAACCAGTAAGCCATCTACCCGGCTATTGAACATCGTATCTACGTTGGCCTTTTCCTTTTTTACCGACTCCAGCGACTGGCTGATAATCAGGTTGTAACCCGCCTGATTGGCCACTTTCTCTATGCCGGCAATCACGGTAGAAGTAAAGTAACTGTTTAGGTGGGGTATTACAACTCCAATAGTATTGGTTTTCCGTTTGCGGAGGTTGCTGGCAAAAATATTCTGCTGATAGCCCATCCGGCGGGCGGCATCGTGAATTTTACGGCGGGTTTCCTTTTTAATCGCCGGGTGGTCGTTCAAGCCGCGGCTCACGGTGGCAGCTGAAATATCCAGCTCCTTGGCAATGTCGTAAATCGTAACTTCTTTGGAGTCCTTCATTAGCTACTGAAGTAAATCAATTGCACGCAATAGAATAGTGAGATATCTAGCCGGATAAACCGGTTGATCTCTGAGGGCTAATTAAATTTAATGCAATCGGTTGCAAATATATGAGAAATTTTACAATTTTGAACCAACAGGTTTCTTTTCAAGGAAAAATAGTAAATTATTGCGTAAAACTACGCCTTGCTTTTTCAAATTATCATTGAATTCATGCACAACCGCCTTTTCTGTATTTCAAGAGATTGTTTACCTACCGCTTTTCTTCGTAGCCCACTCTTTTTTTTTCTGCTTCTTTTCGCCCTCGGGGGCTATGCGGAGCTGAATGCTCAATCTACTCCGGCGGTACTTATTAAAGTAGAGGCCGGGGCCCAAGAACGGTTGAATACTCCGGTGAGTACATCTTTGAAAAACGTACCCCTGCAACTGGCTGATTATCAATTACAGCTAGTGGAAACTACCGATGGGAAAGAAACACCGGTAGCCTCGCAGCTAGAACCCGGCTATAACCCCCAACTCCACTGGGTACTGGACGGAAGTACTCCCGCCGGAAGCAGCCGTAGCTTTGAAATAAAGTTTATTGCTCTGAATAATACCTCCTCACCTAAAGTGACGGTCGATGACAGCGGGGAGGGGGTTACGCTAAAGGTAAATGATCGGGAAGTGATTACTTACCACTATGGTTTAACTCCGGTACCCGATGGAGTAGCCGAGCGGTACCGGCGGGGCGGCTATATTCACCCATTGAAAGCTCCTAACGGAGGAACGCTAACCCGTATTCAACCACCCGACCATTACCACCACTACGGAGTCTGGAATCCCTGGACGAAGACTGAGTTCGGGGGGAAAGAACTGGATTTCTGGAATCTGTATAAAGGGCAGGGTACCGTGCGGGTGAAAGGCTTGCCGGTGGTGACCGAAGGTGATGTCTTCGGGACAGTAACTGCCATTCACGAGCATGTAGTAGTAGATACCCTTGACTCTGCCAACGATAAAGTAGCCCTGAATGAGGTCTGGAACCTCCGAACCTGGAACCTGAGTTCGGGTAACAATGAATCAAGTAATTTCTTGGTAGATTTTTCCTCTACCCTAAATCCGGCTACGGATCAGCCGTTTACCATTAAAGAATATCGCTACCAGGGATTTGGCTTTCGGGCCAACGAGCAGTGGAATGACGAAAGCGCTACCCTTGTAACCTCGCAGGGGTATAATAAAGCTGACGGAAACGGAACCCGTGCCCGCTGGTGCTACGTCCATGGCCCTACCGATGCCGGGACAGCCGGAGTGCTGTTCATGACCTCACCCACTAACTTTAACTACCCGGAACCAATCCGAATATGGCCTACCGGCACAAACGAGGGTGAAGAAAACGTATTCTTCAATTTTAACCCGGCCATGGACCGGGACTGGACGATGGAACCCGGTAAGCAGTATACCTTAAACTACCGCATGATCACCTACAGTGGTGAGATGGATTCGGTTACCGCTGAGCGTCATTGGTATGATTTTGTTCACCCTCCTAAAGTTGAAGTAAGTATTTGGCCTTCGTTAACGGGCAAAAAAGTGCTGGTCTACACTAAGAACGGTGAAGGCTACGTGCACGAAAATATTCCGGCTAGCGTAGCCGCACTGAAAAAATTAGGGGATGAAAACGGATTTGAAGTAGTTGACTCCGAAGATCCGGCAATGTTCACTGAGGATAATCTGGCCCAGTTTGATGCGCTGGTTTTCTCCAATACCAACAACGAAGCTTTCGATACCGATGCTCAAAAGCAGGCTTTTCAGCACTATATCCGCTCGGGAGGTGGTTTTGTGGGCATTCACTCGGCCAGCGGCTCCGAACGACAGTGGGACTGGTTTGCCCAGATGCTGGGCGGACGCTTTCACCGTCATCCGCCCCGGCAAGACTTTGAAGTGAAAGTACTAGATAAAAACCATCCTTCCACCCATTTTCTCCCCGATATTTGGCATATTGTAGACGACGAATGCTACTACCTGAAAAATCTGAACCCAGCTAACCACGTGCTTCTGGCGGCCGATTTAACCACGGTAGAAGACGAAAAGCGAGAGGAGTATCCGGCCAATTACTTCGGTGATCTCTTTCCCTTGTCCTGGTGCCATGAGTTTGACGGGGGGCGGCAGTGGTACACGGCATTGGGCCATCGGTCAGAACATTATTCTGATCCCCAGCTGATGCAGCACATTTTGGGGGGCATCCGCTGGGCCATCGGTCCAAACTAGTACTTAATTGATTGAGATACACTACTAATACAACAACCTACTAAAATTCTTACACTATGAATAAATCCAACCAGAAAAACCAGCTTAGCCGTCGCGATTATCTGAAAAAATCAGCCTTGGGAGTGGCCGGTGCCTTTGCTGTGCCCACTATTGTGCCATCTACGGTCTTCGGGAAAAGCGCACCCAGTAACAAAATTAATATCGGGCAAATTGGCTTCGGAAGAATTGCCATGGGCCATGACTTGCCTGAAACCATGAAGTACGACGTGGCGCGGGTCGTGGCGGTGAGCGATGTGGATTCCCGGCGAAAGGAAGAAGGGAAAAAGTTTATTGAGGGCTGGTACGAGGAAAATAAGGGAAAAAAGAACTTTGTAGATGTTCAGATGTACGACGATTACCGTGAAATGCTGATGAATCCAGATATTGACGCGGTTATCATCAGTACCCCCGACCACTGGCACGCCCAACCGGCCATTGAAGCAGCCATTGCCGGAAAAGATATCTATTTGCAAAAACCCACCTCGCTCACCATTGAGGAGGGGCGGGCTATGAGTAATATTATCCATCGTACCGGACAGGTATTTCAGTTGGGCAGTCAACAGCGCTCCATGGACCCCTGGCCGCAGTTTAAGCGGGCCTGCGAACTGGTACGCAATGGCCGGATCGGGGAGGTGCATACCGTGAAAGTGGGGTTACCCGGAGATCCTAGCGGCAATGAAGAACCGCCCATGCCCATCCCCGAAAACCTGAACTATGACATGTGGTTGGGTTCCACTCCTTACGTCTACTACACCGAGAAGCGGGTACATCCTCAACCGCCCTACGAAGAAGGGCAATCAGCTTTTTCTCGACCGGGCTGGTTGCGATGTGAGCAGTTTGGAGCGGGTATGATCACCGGTTGGGGAGTCCACCATATCGATATTGCCCACTGGGGTATGGGCACCGAGTTTACCGGCCCGGTAGAAGTAGAAGCGGAAGCCAACTTCCCGGAATCAGGACTGTGGAATGTGCACGGCGACTTTAAGGTAACGGCCAAGTATGATAACGGAGTAACCATGATCGTGAGCGGCGACTTCCCGAACGGAGTGCGGTTTGAGGGTACTGAAGGCTGGATTTTCGTGTCGCGGGGCAATGTAGCGGTAACATCATCCGATCCTAACTTCGGCACCTCGGAGGCCTTTGCGGCTAGCGACCGTAAGATTCTGGAGTCGGAGATCGGACCCGACGAAATTCATCTGTACGAAAGTCCCGAACAGCACGGTAACTGGCTGGACTGTATCCAGAGCCGGAAGGAGACTATCTCCCCGGTAGAGGTAGCCCATCGGTCGTGTAGTGCCTGTCTGATATCGCACATTGCCATGAAAGTACCCCGCAAACTGCACTGGGATCCGATCAACGAGCGGTTTAAGAACGACGACGAGGCCAACGCTATGCTATCGCGCTCACAGCGTTTCCCCTGGGGCTATCAGCATATTGAAGCACTAAAAGGAACCTACTTTAACTAATACGCTGACTACTATACAACAACCTAATGAACTACTCCTGTCTTGCTTTCTTGGGATTACTGGTCGGGCTTCTTGCCTGTTCCGGTCCCCAAGAAAACCAAAGTGCTGCTGAAGATCAGAACACCAGTGATCAGTTCACTGGAGCTGAGGGTGAAGTAAAACTAATGACCGTTGACCCTGGCCATTTCCACGCCGCGTTAGTGCAAAAATTTATGTACGATCAGGTAGACTCACTGGTGCACGTATACGCTCCCGAAGGTGACGATCTACAACTACATATGCAGCGGATTGAGGGGTTCAACTCGAGGGAAGAAGAGCCTACCGGGTGGGAAACCGAGGTGTATACTGGCTCTGATTTTTTCCAAAAAATGCTGGAAGAGCGTCCGGGTAATGTGGTGGTGCTTTCCGGAAATAACGCCAAAAAAACCGAATATATCTTACAATCGGTAGAAGCCGGATTGAATGTGTTAGCGGATAAACCGATGGTGATTCATCCGTCTGAGTTTCCTAAGCTGGAGGAGGCGTTGAATACGGCTCAGGAAAAAGACGTGCTGCTGTACGATATTATGACCGAGCGGTACGAGATTACCACCATGCTGCAAAAAGCACTCTCACAGAAACCGGCGGTTTTTGGGGAACTGGAGCAAGGGACTCCGGATAATCCGGCAATTTCCAAGGAGAGTGTTCATCATTTTTCTAAGGAAGTAGCGGGCAGTCCGCTGATTCGCCCGGCTTGGTTTTTTGATACCGAGCAGCAGGGTGAGGGCATCGTAGATGTATCTACGCACCTGGTAGACCTAATTCTTTGGGAGTGCTTCCCCGAAGAGGGCATTGATACCACCGAGGTGGAAGTAGTAACCGCCCGTCGCTGGCCTACTGAACTTACCCCGGCTCAGTTTGAAAAAGTAACCGGCCTGGCTGAATTCCCTGACTATTTGCAAAAAGATGTAAGCGACGACAATGTGCTGAATACTTACGCTAACGGTGAGTTTGTGTTTACGGCTCGTGGGGTGCACGGAAAGGTAGCGGCCATCTGGAATTTTGAGGCTCCGGAAGGAGCTAAAGACACCCACTATTCTATTATGCGGGGTACTCAGGCAAATCTGGTAATTCGGCAGGATGCGCCCCAGAATTATCTCCCTACGCTCTACGTAGAGCCGGTAGGCGAAACTGAGGATTTTGAAGCTAAACTAAGAACTGCTCTGGAAGAGTTGAGCGAAGTATATCCGGGTTTAAATATGCGCCCCGCCGACAACGGCTGGCAGATTTTGATTCCCGAAGAATATAAAGTAGGCCACGAAGCTCACTTTGCCCAGGTTACTGAAAAGTACCTGGAATATCTGGTTGCGGGAGAGTTACCCGACTGGGAGGTAGCAAATATGCTCACCAAGTACTATCTTACCATGCAGGCGTACGAAATGAGCCGAGAGGCTGGGAGCTAGAGGGTGAGAACTAATGTGTAAGGGCGTATCCACCGAGCGTCGGTCGCCGTGGACGCGGCGCAATACGCCCGAACAATAAAAAAAAGCCAATGAAAATATACATCTGGGTAGGAATAGCTGCTTTGCTGCTTTTTAGTTGTGGGCAGGAAGAAGAAGTAAAAACCTTGCGGTTGGGCCACGGGCTGTCCGTAGATCATTCAGTGCATCAAGCGATGGTCTATATGGCGGATCGGTTGAAGGAGAAATCCGGAGGAAAAATGGAGCTTAAGGTATATCCTAGCGAACAACTGGGCTCCGAACGGGAGTGTGTAGAACTGCTGCAATTTGGAAGCCTGGCCATGACCAAGGTATCGGCCGCTATTATGGAAGGCTTTGTGGATAAATACCGGGTACTGGGTTTGCCCTATCTTTTTGAGAGTAAAGCCCACGCCTTCAAGGTGCTGGATAGTGAAATTGGGCGAGAAATTTTGCAATCCGGCGAGTCAATATGGTTACGGGGGCTAGGATTCTACGATTCGGGCTACCGAAGCTTTTATACCAAAGAACG
Source organism: uncultured Roseivirgaceae bacterium (assembly GCA_964551335.1). Lineage (GTDB taxonomy): Bacteria > Bacteroidota > Bacteroidia > Cytophagales > Cyclobacteriaceae > Tunicatimonas. The sequence goes on from CAZKCO010000006.1 coordinate 176,617, forward strand.
GCCTATTAATACTCCCGGTGATTTATCCGGGATGAAAGTTCGAGTGATGTCCAGCATCAATGCCATCAATATGGTCGAAGCAATGGGTGGTTCTCCCACTCCTATCTCCTGGGGTGAACTTTACACTGCTTTGCAAAGTGGGGTGGTTGATGCGGCTGAAAATAACCCGCCCAGCTTTTACTTGTCGCGCCACTACGAGATTTGTAAGTTTTACTCTATTGACCAGCATACGCAAGTACCCGACGTATTACTGATCAGCCAGATTATCTGGGATGGTTTAAGCCCCCAAGAGCAGCAATGGCTACAGGAAGCCGCAACTGAGTCGGTAAATTACCAGCGCGAGCTTTGGGAAACTTCGGAGCAGGAGGCGATGGATGCGGTGAAAGCCGCCGGAGTGGAAATCAATTACCCGGATAAAAGTCCGTTTCAGCAGGCCGTAGAAGAAGTTTACCAGCCTTTTGAAGATAACGAAGAATTAAACAGCCTGATCCAACGCATTAAAGCAGCCTCCTAATTTATGAGTTTAAGAAATACTATTGACCGAATTGTTCGCTGGCTTCTGGTAGTGCTCATGGGCGCCATTGTGGTAGATGTTACCATTCAGGTAGTAAGCCGTTACCTTTTTCAATCGCCCTTCAGCTTTACCGACGAGCTAGCTGGTTTTTTGCTGATTTGGGTTGGCCTGCTGGGTTCGGCCTACGCTATGGGAGAAAAGCAGCACTTAGCCATCGATCTTATCTCTCATAGCCTTTCCCCTCAGAATAAACGCCGACTGGACGTAGTCATCAATGCCATTGTGGTACTGTTTGCCCTGGGGGTGCTGGGGGTAGGAGGGTTCTGGCTGGTGTATACCAGTTTTCTTTTCGGGCAGGTTTCGGCCGCACTGGAGCTCTCGTTAGGCTACGTTTACCTGGTGGTACCTGTTTCCGGACTACTCATCGCCTACTATGCTATTGATAATACTCTAACCGAACTACGTACTGCTACCTCCTAATGGAAATTACTGAAATCCTCATTCTCGTTATCAGCTTTGTTATCTTCATTGCTATCGGTGTTCCGATTGCCTTTTGTATTGGGATCGCAGGAGTTATTACCATGCTACTCTCTATCGATTACCTTCCGGCGGTAACCACTTTCGCCCAACGTATGGCCACGGGACTCAATAGTTTCACTTTGCTGGCAATACCCTTATTCATTTTAGCCGGACAACTTATGAATACCGGGGGGATAGCCAACCGGCTGATTGAGTTTGCCAAAGTACTGGTGGGTCGGCTTCCGGGCGGTCTGGCGGTCGTAAATGTGCTGGCCAATATGCTGTTTGGAGCTATTTCCGGTTCGGCGGGAGCCGCCGCCTCGGCCATCGGAACCATTATGCACCCCCGGATGAAAGCGGAAGGCTACGATGAAAACTTTAGTGCGGCGGTTAATATTACTTCAGCCACTACCGGGCTGGTAATTCCTCCCAGCAATATTCTGATTATCTATTCATTAGCCAGCGGAGGAGTATCCATTGCGGCTTTGTTTCTAGCGGGCTATCTTCCCGGTGTTCTAACCGGGCTGGCGCTGATCGGCTTCGCTACGGCTTACGCCTATCGCCATAATTACCCTACCGGAGAACCGGTGCCGTTAGGAGTAGGAATTCGGAAATTTCTGTCAGCTTTGCCTAGTTTATTGCTGTTGGTCATAATACTGGGGGGAATTGTAGCGGGTATTTTTACGGCTACCGAAGCCTCGGGAGTGGCGGTAATCTACTGCTTGGTACTGGCGTTCATCTACCGGGAAATTAAGGTAAGCGACCTACCCGGTATTCTCATCCGCACTACGCTCACCACTTGTATTGTGTTGTTGATGGTAGCGGCCTCGATTGGTCTTTCCTGGGTGATGGCTTACGAGGAGATTCCCCAGAACGTGAGCGCGGCTTTACTTACCCTGAGTGACAGCCCAATCCTGATCTTACTGATCATCAACGTAATTCTGCTTTTTGTGGGGATATTTATGGATATGACTCCCGCCGTACTGATTTTTACTCCGATCTTTCTACCGGTGGTAACCCAGCAGTTAGGCATTGACCCGGTTCACTTCGGCATTATCCTGATTGTAAATCTTTGTGTGGGATTGTGTACTCCTCCGGTTGGAACGGTATTGTTTATCGGTTGTAGTGTCGCTAACATCAAAATACAATCAGTAGTGAGACCGTTACTTCCTTTCTTTGTGGCAATGATTGTGGTACTGTTATTTGTTACTTACATCCCTGAAATCAGCCTGTGGTTACCCCGGCAGTTTGGGTTTTGAGAGGTAGTGATTTAAGATCCTGAAAAAAGACTTATGGAAAATAATCTATTCGATATTTCTCAGAAGGTAATAGTTGTGACTGGCGGGGCCGGAGTACTGGGCGGGGCAATGGCTACCATGCTAATAGAACAAGGGGCAAAAATTGTTATTCTGAGCCGTAGACAGTCTTCTATCGATGAGAAACTAAAAGAGCTTCACGCCATTAATGAAAACGCTATCGGATTCTCCTGCGACGTTACTTCTCAGGAGCAACTGCAGGAAGCTAACGCGAAGATATTAGACAAGTGGGGACGTATAGATGTGCTGATCAACGCGGCCGGGGGGAATATACCCGGGGCTACGGTAGGGCCGGAGCAAACCGTATTTGATGTATCGGAAGATGCATTGAGGAAGGTACTGGATCTAAACCTGATGGGTTCGGTACTACCAACGTTGGTGTTTGGCAAAGCGATGGCCGAGCAAAAATCGGGAAGTATCATCAATATTTCGTCAATGGCGGCTACCCAATCCATTACGCGGGTGCTGGGTTATTCTATTGCTAAAGCAGGTATTGATATGTTCACCAAGTGGATGGCTACCGAAATGGCCCATAAATTTGGTGATGGTCTTCGGGTAAACGCTATTGCACCGGGCTTCTTTATTGGAGAACAAAACCGAAGACTACTTACTAACGAAGACGGGTCGCTTACTGATAGAGGCAATACCATCATTCAAAATACTCCTATGCAGCGGTTTGGGGAGGCCGAAGAACTCAACGGTGCGGTGCTTTATCTCTGTAGTGAGGCTTCTCGCTTTGTAACTGGTACTATTATTCCGGTTGACGGTGGATTTAGCTCCTTTAGCGGCGTATAGCATGAATAAGTCTGCACCATTTCTGTATCCTACCTGGCGCTGGTTTGGCCCCCAGGATGCAGTATCACTGGCCGAAATCAGGCAAACCGGAGCACGAGGAATCGTTACTGCTTTACACCATATTCCCTGTGGGGATATATGGCCGGTAGCCGAAATTCAGCAGCGGCAGCAGGTGATCGAGGCTGCCGGACTGGATTGGGCGGTAGTAGAAAGCGTGAACATTCACGAAACCATCAAAAGAGGAGAACCCGAGCGCGATCAGTACATTGCCAATTATCAACAGACGCTTCGTAACCTGGCGCAGTGTGGCATTAAGTTGGTTTGCTATAACTTTATGCCGGTACTGGACTGGACTCGTACCCATTTAGCGTTTCCTGTAGAAGACAGTTCTTTCGCTTTGCGCTACGATCCTACGGCTTTGGCTGCTTTTGAACTTTTCATTTTGAAGAGGGAAGGTGCCGAGAAAGAATATTCAACGGATCAACAAGAAGTCGCTCAAGCCTATATTTCATCCCTCGCTGAGCCAGAAAAAGAAACGCTTCAACAGACCATCTTGGCCGGACTGCCCGGCACCGACGAAGTGTTCACGGTAGACGAGTTCCGTGGGCATTTGGTGCGTTACCGCGATATTCATGCTACTCAGTTGAGGGAGAATTTAGTTTATTTTCTCCGGCAGATAATTCCGGTGGCTGAAGAAGTGGGTGTCAGGATGGCCATTCATCCCGACGATCCACCTTTTCCAATTCTGGGACTACCCAGGGTGGTGAGCACCGAAGCCGATTTACAATTTATTGTCAATAGCATTCCTTCACCCAGTAACGGCATTACCTTTTGTACCGGATCGCTGGGCGGGCGAGCCGATAACGATTTGCCCGGGATGGTGCAAAGGCTGGGTGAGCATATTCACTTTCTTCATCTCCGAAATGTGCAGCGCGATGCTGACGGTAGTTTCCACGAAGCTAATCATCTGGAAGGCAGTACCGATATGTTTTCCGTGATGAAGGCGGTGATTGATGAGCAACAGCGGAGAACTAAGAATAAACGTGATGACATTGCCATACCTCTGCGGCCCGACCACGGGCATCAATTTCTGTTCGATGCCAACCGGCAATTTTATCCCGGTTATTCTGGAGTAGGTAGGCTACGAGGTTTAGCCGAATTACGGGGGCTGGAGTTGGGAATTCGTCAAATGTTACAAAATTTTGAAAAATAAGATGATTTAGGCAACAATTTCGCTGTCTGACAGTTAATTATTGAACGAACACCAGTATAGGGTGAATTTTTTTTAGTTTACATTTGTTATATAGGCATGGTAACAATACACGATACACGAAAATCTCAGATTACGAAGGAAATCTTAAAACAGTATAAAAAGTCTCACCCCGGAGTATTTTCTTTAAGCTATTTTGATCCGAATGAGTTGAATGACTTTGTGGTGCAACGAGGATCCGATGTTGTGGTAGATAAGAAAGGGATTGAGAGTTTTTTACAAGCATTTAGATAGATATAGCGCTGCTATACTTCCGAATCTTAGCCTATCGGCTAAGTGAGATTTAGACCAGTAGTTCTTCTATGAAAAGAGCTACTGGTCTATTTTTTTGTTTGATAGGCTGCAATAATTTCGTAACTCTATCTTACCACTGCTCCTTTCTTATTTAATGAGATGCCTACCCCTAACAACTGGCTAAACTGTATATCTTCCGACTGATCAAAGTCATAAATAGCAATAGCTGAGAAGTTGACATTGATATATTCGGTAAGTTGAGCAATTAAAGTTAAATCCAAACGATGGTCTATCTTTTCGAAAGAGAGTGTTTCTAGATTGGCGAAGAGCAAATATCGAGTTTGTAGACTAATTGTTTCCGTCAGATCTTTATTCCAGGCCGCTATTATTTGCGCTGCCAACCACTCAGCCCGGAAATTTTCACCTCGTTCTACTCCATAGTTTGTATTATCTATTGTGTTCAAATAGAGAAGCGAATCGGATAAAAACGTGAAACGGGGAGAAAATGGGCTGAGTCGGAGGGTGAAATTTTCATTCGGAATATATTCAGCTCCGAATGAAAAAGTTAAAAAGGCCGGCGCCAAGAAATCAGAAATTTTTAGCGCTTCTTCTCCACCGTTGGCTGACTCTACGTAGCGATAGCCAGGAGCAAACTGCGTCAGAAAGTTTATGGAAGCATAGGCGTTCCAGAACTCAGTAATATCGTGGCCCACCTTAGAATCAAGCAGCAATCGATCTTGGCTCTTACGAAAATCTTCGCCACTATTGTTAACTACTCCGTATAGCAGATCAACTAGATTGTTCCACGACCAAGGACCATTTTTGTAACTTGTCTGATAAAGGAGAAAGGAGGAAAAAGCGACGGAGTTGACACCTCCGCCCGTCCAATTATCGCTAAAGGCAGCTTGATTAAAATTAAGACCTACGCTGAAGTTTGTTTTCCAGACCGTATCGGCCGCCACTGTATCCGCCAAAAGCGGAGTGTCATCTACTTGAGCCCAACCTCCAATGATAAAGCCGAAAGTAAAGAAAATGCTTACCAGAAAATGTTTCATATAATATGCATCGTTAATTGGTCATTACTGTGCGTTGCTGGTATCATTTCCGTGCAGGTGAGCATCTATCTGAGGGTAAGGAATGGATATACCATTAGCATCAAACGCTTTTTTCACGGCTTCGGTTTTCTCAAAAAATAGTGACCAGTAGTCGGCCTGATTGCACTGAGCTCGCACCTTAAAATTCACCGAGCTATCAGCCAATTCCGCCAAGTTTATAAACGGTGCATCAGCATTTAATACCCTTTCATCCTTGAATACGGTGTCCTTAATTATCTGGCGAGCTTTATCAATATTATCGTCGTAGCTGATACCAAATACCCACTCTACGGTGCGTGTAGCTTCGGTAGAGTAGTTAGTAATGATATTGTTGGATAGTGGACCATTGGGTATGATAATCGTTTTATTGTCGTAGGATTTGAGTATAGTATGAAAAATTTGTATTTCGGAAACTGAAGCGATTACTCCTTGAGCCTCAATAACATCTCCTACTTTATAAGGCTTTAAAATAAGTATCAATACTCCGCCGGCAAAGTTGCCTAAGCTACCTTGTAGGGCCAATCCAATCGCCAAACCTGCCGCACCGAGTACCGCCACAAAAGACGTAGTAGCAATACCCAGCATACCCGCTACACTAATTATTAGCACAACAACTAGCAGGGCTTTCAAAATACTGGATACAAACGGTACCAGTGAGGGCTCTACTTGCCGCTTCGCCAGTGCGCTACGAATAGCCTTAATAACTCGGTTAATAATCCATAAGCCAATAATTAGGGTGAGAATAGCTAATAATAACTTGGGCACGTACAAAACGGTAAGTTCCACTAGAGAGTCAACGGTAGCGACAACATCAATGTCATTCATGGTTAGGTGAATTTAGTATGGTAGATAATTTTCGGTGAATATGATTAAAAGAGTTTTAAGTTGAAAGTAATATTTGACTCTTATTGATGCATTAGTCCTAGTGCATCAAAAATTATTCTGCTCCATAGGGTGTAGTATGTAAGAGCTGATTTCTGTGATGAGCACTATTTGCAAACTGTATTGGGAGTTTGGAGTTACTTATTTGCGATTAACTGTTAAATTTGCGCTTTCTCCGCAAAATTATGACTCAATCTACTCCATCCGAAGATAAAGTAACCTCAATTTCTTCTGCTCGCAAATCTCTGATACTGGTGCTTATTGCCGGAGCAGTGGCTGCTATCATCTACTTCTTGATTTTACCCAATGAAGAAAACATCAATAACAGTGTTACTACTAACGCTAAAGCAGTAATCGATGAACCAGAATTCGTTAAGGAAGGTGAATTGTGGTTTTTGAACGAGGAAAGTAAAGATACGATCCAACACATTACCATTGAAATAGCCGATAATCAGGAACAGCGGGCCCAGGGTATGATGTATCGTACCTCAATGGAAGAAGAGCAAGGGATGCTGTTTATTCATGACTATCCCGAAGTCCAGTCCTATTGGATGAAGAATGTGAAGGTTCCGTTAGATATTATCTATGTAGGTGAAAACAAGCAAATTGTTACCATCTACCAGGGAGTTATGCCGTACTCCCAAAAAACGATTCCCTCTACCGCGGAAGCGCTTTATGTAGTGGAAGTAAACGCCGGGTTTACCGGACGTCATAACATTGAGGAAGGAGATTTTATAGATTTTGAAATCTTGAATTAAGCTGTATCTTTCCGGCAAAAAATGCGGGTCAGCTCCTTAATTCTCTGCCTTTTCAGCTGCTATATTTCTACCCTGTTAGCGGCTCAAGTCCAAAACCAACGCCCTACCCAACTCCGTACTGAGTATCACTCGAGCCCTCTTGGTATCGATGAAAGCACACCCCGGTTTTCGTGGGTAGTGCCAGGTATGCAGCGAAATACACTACAAGTAGCTTATCAACTTAAAATAGCCACTGATTCGGAAGAATTGACTTTGGGTGAAGACCTTTTTTGGGACAGTGGTAAAATAGAGTCTGGTCAGAGTATTAATGTAGCTTACGACGGACCGCCTCTGTCCGCTCATACCCGCTACTACTGGACTGTACGCACGTGGGACAACTACGGAAATCAGTCAGAGTACGCCAGGCTAACCTGGTTTGAAACTGCCTTTTTGACGGATGAGGGATGGCAGGCCGATTGGATAGGTGATGGTCGGGAAGCCCCGGAACGGGAAGAAGATATGTACGATACCATTCCCGCTCCCCTCTTTCGTAAACCCTTTAACGTGGAGCAACCTGTAGAAAAAGCCCGCTTGTATATCAGCGGGTTAGGCTACTACGAAGCAGAGCTGAACGGAGAAAAAGTGGGGGATCAGGTGCTAGATCCCGGTTGGACTAACTACGGCCAGCGGGTACTGTATAGCACCTACGATGTAACCGATCAGGTTCAGGAAGGTGAGAACGCCCTTGGTGTAGCCTTAGGTAATGGTTGGTACAATCCGCTACCGTTAGGGCTCTTTCGGCGGTTCAACCTTCGGAAGTTTTTGACTATTGGGCAGCCCAAGTTTATTGCCGAACTGCACCTCTGGCATCCCAATGGTAGCAAATCAGTGGTAATGAGTGATGAGAGCTGGGTGTGGGATACCGGGCCGCTGTTGGAGAATAACGTCTATTTGGGTGAGACCTACGACGCCCGGCAAGAGCAACCCGGCTGGAGCACCCCAGATTTTGAGGCAAACGAATGGGAACCGGTAACCAGAGTTCAGCCTCCCGGAGGTAAATTGATAGCGCAGATGGCTCCGCCTATCCGGATAACCAAAGAAATTAAGCCGGTAGCTGTTACCCAGCCCGACTCGGGGGTGTACGTGTTTGATTTGGGCCAAAATTTTGCCGGTTGGATTCGCCTAACCCTAAATGGGGAAGCGGGCACCACGGTGAAAATGCACTACGGTGAGCTGCTCTTCGAAAATGGTAGGGTGAACGGACTCACTACGGTAGCGGGGCATATCAAAGAAGCCTGGAATCTTAGTGGAGGACCAGGTGCCCCTCCCACAGCCTATCAGGAAGATCATTACACCCTGAGGGGTGGGGGCGAAGAAACCTTTCAGCAGCGGTTTGGCTTTCAGGCCTTTCGTTACGTAGAAATAACCGGCTACTCCGGCAAACTGACTGAGGAGTCTTTGGTTGGCTTACGGCTAAATTCCGATCTGCCGGATGCGGGGGAGTTTAGCTGCTCCAATGAGCTATTCAACCAAATCCAAGACGTTACCGAATGGACCATGCTGAGCAATATATTTAGCATCCAGTCCGACTGTCCCGGACGGGAGAAGTTTGGTTACGGAGGTGATATTGTGACGGCGGCAGAGGCTTATATTCACAATTACGATATGGCCAACTTTTACCGTAAAGCCGCTCGCGATTTTCAGGATGATGTCCGCCCGAACGGTGGCCTGCCCGAAACAGCTCCTTACAATGGTATTGATACCGAAGGGTTTGGGGCAGGTAGCGGCCCCATCGGCTGGCAACTAGCGCACCCGTTCGTGGTACAAAAGCTGTATCACTACTACGGCGACCGGCGGATTGTAGCGGAACAATACCCTACCGCTAAGCAGGCCCTAGAATTTCTCCGAACCCAGGCTCCCAATCATTATATTGAGCGAGGTATCGGCGACCACGTTAGTTTAAGCTACAAGGCCATTCCACTGACCAGCACGGCCTTTTATTACCACTTTGCCCGCTTGGTAGCCGAATTTGCCGAAATTTTAGGTGAAGAAGATGATGCGGCCAAGTACGGAGAGCTGGCACAAGATATTGAAGCTGCGTTCCGGCAGCGGTTTGTGGATTCGACTACCGCCCAGTTAGATACGGCTGTTACCCAGGCCAACCAGGTGTTTGGGTTGTACTACGGGCTAGGCTTAGACGATCCGGCAACAAAAGAAAAAGCCCTGCAAGTGCTATTGGATAACATTCTGGAAACCGAACAAGGACATCTGACTACCGGTATTTTTGCCACCAAAATGCTGTGGGATGTACTGGATCAGTACGAACAGAACGAAGTAGCGTTTACCGTGGCTAACCAACCCGATTTCCCTGGTTACGGCCATATGATTGCCCGAGGCGCTACCACCCTCTGGGAAACCTGGAAAGAACCTGATCAGAACTCCTGGAACCACCCTATGTTCGGGTCGGTTTCGGAGTGGTTTTATCAGTCGATATTAGGGATTGAACCGGCCGAAAATGCTGTGGGTATGGACCACATGATGATCAAACCTTCCCCAGTAGGTGATTTAACTTTCGCTAGCGGGTATTATCAGTCGGTGCGGGGCCAAATTGCCGTAGACTGGAAGCAGGATGATGCAAATTTAAGGGTTACGATTGAAATTCCAGCCAACACTACGGCAACCGTAGCGTTGCCGGTAGCTGAGTTTTCTAATCCGCTGGTGGAAGAAGGTGGGAAAACGATTTTCCAGAATGGAGGTTTAGACCCCGCATCGGACGATTTTAAACTGATTGGCTACAACCAACAACGGGTTTTTCTGGAAGTTGGCTCGGGTTCTTACCAGCTGGTGGTAAAAAATGGAAAGTAGCTAATCTTAAGCAAGATTGTTTATGGGCTATTCCACCACTTCTGTACGTGCCGTTGAATATCCTGGAAAAACTCGTTGAATTCCTGTTGAAAGGCTTCGTAGTGCTGATTAAGGTCGGTTACGGCCCGGCTCATCTGGTTGGGGTAGGGCGATCGATTTTCCATGCCCTGAAGGGTTCGGTGAACTCCCTCCCGACTGGCATAGTTAACCAGCCAATTATGCTGGCTCATGTAGTACAGTACCCGCTGGGCTTGCATTGGTAGTAGCGAAAGCTGTTGGTTGAGGGTGAAGTAAACTGTTTCGGCAAAGTCGGGCAGCGGATTGGGGCTATATTCCGGCCAGTTGGTAGCCAGAAAGTGGTCGTAGAAAATATCCAGAATTACCCCCGAATAGTGATTATGCTCCGCCTGCAACCGTCGTTTGCTCTGCCGGAAAACGGGGTGATGATCGGTATAGTGGTCAATTTCCCGGTGCAGTAAAATTGCCCGGCTGATGGTGTTATCAAAATTTTGATACTGCTTACCCTTCACAAAATCGCCCAGAAAGCTACCGATGATCATGGAGGGGGTTTGGCGGGATAAGTAGAAATGCGCCAGAAAATTCATATACTTCCAAACGAATCTACCGGGCGATAGTTTTTGGAGTGGCTCCCGAAGCCGCTAACTTCTAAACTATCATTAATGAAAATAGCTTTCTTTAGCACCAAGTCGTACGATCGCACTTACATGGATCAGGTGAACGAGCAATTCGGCCACGAACTCTCCTTCTTTGATACCGGTCTGCGCCCCGAAACGGCGGTATTAGCCCAGGATCATCCGGCCGTTTGTATTTTTGTAAACGATCGGGCTGATGCGGAAACCCTGGAAGCGCTACAGGCATACGGCGTGCAGTTACTCGCTCTCCGGAGTGCCGGTTTTAATCACGTTGATATTGAGAAAGCCCAGGAATTAGGTATCAGGATCGTGCGGGTTCCAGCTTACTCTCCCCATGCGGTAGCTGAACATACCTTAGCCATGATTTTAACGCTCAACCGGAAGACCCATTTAGCCTACGACCGGGTTCGGGACGGAAACTTTTCGCTGGAGCGGTTGATGGGCTTCGTATTGCATAATCGTACTGTGGGGGTGATCGGTACCGGAGCTATTGGCCGAACCTTCGCCCGGCTAATGCAGGGAGTGGGCTGCCGGGTGGTGGCCTACGATCCTTATCCCAACGAAGAGCTACAGCAGCAGGGCGTAGAATTTTTGGAACTGGAGGAGTTGTTTGCCGAGTCCGATATTATCTCGCTGCACTGTCCGCTGACCAAAGAAACGCACTACATCATTAATGAACAGGCTATCGGCCATATGAAAGACAATGTGATGCTAATTAACACCAGCCGAGGTGGATTGGTAGATACCAAAGCGGTGGTACGAGCCCTGAAGCATCATAAGATAGGCTACTTCGGCCTGGATGTGTACGAACAGGAAGAAAACATTTTTTTCGAAGACTTATCGGGTTCCATTATCCAGGACGATATCATCACTCGGCTGATGACCTTTCCCAATGTGTTAATTACTTCACATCAGGCTTTCTTTACTCAGGAGGCTATGACTAGCATTGCTGAAACCACCCTGCAGAATGTTCGTGATTTTGAGGAGGAAAAAGAACTGGAGAATGAAGTGTGCCCGCCGGAAAAATAACGGTAGCTCGATCAGGAGCTACTAATGAAAAAGGAGACGAAGCAAATAATAGTTGCCAGTCTCCTCAGTAAATAGCATCAGCTGAAAATAGAAAGAATACTAAACTTTCCAGCCCTCGCGGTATTCTCTGCCTACGAACTGATTGGCCTCTTCCAGGTTGGTGATTTTCATGTTCTCTCCGTCCCAAAGCAGTTTCTTACGACCGTAGTATTTTACATTTCTTCCCTCGCCTTTTCGCAGCATATAGCTACGAATGGCCAAGTTACCCATAAGTACGGTTTCGGTCATGGGCCCGGCGTAGTCGAAGGAGGAAGTAAGGGCCTGATGCTCCGGGCTATTAAATCCGGCTTTGCAGGCATCTACCCACTTCCGCTGATGGCCGTACTCCGGTTCTTCATTGTCCTCGACTTCCGGTCCGAACTCAGTGGTACCATCGTTTAGATACAGCTTGGGCATCAGCGGGGAGCTATCGTTAATGTTGGTGGAAATAAGCCCTTTTTCACCCATAATCAACACCCCGTTAGCGCTATTCGCTCCGCCGATATCGTGGTCAGCCGGAATAATCTCGGGATGGGAAGGGCGAATACCGCCGTCGCTCCAGGTCATCTCAATGGGAGATTTGCTCTTGTCCGTAGCATCGAAGTGAAGCGTGATAAAAGAAGAGGGTGGACAACCTTCGGGATGATAGTCGGGGGTCCACATCTGGCTATAAACGGAACTTACACTACATTCGGCATCCGTTGGGTACTTTAAACCCAGCGTGCGGAACGGAATATCGATCAAGTGACAGCCAACGTCGCCCAAAGCACCGGTGCCGTACGACCACCACCCCCGCCAGTTGAACGGATGCAGGTTGGGCGTGAACGGACGATACTCTGCCGGTCCTAACCACAAATCCCAGTGCAGATCGTCCGGCTTCATACCTTCGTTGGGTTCGGGCATCTCACCTCCCTGGGGCCAAACCGGCCGGTTGGTCCACACCTGCACTTTGGAAATATTACCCAGCACTCCTGAGTCCACCCACTTCTGCACCATCCCCAACAGGGGGTTGGAGCCGCCCTGGTTACCCATCTGGCTCACAATTTTTTGCTCCCGGGCCATCTCGGTGAGCATCCGGGCTTCCCGAATGTTATGGGTCATGGGCTTTTGCACGTACACGTGTTTACCCCGCTCCATCGCGTAGGCCGCTGCCGGACCATGTACATGATCGGGGGTAGAAATGGTGACCGCATCAATATCCGTTTCGGTATCCAGCATCTCCCGATAATCAGCGTAGAGTTTAGCCTTAGGAAATCGTTCCACCGATGCTTTGGCCGATCCGGAGAAATCCACGTCGCAGAGGGCAACTACCCGTTCGCGGCCCATTACTGAGGCATGATTAATGTCACTGGCGCCTTTTCCGCCCGCACCGATAGCGGCCAGGTTGAGCTGGTCGCTGGGAGCAGTGTAGCCCACGCCGCCCAGCACGTTTCGGGGAACCAGAAAAAAAGAGGAAACTACGGCGCTTTGTTTAATAAAAGATCGGCGGGAATTATTTGCCGAACGTCTTTCATCTTGATTCATAGTAAAGAGGTTTTTATGATTGTTGTATTGAGTATCGGGTAAGTGGAGGTAAATTGTTGCTGGCTATTCAGTTAGATGAACCTCGTTACCAAAAATACTTTCTTTTAGGGAACATGCCAGTATTCACATTACATTTTTGGCGCAACTGGCGTATGCCAGTGAAGTATTCGAATGGTACAAATTATTGTAAATACTGTTTAGAAAAGAAACAGAGTGCAAATCGCTTCTTCATTATCTTGAGAGAATGTTTATCTAAAGATTATCCTCCGCTGACCCCTTTTTGTACAGGCTGATTTTTCCCATAAACGGATCATAGGTCAGTTTGCTCCTGTTGTTCCGAAGCTCGCTGCTAATTTCTTTCCAACGTTGGATGATGCCATTAGTAAGCAAGCAAATATTTCCGTTGTACTTTAGCAGGTAGGCTACTTCCTGCTCCTGTTTACCGGATAATAAGACTTCGTTTCCGTTCAATTGCCAGCTTCCCCGATTCACAGATACATAAGAAAAACCACCGGTGTCGGTCACTTTAAACCGACCGTTATCTTTTAGTTGTATTGTTTCCTGCCAAAAGTCTTCGGTAAGGGTATAGCTTCCGGCTAATTCGTTCGGAGTGAGCTCAACCGAGTTTTGATCAATGAATTGCTGGATTAATGAGTCCAGAACAGGGGTGGCATCAGTTAGGGGCTGAGCTACCGTTGACTGAGAAAATAAAAGCGAAAAAATTAGTAATCGATATTTCATTGAACATTTAGGTTCATTGACTACAGCTTAAGCTGCCAAAATAATGAACTTGGCTGAACTAATCCCTAACACTGGTACAGATAAGTCAGTCTATAATGAAGTTCTTGGTGATAAATTCGGAATCCAATTGACAGTAAGTTATATTCCGATAAGATAAGTTTCGTCAATTTTAATTCTACAATCCCGTGATTTTCTCTCGCCGCCACTGGGTAAAAACATTACTAGCCACCCCGCTTATTTCGCTACCCGGAACCGTGGTTTCCCGGGCTAAACCGGACTTGGAAAGTGAGTTGCCATTTCGGCTGAGCTTAAATGCTTACTCCTTTAATCGTCTGTTGCGCGATGGAGATATGACGCTGGACGATCTGCTGGATTTTACCGCCGATCACTACATTCCGGCATTAGACTTAACGGCTTATTATTTTCCCACGTATCCGGAAGTACCCGATGATACCTTTCTGTACGAAGTAAAGCGTAAAGCCCACCAGCGGGGATTAGTTTTCAGTGGTACTGGGGTTCGCAACAATTTTACCCAGCCGGATGCCAAAGGTCGGGCCGAGGATGTACAGCTAGTACGTAACTGGATTGACGCTGCCGTCAAAATCGGTGCGCCGATAGTCCGCATTTTTGCGGGCCCCGAAGCTGCTGACGGTGCTTCGGAAGAAGAAACCATGAGCTGGATGATAGAAGATATTCGCCAGTGTGTGAAGTACGGCCAGCAGCGAGGAATTATTGTTGCTCTGCAAAACCACAATGAATTCGTAAAAACCGCGGCTCAGGTTCATCAGATAATGAAGAGCATTGAATCGGACTGGTTCGGCCTCATGCTGGATATCGGCAGTTACCGCACGGCTGATCCCTACGCTGAGATTAAAGAGACAGTTCCATACGCTGTCAACTGGCAAATTAAGGAAAATGTCTACGAGAGGGGAGGGGAGCAGAAAACCGATCTATCCAAATTGTTTCGCATTATTCATGAGTCGGATTACCGGGGCTACTTGCCGCTGGAAACTTTAGGGCCAGGTGATCCCTACCAGAAAGTAAGCTCGTTTTTAGCCGAAGCTCGAGAAGCCTTAGACTCTTTAGTCTCCAATTAACAGCGGCAAGTAGTAGCTTCTAAAATATTTTCCGTTGGATCAGGACGCATCTTAACTTTATCATAATTGATTCTCTAGCACTAACTATCAATTTTTAATTGTCAGCTGTCCATTATCACCACCACGTTGCCTTTTTTATGTCCTTGGTCTACGTAGCGGTGAGCTTCAGTGATTTCATCTAACGAATACGTTTTATCAATTACGGCCTTCAGCTTTCCGGCTTCAATCAGCTCCTGAATAATTATTAGGTTATTGAAGCGTTCGCCAACATCCCTTAGCCCGGTGGCCGCAAAAATTGCTCGTTTACCTTTTCCCGCTAAGTTGAACCTTATCGAGGTAGCAATCATATCAAAGAGTGTGCGTAGGCCAAGTACCGGCGAGAGATAAATTCCGTTTTCGGTTAAGGATCTTTTACAGCGCGAAAAGGAAGATTTACCTACGGTATCAAAGATCAGATCGAACTGCTGGCCGCTGCGGGTAAAGTCTTCCTGGGTATAGTCAATCACTTTATCTGCGCCCAGCTTTTGTACCCACTCCAGATTAGCGGTGCTGCATACTCCGGTTACATTGGCTCCAAAGTACTTGGCCAGTTGCACCGCTGCCGTTCCTACACTGCCCGAAGCACCGTTAATCAGCACCTTTTGTCCGGGTTGAATTTTTCCGAAATCCCGCAGAAAGGGTAGGGCGGTGGTAGTTCCTTCTACCAAAGCACTCGCTTCAGCAAAACTGAGATTTGTTGGCTTAGGCAATAGGACACTCTTGGCCGGGATGCTGACGTACTCGGCGTAGCATCCGCCACCAATGTCGGTAGAGCCAAACACCTGATCCCCTACGGAAAATCTGGTCACATTTTTTCCTACGGCTACTACCTCTCCGGCCAGGTCGGTGCCTGGTACGGACATTTTGGGTTTGGTCAGCCCCAGAAACAAACGTCCGAACAAGGGGCGTCCGGTGCGCATGGCGGTGTGGGCCGCGGTTACCGAAGTAGCTCTGATACGAATGAGTACTTCATCATCCTGAGGGGTAGGTTTAGGTAATTGTTTCACTTGTAGTACTTCGGGACCTCCGTACTGGGTGGCGACTACGGCCTGCATGGTGGTGGTATCTACGGTAATTGCGTTCATGTTTTTTGGTTTTTAGATTGAACAAGAGGATTATGATCTATTGACAATCTAAAAGTAGGAGGATGAGCCAAGGGAATCGTTCGGGTTTTGAAATCCGAACTAACTACTGGGTTATGGCCTTCCAGTAGGCCTTGGGAGTCTGGCCCATCGCCTTTTTGAAAAAAGTATTAAATACCGTTTTGGAATTGAACCCACTATCGTAGGATAGGGCTAGAATAGTGAGGTGGCGCTGACTGGGGTCGGCAACTTTTTCTTTAAAAGCCTCGAGGCGGTAGGAGTTGATAAACTCAGCAAAATTCTGATTGAATCCCTCATTGAGTAACTGCGACATTTGGTTGGCTGGAATATTGAGCATTTCAGCCAGATCGCGTAGCGTCAGGTCGGGATTGAGGTGAGGCTGTTGGGTCTGCATCAAATCCAGCAGTTGTTCCCGGTACTCCTCCAGTATACCCTGCTTTAGCAGCGACTTCTTATACTTACGCTTCTTCCCGGTAAAAGTAGTTTTAGTGCCCAGTACCTGCTGCATTAGCTCGTGAAAGCGAGGATACTGCCGAAGGGGCTTGAGCATAGGTTCTACGTCCAGATAAACCATCATCGGGAGGTGTTGCTTTACTCCCTGTTCTAGTAAGCCGATGACAGCCTCGTAGTTGCCCATCACCGTTTGGCAAAGGATCAGCAAGTTGGTAGCCCGTTCCATCATGTCAGTTTCAAGCGCTGCTTGCAGTTGGGAGATACCCTCCTGAGCCGCTTGGGTATTGCCCAAAAGAACCTGGGCTAACGTAATACCGCCTATTTTCAGTAAATCAGCTGGTTCATCGGCCAGATTTTGAAAGAAAGTAAGTCCGTCCTGATGCTTACCTTGTAGCAGCAAAGCTTGCCCCCAGTACAACAACGGTACTCGCGAATCGGCTTTTAGCCGTAAGCACTGGGCAAATTGCTCAATGGCTGGCTCGTATTTTTCCTGACAATACAGAATATACCCCATTAGGTGATAACCAATCTCCGAAAAAGGATCCAGTTCCTGGGCCGTCGCAACGTAGTGGGTAGCTGCTTTGTACTTCCCTTCGGCCACTAGTACCGAGGCCATTGTTTGGTAGAAGTCTACCGTAGGGCGAATTTCTAATGCCCGGTTTATGTGCTGGTAAGATTTGGGTAAATCCCATTCCTGTAGAAAGCTGATCCAGGAGAGTTGAAGTTGACAGTCAGGCAAGGTTTCGTCTAGTTCAATTGCCCTATCCAGATAGGGTTTTCCCTGTTGGAAAGCCTCAAATGCGGGCATAAGCCCCAAAACCCCCAGCAAGGTATAGCCCATGTGCATGCCCAGATGTGCCAGTGGGTAGTTGGGATAATCCGAAAGAATGGGGCGTAGAATCTCAAAGCCAATCTCAATATCCGGTTTGCTCATTTTCAGCAGGTGGTAGCGGCTGCGCAAATAGTTCTGATAGACCTCGGCGGGTACTTCGGGAGAGTCTACCAGCGTGTCTTCAATTTCAAAGTGACCTAAGTGCTCCCGCAGGCGGTCGGCAATCAATAGGCTGATTTCATCCTGAACGGCAAATACATCTTCCAGCGGTCGGTCGAAGGTTTCGGACCAGAAGTGAAAATCATCGGCTACATCAATGAGCTGAACGGTAATCCGCATTTGGTTACCGGCCAACCGAACACTACCTTCCAGAATGGTAGACACGTTCAGCTCCCGGCCAATCTCGGAGACTGACTGCTGTTTATTCTTAAAGAAAAAGGAGGAAGTACGAGAGGTTACCTTTAGTTCTTTAATCTTGGTGAGGGCATTGATAATCTCCTCGGTCATGCCGTCGCTGAAATATTCATTCTCGGCGCTGGCGCTCATATTCACCAGTGGGAGTACCGCAATAGATTTGGTGGTTTGCTGCCGTTTCCCTTTTAGTTCTGCCGGGGTGGGGACGGTTAATCCCGGGTTGGCAATAGCGAATACTTCCAACGGTTGGACGACGTTTTTAAACGTAAATTTACCCATAGACCGGGTCATGATATGCCGCTGATTGCTGAGCTCCTCGTTTAGTTTGGCTGACAGAAGAATGGCTCCTGGCACACTCATGCTTTCAATCCGGGAAGCTACGTTTACCCCATCACCGTAAACCTCAGAGTCACTAAACACAATGTCTCCCAAATGCAGCCCTATACGGATGGGTACCACTGGTTTGCCCGCTTGTAGCTGTTGCTGCATTTGGATTGCGCAGGCAACTGATTGTACGGCACTCTCAAAGATGCTCAGCGTTCCGTCGCCGTAGTACTGGATGATTTTCCCCTGATGATCTCGGTGCAACCGTTCAAACACCTCCCGGTGGCGAGTCCTTACCTGAATGGCCTGAGCCTCATCAGATTGCATCAGGGTCGTATATCCCACAATGTCGGTAAACATGATCGCTACCAGTTTACGGGCTCTAGGCTTGTTCATGAGAAAAGTGAGGTTGACGTGCAGACGGACTTAACTGATCGTGATTCAGTATAAGCATAATTGCAACTGAATGCCAGTGATTCCCCCCTTTTATCCCTTAGGTAGGTTTTTAATAACTATTTGGCTAAGCCTAATAGCACCAAGGCAGTAGTTTTCCTAGGTTGATCTTTAGCTTCCGGCGAAAGGTGTTCTGAAGATACCTACGGCCAGTTCAGCCCAAATCAGTAAGAAGGTTAGCAGTGCCGCCCCTAATAAAATGATCCGCTGCTTCAATGGTTTAATCTTCCTCATTATCAATTCAATGGTTGAACCCAGGCTAAAAAGGAGCAGCCCCATCACCAGAAAGTCGAGAGGCGACCAGTTAACCTCATCGGTAAACTGCATAGCAATAAACGGAATGAGTAACAGCACCAGCATTGTAGCTAGGCCGATGATGATACGATTATTCAGATAAATCATAAAATGTGAATTTAAAAGTACTTTGAAATACAAAGTAAATTAATTTTTGCTATACTTCAAGTCTGTTCGGAAAAAATCTCTGACTTACGGTAAGCTGCTTAAGCCAGCGGGCTGCTAAATGATACTAGGGATAGGTTTGGCTAAATCAGAGTTAATGCCTCAGATGGTTAGTAAATATCTTCCGGAACTTTTCGGGAAGTTCAGCTTTCAATTCAACCTTCTGCTGGGTAAAGGGATGAACAAACTCGAGCGAAAAGGCGTGTAGATACAATCCTTTGCCCTTCAGAATTAAAGGTTCACTGCCGTAGGTGGCATCGCCCAAAATGGGATTGTCTATCCCGGACAAGTGTTTCCGCAGTTGATGCCTTCTTCCGGTTTTAGGAACTAACCGCACGAGGTTGAGTTGGCCGAATCTATCCGATGGAACCGATGCTTTTACTGCATACTCCGAGTGGGCTACTTTGCCATCAATACTATCGGTGATTTTTCCACTTTCGTGCATTTCGCCAATAGCCACAGCGTAGTAGGTTTTTTCAATCTTTTTTTCTTCAAACATTTTATTCAGAGTGCGGATGCTACCGCTGGTTTTTCCAGCTAATAAGATTCCGGTGGTAGCATAATCCAGGCGGTGCACCGGCTGGGGAACAGTAGCATCGCGAAGGGTGCTTAGCCTAAGGTTTTGGGGAAGAGCCCGGGCGATCGTCTTAAAGCGATTACCGCTTACCAAAATACCGGCCGGCTTACGAACTGCCGCTAAATATTCATCCTCGTACAGGACTTGAAGTGGAAAAATTAGCTTTTTCTGAGGACTTGCTTTTTCTGGAATGGATAGGCAAATTGTTTCACCTCCCTTGATGAAAGTGGCCGTAGAAGCTACCACGCCATCCACGGTTACATACTGCTTTTTCAACGCTTTCTTCCAGGCTGATTTGGTCGGCAACTGGTCGAAGATACCGATGCCGTACTCCTGAAGCCGAATGCGTTTAGAAAGCGGGGAAACAATATGGATGGCGGTTGAGCTAATAGCGGTATAAAATCAAATATTTTCCATGGCAGAAAGATGGTACAAGCGAATAGGTTTAGTCCTTCCCCTAATCTCGCAATAGCCTATATCATCCAAGGTGTAGTACTTTTTAATACTGATTAGAATCGGTTTGATCGTATCTTCCGATACTAAAATTTCTTTACCTTGCTTTTTGCAAATTTCCTGAATGCGGGAGGTGGTATTAAGAACATCACCAATGTACAGAATATCCTTTTTTAAGGAACCTATCTCGCCAATTGAAACTACCCCTCCGTGAATACCCACCCTAAATTCGGGAGCTACTCCAAAATGCTTCAAATAATTTTCGCGCTCAAATTCAATTTTCTGCTTAATCCGAAAAAAGCACCTGATGCTTTCTTCGCCCTTTTGCCAGGGCCAGTGTATCACTACTTCATCGCCAACGTACTGATAAATTTCTCCCCAGGAATTTAGTACAGCCCCACTAACGTCTCCAAAAAATCGGTTTAAGAACTCGTGGTAAGTTCGGTGCTCTAATTTCTCGGCGAGCTGGGTAGAGCCCTTCAAGTCTAGAAACATAAACACCCTCTGTTCTACTTTGGGTTGGTGGTATTTGCCTGAGAAGAAATTCCAAAATACTGATAGACCAAGGCTATCAGAAACCTCTATTATAAAAAGATAAATAATGTTTAGAAATCCGGCGTAAATGATAATACTCCAAAAAGCAAAATTTCCGAAAAACTCAGAAATACCAGCAATCACATCCGGATGAAAAGGGTGTTTGCCTAGTGTTGCTGAGGTAGCGAATACACCGGCTAGTAAGGTGGTAGCCAGTGTGATTATTAAAAAGGAGAGACCTTTAATAAGAAGGATGGCAACGAAGGGTTTATCCTGTACCCTGTTGTTGATTACTAAAATATCAATACCCATTAAAATGAAACCACCCACAAATGTAGCAATGGGAATAGAAATAATGTTGCTAACAAACTCGTAGGCCACACCCGTGCTGGGGTATACTTTCATGCTTCCGATCACTCCACGTTCCACGAGGGTAAAGATTACTCCCCCCAGGCCCCAGAGCGTACTGAAGGTAACGATCTTAATTATGTTGCGGCGAATAGCAGGGTTGAACATTGAGTGGGCAACGAGTGTTTGGGGCAATGATAGTACTAAATTTAAAGAAACCGCTCTTTAGATTAGTACAACCTAAATGACTCGATCAATAACCTGGGACAACTAGCGGCGTATAGTGTTATAAAACTATAGGGCAAATCATTCCGTTTAATAGTGGAAGTGCAATTACGCTAAGCCACATAATCCCAATCAAAATTGAATATTAGAAACAGACCAACTATTTTGGTTAGTCTGGTGCCCATAAACTGATTGGAAATCCCATACTTCAAGCTCTTCCGGTCGATGCTGGAAATTCAATCTAGCGCGGAGGAAAGTTAAAGTTGCATAAGTGCAAGTATTACTGTTACTTTTGTAGGGAAAAGGCGATTGCCTGCTTTTGCCCAAATAGGACTTTTCCAGACTGAACAAAATGAGAAAAGGAAGCTCAAACGGTACAACAATCAAACACTCTCTTCTTCAAGGTTTTGCCGCTTTGCTGTTGTTCTTTTTTGTGGGGAACACCCTGGAGGCGCAATTAACCTGGCTACAGAGTGATAGCCAGTTATGTGAGCTTTGTACTTACCTTGCTGGCGAGGAGATCCCAGTGGACGATTCTGAATCTGAGAAAAAAGAAAAACAGTCGGGTGAAGAGGAGTTCATCCTCCTTACCAAGTCTACCTTTGCTCCACTCATAGGAACCATCTGTTCCCCTTTTTCCGTCTACCTGCGAAATGATAACAGTTGGGTCAGCGACGTAATTTTCCCACCTCCCAAAACTGCCTAGCCCGGGGATACAAACCTTTTGCTTTTCTGAATCGTTAGAAGGGGCCTTGTCCGGCAAGTGATTTTTCTCTTTAGTTACATACTTTTTTATTCAGTCAACTTTCTTTCATGAACAATCTTCATCCATTAAAAAATTTTAATCACGATATCCCCGCTAGTATTGTAGTATTCCTGGTGGCTTTGCCACTGTGTTTGGGAATCGCTTTAGCTTCGGGAGCGCCTCTGTACTCCGGACTCATAGCCGGGATTGTTGGCGGTATCGTTGTGGCCTCTTTAAGCGGTTCTCCGATCGGGGTGAGCGGCCCCGCCGCCGGCCTTGCAGTCATTGTACTAGATGCCATCCAAGATCTTGGTGCCTTCGAGTTGTTTTTAGTAGCCGTAGTTCTGGCGGGTGTTATCCAGATCATCATGGGATTTGCTAAAGGAGGGATTATTGCCTACTACTTCCCTTCTTCAGTCATCATGGGCATGCTTTCCGGAATTGGGGTTATTATCTTCATCAAACAGATTCCCCACGCTTTTGGCCTGGATCAAAGCCCGGAAGGAGAATTTGGTCTGTTTGAGGGGAAAGTGAGCACTTTTTCAGAATTGGGAAATATCTTTGAATATGTTAGTCCGGGTGCCCTGATTATTACAGTGGTGTCATTGGGCATACTCCTGCTGTGGGAAACATCTTTCATGAAGGAAAAACGAATCTTTCAATTGATTCCCGGCCCTTTGATTGCCGTATTATGCGGAGTAGCCCTCAATCTCCTGTTCGCTTCTTCTTCCGGATATACTTTACGACCGGATCAATTAGTGAGCGTTCCGGTTGCAGAGAGCATGGGTGGTTTTTTTAGTAATTTCACCCTCCCCGATTTTTCCGCTTTGTCCAATCCTCAGATATACATCACCGCGCTGGTGATAGCTGTGGTGGCTAGTCTGGAAACCCTACTCTGTGTGGAAGCCACCGACAAGCTTGATCCTTTTAAGCGCGTTACACCAACCAACCTGGAGCTTAAAGCTCAGGGAGTAGGAAATATTATCTCTGGTCTTATCGGCGGTCTGCCCGTCACCCAAGTAATTGTACGTAGTTCGGCTAATATTCAGTCGGGCGGAAGAACTAAGGCTTCGGCTATCATCCACGGCTTTCTTTTGTTGGGAAGTGTAATTGCTATTCCGTATTTACTGAATCTGATTCCACTGGCTACTCTGGCAGCCATACTCTTTTTGGTAGGTTACAAACTGGCCAAACCTGCGGTCTTTAAAAAGATGTACAAGCAAGGTAAGGGGCAGTTTGTTCCGTTCATCGCTACGGTGTTAGGTATCGTTTTCACTGACTTGCTTATCGGACTGACCATCGGGTTAATTATTGCTATATTCTACATCCTTTTCAACAATTTTCAGATTTCCCATCATTTCAATCGGCACGAAGAAGATGGACAGGCAAATATTAGGATTGATCTGGCCCAGGAACTAACCTTTATCAATAAGGCTACAATCCTGCAAACGTTGTCGGATATACCCGATAATTCAAAAGTGTTTATTGATGCCAGCAATACGCGGTATATGCATTACGATATCTTTGAAATTATTGAAGATTTTGAGAAAAGTGCCGAAAGCAGGAATATAGATCTTACCATAAAAAATCTCCGAGAACCAGCGGATGAGAAAGGCCCCTCGCATATTACGATTACTGAGGACGGTCAGTCAGATCAACCTGGAATGGAAGACGTTCCGTATCGGAAAGAAACCCTAAGGGAGGATAAGGAATAATTTGTTCTCCCTTTATCAGTTTCACAATAGTTTCCTTTCCTTGCTATCACTATGAGTAAAGAAGCTAGGATATCTCGGTTACTGAGTATGTGGCTAGTATCAATTCGGCTAAGCTGGGCTGAGTAGTCTAACTCCGAACACGATACTAAGCCACAATAGTAGCTTTTTAGATGAAACTGGAAAGTCAAGATAGAGCAGAGCTATTTGCTACCTATCCAAACGATTGTTCGTCATCAGTCAGGACGTAACACTACCATTTTTTTTATTCACTAATCATTCAAAGCCACTGTAATCGGCCAGCCGGTGAATTGCTCGGCATCCTGGGTGGTCACGTCTACGTCGCGGGGCCAACACTCAAAAGTAACTTCATTAGCGGCTTTGTGGAAGCGAATGAGTCCGTAGCCGGAGCCGCGGGAGGGGCTTTCGGGATTCACATAAGCCTCCATGGTAATTTTGTTATTAAAGCCGTCCAGATAGTCGCCCGTCCAGGGAAGGGGGTTGTTTGGATCGTGGTTACCACCCGCTTCTTCGTCTTCGGGCCACCACCAGCGGCTGTAGTAGTCGTTCACAATAGCCGGCACAATAAACGCCCAGGGACCATCCCGGTACTCGTCGATGCCGTGTTTGATCACGGTGGCCAGGTGCTGATCGCCACCAATATGTACGGCTCCGGCTTTATTGATTACGTCCAATGCTTTATCTCGTCCGGTTTGGGGCCAGCCGTTAGAATCCAGATCGGCGTGCAGGCGGTTTTCTTTATTGCCGTGCAGGTGCGCCCCACCGCAGAAACCGGTTTGGGACAGTACGGCTTTCATGGCTACGCCGTCTTGTTGAGTAGCCCAGTCATTCAAAAAGGTAAGCTGGCGCTCGCCCAGCAGTGTTAATCCTTCCAGATCGATAGAAGCCGGATCGTAATCGGGGTTACGGATATGGTCGGGACGGGGTCCCTGCTGAGGGATTTTTCCGGCCGGACCACTTTTAAATTTACGGTCTTCAATAATGGCAAAGTCTACATCGCCTACTATTAGGTTGGTGTAGTAGACGCCAATGCCTTGCTGAATTGGAGTGGGGTCATAAGGATCAGGCAGATGAGCCGTTTGGCAGCGTTCCACCATTTTCACGTACTCGGGGTGGTAGATGTAACCGCCATCATCGCCTACCCTGGTTTCAGACTTTTTACCGTTTTCCCCCCAAAGGTTGCCTTGCCCAATATCGTGGTCATCCGGGATGCTAATGCAGGGACGGTTACGAAACAGTTCCCGAAATTGTAGCCCGAACTTCAGCCAGGCGGCCGTATGCTCGGTATGATCGTACGATTGATCGCCGGCAAAGAATAGCAGGTCGGGATCGTGGTGGTTTACGTTGCTTACGTAGTTTTCTCGCATGCCCCGGTCTTTATTTGAGTTGCACGAAAAAGCCGCCAGCTTAATTTCATCTTTATCCTTGGGGTCTTTCCGAATCAGCCCTTCAAAGGAAGCACTTTCGCCGTGCAGTAGCCGGTACGGTACATCCTGCGTATCATCCCAGTCTTCTACCCGAAACAATGCCGACCAGCCCAGATCGTTCACTTCCTGCCGCTGTATTTCCTGCCACTCGCCATCTTTTTGCACTTCCAGCCGAACCTCCCGGGTTTCGTCGGGGTAGAGCGGATACAGTTGGGCGGTAAGTTTCAGGGTATTATTCGCTACAGTGTACATACCAAAGCAAACCACTTCGCTGCGGTCTACTTTCATATCAATGATTGGGTTGTCAGCTCGGTTCCACCAGTCGTTTACCGCCAGGGTATCCAGATTTTCAAAGGGGGCTAGTACGGGGGGTTCCATGTCGGTAGCAGCCGTTTCGTCGGTTTGAATACCGCTGCATCCGGCCAGGATGATTAGTAAAAAGGTTAGTACTTTGAGGTTGTTATGCATGGTTGTTTTATTGATTGCTTAAAATGGCAAAATACGATGCAATTCGCTATTTGCAAATTGGGCAATACGCTGAATACTTGGAAAAAATTTCTGCGCGGGTAATTTATTGGCGCATACCCCCTAATTGATTTTTAGTCATTTTTGCGTATCGATGTTGAGTAATATCTGTTATTCTACCGCAGTATTCTTACTTAAATCGGAGATAAACTATGTGCCTTATAAAACAGCCGATTAGAACGTTGGTTGAAAAGATCAAGAAGCGGATCTTTTAGTACCAAAGAATATTGACCACGGAATAAATATTTTTTTAAACTTCTGCTTTTAATTGACTGAAATACCGTTGGTAGTAAGTCCACTTCTTTCGTGGAGTCTTTTATCAACCGTGGCTTTTTATTTTTTACCCTTTAATTTTTTTGAATATGAAGTATATTAATCAACTCCTTTCTCTATCGCTAGCAATAGCCTTGTTTAGTTGTTCGGGGGCGAGAGTCTCTACGGATAAGACGGCTGACGTAGATTTGTCTAAGTACAATACGTTTGCCTTTTTACCGATGCTGGGCGATTCTACTAACCCAAGTGCCTATAATTACGAAGCCGAGAGCCAATTTACCGAACAGATTGGGGAAGAAATGAAGCAACTAGGCTATTCAATAGATGTGGATAATCCGGATTTGCTGGTTTACGCTCAGGCGCAGTTTCAACAGGAAGAAGAATTGGATGCTGATCCGATTTACAATACATACAATTACTATACGCCCGGCTATGCTCCGGCCTTCAACTATCCGTACTACTATTCGGGTTATACTGGCGTCAATAACGTAGTTGGATACGATATTGACGAAGTAGAGTTTGGGGAAGGCAGTATGGTTGTGGATTTAATCGATGCCCAAACTAACGAGATTGTTTGGCGCGGAGTTGCTACTGATGATGCTTTTTCAGTATCGGCAGCGAAAGACAACGTATCAGCCTACGCCGATGAAATTTTTGAAGAGTACCCAGCAGAAGCAGGTTCATAAGTTTATCGTTTAATGTTTGGTTTAATGGAGGATTCGGGGCAACCTGAATCCTTTTTTTTGGTTAAAATTACCACTAAACCTCCCTTGACTAATTCTATTTCCTCCAAGTTCTACCTGAATTCTGACTAGCTCCCCTTGTACATTCGGGCATCTATCATAAACGGAAGGCTGTCTAATACTCTCACTTGGTTCATCAGTGGATGAAGCGGATTGATCAGGATATTATGTTCCTCGGGAACCACTACCGAAGGTACTTGCAACACTAGCGTTTCCTGACTTTTTAGCCACTGATCACCTAAATAGGCGCAAGGGCTCTCGAAGGAGTAGCTCGTCCAGTTTTCGGGCAAATCACCGAAAAGCACTTCCCGCAAACTATGGTCCGGAAGTTCTAACGAGGCCATCATCAGGTCGGGAGTGGGTAGGGGGTTGTTGACCCGGTATTCCAGCACGGCCAATGAACGATGTTGAGCGGTATAGACCACGGGCAGGCCTACCGAATTCCATCGGCCTCCGAAAAGAGCTGCACCGCGCCCGTCTAATTGCTGAGCGTAAGGGCGACGAACCAGCCGATAAACCAGCATTATGAATAGACTCCGTGCTCAATGCGGCCTAGGGTGGTCATCACCCACTGAATCCCCACCGGAGTGTCTAATAGGTTTACAGGGGGGACATTACCAAGCGCAGTGATGGGCATTCTCAACCACTGATGAGCGACGTCTTCATTACCTAGTACTTCAAGGGCCCTACGGTATAGACGGGCCAGTTCCAGCAGCTGTCCGGAAGCAGCCGGAGGCAGTAAAGTATCCTCTTTCATTCGCTGAATAGTGCGCGGAGTGAGATGCAGTAGATTCGCAAGTTCTTTCTGCGACAGTTGCATGCGATCCTGCACTTCCTGCATAAACTGTTTACTAACGCCTTCGCGAGCTAATTGTATCCAATCAATCGTTTGTTTGCCGGATGGTTCTAAAACTTGAGCGGCTTGCATAGTTTAATACTTTTGTCGCTATAATATACGAATTTTGTCGCTTGAAAGTTGAGTTCTTTCAGGAAATTACTAGTTTGGAAAAGAGCAGAGCAGTCTCCTTTGCATGATCAGAAGATTACTTCACTCATTCATAGGTTTTAGCAATGTTGAAAGTGCAAGTAAAGGTAGATCACTTTACTCATAACTCACCGGAAAGATAACGCCATCTTCGGCAGGTTTCCCGAATACAGGTCGGTTCTCTACCCAGTAGAACGGTTGCATTTTTACGTATCGACTGTCCCAGCCGCCATTCGGGTAACCGGTCACGTGGTACACAATCCAGTCCTGTTGCCCAATGGTGGTGAAGGAGCAGTGGCCGGGACTGATTACGCATTCGGTGCCGGAAAAAACGGGCTGATCTTCCTTCTTCCAGGCTGATGCTTCTAGCGGATCATCGCCGGTCAGGCTTAGCATCCCCAGGCAGTAATCGTTTGACCAGCTTCCGGCAGCCGAATAGATGATATGGTACTGCCCGTTTTTCTCGAGTATCTGCGGGCCTTCATTGATGGTGGGCAGTTCGTCGCTTGAACCTCTTTTCTCCCACTCGTATTCAGGAGACGAAATTAATACCCGTTTTCCACTGATGATGGTGGGCGATTCCATCGGAGCAATGTATAAATTCTGGGCTACGTTTTCATCACCTTCCCAACCTGACCAGATGAAGTACATATTACCCTGATGGTGCAGCACGGTGCCGTCAATGGCCCACTTATCATCCGGGTCTTTCAACTGTCCGGCGTACTCAAACCCGCTCTCAAGGGTTGATCCCTTCGATGCCAGCACGTGCATGCGGTGGTTCTCATTCTTTCCGTCATCGGCGGCTACGTAGATGTACCAGCGGTCGTTGATCTTGTGCAGCTCAGGTGCCCAAAGCTCTTTTGCGTACATGGTGTTGGCGGGCGGCGTCCAGACGACAATGGTATCCGCAGTACGTAGGTGGGTGAGTTGCTCTACTTTCTGTACGTTTATGACGCCTTTCGCACTGAAGCAATAGTAGTAGTACGGTCCATCCTGCATCACCCAGGGGTCCTGTCCTTTCTCCAGTAGCGGGTTAGTGAAAAGATTATCAGTAGCATTGCTCTCCTGAGCCAGGCTTAGCGTACTGACGATTATCAGGAAAAGTGTGGTGAGTAAACTGATAAATTTCATTCGCCGGGTGATTGAGTAGTGAACCAAAGTTATGAAAATCAATACGCAATTTGATTCTATTATTCTACCCAGTTTCCAATTTTTATCCCTACACTTTTTTATGGTTAATGATTTCAGTATCTCAACTTTCTACACTCGCAATTCCGGCTTGATTTTTTCATTGCGCTACGCAAACGTTTAGTATGACGTAAGGGAAAGTTTTAAGTAGGTGGACAAAAAAAAACTGGTACGATCAACCCCGCACCTGTTGCGGGGTCTGCTGCTTACTATGCGGGAGACCCCGTCGGGGCGCCGACCGGAATAAATCCGGGGATACACCGAACCATTTATCGATGAGCACTTAAAAGCACTTTTGTAAAATCATAAAGTAATTTTTTGATACTTCTTCGGATGGTAAAAACCGTTACGAACGGTCGCTGTGCCCCAGGTTGCGCTCGGGATCTACCCGGTCGCGCAGCAGTTGTTTAAGTTCCTTTGATTCGGGAAAGCGGCCGGCTTCCTTACGAGAGAACAGCAACTCACCATTCAGATGCACCTCAAAGATGCCTCCGGTACCGGGCACCAGAGCTACCTCCTGCAAATCAGTATCAAAGGTAGACAACAGCTCCTGCGCCATCCAGGCTGCCCTTAATAGCCAACGACACTGGGTACAATAGGTAATCTTCACGCGATACTCCATAGTGATAATTCTGATTAGTTGATTCAACAACAACTATAAGCGTAGGTTCTTGGCTTATTTGGTCCCTGCCACTCCAATTTTAATTGTCTTGCAAGCGTTTGTATCGCAAGCAATATCAGATACCAAACTTTGATTTACCATTACTTCAATATTCCTGTTCTTGTCATCTTGCCAAAAGTTCAGAGGTACTCTATGGCAAAGAAAAGCACGCGTTCCAAACGAGCACTAGGTCAGGATACCAACTTCCTTTAGTTATGAATTTTTGATTTCAACTCCTTTCACACCAAGTTTAAAACCTATGTTTGTCAACAAGTCCACCATTAGTTTATTCACCATGTCAAGAGACTGAGCAAAATATTTTACGTCCATAACGTTTTTTTCTCCAATTGCATGTCGAGCAAATTTGCCAGATTTCTCAACATAAATTTGATTGATAATATTAGAGTTATGGATGAAAATATTTCTGCTACATACGATTTCGCTCAATTGTATTTTCTGATCTTCTGCAAATTCTACATTGATAATCTTTCTCAAAAATTTAAACCAGTCGAACACATTTTGCCGTTTTATTTTGTCCAGTTCGATGTCTATAAAGCTATTACGTAGAGTAGCGATATCGCTGGCTGTAAAGATAGTCTTCGCATCGACTTTATTGTTGCCAATTAGTGGATGTGGATTAACATTAATGACTAAATGTTTAACCAGTTCAAAAAAATAATCTTCAAACAGAGATACCAGGCTTACTATGGTATATGGAACAATTCGTTCAACTTGTAGTTGGTCAATTCTGGCTGCAAAAGTCTCTTTTGTATATTCAGTGCCCGTTTTTTCTATTTTGATGATATATTGTCTTTCTGTAAAAGTAGTAGCAAACGGCAATGCACCTCTAGTAAAACCAAAGGCGACTTCTATTTCCATTAAGAAGTCGTGTAGTTTGTTAAATTCTTTAAAGTAGGGATTTGCTTTATCCACTAATTCCTGAATTATTTGATCGTTTTTACTCATTGTGCAGAGATCAGTAAGTGCTATTTAATTTTTACCAAAGTGTTAGTATTAGATATAAAGTACGCATTATAAACACACGATAAGTTGAAATAGTGATAGTTGATCTGAAACCTTATTAACACAAAAGCGCCGACAAATGAATGCCGACGCTTTCTGGTGTTTGGGGGTTTAGCTTCCGCAAGCTTCGCAGTTGTCGGGGTCATCCAGTGAGCATTGCATGTCGGATTGCTTCTGAGCCTGCGGACCGGCTCCGGCATTACCCTGCAATTGTCCGCCACCGGGGGCCAGGGAACCAACCGGAGTAGCGGTTACTGGCGCATCTGAGCTCTGGTTGAGCGCGGCCTTGTCTACCGTAAACTTGATGGCATCGGTAGCGGCTTTGGTGCGTAGGTAGTACATACCGGTTTTCAGTCCCTTCTTCCAGGCGTAGAAGTGCATAGACGTTAGCTTGCCAAAGTTAGGGTCCTGCATATGAATGTTCAGGCTCTGGCTCTGGCAGATGTAGGCCCCGCGGTCGGCCGCCATATCCAGAATGGTCTTCTGCGAAATCTCCCAGGTCGTTTTGTACAGATCTTTTAAGTGCTGAGGAATCTCATTGATGTTCTGAATAGATCCGTTCTCGGCAATCAGTCGGTTCTTCATACCGTCGTTCCACAAATTCAGGTCTACCAGATCGCGCAGTAAGTGCTTGTTCACCACCACAAACTCGCCCGATAGCACCCGGCGGGTGTAAATGTTAGAAGTATACGGCTCAAAGCACTCGTTATTACCCAGAATCTGCGAGGTAGAAGCAGTAGGCATCGGAGCGAGTAGCAGTGAGTTGCGTACACCGTTTTTCTTCACTTCTTTCTTCAACTTACTCCAGTCCCAGCGGCCGCTGTCGGGGGTTACGCCCCACATATCAAACTGGAATATTCCTTTGGATACCGGCGAGCCCTTGAAGGTGGCGTAGGGACCTTCTTTCTTGGCAATCTCCATGGAAGTTTCCATGGCCGCGTAGTAGATGGTTTCGAAGATATCGCGGTTCAGCCCCTGGGCCTCGTCCGACTCAAACGGCATCTTCAGCATAATAAAAGCATCGGCCAGCCCCTGAATACCGATACCAATCGGGCGGTGGCGCATGTTGGAGTTCTCGGCTTCTTTCACCGGGTAGAAGTTGACGTCAATCACCTTGTTCAGGTTGCGGGTCACTACCTTGGTAATCTCGTATAGCTTCTGATGATCGAAGAAGTTGTTACCGTTTTCGTCCTGACTGATAAACTTAGGAAGGGCGATAGAAGCCAGGTTACAAACTGCTACTTCATCCTTAGAGGTGTACTCAATAATCTCGGTGCAGAGGTTAGATGAGCGAATAGTTCCCAGGTTCTTCTGGTTCGATTTCTTATTCGCGGCATCCTTGAAGAGCATATACGGAGTACCGGTTTCCACCTGAGCTTCCAGAATCTCAAACCACAGGTCTTGCGCGCGTACGGTACGGCGGGCTTTGCCTTCGCGTTCGTACTTTTCGTACATCTTCTCGAATTCCTCGCCGTACTTGTCGTACAGTCCGGGGCATTCGTTGGGGCAGAATAACGACCATTCCTCATTGTCTTCCACCCGCTTCATGAATAAATCCGGAATCCACAGCGCGTAGAACAGGTCACGAGCACGCAGTTCTTCCTTACCGTGGTTTCGCTTCAGCTGTAGGAAGTCGAACACATCGGCGTGCCAGGGTTCCAGATAAATCGCAAAGCTACCCTTGCGCTTACCGCCGCCCTGATCTACGTAGCGAGCGGTCATATCAAAGTTGCGCAGCATGGGCACAATACCGTTGGAAGTACCGTTGGTTCCGCGGATGTAGGAGCCGGTGGCTCGCACGTGATGAATGCTCAACCCGATGCCTCCGGCCGATTGCGAAATCTGAGCGCACTGCTTCAGCGTGTCGTAGATACCGTCGATAGAATCATCCTGGATCGTTAACAGGAAGCAACTGGAAAGCTGCGGCTTAGGAGTACCCGCATTAAACAGGGTAGGGGTGGCGTGGGTGAACCACTTCTCCGATAGCAGATTATAGGTTTCAATGGCCGCTTCAATATCCTCCCCGTGAATACCCACCGCTACGCGCATCAGCATATGCTGCGGACGTTCTACTACTTTGCCGTCTAGTTTGATCAGGTACGAGCGCTCCAGCGTTTTAAAGCCAAAGAAGTCGTAAGTATAATCGCGGCTGTGGATAATCGTAGAATCTAACTGAGCGGCGTGCTTCTTAATTACCGCGTAGGTCTCTTTCGAGATGAGCGGAGCGTGCTCTTCGGTTTTAGGATCTACGTAGGAGTAGAGCCGCTTCATGGTGCTAGAGAAAGACTTGCTAGTAACCTTGTGGAGGTTAGAGATGGCAATTCGGGCCGCCAGCACGGCGTAGTCCGGGTGTTTCACCGTCAGGGTAGCCGCGGTTTCGGCTGCCAGGTTATCCAGTTCTACGGTAGTTACCCCGTCGTAGATACCGGAAATAACTTTTTTAGCCACCTCTACCGCGCTGACGTAGTTGGTGTCTAAGTTGTAGCAAAGTTTCTCAATTCGGGCGGTGATCTTATCGAATTTTACCGATTCCCGCCTTCCATCGCGTTTGATTACTAGCATAGCCTAAGGAAATTAGTTTAGTAGATATTAAAAGTCTTCGTTTAAGGAGA
Source organism: uncultured Roseivirgaceae bacterium (assembly GCA_964551335.1). Taxonomy (GTDB): domain Bacteria; phylum Bacteroidota; class Bacteroidia; order Cytophagales; family Cyclobacteriaceae; genus Tunicatimonas. The sequence continues at coordinate 210,055 of CAZKCO010000006.1, forward strand.
ATTTAGGACGATCTTGTTCTTGGGCGCTGTTTTTCACTCCGGCTTTCTGGTATTCACCTACGCGCTTCTCAAAGAAGTTGGTTTTACCCTGCAGCGAGATCATTTCCATAAAATCGAACGGATTCTTGGCGTTGTAAGCTTTACTGCAATTAAGCTCCAACAACAACCGATCCGCTACAAACTCAATGTACTGACACATCAGTTCGGCATTCATGCCGATCAGACTTACCGGCAACGCATCCGTTACAAATTCTTTTTCAATCTCTACGGCGTTGGTAATAATTTCCCGAATGGTTTCTTCAGAAAGCTTATTGTTGAGGTGATTATTATATAGATGGCAAGCAAAATCGCAGTGCATACCTTCATCGCGGGAGATGAGCTCGTTAGAGAACGTTAATCCGGGCATCAGGCCGCGCTTCTTCAGCCAGAAGATGGAGCAGAACGAACCGGAGAAGAAAATACCTTCTACTGCCGCAAAAGCAATCAGCCGTTCGGCAAAGCTTCCTTCGTCAATCCAACGCAGGGCCCAATCGGCTTTTTTCTTCACGCAATCCATCGTCTCAATAGCGTTGAAGAGCTTATTTTTTTCTTGACCGTCTTTTACGTAAGTATCTATTAATAGAGAATAGGTTTCGGAGTGGATGTTTTCCATGGCAATCTGGAAGCCGTAGAAAAATTTTGCTTCGGTGTACTGCACTTCGTTCACAAAGTTCTCGGCCAGGTTCTCATTTACGATGCCGTCGCTAGCCGCAAAGAAAGCCAGTACGTGGGAGATGAAGTGGCGTTCACCGTCGTTGAGGTTCTCCCAGTCTTTCATATCCTGACTCAAATCAATCTCTTCGGCGGTCCAGAAACTAGCTTCTGATTTTTTGTACCATTGCCAGATGTCATCGTGCTCAATTGGAAACAAGACAAATCGGTTAGGATTTTCTTGTAAAATAGGTTCGTTCACATCAACAGTTTTCTCACTCATAACAGCTTGGGGTTAAGTTTTATACTTTAAATAAGTAAAGCAGGATTTTATAAAATTGTTTCGAGAAACCGCGAAAATTTTAAGGTTTCGCCGAAAAGAGCGCGTAAGCAAAAGACAACAAGCTTAGGATAATACTGGGCTTCTTTCAAACATACCACTCTTTACAAATATGTTGATTTAAGCGAGAAAGAAAAAGGTTTTTGGGTCAAATCCCGAAGGGGATTTTAGTTTTGTACTTAACTGTTTGTTGAAGTAAATATTCATAAAATATTGACTAGTAGCAGGTTGTAATGGTCTACTTCAATTAAAAATTTGGTAACATTTCCTTAATATTAAAACGGAGGGAGTCGTGGCAGGGTTTACTTATTTTAGGTAAACCGAAAAAAGGATTTTTTATTTACTAACTCGGTAGGCAACTTTTTTAGATAAAATTGGGTTGGGCATTAGGTTGTCAAGAATACAGGAAAACTGTATATTTGCGCCTCGTTTCAAGAGAAGTAATAAAAATAACTGCAATTGACACTGATAACTACTATCAACTGTCAATTATCAATTTTCAACTGTATGTATGCAATTGTTGACATAGCCGGAAAGCAATTTAAAGTAGAAAAAGATCGGTTCGTTTACGCCCCTAGTTTGGCAGGCGAAGCCGGCGCTTCCGTCGAATTTGATCGTGTGCTGTTAATTGAAGACGATAACGGCGTAGAGGTTGGCACTCCTACCATCAGTGGCGCTCGGGTAGCCGGAACTATCCTGGAGCACGGCCGCGGCGATAAGGTTATCGTATTTAAAAAGAAACGCCGTAAGGGCTATCAGAAAAAGCAGGGCCATCGTCAGGGTTACTCCAAAATCATGATTGATGATATTCTGCTGCAGGGCCAGAAGGCCAGCAAGAAAACTAAAAAGGAAGAAGCGCCAAAAGCTGACGCTCCCAAAGCTGAAACCGCTAAGGCGGAACCCGCAAAAACTGAAGCCGCTACCGACGATCTGAAGAATATCAACGGGGTAGGCCCAGTCTTCGAAGAAGCGCTGCACAAGCACGGAGTGCATACCTACCAGCAGTTGATTGATCTATCGGCGGAAGAGATTGAAAAAATTGGCGAGGATGTAGATGGTATCACCGTGGAAATGGTGCAGGAAGACTGGGTTCCTCAGGCCAAAGAACTTGAAGCAAAAAAAGAAGGTTAATCTATTAAACGAACAATATTATGGCACATAAGAAAGGCGCCGGTAGTTCTAAAAACGGCCGCGATTCGGAAAGTAAACGATTAGGCGTGAAGAAATTCGGTGGCGAAAATGTAATCGCCGGAAATATCATCGTGCGCCAGCGCGGTACCAAGCACCATCCAGGCAATAACGTAGGTATAGGCAAAGACCATACGCTGTTTGCTCTGACCGACGGAACCGTACAGTTCAAAAAAGGCCGTCAAGATCGTTCGTACGTACATATTTTGCCGGCCGAGGCTTAAGGTCTTCGCATTCTTCAAGCATTGAGCCAATTCTGATTTCAGGGTTGGCTTTTGCTGTTTAACCCTTTTCGTAAGTTTGTGTTATACCTTACACTACTTAGGTATAGGGCCATATTGCATTAGAAACCCTCATACGAAGGTGTACCTTTACTCGTTGTTTTCCTTCAAACGAGTAGCGTATTCCTTCTATGAAAAAGGGTATCATTTTTATCATTATTTTCGGACTCTCCGGTATTATCTTACCAGGCTTCGCCCAGCAAGCTTCGGATACTTCCCCGGAAAATACAGTGGACTATCTGTCTGAAGCCCGCCAAAAGGCAGCTACCCACGATTGGGCGGGGGCCAAAGTAGCCTATACCCAGTATATTGTCCAACATCCGCAGAATCCCGATGGGTACGAAGGTAGAGGCATAGCCAACTACCAGCTTGAGAAATACGATGCCGCGCTGAAAGACCTGAATCAGGCGGTATCGTACCGGGCCTACAGTGCCGATGTGTTTTACTACCGAGGTTTGCTCAACTACCGCAATCAGGACTATCGTCAGACCATTTTAGACCTGAACAAAGCGATAAAAGAAGGAACCGAACAGGCTGACGCTTACTATACCCGCGGCAGTGCCCAGTTCCGCAGTGAAAATTACCCTGCCGCTATTTCTGATTATAACCGGGCTATTAGTCTGGGCCAGGATGACGAACTAATCTTTAACAACCGGGGAAAAGCCAAATTTCATCAGGAAGACTACGCCGGAGCAGTCGCTGATTTTACCCAGGCGGTAACGATCAAGGAAAGCTACGCCAAGGGCTGGCAGAACCTGGGCGAAACGCAGTATTTACTTAAGCAATGGGAAGAGGCCATCAAAGCGTATAAAAAAGCCGGTAGTCTGGGAGCCGGATCAAAGGAAGCTACCTTCCAGACGGCGATGGCCTACCGGAAGTTGCAGCAGTACTCCGAAGCATTTGAGGCCTTTCAGCAGGCGGAGAAAGAGGGGCTGCACGGCTCCGAGCTGAATTACTACCGGGGAGGTACGGCCTACGAACTGGGAAAGTACAACGAAGCCGTTCGTGATCTGGAAAAAATCGTCGGTACGAAGGAGGCCGAGTGGCTCACTAACGAACTCTATCGCTGGTTAGGACTATCCTACCATCAGCTTAAACGACCTACCAACACCATCGACATCCTGGAAAAAATTGATCAGCCCCAACGGACAGAAGATATATTGGCTGCACTGGGTGGGGCCTATTTTACCCAGAAAAAATACGATCAGGTAGTAGCCACATTATTGCCTATCAAAAGTCATGATAAAATTGCAGCGTGGCTGGGAAAAGCCTACATCTACCTGAAACAACCTCAGGACGGAATGCCATTGCTTACCAAAGCTATTGACGCCGGTGCCGAGGATGCCGAGCTCTACCTCATGCGGGCGCAAATTTTTTACGACCAGAAATTCTACGAAAACACCTTGACTGATATCCAGCAGGCGCAACGATTGGGTATGACTACCGGAGTTGTTTATGCGCTACGGGGAGGAGCTCAGTACTACTTGAGTAAATACGAGAGCGCGATCAAAAATCTGAGCAAAGCCATAGAAAAACGGGAAGAAAACGGTGAGGTTTATTACACATTAGGCAATGCTCAGGCTGCTACCCAAGACTTTAAACAGGCGATACCCAACCTGAAACAGGCTATCAAATTAGGTAGAGGCGATCTTACAACCTACCAACACCTGGGTGAAGCTGAGTATGCAGTCAAAAACTACGCCTCGGCCATTCAGGCGCTCGATCAAGCTATTCAGGCCGGCGCGAATTCAGCCGATGTATTTGCGTGGCGGGGAAACGCTAAATTTCTCAAGAACGATAACACGGCCATCGATGATCTAAATCAGGCGGTAACCTTAGGAAGTGAGGATACATTGGTTTACAAGAACCGAGCTAAGTTTAGGTTAGCGCAGGATGAGATTTCGGCTGCTTTGCAGGATTTGGATAAAGCTATTACTCTGGGGGCAAACGATGCTAAAGTTTATCAACAGCGGGGTGAGGCTAAATTACAATTGAAGGCTACCGATGGTGCTATCGCCGATTTTAACGAAGCGCTTGCCCGAGATGCCAATCTGCCTAACGCCTACCTGTATCGGGGGCAGGCCTATTTTCAGCAGCAAAAATACCTCGAAGCGACTGACGACTTCACCCGTGCCAGCGAGTTAGGAGTTAGTAACGCCCTGCTCTACAAACTGCTTGGTTACGCTCAGTACGAAACTCAGTCTCTAGAAGCTGCATTATTGTCGCTTAATGAGGCAGTTACGATGGGAGTCAATGAGGCCAAAGCCTTTTTGTGCCGGGGAGAAATTCACTTCACACAGGGAAACTATCTGCAGGCCCAGCGAGATTTAGATAAAGCGTTTCAGCTGGGAGAAGATTCGCAGCAGGCTTACGAACTAAGTGGCCATACGGCGGCTTACCTGAACCAACCTAAGCGGGCTATTACTGATCTTACTAAAGCTATTGACCGGGGTGCCGATGACGCCTTGGTATACAGCCACCGGGGGAATGCCTACTTTACTGAGAAAGATTATCCGGCGGCAGCCGCTGATCTGGACCAGGCGGTAGCCAAAGGAGCCAGCGATTTGTTAACTCTCTATAACTGGGGAAATGCCCAGTTTTTAACCGATGATTATACTACTGCTGTTCGAGCTTATGATCAGGCCCTGGCCAAGGGAGGGGAGCAGGATGCCGAGAAAGCCCCGCTGATATATAATAACCGGGGAAAAGCTAAATTTCTGCAGAAAGACTATACCGGAGCCATTGCCGATTACGATCAGGCTATCGCCCATCGTTCGGATTATACAAAAGCCTACCACAACCGGGGAACCGCTAAGTTTATCACTGAAGATTATGCGGGGGCTATTGAAGACTTTACCCAAGCCCGCGAACTGGATAGTCAGGAAGCGGATATCTATCGCATGGTAGGAATTGCCCAGTACGAAACCGGTAAGTATGCTGAAGCTATAGCAGAACTAGATCAGGCCATTGAGTTTGAGCAGGTCGATGAACGAGTATTCTTCGCCCGGGGAATCTCCCAATACCAACTGATTAACGGACTCACTGAAGAAGAAAAGGCTGCTGCGTATCAGGCCGTGATCACTGATCTCAATCAGGCTATTGAGCAAGGACTAGTGGCCCAGGAAGCGTGGTTAGTACGCGGTTATGCTAAGTTTGCCCAACAGAATTACGGTGAAGCCACTAAGGATTTGAGTCGGGCCATTGAACTGGGAGCCGACCAAGCTGAAACCTATTTTAAAAGAGGATTTTCTCACTACGAAAACCGCGAGCTGCCGGGAGCTCTGAGCGATTTATCTACCGCTATTGCGAAAAAACCGGACTATACCGAGGCCTTCGCCGTTCGGGGAAACACTCGTTTCCGGATGAAAGACTACCAGGCTGCGCTTACTGACTATAATCAAGCTATTCAGCAGGGCTGGGAAGATCCGGTGATCTTTAACAACCGGGGAAAAACCAAATACAAATTGGAGCAGTACGAAGCGTCAATTGTCGACTATGATCGAGCTATTACGCTTGATTCGGCCTATGTGCTGGCGTACGAAAATCGGGGTATTGCCCACTTCAAGCTGAACAACTACGAGGAAGCAAAGAACGACTTGCGAGTGGTGGAGAAAGCCGAGGCGGAAAAAGTAGATGCCGGAATTCTATACTATCTGGCCGATGCCTACTACTTCCTGGAAAACTACCCTGTAGCGATTGGTTACTACGATCAGACGATTGACAACGGAATTAAAGAAAAGGAGGCCTACTATCGTCGGGGACTGGCTCTGATGAAATGGAAAGACTACGAACAAGCAGCGGTTGACTTCACCAATGCTATCAACCTGGACAAAGAAGATGCCCAACTCTACGTGGAGCGGGCAACCTCTAAGTCGTTCATGGGCGACTATAATGGAGCGCTGGCGGATTTTAATAAAGCCCTGAAACTCAATCCGGATTTGGAGGGAGTGTACTACAACCGGGCTTATCTGCGCGAAGAACTGGAGGATTATAAAGGAGCTATTGACGACTATACCAAAGTAATTTCATTGCACCCTAAGGATGCCGAAGCGTACTACAACCGGGCCAATATCCGGGTGATTGAAGAAGACATGGAAGGTGCTCTGGAAGATTTTAATCGAGCTATCAGTATTGACGACCAGAATTCGGACTACTTCCGAGGGCGCGCCATGGTGTACTACCAATTAGGAGATACCAAAGCCTGCGAAGACTGGCAACAAGCCAAAAGTCTGGGTAACGGTAAAGCCGAGTTCTTCCTGAAAAAGTATTGTACTCAGTGAAAATAGCTTATGAAACAGATCTACTTAGCTATAATAGTAGCATTGCTTCCTGTTTGGAAAGCACTTGCTCAGGAACATTCAGTAGATGAAGGTAAGGGAAATTGGACAGATGGTTCGACCTGGGTAAGTTGGACTCCTGTTACCAGCAATATTTCTACGGACATTGTTGTTAACGGACTGGTATCGGCACCTTCCTTAAATTTCAATGATGGGCCGGATATAGATATTGCTGATGGAGACACATTAATTATTGATGGCGATTTGACAATGGGTCAAAATAATGCTATTAACATTGGAAATGGCTCACTGCTGGTTGTAATTGGAGATTACAGTACAACTAATAACCATAACATTTCCAATTCTGGAATCATGATCGTTATAGGACAAATGACCTTGAATGGGAGTAATAGTATATTTAACAATGGTAGTTTGTATCTCCTGGGTGGAAATAATCTAACCGATGGTGATTTCCCTATCGGGACGGTGGCTGCCAATGTAAATGATATCGATGATCTTAACAATGATGAACCCGACCTGGTCACTTTCTTGGATACCAACTACGGCACTACGCTTCCGGTGGAGTTGGTTCATTTCAGTGCAGTAGCTGCAGAAGGCCAGATTATCCTTGGTTGGAAAACGGCTACCGAAACCAATAACGACTACTTTAGCGTAGAGCGGGCTGGTACCGACCGGCAATTTACGGAAGTGGCTCGAGTGCCGGGGCAAGGAACTGTTTCTTATCCAGTTGAATACCAAATTGCCGACAGCCCTCCTGTCCAGGGACAACTGTATTACCGGTTAAAACAGGTGGATTTTGACGGACGCCAGCACTACCATCCAGCCATTGGAGTAGAATTTACTAGCGATCCCAGCATCCTGATTTTTCCCAATCCTTCCTCAGACGGACAGTTTCATTGCCGGTTACCGGGAGTGATAGAAGTAGTGGAGTATATTGATATGGGGGGCAATCTTCATCAGGGTCAAGTGATTTATGTTCATGGGGTAGCGACGGTCTCGCCGGTCAACAGGCTGAAGAGAGGTTACTACGTCGTGCGGCTGTGGACTAAACAACGCATTCACGTAGCTGATATTCTTATTCATTAATATTGTTGCTGACAAGAGAAAGTCTTTGCTAACTTTAGCAAAAAAGTGACTCTTGAAAATCCGGCGCAAAACCCAGCAGTGCCTCAACTGCGGGCTTACTCTAAATACTGTATACAACTATTGTCCCCGTTGCGGGCAGGAGAATAACGATAATATCGTATCGTTCGTAACCTTCGTCCGCGAGTTCTTTGTCAACTACTTCTCTTTCGACACCAAGTTTGCCCATAGTGTTGTACCCTTCTTGTTCAAACCGGGGTTTTTAACCAATCGATTCAATGAAGGTCAACGGGTAAGCTACGTGCATCCGTTGAGACTGTATCTAATCATTAGCATCATTTTTTTCTTTTTGGCTACCTGGCTGGTGCGTAGTTCATTGGAAGAGATATCAATTGAAGATGCTGCATCAGACGCCACTCCACCGGAAGCTACTGCCCAGATTGATTCCATCCAGGCTTTTTCTGGTTTACGGAGAGTCACCGATGTATTAGAAGATGAAACCCTTTCCGACCAAGCAGCACTAGATTCCTTGCGACGGATGGACAGCTTCGAGATGGATTCCAGTGAATTTAAAATGCGGATTTTTCGTCAGATACGCAGGGTAGCCCAGAACGATCTGGATGTGTTTGCCGGGTTCGTACTGCAAAACATGCCGATCATGATGTTTCTGCTGATTCCGCTCTTTGCGCTACTACTGAAGCTATTCTACATCCGCCGTGATAAACTGTACGTGCAGCATCTTACGCATGCCCTTCATCTGCATGCATTTACGCTTTTTCTGTTCAGTTTACTGTTACTCCTTTTTTTAGTCTTCAACATTGGCGATTCTGTCAGCGAGTGGATGGTTACTGTGGCTTCCTGGGTGGTAGTAGTGTATGTCTACTTCTCCTTTAGGCAGGTGTATCATCAGGGCTGGTTTAAAACACTGATCAAACTTTTTCTGGTAGGGATAGTATACTTCTGGATACTGCTTATCTTCGGATTATCCGAGGCAATGATCTCATTCATGATATTTTAATTCCATTCAGTGGAAACTGTGCCTACGTACGATATTATTTTGGCCGGTGGTGGCGGTGCCGGATTAAGCCTGGCTTACCATCTGCTAAACAGTGAGATGAAAGATCGTTCCATCCTGGTTATTGACCAGGAACGCAAGGAGAATAACGACCGCACCTGGTGCTTCTGGGAGACCGAACCGGGTCCCTTTGAATCCATTGTACACCAGCATTGGCAACGGATGTACTTTCACGGGCCGGGCTTTTCCCAACTGATGGACTTGCAGCCCTACACCTATAAGATGGTCCGGGGGCAGGATTTTTACCGATTTGTCTATCAAACCCTTCAACTGCACGCAAATGTAACGGTCGTACAAGAGCAAATAAATGAGTTGCGGGAGCAAGCCGATGGAGTAGCCGTAATAACCGGGCAACAGACCTACTTTGGAAAGTGGGTCTTTAGCAGTCTGCGCAACTCGGATGAAGCAAGCCGGGTTAAAGACAAGCAGTACCTGCTTCAGCACTTTAAAGGGTGGGAGATCCGAACCAAACAGTCATTTTTTAATCCGCAACAGGCTACGTTGATGGACTTCCGTATTGAGCAGCACGGAGACTGCCGCTTTATGTATGTGCTACCTACCGATGATCAAACGGCTCTGGTAGAATATACTATCTTCTCGGATGAATTGCTGGAGCCGGAAACCTACACCCGAGAGCTAAAGCGGTACATGCCCGAGTTTCTGGGACTGAACGAAAGCGATTATGAAGTACTGCACGAGGAGTTTGGAGTCATTCCCATGACAGATATGAAGTATCCGCGACGGCAGGGTAAGCGAATTATCCGGATTGGTACTGCTGGGGGAGCTACCAAAGCGTCTACCGGATATACTTTTCAGCGCATCCAGCGCGATAGTGCCGAATTGGTACAGCAACTGGTTACCACGGGCCGACCTCAACGCTTACCTCTGAACGGAAGGCGGCGGTTTCATCTATTCGATAGTGTGTTACTCAATGTAATGGGGCGGGGATTATATCCCGCCCGAGAATCATTCGCCGATCTGTTCCGTAAGAATCCCCCGGCTCGAGTGCTAAGGTTTTTAGACGAAGACACGCATTTAGGCGAAGACCTGGCCATTATGAATTCGGTACCCAAACTACCTTTCATTAAAGGGACTTGGTACGCACTTACTAAGTAGCTACCAAACGGAGGCCTGATAAGGACTTTAATGGTGATGGCAAAACAGCCCCTTATTTTCGGAGTAGGCGGATGGTTTGGGTAGCGGTGGAGGTTTGAATGGTCAGGATATATACGTCCGCCAAAATCATTTTCGGTATTGTCCCACACCCGAATGTAGCCAACGTCCCAGTGCTCAATGGTTTCACCAAAGTCAAAGCCCTGTACCTGGTTGAAGGCATCGTAAATCAGATACTCCCCCGAGTAGTCCCACTAAGTAGCGTCGGCGTATTGTACCTTGCCGGTGGTTACTCTCTGCAGAGTAGTAGGATTGTAGAGTTGAAACTTTACAAAGTTATCGGTATCGCGAGTGAGGTCGGCCACCCAAATTTCGGGTTGCTTTTGGTTAGAGATTATGGCCAATCGCTTACCATTTTTGGTGATACTCAGGTTAGACCACAAAGATTCTTCGCTAATGGTTTGCTCGGTGAAAGTAGGAGTAAAATCATTCTCCTGAATAGTTTCGTCTTCAGTAACAAAAAAAAGCGCTACTACATCGTCCCAAGATAAGGCTAAATGGATAAGCTGTGCCCAGGGCTATGATGTTGTTTTGTAAAATACGTGGGTACACGAGCTGAAAGGCTGTTTGAAGGCTGTAAACCCTTGCTTAATCGGTGGAAGATGCGTTTATTAAGTCAGCGTTAGAGTAAAAAAATACTACGGAACTAAAGCATAGTGACATGAAAAAACTTGCTGTTGCCTTACTTCTATCACTAACCTCAACTGTGGTTAGCTACGCCCAAAGTGCTATGCTGGACGGTGGCTTTAGTGTGAAATTTTCGTTTGGGTTTCCGCCCGATCAGTACGGCTACGATGGTGAGATTCCCTTGCCCTCCGGGCTGGAGGTGGGCAACACTTTTGGGCTGGAGATTGGCAGTATGTGGGAGGTGGTTACCGGAGAAAATGTGGCTTTATCCGTCGACCTCAACTGGTTTGACCTGGTGTACGGTGGGGCCCGGATTAATAACCTTATAGACGGTGAGCTCTACCGCATTACTGCTGAGCTTTCGTTGCTGGAGATTGGCCCGGCGGTTACGTATGCTTTTAGCGATCTGTTTGCACTGGAAGGATACTACAACCTGCGACCTACCTATATGGCTACTGCCTACTTTGAAGACCCCGAAGATTCGGATGATTACATACTGGCCCGCAATTTTAATCTACTACACGGGCTGGGGCTGGGCGCTCGCATCAAGTTTGTATACATTGGTTACGAATACACCTTCGGCCGGGTGAACGGCAACCTGAGCGGCGATGGTGAGTATGCTGATGTGGGCGCATTCTTTGGCAAACAAAGGTTAGACGCGGCAAACTCTAAACTCATCATCGGTTTTCAGTTTTAGTCCTTTGATTCGACGCTAATCCAATGGCCGTTGAGCATCACGCGGTTTACCTGGTACATAGCCCGGATGTCTTGCAATGGATTGGCATCTAATAGCAGTAAGTCAGCCTGCTTGCCTACCTCTACGCTACCCAGCTTATCTTCAATTCGGAAGAAGCGGGCATTTTTCAGAGTAGCGCCCATCAGTACGTCCATCGGGGCGATGCCGCTTTCTACCATCAGCTCCATTTCGTGCTGGTACGACCAGCCCCAATCGGCGTAAGGAATATGGCCGTGCGAGCCCACCACCATGCGTACTCCCTGATGTTGCAAGTAGCCGGTAATATCCAGCATCCGTTCAAAGCCAATATGTCTTACGGTATCTGGCTTTTCGTCGCTTAGCCGATACTCAAACGCTCCTAGTGTAGGGCATACAAAGGTTTCTTTCTCTGCCAGAAAACCAGCTAACTCCTGCGTGCGGGCATTAGTAGTGTCTAATGTACTCCACACCATAAAGCGACCCGGTCGGCGAAAGTTATTCTCTTTAAGCATGGCCTGCCGGTAGTGTTCGGCTTCCCGTAGTGGTAGCAGTGTAGTGCCAAAGGAAGTAATATGCTCAATGCCGTCCAGTCCGGCATTTATGGCATCGCGGGCATCAGCAATCTCCAGGTGAGCGGTCACGGGGATACCTAGTTCATGGGCCGTTTCACATACCTGACGAATTTGATCCAGCGAAAGCCGGAAGTACACTTTGATGGCAGAAGCGCCTTGATCAACCAACCTCTCGACGATGCGCTCGGCTTCGGCCGCATCCTGTACGATGTAAGAGTTTTTGGGATAGGCCGGGGGGAAACCATCCAGGTGGGGCCCGGTGAGGTAGAGTCGGGGCAGAGGTAAATCCATTTGCCGGGCTGGTTCATAAGTTTCTATCCAGGCCCCGGGGTCGCGTAGGGATGTAATGCCCCGTTGTAGTAACTGGGCGGGCATTGAGTCGCTTACCAGGTGGAAATGAGCATCGATAAGACCGGGTAACAGGGTTTTTCCGTTGGCTTCAATCACTTCGGCTTCATCGGGAACACTTAGGTTAGCACCTATTTCGGCAATGGTATTCCCTTGCACTACTACCGTAGCATTTTCCAGAGGTTTTCCGCCTCGGCCGTCAATCAGCGTAGCTCCGACAATAGCAATGGTTTTATCTCCAGTAGAGATTGTTGCCTGATTAATGGCCTGGATGGCGTCGGAAGATTGGGAGTAGGTGAAGTGAAAGTGGAACAGAAATACAAGAGTAGGAAGATAAAAGAGAGTTTTTAACATGCGGAATAGACCTGGTTTGGGGAAAGGTAGCAAATTATTAATTTTTTATCTATTGGTGAGAAGCTGGTCAGCAATTACGATTGTTATTTCTGTCTTTACAACTCTTCAGGGACGAATCTTAACCACTATCACCTTGCTTCTTATTCTGCAAAATTTATAACTGGCTACTCCCTGACTCAATACAACAATTATCCCTGGGTATTGCCGAAGCGATTGTAACAAATAATTTGTTTCCAGATTTGCATACCGATCGTGAGAGTCATTCACTGTTCTGCTGCGCTTCCCAAACAAAGCATCTGCTTCGTCAAACAGAAGCAAATGGTTGGCCACGGTCTTATTCAATCGTCGAGTAAGGTTTTTCTCGGTTTCCCCGATATAGGAATTAGCCCTGATCAGGGGCTTATGAAGCTGTGCCGCTATCTGCTGAGATAACTGTCGTCGTTTTGAGGGAGTGCTACCTTGAATCAGCAGCAGGGTAGGGGATCTACGTCCGCCAGCCTGCCGAAGCTCGTAAAGCAGTGGGGCTAAAGGTTGCTGAACGGCAGCAGTATCTACCAAAAAAAGAAATTGTTTGGGGCATAGTGTTAGCTGGTTTTAGGTTAGTGACCTCCGGCCACCCACTGGTTTGCCTATTTCCAGCTCTCCACCGTTTCCTTTACGAAATCGCGGTAAGCGCGAGGCTTCTGTCCTACAATCTCCTGGGTTTCTTTGAGATGATCAGCCGTAGCTTTTAGACCTTTTCGTTGGAATAGCTCGTACATCAACGAAAAGTCATAGACCATCCAACCCGGCATCATTTGCGAGGCTTGCTCAGCCCAGGCTTTCAGATCATCCCCGCCGTAGTGCACATCCTGACCCAATTCTTCGGAAAATATCCGGGCACACTGCTCGCCGGTTAGCTCTTCCGGCCCTACCAGCGAATAGGTTTTGCTCTCATAACCTGACTGCGTCAGGGCGTTCATAGCGGCCTGAGCAATATCCCGTACATCTACCCGCGACAATCCAGCGTTGCCCATGGGCTGGGGGTAGACGTGGTACTGAAGAATGGCATCTTTTAGCCAGAGGTCGTTTTGGTAAAAGCTATTGGGCCGAAGAATAGTATGAGAAATGCCCGAATCCTTAAGTGCTTGCTCCATCGCAATCTTAGAAGCAAAGTGCGGAATGTTTGGTCCGGCTTCCGCGTGGTGCACCGAGATGTACACGATCTTTTCGGCACCAACCCGTCGGGCTTCATTAATAGCCGCTAGGCCTTCCTGTAATTCCGCGGGGGAAACCGTGTTTACCAGAAAGATATTCTTAGCATCAGAAAAAATCTGATCGTAATCGGCGGGATTCTGCAAATCGCCCACAATGCCGGTAGTCCCTTCGGGCAAATTATCGGCTTTTTCCTGAGAGCGGGTTAGAACGTGGGCGGTATGGCCGTGGGTGGTCATTTGCTGTACCAGATGGCTGCCGATCATGCCGGTGCCTCCCAGAATAAGGTACTCTTTCATAGCAGATGAGGTTAGAGTGGATTGAATGAAAGATACCAAAAATCCGGAAGACATACTACACTTGAAGTTTGGGTATTCAGCCGCCTTTCAAAATTTTATTATCTTAACTGCCCAATAACCTAAGAACTATGCAAACCATTACTTTACCCCACAGCGACCTCACCGTAACTCGCCTCACCTTTGGTGCCTGGGCAATTGTAGGTGGCTTCAACTGGGGCCATCAGGAAGAAAAAGATTCACTGGATGCTCTGCGTGAAGCCTACGAACAGGGCATTACCTTTTTTGATACCGCCCAAGCCTACGGAAACGGAGAATCCGAACGGATGATCCATCAGGCCCTGGGCGATGTATACGATAAGATTGTGATTGCCACCAAGATCGTACCGGATGATTTTCACTACGAGGATGTCAAAAAAGCCTGCGAGGCGCGCATTCAGGCCCTAAAAGCGGATCATCTGGATTTGCTACAACTCCATTGGCCAAATCACGACATTCCGGTAGAAGAGACTATGCGTGCTCTGGTAGATTTAAAGCAGGAAGGAAAAATTCGGGCCTTTGGGGTTTCTAATTTCGGAAAACAGGATTTGACTGAAGCCCTACAGACCACCAAGGAGATTTCCAGTAATCAGTTGCCCTACAACCTACTTTGGCGGGCGATTGAGTACGAAATTCTGCCTACCTGCCGGGAGAATAATATTCCGGTACTTAGCTATTCATCTATCATGCAGGGGCTGCTGGCCGGAAAATTTAATAATCCTAAAGAAGTACCTGATGATCGGGCTCGCTCACGCCACTTTTCCTCACAGCGTACCCAGGCGCGTCATAATGAAGCTGGGCAGGAAGTGAAGACCTTTGAAGCCATTGCTCGCATTCATCAGGTAGCTAACCGGGAAGGTATCCCAATGGCCCACCTGAGTATGGCCTGGCTGCTGGCTCAACCCGGCATGGGCAGTATTATTGTAGGCGGGCGTAATCCCGAACAGGTGAAAGACAACGTAGCCGCCATGGAGGTATCCTTATCGGATGATCTGGTAGAAGAGCTGAATCAGATTACCCAACCGTTGAAGGAGGCACTAGGCTCCAATGCTGATATGTGGCAGAGCGATTCACGAATCAGATGATAGAAGTTGGAAATTAGAGGTTAGATATTAATAGAAATTGAAAAATTTCTCATATCCCTAAATTTCTAACCTCCAGCCTCTAATTTCTAACTAGTGCGGAAAGGTTTGTATTTGGCTTTAAAGAACTCAAATACTCCGTAGGCAGCCAAGCCGATAGCAACAATTCCCATCACTATCGGACCTCCTTCGGCTACTAGAAAATCGAAAGCGCCTTCGGTACCTTTAGCTTGAGAAGCACTGGCAGAAACAGCAGCTTTGGCGAGGAAGAACCCGATAATGCCAAACACCACCGCTCGGGCAATGAGACCGAACTGACCTAACTTACGGTAGGTGTCCTGCAGTTTGTTATTCATCTGCGAGTCTTTAATACCCTTGATGTAATTACCCGAAGTTACCTTATGAATTTGGTAGATTCCTTTAGCCAGGATGAGAGCCGCAAAAACACCGACTAAGAATTGTCCAAAGGGTTGCTCAAGCAGTTTGCCAACAATAAACTTATTGCCACCTCCGCTGCTACCGCCTGAGCCGGTAATCATCTGGAAAGCATAGTAGGCAAAGTAGCCGTAGAGTAACCCGCTTAAGGCATACCCGATTCGTACCATAATACCTGATGTATCGCTCCCTTTATTTTCGGCATCCTGAATGGCTTGTATAAAGCGCCAGACCATATAGCCCACAAACCCTATGGCCACGATGCCTAATAGAATTTGGCCGAAAGGCTGTTGGGCAATTTCGCGGAATGCTCCGGAACGTCCGGTGGTTTGTCCACCACTACCGCCGAAGGCCGCCATCGCCGAAAGAATCCCAATAATAATGTAGATAGCCCCCTTGGTAGCGTAACCGAAGCGGGCAAAGTGCTCAACCCATTTTTTGGTTTTAGGAATAGCTTGACTGGTAATGTTCATAACAGATAAAAAAGTTTGTTATATAAAAAAAATATTGACACGTACTCTAACCAACGTTTTATCCTAAGAATTGGTTATAATGGCGAAGAACGAGAATTATTTATGGCGGAAAACCACCATTGCAATCATGATCATTCCGGGCGTGGCCATCACCATGAATCAGGCCAAGCTCATATCCATCCGGTAACCAACAATCTGAAGGTAGCTTTCTTCTTGAACCTGACCTTCACTGTTGTTGAGTTTATCGGTGGGGTTCTTACCAACTCCATGGCGATTCTGGCGGATGCTATCCATGATTTAGGAGATACGTTCGCTATTGGCTCGTCGCTGTTTTTGGAGAACTACGCCCAAAAGGGACGTAGCAATACCTTTTCGTTCGGATACAAACGCTTCTCGCCGCTTAGCGCGTTGATCAACTCCATTATTTTGCTGGTAGGGTCAATCATTATTGTGTACGAAAGTGTACCCCGCCTGCTCAATCCCGAACCGATTGCCTCGGAAGGTATGCTGTACCTGGCTATTCTCGGAGTGCTGATGAACGGGGCGGCGGTATTGCGCCTCAAGAAAGGTGGTAACTCCATTAACCAGCGTACGGTGATGCTGCATCTGATGGAGGATGCCTTAGGCTGGGTAGCCGTACTGATCGGTAGTGGAGTGATGTTGCTTACCAATTGGGTAATCATTGACCCTATTCTGTCTATCGGTATTGCGTTGTTTATTCTGTGGAATGCGGCCAAGAATTTGCGAGGAGTGCTGCGAATTTTCCTGCAGGCCACCCCCGAAAACGTGGATATAGAAAATATCAGAAATATCCTTACTTCGCTTAAGGATGTGGTAGATGTTCACGATACTCATCTTTGGACCATGGACGGGCAGTATCATATTTTATCAGTGCATTTGGTGTTAGCCGAAGACAAACGACTGAACGAGCTAGCCGATTTGCGGGCTGAGGTGCAGCGTGCATTGACAGACTTCAACATTGACCACATCACCATTCAGTTTGAAGTACTAGGCGAGAAGTGTGTG
Organism: uncultured Roseivirgaceae bacterium; assembly: GCA_964551335.1. GTDB lineage: Bacteria > Bacteroidota > Bacteroidia > Cytophagales > Cyclobacteriaceae > Tunicatimonas. The sequence goes on from CAZKCO010000006.1 coordinate 227,344, forward strand.
CTGGAAACGCATTGAGCGAGGAGCAAAGGGCTGGTGCTGGGAGTAGGAAGCGGTTGCGCCATGACCGGAATAATAAGTTAAGGTTTAAAAGTTTGAAGGTTGAAAGTAGGAAACTTTCTAACCTTGCTATTCAGGGACTAATGCACCTAAACACCACAACATATTAACACCATAGCACTATAACACTCAAATTCATGAATACCACCACTCAGGAACAGATACGCGAAAAAGTAGATCAACAACGCTGGTTACAGATTGCCTTCTGGCTGAGTATGATCACAATTTTTTATAATGCCTTGGAAGGAATAATATCGACCTATTTTGGCCTGCACGATGAAACGTTGGCTCTATTTGGCTTCGGAATAGATAGTTTTGTGGAAGTGCTGTCGGGCATTGGTATCGCCCATATGGTGTACCGCATGCAGAGCAATCCGAATGTGAAGCGCGACCGCTTCGAGAAGCAAGCCTTACAACTGACTGGTTTTAGCTTTTATTTTTTAGCCGTGGGCATGGTAGTCACCTCAGGGCTTACGATTTGGGCCGGTGAACAGCCTCGGACTACGCTGGTGGGAGTGATCGTAGCAGTAGTGTCTATTATCTCCATGTATTTTCTGGTAAAGTATAAGTTGAAAGCCGGGCGCAAGCTGAATTCTCAACCCATTATCTCGGATGCGAACTGTACCAAAACCTGCTTGTATTTATCAGTACTCTTATTAGTTTCCAGCGGATTGTACGAGCTGTTCCGTATACCCTACGTAGATGCCATCGGAGCACTCGGTATTTCCTGGTTTGCCTTCAAAGAAGGTCGGGAAGCATTCGAAAAGGCTCGAGGAAAAGAATGCGGAGATTGTTGTTAAGTTTTTAGAAATAGGAAGTTAGATGTTTGAGGTTAGATATGGGAAATCGAGACTTCAGAAACGGCAAGAAATTGGGAAGGATTATAAACATTCACTGCACGATTACTTAATTTTCAACAGTTTCTAGTTTCTAACCTCTAACTCATGTTACTCAACCATATTCAACAAGGACAAGGCCAGCCGGTAGTATTGCTTCACGGCTTTTGCGAAAACCTTCGCATCTGGGATAAATTTATGGAACCTTTGGCCGAACACGCTCAGGTAATTGCTCTAGATTTACCGGGTTTTGGCGAGAATCCACCTTTAGAGCCATCGGTCACCATTGAAGAAATGGCCGATCAGGTTTACCAGACTTTACATGAGCTGGGCATTGTTTCGGGAGTATTGGTAGGGCATTCGTTGGGGGGTTATGTAAGTCTGGCATTTGCCGAAAAATACCCACAATGGATGCGGGGAATGTGTTTATTCCACTCTACCGCTTACGCTGACAGCGAAGAAAAAAAGGAAAAGCGGGATAAAGCGGTACGGTTCATTGAAGATAACGGAATTGAAGCCTTCAACAATGGGTTGGTGCCGTCCTTGTTTGCAGCCAGTCAGCGAAACTCAATGTGGGACACCATTGAGGAAGTAAAGGCGATCGCTAACCAAACTTCCGCCCAATCGGCTATTGTGGTAACCAAAGCGATGAAAAACCGTCCGGATCGAACCGCAGTGCTTCAGCAGGCTACCTACCCGATTATGTTCATTGCCGGGCGGGAAGACGAAGCCGTGCCCCTGGAAGACGTTCAAAAACAGTGCTGGTTACCCACCGGACCAGTAAGTGTGCATGTGTTGCCGCAAGTAAGTCATATGGGGATGTACGAAGCTCCTGAATTTACGGAGTATGCCCTCAAGAGTTTTATTGGTTCCATTTAGTTCAGAGCCTTGATCTCAGGAAATCTACAAGCTTTCGGAGGTTCATAGTAGGAATATGCCAGTTGAAGCGTTCTTTTCAATTTTTTAACTAGTTTTGCCCGAGTTTCTGCAAGGTGAATTAATACATTGCCAGTGACTATTATACTACTTGCCTTAGATGAATGATAAAAAATGAATCCATCATATACACGCCTGAGTCAGGAATACGGCATCCGAAAAGGTTAATCACTGATTTTTTACACAATCTGCCCCAGGCCCATGCGTTAGGCTACCGGCTCTTTTTAAGAAATTTAAAGGGAATGTACCGACAGTCGTTGCTGGGGCTGTTTTGGTCGGTGATTCCTCCCTTAGTCACCTCATTAATCTGGATATTGCTGAATGGCCAGCGGGTAGTAACCATTGATGTGCCCGGAGTATCTTATCCCCTTTTCGTGATCATTGGTACTACGCTGTGGCAGAGTTTTGCCGAAGGAGTAAATGGACCCATACGGGGGGTAGCATTAGGCAAATCTATGTTGACCAAGATCAACTTCCCGCGCGAATCGCTGATTCTTTCGGGAATCTACGAAGCAGTTTTTAATACACTGGTGAAGATTGGACTATTAGTGTTGGTATTCGTAGTTTTTCAGCAACTGCCTACCTGGACTACACTGCTAGGTATCACGGGATTTGCGGCTTTAATCTTACTGGGTAGTACTATTGGAATCATATTAACTCCCTTAGCCATATTGTACAATGATGTGCAAAGAGGGATTACGATTGTCTTGCAGTTCGCAATTTATCTGACGCCGGTAATTTATCCTCAGCCGGAAAGTGGCTTGGTAGCAACATTAATGAAATTCAACCCGGTTGCTCCGGTATTAACCACTACCCGCAATTTGCTCCTTGGTACTGCTACTCCCGGACTGTCAACGTTCTTTTGGGTGAGCGGGGCTTGCTTGTTTCTGTTTGTTTTGGGAATATTGGCGTATCGTTTAGTGATGCCGGTGATCATTGAGCGTATTGGCAGCTAATCGCGAAGAGCATGGAAGACAGTAATTTACCCCAAACGATACCTATCACTTCAGAAAGTACGCAGAACGATCTCCCTGAGCAGCAAGAAGTACTGGTGAGAGTAGAGAATCTTTCCAAAAAGTTTTGTCGTAATCTGAAGCGTTCGCTCTGGTACGGAGTGCGGGACATGAACGATGAGGTAATTGGGCGAAGTAAGAAGGACGTCTTGAGAAAAGATGAATTTTGGGCAGTAAAGGATGTTAACTTTGAATTGCGCCGGGGTGAGTGTTTGGGACTGATTGGCCACAACGGAGCAGGAAAGAGTACCTTATTGAAGATGCTAAATGGCCTAATAAAACCTGACCAGGGCCGGATTGAAATGCACGGCAGGGTAGGAGCTCTGATAGAATTGGGGGCTGGCTTCAATCCGGTGCTGACGGGACGGGAGAATGTTTACATCAACGGACAGATACTCGGCTTTACTAAAAAGGAGATTGATGAAAAGTACGAAGCCATTGTAGAGTTTGCCGAGCTGCAAGATTTTATGGAAACACCGGTGCAAAGCTATAGCTCCGGTATGAAGGTTCGTCTAGGCTTTGCCATTGCCGCTCAAATGGAACCGGATATTTTGATTATTGACGAAGTGCTAGCTGTTGGTGATTTGGGGTTCAGGTTAAAATGTTTCAACGTAATTGATAGCTTGATACAAAGTTGTTGTGTCATCTTTGTTTCTCATTCTATGCAGCAGATTTCAAGACTTTGTAGTCATGCTATGTTGTTAGGAAATAGCAAGGTGAAATTCTTTGGAGAAGATGTGTCGCAGGCTATAGATATTTACTATGCAGATACGAACGAACAAAATGGTGCATTTTTCTATGAAAGGAAAAAAGGGGAGGTTAGAATATTGGATACTACTATTAACTTTTCATGTCAAAAGATAAAGCTAATTAAATGGTTAGATGATTTGACATTTGGTTTTAAGTTAGAAGTTTCAGAAGAGTTAAAAGCAGCAGTTATTGCTATTACGATATATGATAATGAGCAAAGGCCGGTGGGTATATGCTTTAGTGAAAAGAAACTTGCAGATTTTAATACGGTTCTACATCAGGGAGCAAGTTTTGTTGTCGAAGGAAGCGTCACAATTGAAAGAATTAATTTATCTAAAGGAGTATATTCAGTTACTTTGATCATATCTGAGTCTGAAGCATCCAAGCCTGTGCTTAGAGTAAGCAATGTTAGAAAATTTCAAGTATCTTCTGCTAGAGATGTTTGGCCCACATTAGAGCTTGAAGGGAAGTGGAGATAGTATCAATTACTTCACCAAGGTTTTTATATGATCATTAAGCTGCCATTTACAAGCTATAGTTTACGAATTGAGAGAGACTTAATAGATGCTAAACAAAAGCATACTAAGATTCAATCAGTCGTATTTAATAAAAATTATGATAAGATTTTTGTAATAGGACTTGGAAAGACGGGAACAACCTCATTGGCTAAAACCTTAAAACTATTTGGTTTTACTTTAGGCAATCAGGCAGTTGCCGAAGTGTTAAGTGAGGACTGGGCTCTGCGTAGAGACCCAAATCGGATTATTAGATATTGTTATACTGCGGACGCTTTCCAAGATTTACCCTTCAACTTACCAGGTCTTTACAAAGAATTAGACCAAGCTTTCCCTAATTCTAAATTCATTCTAACTGTTAGAGATGATCCAGATCAATGGTTTCAATCACTGATTAAGTTTCATGCCAAAAAATTTTCTATAGATGGCACAACTACTCCTGACGAAAAGGATTTGAAGAACGCTCTTTACAGATATAAAGGGTTTTTGTTAGATGCAAAAAAAAATTTCTGGGGTTATCCACAGGTCCCACTATATGATCCTCATGTGTACAAAAAAAGGTATCTAGATCATATCTTTTCGGTAGAAAAATACTTTTCAGGTAGGAATATGAATTTTTTAAAAATAAATATTGCCAAAAATGATGATCTAATTAGGTTATGTGACTTTTTACAAATTAATACTAATCTAAAACAATTTCCTTGGGAAAATAAAACTTAAACATGATCCCGGTTACAAAACCCTTTTTACCACCTAAAGAAGATTACCAAAGATATGTTGATAGTATATGGCAGCGCAATTGGCTAACAAATAATGGTCCTCTAGTCAATGAACTAGAGATTCAACTGAAGCGCTATCTTGATATTAAACATTTACTTTTTTTAGGCAACGGTACTATTGCTTTACAAATTGCCATCAGAGCTTTAGGGCTTAAAGGAAAAATTATTACAACACCATTTAGCTACGTAGCTACCACTAGTAGCATTGTTTGGGAACATTGTGAGCCATTATTTGTAGATATCGATCCGCATACTCTAAACATGGATGCAAGCAAAATTGAAGGTGCAATTAAAGATGATGTCAGTGGAATTTTGGCAACGCACTGCTTTGGTAATGCATGTGATATTGAACTTATTAATGAGATTGCACAAAGAAATAACTTAAAGGTTATTTACGATGCAGCCCACTGTTTTGGGACTAAGTATCAAGGTAAAAGCATTTTTGCCTACGGTAATATTAGCACGTGCAGCTTTCACGCTACTAAACTTTTTCATACCACTGAGGGTGGGGCAGTATTTACTCAAGACTCAGATCTTTTGCAGAAAATGGCTTTTATGCGCAATTTTGGCCACAAAGATTATGAGAAGTTTAGTGGGTTAGGTATAAATGGTAAAAACTCTGAGTTTCATGCAGCCATGGGTTTGTGTAATCTGGAGCACGTTAAGGATATTTTAAGTAAGCGGAAAGAACAAAGCGATATTTATGATGAACTACTAAAACCAATAAGTTATACTAAACAAGCGATTACAAAGGGATGTGAATATAATTTTGCTTACTATCCAATTATACTTGAGTCTGAAACTCTAGCACTTAAAATGAAAGAGGAACTAAGTAAGCGAGAAATATTTTCAAGAAGGTACTTTTATCCTTCTCTTTCATCTTTGCCTTATGTAACTAGCACCCCCACGCCTATATCCGACGATATTGCTAGTAGAATTATTTGTTTGCCGTTGTATCATGAATTATCTAGAGAAGAACAGCGTGTGGTTTCGAGAGTATTATTGAGAACATATAATTATTTAGAACATTGAAAATTTTATTGACTGGTTTATGTACAGTTCATTGGGGTAGAATTGAAAATGGTAATATTGGAAACTACTACATAGTCGAGACTACTGTTAGAGAATTACATAGAGTATTTCCGAACGCAGAAATTATTACGACTTTTCAAATGTCAGAGTCTTTCTGCCAAAGTGAAAAAGTTACTGTGCTACCTATGAGTATTTACTATTCCTGGTCTGAGAGTGATGTTGATTTAGCTCTAAAGGAATTGTCTATTGCAGAAATTTACCATGATACTGATTTTTTACTTCAGGAAACCCCGTTTATATCTGCAGTGCGAAGTGCTGATCTTGTATGTGATTTTAGCGGAGAAATGTGGGGTGATCACGCTGAACCAGTAGGTAAAAACAGGTTCTTGGTTAATCTATTAAAAATGAGGGTGGCGCAACTTTTAGGTGTTCCAACTGTGCTATTGGCTGGTTCTCAGGGACCATTTAACCTGACTGAGAAAATAAAACCATTTGCTCACAAGGTCTTCAAAAACTATGTTTTAGCAGTTAATAGAGAAGCCGCATCTAAGGAGATGCTGAATCAAAATGGATTTGATACTAGTAAAGTTAGAAGTTTCACCGACCCTGCATTCTTATTTGAGCCTGAAGAAGATGATAAGATGAGCGCAATCTACGAAAAAGAAAAGGTCGTCTCACCGGAAAAAAACACGATAGGCTTTGTCCTTTGCGGGTTCAATATGCTTATAGGGCCCTATGACAAAGAGCCTAGAAAGGATGAAGAGTTTACCCAATTTGTTGAGTTGATCGAGTATATTATCGAAAAGCTAAATGCACGAGTTTTTTTAATGTCTCATCAAAATGGGTTTGAGAAATCCCCCTTTTTTAAACTTATTAACGGTAGAGATTATCCTTATGCTCAACGTCTATACGAACTAGTAAAGAAGAGAAGAAAAGTAAACACTAATGACTTGATTTTGCCAGAAGGTCCATTTACGCCTAAGCAAACTAAAGCTATTATAGGAAAATTTGATATGTTTATTTCAGGCAGAATACATGCTTTTGTAGCTGCGGTTTCTCAATGTGTACCCACTGTAATTATTAATAGGGGGCATGGGGGAATATCTCATAGAAATATTGGGTTTGCTAGAAGTGTTGGTTTAGAAGAATTTATTTCCGATCCTGCCTCTTTGGAGGACATGAAAACAAAAGTTGATCATGTGTGGAATAACAGAAAAAATTTAAGGAAGGTGTTAGAAAACAGAATTCCAATGGTTAAAAAAACAGCGCATGAATTATTTGATTCTTTAAAAGAGGTTGTTTAGTGATGAGAGTAGGAATAATGCAGCCATATTTCTTACCATATTTAGGATATTTTTCCCTGATCAAACATGTTGATCTTTTTCTGTTATTGGATGATGTCCAATTTATCAGGCATGGTTGGATAGAAAGGAATAGAATCCTAAAGCCTGCAAGGGAAGATTGGCAGTATATAAGAATTCCGTTAATCAAGCACTCGAGAAAGACTTTAATAAAAAATATTGAAGTAAACAATAATGAGAATTACGGAGAAAGGATTTTAGCTCAATTGCAACACTATAAAAAGTATGCCCCCTATTTTAGCAACATCATAAATCTTGTTGAACAGTCTCTGTGCGACGAGTCTCATAATTACATAACGGATCTTAATCTCTCTTTGCTCCGTAAACTATGCAGCTATTTAGAAATAGATACACCAATCAAGAAATTTTCTGATTTGAAATTAAAGATAGGTGAAATAACAGGACCCGGTGATTGGGCATTGAACATCTGTAAGTCATTAGGTAATGTCAAAGAGTATTGGAATCCCATTGGAGGAAAGAAGATTTTTGATGTATCTAAGTTCGATAAGAATGAAATAAGCATTGTATTTCACGAAATACTATTGCAGTCTTATAATCAAAAAAATGCCGCTTTTATTGAAGGCCTTTCTATTATCGATGTAATGATGTTCAACGACAAAGTGCAAGTTAATTCTATGCTAGATAAATATGATTTGTCCTGAATTCAGTATGAATAGATCTTCGCTAAAAGATATTTTAGATCATCTAAACTTATGTAGCAACAGCTTTTCTCCACCTTTACATACCTACGTAGACTTAGATGAGTATGCCTCAAAATTATTTTCAAAGTCAGAAAAATTTGAGGCTTGGGTGAAGGATAAATTAATAGGACTAATAGCTGTTTATCTAAACGATCCCAAAAAAGAAACAGGGTTTGTCACAAATGTAAGTGTAATTTCTGAGTTCCAAGGGACTGGGCTAGCTTCAAGAATGCTAGATAATGTAATAAAATATGCTGTTCGCGAGTGCTATCAATGTTTGACGTTAGAAGTAAAACAGGATAATTTGATTGCAAAAAAGCTTTATAACAAAAAAGGGTTCCATATCTGTCATGTGGGTAAAGATGGAAAGATAAAAATGAAATGGAGAAATGAATAACAGCCCTGATAATCCTGTTGTCAGTATTTGTTGCGTAACGTTCAATCATAAAGAATATATTAAAGAGGCAATTGAGGGTTTTTTGCTGCAAAAGACCACCTTTCCCATAGAAATTATCATTCATGATGATGCCTCAACTGATGGAACTACCGAAATAATTAAATCATTCGAAAATAAATTTCCTTTAGTAATTAAAACTATATATCAAAAAGAAAATCAGTGGTCTAAAGGAAAGAGAATAACGCCTATCGCCATATCACGTGCTAAGGGTAAATATATAGCACTTTGTGAAGGAGATGATTATTGGACAGATCAATATAAGTTACAGAAGCAGGTAGATTTTTTAGAACAAAATTCGGATTGTGTAGCCTGTCACCATTGGCACAAGTATGCTTATAAAGATGAACAAGGTAACTATGAAGTAACTGATGCTCCAACTATAAACCAAGGTTATTTCCCCCAGGAAAAATCAACTGTCCGAGAAGTATTTAGTAATAAACTTCGATTAAAAACCCGAACAGTATTATACAGAAATATTTTACAAACATTTCCTAAATGGTACTACAAGATAGTTTTTGGGGACGTTGCATTGTCAATGATTTATGGTAAGCATGGAAAGTTTGGCTTTATTGATGAGTCTATGGCTGTATATAGGCAGACTGGTCAAGGGGCTTCATTAATTGGAAATGGAAAATATTTATTTTTCTTCAACCATTATCTTAATTGGATTAAAGTCTGGGAGTATGGTATTATTGATTATAATTATAAATATTTTGATGTGGCTAAAAGTACTATAGTTTATTTTTACACTTTAATTTTGAGTAAGTATTCTTTTAGTATTGCTATTTTTTTAAAGCTAATTGCCTACGCAGTATTTAAGTCACCATTACATGTCATCAAGAAGTTGACAATAATTGCCGAAGTAAGTAAAAAATTTATGATAAAGGTTGTTCCAGCTTACTTTCGGCGAGTCCAAGTAAGGTTTCAGTAGTCTTCAGTTTAGTATGTTAGACGAGTCTAAGCTAGTATTTATTGTTTCTCAACCCCGAGCGGGTTCTACCCTACTTCAGGCTGTACTTTCTAATCATTCTGAGGTTGACACTATCAGTGAACATTGGATGCTACTTCAATTTGCTTCCTTTCTAAAACCTTCGCTATTGGATGGAAAATTTGATAGAGTTACCTGTCAGGATGCGTTTGAGGACTTTTTGAGGAAAAAGGGTTTAGAAAATAATTTTAAGCTAGATATAAAATCGCTGTTGCTAAAGTATTACAGTGAAATTCAAACAAATGAAAGTAATTTAGTTCTTGACAAAACCCCACGTTATTATGAGCTACTTCCAGAAATATTCGGTCTATTTCCTAAGGCTAAAATTATCTTACTAATCAGAGACCCTCTATCAAGCTTTGCTTCTATGATGAAAACCTGGGGAAGATTTGATTATCATAGTTTATGCCTCCACCACCGAAGAGATATAATGTATGCCCCCTTTATGATCCATGACTTTCACAAAAGACATTCGGAAGACAATAGAGTGAAAAAGATAACCTATGAGAGTTTGTTATCTTCTCCAGAAAAAGTTATTGAAAATTTATGTTTCTGGCTGAACATTGACTACAACCCTACGATGCTTAAATATGGAAACAATGATAAGTTTAGAGGAAAGTATGGAGATCAGATAGGAGTCTGCAAGTATAACAGCCTGCAACCTAGTCCAAAAAATCAAAGTGAAGAGGAAGAAAAGTCTAGATTGTTTACCAAATTACTAAAAGGTTATGCTCATTGTCTAGGTGCCTCCTTCCTGAAAGAGTATGGAAATTATGATTCCCCTAAAGCCAAACCCAGTTTTGCATTTGCGTTTTTTAAATTTTACTGTCAGCATTTCAGTATTTTCGAAAAATACAATTTTAGCACTCTGTTGTCAATATTTATAAAGTATTCAATATTTAAAGTGGGTCGAATAGTAACTCGACAATGAATATTTATTTCCCTAAATTATCAGTACTTACCCCTTCCTACAACTTAGGAAAGTTTACAACAGGACCACTTTTACGGGAAGCTTACACTTACACATCAACTACCTGTGAAAAATGTGAGGTATCAAAATCAAGTTATTGATATCTTTTAGGATTGGCTAAAAATGTAATTATTACTCTTTTTAAGGTATAAAAAATACTTTTACATAGTGTGAGGATTTTTTGACTATCAGTTTTTTTTTCGAATTGATACCATTGACTATCTAAAAGCTTTACTCTGCTTATCCAAATCTCAGTAATAAAATCAGTAATAGCTTGTAGTGATTCTTCGGAAAGAGTTAATTGGTTAGTCGCTATATGTTTAGCAGGGAATAGCTCTTCTTCTTCAGGAAAATAGTTTTTTCTAAGCCATTCATTGGACTTTGCAAAATGTAAATTGTAAGCTTCCTGTAAATTCTCTCCCATTACGAATTTAGGTTCAGAAAAATGTTTGGATATAAGATATACAATATCTTCTCGCTGGTTATTTAAACCATTCGGGTTGAATTTAGGTATACTCTCGTTCAGTTTTCTTAGGATGGTGATTCCTAATAATGAGAGACTCTCGTTTTTGTTTTCTGGAATGGTTAAGTCATTTATAAAAGAATCTAATCCAATGATATTAGAAATATCATGGACTAAAGAGATGTTTTTAAACTTATCCTTTCTAAACAATCGTACGATAAGCTTATCTTTACCAAAAACTGTAGTAAATTTCTCGACTGTTTTTTTATGGTTGCATATATTTTCAAAATAATCATTGGAGGGAGGAGGCACATTAGGCATTGTATTTCCTGCTTTTATTGCAGTTGAATATAAAGAATTTGCTGTTTCACCAGGATTTCGAAAATATACTATTACATTAATATCGTCTATTCCTACATTATTTAGAATTTTTTTAAGTCTACTAATTTCTTCTATTGTAGTCAACCGAGATTGAATGTGTTCGCTGGAGCATATAATTATAGAAGATGGTGGTAATTGCTTAACCTCGTTTCTAAGTCTCAAAATAATTTTACGTTGAAAATCAGTTACTTGGTGGTCAAAAATAAGTTCAAGAGCCTTAGTATATTCATCTCTTCTCGAAGGGTTGTATGCGGCAAGAGGTAATTTTCTGTTATTTGGAGAACCAAGCGATTTGAGATAGTAAAAGTTATTTTTGGCTAGTTGTGACCTGTTAATTAAAAAAAAATGTTGAATAGTTGATGTCCCAGTTTTCTCTGTCCCTATATGCAGATAACATTTCATTTCTACTCAATTTATTTGGTCTTGTAAGCTTCCCTAAAATAGGAACGATTAAAACTGGAAAACAAATAGTTTTGTGACCTCTTACCAAAAAATCGGACACGGATAATTAGAGAAAATTGGCTTTTAAATCGTAGTATTAACCAAAGCAGATAACGATCAAAAACCGGAATGCCGGCTAGGCCAAATTCACGGAATCACAAATCATCTTTGCCCTCAATGCAAGCTTCCGGGGCTGTATGCAATGAAAGAGTGTTTAAATGTCCATTGGTTTTGTCCTTAGATGATATTCTCGAAAAAATTGAAGCCTCGCAACAGAAATATAATCGGTTCAGGCCGTACAGTTCTCTATTGATTCTAAAACATTGGGTGAACTACATGGTTCGAAATCCAGTAAAGGGGGACTTTTAAAGGATATACAATTCTTATGATCCAGTAGCGTTTTAGGTGGTCTGTATAATTGTAATATGTAAATTTCTAGTAATAGAATTCTTGCTTGCTATTTTACAAGTTGATTATGAATCATCAATAATGAAAATTTCAATACTTACACCCTCCTTTAATTCTGGCAAATATATTGAGAGAGCTATTCAAAGTGTAGTCCGGCAAGAATATAAGAATTGGGAACATATTGTTGTAGATGGGGAGAGCAGTGACAATACTATAAAGGTTCTAAAAAAATATTCACATTTACATTGGGTATCGGAATCAGATCAAGGTCAGTCTGATGCAATGAATAAGGCTTTTCGGATGTCATCTGGGGACGTTATCGTATACCTCAACGCTGATGATGAGTTTACAAAGGGTTCATTTTATCATGTTATAACTGAATTTAATGATTCTAAAACCGATATAGTAATTGGTAACCTTGAAAGAGTAAATGAAAATGGAGATACTAAAATAATATACCCTAGTCTGGATATTTATAATATACTTAAATATTGGCCCTGTACCTTTCCGGCAAATCCTATTAGTTATTTTTATCGGAGGCAAGTGCAAGAAAAGATCGGTTTCTTTCCAATAGACAATCACTATACTATGGACTATTGGTTTCTCCTAAGAGCTTATCATCAATTTAATTTAAAAAAAATAGATATAGTTCTTGGTAAGTTTCACTTCTCAAGGGAGAATAAGTCAGCCAATGTGGCAAGAGCAAAAGCGTCTCTTCGGAGAACCAGAAATGAATTTATAATTGAGCAAAGAAATTTGCATTACATTGGCTATCTAGTTAAAAATAAACTTTACAGAATGATCGCAAGACTACACTAAGATTTAATCATCGCTCATTCTACCTTAAACAAATAGTTAAATTGAGCCGAATGAAAAGGATCTTATTTATCACTCATGATGCAAGTCGTACTGGAGCACCTTTACTTCTTCTATATTTCATTCGATGGTTAAAAGCTAAACATAGTGGTTATACTGTAGAGGTTCTGGCACTTAGAGGAGGTGCAATAGAGGGGGAGTTCGAGCATTACGCTGATTGTTATTTTGAACTGAACAAACCCCCTTCGTCAAGAACCGGAAAAATAGCTTGGAAAGTCTTAAATAAGATCCATAAACAGATAGCTGCATTCTTCTTCAATTCTACGAAAGAACAGTTAGCTGCCAGAAACTACGATTTGATTTATTGTAATTCAGTTCTTACCCTAGAGGTAGGGGTTTACCTAAAAAGAAAGAGGCAAAGTAAATTGTTATGCCATGTACATGAATTATCTACCATCATTAGTATCTATACTCCAAATTTTAAGACCCTGATTCCAGCGATAGATGCCTTCATGGGAGTTTCGAAGATAGTATGTACAAATCTTGTGGAAATGGGTATTGATGCCGAAAAGGTTTATTTGGTATACGAATACATTGAAGCATTACCTGTCTCTTCTCACGTCCCAACTGATGACAGATTCGTGGTAGGTGGGGCTGGAACTGTACATTGGCGAAAGGGTCATGATATTTTTATCCAGGTAGCCAACGAGATACTCAAATCAGACGAGAATATTTACTTTATTTGGGTAGGAGCAATTAACAAAGTACACGAAATAATCGTCCGGGAAGATATTCGTAAATTGGGCCTTCAAGATAGGGTTACTTTTATTGGAGAGGTAGATGAACCATTTAGTTATTTTCAAAAGTTTGATGTATTCTTCTTGCCCTCCCGCGAAGATCCTTTCCCATTGGTTTGTTTAGAAACCGGTAGGTTGGGTAAGCCTATTATCTGTTTTGACCAAGCGGGAGGTATTCCAGAACTCATTGAAGGCGGTGGTGGTAAAATAGTGCCCTATTTAGATGTTAGCGCAGCTAGTAAAGCTATACTTCATTACTACCAACATCCGGAAGACTTGAAGCAAGATCAGAAAAGAATTAAAGACCAGGTGAAGTCTTTCACCGTGGACAAGGCCGCGCCCCAAATTTTGGGTATTATCAATGAATTGATATGACTCCGGTAGTTTCAGTGATTGTCCCTAATTATAATCATGCCCAATATTTGTCCAAAAGAATAGATTCAATCTTAGCTCAAACATTCGTCGATTTTGAGGTGATCATTCTTGATGATCGCTCAACCGACAACAGTCGTGAGATCCTAGAGAAGTACGCTCTGCAAGACGGTCGGGTCAGGCTTGTATTTAACGAACAGAACAGCGGAAGTACGTTTATGCAGTGGAATAAGGGGGTACAACTTGCCAAAGGCGAGTATGTATGGTTGGCGGAAAGTGATGATTGGGCGGATTGCACTTTTTTAGAAAAAATGCTTAAAGCTATCGGTACCGATGAAAACGTAGGGATTGTCTATGCTCAATCTTATGAGGTAGATGAAGAAGGTCGTATTATTGGTTCACGACTGGACTGGACTAGTGATTTAAAAAATTGTGAAAAGTGGCTAAGTGATTACCAAAATCCGGGTATCAAAGAGATCAATGAGAACTTGTGTTTAAAAAATACTATCCCTAACGTGAGCGCTACGCTTATTAAACGCGAGGCATACATAGCTGTAGGAATGGCTAATAGTAAAATGAAATATGCCGGCGATTGGGACTTATATGTCAAGATTCTGAAGCATTTTGCCATTGTCTATGTAGCTGAACACTTAAACTACAACCGGAGACACGAGAAAACTCTGAGAGCTCAGAAAACATTTACCAAGTTAGCGGTGGAAGAAATCCGTCAGATCTTACTAGAGATGTCTACTATCCTACAAGAAAAGAAAAAGAATGAAGCCTATCGAGTACTCTCTCAAAGGTGGGCGAAGTCATTATATGACGACGCAAGTCACTATTCTATTAGAGAAATGTTCATCTTTTATAACTTTTTTTCTAGTTCATTAGCGGGTAAAGGAAAGGAGATTTATCTGTTAATGCTTAGAAGATTGCTCCCGTTCTAAGATACATGCATATTATGTTGTTACAAATTTGTCCTTAAAAGCAGGATGTGATTTTTATGACCTTCAAAAAGCATCTGTGTGATTATGCAAACTAAAGATTGTATAGCGATTGTATCGCCTACTTACAGCTCATATTCTGAAACCTTTATAGCTAATCATGCTAAATATCTTCCTGGTAGCAAGATAGCTATATATTCTTTCGGGCACGACGCTCGCTTTGAGAATGGTGCCACTTTACTAAAAATGGATAAGCTATCTCGGTTGCTTAGGTTTTGCGAAAGGAAACTCCGAAAGGTTAATCTTTTAGACCAAGAAACTGAAGCCTTAATGAAGCTTTTCAAAAGAAAAAAAGTGTCCTGCGTATTAGCAGAGTACGGAACTACTGGAGCTAAACTTACCCAAGCATGTCAGAAGAATAATTTACCCCTGGTTGTTCATTTCCACGGTTATGATGCTTCCCGGATAGACATACTAGAAAAATACAAAGTGCTCTACCAGCAGATGTTCAGTTCATCGAAAGCAATTATAGCTGTTTCAAGTCCTATGAAAAAGAAGCTACTGTCCTTGGGTGCTGACGATAATAAGGTAAAATGTATCTCTTGCGGGATTGATCTTTCTAAATTCAAACCAATTAATAAGGGCTTTTCTTATGATTTCTTGGCAGTTGGAAGGTTTGTAGAGAAGAAAGCCCCTTATCTTACTATCTTGGCTTTTTCTCAAGTAGTAAAAACAATACCTGATGCAAGGTTACTTATGGTAGGAGATGGGCCTTTGCGGTCAATATGTAAACAACTAGCTGGGTCATTAAATATCAGGGATAAAGTAGAATTTAGAGGTGTGTTGAACAACGAAGAAGTGGCTCAACTGATGAAGAGAGTTTTCTGCTTTGTCCAACATTCACTCACTGCAGAAAGTGGTGATACCGAGGGTACCCCAGTAGCAATATTGGAAGCTAGTGCTTCTGCATTGCCGGTAATCAGCACTAAACATGCAGGAATTTTAGATGCTGTGAAGCACGAAGAAACTGGTTTCTTAGTTGAAGAAGGAGACGTGAATGGTATGGCAGAGTATATGATAAGGTTAGTTAAAAAACCGAATGAGGCAAAAAGATTGGGTTTAAATGGAAGAAAATGGATAGCGACTAATTATGACATAAAAAGTAGAATTGCTGATTTATGGGCAGTGCTACAAAACTGAAACCGAGAATCTCGGTAATCACGCCAGTATATAATCGAAAAGATTTAATTCGGCATACATTAGATTCTATCGTTAGGCAAACTTACTCGAATTGGGAGCTTATCCTGATTGACGATGGGTCCACAGACGGCAGTCAAAGTGTGATCGCGAGCTACGCTGAGCAGGATAGTAGAATAAGACTGTTTGAAAGGAAAAAAGAACCAAAGGGAGCACCCACCTGCCGGAATATTGGCATAGAGAATAGTAAAGGGGAATACGTCTTATTTTTAGACTCCGATGATTTGTTAGCTTCCTTTTGCTTAGAACAGCGCATATCCATCATTCAACAGTATCCTGATGTAGATTTCTGGGTGTTCCCAGGCCTTATCTTTCACGAACAAGTGGGTGACTCATCAATGCTAATTAATTCGTTTGATGAGGATCGGGACGATCTGCTAAGATTTTTTGATCAGGATACCCCTTGGCTGATTTTTAATCCTATCTGGTCTAGAGATTCTTTAGTAAGGAACTTAAAGTGGAATGAGTCACTACCTGCCTTTCAGGATTATGATTTTCATATTCAAGCTCTTCTAAAAGGGCTTTCTTATCAAAAATTTAACGTTCAACCAGACTGTTTCTGGCGACGTCACGATGGAGAAACTATCAGTAGGGGAAAGAATGCTGTTAATAGGATAATAAGTTTAGAAAAAATTAGTAGCAATCTGGTAGAAGAACTAAGGTATCAAGATAGGTTTTTGCCGGAATATAAAAATAGTCTGGCCAGTACGTACTTCAATATTAGCAGTACGCTGGTTTCTTTAGGGAAAAGGGGACAAGCTAACTCGGTCTGGGAAAAGGCACACCAGTTGGAGTTAATTAGCCGGAGCCGATTTGAGGAAGGAAAATTATACATCCGTTGGCTTTCTCAAACGTGGATAAAAAATGCTTCCTTTGGTGAAAGGATAATCAAGAAATTTTTTTATTGGTATTGGGGAAAAAAGTTTTTTAATAAGAACTACGGAGGATTTACTCGGACCCATTTTTCAGGTGAGATCAGATATTAAAATGAATATTATTCGGAGATATCGAAAAGCCAAGCTGATATTTATTGCCTATAACTTTTATCCCCGGGGTGGGTCAACTGTTTCTGCCAATCACTATCACCGCTACTGGAGTGAACAAGGCGAGATAGTGGAAAAGATTAGCAAAGATTCTCGGTTTGGTTTTATCCGTATTTTACTGGCTTTCTTATTTGGCAAAAAGCTAATGATGAACGGACTGTATTGTTTTTATTTCTGGGATCTGATCCTCTTCTCATTATTGCGGAATGATACAGTCATTTATCTACAAGAATCTGAAGACGCACTCAAACACTTTAAGTCGGTAGTACCCTTTAAATTTAAACTATTAACACTGATATTAAGAAGAAACAGAATTGCCTGTATCTCCCAGCTACAGCAGCAGTATATTGTCCGGCAATTTGGTGCACGCCGCACCCAACTGATATATAATACACTTCCTCATATTCAAAAAATCACCTCTAACTCTTCAGAAATAGCCATTTTGATGGCAGGTTATTTAATGGCTCGTAAAGGCGTGACTTTCTTTTCCGAACTGGCTGATTACGCTTATAAAGAACAGCCAACCTGGAAATTTTATTGGATAGGAGATGGAAAAACTAGTGGTCTTTACTTATCCAAAAACGTGGAATGGCTGGGTTACCAAAGTAATCCTCATTACTTCTATGAAAAAATAGACGTATTTTTTCTCTCTTCTTACGATGAGCCTTTGGGACTGGTTTGTGCCGAAGCGCTAATGCACCAGAAGAAATGCGTGGTATATCGGAATACCGGCTTTGCTGAATTGATTGAGAATACTGAGGGTTGTGCAGTATACGAAAAGTATGAAGTTGAGGCTGCTTATGATGCTATAGTAAAAGCAATAGCCCAACCGTTAAACACTCAAAAAGTAGAAACTATGCTTGAGGAGGTATCTTCAATAGAGAATTTTTCGCAAAAGTTAGATCGCTGGCTGGATTTGTAGCTTTTAGGATGGCAAAAAAAGACCCTACTTGCTTAGTATTCGTAATTCCAGGATTAGAATATGGTGGCGCTGAAACAATGATGATTCAGCAAATCAACTATCTTCAGGAGAGAGGATTCAAAATAGGTTTGATAATTTTAAGTAGAGGCATTTCTGCTGACCTTTACCGCCAGCTTACTTTACCCCCCCAAAATATACTACAGCTAAATGCTCCAAGTCAAGGTCTAACCTTGTCTGCTATTGGCTTTGCATTTTCAGTAGTTGGATCAATCTCGGAATTTATTCAAAAAATTCGCCCTCATTCAGTGATCGCAAACCTACCCCTTAGCCATTTCCAGATGCGGCTAGTTAGGCTCTATGATACATTAAGAGGTCAGGACTACAAATTGATAAATTATCATCACTCATTACAGTATCAAGCAAACCCACTAAATAGTATTTTGAAAAGGATATTTAATGAATTCAATGCGCTGCTCGCCCGTATTACTGATGATAAAAGTATTTTCATCTCAGAGGCAGTCAAAAGGGATATATCCGACCATTTTTACGTCAATCGACGAGCCACGGTGATTCCCAACTCAATTCCTGAACGTCATATTGGAAAGAAAGAGGGAGTTGTTTTTTTGAAAAAAATTGGCTTGGACGATAAAAGATATAATATCATATTGATACCAGGCAGGATTCATCCGGTTAAGGGGCACTTTTTCTTTTTAAATGCCTTTGTTGAGTTGAAAAGAAACTATCCTGAGAAAATCAAAAATTATAAAGTTCTAATTGCTGGCGGAGGGACTTATTTGGATGATCTCAAACAAAAGATTGATGAATGTGGGGTAGGAAACGAAATATGGATTTGTGGTAAGATTA
Source organism: uncultured Roseivirgaceae bacterium (assembly GCA_964551335.1). GTDB lineage: Bacteria > Bacteroidota > Bacteroidia > Cytophagales > Cyclobacteriaceae > Tunicatimonas. Next base: position 246,444 of record CAZKCO010000006.1, read on the forward strand.
GCAACGACATCATGCTTTCACTTTACAAATGTGCTAAGCTAGTAATTATACCTTCTATTTACGAAGGTTTCGGTAACGTTGCCATTGAAGGGCTAATGCAGCAAAGTACTATGTTGGTATCGGATGCTGGTGGGTTGGATGAAATTATTGAGCACGGGTACAACGGATATAAATTCACAGCTAATGACCAGCGTGATTTTCTGAATAAACTCACCAAAATCATTAACAACCAAGGATTGAAACCCCTTCAGGCAGGAAATATGCTTGATTGCTACAAAAGTAACTATACCCTACCAAAGCAGCTGGAAAGAATTATGGAATTCATAAATGATTAGTATTTGTTAACAAGTATCCTGAACAAAGAAAGATCACGATGAAAGCCATAAGAAAGTCTGTATTGTGGGTTAACCTTACACTCATTTCTCTATCACCCATCACTGGTTTCTCTCAGAAGTCGAGTGTTCCAGTTTTTATTCATCAGGATGCTGGTAAAGAGGGTAAAGTGGCAGCTGAATTACTGGTTAATGAACTTAACAAAAGCGGCAATACTGAAGCTTTTGTGGAGCCGGTTGCTAATTTTAAGAAGGGTATTGGTATATACTTAATGCTACGAGAGCAAGCCGACCAAAACATGTATGACACTGGCTTAACCAATCGTAACAGTGAAGGATTGAGTGTGTTAGGCAGCAAAAATCAGCAGCAAGTCTATTTGGTTGCTAATTCTCCATTAGGGTTGAGGCACGCTGTTTTCTTTTATTTAGAGGAATTAGGGTATCGCTATTTTTTCCCTCACAGAGTCTGGCATATCATACCTGATAGAATAGTTCCTTACCAACAGATCAATATACTCACTTCTCCCGATTTTGATCATCGACGTATCTGGTATGCTTACGGAACTGATTCCGAGCGAGCTAATCGAGATTATGATTTTTGGGTTAAGGCATCCAGAACAGAAGGCGCTTTTCAGGTAAATGCAGGGCATTCTTATCAGAATATAATTAAGCGAAATAAAAAAGCATTTGAGAATCATCCAGAATATTATGCTCAGTTACCAGGCGGATCACGAAAGCCTACAAATACTGCTAAGTTTTGCTACAGTAATGAAGGGTTGATAGAATTAGTTACTAAGGATGCTATTCGGCAATTTGCTCAAGCTAAGGCCGCCGGGAAGCAGCTAGATATGGTTTCTTTGGAACCTTCTGATGGAGCTGGACACTGTAGCTGCGATGAATGTAAGAAGTTGGGAAATATCTCAAACCGGGTTTTCTTTCTTGCAAACGAAGTTGCAAAAGCAGTTAGTGAAGAGTACCCCAATAAATGGGTAGGGCTGTACGCGTATAATCAACATGCTGCTCCCCCTTCATTTGATCTGGAACCAAATGTATTCGTGATGGTAACGACTGCATTTAACAAATCTGCTTACTCCACCGATCAGTTGGTGGATATCTGGAGTAAGAAGGTAAGTAAAATCGGGATTTACGATTACTACGGGGTGATGGCCTGGGACTGGGATATGCCCGGGCAACCGAGAGGAAGTCAAATTAACTATGTAAAAAATGGTTTAACTTATTATCATGCCCACAAAGGAACCGCTTTTTCCGCTGAGACCAATATAGGTTGGGTAAGTCGCGGTTTAGGGCACTATCTTGCCTCTAAGATGCTTTGGGATGTAAATGCTGATACGGATAAATTGAGTGAAGAATTCTTCAGGTTGGCATTCGGAAAAGCAGAGTCCCTCATGAGAGAGCTCTATGGCTTATGGACAAAGAATACCAATATTCCTCCTACTTCATATGATATAGCTAGGTGGTTAAGTCTGGTAGAGCAGGCTGACGATTTGGTGCAGGAAGAAAATCTGCAAAGGCGAATCCTACATATCAAGTATTATTTACACTATGTAGCATTATTTCATAAATGGAGAAATGATCCCAAAGACCTTACAAAATACAGTGAGCTACTAAACTACGCTTGGCGTATCAAAGGAACAGGAACCGTGGCTAGCTATCCGCTAATACGCCGAATTGCTAACTCTCAGGCCCCTTCTCCGAAGTATAAGTTTGATAATAAGCAGGCTGTTTGGAAACAACCAAATACTCCAATACGCCAAGACGATATTAATGCCCTTATTGAACAAGATGTAAAGAAGTTTAAGCCTATAGAAGGGTTATCAGAAATAGTCTACAGCACTCGGCTTTCTACTCTTCCGGATGTAAAGAAAAAGCATCGAGTTTACGAACAGAATTATACGATCAATGCTCACGAAATGATCTTCAAAATTCCTGATGGAGGAGATAGTCATTATCATTTCTTTATCAAAAGTGGATTCATTAAGAGTAATCCTCCTGGTGGCTACGTACATATTAGCCTTTACAATGAAAGCAACGGGGAGGTTGGTGAGATGATTAAACAACTAAGTATTCCTAAGGATAGATCATTGCTGACCATCAAGTTAGATTCCCTGCTTGAACCGGGTACTTATCATATGAAAATTAATGACAGAAAATCTGGGTTTAGGTTTCGTACTAGCGGTAATTTTCCTTACGCTTTATTGGCAAGTAGCCAAAGTAAAGTGTCTACCTGGGATCGTAGTAACTTCTACTTCTACGTGCCAGAAGGAACCAAAAAATTTCTTGTGATCAGAGACGTGGTATTTAGCCTAAAGTCTCCTACTGGACGCGCAATTTCATTTGATCAGGAAGGCAAGAAGACTATTGAGATTGAAGTACAAGCAAATGAAGCCGGATTTTGGCAAATGGCCAGGCAAAAAGGAAGCTTCTATTTTGAAGGAATACCCCCTTATGTATCAGGTTCTCCGGAACAACTCCTCCTACCTGATGGTTTGTTAAACACGAAAAAGTATAATTAGGGTGTATGTGTAATGTGCTCTACTTATCCTATGATGGAATGACTGATCAATTGGGTCAATCTCAGGTGCTACCCTATCTCCAAGGCTTATCAGAAACAGGATATAAATACACCTTAGTCAGCTTTGAAAAAAGAAAAGCGTTTGACAAAAATAAAGAGTTAGTCGTGGCTCTTTTAGCAAATTATGAAATCAATTGGGTACCTCTAACATATCATAAGTTTCCTCCTGTTCTGTCTACGTTGTTTGATCTTTATAAACTTTGGAGAAAAGTAAATCAACTAGTAAAAACACAAAAGTTTAAAATCATTCACTGTCGCAGCTATCTCACTACACTAGTGGGACTCCCTATAAAGAAAAGATATGATATTAAGCTAATATTTGATATGCGAGGGTTCTGGGCTGATGAAAGATTAGAGGGAGGAATCTGGAATATACGTAACCCCCTTTTTAGATACATTTATCGTTACTTTAAAAAGCAAGAAAAGCTATTTTTTAGGCAGTCAGATTACATCATAAGTTTAACCAATGCAGCCAAGCAATTTATTAATGAAAATGAGCCCTCAAGTGCTCCGATTTCTGTTATTCCTTGTTGTGCCGATTTAGCCTTATTTTCACCAGAAAACGTGAGTTTAGAGGCTAAACAGTCATTACGCCAAACTCTAGGAATAGCGGATAACAGCTTTATTCTTCTGTATTTAGGTTCTTTAGGTACCTGGTACATGCTAGACGAGATGTTAGATTTTTTTCTGGTACTACGGCATCAGAAACCATTTGCAAAGTTTCTGATAGTAACGAAGGATAATCCGGCGTACATAAGGTCGGTTTCTAGAAGAAAAGGAATAACTGATAATCAACTAATAATCGTTTCTTCCGAAAGAAAAACTTTGCCTCAGTATATCAGTTTGGCTCACTTATCAATATTTTTTATCAGACCAGTTTTTTCCAAGAAGGCGTCTTCTCCAACTAAACAGGGTGAGATTATGGGTATGGGTATACCGGTTATATGCAACTCAGGAATCGGAGATTCGGCAGAAATTATCCAGAAAACCGGAGCTGGCGCAGTAATTGCAGAGTTTCGCGAAGATATTTATCGAGAAGCGTGTGAACATTTAGATGACTTAGTATCGATTAATCCAGATAAGATTAGATCTGGTGCTCGGTATTATTATTCATTGAAGAATGGAATAGAAGCTTATCGTCGAGTTTATGAAGAATTACGCTAATAGTGTTGCAGTAAGTATTTACTCCTGTTACCTCATACTTATTCTAAATTTGCTTTGCATTTTCTCTGTTCAAGCTCAATGCCCTACATCCGATCTTATTCTTCCCGCTACAGTCTGTATAAACGAAAATTTTAAAATAGAAAATAATAGTACTGGAGCTACTAGCTATGAGTGGGACTTTTGTCCTAATGATGTTTTTCAGCTTCCTAATCAGCAAACCATAACGGAAAACAGCGTTTTTAACCGAATAACATCGGTAAAAATGGTCAAAAGCAATGGCAAGTGGTATGGGTTCGCAGTGAGTGGTACCGAAAGAAACATAATTAGACTGTTATTTGACGATGACTTAGATAGTATACTTTCTATTGAAAGCCTTGGAGGCTTTGGTGTTTTGAATCGCCCCTACGATATAGATATAATTGACGATAATGGAGATTGGTTGGCTGTAGTTACTGATCTGGAGAATTCTACGCTAAATTTACTCAATTTCGGAAATAGCCTTGACAACAGTCCAAGTATTGAAGTACTAGGAGATTTTGGCGTATTAAACCAACCTCGTAGTATAGAACTACGCCAAGATGGTGGAAACTGGATTGGAGTAATTTGTAATCGAGGAAGTAATAAGGTTACGCTAATAAACTGGGGAAACTCAATACTCAATAGTGTTAGCCCTCAAGTTATCAATAGTAATATCGGATTTACGCTTACCGAGAACATCGGAATTGATGTGATCGAAACTGCTAGCGGGTGGTACGGTATAACTTGCTCCAATAGTAATGGTAGAGTATACAAACTTAAATTTGGAAATCAGCTGTTTAGTCAACCTACGGCAACTCTGTTGTCTACTGTTACCGCACCTTTTGGAATAAGTTTAGTAGAAGAGAGGGGTAAATACGTGGCTTTTGTTAGCGGGTACAATGGGCAACTGTACAGATTTAACTTCAATAGTGATATGGAAAATAACCCTTCAGCTATTGACGTAAGTGATAATACTGAATTTCCCCGTAGACTTAACTTCGATATCATACGAAATAAAGGAGCGAGGTTCTTGTTTTCTGCTGATGTTTTATCCAACCGACTCGATAAGTTGGTCTTTGAAGGGATATGTGATCAATCAATTGATTATTCAAATGAGGAGGAACCGGAAATTGCTTTTTTTTCTCTGGGGCAAAAAAGAGTACTTTTTAGCATGATCAATAACAATTGTAGAGTAGATACGACTGTTTATTTTGAAGTTAATGAAGACATAGCACCGTCAATAGATATAGATATTGATAACCTTTGCATCACATCTGGGACTAAATTGTCGCTTGTAACTGAAGATCTCTCAACAATATTAAGCAGAGAATGGAATATTGTAGGTGATATCTTTAACGATTCAGAGGTTACCTACAACTTTCCATCTGCTGGCACCTACGAAATAACCCTTGAAGTAGAATCTACCAATGGCTGCGGAAATCAGTTCACGAAAGAAATCACCATCTATGAGCCTCCTGCCCCAAACTTTTCAATTCCATCGGGTCAGATTTGTACCAATGGAACAGTAAGCTTTACCAATACTACTGATGCTAAAGGCGCGGATAGTTTGATTACCTACCAGTGGTTTTTGGACGGTGAACTGGTATCGGAAGTAGCGAACCCGGATATTATCTTTACTGAGGGCGGCACCAAAACCCTTCGGTTAGCGGCCAGTATTCCCGATTGTACCGAGACCTTTGAGCAAACCATTGACGTGCTGCAAGGACCTACGGTAAGATTTTCTCTGCCCCCTCAAATGTGTGAAGGGGAAAGCATTACCCTGGAAAATGAGACGAGCGGCGACAACATTACTAACTACGAGTGGAGCTTTGGCGATGGGGGTTCGTTGGAATCCACTACGGCCGAAGCAGTCTCCTATACCTTTGCGGAAGCGGGTACCTACGATATTTCACTTACTGCCAATACTTCCCTGGGTTGTGCCAATGTGTCTACCCAAACGGTAACCGTCTACGAACAACCCACGGTGGGCTTTACTTCGGATGTGGCTTGTGTAGGGGCTATCACCCAGTTTACCGATACCTCTTCGGCGGGCAGCAACGCCAATATTATTGCCTGGAACTGGGACTTTGGCGATGGGCTAGGTACAGCCCATGAACGAAATCCTGCCTATACCTTTTCTGCTCCCGGTACCTACACCGTTGAACTAACTACCCAATCCAGCGGGGGGTGTACCGCCACAGCTACTCAAACCATCACCGTAGAGACTTCAGTTTCGGCAGGGTTTTCTGTTAATCAGATTTGCCCTACTGAAGCTGATCCTTTTTTGTATCAGTTCACGGATGAATCCACCGTGGTCGAGGGTGAAAAAATCACTCAGCGGTTGTGGAGTATTAATGGAGAAAACTTTGTGGAAGAAACCGTTACCTATGCTTTTTCTGAGCCCGGCACGTACGAGGTGTCGCTTACCGCTTTTGCTTCCTCCGGTTGTAATGCTACTTCTACTCAATCCGTAACCGTAGATGCGCTACCCGAAATTCGCTTTCAGGCTGCGACGGGCTGCGTAGGCGAGCCGATCCAATTAACCAATATCAGTCAATTAAATGGCTGGGAACTAACGCAGTACGCCTGGGAGATCCCCGAAATAGGACCGGTATATGAAGAGTCACCAACCGTCATTTTCCCGGAGGCAGGAGAGTACTCTGTGGTTCTAAATCTGGAAACCAAGGATGGATGCACATTTAGCTGGGACAGTGCTATTTCAATTTTACCAGCACCCCAGGCTGTTTTTGAAATTGACCAACTTTCGGGAGGTACTCCTCTAACTGTTCAACCTCTTAACCAGTCAACGGACTATACCAGCGTACAATGGAGTATTAACGGTTCTCAGGTATCAGAAGAAACAGCTCCTTCTTTTACCCTGGAGGAATTGGGCACCTACGAAATAGCGCTAATAGTACAGAATGATATTGGTTGTGCTGATACCGCTCTGCAGACTGTGGAGGTGGTTAATCCGAGGGTAGATCTGTCAGTAGTAGAGCTGGTAAGAGTAGCCAACAGCTCATCGTCCGACCAGTTAGTGCTGACGCTGGAAAACCGGGGAACGGTGACAATTGATACCGTAGAAATACAATTGAGTCTAGGAAATGTAGTTAGCCTTAAGGAGCAGATTTTAGAACCTTTATTGCCGGGGGAACGACGAGTTTACCCACTGCAAACTACCCTGGGTGAGGTACGAAACCAGCAAACCCCGGTAGAATTTGTCTGTGCAACAGTTAACGTGCTAGGCCAGTCAATTTCGGAAGCTGATGTTAATAATAATCGGGGCTGTGTTGCACTTACTGCCCCAGTGCTGGTGGAAGCCCCCTTTCCCAATCCGGCACGAGATGAGGTAGTATTTTCCGTAGTGCTAGAAGAGCCGGAAGTAATTCAGGTAGATGTTATTTCAGCTTCGGGTGAACGAGTTCATTCGGAACAAATTCCCGATACTCAATCCGGACTTAATACGATCCGGGTCAATGTGTCTCAAACTCCGGCTGGTGTGTATACCCTCGAAATAAGAGCTCTGGGTCAGACAATTAACCGTCGGGTAATTGTGAATCCTTAGCTAACTGACTAATCTTTTTTGTAGCTAAAGTGTATTTTACCTAAGATTATTTTGAAAAATCGGTAATTACACCCTTAATTTTATCGATTTATTCGGTAAATGTTTATTGTTTAGGCTATATTTGACCAGATTTTTTAAACAAATAACAGCATGGCACTTCATCCCAAACTTGATAAGATAGACCGGAAAATTCTGGATATACTTCAAAAAAATGCTAAGATCACTAATGCCCAGCTTTCGAAAGAAATAGGCTTATCACCAGCACCTACTTTGGAGCGGGTGAAGAAGCTGGAAACCTTAGGTGTGATTGATAGCTACCACGCTAAGCTAAATACCGCGAAAATAGGGTTAGGCATTAGCACCTTCGTTATGATAAAACTAACTGGCCACGATAAGGAAAGTATTCGCACCTTCATTGATGCTATTAATCGAATTGATGAAGTAATTGAGTGCCACCACGTAACGGGTACCAGTGATTTTATCCTTCGCGTAATCGCTCAGGATATTGCCTCCTATCAGCAGCTTATGCTCGATAAGGTAAACGAGGTTCCGGTAGTAGATAGCCTTCAGTCTTTGGTCATTCTCTCTACTTTTAAGGACAGCAAAGCATTGCCCATTCCGGAAGAAGTTAACCAGGTAAAAGTGTAGTTTCTTTTTGTAGTTGATAGTGCTTGATACCGAGGTTCTGAATTTAGAGTTCAAAATTTAGTCCTAGTCACTGACCAGCTTAGTGCTAAAAAAATTCTGAAATTAAAGCCCTGAACACAAGAACACTCTAACTCCCGAATGACTGATACCTCACGATTATTGTTAACTCCCGATCAGATTTCTCAGAAGGTGAGGCGGATATCCTATGAGATATACGAACGGAATTTTGAGCAAGACTCTCTGATTCTGGCTGGAGTACTTGATCGGGGGTATCTTTTGGCTATGCGTATTGCTCAGCAATTAAGTGCTATTAGCCACTTTTCTTCCGACAAAGGCAATCTTAGTTTGGTAAAGGTATCTATTGAAAAATTTACTAATCAACAGACGCAGATAGCTTTTAACGTCTCGGAAAGCGATTTTGCCAGCAAAAGCATCATACTGGTAGACGATGTTCTTAATACTGGTCGTACCTTGGCTTATTGTATACCACCTTTCCTTAAACAGCCAATCACGAAGCTCGAGATAGCTGTTCTGGTTAATCGTAGCCATATTCAGTTTCCGGTTTTGGCTAGCTATACCGGCCTGGAACTGGCTACTACACTGCAAGAACATATTGAAGTAGTATTTGGGGGCGATCATGAAGGAGTATACCTTCACTAGTTCAATTTCCAACGTTGGTAGCTTCTGTGGTCTGAATTACTAAAAAATTTACTCTTTTCTCTGTACCTTTCAGGTAAATAATTGCATTCCTCTGAAATATTCGCTTACTTTTGTGCTAAATTATCCGACGAGTATCTCATTTGTAGTGCGTTGTTATGAAAAGTAGTCATCCTGAGTCCACTCCTTCCAAAACGGCTGCGAAAAATAGTCGGCCATTAGGAATTCCTCAGGATTCCCAGAGATACCCAATGATACTTCCCTTATCAAAAATAGCAGAAGTCCGCTGGAAGCCTAGGAGTGCCTTTGCTTCATTATTTCCTAAAGCCGGTCATGAACTCCCGTTACAAAAAGTTCCCATTCATGCGGTGTATCAATCCTTCGGCGAAAAAGAAATCCATCTCCGTAAGCTCATTGCTTTGTTAATCAATGGAGAGGCACAGCGAATAGACAGTGTGGTTTCATTTGATCAATCTTCCTCAAAACCCCAGCATATTGAGGTTAGGTGCTGGCTGGAACCTGATTCTAAAGGTAGCCTCTGGGTGGTTTTGTCTTTGGGCGAGCAGCCAAGTCACTCAAATATGCCGTATTTTCTGCCTCAACGGACGTTGCCAGTTGGTTTCCTAGTGGCGGATATCCACACTGGTACCATCCTAAACGCCAACATCCAAATGTTAACGCTTCTGGAGGTACCGGACAATGACCTGTCTAATATTTCTTGGCAGCGGGTGCCTGAATGGCTAGATTTTGTCCGCGAAGTAGCTGAGAAAGGTAGTGTATGGAATCGGATGCTGGAAATATCACCGGATAAAACCTGGGCGCTTTTCTCGGCCCAGCACGTTGATGATAAAATCGTAGCGGTAGCACAGGATGTTTCTATGGTTCAGAAAGAGGTGCAAAAACTTGAGAAGCTGAATCTGGAACTGGATAATTTCGTATATCATGCTTCCCATGACTTACGAGCTCCCCTTAGTTCTATGCAGGGTTTAATCACCCTGTTGCGTAGTGAAACCAATGCTCATGAACGGGATAAGTTTGTAAATCTGATTGAGGGCAGCCTTAAGCGATTGGATGCTTTCCTAGTGGATCTTCTTAGCATTTCTCGTTCACGACGAGCCCAACCTCAGCGATTGCAAAAAATCAACTTTATGGTAGAAGTTGAAAAGGCAGTAAGTAGCTTTTTTCACCTACAGGATCATAGAAACCTTGAGATCAGCACCCGAATCAGTCAGCCTTTTACGTTTGAATCGGATTTAACCAAGGTTAGGGTAATACTGAATAATCTGCTCTCTAATGCCGTGAAGTACCGTCGATATGGTGTGCGAAAATCCAGGATCAAGGTTGAGGTTCGGGTAACCAAAAAGCGAACTAATATCAAAATATCCGATAATGGATTAGGAATTGCCCCCGAACATTTACCGCATATTTTTGAGATGTTTTATCGGGCTACGGATCAGGCAGAAGGGTCGGGGTTGGGACTGTATATTGTACGAGAAACGATAGAAAAGCTGAACGGTACTATTTCGGTATCATCTCGCCCTAAATTTGGTACTACGTTTCGGGTTATGCTACCAAATCAGCATACTAGTAAATTGAAAAAATAGAATTATTTCCCTCATAGGCTAGCTTTCAGCAGAAAATCCTTTCTTTTTCGTTACTGAGTTGTTCGTAAAGTACCGCAAGTGTAGTTTAGTCACAGCTTCATTTGTGTATTTTTGGAACTATATTTTAGCTTTCGAAGTCGGAAGTTCTACGATAAAATAAACAGGTGTTTTGCGTAAATTAGCTATTGTAATTGCCGTATTGCTGCTGAGTGGTGTTGGGGTATATGTCTATTTCCAGTACATTGCGGAAGAAGAACCGCTCACGATCGGTCAGTTATTGCCTGAAGAGGCTCTTTGGGTTTATCACTCTGACCGGATTGCTACTGATTGGAGCCGGATGCGGGAAACGCCGTTAGGAGAGCTTATTGCCTCAACTCCAGACGTTCAGCCGGTATCCATCGGGTTGCAAAATTTGGATAGTGTAGCGCTCATTCCTTGGTTAAATGACCGCTCTTGCTTTGTTGCCGGACAGGTTACCGGAAACGATGATCTGGGCTTCACTTTTTACTTTGAGCTCCAACCTAATGAGGTTGGCCAGTGGTCAAAATTGCAGCAAAATGTGCTTTCAACCGGTAAGTGGCAATCAGAAAATCGACTGTATCAGGGCACAACTATTCATGAGTGGGAGTACCCCGCCAGAAGAATAACTTTTTCCTGGATTCGAGTCGAAAATTTTATTGTCGGCAGTTTTACTCCTTTTCTGGTAGAAGATCAAATTCGACGTGCGTCGAGCACTGAAATCTCATCCAATTCTTGGAGATTAACTTTTGCGAATAATGTCCTTTCCCAGCGAGACCAGGGGGATTTAATTGTAAACGCTGATAAGCTAAAAAGTTTGTTTTCAGTATTTACTCCAACTCCTTCCGGAGGGCTAACTGCGGCAAAAATGTGTCAGACTATGCTACTAGACATATCGGTAGAAAATGACCAGTGGCTCTTCAGTGGTTTCAGTGAGCTAACCCCAACTCAAGGTGTAGAACCTGAGCAATTTTTCCTTGCTACCTTCAGAGAACAATCGGCTCGCCCCTTTGCCCTCAGCGACTACCTGCCTAACCGTACTGCCCAAGTACAACAGTGGGCATTCTCTGATGCTCAAGACTGGACCCAACGATATACTCAGTTTCAGGCACTACGTACTAATGCTACGGATTATGAAAATCTGCAACAGCAGTTTTCCAAAAAGGCCGGCAAGCCGTTGGCAGACTGGCTATCCTGGGCTGGAAATGAGTTTGGTATCGTAGACTTAGAATCTAACGGAGAAGCCCCGGGTGATAAATTGATTTTGCTGGAAATTGCCGATTATGATGATCTGGTAGAAGCATTGCTGCCATTGTCTAGTCCTTCTGATTCACTCTCTTTTCAGGAAAATTTTGCTGGTTATTCGCTCCAGCGTTTGAATGAACCGACTTTACCAGCCTTGCTGCTAGGCGGAGTTGGTAGGGGAGAAGAGGACTACTTTTCAGAGTGCTTCTATTTTTACGATTCATCTTACCTTGTACTTTCTAACCAGGTGAATGCACTGAAACGTTTGATCGCAGACCAGGTGAGCGAGAGTACCTGGAGTAAGTCAGCGCAACAGGCCCGTTTTTTGGAAAACGCGCTAGATCCGGCAAATTTTAGCCTGTTGGTAAACTTACCTCGCTATCGAGAAAGTTGGACTCGCTCATTGTCGCCAAAATGGTCGGAGTGGGCTCAAACTCAGGAAATACTAATAAATCAGCTAGATAAAGTAGCCGTACAGTTCAGTGCTACGGGGGAGGAGTATTATACCAGTATGGTGGTTACCAATCAGCTCCAGACTGTTGCCTCTAGCGGATTTTCAACTACTAGCCGGATACGGGTTGATACGCTTATCCGTACTAAACCTTTTGTAATCCGGAATCCGACCAGCCAGCAACTGGAAGTATTAGTGCAAGATAGAGCCAACGTAGTTCATTTGCTCAACCCGGTCAAACAATCGGTGCTCTGGTCCGATTCTTTAGATGCATCAATTATAAGTGAGGTAGTTTCTGTAACTCTCCCAGGCAATAACCAGCAACACTACCTGTACGCTACCGATTCAGTATTATACTTTACAGACCGAACCGGCGAACAAGCTCCGGGATACCCACTTTATTTGCCTAGTGGTATCCGAGTACGGTATCTCTCGGTATTTGATTATGAACAGGATGGGAACTATCGGTTTCTAATCACCGATCAATCGGGGAAAATATGGATGTACAATGCTGATCGGGATAATCTGTCCGGCTGGAATCCTCTGGCCCTGACTGCTCCGCTATCGGCCGCCCCGCAGCATTTTCGGGTACGGGGTAAAGACTGTATTGTTGCGCTGCAAGAGAACGGATTTCTTTTTCTTCTGAACCGGAGGGGAGAGCCCTACCCTGGTTTTCCGGTAGACTTAGGAGTGGCCTGCCATAATCCGGTATTTGTCCAGGTAGGCAATTCGTTTGCCGATACTGAGCTTATCACTGTAACGGATCAGGGTGAGCTCTTAAAGCTTAACTTACTGGGGTCACTGCTTCAGCGGGAGCAACAACTTCGTACTGCCCCGGCTACCCATTTCTTACTTTGCCCCGACCGCTTAGAGAAAACGTACATTCTAGTGCGTCAGGATGATCAACGACTCAGTGTTCTTGATCAAAGAGGACAGTTATGGTTCGAGCAGTCATACTTTACTCCCGGAGCCCTAGCCCGAAATGAGCTAGCGGTTCAGTATTATAACTTTGGGGCTGATAACCACATTATAGCCTTAACTGACAAGATTCAGGAATTTACGTACCTATTCAATCAACGAGGACAGCTAATTAACGATCGCCCTATGGAGAGCGTGAATGAGGTTGCACTTTTATATTCGGAAACTAATCGTCGGCATCGAGTTTATCGGGTCTACCAAGATGAGGTAGCGGTGATTTCCTTTTAGCAAACAGTTTATCCGCTGTCTGGTTCTCTCAAAGAGTATTGCTACTCTACTTTTTTTTTGAATCTAATTTTCTCCTCTTATGAATTATCACGAAGAAGTGGTGGCCTCTACCTCAGACTTCCAGGAAGGCGATATGAAACAAGTGACGGTGGGCGAAATAGATGTATTGCTCACTTATACTAATAAGGAATATCAAGCTATTGGTGCCTACTGTACCCACTACGGAGCTCCTTTGGTTGACGGGGCTTTATTCCACGACCGGGTTATATGTCCCTGGCACCATGCCTGTTTCAATGTAAAAGGTAAGCAATGTGAACCTCCGGGACTAGATGACTTACCCTCGTTTGAGGTAAGAGTTGATGGTGATAATATTTATGTAAAGGTACCACAAGACGCTCCAGACCGATCCACTCCAACAATGTCAGCAAGAGATGATTCAGATAGACAGGTTTACGCCGTAGTGGGAGGCGGAGCGGCCGCTGCGTACGCGGTAGAATCTATGCGAGAAGCAGGGTTTACCGGACGAATTGTAATGATTAGTGCTGAAGACGAAGTTCCCTACGACCGGCCCAATGCCAGCAAAGAATATTTACAGGATGAAGCCCCGGAGGAGTGGATGCCGCTACGACCCGATGATTTTTACACTCAGCACGGTATCGAGCGACTCCATGCTGAAGTTACTTCGGTCAATACCGCTAATAAACAGATTGAGTTTGCTGATGGCAACCGGCTGCAATACGATAAGGTGCTTCTGTGTACTGGTGGAAAAGCCAATACCCTTTCAGTTCCCGGTTCCGACCTGCCGGGGGTGATTACCCTACGATCCATGGAGGATAGTAGGCGAATACGAGACCGAGCCAAGGAGGTAAAAAATGTGGCCATTATCGGTAGTTCATTCATTGGTCTTGAAGCTGCTATGAGTTTGCAGAAGCTGGATTGCGAAATTACGGTAGTTTCTCCCGAAAAAGTGCCGTTTGCTAGCCGCTGGGGTGAACCCGTGGGAAAGCTAATTCGGAAACTGCACGATGAAAGTGGAATACACTTTGAATTGGAGACCAAAGCCCGAGCATTTAAGGGCAACGGACAGGTAGAAGAAGTGATTCTAGAGAACGGAAAAACCATTCCGGCTGAATTGGTAGTAGTGGGCATTGGAGTAAAACCAGCCACCGATATGTTTGAGGGCATTGAGAAGGCTGAAGATGGAGGAGTAGTAGTGAACGAGCAATTACAAACATCGCTGGTCGATGTTTACGCTGCCGGAGATATTGCCCAGTTTCCTTATCGCAAGCAACCCACCCGGATTGAACATTGGCGAGTCGCCTGTCAGCAGGGACGTGTAGCCGGAAAAAACATGGCCGGGAAATCAGAAGCATACCAAAGTGTGCCTTTTTTCTGGACTGCGCAACAGGGCACGAATTTCCGTTACGTTGGACATGTAGAGGATTTCGACCGCGTTATCTACGATGGTTCGGTTGAAGATCAACAATTCCTTGCCTATTACGTGAAAGATGGTGCAGTTGTGGCAGCACTGGGAGTAAAGCGAGACAAGGAAATGGCTGCTTTGGAGCATCTGATGCAGTATCAGCAAATGCCAACACCAGCACAGGTTGAAGCTCGCTTTGATGTAGTTGGCTCACTAAAGAGCTAACTACGGTAGTAAGCTTTAAGCAGGCGTTCAGCACCTTCTCGAGGGGTTATCTTACTATCAGTTACATCTTTTTGAATCTGGGGTAGCATTTGCTTGATCTTTTCCTGCTGAAAGAAGTCATGGGTGAGTTGTTGATTAATCAGCTCCTTTAGCCAGTATTGTTGTTGTTGCTGGCGGTGTAGCTGAAAATACCGAGTCTCTTTGCCGTAGTTAATAAACTCTTTAATAAACAGCCATATTTCGTGTAGGCCGTAGTTTTCTAAAGCTGAACAGGTAAATACTTTTGGACTCAGCTTTCCATTGGTGGGTGAAAACAAATGCAATGCTTGTTCGTAATTACGCTTCGCTGTTTGGGCTTGATCTAAATTATTTCCGTCGGCTTTGTTGATAGCTATAGCATCTGCCATTTCCATAATACCGCGTTTCATTCCCTGAAGTTCATCTCCTGCCCCACCCAGCATAAGTAATAGAAAGAAGTCAGTCATGTGTCGAACCATCGTTTCGGACTGCCCAACCCCTACGGTTTCAACAATAATGATGTCGTATCCTGCTGCTTCGCAGAGTAAAATAGCCTCTCGGGTTTGCTGGGCTACCCCCCCCAGATGACTTCCAGCTGCAGTAGGCCGAATATAAACATCTGGGTGCAAGCTTAGCTGATTCATCCGGGTTTTGTCGCCTAATATGCTTCCTTTTGACTGCTGGCTACTTGGATCAACACTGAGTACGGCCACCTTGTGCCCCTCGTGTATTAAGAGCATACCAAACTGATCAATGAATGTGCTTTTACCTACTCCCGGTACACCGGTAATGCCAATCCGGACAGAATGGCCAGTGGTAGAAAGTAACCTATCAATGACTTCCTTTGCAATACTTTGATCCTGAATCAGTTGGCTTTCGGCTAGCGTAATTGCCCGGCTAAGTGTAAAGCGGTTACCCGACTTAATTTCTTTTACATACTGTTCAGTAGTTAATTTTCTACGTCTCATGGCTAAGAGTAGTAAATTCTTACTAAGAAAGTTAATTGAATGGAAAAGTACGGGTTCAATTCAAAAAAATTAGTATATTAAACGACTAGGGTTCATTGAGACAGGAATACCTGCTAAATAGTACAGCTTATTCAGGTGATAGTAATACTTTTCTGGTTCTCACAGTTTGAACTTCAGCCTTGAATATAATTTGCATTATATTGAGGTGTGTAATTACCAAAATTGAACTTAATAAATAATTATTTGTTTTAACCAAGCAAAAGATACTTAAAATGTTTTACTATACGTTCTAATTTCATACTTTTATAGAAAAGTACACCAACTTCTTTGAGTTTTTAACTACTAGCTTAAAACTTTTATTACTAATACATGTACTTGCCTAACCAACCTATACTATTGTCTGTTATTGATTTCTACCAATGAAAAGTCTACTGTTTTGTTTTATACTAAGTCTGTCCTGTCTTTCTTCACAAGGGCAAAACGATATTTATTCTTTCAATGTACTTGCTCATGATGGTTTGGTATTTTATCGCACTGTGGAAGAGAAGGAGTGGCGTCCCGTTGAAATTGGCTTAAAACTTTCGGAAGAACACTTAGTAAAGATTGAAAAAGAAGGTTATCTGGGGCTTGTACACCGCAGTGGTAAAACATTATCATACTCCAAATCCGGAACTTACGAAGTATCTCGTCTACATCAACGAATGCGGGGGAATACTTCAGAAGTAGCCGAAAAGTATGCCAATGCCTACGTCAATTCGATTACCAATGCTGAGAGTACCGCTAAAGAAACCACTCGCTCGATTGAAAACCGCCAGTTAAAAATGTTTTTACCTAACTCAGTAGATGTTTATAGCCCGGAAGTGGTCTTACGCTGGATTGATGAGGAGCAAATATCAGATGATTATGAGGTGGTTTTTAAGAATATGTTTGATGAAGTACTGATGGTAAAGGATGCTGATGACACCAAGCTTTGGCTTGATTTCAATCAGGGACCAATTGCTTCTGAACGACTGCTTATAGTGAGTGTGCAGAAGAAAAATCAAAAGGATATTCAGTCTAGTAGCTACGGTATTAAGCACATGACTCCCGACGAATCCGAGCTAATTGAGCAAGAGCTACAAGAGCTAAAATTAGTGTTTACTGGGGAAGAGAGTGCTTTGGATAAACTAATATTGGCTTCTTTCTATGAACAAAACAATCTTTTAGCTGATGCTCTTACTTGTTATGAATACGCAGTTGAGTTATCACCGGAGGTAGAAGCATTCCAGACCGCTTATGACCAGTTTATTTTCCGGAACGGTCTAGGCTTATAGCTTCTTTTGCTTAATTTTTTGTCAGTAAGACCTTAATAGCTCCCAGTATCGCGTTTTGTTGTCAACCACATTTGTGTTCGGTAAATGATTGAATCAATTCTGGAAGCCGATCAGCAATTTTTTCTATGGCTCAATAGCTTTCATACTACTTGGCTTGATCCCGTTATGTACTGGATTACTAACAAATATACTTGGTTTCCGGTATACGGTATTCTCGTGATTGGTATTGTCATAAAATACGGCTGGGAAGGAGTACGAATCGTTTTAATTTTGGCCGTAATTATTGCGGCTTGCGACCAGCTTACCTCCGGTTTTATGAAACCAACCTTTGAGCGCTTACGCCCCTGCCATAGTCCATCTATTGCAAATTTTGTTCATCTGGTAAAAGGGTGTGGCGGGCAGTACGGCTTTGTCTCCTCGCATGCTGCAAATTCCTTTGGTTTAGCCGCTGCGCTTTGGTTATTTCTCAGCAGTTGGAGCTCCTGGTTTGCAGTAGGCTTTGTATGGGCTGCAGTGGTTTCTTATAGTAGAATTTACGTGGGCGTTCATTACCCGCTAGATATTATTGTAGGGGCGTTTATTGGAGTCATACTGGCGTGGTTAATTTACCAGTTGTACCAACGGTATCGAGGTCGTCTTGTGGCAGGTTTGCCCGTTCGTTATCGCTAATTTTCGGATTACTGTTGCCGAAGGATCTTACTGATATATTTTCCAATAATATCAAACTCGAGATTAACTGTGTCGCCGGGCTGAAGGTTACGAAAGTTAGTATGTTCGTAAGTGTAGGGAATAATCGCAACACTGAAGCCAGAATCTGAGACATCGAAACAGGTTAGGCTCACCCCGTTTACGGTGATAGACCCCTTCTCAACAACGATTTGATCGGGGGAAGATGGTTGGTAAGAAAAGCGAAATAACCAGCTTCCGTTTTGGTCTTCTATCGATTTGCAAGTTCCCGTCAGGTCTACGTGTCCCTGCACAATGTGTCCGTCAAAGCGACCTTTAGCGGGCATACAACGCTCTAGGTTCACCTGAGATTCGTTGGTCAGTCGCCCAAGATTGCTTTTTTCCAGAGTTTCTTTTACGGCTGTAACCTTATAGGTAGATCCGAGTACCTCAGTTACGGTTAAACACACTCCATTGTGCGATAAACTCTGGTCTACCCGGAGTTCTGAGGCAATACTACTGAATATTTCAAAATTTTTATTCTCACCTTCACTAGTGATGTTAACAATCTGGCCAAGGTTTTCGACAATTCCGGTAAACATGATAAAGTTCAGAGATAGATTAATAACAATGATGATTGCCGAATGATGGCAAACTGCCTTAGTAACTAAAAATTGTTGTCTCTCAAATTTGTTTGAGGTAAGTCAGTAAATCGTTCATTTCTTCTTCACTAAGAGGATTCGCTAACCCTTCGGGCATACCAGAATAAGACAGAGCAGTTAAATGGGAGATTGAGTTGCGGGGTATCGTTGTTTCATTTCCCGCAAGGTCCGCTAGTGTAATAGTGGCGGGGGTTTCAGACGAAATAATTCCAGATTGGGTCGTGCCGTCGCTAAGCGCTACTTCCCAAAGTTCGTAGCCATCGGCAATAGAGCGATTAGGCATCAAAATATCCAACAGAATAGCTTCCTTAGAACGATTTTTTACCGTAGATAGGTCCGGCCCGAAGGCAGTTCCCACCTGCCCCTTCAATTGATGACAGGTTGCACAACTACGTTGGTATACTGCTTCACCATTTACAATATTGCCCTCCTTGGTCAAATAAGGTATATATTTCTCAGCTGACTCACCCGAAATCTCGTTGCCAGCAAAAATGCTACGAGCAGTAGTTCTGATGCTTTCATCATCGTGGTTCATTAGATGAACAGTACGGCGCCAGCCAACAATAGACGGATCAATCTGATTTTCTCGTACAGCGGCCAATAATATATGAGTTCGGTCAGCACCCTTCATGAAAACATTGATTGCCTGGTCACGGACTGAGGGAGTGAGTGAAGCCCAACGTTCCAGTAAAATACTACAGGGAGTTGTCCCTTCGGTTTTACTCAGGCTCTGTAGAGCCTCCTGCTGAATCTCGCTAGGATAGGTTGGGCTGAGCATCGCTACAAACTCATTCTGGTACTGGTCAGGATTTTCAATGCCTAAAAATACCAAAGCATCTTTCTGCCATCCGGGAGATGCCGAAGTTGAAGTAACGGCTTCCCTAGCACGGATAGTAGCCTGGCGGGACTCAAATGGGGGCAATTGCCCTAATTTAGTAAGCACCATCAAACTAGCCTGGCGCAGATCGGGATCACAGTTCGGACGAATGTTCTTCAGCAGGAGTTTTTTTTCTGCAATTAGATTGGACGAAATGGCATCAGATTCTCTTAGCCCTTGAGCCAAACCTTCTAGCAGCGCAGCATGCCACCAGCTATCACGGGAGTCACCCCCGGAAGCCTGTTGAATTAGTTTTTGTACCTCGGCAATTTCCTCTGATTGACTGATCTGGTTTCCTACCTTATTCAAGAAAGTTATGGTGCTTTCATTCTGGTTTTCAGTGAGATTTCTTTGTGCAAAAGTGAGCCAGGTTGACGCTGGCTGAGTTGAACTCAGGGCCGCGTACTGAACCCATTCGTCGGAAATATCTTGTAATAGTAGCGCTTCCCGTACCTGAGTCGCTTTCGGATTTTCCAGTGATCCCAGCGTTAAAAGTAACTGAAAACGCACTTTTGGGTCAGGATCGTTCTGTAAAGAGAGAATACGCTGCTGCAAGTCGGGGTGTTTGTCCCAGTACATTTCGGCTAGCTTAATGGCATTCTCTCTTACTCCGGCCTCCGAATCTTGTAAAGCCGATTCAATTTCTCTCTGCGTGAGCTGATCTATTCCTTCCAAAGTCCACAGAGCGTGTACTCTTCCGGGTGGAGTACGGCCTTCCGTAGCCATTGCTCGTAAAGCACTGACTGCTTCTTCGGGCTTTCGATCTACGAGCAACCGCTGGGCGGTTTTTCTCCACCAAAGGTTGTCGTGCTCCAAGAAGGCAACCAGTTCTTCATCTGATTTTTGGTTCAGGGACAATTGGTTTAAGAAACTATCGGTTGATTTTCCTTCAGGAACAATTCGGTAAATTCGCCCCTGATCAGTACCATTATAAAGTGCTCCTGATCGGTTAATTTCTTCACTCATCCACTCCGGGTGTTCAATAATCTGACGGTAGTAGTCAATTACGTACAGCCCACCATTGGGACCAACATAAAAATTCACCGGACGAAACCAACTATCAGTAGATGCCAGAAATTCCTTTTCCGGTAATAGTCGCTCGGCAGTGAAGGTAGCTCCCTTAGACTTGATTACGTCAGCATGAACCAAGTTGTGTACTGGCTCAGCGACGAAAGTAACTTGCTTAAATGTCTCAGGAAAGATACCACCCTGATACCAGGTTACGCCGCAGGCAGAAGTAATAGTGCCAACATCGGTGAGCAACTGATGCTCAGGATTTTGGGTGATCGGAAAGACCTCTACTCCTGGGCCGTAGGAGGGAAGATACGCTACTGCGTAGGGCAAACTCAGATTAGGATTTCGGGTAATGTATCGGTAGGGTAGCACCTCGTGGAAGAGGTGGTGAGCATTACTGTTTAGTATCTGATGCCCCCAGGTATCAAATGTATGACCAAACTGCGATTCGCCCGACATCATTTCCAGCGCTTGAATATCGGGACGAAAGCGTACGTTGAGTCCACCTGCATTTACTGGTAAGCGAACGTCTGGGTGCGAAGGGTAGCGAATCTCTTCACCCTCACCACCGAACTGATCATGAAAAAACTTGGTGGAGACAGTTCCTTCGTGAGCCAGATAGATCCAGTTATCTAATCCGTAAACCGGACTGTTGAGGTTATGCTGTGGGTTGGATCGAGCAAATCCTGTGAGTATAACTTCACGAACATCAGCTACTCCGTCGTCGTCGGTATCTTCAAAATACAGCACATCGGGGGCATCAGTAACCAGCACGCCTTGTTTCCAGCGCATTATGCCTGTAGGTAAAATCAGTCCTTCTGCATAAATAGTGCTTTTGTCCGGCAATCCGTCCTGATCGGTATCGGTCAATAGCTTTATTTTGCCTGAACCCTCGGTATCCAAAGGGTAACCGTGCATCTCGACAACGTAGAGACGTCCCTGCTCGTCAATCTCCATAGCTACCGGGTCAGCTATCAGCGGCTCAGAAGCAAATAACTCCACCCTAAATCCTTCCATCACTTCTAATGTACCCAGCCCTTGTTGAGCTTCATCAGAAAGAGGAGAAGAAGTAGGCTGACAGGAAAACACAGCAAATGCTCCTATCGCGCCGGTAATAATTGAAGAAATAATTCTCATAGGTAGTATTCAGCTTAAGCCTTGAAAATAACGAAAGCTTTTCGGCTATTCAATGATTTAGAGTGAGAATGCTAAAACCTATTCGGAAGATTTCAGGGAGTAGAATATTTTCGTCGGTGTTCTTCCTTTAAAGTCTGATACTTAGAGTGTTTTTTAGCCTGCTCCCATACATTCTTAAAGATTTGGGCCGCTTCGGCTTTGATGGGATCGTGATGACGAGGAAGTATATTTCGTCTCGCTGCTTGTACTGCCTTGGGATTAGGCGCTTTTTGAGGATTGGTTGCATATTTCTTTCCGCCGGGGTAATTGGCGTATCGTCGGGCTCGGGTATATCCCATCTGTAGAAACTTCCGGGCCATATCGGCTCCTACAAAATCATCCTGTTCCAGATAGTTTAGAAAGAGTTGGTAAATCTTTTGAGAAGATTCAAGAGCTGTTTCAGGATCTTTAAAACGCCAGAAGGGTAAAATCTCTGATTTATAGGGCTCTACCGACAGCACACCTTGCTCACCTCTACCAATCTGGTACAGCTCCGGTTGCTCCCGGACGTTGATCTTGCCGAAGTCCTGAGAATAGTCAAAAGAGGGTTTTACCATGTGGGATTAACCCGGCAGAGATAAGAAAGTTGTAATACAGAAAAAACTATTCCGGTAACTGATCAGCCAGATCGCTGAGGTTTGGATCAAATGATTCTTGGTACAACTCAAAATGAACTACATCACCAATCATTTCTTTCACCTGTACTTTTTCTATAACTCGTTGGTAGGTCTTATAACAATCCAAAGAGGCTTTCAGTGCATCAATATTGGCTTCGTTGAGTCTTACCAAACAGTCTATTTCTTCGGGTAGTGACTGTTTCATAATAAAATCATCGCCTTTCTTAAAGTTTCCGTCGCCTTTATAAAGAATGGTAAAAAATGCCAATCGTTTCAGATAAGGTACGCCTTCATCGCGCAAGGTCAAGAAAACCTGTTTGGCAACAGCATGCATCACGAGGTGGTCGTGAAATCCGCTGATGCCATGCACTGGATAAGAAACCAGTATATCGGGCTTTATTTCCCGAATATGGTCAATGACTACCCTCTCAATCTCCCGAGGGTCCATGTATTTCAGGCCACTATCGGGTAAGTCCAGTACGGTCATGCCGGTCAGGCCCAGTGTTTTTTCAACTTCTAGCATCTCGCGGTAACGCACCTTACCCATTTCTTCAATACTTAACTCCAGTCGGTGTCGCTGCTTGGTTGCTCCTCCGCGGGTAAGTGTTAGTAAAAATACTTCGTGACCCTGTTGAAGCTGGTGGTGCATGGCTCCTGCCGGACCAAAAGACTCGTCATCGGGATGAGGAAAAACGTAGAGGTACCGCATGGTAGATTAGGATAAGGAAATTAGGGGCTAAACACCGAAAAAATATAGTAACCGTAGAATCCTAATAAAATGAACCCCTCAATTTTATCAATCTTTCGGCGAGAGAGCATCATTGGAAATATAACGAACGTCACCAGCAGCATCCAGATCATATCGGAGCGAATAATCAGATCATTCACCTGAATCTCGGAAATAATGCTGGTGAAACCTAAAATAGAAAGAATGTTGAAAATGTTTGAACCAATAAGGTTGCCCATTGCAATGTCCGTCTCTTTACGGACCGCAGCTACTACGGCAGTGGCTAATTCCGGTAGGCTAGTACCCAAAGCTACTACAGTAATGCCTACGACCCGTTCGCTAACGCCGATAGCCATGGCTAACTCCTTAGCACCGTACACAAACCAGTTCGATCCGAGCGTGAGTCCGACAATTCCAATAGACAGGAAAAGAAGATCCTTCCAGAGACTAGCTGTTGGCTCATCTGGTAAGTCCAGATCGCCGGCCTGGGCTTGAAGGCTCTTGGTCTCCTTACGTGATTTCCAAATAACAAAAAAAGTATAAATAGCTAGGATAAAAATAAATAAAATCCCTTCCCAGCGGGTGATGAGATTACCTTGGACTAGGCCGAAGAGGAGTAAAGAACTTCCCATTGCTACCGGCCAGTCAATGCGCATAGTGTCTTTTTGTACCGGAACTGGAGTGATAAAAGCGGTAAGCCCTAATACAAGCCCCAAATTACAGATATTTGAACCGATTACATTTCCCATTGCAATGTCGGGACTTCCCGACAAAGCGGACTGAACGCTTATAAATAGTTCCGGAGCCGATGTGCCGAAAGCAACTACCGTAAGCCCTACTACCAGCGGGGAAATTTTTAACCGTAAAGCAATACTTACCGATCCTCGTACCAGAAACTCTCCACCGGCAATTAGAACCACTAAACCCCCTAAGAGTATTCCTATGTTTTCTATCATTAAAGCAGTTTATTTTTTGGAACCAAAAGCTAAGTCACCGGCATCTCCTAAGCCAGGAACGATATAAGCTTTTTCGTTAAGATGGTCATCAATGGCACCTAACCAAAGCGAGAAATTTTCCTTCAGTTCATTTTTTAAGTTTTGTATGCCTTCGGGTGCCGCAATAACACTTAGTATGTGAATCTGATTTGGCTTGCCGTATCGCTTCAGTTCTTTAACCGCTTTCACCAAGGTTCTTCCCGTGGCTAACATCGGGTCAATAAGTATCAGTGGGCGGTCTTGCAAATGGGGAATGCTCTCGTAGTCAAACTGAATACTAAAACCCGAGGGGGCAGCTTGGTCTGCGTGGCGGTAAGCACCTACAAATCCGTTATCTGCCTGATCAAAATAATTCAGCACTCCTTGATGCAAGGGCAAGCCAGCCCTCAATACTGAAATGAGTACTGGTTGTTGTTTTAACACAGAAGTTTGAGCTGTACCCAAAGGAGTTGGAATTTGCCGGCTTTCGTAGGATAAAACTTTAGATAGTTCGTAGGCTAGAACTTCCCCGATTCTCTCTAAATTTCTTCGGAAACGCATTCGGCTTGACTGGATTTCCGGTCGACGTAGATCGGCCAAAAAATGATGGGCCACCGAATTGGCTTCGGAAAGCACAAACTGTGAATACTGAGTCATACTCTAATTTCTGAAACGCTAATATAGGGGGCAGATCAGGAATATGTAGGGAAGTTGAGTGCGAAGTAACAATAAATATTTCAATTGATTAACATATTCTAAGATAATTTAGAATATTTTATATTTAATTCTCTCACTTTGTAATGAAGAGCAAAAATTTACCGATAGTAGGATTATCAATTTTCCGTATAAACAGAAACTTTTTTGCTAATAATCAGTATTTTCAGTAACTATTTTACTGTTATTTTAAGGCCAACCCAAGTTTTTAAAAAATTTACTCAGTACGCATTTTGGCCAGTCGAATGCACTATCTTACCGCCTTTAATTGAGTAGGTGGATTTTTCTACTAGAACCAAACTAATACTATTGAATGAGTTACATTCAGTTCGATAAAAAGCAACTACTTAATCTTTCCTATTCGCTTAGTAAAGAGGTAATCCGCTCTAATAAATCCGGAGCCTATTCATCTACCACCATTATCGGATGTAACACCAAGCGTTACCACGGGCTACTCGTTGCTCCCCAACCTGGACTGGAGGGAGTGCACGTGCTTCTTTCTTCATTAGATGAAACTGTTGTAGTAGGCGGAGCTACCTTTAACCTTGGGGTACACAAGTATCCTAACCAGTACAGCCCCAATGGGTACATGTACATGCGTGATTTTTCAGCTGATCCTATTCCAAAATCTACTTACCGGATTGGTGATGTTGTAATTACTCGGGAGTTTTTGCTGGTTGAGCACGAACATCGTATTCTAATGCGATACATTGTTGAAAAAGCTCCCCAGGAGATTACCATTCGGTTGCATCCATTCTTAGCCTTCCGTAATGTTAACCAGTTGAGTCGTGTCAATGAGGATATTCAGGGCAACTACGATACCGTAGAAGATGGAATAAGCATTCAGTACTATCCCGATTATCAGCCCTTTTTCATGCAGGTTGGTAACGATAGCAACTTTATTGCATCCGGTAATTGGTACTATAATATTGAGTATAGTGAAGACTATGAGTTAGGGGGGCAGTACCAGGAAGACTTGTATGTACCTGGCTACTTTGAAGTACAGGCCAACAAGGGTGATGTAGTGCTATTTACCGGTGGCCCCGAGATAATTAAGTCCGCCAACTTACTGCGGATGTTTAATAATCAGACCCGTAAGCGTACCGCCCGAAGTTCCTTTGAGAACTGTTTGAAGGTATCGGCTGAGCAATTTGTGTTAAAAACCCGCAGTACTCCGGAGGCCCGCAAGTACGATCGTACCGACGTGATTGCTAGCTACCAACGCTACCGGCGGGGTGGGAGAGACGCATTTATTGCTATTCCCGGATTATCGCTTATTCACGAAGATCTGAAAAGCTTTAAGGCAGTTCTAGATACCATGTTGAAGTATCGGGAAGGAGCATTTTTCCCGTTCTGGAAATACAATGATTCTCAGGTTTCTTACGAAGCTATCGATACTCCGCTTTGGTTCTTTTGGGCTTTACAGCATTACACCCAACGGTCGGGAGACCGGCAGGCAGTTTGGAAAACGTACGGCAAAGCGATGCGAGAAATACTGGAAAGCTATCGCGATGGAACCGAATACAACATAAAAATGCAGGAAAACGGACTCCTTTCGGGTGAGGCTGAAGGAATAGCCCTTACTTGGATGGATACTTACGTAGATGGTAAACCAGTAACTCCTCGTGCGGGATTTCCGGTTGAGGTTAATGCTTTATGGTATAATGCAGTTTGCTTTACACTGGATATCGCTGGCCCAAGATCTACCGAAGGCAAAAAAATACTTAGTGAGTGGAAAGCAGTTCCAGAACAAATCAAACAGTCTTTCCAGAAGCTTTACTGGAAAGAAGAGCGGGGGTATCTGGCTGATGTTGTCTCCAGCAATCAGAAAGTAAAAGACTGGTCGGTACGACCTAACCAGGTTTTGGCAGCTTCATTACCTTATTCTCCAATCAGTGATTCTCAAATAAGAAGTGTTCTGGAAGTAGTCGAAGATCACCTGTTAACTCCCCGAGGACTGCGAAGTTTATCACCCAAGGACGAAAAGTACAAAGGTACCTATCAAGGGACTCAGGCTGAACGGCGCATGGCTTATCATCAGGGTTCGGTTTGGCCTTGGCTCACAGGGCACTACGTAGAAGCCTACCTGAAAATACATGAAAGGGACAAAGCTCTCCCTTACGTTACTTCCCTGTATCGGGGGTTTGAAGAAACGATGCCAGAACACGGTATCAGCAGTATCTCAGAGATTTATGATGGCGATGCCCCCCATGCTCCGCGCGGGGCCATTTCTCAGGCCTGGAATGTTGCGGAAATAATTCGGATGGGTAAGCTTATTGAAGAGTTCGACCAGGCTACTCAACCCGTTGCTCCTTAATCCAACACCTAAGACAACCACGACATTAATATTAATTTATTCACCAACTACTGTTTAAAGTATAAATAATTATGAGCCAACTTACTGCTCCCGAAGGCACCACTCCGCACTGGAGGCGGTTGTACATACAATCTCAGATTCCCGAAAAGCTAAAAGGACTGGAAGAGCTTTCCAAAAATTTATGGTGGTCCTGGAATTACGATGCCATCAATCTATTTCGCAGCATTGATCCGGAAAAGTGGGAAAAGTACCGTCAGAATCCCATAGCTCTACTGGATAACTTGGATTATCAACATTACGAAAAGCTGTTAGAGAACGGTGCCTTTATGAAACAGCTTTCTGAAGTAGAAGCAATGTTCAAGAAGTATATGGGTGAGAAAAAGCGGCGCTCGCCACTCAAGATCGGCTACTTTTGTATGGAATACGGATTACACTCTTCACTCAAACTGTATTCAGGGGGACTAGGAGTGCTGGCCGGTGACTATCTTAAAGAGGCGAGCGACGAGAATGTAGATATGGTAGCTATGGGCTTGCTATACCGGTACGGTTACTTCCGTCAGGGCCTATCGCATTATGGCGAACAGTTAGCACTGTATGATCCCCAGCGATTTACCTATTTGCCCATTGAACCTGTACGTGATGAGGAGGGAGCTTGGGTAAAAATTCAGTTAGATTTGCCGGAACGGATTCTCTTTGCCAAGCTATGGAAAGCCCAGGTGGGGAGAATTCCTTTGTACTTGTTAGACGCTGATATTGAAGAAAACCAGGAGAGTGACCGGACTATAACCCACCATTTGTACGGGGGCGACCGAGAAAATCGGCTAAAACAGGAATTGCTGTTAGGTATTGGTGGAATGCGAGCTTTGCAAAAGCTTGGTGTCACTCCGGACATATGTCACTTAAACGAAGGTCACGCGGCCTTTAATGGTTTGGAACGACTGCGCATGCTGGTAAAAGAAGGGCTTACCTTTCCTCAAGCCGTAGAGGTCATACGATCTTCGTCTTTGTTCACTACGCACACTCCGGTGCCAGCCGGTCACGATAGCTTTGCTGAAGCCATGCTCTGGCCCTACCTATCTGATTACACCAACTCTATGAGCCTTCCTTGGGAGAAGTTTATGGCATTGGGTCGTATTGATGCTGACAATCGGGATGAGGAGTTTTCTATGAGCCATCTAGCAGTGAACCTGAGTCAAGAGGTAAATGGGGTGAGTAAAATCCACGGGGAAGTATCCCGAAA
Source organism: uncultured Roseivirgaceae bacterium (assembly GCA_964551335.1). Lineage (GTDB taxonomy): Bacteria > Bacteroidota > Bacteroidia > Cytophagales > Cyclobacteriaceae > Tunicatimonas. Next base: position 274,876 of record CAZKCO010000006.1, read on the forward strand.
TATGTTTCAGCAGCTGTATCCTGGCTTTGAGCCGGAAGAGCTACACATTGGTTATGTCACCAACGGAGTGCATTACTACACCTGGACCTCTCAGGAGTTTCAGGAGCTCTATGCCAAGACTTTTGGCAGAAATTTCCTTAAGAACCAATCCCAGGTGAAGTACTGGGAGAAAATTCAGTCGGTCAATGATTTAGAATTGGTTAATCTGAAGCGGGGTTTGAAGAAAAAACTTATTGAAACGGTAAAAAACCGCGTAGAACGAAGTATGCAGGAACGACACGAGTCGCCCCAAAAAACGTTAAATATCATCAACTCTTTCAATGAGGATACGCTGATTTTCGGTTTTGCTCGTCGTTTCGCTACTTATAAGCGGGCGCAGCTACTATTTCGGGATATTGATCGTCTAGCCAAGATTGTTAACAATCCCGAGCGTCCGGTGCAGTTCATTTTTGCCGGTAAAGCTCACCCCGCCGACCAGGGTGGACAGGAACTAATTCGGGGGATTGTAGAAGTATCCAGTAAACCGGAGTTTTTAGGTAAGGTAGTATTTCTGGAAGACTACGATATGGAGTTGACCAGCCGAATGGTAAAAGGAGTAGATGTTTGGCTCAATACGCCCACTCGTCCGTTAGAGGCTTCGGGTACAAGCGGTATGAAAGCGACTCTGAACGGTACCATGAACCTGAGTGTGCTGGATGGCTGGTGGGCTGAGGGCTATCGTCCTGATGCTGGATGGGCTCTCCCAGAAGAACGCGCTTACGAAAATCAGGATGTACAAAACGAACTGGATGCAGCAACCATCTACGCTTTGTTAGAGAACGAGCTGATTCCGAAGTACTACGAACGGAATAGCAACGGAGTTTCGGAAAAGTGGGTGCAGCGAATGAAGAATACGATCTCCTACATTGCACCGGAATTTACGATGAAGCGTATGATGGATGATTACCATGAACGCTTTTACCATAAATTAGATGAGCAGCATAAAAAGATCAGTCAGTCGAGCTATAAAGGGGCTAAAAAGCTTGCGGAGTGGAAAGGGAAGGTTTCTAGTGAATGGAATCAAATTAGAGTACTGGAAAAATCCGTTTATGATTTTGCGAATGATCCGCTTCCGTTAGGTGAACAGTTTAAAGCTGAAATATTTCTAGACATCCGGGATCTTAAGCCCCAAGATGTGGACGTAGAACTACTCATTTCCCGTCGAGTGAACGGAAAGAATAAGGTAGTATTAGTGGATACACTGGATAAGAAGGAAGTAAACAAGCTGAGCGACGGAACGCCAGTTCCCGAAGATGCAGGCACTGTAGTGAAGTACATCTGTAAAACACAAGTCACTTTTTCCGGAGTGTACGAGTATGGGTTTCGCGTATTTCCCCAGAACGAGCTATTAGCCCACCAGCAAGATTTTAATTTGGTCACTTGGCTCTAAGGGCAAATTAAGGACTATCGCTTGGTGCCTTATTGCGAAAGTGTTTATATTTAGATTATTCACTAACTAAACCAACTACTATGTACATCAAGTTTATGCTTTGGGCAGGAGTTTTACTACTTTCTGCTACTTTTCTTTTCTCGAGTTGTCAATCCAGTAAAATTGCTTACGGTAACTCTTACTATTTCAAACAAACAACTAAACCGGTAGAGAAACCTTCTGCCGAACCAGTGAAGGAAAGCACTTTAGAAGCTTCCATAGAGATAGAAGAGATTTCTAGCGAGGATGTTGCTACTAAAATGGAAGAAGCTCAGCAGCAGATTTCCACCATTGTTGAGCAAAGTAACAATCCTGCTTTAAAGGAAAGTGTTACCCGCACTCAACAGTTAGCGAAAGAGATGAAAAATGATCAGCTCACCAAGAAAGAGGTGAGAGCCAAACGCAAGGAGTTGAGAAAGGAAATAAAAACGCTTACCAAGGAATTCAAAAATGCTGCTCCTGAGGAGAAAAACGAAATAGACCGTAATCTAAAGCTGGCACTAATTTTCTTTGGAGTTGCTTTAATTCTCTCAATTATCGGAGGGGTATCAACAGTTGGTACCATATTCTGGGTACTTTCTTCAATAGCATGGATCGCAGGTATTGTGTTCTTCGTAATATGGCTCATTAATGAAGTGGGTTAGCCGTTAATCTTAAGAACCAATAATATGAAAAAAGGCGAACTGGATAGCTCGCCTTTTTTCGTTGATGATGTATGTATTAAAAATGGATAGCCACTCCAATAGTACCGTAGCCGAAAGCTCCGCGCCCACCTTCAAAATAAGCTCCAAATTTATCATTAAACTTATACTTAAAGCCAAGTACGGGACCTAAGACAAAATTAGTAGAATTAGCACCGCTAAGGACACCATCGGGCCCATTATACGTTTGAAACTCCAATCCTAGTAGAAGTGTAACATAGAAATCCAGTTTTTCTTCATTTAAGCTTAGATCGAGAGCTTCATTGATGAGAGGGACGTAGTGGAACGAGCCGCGAGCTCCCACTGCCAGAAAATCCCATCCGTAGTTAAATCCCAGATTACGGTAATCCCAACTCATGTAGCCCACATAAGGCCCTACACTAATATATTCATGAATCCCGAATTCAAGCGCAGCCGTGAGAGGCGGTAGACTTAAAGACCGGCTTCCTGCTAATCCGTATCCGTAGTAGCCAAAGCTAATACCAGCTAGAAAGATTTTATCACCTTCTTCGTAGGCTAAGTTGCCTGCGCTACCACCGTCTACCCGGACGGTGCTTTGTGCCATAGCTGAATAACCCAACATAGTGAGTATTCCAATGATTGTGCATAGTTTTTTCATGGTTCTGTTAGTTTAATATCAAAGAATTGTTTTAGTAAATTTTAGGAATAAAAATGATCAATCCAAGACAGAGAAGAAGGGAGGAAAGATTTTATTTCCCCCCTTGTTAAGTTTACCTTAAGGTAGATTGGTTTCACCCGAGGCATTATCGGAGAAGGTGTTAATATCAACTACCTCCTGATTTGTGGTCAACTCAGTGCCGGCGGCATTGGTGATCTCGCCACTATTTTCTAAGTATATTCCGTGTCCGGCGCTGTTGGTAATCGTAGAATTCTCAATAGCTGCTTTGCCCGAGAAGTCAATTCCAATGTTAGCGGGGTCCACGCCTGATCCAAAACTAGCACGACCACCGTAAGATATATCCGTGTATATTAATTTATTAGCAGTAGTGTTGGTAAAGAAAACGATACCTAACCATCCGTCTGATTGATCGCGAGCCGTGAAAGTAATTACACTATCGGCGGTACCAACCGCCTCCAATGAGCCATCACTTCCGGCCACTTCAATTCGCACATCTTGATTAAACTCAAAGGTAGCACCGGGCTTAATTTCCAAATCATTGTCAATATCCAGTTTGCCACTAATATAGTAAGGAGTACCGTCAGCGAAAGCAGGTAGTGTTTGAGGATCGTCGCTACCAGCTAACACCGATTGAAAAATCTCTACGCTATTATCACCATTACCGCTAAACGTACTAGCTGCGTCTAATACACCGGCGGTATTAATCGGTAACCCAATAGGTAATCCATCATTATTCAGGAAGGCGTTGTTAGAAAATTCGGCAAGTACTCCACCGTTTTCCAGGTAGACTCCGTAGTCTCCTACACTATTAGCAATCACCGAGTTGGTAAGTTTGGCTTCCCCGTTAAAATCAATGCCTATATTAGCCGGATTAATCCCTGAACCAAATCCAATATTTCCGCCGTAGGACACCCTAGTATAGGCAAGTGAGTTGCGGCTATTGGTAGTGAAGAATACAATACCTCCCCATCCGTCAGCTTGTTCACGTGCGGTAAAGACGATGCTATCCGCCTCAGTACCTTCGGCAGTCAGGTAACCATCGCTTCCGGCTACTTCAATATAAGAGTCGGGGTCAAACTCAAAAGATGCTCCGGCTTCTATTTTTAATCCCGAGTCTACATCAAGTTTGCCGGTTACAAAATAGCTTACTCCGTTGGCTAAAGCCGGAATTACCAGCTCTTCGTCTTCGTTCAGGGTGGAACGGAATATTTCTACCGTATTATCCGTATTTCCGGTGAAGGTTGTAGTTCCATCTAAGCTTCCAGCTTGAACTATGGACATGCCAATGGCATTGTTATCATTTTCACTCAAGGTGTTTCCGCTAAATTCACGCAGTAGTCCGTTATTTTCTAGATAAAGTCCGTAATTGAAGCTGTTTGATAAAGTAGAATTCGTAATAGTAACCCCACCGTTAAAATCTACACCTACATTAGCCGCTTCAATACCTGAACCAAAATCAGATTGTCCACCATACGAAACTTTAGTGTAAGTAAGTTCGTTTTGGGCGTTATCATTAAAGAAAACGATACCGTCCCAGCCATTTTCAGTATCTTCAGCAGTTAGTTCAATTAAACTATCGGCTATTCCAACCGAAACAAGTGCACCGCTATTTCCGCTGATGGTTAAACCTCGGTTTGGTTCAAATATTACTTTTACTCCAGGGGCGATGGTGAGCTCCTCCTGTACAGATATATCAGCTACTACAAAATAGTCTGGTAATTCGGGATCGTCAAAGACATTGGGCCAGGTGGTAGCTACGGTAATGTTTTCATCGATGACCACGGGGTTAGCGTCTGCTACAATGGTTACTTCATCAGTAGCCGTATTGCCTTCAGGATCTTCTACGGTCAGGCGAATGGTATATTCCCCCACCACGTCCGGGACAAAATTGGCCATGTCGGGATCATCAGCGCTAGAAGTTACCTCGGCATCGCTGCTGCCATCGGGCGATTCAACAATCTCCCAAGTGAAGGTCAACTCATCAGATTCAGTATCAGGATCACTGCTATTGCTTCCATCTAATGCGTAAGGAGTACCTACGGTTACCGAATTGTTTTCATTATCTTCGTTAATGGGTCGTCCATCTTCATTAACGATGCTGGCTACTGGTGGCTCACCCAAAGCTTCAACTGCCGTAATGGTTACATCGTCTGTGTCGGAATTACCATCAGGGTCAGTAACAGTTAGTGTAAATTCGTAAGGACCTGGCAAATCAGGAGTAAAAGTAGCATTAGCTTGCGTGGCCCCAACCAAGGCGGCACTACTACCGCTAGGTGCAGAAGTGAGAGACCAAGCAAAGGTTAATGCTCCGCCCTCAGGATCAGAGGAACCACTGCCATCCAACGTTACGCCACTGCCAACAGTAGCCTGAAGGTCAGGGCCAGCATTAGCGGTGGGAGGGTCACCCGCTGGTTCAGGGTCTTCATCCTCACCACAGGCCGCTACCCCAAGGAAGATTACAATCATCAATAAGCGAATCAGTCTTTCCAAAGAATTAGAATTTTTCATAGTTAAGAGTTAATTTGAGTTTGGTTTTTGTCAGTTTTATACCTTAATGGGATGGCAGGTAAACATTATATGAAAAAAAAATCATATTTGTTTACCTAAATGAAGAAAAGCATATTAAGTGATACACAATCGCTAAGAAATGTAACCTATCCTTTTATCTATTTTTGTTAAATCTATGGAACCAGCACCCAACCAGGAAGATAAGATTGACCGCTACCTCCGCAAAGAGATGGAACCAGAGGAACAAGAGGCTTTTGAGGACGTGCTAAATAAGGATGAGGCATTACAATTAGAAGTAAGCCTCCAGCGAGATGCAATTTCAGGGATCAATTTATTTGGAGCTGAAAGTTTGAAAAAGCAGTTACAGGAAATTGATGATCAGCAATCTCCTAACTTGCCGTCCAGTAGAGGCAGGCCTCTATATATCTGGTTAGCGGTAGCTGCTTCGGCAACTGTTATATTGCTGGTTACCGTTTTGCTTCTAAATACTGCCTCCAGCCCCCAAGAGTTGTACACGGCTTACTACGAGCCCTATCCTAATGTGGTAGACCCGGTTGAGCGTTCAGAGGAATTGCCAACTGACCCTGCCGGGCAAGCAATGTACTACTATGAGCGGGGCGACTTTGAAGAAGCTATTACTTTATTTAATCAGGAGCAGCTAATTGATGATCAGGCCTATCGATTTTATCTAGGAGTAAGCTATCTGGGAAATCAGCAGCTTGATTTGGCTGAAAAAACACTGGCTCCCTTACTGGAAGATGAGCAAGGGGCTTTCTACGAAGCAGCGCTTTGGTATACCGGGTTATCAAATTTAGCCAACGGTGAGCCAGAACAGGCAAAAAGTAAGTTGGAAAAGGTAGTTGGAGTGGAGGGTGAATTTAGTAATGAAGCTCAAGAACTGCTAAATAAGCTTTAAAAATAAAGCTCATCAGGTACTGCTACTCTAGCAGTACCTGATGAGAATAGTGCTAAGGAGTGGGTAGAAGTACTTGATCAATTACGTGCACGACGCCACTGGTAGAAAGATAGTCAAAATCAATCACCCGGGCTGTTTCAGTTTCTTCATTAGCATCATCTACAGCGATAAAGCTATTTTCCCCCTGGGTTTCCAATGAGATGGTAAGCGGGGTACCGTTCAGGGCGGTTACCGAAACTGACTCAGCCGCTACTACATCCGCGCTAAAATTGATTCCATCAAATACGTGGGTTTGTAGAACGCTAGATAAAACAGCAGGGTCCAGGCGGGCGGCGCTATCAATAGAAACAACCAGCCCGGCTGCTTCAAAAGCAGCATCACTAGGCATAAAAATAGTTCGCCCGGTACCTACATCAATACCTGTTTCCGCCAGAGCAGTACGAAAAATGGTAAACGAATTAGGGTTCAGGGCATCCACGTAGTTGACAATGCCAGCCAAAGAGTCAGCCGGCTTCAGAACCCCCGCCATATGAACAATACGGCCGTTACTTGCGGTAAAGCCAAAGTCGCCAGCGAAGATTCCGTTTAGAAAAACATTGTTATTATCTAGGGTCACGTAAACAGGTTCACCTAGGCGAGTGGTGATTGTACGCCCCACCGAACCGAAGTCTACATTGCCTTCTAAGATATGGTAATTGGCAACGTCAACCACATTTTGCTCCGAAGTGAAGGAGAAGTTATCAAAAGCCCCATTGACGGGGGTCAGTACGGTATTGGCACTATTGCCGGTTAATACTGATCGCAGTCCGGCAGCATTAAATACGTTGTTGATAGTGGATATTCCACCGAATAAACCTACAGTAGCCGTTAGTCCGCCTACGGTGCCAAAAGATGATGCCACGCTAGGAGTTGTACTGCTACTCGCGGTTAGGGCAGGAGGTAGTAATACTTCGTTAATAACGTGGATAACCCCATTACTGGCTAGTAAATCGCCATTGACTACGTAAGTAGGACTAAGCTGAGTGGATTTATTTAGTACGATAGAATCGCCTTCTTCTTCAGGAAATATCTGAGAAAGATCAAAGGTTGTGAGGGCTGAATCAATTTCAGCTGCGGTATAAGTGGCATTAGGTACCAGGTGGTAAAATAATATGTCGGTCAGGATACCGGACTCCAGTTCACCCATATTTTCCAAACCAATTATTTCCAGTAAGTTAGCAAAAGCCTCGTTATTAGGGGCAAATACCGTATGCTCAGTAGTGGCCAAGCGGTTAGCCAATCCACTGCCGGGGGCTATAAGTGAGGCCAAACTGTCTAACCCTTCCGTTTCAGCAAGAATCTCTAGTAAATTTTCTTCAGGTCGGGGCGGCTCACCACCTTCATCATCGTCATTACAAGAAACAATAAAAACTAACAAAGGCAGCAGTAGCAGGTAGGTCCAGCGGACAGAAAAGATTATGCGCGTCATAAGATCAAGGAATGAGTGCTAAAAAGATTAGAAAAGGCTTAATATACACGATTTAGTAGTAGATTGTTTAACTTCTCAACTAAAATATCTAAAAATCACCCCTAGTAATGATAATCTTGAAGAGATTGTCGTTCATCTGACCCGAAGAATATATTTATTTGCCAAAGTTTACGAGGGTAACTGATTAAATTGTCAGAAAGAAAATAAAATTTTATAGTAGGGTTATTTTCGCATACTAAAATAAACTTGACTCGCGTTAGCTGGAAAAACAGTTTGTTTTAAGCTAAAAAACAAAGTTTTCTTCCTGTGGTTCTCCTAAGGATAAGTAAGAGCATAGACCATCCTGCAACCTGATACTCTTCATTCACCAAATCAAATCACTGGACTGGCAGCAAGAAAAAATTTGTGGCATGTAGCCTGATCCCGTAAATTGGGTGATTTTAAACAATTGTAGGCTTGATGCAAAAAAGTATAGTTAATATTATTGGTGTGAAGTAATCTTCCCGTATATGCAAAAAAATTTACTCCTGATTTTAGCTTTCCTTGGCCTTATCATCTCTTTCAATACCTCGGCCCAAAGCGTTACCGTAACCGGAAGGGTAACCTCGGCCACGGATAACTCGGCCCTGCCAGGGGTGAACGTTACCCTGAAAGGGACGAGCCGGGGTACAATTACCGATATTGACGGGAATTATCGGGTGGTCACCGATTCTCCGAACGATACGCTAATCTTTTCATTCATAGGTTTTAATCCCATAGAAACCCCTATTAATGGCCAAAGTACCATAAATGTTGATCTTCGTGAGGATGTACAGGAGTTAGGTGAAGTAGTAGTAACCGGTTTTCAGGAAGTAGAGCGTAAGCTATTCACCGGGGCCGCTGAAATGGTGAAGATGGAAGATATTCGGCAACCGGGTATGGTGGATGCCAGCCGGATGCTGGAAGGGCAAGTAGCTGGGGTAAGTGTTGATAACGTATCTGGTACTTTTGGTACGGCGCCTCGTATTCGCATTCGGGGTAATACTTCAATAAATGGGGATAATCAACCTTTGTACGTCGTAGATGGTGTGATCTTGGAGGACCTTACACAGGTGAATGCCGATGATATTGTGACTGGCGACCCCAATACTGTTACTTCTTCATCTATTGCTGGCTTAAATCCGGATGATATTGAATCTTTTCAGGTGCTGCGCGATGCTTCTGCTACGGCTCTCTACGGAACCAGAGCAAAAAATGGGGTAATTGTCATTACGACGAAGCGCGGAAAAAGTGGTCAGCTTCGGGTGAATTATGCGGGAAATTTTAGTTTCCGGATACGTCCCAACTACAATCAATTTGATATACTGGACTCCCAGAACGAAATGTCTATCTACCGAGAAATGTATGAAAAGGGGTTGGTAGATGTAACCACGGCGGTGCGGGCGGAAAATTACGGCGTACTTGGTAAGATGTTTAATCTAATCAACGAAAAGCAGATTAACTGGGGGCCTGACTTCGGATTGAACGAAGAATTTTTAAACCAGTACGAAAATGCTAACACTGATTGGTTCGATGAGCTTTACCGTGATTTTTCTCTACAACAGCAACACTCTATCAGTCTAACCGCAGGAAATGAGAACTACAACAGTTACTATTCACTCAGCTACTTAGGCGATAATGGACAGACTGTGGCAGATAATGTAAGTCGTTTTGCTGGGAATGTCCGTAACACATTTTTCTTTTCCGATAAGTTTACGTTGGATACTAAGCTGACCGCGAGTTACCGCAAACAACAGCTGCCCGGTACTACTGATCGTGACTTTGATCCGATCAGTGGTGAATACAAACGCAATTTCGATATTAATCCGTTAAGCTACGCACTCAATACGAGCCGGTCTATTCGTCCTTATAATCCCGATGGTAGTTTAGAATACTTCCGCCGAAACTATGCTCCATTTAATATAATCGAAGAGCTAGACCTCAATAATATTGGAATTAGAGTAGCCGATATTTCAGCTCAAGCTACTCTGACGTATGACGTTACCGAAAACTTAGTTTTACGAAGCACCGTCCAGGGGCGTCATGCTAATACTCGTCAGGAACACGTAATTCATGAACGTTCTAATCAGGCCGAAGCCTATCGGGCGGCACAAACCCAGTTCATCCGACAGGATAATCCTCTGCTATTTGACGACCCGGATGATCCAGGAGCATTGCCTAAGATTGTGCTCCCTGAAGGTGGGTTTAATTATTTAGATGAAAGTAGTCTTGACTACTTCTATATTCGAAATGACATAAACTGGTCTTATAAAATCGGTCAAAATCACGATATAAACGTGCTAGCCGGGCAGGAAATCAAATATACGGATCGCTCTGAACGCTCTGCCAGTGGTATTGGAGTAGTATACGAAAATGGAGGTATAGTAAATACTGATCCCAACATGCTCGAGTTTCTCAATAGCCAAGGCATTCAATTGTATGAATTATCCGAAGATCGGGAACGCTTTGCCGGGGTTTTTCTCAACGCTGGCTATTCCTTTAAAGAAAAATACATTGTTAATGGAACAGTACGCTACGATGGTTCTAACCGTCTGGGCCGAAGCCGTGCAGCGCGCTATTTGCCCACTTGGAACGTAAGTGGCGCCTGGAATGTCACGAATGAATCATTTTTTAATATACCAGTCATAAACTCACTGAAGCTACGGGCTACCTACGGTCTTTCAGCCAACTTAGGGCCTAACGTAAGCGCGTTACTCAATTTGCGGTCTGATGTATCGCTCCGACCTACGGACAATGAATCTTTTCTGTACATCAGCGACTTGGAAAACCGGGACCTCACTTGGGAGAAGTTAAAGGAATTCAATGTCGGCCTTGACTTTAGCATTTTAGAAGATCGAATTGGTGGTACGGTTGATTACTATCAGCGTAATTCCTTTGATCTCATCGGTTTACTACAAACAAGTGGCATTGGCGGATCGGGACGCTCGCCATCCGATAACTCGGCTACTGGATACAAAGCGGGCAACTATGCCGACATGGTTTCGGAAGGATTTGAAATATCGATAAACACCCTCAATATTTATACTCCTAATTTTAGCTGGACTACCAGTGCTAATATCGGGTACACCGATGCCGAAATTACTCGTCTGGAATTTGACCCAATCATTGCTGATGCCTTACGCCCGGAAGGTGTAGCGGTGCTCGGTGGTCCACGAAGGGCTATCTATTCTACTAAGTTTGCCGGATTAAATGCGAACGGAATCCCCACTTTTTTTGATGAAAACGGCGAGCAAGTATTTGCCTATGACCTTCAGGAACGGGAAAATTTGCGGGAAATTTTGCAATATGAAGGCCCAGCGGAGCCACTAGGCGGTGGTGGTTTTACCAATATTTTTGCTTACAAGAATTGGAATTTAAGTGTGCTACTGACGTATAAATTTGGCTACAAAATCCGGCTAGATGATTCATTCAGTCCGGTTTATACTGACTTTAGCTCTTTTTCTCAAGACTTCATAAATCGTTGGGTAGTACCAGGTGATGAAGAAATAACTGACATTCCTGTGATCTTAGATGTTCGTTTCACCGGCAATAACCCCGGCACAGACCGTTTTGTCGGTGCTAACCCTTACAATTTATATAACCGCAGCACCGCCAGGATAGCTGATGGTGATCATGTCCGGTTGAAAAACATTCAACTTACGTATAATCTGCCTAGTCGTTTAATAGACCGTATTGGTGCAAGTAATGCCCGAGTATCTATTGCCGGACAAAATTTATTGCTGTTATATTCAGATGAAAGGTTGAATGGCCAAGATCCAGAGTTCTTTTCCGCAGGCGGTGTAGCCTTGCCACAACCGCAGCAAATTACGTTATCACTAAGCGTAGGATTTTAAGTGGTAGTTGGTTTTTGAGAGTGTGCGCAAGAACTCAAAAAAGACAAATGATTAATTGTACGACTAATGAAAAAAGACAAATGACCAATATCAAGAGACTATGCACTGTAGCCTATGGACTGTTGGCGGTATTATTGGTTGGCTGTGACGACTATTTGGACGAAAATCCTGATAACCGCGTAGAATTAGATAACCTGGACAAAGCAGCGCAGTTGTTGACGAATGCATATTCTGAGGCTGCTTATAATCTTTTTACTGAGTGGATGGGCGATCAGGTTGCTTATACACGAGGAACTCGCAAACGCCAGAATGATTTGCGAATTTACGGTTGGGAGGAAGTGAATGCAGACCCTACTGATCAAGATACCCCGGAATTTTACTGGACTGCTACCTATGATGCAATCGCTCATTCTAACGAAGTATTAGCTGTAGTAGATCAGCTTCCGGGTGAAGAAGCGCAGCGTAGAGCAGTTAAAGGCGAAGCACTACTCACCCGAGCTTATGGCCATTTTATGTTAGTCAATCTTTTTGCAAAACATTACGACCAGAATACAGCTAGTTCAGATTTGGGCATACCCTACGTTACTGAGCCCGAAACTGAATTTATCAAAACTTATCGTCGAGCCACCGTTCAACAAGTATACGATCGGGTGGAGGAAGATATGCTAGCGGGATTAGAATTAGTGGATGGCTCATTTTACGCCAATTCGGGAAAGTACCATTTCACTCGAGAAGCTGCATTAGCATTTGCCTCCCGGTTTTATCTATTTAAGCGCGATTTTGAGGCTTGTATTCGTTACAGTAACCAGCTATTAGGTGATAATCCGGATGTGTATATCAAAGATATTCCTACTTTGCTAGAGCAGCGTATCAATACCGAAGATTATATTCGACTGTATACATCGCCTAATGATCCAAGTAATTTATTACTTATTCGTCAGGAAACCTTTATTTACAGTAATGTAGGTTTTTTCCCCGACGGAAATCAATATCGTGATTTATTCGACTCCAACCCGTTTGGCGCTACTGACCTGCGGGCTGATCCGGCATTTCAGATTGGGGAAGACGGAATATTGGCTGCTAAATATGAGCCGCTTTTTCAGCGAACCAGTCTGACCTCCAACGTGGGTTTTCCTTACACTATATTTATGGCTTTTCGTGGAGAAGAAGTACTGTTGAACCGGGCCGAAAGCTACGTGTTTTTGAATCAATTAGATGAGGCGGTAGCCGATTTGCAAGCTCTTTCGAATAGGCGCTATGACGAATCAGTGACTATTGATCTGGAGACCATCCAAAACTATATCCGCTCAGGTAGAGGAGCTCAGGAAGATGTTTTAATCTACATTCTTTTTTTGGAGCGCCCAAAAGAATTTATTCATGAAGGACTACGTTGGTTTGATATAAAGCGGTATGGTATTGAGGTAACACACAATTATCCAGACGGATCGTCGGAGACACTAACCGCGGATGACAACCGGCAAGTACTGCAAATACCAGAAGCCGCGCAAGAAATTGGTGAGCTAAGTCCAAATCCTCGTTAAGAATGAAATTACCGCAATATTTATTTTGCCTACTTGTAACAAGCATGTTGGCTTGCAGTGGCGATGATCTGACAGATGTTCCCGTTCGTGAAGTGGAAGTTTCCAATGATCCACTAGATGTATTTATTCGGGAAAATTTTACTGATCCCTTCGGTGTAGCAGTTCGTTACCGTTACGTAGATCGCTACGTTGACCCCAATAACCGAGTAACTCCCACTCGACGAGAATTAGTACAACCCACATTAGACTTCTTAGCCGAGTATTGGATTGAGCCGTACCTAGAAATAGCTAATGGTGAAGAATATTTTCGTAATACGGTTCCTTCGGAAGTAGTTCTCATTGGGTCGTTCATCTATAACACTGATGGAACTGTGGTGCTTGGAACTGCCGACGCCGGTGCGCGTATTACCTTGACCGATGTAAACTCTATTGACATAGAAAACCAAGACTGGTTGTTTAGGCAGTTGGGTACGATCTACCACGAATACGCCCATATCATGCATCAGCGTTTTGATTTACCCCCTGGGTTCCAGGAGATTTCCCCCCAAGGCTATACCTCTAGAGGCTCGTGGTTTACACTGAACAATGACCAGGCACTTAGACGAGGATTTGTGTCACCATACGGTACTAGTGATGTAAATGAAGATTTTGCCGAGATAGTAGCTTTCCTGCTTTATGATCCTGACTTTTTTAACGATTATATTGAGGAAGAAGAATGCTTGGATGAGAGTTGTCTAGAACGTAATGAAGGCAGAGCACTCATCCGCACTAAGTACAATTCCATCTTAGATCATTATCAGCAAAACACGGGAGTTGACTTATTGCAACTTCGAGCCCGTATTCAAGAAAGATTGTAAATGAAGAAGAATCAGTTACTTACGTTTTTAGTACTCGCTTTACTTTGGTTAGCCAGTGCGTGTAGTAATGGAGAAGAAGAACTCTTGTTTGAAAAATCCGCCGATGAGCGAGCAGAAGAAGCGATTACTACTTTGGAACAAAAACTAATGGCACCGCCTAATGGTTGGATACTTCGCTATCAGCCGGTAGAAGAATCAGGTACCTACGTTGTGCTATTAAATTTCGACCAAGAAGGCGGTATGAGGATTCGTACAGATTTTACGGTGAATGATAATGAGTTCTACGATCAGGCCAATACCTATCGAGTAGATAACTCAATGGGTTTAGAATTGATTTTTGAAAGTTATTCATTTTTTAGCTATCTGTTTGAGCAAAACGGAGCATCATTTTTAGCTGAGTATGAATTTGATTATATCAACGAAACCCCCGACGGAGATCTGGTTTTCCGAAGTAAGACAGATCCCGGAATATCAACAACGCTAGTATTTCAGCCGGCTCCAGAAAATGCGGAAACATTACTCGGTAGGGAATTCAACTCGAATTTAGATCAGCTATCTCAAAGCTTAGGAGTTATATCACCCGTTTACCGCTTAGATTACCAAAACAAAGATTTATCGTTATTTCTTTCCTTTAATACATTTCTAAGAAGAGTCAACTTTACGTATTCCTCACCGATTTCTGGAGATCGTGTTAGATCAATCAACTTCTCAACTGGATACGCTGCTCAGGGTAGTTCTTTGATACTGGATGAACCGTTAGTGGGCAACTATTTTGGCAATGAAGTGAATATTCCGGCAATCAATTTCAGTGAGCTTTCTGATGCAGCCGATGTCGAAGCCTGCAATCAGATTTTTGATATTCAACAATACCGAGCCACTATTGAAGGAGATGGTGATGCAGTAGCATTATTGCCAACAATATTTGATCCTGGTGGCTCCGAATTCCAGAACGAGTCAGGAACCTACCTAGCTAATCCGGGTGATATTTATCAAAATGGCGTTTCGGTAGGAAACCAGGTTACTCAGGATATTGAAGGCATGATTGGACTGGTGATGTATTATTTCGATAACGACGAGTCGCCCTTTATCGCTCTAGGATTTGGTCTGGTTCAGAATGATGCGCTTGTAGTGCCTGTTAGAAACTTTATACCTACGTATAATGACAATCAGATTGATTTTAGTTTTGAAATGGACTACGAAGTTGTGATCGGTGATACTACCGCGGTATTGGATACAGCTGCTATGAACATTTATCTCAACAACGTTACGGAGGGAGGTCTTACAAGGATTTTGCAAACAACCTCGAGTACATATGAGCTTTATAATCCCTGTACCGGTTGGAGTGCGGTTATGCAAAGGTTATAAAACCCATTTACTCGCTAAGCACTTCAATTTCTACCCGGATATTGTTTTTAGCTAGAGGGGAATCAGGAGGGTAAAGCATACGCTTGCCTCCCCAGCCCTGAGTTTCTATCCGGTCAGCTGCGATACCTTTATTCTCCAGATAACTCTTAATGGTTTCGGCTCGTAAAGCAGAGAGCTTTACCGAACCTACCCCATTCTTCTTGTATTCTTTGCCCTGCCGTAGGTCAAAAAAGTTTCCTTCTTCGGGCTTAAACAAGTAAGTGAAGCCTCGCCCAGCCCCGTTAGTGTGTCCGTGAAGCTTAATCTTCATTGAAGGATTTTCATTCAGCATGTCTACCAACTGATCTAGTTCGTAACGGGAGCGCACTCGCATTACCGAAGAGTTACTATGGAAGTAGGTATTAAACATCACCTGAATATCTCCCTTCTTCAACCGATGAAGCGGGAGCTCCATAGTCAGCGTATCACCCTCCCGACCCAATAAGTAACTATCATTATTTTCTTCATCAAAGTAGATCGGTAAATCAAACTGCTCTTTTCTAAATCCGATAGCGTAGGGGATAATCTGAAGTACGCTATCCATAATTTTAGTCTTGTCCAATCCGACCGTTTCTTGGGTGCTTGCCTCGGCGATATTTTTAGAACGTATGCCATCAACAATTTTAATA
>CAZKCO010000007.1:0-274957 GCA_964551335.1 uncultured Roseivirgaceae bacterium
TAGCAACAACAACGTTAAAGAAAATTAAAAAAGCACAGTTTAATGTAGTCCTCCTCAAAATAATCGGTAAAGCCATGCGTGAACCTCTTCTAGCATTTAGTACCTTTTCAAGAAAGTTGCCTATCGTTTCTTTCCAGGTTAGATGTAGATTTGGATGCTTTTCCTTTATTTCTTTGAGTGCTTTGTATCTGAGAGAGTTATTCTTTCCCCTTAACATTGTGTACTTCGATAACTTGGTTGCTTCCTAAAGTAACCAAAAATACGCTACACGAAAGCATATTTCTCGTAACGGGTGTACGACAAAACTGTATTTTGCCTTGCCGGATGAGGCTTTGGGCCCGACGCCCGGCGAATTCCGGCATCTCCCTCTTAGTAAGTGGGAGACCCCGGAATTCGCGTTGCTCATCCGGGGATATATTACTCTTTTGCAAATTTGTCGTACACCCCTCGTAACCAATCTACCACGAGTATGGCTTAGATTGTTTGCTTTTATGTGGGTGTCCGCAGTAAAGAAAACGCATATACTCTCAGTTGCAGCCCCTCTATAGATAGGAGACGTAAATTGCAAGGGCCCTGCGGAGTTTCCCCAGAGAGGAGTAACCGGCTGAAAGCATACTGCGGCGCCTCGGTAGGCAGGAGTAACTCACAAAAAATGCACCGCAGCCACTCTGTCGTTCGGGGGAAAGAAAAAATCTTACGTTATCGTTGGAGCTACCCTATCTTATCTAATCGTGAATACTTCGCGTGATGCGTTCTTGCTGAACCCTTTGGCGTTGATTGCTAATTACCCTTCGGTTTTTATTACGCGCGTATCATAATCGCTAAATCTCATTCTGGATAGTACAGTTGGTTAGCTATTTTTGGGCATCATTAATATTCAGAACGCATGCCCAAGCAAAACCAATTTCTTAATCAGACTTTTCTGGCACTTACCAATGTCCTTACTACGCCGTCGTTACTAGCTATTCTGCAAGTGTATGGCTACGACGAAAAAGCTATCAAAAGCGGGTTAGCCATACACGCCAAGATAGAAACCACCACCGAAGCCCGGGATGCGGCTTACGGGGCAGCCCGTAGTACTACCCGTTCGCTTCAGCAGGCAAAAGATGCCCTATCGGCTCTATTCAGCGATCATTTAGCGGTAGCCCGAACGGCCTTTGCCCGAGAAGGGTATGTCGACGATCTAAAAATTACCAAGCGACGGCAGGGAGCTACTGCCGATTGGCTGGCTCAGGCCAAAAGGTTTTACACGCACTTACCCACCGAAATTATGGTCAAGTACCACGTGCCAAAAAAGGAATTAGACGAAGCCCAGAAAATGGTAGGCAAAGTACTTGAGCTACTGGCTTTGCAACAGAAAACCAAAAGTCAGGCTCAGCAGCTTACCCAAGACCGCCAGGCCGCTTACAATGAGCTTCACGCGTGGATGAAGAAGTTCATGGGCATTGCCCGGGTGGTGTTTGCCGACCAGCCTCAACAGTTAGAAGCATTGGGTCTGGTGGTAAAAGCCTAGCCAGCACCCAATACCAGTACTGAAGGTGATCTAATGTCGGACAAAGGTTACCGGACCTTTAAAATAACTGGCTGGCTAAGCTGTCCTACAAATTTACAAGACCAACTTTCCCTTCAAGCTTTCCAACAACGTGGGAATAAGCGGTTTCTTTAGAACATCAACAACCATGGGGTACATTGCTGCTTGCGTAATGTCGTGAGGTTCAGATAAGCTGGTTAAAATCACAATTTTACTGGTCTGTCTAACCCTAAAAGGAAGCTCCCCAAATAAATCCAGAAAATCAAAACCACTGATAATAGGCATACTGAGGTCCAGAAATATTATTTCCGGTATTCGCTGAGGTTGGTCAGCACTCGCTCTCAGATGCTCTAAGGCTGTATCCGCCGAATTAAAGGATATTACTTTGGTAGTAAATCCGGTTAACTGAACCATTTTCCGGCCAATTAACAAGTCTATATTATTGTCGTCTACGAACATTACGAGTTCGTATTTATTTTGGTAGTTCATGGCGATAAAAATTTTAGCTCTCAATGAGCACCATACACATTGGAATAATCATTCCACCCCCCTTTAGAAGGCCCTACAGGCTGCTTTAATGGGATAAGTGTGAATGGGACTCCTCAGTGCGTAGAAGCTCTCTACACAGCTGTTTGCGGCAGATAATCCTATCTGAACTACCGATATTGCCCGTGCTGTTGTATCTTTAGAAGTTCCAATACTTAACAAGTTATGCCGAATTGTATCTCACGTTTATTGCTTTCACTTTCTGCCTGTCTCATCTACTTTACCGCCTGCAATCCTTCTACTTCTGAAGAAAAAGAAGCGCCGGAAGAAGTAAGCTTTGTGCGGGACGAACTGTCGGTGCAGCACGGACAGGAACTGTTTAATGAGCATTGCGCGGCCTGCCATAACTTTCAGGAAACCAGCATTGGCCCCAATCTGAGTGGCGTAACCACCGAAGTGGACAAAGAGTGGCTGGTGTCGTTTATTAGTAATGCGCCAGAGATGATTGACGGCAACGATGAGCGAGCCCGCCAGCTCTTTGAGAAGTATAATTTATACATGCCCGCTTTTACTATGCTGGACGATCAGCAGATTGAGCACATTCTGGGCTTTATCCATAAATTCTCACAGGGTCAGCAAAGAAGCCAGAATAACCGGCCGGGCGGTATATTGAACCCGGTATCGGAGAAGATTCCGATGGCCAACCTCACGCTGGTGCTGGAAGAAGTGCTAACGGTGCCTCCCAGTGCCGAAGCTCCCCCCCTCGCCCGTATCAATAAACTGTTAGCAATAGAAGGCCAGCAGGGCGAACGTCTCTTTCTGCACGATCTGCGGGGTAAACTCTACGAGATTGAAGATAACACCCCGCAGGTGTACCTGGATATTACAGTAGAGCGCCCTGATTTCATTGACAACCCCGGCTACGGAACCGGGCTGGGAAGCTTTGCATTCCATCCCGAGTTTTCTAGCAACGGTCTGTTTTATACCACTCACACCGAACCGGCTGAAACGGCAGTTGCCGACTTCGCGTTGCCCGATAGTATCGACGCTAGACTTCAGTGGGTGCTAATGGAGTGGAAAGCGGATGACCCTCAGGCTAAGGAATTCACCGGCAGTTCTCGAGAGGTGATGAGAGTAGATATGACTGGTAACGCCCATGGTTTTCAAGAAGTCACTTTCAACCCACTAGTTCAACCCGGTGATGCCGACTACGGATTATTATATCTATGTATTGGCGACGGAGGCTCAGGACTGCGGTATCCGTTCCTGATCAATAGTAATGAGCTAATATGGGGTAGTGTGGTGCGCATTGACCCGGCGGGAACGAATAGCGCCAACGGCCAGTACGGTATTCCGGAAGATAATCCGTTTGTAGATGATCCCGATGCCGTGCAGGAAATTTGGGTGCGGGGTTTCCGTAATCCTCACCGCATTTCCTGGGACCGTACCGGTTCGGGTAAGATGTTTATCACCAACATCGGGCAGCATAGCGTAGAAGAAGTAAATCTGGGCATTGCCGGGGCTGATTACGGCTGGCCCAACCGGGAAGGCATGCTCTTATTTGACCCAATGGCGAATCCTGAGTTAGTGTATCCGCTACCCGAAGACGATTCGGGCTATACTTATCCGGTCGCTCAGTACGATCACGACGAGGGCAACGCTATCTCGGGTGGATTTGTATACGCGGGTACGGAAGTACCGTTGCTAGAAGGGAAATACATATTCGGAGATATTCCCCGAGGCAAGATATTTTATTCGGATGTAGATCAGATGGAACTGGGACAGCAAGCCCCGGTTTACCAGCTAAGCATTGAGTTTGACGGTCAGGCTACTGATCTGGAATCGCTTACCCAAAGCAAACGAGTTGATCTCCGCTTCGGCACTGATACCAAAGGTGAACTCTACCTCTTCACCAAAAGCAATGGCACACTCTATAAAGTGGTAGATGCTAAAGAGAATACAGCGCTGGCTTTAAAGGATAAATGATGACTGATGGTCAGTCTAGTGGGAATAAGACTAGTGCTCAATCAAGAAAACCTCCTGGTTTAGATCTATTACTTTTCTCTAAACTGGAGGTTTTATTTTGATCACCTGCTTTCTAAAACATAGGGTGATTTATACGTCAAGAAAAATAGACTAGTTCAGCAATTCAAAGGTTCCTACATTGGTGGTCTCATCTTGCGTGATTTCATTGGTAAACTCACTACGTACAATCAGGTTTTTGGTCACCTGCACAGTGGTGGTCGAGAGAAACTCAAAAAGATAGGTAGTTTCGGTCAAGCCGATTTTGTAGTATACCTGTTGGTCTGCAAAAGAAAACGGGTCAGACCAGTAGCCAAAGTAGTCTATTCCCCATGTCCCAAACTCTTCGGTGGCCCTTAGCAGAATTAATTGTTGGTCTTGATCAATGGTAAACTCAACCAAGGGATCGATAATGCTGGTGGTCAATTGATAGGTAGCACCCGAAAATTCAGTCGGGGTTGGTTCTTCAGGAGTAGGTTCTTCGGGAGGCGGTAGCTTCTTGCCTTTTTTTCCACCTTTGGCCGCAAATTCAGTATTATCTTGGTTAGGAGAAATAAAGCTTTCTTCGCAAGAAGTAAAAAGTAATAAAGCAAACAATGTGAGTGGGATGGTGAAATACAGTTTCATAGTAAAAGTTTTTTAGTTAGTTACTAGCAATACTTAAACTTACGCCCTCCCATGCCCTCAGTTATCACGGATTTGTAACAATTGGCTAACAAAAGATGCTTCCAAAGAATACCTGTAAGGAAGAGGTTATCACACCAAAATAGTGGGGTTATGTTAGCGTACACTATAGAATACCTTCATCTGCTAGAAGATATACTGTTGCTGAGCCTAGGTGCCGTGGACTTTGAAGATATAGAAAGCTAGGGTCACCAGAATACGGACTTCTTGCAAATCTTTCTTACGCCTCCCAACCAAATTACCCTTTATTAATCGCTATTCATCTTCTAGCAGCGCTACAATCCTTTCGTAGTCCTGATCGGTGAGTTCGGAAGCGTAGTCGTAGTGCTTCATGACGCGGCGCATAATACGGTCCTGTTGCTGTCCTATCCGGAGGGCATCGGAATAGCGGGTATCAGTGAAGGTAACCATCGTATACAGCGGCACCCATCGGTCAGGAAATCGATGGTGTAGTTCGCTTTCGATCTTTTTACGTTCCAGAAACTCCCGGTCGGCTACCAGGTCGCGCATCTCAATGAAGTTTTGTAACGCCAACTCAGCTACGGCGTCCGCATCTGGCTTACGCAATTCCTGAAAGTGGGTAACCATATTGGCGTAGTTATTACCGTGTTCTTCCAGTAATTCCATGAATATCCGACAGTCTTCAAAACCAGCATTCATGCCCTGCCCGTAGAACGGTACAATCGCGTGAGCCGCATCGCCAATCAGCACATTCTTTCCGTAGCGCGACCAGGGATAGCATTTGATCGTCACCAGATCGGAAGTTGGGTTAGCGAAGAATTCTTCGGTTAGCTGAGGCATCACCGCCAACGCATCCGGAAAGCGTCGTTCAAAAAACCGGATCACCTCATCCGGGTTACCTAGTGTGGCAAACGATTCTTTTCCTTCGTAGGCTAAAAACAGCGTGCAGGTAAAGCTACCGTCGGCGTTAGGCAGTGCAATCAGCATATACCCTCCCCGGGGCCAGATGTGCAGCGCGTGAGGTTCCAGCGCAAAACCTTCGTTCTTCGCCGGAATACTTAGTTCTTTGTAACCGTGCTCAATGTACGACTGACTGTAATTGTAGCGGGGCGTCTTCTGCATAGCGGTGCGAAGGGTAGAGTAAGCACCATCCGCTCCAATCAGCAAATCCGGTTCGGTCACAAAACTCTCTTCGTTTTTCAGGTTTTGGACGAGAGCCGCTCCCCGATTCAAATAGATTTCTTCACAGCGGTGCTGAAAGTATAACTCGGCTCCCGCCTGCTCAGCCTCGTCTATCAGTAACTGATTAAGTCCCAAACGCGATACTGAATAAATAGCCTGTTCTTCGGTACCGTAGGGCTGAAACGAAAGTTCACCGGTTTCACTATGCATCATTCGTCCTCGCATGGCAATCGCTTGCTCCTGCACTTTGTTTTTCAGTCCAGCCTGACCCAGGGCCTGCCAACCGCGATGGCTTAAGGCAAGGTTGATAGACCGACCTTCTTCTAATCCGAATCTACGGGGGTCGGCCCGTTTCTCGTATAGTTGAACCGAATAGTTTCTTTGCGCTAATAGCGTGCTTAGTAAGGCACCGGATAAGCCCGCGCCTAGGATTGTCATCGTACCTTCACTCATCAGGATAAGGTTTCGCGGAGAATTTCAGAAAAGCGATATACCTCAGTAAAGGTATTGTATAAGGGAGCCGGAGCCACCCGAATGACACTCGGCTCTCGCCAGTCGACAATAATACCAGATTGTGTTAGTTTTTCAAACACCTGCTTGCCCTGCTGGGAAAATACCAGGGATAACTGGCACCCTCGTTCCTCGGGATTTTCCGGAGTGATAATGCGAATAAATTTTCGGTCAGGATCAATCGTACGAATACACTGTTCCAGATATCCGGTGAGTTTCAGGCTTTTTTCCCGCAACCGCTCCATGCCGGCCTGCTCACTAACTTCCAGCGCAGCTCGTTGGGCCGCCATCGACAGAATGTTGGCATTACTAAGTTGCCAGCCATCCACTCCGTACATGGGTTTAAACCCCGGTTTCATCTGGAACCGGTCTTCTTCGCGGTACCCCCACCAACCGGCTAAGCGGGGAAGGTCGGTATCCTCGGCGTAGCGCTCGTGCACAAACGCTCCCCCTGTATTACCAGGCCCGGAATTCAGATACTTATAACTGCACCATACTGCAAAGTCTATGTTCCAGTCGTGCAATTGCATCGGTACGTTTCCAATGGCGTGCGCCAGATCGTAACCTACCTTAGCCCCGGCCTGATGGGTAGCTTGGGCAATAGCCGACAAATCGAAGAATTGCCCGGTGTAGTACTGAATGCCAGGCAGCATCACCAATGCCAGTGTATCCCGGTACTGCTCAATAGTGCGCAGAATATCATCGGTACGCAGTATCTCTTCTTCCATGCGAGGGCGCAATTCTACTAAAGCTTCTTTCAGATCAAGTCCGTGCCAACGTACCTGGCTTTCGGCCGCGTACTGGTCGGAGGGAAATGCTCCGGCTTCAATGATAATTCGGTACCGCTCAGCAGTGGGCTGATAAAAGGAAGCCATCAGCAAGTGTAGGTTGGTGGTCAGATTGTTCATCGCTACCACTTCGTGTTCTTTAGCTCCAACGAGGTGCGCTAGTGGTTTTTTCAGTCTTTTGTGGTAGGTCCACCAGGGTTCCGGTTCGGCAAAGTGTCCTTCTACTCCTTTCGTGCGCCAGTTTTCCAGTTCTTTCTCTACGGCTCCCGCCACCGACTTGGGCTGAAGCCCCAATGAGTTGCCGCAGAAGTAAATTTTCTCCTGCCCCTGATCATCAATAGGGATGTGAAATCGATCCCGAAACTCTTTCAGTTCATCTTCCTGGTCGTAGGATTTAGCCAGGCTATGCAGTTCTTCCATATTTTTATAACTTCATCCGCAGCAAAAAAGATGAGAAAAAATGATGAATCTTAGCCTAACTAACAAAAAAGCAATCGTTTGCGGAAGTACCGACGGTATTGGCAAAGCCTGCGCTTTGGAAATTGCCGACTTGGGAGCCAGTGTGACCCTGGTAGCCCGCAATGAAGAAAAACTTAAGAAAACGCTGGACGAACTCTCTACTTCTGAAGGACAAAGCCACAACTATCTCTGCGCTGACTTTCAGCAACCCGATTACTTAAAGGCAGTAGTACGAGATTATGTCAGTAATCAGCCGGAGATTCATATTCTGGTGAATAATACCGGAGGGCCACCGGCGGGCCCGGCTCACCAGGCTAGCCTGGACGCTTTCCGTAAAGGTTTTGAGATGCACGTGATCGGTAATCAGATTTTAGTGCAAGCGATCTTACCCAAGATGAAAGCTGCGGGCTACGGACGGATTGTAAATATTATTTCTACTTCGGTAAAGGAGCCCATCCCGGGATTGGGAGTTTCGAACACCATACGGGGAGCCGTAGGTAACTGGGCTAAAACACTGTCTAAGGAACTGGGACAGTTTGGTATTACCGTAAATAACGTCTTGCCCGGATCTACCGAAACCGGCCGTATCCGCGATCTAATTCATAAGAGAGCGGAGAGCCAAGGGAAGACTCCGGAAGAAATAGAGCAGAATATGAAAGACCAGATTCCAGTAGGTCGATTTGCCGAACCGGCGGAGATTGGCTACGCCGTAGCTTTTCTAGCTTCACCAGCGGCGGCCTATATTTCAGGAGTGAACTTAACGGTAGACGGGGGAAAGATGGGATGCGCTTGACAATTAGTAATGCACAACGTACAATGAACAGTTAATTGCTCACTGCATGGGGTGCCCGCCCGAAGCTCGGCGCGTGGCGACCACCCGCACATTGTTAATTGAGTTAGACGGAAACTAAGCTTTTTCCGGCTTCTTTGGGGTTTTTCTTTAACTTAGCAATATTGAAAACCTTCTGGGTTTTATACTTGGTGTAGCTGCACTCGTAGTGCTTCACTAGTGTACCTTCTTTCTCTTCAGTAGGGGATTCAATAATTTCTTCGCGAACTACCCGCAACGTGTAATAGCCACAAGTAGGCGATTTCTCAGCGTGTAGATGACCTTTGTACTTTTCAATCTGCGTTTCGCCGGTTGCTTCATCAACCCAAACGTCGTAGTCTACTGAGAAAATATTTTCCTCGGCCTGCTGCCCTTCATCCAGATGCACATCCTCTTCCTCCTCGCTCAGCAATTTCATTTCGTTGCCCGCCTTAGATATTCGCGGTTTGTATCGTAATTTATGCAGACGCTCCTCAATAAAAGTGGGGTAATAGTATTCTAGGTAGTTGTAAATTACTACGCCGATAATCATCCCGAACATAACGGACACGAACAAACCGACGAATACAAACATCCACTCAGTAGACAGGATGGAGGTAACGTAGCTTGCACCACCGGCAAGAAAAGCGATGCTGCTGTACCATAACAACTTTTTCTCATTCTTATTGATGAAATCGTACTTGGCTTTATAGTTTTTAGTAGCGGCTAACTTAAACAGCAAATACAGCAGTATTGCAATACCAACTGCAATACCTACAAAGGTTCCGTAAAAAAGGATTTGCCGAAAGATTGATAAAAAGCTTTCCATGACCTGACCTTAATTGGTGAGTAATAATGTTTAAAGTATCTGTTTACTAACTAGGGTTAATATCGCAAAAGTAAGTTAAAATTTACGGAAAGGATATTCGTTCTCTCCGTTAATTGCAGGGTTTTATTACATAGTAGCCATCGGCTAGATTTCTTACTTAATATATGAATTTAACGTCAATAAATAAAGCATTATTATTAAAGTACAACACACTATTAATCTTACAAGGTTGTATTCTAGAGGTTTTCTTCAATAAACTTGGTAATCATACCGAACAGGTGGAGCCGGGTGTTGCCGCCACTTATACCGTGATTACGGTTCGGATAGTAAAATGACTCAAACGATTTGTTGGCGGTAATAAATGCATTCTGCATTTCTACGGCATTCTGAAAGTGCACATTATCATCACCCGTACCGTGGATCAGTAACAGGTCGCCCTCCAGCTTATCGGCGTAGGTCAGGGGCGAATACTGATCGTAACCTTCTGGGTTTAACTGAGGGGTTTGCAGATATCGCTCAGTATAGATGGTGTCGTACAGACGCCAACTGGTTACCGGGGCTACTGCTACCCCCACGTCAAACACATCATTGCCTAGTAACATACTCAGCAGAGTCATATAGCCCCCGTAGCTCCAGCCCCAAATGCCAACTCGGTCCGGATTAATGTATGGCTGACCGGCAAAGTAACGGGCGCTGGCAATCTGATCTTCCACTTCGTATTTGCCCAGGTTTTTGTAAGTCACCGTCCGAAAATCTTTTCCTCGGCCTCCGGTACCCCGGTTATCCACACAAGCCACTAAGTACCCTTTATTGGCCAGGTAATGAAACCAGGGCTCATGCCCGCTCAACCAGCTATCTTTAACCAGTTGAGAACCCGGACCACCGTAAACGAACATAAGCAACGGGTAGGTTTGGGTAGAATCGAAGTCGGTAGGTTTAATCATGTAGGCGTTGAGCGCCAGCGTGTCGCTAATCGGTACGGTCAGGTATTCTTTTGTTCCCATCCGGTAGCTAGTCAGCTCTGTCCGCAGCTCAGAATTATCCTCCAGTACTTTAATTTGTTTGCCCTGTGGTGCCTTATGTAAGCTCACCGCAAGTGGTGATTGAGAGGAAGAGTGCCGGTCAATATAGTAAGAGTAATCAGGGTTTAGCGTGATACTGTGTGTTCCCGGTTGCTCAGTTAACCGCTGCTTTCGTTTACCATTCAGGTTAATGGTATACAGATGTCGCTCCAGAGATGATACTTCGGTAGATAGGTAGTATGCCAGGTTTTTATCTTCGTCTACTCCCAGAAATTCACTCACCTCCCAGTTGCCCTCCGTGACCTGGCGTAACCGTGAACCATCCATGGCGTGAAGATAGATATGCTTATACCCATCCTCTTCGCTAGTCCGCACAAATTGTTCACCGTTCTTCAGGTAAACAAGGTGGTCGTTGTAATCTAAATCTACGTAGGTATCACTCTCTTCAGTAAGTATCACTTCCGCAGTTCCGTTTTGGGCGTTAGCGTGAATAATTTCCAGTTTGTTCTGCAACCGGTTCAGCCGAATAATAGATAACAGGTTATTATCGGTAGTCCACTGCATACGCGGCAGGTACATATCAGTTTCTTCGCCGAGCTTTACCGGAATGGTTTGCTGATCAGCCAGGTGATAAATAAAGGCACTTACTACCGAATTGACCTCGCCGGCCTTGGGGTACTTAAATCGATAATCTTCGGGGTAAAGCCCGTTCCACAGCTGCATATTGTATTCGGGCACCTCGGCCTCATCAAACGAAAGGTAAGCTAGTTTATCTCCTTCAGGCGACCAGAAGAAGGCTTTCGTAACGGAGAACTCTTCCTCGTATACCCAATCGGTACTGCCGTGGATTAGTTTGTTTTGCTCGCCATCGTAGGTCACCTGGGTTAATGAACCATCGCTCAGTGTTACGTAAAACAGGTTATTATCCCGCGTGAAGGCTACTTTACTACCATCGGGTGAAAAAGTGGCGTACGCCTGCTTACCACCTTCGGCCAGTTTACGGAACGAGCCATCCTCAGTGTCGTAAACGTAGTAGTAAGCGCGGGTAGACCGGCGGTAAATCGGTTCGTATTCGGTAGCTACCAGCACTTTGGTTTCGTCGGGGCTTAAGGAGTATTGGCCATACACTAGGGCAAAAGGTTCTCCTTCTTCCACCAGGTTACGCCCATTCACTAGCGTATCGACCACCTCACCCGTGGTGATATCGTACTTCAGAATATGCTGGTAGTAATCGTTTTCGTCCTGCACCTGAGAGGTGTAGTAACGCCCATTATCCATCCAGTTAATTCCCAGGATATCGTTCTGAGCGAACAGCCCTCGACTATAAATATCTTCCAACGTGAGCTCCTGCGATTGTCCCCAACTGTTGAAAGTTATAGTGAGGATGAGGACGAAGATACCCACTAAAGAGACTTTTTTGTTGATAAAATTTAACACTTCTGGCATTATCTTACATATCTAATAGTACAATAAATGGCTGGTTTGCAACCCCAGCACACTATTTCAGGAAAAGAAAACAGTTTACTGCTGATGTAGTTATATACGTCAACAAATGGCAAATATGATTTTTTTTAGTAATACGCCCCTATTTTTTGTACTAATTTTTGTATTACGGTAGGCCCAGACCTTCATTACCGAGCATTTTCTTACAAACCGCGCAGATAACCTTCTGAGTATGGTATAGTTTATGTACAGGTAATTCAGATTTTTTTATGAAGACTAAAAAGAAAACTTTTTCTGAGCTAATCACTCAATCCGATGTACCAGTACTGGTTGATTTTTACGCAACTTGGTGTGATCCCTGCCAGGCACTTAGCCCGGTGGTGAGCGATACCGCCCGCGACTTTAAAGACCAATTAAAAGTAGTGAAAGTAGATGTAGATAAAAACCAGTCGGCCGCATTCAAGTACAAAATTCAGGGAGTACCCACGCTTATTTTATTTAGAAAGGGTAAGGTACTCTGGCGACAGTCCGGGCTGATGACCCGTAAGCAGCTAAGCACTTCGCTTAGTCGCGCTTTAAACAGCAACTAATTTTTATAAACCACATAATTAATTCTTAAACAAACCCAGACAATCATGAAGAAAGTATTGTATTCATTTTTATGGCTTCTTACTGTGGGAGGCTTTCTGTTCTTAACCAGTTGCGGTGAAGACGGAGAAGATCCATTACCAGGCGGCAATATAACATTATCAACTCCCGATGGAGATATTACTGATGGAACATTATTAGCTGCTCCGGGTTCAGACGTAGAAATCACGGCTTCTTTAGGTGTTTCCAGCACTGAAGAGATTAGTGTAGTAACTAATAATGCCTCAGTTGTGAGCGTGCCTACAGATAATGTTATTACCTCAGGAGGTTCTATCACTGTAACGGTAGGTGCATCGGCCAGCTTAGGCGAAGAAGCTACATTGACTTTTAGCTCAGGAGCTACCAATGAGCAGCTAACTATTACTGTAGGTTACAATACCGTAGTAGACGCAGCGCTATCAAATAGCGACCTGAGCATCTTAGTAGAAGCCCTACAAGCGGCTGATTTAGTAACAACTTTACAGGGAGATGGTCCGTTTACCGTATTTGCTCCTACTAACAACGCTTTTGAATCATTACTAACCCAATTAGGGGCTACCAAAGAAGAACTATTGGCACGAGATGATTTAGCTGAAATTTTGCTATATCATGTAGTAGGAGACGCAGAAGTGTTATCTGGTGATTTAACTGACGGACAGATTATTGAAACTTTGCATCCTGAAGGGTTGAGCGTTCTAGCCTCAGTGGGTGATAATGTTATGATTAATAACTCCACGGTTACTAATGCTGATGTAACTACCGGTAATGGTGTAGTGCATATTATTGACGAAGTTCTTTTACCTCAAACGGTGGCTGAATACGAAGCAGTATTATTAGCTGCTCCTGTGGGGCAAGGTGCTGGTCAGCGTACTTCTGAAACTTTCTTTAGTGCTGCTACCGGAGAAACTTATTCCGTAGAAGATGTAGTGGCCGGTACAGACGGGGTGGCTTCGGCTGATATTGATTTTGGCTACTACTACGGAGCCACCAATAACGCATCTTTAGCAGCACCTTCCGATTATCCTCAGCAGGTTTATAACTTAACCGCTACCGGTGCCAACTGGAGTGCTCTGAACGAAACCATGTTTAGCCCAACAAACAACTTGACGCTAGACGATTTCAATGCTATCGGACCAGCTGACGCGGTTCGTTTAGTACAAGAGTATGAGGTTGCATCAGCAGCATCAGCTCCGGTTACCGAGATCACGACTCTTTCTGCTGGCGATCTGATTACGTTCAAAACCGTGAATGACTTATACGGTATCATTCGTGTAATAGAAGTCGTTGATGGTAATAACGATGGTGAATTTGATGGAATAGACGATAGCATTGAGTTGGAAGTTAAAGTAACTCAGTGATAGCATAGAATCGCTAATTAATTAAGCGCAGGGGTTTCGGCTCTTGCGCTTTTTTTGTGATAGTTTTAGTCAGGTGGAACTTTGATTATCATTTAGTGTTTTCTATATTTGCAGTCCTTTTCTGAGAAGACTATATCAACAAACGATACCATGAGCGATCTACTAGCATTTGTGGAAAAAGAAATAGCGCAGGACACCCGTGCTAACTTTCCTGATTTTCAGGCTGGTGACACGATTAACGTGCACGTGAAAATTAAAGAAGGTAACAAGGAACGTATCCAGCAGTTTCAGGGCACTGTGATTCAGCGCAAAAACGCTAATTCCAGCGGAGAGACATTCACAGTTCGGAAAATATCTAACGGAGTAGGGGTTGAGCGTATCTTCCCACTGCTTTCGCCTAGCATAGATAAAATTGACCTAATTCGTCGGGGTAAAGTACGACGTGCCCGCTTGTACTATCTGCGAGGACGTCAGGGTAAAGCAGCTCGTATTAAAGAGCGTCGCCAGCACTCGTCTAAGTAACCGACTTTACGACATACACAAAACAAAAAAGCGATGGAATTGAACTTTCATCGCTTTTTTTATTGCTCTCAGCTAAGAGGCAGGTTATTGGTTCTGCTTCAACCCTTTCAGTTTGTCGTAGTCCATATCATCGGCTGGCTGGCTATCAGAACCCTCTCCGGTGACCTTGGCCGAACCCTCGTATCCCTGATAAGGATGATTAGTAGTTCGCTCGGCTCGATAGTCTTCCTGGTCTACGTCTTTGGTAGCTACCAAGTCGTGGTACCCATAGTACTCCGCTAATTTATTTAGCTCTTCACGGTCGTGGTTTTTCAGCTTATCTAGGTCTACTTCAGGAGCATCGGTCAACTCTTGCCGACGTACTTCCAATAAAATAGCGCCTGAATTGGTATTAAACTCCAGCATCTTCCAGGGCAATGCGTAGGTATCACTACCCAACCCCAGAAAACCTCCTTCCGATAAAACCACAAACAAGGCCTGATTAGTCTGTGGACTAATAAAAACATCCTGGATTACTCCTACTTTTTCCTCTACGGCATCGTAAACGGTTTGTCCGGTTATATCTTTCGTTATGGATAAAAATCTTGGGTTCATCATAGTAAAAATTTTAAATCTACCGTTCGGCACCCAAAAATAGAAAAGACTAAGGTGTACTGAACGACTATAAACAGAACTCAGCGAAATAGAAAAAGTTTAGTCTCTTACACTTGCTAATGGGCTACTTCAAACCAGCGCCAAAGCCCAAAAACTCGCCTATTTGCTACGTATGACTATTTATCAAAGTAGTTCATTCGCCAGATTTGCCAGATCGGATCGCTCACCCCGCACCAGGGTTACGTGCGCGTAAAGCGGATGCTGAGCTATCCGGTCCATCAGGTAAGAAAGACCATTACTTTGGCTGTCTAGGTAGGGAGTATCAATCTGATAGATGTCGCCGGTAAACACAATTTTGCAATTCTCGCCTGCCCGGGTGATAATCGTTTTTATCTCGTGGGGAGTGAGGTTCTGAGCTTCATCGACGATAAAGAAAATATTAGAAAGGCTGCGCCCCCGAATGTAGGCTAGCGGAGTAATCACTAGTTTCTCCTTATTAACCATCTCGGTAATGCGGGTAAAATCCTTATCGTTTTCTGAAAACTGGTTCTGAATAAATTTAAGATTATCCCAGAGCGGTTCCATGTAGGGGTTCAGCTTGGACTTGATGTCTCCCGGTAAGTAGCCAATGTCCTTGTTGCTCAGCGGTACAATGGGGCGAGCCAGATAGATTTGCTTGAAATCGCGTCGCTGCTCCAGAGCACCGGCCAGTGCCAGCAGGGTTTTTCCGGTGCCGGCTACTCCTTGTATGGCCACCAAGCGTACATTAGGGTTCGTGATGGCGTGCAAAGCAAATGTTTGCTCGGCATTTTTAGGACGAATACCGTAGGCAGTTCGCTTTTCTACCTTTTCCATCTTCTGCGTTTCCGGATTATAGTAGCTAAGCACTGAATTCTTTGAACTCTTGAGAATATAATACTGATTAGCTCTCACATCTTTCAAGCCCCGAATGTCGCTTACTTCGCAGAAGCCATCCCGGTACATATCCGAAATCTTTTGGCTACTGACTCGTTCCAGCACCTTACTTCCCTGATCCAGGTCATCAACGTGTTTTACTTTGCCCGTTTCGTAATCTTCCGAAACCAGGTTTAACGACTTCGCCTTCAGACGCAGATTAATATCTTTGGTCACTAGAATTACCCTACGATCGGGATGGGCATCTTGCAGCGTCAGCGCCGCATTAAGAATTTTATGATCAGCCTTGCGCTCGTCAAATACCTTCTCGGCATCAATCTCGCTTTCGTTACTCATCACCACTTTGAAACTCCCCTTAGACTTGCCGTTCAGTGGAATCCAGTCTTGTAAGGTATGCTCGGCCGAAAGTGAATCCAGCATGCGAATAAACTCCCGGGCTTCAAAATTACGGGTATCACCGCCTTTTTTGAATTGATCCAGTTCTTCCAGCACCGTAATAGGTATGCCCACATCGTGCTCGTCAAAGTTCATGATGGCATCGTGCGAATACAGGATGACGGAAGTATCCAGCACAAAAATTTTCTTATTCTTATCTGAAGATTTAGTAATCTTTTTGGTACGTGTCATAGAGAAACTTCAAGCTAATAACAATCAAGGCCTTACTGCGCAGAATGCTGCCTTCTTTGGTTTTGGAGGGTAACAAAGATAAAGAATAATTCAGGAAAAGTTGCGGATGTAGACGTCTTCTTTCTCCTTCGGAATCACCGTTAGTACATTGGCCAGCACTAACCGAACCAAGGTACGAGAGGCTACGCGGCGAGGTAATTTGGCTAGCATGCAAAACTCGCGTAAGGTGATTTTTTGATGCTTGTCTAAATACTGCATTAATACTTGCTCTTTATCACCATAGGTAAAATGAATATCCCGGTCGTGCCGCTTCTGCTTCAAAATTTGCCATACTTCCGTACTAGCCTGTAAACTCTGATCCTGATAGCGTACGTAGGCAGTTCCTTTGCGCTTAGTCCGGTTTTTTTGGGAGCTAGTAGCCGGAGAAAATGACTTACCGGAGTTGCTAGTAGAGGAGATATTGTTTTCGGAAAAAGATAGCGCTTCGGTGAGCACCAGATGTGGCTTACGATCACTCTCCTGTATGATATAGTGTACCACCGCCCGTTTTTGGTTTAGGGGAACTACCTGATAATGATACTCTATTTTGGGGCGGCACCAGCGCCGGATGGCCTGTTCTAACGCAAAAATCTCTTCCTGAGCAAACTTAATACCTGGAATACTTCCGTCGTCGTCTACTCCAATTAACAGGTGTCCACCACTAGTGTTAGCAAAAGCAACAACCTCCCGCACAATTTTGTCGGGATGGTTCACTTTACGCTTAAACTCAATATTCTCTCCCTCTCCCAAATCTACCAGCTTTTGTATTTCCTTTAACACCATCCTTATCAATTAACAATGAGCAAACTACAGTGAACAATGATGACCGGATACATTTATTGCTAATTGTTCATTGCACGGGGGGGGCCGCACACTGTAAATTATTAATCTTCGTCTTCCTCGTCGTAGTCTGACATGGAGAACATACTACTGAGCAGGTCTTTAAACTGAGTACCGGAGGTAAGCTGCTTCTTGCTTAGCTGACTATATTCGGCCAAACCATGCAAGGCAAACTCCATCATAAACAGCTTGTCCTGCTCGTTCAGCCCTTTATGATACTCATCAACCAGACTTTCCAGGCCAGGAACACCCAACAGTAGTTTTTTGTACTCGCTATTACTCAGGTCATTCAGCAGATCTACTTCGTTGCCTTCGCCAAACCAATTTACAATCTTCCGGTAGGGGTTACGCTCTTTTTGTTTTCGCTTGTCTTCCGGATTCGGGAAGTAGTTGACAAACTGCGTACGAATGGCCTTCCCCACCAGGTTGTGCGCTACGATACCCGGGCCTTCCTGCTCTCCTTCATACACTAATTCTACCTTACCGGTAATGGATGGAATCACTCCTACAAAGTCAGAGATCCGAATAATAGTTTTCTTCTCTCCGTTGATCAGCAATCTCCGTTCGGCCGAGCTGAGTAAATTTTCGTAAGCCGAAATGGTTAAACGGGCCGATACTCCACTTTTTTCGTCTACGTATTCGCTATCGCGGGCTTCAAACGCAATTTGTTCTACTAAATCTTTAGCTAACTCGGTCAGGGCAATTTTCTCTTGAGGTCCTTTTACATGAGCCTCCTGCTCGGTAATCTTACGACCAATATCGATAGAGCGAGGATAGTGGGTAATAATCTGACTATCAATTCGATCTTTTAGCGGAGTAACGATGCTACCCCGGTTAGTGTAGTCTTCTGGATTCGCGGTAAATACAAACTGAATATCCAGCGGCAAACGCACCCGAAAACCTCGAATCTGAATGTCTCCTTCCTGTAAAATATTGAACAGCGCCACCTGAATACGGGCCTGTAGGTCGGGTAACTCGTTAATAACAAAAATACCACGGTGTGAACGGGGCACCAGCCCGTAATGAATAACCCGCTCATCAGAGTAGGGCAGTTTAAGCGAAGCCGCTTTAATAGGATCGGTATCGCCAATTAAATCGGCTACCGAAACATCGGGGGTGGCCAGTTTTTCGGTATAACGTTCGGAGCGATGAACCCAGGTGACAGGAGTATGATCGCCATGTTCCTGCACCATGTTCTTACCGTAACGCGACAGTGGTTGCAACGGATCGTCGTTCAGCTCCGAGTCTTTAATCACCGGAATGTACTCATTCATTAGTTCTACCATCATCCGGGCCATTTTAGTCTTAGCTTGGCCGCGTAGTCCTAAGAAAATAATGTTATGCATGGATAAGATTGCCCGTTCGGTATCCGGAATTACAGATTCTTCGTAACCCCAGATTCCTTCAAAAACGGGTTGTCGATCCTGAAGCCGCTGGATCAGATTATCGCGTAGTTCCTGTTTAACCGACTTGGGTTGATAGCCACTGGCTTTCAGTTCGCCCAGCGTATGGATATTTATCAGCTTTTCGGCGGGAATATCTTGGTATTTCATGTAGTGTGAAGAAAAGATTGAATGAAGAATCGTTCAATGATGGCCCCTAATTAAACTCTAAACCTAAAGACGGTGCAGTTATTTAGAAATTGCAAACAGCCCGGTAAGGAATATAAATAAAATATATTGGGCGAATTATTGTTTGAAGTTTTTGCGCCGGTTGCGCCGATAGTCTTCAAAGATGAGATGACCCAATCCTTTCAGACTGCTGTAGTAAGCATTTCCGTTATTGACCTGGGTAAATTTCTGGACAAACTGCTTCAGATAGGGGTCGGAGGCAATCATAAAGGTAGTTACCGGGATACCGAGCCGGCGGCACTGAGCCCCCAGATTAAGGGTTTTATTCAAAATTTTGCTATCCAGCCCAAAGCTGTTTTTGTAATACTTAATGCCCTGTTTCAGACAGGTAGGCTTGCCGTCGGTAATCATAAATATTTGCTTGTTGGACGTTTTACGGCGTCGCAGGATATCCATTGCTAACTCTAACCCGGCTACAGTATTAGTATGGTACGGCCCTACTTGTAAGTAAGGAAGATCCTTAATCTGAATTTGCCAGGCATCGTTACCAAACACAATGATATCCAGCGTATCCTTCCGGTACTTGGTAGTAATCAGTTCGGCCAGAGCCATCGCTACTTTCTTAGCTGGGGTAATTCGGTCTTCTCCGTAGAGAATCATTGAGTGCGAGATGTCGATCATCAGCACGGTAGAGGTCTGCGTTTTGTATTCCGTATCGTTCACCTCCAAATCGCCTTCGGTGAGCGTAAAATCGCCTAAACCGTGGTTGATTTGCGCGTTACGGATGGAATCGGTCATGGCGATCTGCTCCAGCGTATCACCAAACTGGTAGTCGCGGCGGTCGGTGCTGGGTTCGTCGCCGAATCCGCTGTAGGGCGTTTTATGGTCGCCTTTGCCGGACTTCTTCAGCTTACCGAAGATTTCTTCCAGCGCACTACGACGAATATTCCGCTCAGTTTTAGCGGTAACCTCAAATTTTCCGGACTGATTTTCTTCGGTAATATAGCCTTTGTCTTTTAGATCCTGGATGAAATCACCCATGCCGTACTCATCGTTCGTAAGCCCGTATTGATTATCCAGGCTGGTCATCCATTGCAGTGTTTCAGACACATCGCCCGAAGTAATCACCATCAGCTCCATAAAAATCTTAAGTAACTGATCAAAAGTACTTTGTCCTTCTTGTTGGGGGTCAGGGGTATATTCAGTAAATCGGTAGCCTATCATAATATTCAAAAACGTTGTTCGAGAGGGTTTGTTATCAACTAACCGTATCAGTATAGTTACAAACCAATCTGCTATAAAACAAAAAAGCGAACGCTTCATTGAAACGCCCGCTTTTGCTGCAAAGTTCGCCGGATGATTTAACCTCATTAGCGAGGTTTTTTCCGGCCGGATTTACACGGTGGATTGATCGTTAGTTGTGGTTATGCTGTTTTTTAGATACATCTGAATTAGCATTCACGTAGATGTATTGTTTGTTTGCTTGGCGATTAGCAAAAGCGAACCGAGCTAATGCTACTCCGAAATAAGCTACCGAGACGGTCTCCAAGGCGATAAAGAAGTACAGAAGAATGGTATTCATAACAGTTTCGTTTCGTCGAGTGATTCGCTTTTACACTGCGGTAACCGCTATGCCTATTCTATTTCAACTACTGTGCAGCCGAGAGAAAAAATTAAGATAATTGGCGATTATCAGGTATAAAATCTTACAAATTTCAATATAAATATCTAATTATCAGATATTTGCGAAAAGGGCATAAAAATTTTTCAGGCGAAAGAGAGTAGAATTCCAAATTATGAACTTTATCCCGCTCTGGATTACTGACTACATTTTTCCCAAAATTTGATAAGATAAAGAGGGTACCTAAAGAATTCTTTCCAGGCGGAACTTCTTCTTGAAGATGATTCCATTGCGGTAAATCTTCATCCTCACCCGGCGACCGGGTTTTTTACTCATGATTGTACTAAAAAGACCCAAACTCAATTCCGGAAATCGTAGTCCGTTCACCGATAGTACCATATCACCTTCCTGAATTCCGGCTCGCTGGGCGGGAGAGTCCTTAATGACTTTGCTCACTAAAAATGTCTCAAGCAGTGGCCCTACTGTAATTAGTTCTATGCCGCTCATATTATAGTCAAATGGCCGACGATAGTTCCGGTTCTTGCGTAGATACATCGTTTCGTTGGCGTAGTCGAATATCACCCGAAAACGTTTAAGGGCAGAACCTCCAATATTACCGTGGTGCCCGGTTCGTTGGCGAACAGTTTGCATAAAAGCGTCTTCTTCCGGAAAAGAAGATACCACTTCTTCCAGGTCAAAGTCATCAATTTCCAATTTTGAAATCCGGGCCATATAGCCGAATATATCTCCGCTCAGACCTCTTCCTAAGTAGCCGGAAAGGTTTGGCTCGGGTACGGTAATAGAATTGCTACTGGCCGTATTTAGCATCAGGGCATGGCTAGCACCGGTATCAATCATAAGTTTAGCCTCCATAGATGTGGAGTCATTTATCCATAAGGTAACTCCGTCTATATAGGGCTTGGTGTCTTCTACTGAAATGGGAATGCGAGTGTAACGCCGTTTAGGTCGGAAAGAATCCGGCCGGTGCAAGGTAACCTCTTGGTGCAGATAATCAATCTCTACAATAAAGCGGCTAAATATTTCGTACCCCAAAATACCGTGCACTCTAGTGCCCAAATAACTATCTAGCCGGAGATAATCCTCCTTTAGTACCAGCATGGCATTACCTTCGGCAGCTACTCCCTCGGGTAGTGCGAAAGAAATACCATTGCTCACGTATGCACTCACTTCTCCTTCGTTTCCGGCACCCATTAGGGTAATCATCCGGTCATTCACCTGAGGTACTCCTTCTACGTAGAGACCGTTCGTCAGAATGGCAGTACGCACTCCAGTATCCAAAATAAACTTAAGTTCTTCACCATCGTTTACGCGGACGGGCAGTATAATTAAGTTACTCTGAAGTTCAAACGGAATGGTAACCCGCTTAGCCCGCTGGTTAGTCATACGAAAACCACGGTGAAACACTTGGGCTACCGAAGATGATGCAAAGAAGAAAATCCCCAAAAATACACATACAGTACGAACGAAGTTGCTCATACATCCTCCTTTTACTTCTTGTAAGACAGCAAATCTGACCAATATAACCGGAGAGCGGCGAAATTTAGATCGGGTAGGTCAATGTTTTTGCCAGCTGTTTAGAAATATACTAAAATTTAGCTGATTGATCGCCGCATTTATAATGTAATCAGCAACTGCGCTATCTGTTTTGCTATAATACTACCAAATGGGCAAGACTTATCATATTACTACTAGTAAAAAACAAAAGAAAAATTTTTTTCATTTCTTTACAGCCTAATTTTTAGCTATGTCTACCTTCTCGCTCTACTTTAATTTAGGTCTTACCCATATTCTGGATATTCAGGGTTACGACCACATTTTGTTTGTAGTGGCTCTCTGTGCCCTGTACATGCTGCGCGACTGGCGTAGGGTACTGATTTTAGTAACCGCCTTCACCATTGGTCACTCTATTACCCTGGCTTTAGCCACGCTCGACTTAATCCAGGTAAACTCTGCACTCATTGAGTTCCTTATTCCGGTTACCATTTTCATTACGGCAATGAGTAATATCTTTAAAGGTCAGCAGAGTTCGCCCGACCGAGTACAGCTAAATTACGGCTACGCCCTATTCTTCGGTCTTATTCACGGTATGGGCTTCTCCAATTACCTTCGCAGTTTGCTGGGTCGCGAAGAGAACATTACCGTACCTTTGCTAGGCTTTAATCTAGGACTGGAATTGGGGCAGATTGTGATTGTAATTACCGTATTAGTGGCAGCTTCTATCTTCATCAACATTCTCAATGTAGCCCGTCGCGACTGGAAACTGGTTATCTCCTCAGCTGTAGCGGGTATTGCTCTTACGCTGATGATGGATACTAAATTCTGGTAGTTATTCCTCCTCGGCGAACATTTCATTTCTTCTTATTAATCCATCAATTAGCAGAGGCGGTTTCTTCTTCCGCAATAAGGGGATGCTCTTTTTTCCCTAAACCCACAATCAAGATAATATTCTTTACGGTGTTTTGTAGCATCAGCACTACCGAGATAAGTCCGCCGCCAATCAGGCAAGAAACACCAAGCACCGAATAGTAGATGGTAGTGTACCATGAGCCAGTTACGTTATCTGATTTTATGAAGGGAATATTAAGTATTAAAAAAACAGTCATAGACGAAACGAACAATACCGTATCTAGTAGAGCAATCTGTTTCACATGATTGTAGTGTTCATCCCGTAGTTTAGAGTTTAGATTCGTACTGATTCCTAACAGGGTAAGTAGTAGTGCCAGAATGGTGGCTGAGGCCAGAATAACTGTATTACACAGAGCGCGAACATTTGGTAAAGCGGCTTCCATCAGTGCCTGAGCTTCGTAGCCACTTAGGTGACCTAGTAGCCACGCACCAGTAGCTGCTACCGCCGCAGAAATTGAGCCTCCAATGAGCGCTCGACTTAAATTACTGTCCATATGTTTTATAAAGTTGTTATACGCTCCTTCAAACTAAGCAGTAATTCCATTGTTTCCTAGATGACTACAGCGGTTATCTACGTCTAATTAATCAAAGAAATAACAATTACTGATTGCTTTCGCTAATATATTGTTACGAAATACAACAGATATTCATATTTTTGTTTGCCATTCTAATCAAATGTCAAAATTTATTAGATTATCCACCGACCTGTTTTCTGGCACCGTCTCTATGTAAACAATTTTGTATAAATTGCCAGCTTGCATTTAAAACGTTACCTACTATGAGATACTCTTTCCGCTTTTTTTTGCTCTTCTGCTTTTTACCTGGCCTGCTGTGGGCTCAACAAAATAAGCATACCGATAAATTTGAACAACTTGGTCCCGCCCTACTACCTACTCCGAATGTATACCGGGCAGGCTCCGGGGCTCCCGGCCACCAGTACTGGCAACAACAAGCCGACTACAAAATCAAGTGCGAAATCAACGATGACAACCAGCGATTAACTGGCTCAGAAACCATCACTTACTACAATAATTCGCCTGATGTACTGGACTATCTTTGGCTGCAACTGGATCAGAATATGCGGGCTGAAGACTCGGATACCTATAAAACCCGCACCAACAGCATTTCCGATAAAATGAACGTAGACAACCTGGAAGCCATTATGGGTTACGATTTCGACGGTGGCCACAAGATCCAGGCGGTGAAAGACGCTAACGGCAATGATATTGACTACACCATTAATCGTACGATGATGCGGGTAGATATTCCTCAGCCGCTAAAGCCCGGGGAGAACATCACTTTCTCGGTAGACTGGTACTATAACATTAACGACCGTAAACTGATGGGCGGCCGGGGCGGCTACGAATACTTCCCTGATGACGGTAATTACCTGTACACGATCACCCAGTGGTTTCCGCGTATGGCGGTGTACGACGACCACAACGGATGGCAGCACAAACAATTCTTAGGCCGGGGTGAGTTTGCCCTACCTTTTGGTGATTATGAAGTAGAAATTACCGTTCCGGCTGACCACATTGTGGCTTCTACCGGCACGTTGCAAAATCCTGAGCAGGTGCTAACTGCTGAGCAGCGCGATTTGCTGGCAAAATCTAAAACGGCAGATAAACCCGTGATTATTGTTACTCAGGATGAAGTAGAACAGAAAGAGAAGCGCCGAGCGAAAGATACCAAAACCTGGGTATACCACGCCGATAGTGTTCGCGACTTTGCATTCGGTAGCTCCCGTAAGTACATCTGGGATGCGATGGGCGTAGATATTGAAGGACGTACCGTGATGGCGATGTCTTACTATCCCAAAGAAGGAAACCCACTGTGGGAGCAGTACTCTACTGAGGTAGTAGCCCATACGCTAAAAACCTACTCCAAATACACAATCCCTTATCCGTATCCGAAGGCAATCTCCGTCGAGGCGTCCAACGGCATGGAGTACCCCATGATTTGCTTTAACTACGGTCGTCCGGCAGCGGATGGCACTTATTCTGAACGGATCAAGTACGGAATGATCGGAGTAATTATTCACGAAGTAGGCCACAATTTCTTTCCCATGATTGTGAACTCCGACGAGCGGCAGTGGACCTGGATGGATGAAGGACTCAACACCTTTGTGCAATATCTGACCGAGCAGGAATGGGATCGTAATTACCCTTCCCGCCGGGGGCCTGCCTTTAAGATTGTTCCCTACATGAGTGGCGATAAGTCGCAGATTAGCCCGATTATGACCAACTCGGACCAAGTACAGCAACTGGGCCCGAATGCCTACGCCAAACCGGCTACCGCTCTGAACATTCTGCGGGAAACCGTGATGGGCCGCGAACTGTTCGACTACGCTTTCAAGAAATATTCCCAACGATGGGCTTTCAAGCATCCCGAACCGGGCGACTTTTTCCGAACGATGGAAGATGCTTCGGGCACTGACCTGGACTGGTTCTGGCGAGGCTGGTTCTACACCGTAGACCACGTAGATGTGGCTATTGACGGAGTAAAGTATTACCAGATTAATACGAAAAACCCTGAGGTAGAGAAGCCAATTGCCAAGCAGCGCTACGAAGAGCAGGAAAAGCACATTAGCCAGATGTATAATCAGGAAGATGTAGCCACTACCGCCATCGAAGCTGATCCTTCACTGATGGATTTCTACAACCGTTACGATCCCTTCGCTATTTCACCCGCCGACCAGCAGGCTTACGACTCGTTTATGGCTAGCCTGAATGAAGAGGAGCGCGAGCTAGTGGAAGCTGGTAAGCACTTCTACGAGATTAGTCTCAGCAATGTAGGTGGTCTGATAACCCCCGTTATTTTAGGCTGGACCTATGAGGATGGTAGCACTGAGATTGAGCGCATTCCGGCTGAAGTGTGGCGATACAATGCCGAACAGGTAACCAAAGTATTTGCGAAGGACAAACGAGTTACCCAGATTGTGGTAGACCCCTACCGCGAAACCGCTGATACAGATGAATCAAATAACTTCTTTCCTGAGCGGAATATTCCTACTCGCTTTGAGGTATTTAAGGAGAAGCAAAATGCCCGTGGCACCTCCGGTCCCAACCCCATGCAGCAACAACGCCGCCGGGGCAATGGGGATGTAGGAAACGAATAGCTTCTAGTCTATAGTCGACGGTCCATAGTCCACAGTAAATTTTTTTATGCAGTCATCTGTGGACTGTGGTGTGGACTGACCGCTGTGGACTACTCCGCTAATCAAAGTTTTTCTCCCCTACTGGAATGGGAATATCCAGTACATTCTCGCGAGGGGGGAGCGGGCAACTAAACGTGGCGTTGTAAGCGCAGTACGGGTTGTAAGCCAGATTGAAATCCAGCTTTAAACTTTTCTGACCGGTTCGGCTGGGCATCTCTACGTTCAGGTAACGTCCCCCCCCGTAGGTTTCTTCTCCGCTGGTAGCATCGGCAAAGGCCACGAATAGCATCGGAGGCTGTTGCTGCTCAAAGGGTTGAAGTACCAGTAGGCGCTGCGGTTGCCCGTTCAGCTCAAAATCGGCGTAGCCGTAACGGATGTATTTCTCCTGTACTCCATCTGAGGTCGGCAGGGTCAGCAATTTATGATCGTCAATTCGCTCCAACCGAGCCGTTACCTGGTAAGCCGGATCAGGCTCGTAATAACTTAGTTCCTTAAACGGAATACTATCCGGCGCAAAGGGCGACTCTTCCGATCCCCGCAAAAAGTTGCGGATACGCTCCCGCTCCTTCAGTATGCGTTCGGTGTAATCCTCTTCCGTTTCACCTCCCTGCAGTGCGTAGGCAAAAATTCCTAACACCGCTAGCCCCACCACGGCCAGAATAATCTTGTTCATTACTTTTGTTTCTTTTTATCATTCAAAACAACTTAAGTATAACACATATTGTAGAAAAGAAATTTCGCTCTATCGTGTACCCTCCCTGTAAAAAGTACTGCCAAAAATTATTGCAGTGCTAACGTGAAAAACTTAGAAAGAAGATGCCAAGTGCCAGAGGGTGGTCGAAACAATATACATTCTAAAGCTAGGTGAGACGTTCAGGATTGGATAATTTTCGTTCTTTCCAACTTATTCATTAAAAGAAAGGAAACGTTTCTTCGCTAGGCTTCGTTTCAGAATGTACACTAAATAATAAAGAATGGCGAAATCGCGAGACACATTTAGCAAAAAAGAAAAAGAAAAGAAACGTTTAAAAAAGAAGCAGGCAAAACAACAGAGAAAAGAAGAGCGACAGGAGAACTCCTCCGGTGGCAGCCTCGATGATATGATTGCCTACGTAGACGAGAACGGCAACATCACCGATACCCCTCCTGACCCGGACAAAAAGAAAAAGGTTAAAGCCGAAGATATTGTAATCGGTATCCCTCCTAAGGAGAAGGAAGAAATCTCTTCGGTACGTACCGGACGGGTTGAGTTTTTTAATCACGAAAAAGGCTACGGCTTTATTAAAGACACCGAAACTCAGGAAAAATACTTTACCCACGTAACCGGACTACTCACTGAGATAGAAGAAGGCGACCTAGTAACCTTTGAGCTTGAGCAGGGCATGAAGGGCATGAATGCTGTTCAGGTTAATAAATAAACGAGCTAGTGGCTCAACACCTCGCTCACATTACCCTCGTTGTAGCCGATTACGACGAGGCCATTGATTTTTACACCAATAAGCTGAATTTCAAAATATTAGAAGATACTCCGCTGAGCAGAACCAAACGTTGGGTACGAGTAGCCCCTAATTCTAACAGCTGCGCTCTGCTATTGGCACAAGCCGCGAGCGAGGAGCAGAGGAGCAGAATTGGCAACCAGACCGGCGGACGAGTTTTTCTCTTTTTACATACTGACAATTTCTGGTCAGACTACCACCGACTTAAAGACGCCGGAGTGCAGTTTACCGAATCGCCCCGCCAGGAAGCCTACGGCACCGTAGCCGTTTTTGCCGACCTCTACGGAAACTTATGGGATTTGATAGAACCTCAAAAAGAAAGTTAGTATCTTAACTGGGAGAACCTGGCCGTGAGTGCTGCTCAGGCTGGTTTTTCCTGATACTAACCACCTTAACTATCTACCTCATGGCTACTTATCTATCCCGCATTCTGTGGCTGAGTGCACTCACTATCGCAATTGTATCCTGCAAAACCAACCTACTGGTGATTGAAGACATTTTACCCACCGCTCAGTTTGAGGGCTTTGAACCTAAAATCAATCAATCTAGTTTCACCAACTTTGATCTGGAAATGAACGTGGCATACCGCTTCCGGAACCCTTACCCCCGGCCATTGCCCATTCCTACCCACCGCATGGGAATCAAGCTGAACGAAAACGAACTTTCTAACCTGTGGGTGGAGATAGATACGATTGTGCCCCCTAACAGCAGTATTCGCGTAGTGTACCCCTTTCGGGTTAACCGAAGAACATTAGCCCCGGTATTGGGCAGTCAGGGACAGTTTACGTTTCACACCTCCATTGATATCGATGTATCGGAGTTTACCGATTTGCTACCCAACTACCAGTTAAATGTAACTGACCAGTTTAGTATTGACTCCTCCGCATATGCACCATTGCTGAAAGAACTGGCGAAGCGTAAGATTGAGAAGCGAACGCTTACACTGGAGAAATCCGTTCCGGTAAAAATTCCGGCCCCACCCGCCATTAGCAAATCTTCCGATCCTATCCGGGTAGAGTGGATTGGTAACGGCTGGAATGCTATTGATCTAAATGCTCTGAAAGAAGCCCTCACTCCTTTCGGCGACCTACTCATTGAGGGAGAGATTGGTCAGTTGACCAATCCTTTTATTGAGGCTATGCTAGAAACCAGCGTAACCATACCCGCTCCAACGCTCACTTGCTGGAATTGCACCACCCAGGTAAATCTATCCGAA
The DNA here is from genome assembly GCA_964551335.1 of uncultured Roseivirgaceae bacterium. Taxonomy (GTDB): domain Bacteria; phylum Bacteroidota; class Bacteroidia; order Cytophagales; family Cyclobacteriaceae; genus Tunicatimonas. The sequence continues at coordinate 28,736 of CAZKCO010000007.1, forward strand.
CAGGCACTAAACCTGGCTCGACCACTTGACCCTCAGATTGATACCAAATGGGATGATCTGACCGATTTGCTGTATATTGAGAACTCCTTCTCCGCCTCCGACTACTTTGTTAATAACTTCCTAAAGGAGGTAAACCCCAATGCTCCGGCTATGTGGAACGTCTTCACCAGTGGCTGGCAAACCTTCAAGAACACGGAGTTACCCGAAAGCTTGCCTTCGGTAGAAACGCGGGGGTTCCGGTTGTCCATTCCCTTTGTTTTCCGTAACGAAAACGATTTCCCGATTAGTGTACCCTTATTCCGCAGCAGTGCTTTTCTGGCTAGTGGCGAACCCTTCTCCATTCAGCTTCGGACCGAGGATATGGTAGACGTACCGCTGGAAGAGTTACCACAGCAACATGCTCAGATACCAGCCAATCAAGCCCAGACACTGTACGTAACGTTCTCACTCAACTGGACTGATTCAGCCAGCGGCATTTACGGTTTCATCAGCGGACAACCACTATCGCCCAACCTGCAAGGGGTGATGAGCTACGACTTTGGTTACGGCCCACTGTTCCTGAAGTATGATTTGTCTAACCTCAATTTAAACCATACTTCTGACAACGACTAGATACGCTTTGTAAAGGAGCTATCAAAGGTTAAAAGGTAGGTATTTGCTTTTTTAAAGGTTCTGAACAATATTATAGTTTAGTTTAGTTAGTAGTACGTCCAATAGTTTGTCGCATGCTGTCTCCTCCTATCCCTGCCAACGAACAAGACCGGTTGAAGGCTTTACATGCCTATCAGATACTGGATACACTGCCCGAACAGGATTTTGACGATATTACCCGGATTGCCTCTGAGATTTGTGACACTCCCATTTCGCTCATAACGCTGGTTGACGAAAACCGGCAGTGGTTTAAGTCCAAGCAAGGAGTAGAAGTAGATGAGACCCCGCGAGAGTTTGCCTTTTGTGCCCACGCTATTTTGCAACCCGACGAAATGCTGCTGGTACAGGACCCGCAGCACGACGCGCGTTTTCACGATAATCCGCTGGTAACTGGCGAGCCACATATTCGGTTCTACGCTGGAGTACCTTTAGTTAATCCCGAGGGATATGCCTTAGGGACACTTTGTATCATTGATAATGAAGAGCATCAGCTAACTCCACAACAAGTAGCTTCACTGAGGGCACTAGCCAACCAGGTGGTCGCCCAATTTGAATTACGGCGCAAGAATGAAGAGTTACTAAAGAACCAGCAGGCTTTAGAGGAAGCCAACCGTACGCTTGAGACCTTCGCTCATAATGCTGCTCACGATCTGAAGAACCCCCTCAACAATATTATTGGGTTGATTGGCTTGCTAGAACAAAAACTTGATACCACCACTGACCCCAAACTATTAGGTATTGTTAAGCATCTCAGTCTTTCGGCTCATCGGATGAGAAGTATGGTGGAAAACCTGCTCAAGTTTGCTCGCATCTCGCAAATGACCGCCGAAGAACAGGAGAAGGTTGACCTGAAGGAGTTCATGGATGAAGTTCAGTCATTAATTACTATTCCTTCCGGCTTTAGTTTTCACTATACTGAAGTGCCTGACTACGTGATTGTTTCTCGCACGGCACTTCATCAAATTATAGTGAACCTGTGTACTAATGCGGTTAAGTATAACGATAAAGAGGAAGGGCATCTAATACTGAAGGTGACCGAAAGTAATACTCATTATATCTTTCGCCTGAGCGACAACGGAGCTGGCATTCCAGAAAAGCACCTAGAAACTATCTTTAGAATGTTTGCTACACTGGGCCGAAAAGATCGTTTTAACCAAAAAGGCACCGGCTTAGGATTATTTATTGTAAAAAATTTAGTAGAGAAACTAGGCGGTACTATCAGCGTAGAATCTCAACTAAGCGAAGGCACTACCTTCACATTTACCCTGGCCAAGTCTTCCAATCAGCCCGAAAGCTAATAGCTCTTCCTCTAAATTCTTGGCGCCTGTTCCTGTCTGAGGAAAACTGATGCGTTAACTTCGCCGATTAGTAGCCCTTTACAATAGTTTATGACAACATTGAATCTCTCTCTTCTTCTAGCTTCCTGGCTTTTAGTATACTTTATCGAAAGAAAAAACATTTTCTACCAGTGGTTTACTCCTGTTAGGTCTCGGATCAACGAATTTTTGCTGGGGTTTTTGCTTATGGCTCTTTTATGCACCATCTCTCAATTATTACTTTCACTGGTTAGCAAAACAAGCTGGTCAGTTTCAGAAGAAATTATCCTATCCCAACTACTTTCCTCCGTACTCTATGATTTAAATTCGGTACTGCTCGAGGAACTGCTGTTTCGAGGCGTTTTGCTCTATTTTGTTATCAAGTACCTGAATACCAAAAGTGGCGTTCTTCTATCTGCAATTGCCTTCGGTATTTACCATTGGTTTACGCAGGGCGTACTGGGTAATTTTGTGGCCATGGCCCTGGTATTTACTGTTACCGGACTGATGGGATATGTGTTTGCTACCGCGTATGCAAAAACCACCTCTATTATTCTTCCCTTTGGTCTTCATTTGGGCTGGAACCTGGTCAACCATACCATCTTTTCCAACGGGCCAAACGGGCTACAACTCCTAACCCCTTCCCAGGTAGCTGACTTATCCGGACTCTATGCCGCAGTTTCATTTTGCCTGTACATTATTATTCCATTGGGAGTGCTCTGGTTGATTAACTCAAGATTCAAATCAGAGACTCATATAGCTATACCCTGAACAACGAGTACTACTGCCTCTATTTGCCCTAATTTCTTACACTTGCCCCTTCAACCAAAGAATATTGGGTAAAACACAGAATTTGCACTGAAAGTGATAAGCCTTTACGCTTGCTTTTCCGGGGATATACGGAGATCACTGTACCGGAATACTTATCCCCTCGGGGATGACCCTCCAAGTACGTAACTTTATCCTTGTCCCCCGGGGGATGAACGTCCCAGTACGTAACTTTATCCTTATCCCCCGAGGGATAAGCGCCCCAGTACGTACATATACGCTTCCCCCGCCGGGGATAACCGATAAATCACGCTCTTCTATCCTTCTTCCCACCGGAAAAACTATTCCGTTCCTCATCTTTTCCGCCATCTTTCTTACCGAAAAGACAAAATGGTACAGACTATCTGAAGCATTACGTAGTTTTTGCTTGAAAAATGCCGGAATTGAGAAACGGCTACGTTTTATCTTGCTGCTATGTAAGAATTACCTAGCTCAAACTGCAATGAACAAGATGACTTTAATAATAATCGGAGGAGTACTATTTTTTGGTTATTTGACCTACTCATTTATCTCTAAACCAACGGAGAAACAAAAGGAACCTTATGTTTCAAAATACAATATCAAACGAACGCTCACCGATAATGATAAACTGATAATTATTGAGGATGCTGACTTTAGAACTGTCCGACAAGTAGTTTCTGATTTTACTAGGAACTATGATAACCCTCAACAGGCCAACCTAAAACCATTTTCAAAAATTTATAAGCTAGATGAATCTCAAATTGCGATAACTTTCCCTTATGATATTGATTTTGAGATTTTTTGCTACTACGTCAATTACCTTAAATACCCGATAGACATAGACTATAATCCAACTATTTTAGCTTGGTCTTCGACATCGTCAAAATACCAATGGCTTAATGAATCATTTGATAGAAACAAAGTGATCGTGTTCATTGATCCGAATGACAATGAATATGATAATGTCATGGTAACCACTGAAAAAGGAAAAGCTTATAAGATTGGTTTTGCTGTTGGGTATGGGCTTCAAGAAGAATCAGATGTTATTCAAAGCTACGAACAGCCACCTCTAAACTTTTCTGAACTAAATCGGTACGAATCAGTGGAAATCAGGTAGAATGTGCTTTAATGTAGACTATGAATAGGTGGAGTATTGCCCAACAGGAGAGCCGAAGTAAATAAGTTTACTATCGCTATTTCTGGACAATCTCTTCTTCATGCTTTACTTTGTTGACGAGAAGCGACTAACCAACCCCCAATCCAATGAAAGCTGCCGTTCGAACTCAATACGGTCCTCCAGAAGTACTAAGTATTCGGGAGGTAGAGAAACCCCAGCCCAAAGACAATGAAGTTCGGGTGAAAGTGCAGGCAGCTACGGTAAACCGTACTGACTGTGGTATACTCTGGGCCAAACCGGCTATCATCCGGCTATTTACCGGACTATCCAGGCCCAAACTCGCCACTACCGGTACCGACTTTGCCGGAGAGGTAGAAGCCACTGGGAAGAATATTACCCGTTTCAAAGTTGGCGATCGGGTTTGGGGGTTTGATGATAATGGGCTGTCATCGCACGCTCAGTATTTGACTATTGCCGAAGATAAGCCCATTACTACCATTCCCGAAGGCGTTTCCTACGAGCAGGCCGCGGCCAGTGCCGAAAGCGCGCACTACGCTTATAACTTCATCAACAAAGTTAAGCTTCAGCCCGACAGTAAAGTAATGCTTAACGGAGCTACTGGAGCCATCGGCTCAGCCGCCCTTCAGTTTTTGAAGTACCACGGAACTTACGTTACCGCTACGGCTAATACCAAAAACGTAGACCTAATTAAATCGCTGGGCGCCGACCGGGTGATCGATTACGAGCAGGAAGATTTCACACTAGACTACGACCGCTACGACTTCGTGTTTGATGCCGTAGGCAAGAGCACTTTTGGTAAATGTAAGTCTCTGCTGAAACCGGGCGGCACTTATATTTCATCAGAACTGGGGCCAGGGGGCCAGAACCCCTTCCTGGCCTTGGCTACCCCCCTGCTGGGCGGCAAAAAAGTGCGTTTTCCCGTTCCGCTCAACGTTCCCCGCAGCCTGGAGTTTACCCGAAAACTACTGAGAGAAGGAAAATTCCGGCCCATCATTGACCGTACGTATCCCTTGGAGGAAATCCGGGAAGCTTTCTACTATGTGCATTCCGGTCAGAAAACCGGCAATGTAATTATCACTATGACCGACAATTGAGTGCGAGCTGAATTCATCAAACACAGTGTTTTGCTATCAGTATTTCTACTGGTATTGATTACTACTTCAGCGGTAGGTCAAGATGGCTATCAGCCGGGCTATGTAGTGCTGGAGCGAGGAGATACGCTCAATGGCTTAGTAATGGACCGAAGAGAAACTTTTACCGGTACAAATCTGCTGGCTAAAGTTCGCTTTAAACCCACCGACCGCCGGAGGCGTAAGAAGTATCGCCCGCACCAACTACTCAGCTATCAGGTGGGCGATGCTACTTACGAAAGCCAGCCTATTCGTCAGAAAGGAATAAGCCTGCTGGATGCTCACTACGAGATTGATTCTGACGAGGGCGAATGGACTTTTCTGCGGGTAATAAGCCGGGGTAACCTAATACACTATCAAATGGAATGGGTAGATGAAGATAATGGCACAGTGGAGGCAGCCGATTTCTTCCGCAAAGCAAACGAGCGATTATTGGTGAGGGCCACTCAGGGGGTGTTCGGCCTCAAACGAAAAAACCTGATTAAGTACTTCTGGGATTGTCCTTCGCTTCAGCAGAAGATTGAGCAGAAAGTGTTTAAGTATTCGTCAGAGATAGCAGCATACTATAATCAACATTGCTCGGAGTAGGCTTGCGCGACCAATCTATTTGTCGTACATCACAAAGAAGCGCTGACCGTTCAGGAATATTTGATCCTGATCGATGGATAGATTAACCCGAAGGGGATCGTGTTTTTTGAAGTTGAGAACCAACGTAGCTTCCTGGCCGCTACCTTCTACTTGCCAGGTACCTTTGTTATTGCCCCAGTACTCGCCCTTTTCTTGATCAACCAAACCACGCTGCTCAATTCTACTCCGAAATTTACCACCAGCCTGCAAATGCACTTCGTTGACATCTTTGCGGTTTTTGTAGTTACGCTGGTTGATAGATGCCAGGTATTTTCCGCTTAAAAATGTAAGCCAGTCAAAGTTAGCATAGCGAGTGCTTTCGCCAGGTTCCTTCAGCACAGTATTATCTACCAAGGCAGAAAGCTGCTGTTTGAACTGATCAAAATTCTTGTCTCGGGATGTAAGAAAAAAGCCAACACATTTACCGTAAGCACCGCAACGGGCTTCTACGTAGGCCTGGTAATTTTCCGGGTTAGCCCCTACTACATCCACATCGGCGTACATAATGTCGCCCCGCTGTTTTATTGAGTCGGTGACTACCACCTTCAGGTTATCGGTAAGCGCCAGTCCTTCCCGCCATCCTTCCTGAATGTTAGCAACGGAATTTTCGGAGGCCCGGACTAAAATCCGGGTATCCCCGTCTTTCTGCGAAGTTAACAGAAACAGTTCGGTATCCTGCGGAAGCACTCCGTACCAACCCTCAGGCACCTGAGCCTGAATCCCGTAGATAGGTGAATAGATGGTGTCGCCCGGCTGGTACATCACTCCCGGATGCACTCGCTCCTGCGCATGAGCAGAAGATACAATTCCCGACAGGCTGATGATAACGAAAGAAAGGTAGATTATATATCGCATAAAGCTTGGTAGTTTGACAGTTGAGAAACGCCCAACACGGGAAAATAGTAAATATTTATCTTCTTTTCTTATCCCAATATTTCTCTACCAGCAGAGACCAACAACATTTTTGCGGTTCCTGCTTAGCATGTGGTGACATTTTTCCCGCTCGATTGACCAATACCTGGTAAGTACGAAAAACCGCCGGGCTAAGTACTGCCACTATTACTAACAACCAAACCTAAACACTATGGCCGACATGAAGAAAGGCGATCCTAAGAATTATCCTTTGGAGCCGAAAATCACGCTGGAAATGAACAGCCAGCCCATTCACAACAACTTTAGCCGCTATCTCAGCTTTGAAGACCATACCGGAGCGGTAAAACGCCTGAAAGTAAAGTTCAAAAAACAAACCGGACTCACTTGGGAGGCCGATTCGTTTCCAGACGGTATTGGCACGCTGCAATCGCTGGTGCATACTGGCAACCGCTCGTACTGGGACAAACTTTACCTGGAAAACCGCGGGGGCACTACCACTTTGCCTATCAAGCATCTAAAAATTGTTATGGTGTACGACAACCCTCCGGGCTCGTCGCCGCACGGCTCTAACCACGTGGTGAACGGACTGGATTTGTCGGATATTGACCACGCCGAGATTCCCATTGTAGACTGGGAGATTAATATGGATCTGCTTTCGGGCTACGACAAAATTGACCTCACTGAGTTCCGCAAGCGCTCACTTTACAAGTGGGCCGGATTAACCGCCGATGACCCGGACTACGTGCGCGCCGCCATTGAAGACTGCGGCAAAAGCGGCAGCGACGGAAATGACCAATACGGCTCCAACCCCAAGTACCGGGCTGAAATAGACAACTTGTGCAGTGAGTTTGTGAGTTGGTACTACCACGAAGAAAACGTGAAAGTAAACGGCCAAAGTCTGAGGGATATCACTTACGCGCAGCAATTGCACGACCTGTTTAAAGCGGAGGGAAAGTTGTATCGCTACAATAGTGGCAATAACTTACAGGACTTTGTTCATGCTGAAACCGGCGAGCGATATATTCCTAAATCGGGCGACTACCTTGAGCGGCGGGGTCCGGATGGTGCCGAGCACTCCATGATTATGTACCGCTGGCTACCCAAAGACCCTTCAGCCGCCAAAGCCGATGATCAGCTGAACCAAGCTCTAGTCATAAATGGCCCCTGGCCGGTTACGCTACGGCTGGTTAAGATTCATAAAGATGAAAAAGCTACGGGCGAAGGTAACCCGAAAGATTTCTGGCTGGGCCGGATAGACTAAGCCTCTTTGTAGGTTGAAGTAAAAAGTGGATTTGTTACTTCTTAGAAACTTACTTTTAAGTAACAACTTCACTCTCATTCAACCATCTTCCCACTTTTAGCCGGGTGAAATTGTAAGGAACGGGAGAACAACGACTTATCAGCTTTGGGCTGCCGGGTGTACGATTGGCAGGAAGCAGGAACCAGAGTACGTAATAAACAGGCCGAAATCATTATCAAAGACGAGGTAGCTTTTTAGGAGGTGTTTAAAGAAGATTTCGATAAATTTATGGGCTTAATCTATATTTTTGAAGGAACCGGTTCTCCGAACTATGTCCGACTGGCCGATGCCGAAGGGCAGACTGGGTTTAGAGATGATTTTGAATAATCCCGTTGCTAACAACTGCCTGATTGTGCTTACCATTCTCTAAATTCAGAATAAACAACCTGAGCATCAACCAATCGAATAAACCCATGAATCGTAGAAATTTTTTAGCATCTGGCTTGACTACGCTGGGAGGTTTCCTGGCTTCTACTCCGTTGACATCCAAGCCGGGGCAATGGTTTCCCCGTAAAAAGATTACCACTATCAGCTACAATGTACAAGCCTTCAAAGGCTATCCCCGTACCGACGATACCCAGTTTAAACTAGATGATGTTCATTCCCAGATGGCCGAACGCGTTGCTCTGGAACTCGCTTTGTACAAACCCGATATCGTTACGTTTCAGGAAGCGCCCACAGAAGAGGAAGTAAAGAAAGTAGCCGATAAGCTGGATATGGCCTATACGTATTTCTCCGGCGGATTTCCCGGAGCGGTTCTAACCCGTTTTACGATTGTAAATGCCCAGAATTGCCCGTTAGCAATGAAAACTGAACCCGGCGAGCTTTTCTCCCGCCACTGGGGCACTGCTCTACTAAAAACTCCCGAAGAAGAAATCCGATTGTACAGTGCGCACCTGCACCCCAGCGACGATGCCATCCGAATCCGGGAAGTAGAAGAAGTACTGAAGGTCATGGAAAGAAACTCGGAAGAAACGTCAAATTTCATTTTCCAGGGCGACCTGAATCATGAACCCATCCAGGAGGAATACCGGATGTGGATAGATCACGGCTTAAAAGACTGTTATATGACCAAGGGAGTGGAGCAAAGGGACACCATCAAGAGTACTTTTCCGAACCGAACGGTAGATTATATCTGGGTAAATCAAGGACTGTCGGAAAGGCTGCTCCGCTGCCGGGTGCTGTTTGAAGGAAACTTCCGTACCAATCCGCTAGATGCCCGCTCCTTTGCCCTGAGCGATCATCTACCGGTTATGGCTGAATTTAAGTGATTCAATGGTTTTATTCACTTCAACTCAATCGTCTTTCCACTCTTCGATGAGCGGATGGCGGCATCGAGAATTTCCATTACTACCAGGTTATTTTCCAGCGCGGAAAGGTCGGTAGGTTTTACCTGGATATCTCCTCGAACCACTCCCGCCAGGTAGGCAAAGGGGTCGTCGTAGGGAGTTTTTCGAGCTTCGGCTTCCAGGGTTTTTTCGCTTTCCTTTTCACTGGCGCGAAAGCGCATGTCTGTAGCGTTGAGGGCATGCACGTAGCCGGTCTTACCGTACACTTCCATATCCTTCCGGCTCACCGGCCAGTTCCACGAGGCCTGAATCACTCCCTGGGTCTGCGGATAGGTGACAATAATCGTAGCTTCATCGTCTACCTTCGGATAAATGTCCGGTTTGATCTGCTGGGTTACCGCCGTTACCGAAGTGGGCCGTTCGCCCTGCATCAGCCAGGTAATCAGGTTAGCTCCGTAGCAACCAAAATCAGTCAGGGCTCCGGCTCCGTTCCACTTAGGGTCGGTGAGCCATACCAGAAACTCTTCGTTTACCCCAATCTCTTTTGGTCCCGGATGGCCATCGTGCACTACAATTTTTCGCAAGTCGCCTATGGCATTTTCTTCGTGTACCAGCCGGTAGGCTTCGTGATTGCTGCCGTACCAGGTAGTTTCGTAATTGGTAAGTAGATGGATATTATGCTGGCGAGCTAGCTTAGCCATCTGCTGGGCGTGATCCAAACTTACGGCCAGCGGCTTTTCTACCATGACGTGTACACCCCGGGGAGCGCAGGTTTCTACTACGCTCAAATGATCGTAGATAGTATTGAAGGCCGTTACCGCTTCGGGCTGGGTTTCATCCAGCATGGTTTCCAGGTCGTCGTACACCAAATCCATGGAGTAGCCGTGGCGATTGGCAAATCGTTGGGCTAGTTCGCGATTAGATTCTACAATACCCACAATTTCAATATCACCTCGGTCCTCCCGACCAAGAATCCAATGCACGTGGGAATGCACCAATCCCACCACTCCTACCCGGAGCGGTTCATCGGACGATGATTGCGCCGAGGTTTCCAAAAAAGATATCAGGATTAATAAAGTAGCTAACCATTTCATATCCCAAGTTTACGAAGAATACCAGGAAGCTGCTACCCTTTTAATATTTAATGAACTTACCGGAAAAAAAATATTTTTTGAAAATAATTACTCTTATTTGATTACAAAAAAAGATTAGATAGATACTAATATTTAAAACACTTCAACCTAACGCTGTGGCTATGAAACGGTCAATATACTCTTCACTTTCTGCACCAAGCCCGAACGTAAACCTGAGTGGATATCAGCTAGTTTTAGTCTTACTATTTGTGTTATCTCTCGCCCGGGCTACTGATAACATCGTACACGGTCAATCCTTTTCGTGGTCACTCTACGCCAAAAATAAAAACAGCAGTGCCGTAACCACCGATGATGCTTCTGATAATACATATGTACTTGCTAACACTAAAGAATCCGTTACCTACGGAGCGTATACTTTTAACAGCCTAAGCAGCTCTTATAAAACCGATCTAACTATAAATAATGACAAAGGCGATAACCGCCAGCCCCCTAGCTCACTTGAACTATCAGTGTACCCCAGCCCGTACTTCGATCAGACTACCATGAGCTTCATAGCACCGGAGGATGGCGTTGTCCATCTAGCCATATTTGATATTACCGGGGCGCTGGTAAAAGAAGTATTCCGGGGCGAAGTAAAGGAGGGGCAGTCTTACCAATTTACAGCTGACGCCGCCGATTTTAAAGGATCGCTATACATCAGCAAACTGACAATGGGTGAACAGTCCTCTTATCAAAAGCTTATGCTCAACCGTAAATAACTACTACCTTGAGCAATGAGCGCGGCGTTTCTGAGGCTGCGCTCTTTTTTTACCAGCCTTTACGGTCTTTCAGCGACTGAATGTGAGCTACGTGATGCTTTCCGTGCCAGGCATACAAGGCCAACATCGTATCCAATCGAATTACTTTCTTGGTTTCGGGGTGCACCAAGGCACGAGCGTAATCCTGGTCGTTCATAGCCCGAAGCAGCAACAACCAGCGCTGGTGAATGGCTTTCAGTAGTTGCAATGACGGTTCTACCGGAGCCGAAGCCGCATCGGGTAGTTCGGCCCAGCGGTCTTCGTAGTAAGCTTTAATCATCGGTTGCTCTTCGGTGAGTGTCCAGCGGAAGCGTACGTAGCTATTAGCGTGGCTATCGGGTACGTGATGCACTACCTGCCTCAGCGTCCAGCCACCTTCCCGGTAAGGAGTATCCAGTTGCTCATCGGTTAGGTCGCTTACTGCATGGCGCAAGTCAGTTGGAAGCTCCTGGATTTCCGCCAGGTAATTCTCTCGGTCTTCGCGAGTAATTTTTGCCGGAGGCGAAAACCGCCCGATAGGATATCGTAGTGATTCTTCGGTCATAAGGTCTAGTATTTGAAACGTTTTTTTATTCAATAACGAATCTTTCCGCACCAAAAATAGTCCAACCTACCTTACTTTCCTCCCCTCTTGGTTCCAAACGAAGCTCCCAGATCACTTGGGGTGAGTCACTATGCTCAAACTCTCTGATCATCGTCCACTGGGGCACACTCCCTCGATGGTACCAGTCTACGCTTCCTTCCTCAAGTGCTGATTGAGATATTAGTGCGCCGTAGGCAGCTAAAAGGTTTCCGTTGGGCAGATAGTCAACGTCTCCCATGGCAATACTTACGAGTTCTTGATCTGTTTCCTGCCGAGAGGACCATACCTGCCGGGCCGTGAGTGCTTCTTCATCAAACGCATACTCCAGTACGTGGCTTTGGGTTTCGGGCATGGCAACCGGTTCATTAAAGGGTCTGGCCTGATAGTTAGCGTTGTTAAACAATAAAATATGCCCCTCGGGGGACAAGGAGGGCGAATGCTGATGCCAGAACCACTCAGCTTCCCCCTCGAGTTTAACCAGTTTATTTTGTAGTTTCTGAGACCAGCCGGAAGGCTCGCCAAAGATCCAGCGGATTTCCTTGGTCTTTTTGTCTATCTTCATTAATGCACTCTGATACCGGAAGTTGATGATGTAAGCGTCATCGGCCTGGTCGTACAAAATCGTATTCGCGTGGCTCCAATCAATCACTCCCGGAAAACCTCTTCTTTCCCAGTATTGGCTGAACGTCTCGTAACCAATCCGGTAAGGGTCCAAATAGTCAAATGCTTTCCATTCCCAGACTACCTCTCCCTGGGGAGTAAATTCTTTAATAATGTCCCCCATCACTTGTTGAGTTTTACGGGGAGCGTTTTGATTAGTCTCGGAAGTATAGTAGTTAGAAATTTCCTTGTACTCAGAGGAAAGCACTACCACATTTCCATTCGGTAAGAAAGTAGCGTCATGGTGAAAGGTCAGCGCATCTACGGCAATGGCCGAATCTGACTCTCCTTCGGGCCGGTGTTGAGCGTACCAGCTTCGTTTTACATTGCCCATCATATCAATGACTGTCAACCGGGAGTCCTGAGTCATATAGGAGATCGTATTATCCGAAAGAATATCGAAGTCACTGACCCGGGAGTCGGTTCGGTAGTACCACACTACCTGACCCTGCTTATCTACAGCTAGCAACATGCCAAAGCTTTGATTCATTTCATTAGCCCCCGGCACGTTCAAAGGAACCCTGCGCCGGGGGTTCATCAGTGTATAGCCTGGGGCCATTTGTTCTGCTTCCCGCTGTTCTATCTTCACTCCCGGAAACTCCATCGGATCACCGGGTAATGGAGGAGACTGCCATCTCAAGGTGTCATGGTATTGATAAGTAACTCCACTGGCATCGGTCAGCTCAAACGTAATTCCATAGTTATTATCCGGATAAATAATACACAGCGGAAAGCCCAATTCTTCTTTTTCTTCCCAATCAAATACCAGATAATCAGCACCTTCCCTGTGTTTTAGCTGGATAGTAATACTCTCAAATGCATCTTCAGTAGTGAAATCCAGATATGCCGACAGGGGAACCGACGAATTAGGATTCTCAGCAATCTGAGGCATAACCTGAAAGCGGATATTCTCCTCGGTAGTGCAGGAGATATTTAACCACAGAGTAATCCCTAGAAATGCTATTTTATTCATAATGGTGAGGTTGGTTTGTATGTTGTACCTCTGAAAGCATGGCAAGCGATTTATGGTTGAGACCAGCTTCCGGCAAAGGCAAACTCGCTCACCGCCTTTCGGGGTTTGTTGGGGTTCTCTTCATCTCCCAGGTAACCAACGGCCATCATGGCTACCGGATCGTATTCGTTAGAAATGCTGAAAATTTCGTGAGCTTTATCAGGAAAGAAACCAGCCATCTGGTGAACGTATAAATCCAGTTCGGTGGCTTTTAGTAAAAGAAACCCGATAGCCGTGCCGGTATCGTGCCAGGCATGTCGATTGGGTTTTCCGTTACGGCTAAAGTGCTTTTTGGCCAGGCTTAGCATCAGTACGGGTGCGTTCTTAGCCCACTGATGGTTATGATCGTTGATACACGATAGTAGCTGCTGGTAGGCTTCGGGCTGTTCTCGGGTAGCGTAGATAAACCGCCAGGGCTGTTCGTTGTAGCTAGACGGTGCCCGGCGGGCGGCTTCAAATAGTTGATGTAATTGCGCTTCACTCATCACCCGATCAGCAAAATGCTTAGGACTAAATCGTTGCTCAATCAGCGTATCTATTGATTTCATAAAAATCAGTGTTATAACATGGAATTAAGTAGTTATTCATAAATACTCCGGCGACCGTCGCGCGGTATATCCTTGCCGGTCTGGCGAGACCCGGACCTGTTTCGCGCCACGATGGCCGGCATCTCCCACAAAAAAAGAGGGAGACCCCGCGTGGCGTCCACCGGAATTCGCCGGGCGCAGAGCCTCATCCGGAGAAATACCGTAAGAGTTTCACTCAACTACTTACAATCGTTCCCAACGGGAAAGATAGGTAAGAGGGTTACATCCCCCTCATAAACTGGGAAGACTGTCTTTAGTTATAATCTGATTGTGTACGTACAATAGAGCATCCCATTCAACTCCCTATAACATTTCCCTGTCCGGGAGGAGGATAATCGTAGCTAGCATCATCAATAACTAGCACCCAGTCTCGCTGGGCGTTGGGAGTGCTAAGCGTATAGGCTGCCCGCTTGAACTTTCCGATGTTAATGCTGTCGCCCGAACGGGGGTCAAACCACCAGGCCTGAAACTTCCGTCCATCCAACTGGCTCAAATCAATATCCACCGACTGGCTCGAGGGAAGATAGGCAATGATAAAGCCCTCTCCCTGGGCTGCCCTAATTCCCGGCTCAGTAGCGTCTACTACGGCTGAATTGGGTACTAACGTGGTGTATGGGCGGGACTCAAACAAGTCGCGCAGATAGCCCATCTGCGAGGCACCGGGATGATCCAGGGCTTCGTACCAGGGAGTGCGAGCGGATGAGATGGGCTCTCGACCGGGCTGCCACATCTGCCAGATATTATGATCGCCGTAAGTATGGCCCAGTCCGCCGGATAGCATGTTCCAGTAGGCCGCCTGCCGCACATCGGCCTCATCAAACCAGCCGTTTTCGGGCTTCCAGTTAATGGGATGATCTTCGTAATTTGGTTCTCCGTCTAACGTAGGCTTGAGTGGGGTGCGTTGCCAGTTTCCTAAGTTTACCTCGTAATTAGGAATGTTCTTTTGGCCGTGTCCGGACTGAAACATATTGAAATCCAGCCAGTCGTCTTGGTGGAAGAACTCCGCCGAGTTGCGTCCTCCCATGGGATGATAAGTCATTAGATGAGCCCCACCGTCACCTTCAGCCAGCCCTTGGGCCATTTGCCGGATAATCTCAAAGTCTTCTTCTTCCTCAGGAATGCGGTCACCCCCTAGAATCCAGATGATAGGTTTATTGCGGTAGCGTTCACCTAAAAATTCACCGAACGTACGAGCGTTCTCGGGGGTAAAAACTTCCGGCCCTACCCCCCAACGTTTATTGAACTTATCACCCCAGGTAGGCAGCATCCCAATGTACAAACCTAATGCTTCCGCTTTATTGACGATAAAATCCACGTGAGCGAAGTAATCTTCATTCGGCTGGGTTGGATCATCGTTTACCAGCGGAGTGTGGCCGTAAGGATTGGGATCGTGCAGCCCGTCTAGTTCAGCCAACACCACGGCCTGAATGACGGTAAAGCCTTTATCAGCCCGGTTTTCCAGGTAATTGCTAGCTTCTTCCCGGTCGAGACGATGAAACAGCTCCCAGGCGGTATCGCCTAACCAGAAGAAAGGAGTGCCGTCCTCTTGTACCAGGTAGCGTTGGTTTTCGCTCACGCCGAGCGACTGGCTAAACGATATCGAGGCTAGTGATACAAAAAGTAGGGTCAGATAGCAGGCTAGGCGAATCATGGTTATAGGATTAAAGTTGCTAGTATTGCTCCTTTAAGATAGGGTATCTTTCTAACTTTTTCCACTATTTAGCTGCTTCAACTTTAAAGGTATAATTACCTCCGTGGAGTGAAGCTATTTCGTAAAAGCTATTCGTTGATTTAGCTGCTACTTTCTGCCCATTTTGAAAAATTTGAACCTGCTCCGATAAATAGGGCAAGCGTAAAACGACCTCCACATTTCCGGGTATTTGTAGCTCCAGCGAATACGATGAATCGTGACGTTGGTAACGGATTTCAAATGCCCCTCGGATAGTCGGAACTTTCGCCCGAAATTCGGTAAGAAATGCCGGTTGAGGCTGAATAAGTGCCCGGGCGAAACCAGCGACCAGCGGACGTACTCCTACCAGGTAGCGAGGAATAATATTGGCCGGAACCGCTCCCCAGGCATGGTTCCAGTCCTGGTTAGGCTTAAACCGGTCACCCCAGGCTTCCATGGTTATGGTAGAGCCAGCGACAATCATGTTGTACCAGCTTCGCTCCGTAGTAGCATTCATAAGTTGTAAAGCGTACCCGGCTTCACCGGCTTCGTACAGCCCCTCTAATAAATACTGCGCTCCGTACACACTACAAGCCATCCCTCGCGATTTGATGAACTCCACTATCGACGCCTGATGCTCCGGCGGAACCAAACCGAAGGCCAAAGGAAACATATTGGTGTGCTGTGAGGCGTGCTCACTACCGACACCATCCACGTAAACTTGCCGTTCCGCATCAAAAAAATGCTTTTGAAATGATTGATACACCTTGGTTTGGCGCTCTCGCCAAAACTTCTGTTCTGACTCCATACCGATAGCTTTTGACATTTCAGCCATCAACCGCAGGGTATAGTAATGAAAAGCATTTACTACCGAGTTGATCTCGCAGAACTCAAAGCCATCGGTTTCACCCGAATCGTTTTCGCTCAAGCCCATGCCGCCAGTCTGGGGCCAGTCTACAATGTCCCGAATAGGTTTTTTCTTGAAGGAAGTACGGTCGTAATTTACACTTCGCTGGGTGCGCCTTGTCGACCGCTGGCTACTTATCAAACCGGTGTTGTCCGCCAAGCTCACCAATGTTCTGTTTTTGAGCAGCCGGTAATAGCGTTCTATCACCCGGGTACTTCCGGTATACATCCAGTCGGCGTAGGCGACCAGTACTCCGTGCAGAATCCATTCGGTGGGCCAGGTAGCGTTATGCAGTAAATACTCCAGGGTTCTTCGCGCCAGTGAATATTCGGCATCTACCCCGTAGTGACTCAGCTGGTTGATATAGGCGTCGGACTCATAAGGAACCCGCTCCCGGTCGCCGTCTACGTAGATACCCGCAAAGCTGGTAGCCTTGATGGAGTATTTACACAAATCCCAAACCTGGTTTAGTACTTCATCCGAACTGTGGAAGTAGCTGGCTTCTTCGTCAAAGGGATAAGTTACCGCACTTCGCTGTAGCTGATCTTTGCGTAGCTCATCCGGATAGCCATCAATCTCCACATAACGGAAGGGCATTACTTCCCCGATGTAATCGGGCATTTTTACAGCATGTTTACGGGTATTTTTACGGTCAGGAGTGAGTTGCAACTGATACGTATGGGTGCCCTTTTTCAGTTGAAGAGAGAATGACCGATACCTTCTTCCCCCGCCCGGTTCGCGGTTTATTCGTTCGGGCGACTGCAGTACTTCGCCTAAGCCTATTGTAATTTCTTGTCGGTCGGATTTGCTACTCAAAGTAAGCTGTAGAGTACCGAAGGCTGCTTTGCTAAAATCGACGAAGTGCCGACCATCTCCGATAGAATTTACTTGCTCAGGAAACTGAAACTGCTTTTGCAGCGGATAATAAGCCGGGACATACTTTCGACTGAGCTTTCCGGTCAGGAATGACTGGGGAGTAGCATAATCACTCACCTGATTTTCCGAATCCCAGATTCTAACGGTCCAGTAGTAGATTTTATCGGAATAAGGCCTCCTTCCAGCATAAGTTGCCTGAGGGTAGGTCTTTTCAGTTTTTCCGCTATCCCAGTAATTTCCCTGCCCGTTCTTAAGATGATTGACCTCATCGGCTACCAGTATCTGAAAAGCCCGCTGCTGGACTTCGGAAGAAACGCACCAGCTAAATTCCGGTTGTCGGTTGTTTATTAGCACCGCTTCCGTAGGAGCAGAGTACTGTTGCTGATCGGCCAGTGAAATGTTAGTAGCGAAGCCCTGGGAAGACACATATTCCGGATGCGCTATCAAGTCGCAACGCAGATGAAACGGAGCAGTTGACATTAGCGTAACTAATTAATTATTCGTTGGTGGCTCGCAGCCACAGTACCCAATCGCCTTCCGCGGGGGCGGTGAGCGATAACTCGTTACTACCGCTTACACTTGGGGTATGCACCCAAGTTCCAGTGTCAGGATCAAACCACTGCACGCTATACTCACCCTTCGGAAGATTTATCGTGGTACTTGGAACTTCGCTTTGCGGATAATCGCTCTGCGGAGTGTCCCCACTAGGATTAGCCAAGTACACCAGGTAATCGCGTTCATTATGTATACTTTTATAGCGAAGAGGATCACCGCCCACCAGAGCATCATCCGGTTGCATCCCTACCAAAGTCAACTTTGACTCCTCAAAAAACTGATGAATACGTCGGAAATCGTGCCCTCCCTGAAACAGGATACCGGCGCGGTTGGCATCAAAATAACCGGTAACTCCCTTATCACGCCCTTCGTGCGGTTGATACTGCAGCAACACATTTTTGTCCGGCCCCTGAAACTCGGCCCCTAAGTAGGGATCGTAGGTCTTCAATCCGCCGTAGGTAGCGTGCCCACCGGAGAACAGCGAAGCCCACATGAGTCTTCTGAAAAAATATCGCGGATGGGCCGGTGAGCGATACAGCTCGTAACGGTCTTCGTCCAGTACAATCGGCTGACGCAACTGCTGCCGATACTCCAGAATCAGTGCCCCGGCTACCTCATCCAGGCTTTCCAGCGTTACAATATCCGACCAGGGCTCTTTCCCAAAATCATAGCCGGAGAACCGTGACTGGTGGTTCGTAATCAGGGTGCCCCAGGGCTCCCGCTCGTGGTAATCCTGTCCCATTTTTTGAATAGTTTGATAATAAACTTCACGTCCGGAGATAGAGGCTACGGTGTCTGGTTTGATTTTCCGGTCATTGGTCATTGCCCATTGAATGTTAGGAAAAGAAGACCAACGAGCCTGGGCGTAACGGGCAATCAGTTGGGAGGCTTGGTCACCCTCTGCGTACTGACGAATCATATCGGTATCTTCGGCGTGAGGCATTAATTGAAAAATGATTTGCGGATGGTTTTCCAGTGCGTACCGCAAGCGGTGCTCGATTTCCTTCCAGACAAAAAGCGAGAGATCGCGACCATTGGGCATCAACAGTTCGTCTACCTGCCCTCGTGACATGGCAAACCAAGTTCTGACTTTGGTAGCTCCCATTTCGGCCGCTTGGTCAATGTATTCTTTCCAGTGGGGTTCGGTCGGCACTACGTAACGGTAACCGGTATCGCCAATATGTAAAAACCAATCACCATTATCATAGGCAAATTGGTAAGGGTCGTCAGGATGCACCCGTAGCTTTCCCCGAAAGTCTGATTGCAATACTGTAAATGTTCCCCTCCGCTTATCCAAGCCCGGATTATTGGAAGCAGACTGCCATTGCCATTCGCCCTCCGTATCGCAGTAAGCCCGAGCCCGGTAGCTGATGCCTCCGTCATAGAACCCATCTACTGTCACCTCTGAGCCATCAGGTCGGGTGAAGGTAACTTTCAAGTCAATGTCGTAGTAGGGGTTCTGTTCAACCGGAGAAGCATTCAGCCCAATCTCGTACACTCCCCAATGATAGGCTTGCTTACCAGTACTGATAGGCGATAGAAATCGGTCTTGGGCTGGAAGGCTGGTAGTAAGTAATACCAGTAAAATAAGTGTATTACAGACGAGAAAATTCATACGTATTTTTGGTAGTAGTAAAGACTGAAATATAGCGCTTCTTTTGACCAAATTAGTTGATTGAACTCTTATTTATCCAAAGTAATCCAACACTAATTGAGTAAAAGAAACGTCCATTTTTTATCCGATTAAGTATTACTAAAGGCTGGTTTAACCAAATTAAATTTGTTTAAATAAAAAAAATATAGTAATTATTTAAGAATTTATTTTGTGGATATTTTACGATAATAGGATCTATTACATTACAGAGGCAGCAATTATTCAGCATTTACTAACTACAAGCCACCATATTTAGCGATTTTTCTTTTCAGCTAAACTCGCCTGATCAACAATCTTCTTATCAAGAATAGAACATTTCGAATAATACCCAATAATGGGTATTGTCAGCATTGTCATAATGATTTATTTTCATGGCGTCTTCATACTAATTCACCTATTACCAACTCAAACCGCTATGAAAAAAACAAACTTCTTCAAATTCACATTTACCACCTTACTCTTACTAATTTGTTGTATTCCATTACTTAACGCTCAGAATCTACCAGTATATAATTATACTGACGATGTTCCTACTGAAAAAGGGCAGTTTTTGCCCGCTGTTGATGCCTGGCAACCGTCGTATTCAATGTCCAGTGCTGACGTCTTTTCAGAAGATTTCAATAAAAGTGACACTCAGTGGGAGACTCCCAATCAAGGCTGGCAGATAGCTAATGGAAGGGCTGAGATTATAGGCAATCAGGGTAGTGCAGAATCATACTTAATTAGTCCACCATTCGTCGTCCCGAAGGGTGAGTTTAAACTAAAATACAAAGAAAAATATTCGTTAGAAAGCCATCATGACTTTGGTTCAGTATGGATCACCACAGACGATGGGGCTAATTGGCGGAAACTACATACCGTAACCGGTGTAACCGACTGGCGTGACACTTATATTGACTTACGAGCTTACCAAAATAAGACTGTCAAATTTGCCTTCACATCAAAAGGTGATGATCCAGCAAATAAACTACTTTGGCAGATAGACGATATAGAAATCGTTGAACAGTCAGAGACTACATTTACCCGGCCCACTAATAACGCGCGCGTATCGGCTCTAGCTCAACAATTACAGAATTCATTGAATGTAATTTTAACTGGTCGCGAAACCAATACATTTCCTGCTATTTCGGCTACGGTAAGAGTAGAAGATATACCCAACCTTACACAGGCTGACTTCACAGTCTGTGAAAATGGAGAAGAGCAGCCTAATTATGGTGTAATTCCTCCTACAGATAGCACAGCACGACCTGCTGACATCGTTTTTATTGTTGATAATAGTGCTAGTATGGATCCTTTTCAGCTAGCTATTCAAAATAGTGTAACCGATTTTGTTAATGATTTATTTGACGCCGAAATTGACGCAGCTCTCGGGTTAACAAGATTTGGGCAAGCCGGAGGAGGTTTTCCCATTGTTGAGGAGAGTGGGACGCTATTTACTGACCCAAATGTATACCTAACTTCCATATTTAGCCGAAATGTAGATAATGGAAGTGTTGAACCAGGTTTAGATGCCATTTTAGAATCAATTAGTGAATTCAATTTCCGTCCTAATTCTCAAAAAATATTTATTCTTCTTACTAATGAAGATAACGACGGACCTACAGAGCCCGAGGACGTCTTACCAGTATTACAACAACAAGTAATAACACTATATTCAGTTATTAACGTTACCACTTTTATTGCTGGTAACTCTCAATCTGACTATGGTGACTTAGCGACTGATAGTGGTGGAGATCAATATGATATTGCAGACCTTATTGACCCTGCTACTCTTCAGCCGATTATTGACGATATTGAGAGTAACATCGCTACTAATGATACCTATATTATTAGTTACGAGTCCAGTAATCCAACTTTAGATGGAGTTGAAAGGGTAGTAGACATTAAGGTAACGACCGGAGGTGAGTCAGATACGGTTACCTTTAGCTATACGCCTGGAGCTGCACCACTTATTGGCTTAGCACAAAGCACGCTTGATTTAATAGCTAATCCGCAGCCTCTTAATACTTCTATTACTATTCAAGCAAATATTACTGATTTTGAAGAACCATTTACGGAATCCGCCACACTGTTTTACAGAACCACTGGTCAGGTTACTTACGCCGAAGCGGAAATGATGAATGTGAGTGGCGACCTATGGGAGGCCACTATTCCTGCTTCGTTTGCTAATATGCCAGGCGTTGATTTCTACATTACGGCTACTGATGGTATATCTACTACGTCAGATCGGGCAAATAGCCCCGCCCAAAATCCGTATCAGATTGCTATCAACCCCAACGTAGCACCAGTTATTGTTTCAACACCAATAAACTCGCTGAATCCTGGAGAGGATTTAATGATTATGGCTACAATTACTGATAATACCGACGAAGTAGCCTCTGTATCAATTTTCTACCGTGGAGTAGGTGAGCCACTGTACCAGGAAGTGCCGCTTAATAATAGCAGTGATAATACATACGAAGCTACTGTAGATGCTAGCGATCTTTCTCAAAACGGAGTACAATACTATATTAGAGCTACCGATAATTTTGGCATCAGCTCCTATTTCGGTGAGCCTCAGGATCCTATTGAAGTGGAAATAAATACGTCACCTCGTATACCTGACTCTCTAACTCTCAATCCTGAAACAGTTACCGTACAAGCCGGAGTTGAAGTCTGCATCACCGGCACAGTGTTTGACCAATTCGGTGATCCACTACCTGGAGTAGAGATTTTCACGGAAATTGATGGTCAAGTAGTAGGTTCTGGCACTTCCGACGAAAACGGTGAAGTTGTCTACTGCTTCACCCCGACTGAAAGTGGTGTGGTTTCAGTAGTATGTTACTATACCGGAGGTGAGCGGGTTACTGCTGAAGTAACCGTGCTAGTACCCTCACTTTCTATTGACGTCTCAATAGCGAATGGTCAGGTGACAGTAGAATGTACCGTAGTCGATCAATTCGGTGACCCTTTCCCTGGGGAAACAATTACCATTGATGTATCTGGTGCTAATGCTTACAATGATTCAGGTGAAACCAATGCGCAAGGTATTGTCACTTTTGTATACTCAGCGACGAATACTGGTACTGACCTCATTGTATGCTCGTATAGCCAAGGCGAAGAAAGCGAAGAAATTGTTATCCCTGGCGACGGAAGTGGCGATGATACCGAAGTTACTAGTTTTACGCTAGTAAACGCTGAATCCGACCAGGATATTCAGCCGTTAATGAACGGTGATGTAGTATATAGTGATGGTATGACTTTACTAAGTATCCGCGCTAATACCGATCCCAGCCAGGTAGGTAGTGTTCGGCTAGAACTCATCGGACCACTAGGACGGATTCAGCTAGAAAACCTGTCGTTCTATTCGCTATTTGGCGATAGTCCTCGAGGTGACTACGACGGGGTAGTATTTCCCTCGGGAGAATACACGCTAACTGCTACTCCTTATTCAAAGCGTAATGCCGGGGGTGATGCCGGGGATCCACTGACAATTCAGTTTGAGATCATTAATATTACGGTAGATAGTTTTACCTTGGTTAGTGCCGAAACCGATCAGGATATTGGCTCGCTTAATGACGGAGATATTATTGATCTATCTACCGTAGGCGAAACGAGACTAGACGTTCGGGCAAACACCACTCCTGATAACTTAGGTAGTGTGCGGTTTGAGCTAGATGGACCAGTATCTACTGACCGATTTGAAAACTTAGTGTTTTATTCACTATTCGGAGACAACCCCCGAGGTGACTATCAAGGTGAAATTCTATTACCTGGTCAGTATACCCTCACCGCAACTCCTTTTGCCGAACGTAGAGGAAATGGCTTTGAGGGTGCTCCGCTCACTATACAGTTCGAGGTAGTTGGTCAGCCCTCCTTCTCCGTACAAAGTTTTACCTTGGTAAACGCCGAAACTAATCAAGATATTAGTTCTCTCAATGATGGCGATATCATCGATTTAGCAGCTTTAGGCAATATATTGCTCAGTGCTCGAGCTACTACTTCACCTGGTTTCATTGGCAGTATTATTATGGAACTAGATGGCCCAGTAATGCATCAGCAGCTCGAGAACCGTCTTCCCTACAGTTTATTCGGTGATAATCCTCCAGGTGAATACTCCGGTAGAATGCTATCCCCCGGTCAGTATACCCTCACCGCAACTCCTTACTCAGATATGAGTGGGCAAGGATTTACCGGAACACCCCTCACCATCACATTTACCGTAGTTGATGGTAGCAGTAGTCGCACTGCGGTTGTACAGTCTAAGATTGTACAGGATTCGTTTAGTGAGCTCTCATTTTCGGGTGATGTCAACCAGGAATTTGTAGTATACCCAACTCCTTCCAGCGGCATAATTCATATTTTAGTGCCTGAGCAAATCAATAATTCTGCCCAGTTGTTAATCTACGATGCCCTTGGAAGAGTTGTACATTCAGCCAAGAATAGTAAGCAAACCTCATTAGATTTGCGCTCTCATGGGGTAGGGGTGTATTTTGTTAGGCTTCTAGATAGCGATAATATCTACACAAAGCGAATACTGATTGAATAGTGTTCTCACACCTATCAAGATTAAGGCTTATTACCATTTTAGGTAATAAGCCTTTTTTACTAATGCTGAAGTAAACTGCTTTGCTTGCTATATATCTGAGGCAAGATAGTGCAGGACGGCTTCCTTTGCTGATTTTTCGTATTTTTACTTCTAGTAAACTAAATTTTTTCTTTTTGCAAAACTTACCCTTCTATGGAAAGCGTCACAACTGATTTTAAACACGTTAACTACCTTTGGGATGAAGATAAGGCCAAATCACTGGAAGGTGATGAAGTGGCCCTGCTATTATACCGTTCAAACATTCTGGGATCTGACCTGCGAATCACCAACTACGGTGGTGGCAACACCAGTTGCAAAACCATTGAGAAAGATCCTCTCACCGGTGAAGATACCGAGGTAATGTGGATCAAAGGCTCCGGAGGAGATATAGGCTCATTAACCCGTAGCGGCCTGGCCGGATTGTTTAATGAGCGTTTACATGCTCTTAAAGATCTCTATCGTGGCCTGGAACACGAGGATGAAATGGTGGGTATGTTCTATCACTGTTTGTACGACCTGGATTCCCGTGCTCCCAGTATCGATACTCCGCTACACGCGTTTCTGCCCTACAAACACATTGATCACCTGCACCCCGATGCCCTGATCGCTATTGCTGCCGCTAAAGATGGCAAACGCATTAACGAAGAATTATTTGAAGGCCAGATCGGCTGGGTAGATTGGCAACGGCCAGGCTTCGATTTGGGCTTGCAGTTGGAGAAATGCATTCAGGAGAACCCTAACTTACGGGGAATTACACTAGGTAGCCACGGCTTGTTTACCTGGGGTGATAATGCTTACGACTGCTACATGAACAGTCTGGAGATTATTGAAAAGGCATCGCGCTACATTGAGGAGCGAGCCGGTAAAGACCGTCCGGTGTTCGGAGGAACTAAAGTTAACGCTCTTCCTGAAGTAGATCGGAAAAAGCAGGCCGCCGAACTAGCGCCTACCCTGCGCGGATTGTGCTCTAGCCATCAACCCATGATTGGACATTTTACCGACAATGACCGGGTATTAGAGTTTGTTAACAGCGTAGATCTATCTAAACTGGCTCCAATGGGCACCTCTTGCCCCGATCACTTCTTGCGAACCAAGATCCGTCCGTTAGTGCTGGATTTTCTTCCGGCCGATGCCGATCTATCTGATGCTAAGGCCATACGGGACCAAATGTACGGAGCGTTTCAGGAGTACCGTAAGAACTACGCCGAATACTACGAGAACCATAAGCACGACGATAGCCCGGACATGCGTGACCCCAACCCGGTGGTAATTCTGTGGCCGGGAGTGGGTATGTTTACTTTTGCTAAAAACAAGCAAACCGCAAGGGTAGCTAGCGAATTCTACGTAAACGCTATCAACGTAATGCGAGGCTCAGAGGCTATTTCCGAATACACTTCCTTACCCCTTCAAGAAGCCTTCAATATTGAATACTGGTTACTGGAAGAAGCTAAGCTGAAGCGGATGCCGCCCGAAAAACCACTATCCCGAAAAGTGGCACTTATCACCGGTAGCGGAGGCGGTATTGGTAAAGCCATTGCCGAAAAGTTTGTGCAGGAAGGTGCCTGCGTAATTTTATCGGATATGGATCAAGAGCGGCTGGATGAAGCCAAGCAAGAATTCCTTGATAAATACGGGAAAGATGCTGCGATCGGAACCCAACTGGACGTAACCAAACCAGATAATATTGCGGCGGCTTTCCGAGATGCCAGCTTAGCCTTTGGTGGGATAGATATCCTGGTGAATAATGCCGGACTTTCTATCTCCCGCACGCTGGAAGATACTTCGGAGAATGACTGGGATCTGCAGCAAAATGTAATGGTGAAAGGGCAGTTTATGATGACGCAATCGGCGGTAGACATCATGCGTAAGCAACGTATGGGCGGCGATGTTGTGAACATCGTGAGTAAAAACGCATTAGTTTCCGGACCTAACAATGCGGCTTACGGAACCGCCAAAGCGGCTCAACTTCATCTATCACGCCTGCTGGCGGCTGAACTAGGCCCCGATAAAATCCGAGTGAATGTGGTTAATCCCGATGCGGTAATTCAGGGAAGTAATATCTGGGCTAGTGGTTGGGCCGAAGGCCGGGCGAAAGCTTACGGTGTATCGGTAGATGAGTTACCGAATCACTACGCCAAGCGCACGCTACTGAACGAAACTATTGTGCCGGAAGATATTGCTAACGGAGTATTTGCCCTGGTGGGCGGGCTGCTGAAGAAAAGTACCGGAAACGTACTGAACGTAGACGGTGGATTAGCACCTGCTTTTGTACGCTAATAACCATAAACCTACCCGCAGTTGCAATCTTGGGCTGCGGGTATTTTTAAACCCGTGAAAGTTACCGTTACTTCCATTGAGCTAAAAGGGCCGTTTAAATTCTTCGCCCTTTCATCACAGGCTCTAAAGATTACTCGCCAACTGAAAGCTACTAACTGCCGCCAATTCAAGAAGCGTGGCTTCTGGACTACCCACTATACCATGACCTTGTGGAACACTGAAGAAGAACTCCAGCAATTTGCCCGTAGCGGAGCTCATCAGCAAGCCATGAAAGACAGCGCGAAAATTGCCCGGGAGATTCGCACCTACACTTACGATGCCGACCACTTACCAAAATGGTCTACGGCTACCCAACTTTTGCTACACAAAGCTAAAGTTATCCGATATTAGTCCGAAAGTCTGTTCTGAACTTACTCCTTATATCAGAATATTATTTCCGCACGACGCGCTAATTGTCCGAACAGCATTCGGAACCTATTTCATCATACATTAGGTATTGCTGGCTGGGTATCCAACTTTTTACTGAGGAATAATACTTCTCCTTAAGACTGGAATCTCGAAGTACCTTAATAGCGACGACCATTACTTCTTGTTCGCGTTCTATTTCTCGTTCCCGAATTAGACATAGACAGGTTAGTGTCAAAGAGTTTAATTTATCGATGGCGACCATATTCAAGAGATTATTTTTTCACCTATGCAAGTTACTTTTATAACCAGCTTTCTCCGCTAGTATTGGCTCAATAGCCTTCTCTACTCGTTGAGTGGATAATTTCTCCCGACTAAGCCTTCGTTGATTAGAAATTTATTCGTCCCAAACCGGAGCAAAATGCGGGTTGATGAGTCGGTGGTTTCGGCTCAAACTGTGTATTTGATTCATTTCCTCATCGGTGAGCGAAAAGTCAAAAATATCGAAGTTGCTGGCTCGGTGCTTGGAGCTTCCTGATTTGGGAATAGCCGCTACATTCTCCTGCTGCACCAGCCATCGTAGCGTAATCTGGGTAGGCGATTTACCATACTTTTCTCCTAGCTCAATAAGCTCTTTATCTTCTAATACTTCTCCTTTAGCAATCGGACAATAGGCCGTTAGCATCATATTGTGTTTCCGTACCACATTGAGTACCGCGCTCTGTCCCAAATAGGGGTGATATTCTACCTGATTACAAATTACCGGAGCTATGGAGCGAGCCTCTGTTAGTAGCGTTGCCGGAAAGTTACTAACCCCGATAAGCCTAGTCTTTCCCTGCTGCTGCAATTCTATCAAGGTATCTAAGCATTCTCGCAAATCCATATCATCTGAAGGCCAGTGAATCAGGGCAAGATTCACGTAATCGGTTTGTAGCTTACGTAGGCTGTCGGCTAGCCCTTCGGTGATTCCCGAACGGCTCAGGTCGGTATGCCAGATTTTAGTGGTCACGAACAGTTCATCCCGATCAATAGCGGCATCCTTAATGCCCTGCCCTACTGCCTCTTCGTTCTCGTACATCTTGGCCGTATCAATATGGCGATAGCCTATACTAATTGCATCGGTAACGGAATCGCGGCAAGCTTCGCCCTTCAAATTAAATGTACCTAATCCTAAAGCTGGAATTCTCTCTTGGTTGATATCTATATAGATCATATGTGGTAAATAATTACGCTCTTAAAAATTCACGACTAGTTAACACAAAAAAAGCGTTTGGGTTTTGGGGGCTATTTAGATTTAGTCTAAATTTGAATTCTTAAGCAAAAGTATTCAATATCTATTCACATGCGTTGCCTCTTCTCACTACTCCTTCTTATTCCTCTTGTCAGCTTCAGTCAACACCAAATCAAAGGTACTGTTACCTTAGCCGATCAGGATCAGCCGCTTTCGGGCATCAATATCTACCTCAAAAACTCCTCTTTAGGTGCTTCTACCAACAGCCGAGGTCAGTTTACTATCTCTTCGGTGCCGGAGGGGGAACACATACTAGTGGCTTCAGCCGTAGGCTTTCAGACTACTGAACAGACTATCCAAGTGGGTAGCGAACCTATTGAACCCATTCGCGTTTCGCTGGCCGAACAGATTATGGACCTACCCGAAGTGGTAATTCAGCACGTATCCATGACTGGGGGTAAAAAAGGTATTGGCGAGATTCCTGGGTCAGTACACTATATTTCTCCGCAGGAGTTAGAGAAGTTCAACTATACCGATATCAACCGCATTCTACGTACTATTCCAGGGGTAAATTTGCAGGAAGAGGACGGTTTCGGCCTTCGGCCTAATATTGGTTTTAGAGGTACGGGGGTAGAACGCAGCTCCAAGATTACTGTAATGGAAGACGGTATCCTGATGGCCCCGGCTCCCTATGCCGCACCGGCAGCTTACTACTTTCCTACGGCCGGGCGTATGCAGGCGGTAGAGATTATGAAGGGGGCCAGTCAGATCAAATACGGACCCTACACCACCGGTGGGGCAATCAATTTTATCTCTACCCAAATTCCTCAGGACTTTCTGGGAAATATTCAGTTACTCGGTGGTAGTTTTGGCCAACGCACGTTGCATGCTAACGTAGGCGATTCTTATGAGAACGTAGGGTTTTTAGTGGAACCCTTTCAGATGGGCTCGGATGGTTTTAAGAATTTAGATGGAGGAGGAGATACCGGATTCAATAAAGAAGATTATCTGGTAAAATTCCGGGTGAACACGGATGCGGATGCCCGCTTTTATCAATCGCTAACGTTCAAATTTGCGCAAACCAACGAGACATCTAATGAAACGTATCTAGGGCTAACTCGCGAAGATTTTGCGGCTACTCCGCTGCGTCGCTACGCTGGATCGCAGCGCGATGTGATGAACACTGAGCAACGGCAACTTCAGCTTCGTCATGCTATCTCGCTCACTCCGCATTTGGACGTGACCACTACGCTGTACCGTAACAACTTCCACCGCAACTGGTACAAATTAGATAAAGTAAAACCTTCGGCCGAAGCTGATAAAATTGGGATCTCCAGTCTGCTAGACAACCCGGAGATTTACCCTGAGGCTTACGCCATCGTAACCGGAGCCAGTAGTCCGAATGAAGATGCCTTGCACCTGAAGAACAACAATCGGGACTATTACGCCCAGGGAATCCAGTCTATTGTGGGCTACGATTTTGTAACCGGTACTGTTGCCCACGAAGCAGAGTTCGGCATTCGCTGGCACGAAGACCAGATTGACCGCTTTCAGTGGGTAGACTTTTACGCGATGGATAATGGGGTGATGGAACTTACCGAAACCGGTACGCCCGGCACCGAAAGCAACCGCGTAGAAACCGCCCAGGCGTTAGCACTACACTGGCAACACAAGCTTAGCTTCGGAAAGCTAACGGCTACCCCCGGCCTTCGCCACGAGTCCATTGAAATCTACCGGGAGGATTTCGGTAAAAATGATGTAAACCGCGACCGGTTAGATGATAGTGATCCTACGGTAAGCGATTTCTCGGATCGAACCAACACCGTAAGTGTCTGGCTGCCTGGCATTGGCCTGGACTACCAGTTTACTCCGGCTCTTAGTACCTTCTTAGGAATCCACAAGGGGTTTTCGCCTCCCGGTTCTAAAGAAGGTACCCTGCCCGAAGAAAGCGTAAACTACGAAGCTGGAGTCCGCTATCACAACGGGCCATTGAGTACCCGAGCGGTATTCTTCTTTAACGATTACACCAATCTGCTCGGAAGCGACCTGGCGGCCGCTGGCGGAGCGGGAACTACCCAGCAATTTAACGGCGGTGAAGTAGACGCACAAGGGCTTGAGCTTGAGGTACAGTATCAGTTGGTTAATAGCCCCGAGGCTAAAATTGCACTGCCTTTCAGCTTGGCGTACACCTACACCAACGCTACCTTCCAAAACAGCTTTGAGAGTGAGTTTGAACCTTGGGGTACCGTAGAAGTAGGCGATGAACTACCGTACTTAGCCCACCACCAACTGGCTGCTACACTTAGCTTACAAAGCCAGAAATTTGATATTAACCTCAGCACCCGCTACCAAGGCGCTATGCGCACCGTAGCCGGACAGGATGCTTTAACTAACGAGAACTCACTGGCTAGTTACTTAGTAACAGATGTTAGCACCAACTATCGCTTGAATCGCTACGTTACCTTCTTCGGCAGTGTAACTAACATTACCGATGAAGTGTACGCTGTAGCCGCTCGCCCCGCTGGCCTACGCCCCGGTATGCCTCGTGCTTTTACTCTAGGTATTCGGGGAAGATTGGCTCAATGATTCAGCTAATTCCTAAGCAGAACGTAGCATTATCAATTATTCATTGCTAGTATTAGCTAAGCTCTCAGGGCTAATAGTTACTTAAACTCCTTATCCAGCTAGTCATGTCATTCGTAGATTGGATCTATTTTCTGGATCTGTTTGGCACTTTTGTATTTGCAATTTCCGGGGTACTAACCGCAATCGACAAAAAATTCGATCTGGTGGGTTCACTGGTGATTGGTTTTACTACGGCTATTGGCGGCGGAACTATTAGAGATATTTTAATTGGCCGGTTTCCGGTAGGCTGGTTAAACGACCGAAACTATCTGCTGGCTATCTTACTTGCTTTTATGGTCTCTCATCTTTTTACCAGTAAGGTACTTAAACTGAAGAGGGGTTTGTTCTTGTTTGACACGCTAGGAATTGGCCTATTTACCGTACTAGGAATACAGATCTCACTATCTTATGGCTTAAGAGTAGAAGCCTGCCTGATTATGGGAGTAATATCTGCCGTTTTTGGTGGGGTAATTAGAGATGTTTTAACCAACGAAATTCCGCTGATCTTCAGAAGAGAAATCTACGCTTCGGCCTGTCTCGCGGGCGGCATCGTCTACTTGCTACTAGATTACCTCAACGACCTTAAAAGCTTCAATATTCTCTTCTCGATTCTCATTGTCGTCCTAATCAGATATTTATCTATCAGGTTTGGATGGTCACTCCACCCGCCTCGGAGGTAAGCTCCCTTTGCTGTTTGTAGTGTTCCGAAGGGGCACTACCATTAGCAGTAGTTACAATTTTTCCCAATTATGATGATTTAAATGTTGCACAACAATTAAGCATATTACGCATTTTACCCGCAGATAACGCTAATCCTACTTTCCCGTAAATGACAGATCAGCGAATATCTTACCTGTTCAGACAGCCTTCACTACCCAATTTCATCATGTACATTATTAACAAAAAAGCCAAGTTGACTAGCTAAATCTGGTTTTCTGAGGGATTTTGACCACTCAGTAGTGAAGTCGAGCCGATCAAATGTGACTCAGAGAAGTAAACGAGTGACATATGGCCGGTTAGTTGACACTACCTCGCGATCAAGGAGACACATATGAACGATAAGTCGACACTCGTGGAGCTACTCGAGTGTCAAATAAGCAATGATATGTGACTACCTGTTGGTACTCGAGGTACGTTCGATTGCCTATCTCGATGTTGTTTGGCTCCAATGGGCTTCAAAAAGCAGCCATATCTTACTCCTCGGCTCTGTCGAAGTGTCAACTTAACGCTACTTTCTCATGAGTGTGCCCGCAATAAGTGCCAATTAACTACCGACGTTTCTTCCAGTAGGGCTTACTCTTTTTCTTTTGACCATTGCTGGCTCCGTTGCTATTTTGAGCGGTGGGTGTTTTAGGCGATGGTCTGCGGGGCTTATTCGTATTTGCCGGTGCTTCTTCGTCGGCTCCTATATTCTCGAAGGGGTGATCGGCGACTACGGGTATCTTCTGATTGATTGTCTTCTGAATATCGCGTAGGTAAGCTCGTTCCTCAACATCGCAGAAAGATAAAGCAACGCCGCTGGCTCCGGCCCGACCGGTACGTCCGATGCGGTGAACGTAGGTTTCAGGAACATTCGGCAGGTCGTAATTGATGACGTGCGATAGATCATCTACGTCAATACCCCGAGCGGCAATGTCGGTGGCTACCAGTATATTGGTCTGGCCGCTTTTGAAGGCTCCCAGGGCCTTTTGTCGGGCGGTCTGCGATTTATTACCGTGAATGGCGTTAGAATCAATGCCGGCCTTACCCAGTTGCTTCACAATTCGGTTAGCCCCGTGCTTGGTGCGGGAAAAAACCAATACCGAATTAATATCTTCAGTTTGTAGTAGATGAACCAGAAGCTTAGGCTTGCCCTTTTTCGGCACAAAGTACACCGCTTGCTCTACCTTCTCGGCGGTAGTCTGCTCCGGCTTTACGGTTACCCGGGCCGGATGTCCCAGAATCTTTCGCGATAGCGCGATAATATCCGGAGGCATAGTCGCCGAAAAGAACAACGACTGACGCTCAGTAGGCAGTTTGGCGATGATCTTTTTGATATCGTGGATAAAGCCCATGTCCAGCATCCGGTCGGCCTCGTCCAGCACAAAGTACTCAATATCCTTCAGCGAGATAATTCCCTGGTTCATCAGATCCAGTAGTCGGCCCGGCGTAGCAATGAGTACATCTACTCCTCTACGGAGAGCTTCTACCTGCGAGCCTTGCTTCACTCCCCCAAAAATTACTGCATTTCGGATACCCGTAAACTTTCCGTAGGCCGTAAAGCTATCAGCAATCTGAATGGCCAGCTCCCGGGTGGGCGTCACCACCAGTGCTTTAATTCTTCGCGGTCCTTTAGTCTTTTGGGACGAACGGTGGAGATGTTGTAAGATGGGAATGGCAAAGGCTGCAGTCTTACCAGTACCGGTCTGAGCACAGGCCAGCAGGTCTTTACCTTCTAATAAAATCGGGATTGACTGCTGCTGAATGGGAGTGGGGTGCGTATATCCTTCGGCCTGAAGCGCCTTCAGGATGGGTTCAATTATATCTAATTCGTTAAATGTCATGTACGTTTTGATTGATAAGCCGCAAAGGTAGGGGAATAGTTCAGAACTACCTCTTTAATTATTAGTATGATGATGGATGGCACGTACTAATATGGCTCTTTACTGAGGATCTTTTTTACGGTCCTGAGACAGCCAGTCGGCCGTAACTTCGTTGAGTTTCTTCACTTTATACTCAAAATCACCGCGTAGTTGGTTCCGCACTTCCAGTAAGTTGTCTAATAATGATTGTACATCATCCGGAATAGCTTCTTCCAGATACTGCCGGATACGCTTGGTTAGCGTGGGGGATTTACCGTTGCTAGAGATGGCAATCTTCAGATCTCCTTTCTTCACTACTGAGCTTAAGTAAAAATCGCAGAGATCGGGAGTATCGGCTACGTTGGTCATGATACGCCGACGGCGGGTTCGTCGCTTAATGCGCTCGTGCAGGCTCCGGTCATTCGTCGCCAGAAAAACCAGGTCTTTCCCCCGCAAATCTCGCCAGCGGAATTTCCGCTCAATCACCTGAACGTTGGGATGTTCTTTAGCCAAGCGGAAAATATCGGGTTGCAGAATTTCTTCGCCTACTAGTGTAACATGGGTCTCCGGACTGTTTTTTAGAATAGCTTCCAGTTTCTCCAACCCTACATAACCTCCGCCCACCACAAGAACGTCTAGTTCGTGCAACTTAAAAAATACCGGAAATAACTGATTGCCCTGACTCATTGATATTAAACTTAAGATGGAAAAATTATTGATCGGATTTTCGGTAATCTACTGCGCTTAACTGGCCTTGCTCATCCCGAACGTGCGTTTCCATAGTGGGTACAATATCGGTATTTTGAGCGGCCACACAGCTCCACTCGCTCTCCGATTGATGAACTACAAAAGTAAAAATGGTACGACGCACCCCCGGATTAGCCACTTCGGGCGTAGGAGTTTGTCCACTGAGCTTCACCTTGGCGTGTACTACCGCAATATCTTCGGTTAAGTATTTTACCTTGGTTCGGATGATAGTAAGCGTAGAATTACTGAAGATGGTTCGTAAACCGTATTCGTGCGCTTTTTCTATAGCCTCACGGTCGGTCCACCATAAGCCAGTTACATTTACAAAATCCGCGTCAGGCTCAAAGAGGGCCGCGATTTGGCGAGCATCGCGCCGGTTCCAGGCTTCTACAAAAACCTTAGGGATTTGCTCCGGCTGATCCAGATCGGAGTAACCTCCCATCACCTCTTTCTCTTAAAGTCACCCCGCTTGATAGACTTAATGAATTCACCCCAGGCAAACGGATTTAGCAGCGGATTGGGACGGGGACCAGCCCGGTATTGGGTCTGATTAAACTGCTGCTCCATAAAATAGCGGTGGTTCATACTACCGTCCATCGGCATAGCCTGAAACATTCGGGCCAGCACATCGTCGGCCAGATTATTACGCATATTAGCGTACTGATCTTCGTCGGGCAAATTAAGTGCTAGTAAGGCTTCTTTAAAAATCTCTTCACTCGGATAGGGGAATACGGTGATAGCCGGTAAGTACGTAGTATCAGTGAGTAGTTCCACAATAATCGTCATACTCTCTACCCGGTTTTCCGGTACTAGATAATACTGTCGCTTGAAGCCTACGGTACTGAACACCACACTATCGCCGGGCAGCACTGGCATAGAAAAATACCCGTATTGATTAGTAGAAGTACCCCGACCAGCCGCAGGTACGTACACGTTTACTCCGGGTAAAGCGTAGGTGCTATCTTCGCCCAGCACCAAACCCGAAAGCTGAATCACCTGGCTCCTTCCCTGAGCCTGCGTTTGGTGGTTAGCTACTACCGCAAACAATATTACTGTAAGAACAATAAGATATTTCAAACCAATTTCCGTTTCTTCGTATCTTCTAACGATAATTTAATCGAAATAGTCACCAACTTCGCCGCAAAGAATCAGATTCCTGATTATATAGACTGACTATTCTAGGAGTTGTTGTTAAAGATAACACAAAAAATTACAATTTTCGAGCACCTACTGCTAACCTATGCGTGTCAAGAATTTCAGTTTGGGTTTTGGCCTTCAGCTGTTTAAGGCCTTTTCGGAGGAAGCCCGCATCCGTATTTTGCATTTACTCTACCAGGAGACAGAGATGTGCATTACCGATCTGGAACAGGTGCTGGATTTCACCCAAACCAAAACATCGCGCCACATTAGCTATCTCCGTAATGCCGGACTGGTGTATAGTAGGCAGGTCGATCAGTTTATGTACTACCGCATTCGGCATCAGGCGAAAGATGTAGTAGAGCAACTATTCCAGTACATGAGTAAAGATGCGGTGTTGCTAAAGGATCACGAGACCTACAAAATCCTCTACTCTAACCGGGAGCTGGCCATCAACAAACTTCAACAAAAACAATGGCGCGACACAAACTAGGTAGTTTGTTCCTGCCGAGAACGGTCCCGAATAAGTAGCAATCCCAAAAAGGTTAGTGCCCCGTTTACAATTAAGAGGAAGAAACCGAATTGAAACCCGTTGAACCAAACGGCTGAATTGGTGTCTAGTAAAAAACTGATTAGCGGCGATAGCACGGCCACCCAGGGAATGTAACGATCCTTTACTCTCCAGTTAGTATACAATCCGAAAGCATATAATCCGAGTAAGGGGCCATAAGTATAGGTCGCCACCCGATATACTGCCATAATTACGCTTTCGTCGTTGATGGCTCTGAATATTAAGATAACAACCAATAACAACGCCGAGAACATCAGGTGAACTCGGATGCGGGTACGCTTATCAATCTTTTCTTTAGCGACACTTCTCACTTCGTCCCGGTCTCGCCCAATACCCAGAAAATCTACGCAGAAAGATGTGGTTAAGGCCGTTAAAGCCGAGTCGGCACTGGAATAGGCCGCGGCGGTAATTCCTAACAAAAATATGATACCGGCGTATACTGCGAATTGATTGACGGCTAGGGCGGGAAAGAGATTATCGGAACGTTCGGGAATTGGGAAGCCGATCTCATTAGCGTAGATGTATAACAGAGCTCCTAATGATAGAAATAAGATATTCGCGAACACTAATATCACAGTAAACCAAAGCACATTTTTCTGGGCATCTTTTAACGTTTTAATAGTCAGGTTTTTTTGCATCATATCCTGGTCTAAACCCGTCATGACGATCGCAATGAAGGCCCCTGCAATAAACTGCTTAAAAAAGTTGGTTTGAGCCTGCCAATCCCAAACAAACACCCTTGACATTTCACTTTCCTGAATAACTGACACCAATTGTCCCATTGAAAGATTCAACTCATCTTTTATCAGAAAGATGCTAATTACTAATGAGGCTAGCATAAAGAAGGTTTGAAGGGTATCCGTCCAGACGATAGTTTTAATTCCCCCTCGGAAAGTATACAACCAGATGAGTGCGATGGCAATTACTACCGTCAGCCAGAAAGGCAAACCAAAGGCCCGGAAAAAGGCAATATGCAATACCCCAGCTACGATAAATAACCGTAATGAAGCCCCTATTACCCGGGATAGCAGGAAAAAGAAAGCTCCCGTTTTGTAAGCATAGAATCCAAACCGTTGCTCGAGGTATCCGTAGATACTCACTAGGTTTAGTTTATAGTAAAGGGGCATGAGCACTAACGCAATAAATGCGTAACCCGGAATAAATCCCAGTACCATTTGGAAGTAGGTAAACTGAGAGTTGCCTACCTCGCCGGGAACTGAAATAAAGGTGATACCAGACAAACTCGCCCCGATCATACCAAAAGCCACCAGATACCAGGGCGACTGCCGATTGGCGGTGAAGAAAGTCTGACTATCAGCTTTTCGTGAGGTAAAATATGATATGGTTATTAATAAAAGAAAATATCCGGCAATAACTGTGAAAACTAATCCTGGCGACATGAGTTAGTAGGTTATAAGCGCGTAAAAGTGACGGTTTTTTTTTAATTTTACTAGTTAGACAAGTTTCAAAAGATGGATTACGGAATACAGGAAGACGTATTAATTGAAACCGCAGTACAAGAAGAGCTGCTGGAGTTGCGAGATTTGGTAGTTTTGAATGACGACTACAATACTTTTGACCACGTTATAAATACACTCATCCGAGTGTGCAAACATACTCCCGAACAGGCCGAACAGTGTACCCTAATTATTCACTATAAAGGTAAGTGTGCGGTAAAGAAAGGCACCTTTGAGGAGTTAAAACCCATGCTGGATGCTATCCACGACGTAGGTATTGGGGCTGAGATACAATAATCTCTTTTCCGCACTTATCTTGCGGAGAAGTTGTTATTTTAGCCACTATTTACCTAATCGTCTTTATGGAATATCCCTCAAAGCTGATCGAGGATGCGGTCAACGAAATTGCCAAGCTACCCGGAATCGGCAAGAAGTCAGCCTTGCGTATGGCGCTCTATTTGCTCAAGCAGGATGAGGATCGTACGCAATCTTTAGCTGACGCCTTGGTTAATCTTCGCACAAAAACGCAGTACTGTAAGGTTTGTCATAATATTGCCGATGCTCCGGTCTGTTCAATCTGCCAGAATCCGCAGCGCGACCGTAGTATCGTGTGCGTAGTCGAGACGGCTACCGATCTGATTGCGATAGAAAACACTTCTCAGTATCGAGGACTATATCACGTATTGGGGGGAGTTATCTCGCCATTGGAAGGTGTTTCTCCCAGCGACTTGACTATTGATGGCTTACTCCATCGAATTCACGATGAGCAATCTGAGGTGAAGGAAATTCTGCTGGCTCTAAGTGCCACCATGGAGGGCGACACCACTGCTTTCTTTATCACCAAAAAGCTTAAGCCGTTGGATATGAAGATTACCACCATTGCTCGGGGAGTGCCTATTGGCAGCGAACTGGAGTATACCGATGAAATTACTTTGGGACGAAGTATTGTAGGTCGAAAAGCCTACGAAGGTTAAGCTTACAGGCTACGAAGGTTAAGCTTACAGGCTGCTTTTAGCTACGGCTATTGCTAGCAGTACCCACCCAATAATGAATAACAGTCCCCCTACCGGAGTTACTGCACCTAGCCAGCGAAGCCCACTCAGGCACAGAATATAAAGCGAACCCGAAAAAATGAGTATACCTCCCATCATGGAGAGTGCGGCATAATCTAGCATTTTATCCTGTATCCTAAACATCAACAACCCGATAGCCAGTAGCGCCAGCGTATGGTAGAACTGATATTTCACCGCAGTTTCAAAGGTATCAACCCTTCCTTGAGCTTCCAACGTTGCTTGCAGTGCATGTGCCCCGAAGGCGCCGATCATCACCGATAGTGCTCCTAGAGCCGCTGCGGTTACTAAAACAAACTTCTGCATGTTATTACTGGTAGTTTCTTTCGCCAAAAATGGTAGTTCCAATGCGCACCATGGTGCTGCCTTCTTCTATTGCAATGTGGTAATCGCCACTCATCCCCATGGATATTTCTTCCATTCGGATTTGATCGGGCAGATCATCATTATGTTTAAGCGCTTCAAACAGTAGTTTGAGATGCTCGAATTCCTGACGTACTTTGGCTTCGTTGGGGGTAAAGCTCGCCATCCCCATCACCCCGATGATTTGCACGTACTTCAAATGCTGAATAGTTTCATCTCTAATCAACTGAAAGAACTCTTCGTCGGAAAAGCCGAACTTGCTTTCCTCCTCGGCAATATGTGCCTGCAAGAGGCAAAAGATAGTGCGATTGTGTTTTGCCCCCTGCTTGTTAATTTCTTCCAGTAACCGAATACTATCTACTGAATGAATTAAATACACGAATGGGGCAATGTACTTCACTTTGTTACGCTGTAAATGCCCAACCATATGCCAGCGGATATCCTTGGGCATTTGCTCGTATTTACTCACCATTTCCTGAACTTTGTTTTCGCCAAAGTCACGCACTCCGGCTTCATAGGCTTCCATTAGAGTAGAAACGGGCTTGGTTTTGCTCACGGCAATCAGTTTACAGCCCGAAGGAGCTAATTCTTGTTGTAGTCGATCTATATTTTCGGCTATATCCATACGTAATGCTATCAATCTATTTAGTAACAATCACTATCTGAATGAGTTCTATCTGAGCAGTTTTCGTACCACTATCTTCAAAGTAAGTATGATAAAAAAGCTTTTCTTTCTTTTTGCCTTCGTTCTCTTCGCTCAGATTGTTCAGGCCCAGTCCGACGAGTTAATCCGCTACAATGAACGACGGTTGCAGATTACCCGCATCGGGATGCTTACGCTGGGCGGTTGGGCTATTGGCAACATGGCCGTAAACGGAGCACTGATGGGAGGTGCCTCCGGTAGCCGTTACTACTTTCATCAGATGAATGTGTTTTGGAATATTGTGAATATCGGTTTAGCTGGTAGCGGTTACTACAGTACCATAAATGCTGACCCTACTGCACTTACACTCGCTGAATCTATTCAGGAACAAAATAGCATAGAGAAACTCTTGTTGCTCAACGCCGGGCTGGACGTGGCTTATATAGCTGGAGGTTTCTACTTGATGGAACGCAGTCGGCGGGATTCGCCACAGGCCGAACGATGGAAAGGTTACGGGCAGTCTTTGCTATTACAGGGAGGCTTTTTACTTATCTTTGATGCTGTACTGTATGCGATTGTACATCAACCCAGTAGTGAATTGTACTCATTCTTATTGGCGGTACAGCCTACCGTCAACGGTCTTGGCTTGGTGTATCGCTTTTAATAAATTAAAAAAATGTAATGAATCTATTGAGCAGATGTGCTTTTATATGGAACCAAAAAAGTAGGTTGAATATCTTCTCTGTTAGACTATGGAAGTACCCGTTTATACTCCCGATCAAGTAAACTTACTACCTGACCAGCCGGGAGTCTACAAATATTATGATACTGACCGCACGCTAATCTACGTAGGTAAAGCCAAAAGCCTGAAGAAGCGGGTAAGTAGCTATTTTACCAAATCTAAGAACGTAAACCGTAAAACGGCCAAGATGGTGCGAGAAATACGTACTATTGAGTTTACTATCGTCAATTCCGAATTTGACGCACTGCTTTTAGAAAACAGCCTGATTAAGAAAAATCAGCCCAAGTACAACATCCTACTAAAAGATGACAAAAGCTATCCGTTCATTCTGCTGACCAATGAGCGTTTTCCCCGTATTATTCCTACTCGGAATCGCGTCCCTGATACCGGTATATATTTTGGTCCGTTTGCCAGTGTAAAGACCATGAACAACGTTCTGGAGCTATTGAGAAGCCTCTACACACTGCGTACCTGCCGCTACGACCTATCGGAGGAAAACATTGAGTCAAAAAAATATAAGGTATGCCTGGAGTACCATATCGGTAACTGCCTTGGCCCTTGTGAAGGATTACAGTCTGAAGAAGATTATAATCAGGATATTGAACAGGCTACAAATATTCTAAAAGGGAATATGAGCGTCGCCCGTACGTACTTCAAAGACAAGATGCAGCAAGCAGCCGAGAATTTGGAATTTGAAGAAGCGCAGAAGTACAAAGAGAAGTTATCGTTACTTACTAAATATCAGGCCAAGTCCATTGTCGTCAATACCCATATAGGCGATACGGATGTATTTACAATCGTTTCCGACGACCAAATCGCCTATATCAACTATCTGAAGGCTAATAAAGGTGCTATTATTTTAACCAAGACTATTGAAATAAAGAAAAAACTAGACGAGAGCGATGAAGATATTTTAGCCTTGATGATCGTAGAGCTTCGGGAGCGCTACCTCAGTGCGACTAAGGAAATATTAACGAATATTAAGGTACCTGTTGCTATAGAAGGAGTAACATTAACTATCCCCAAAATTGGCGATAAGCGTAAGCTGGTGGATTTGTCCATTAAAAACGCTCTTTACTATAAACGCGAAAGAGTCAATCGGGTACAGGAATACCAGCAACGGGTGAATCGGGTAGTATTGAAGCTACAAGAAGATTTACGGCTTAAACAACCTCCTATGCATATTGAATGCTTTGATAACTCCAACTTACAGGGCTCTAATCCGGTAGCGTCTATGGTTTGCTTTAAAAACGGAAAACCTTCTAAAAAAGACTACCGAAAATTCAATATCAAAACCGTAACCGGACCCGATGATTTCGGCTCCATGTACGAAATTGTCTTTCGTCGCTATAAACGCTTACTAGAAGAGGAGCTTGAGCTTCCCAATTTGATTGTAGTTGACGGAGGAAAAGGTCAATTGAATGCTGCCTGTCAGGCTTTGAAAGATTTAGGTATCTACGGTGATATTCCGATCATCGGCATTGCCAAACGATTAGAAGAAATCTATACCCCCGGCGATCCTTACCCGCTACATATTGACAAAAAATCGGAATCCCTCAAACTTATCCAGCGAATACGGGATGAAGCTCACCGCTTTGCCATCACTTTTCACCGGAAAAAGCGGTCTAATGCTGCGCTACGAAGTGAACTGGAAGACATTAAAGGCATTGGCCGAAAAACAGCCCTTTCACTACTAAAAAATTTTAAATCAATTAAAAATATTCGGGAAGCGCCGGAAGAAGAAATAGTAAAACTAGTAGGTTCATCTAAAGCCAAAGTGCTTAAAGAGGCATTAGAAAAGTAAAAAGGGAGCCCAAAAGCTCCCCTTAAAAACATTTGTGTTATGAAAAAGACTAGTATTCCCAGAGTTCGTGTTCCCGCTCCAGTAAATCGTATTCGTACTCTAAAGATCTGAGTAGAGCCTGGCGCTTATTTCCATCAGCCATGTCAACGATGCGCTCATCGTCCGGGTTAGAGTATTTCACTACGTGAGCACTAAATAACCGTAGATCAAAAGCATGCTCTAGATTTAAGTGCATGGCACTGTTCTGAGGGTTCACCCAAACAGCAATCTCAGGGTTCTCACGGAACACTCGCAGCAAATCCTTGTAACGGAAAGAAGCTACTTCTTTAAGTAGTCCTGTATTAGGGAAATTCTCAGGAGGTAAAATTAATGTAACCGCCTGAATATCGTAGTACTGACGGCCTCGCTCTTTGTCAAAGATAATGTCCTCGGAGATTTCAATCACTGACACGTCTTTAGGAGCGAATAGATAGCTCTCAGATTGTGGTGCCGATGCTTCAGCTCCTCCTAAATCAGTACCTTCGGCACCTTGTCCGGAGTCGCTGCTACCCCAGCCATCATCGTTGCTGCTATCGTCGCCCCAGCCATCACCCCAACCATCGTCGGATGATTGCTCCTGGCCAAAGCCCATAGCAATTTCTTCTTCGCTCAGTGCCGGGCCATCCATCGGAATAGTTAAATTCTCAATGAATTGCTCCTTTGACATTCGGGTACTTACCGAGTCATTCATGTAAGGGTATAACGTTCCGTTCATTACCGACTCAATGATTACGCGAGTAATCCAGCGGTTTTCTGAAAAGAAAGGTTTGTTCTGTTTCTCCCGCAAATCCATACGACGCCAAACCCGGGTTCGGTATAACTGATCCGATGTATGGATAGGCCGGATAGAGTTCTCATTGTAACCCTCTTCGTTATACCCGTCGTTTTCTTGGGCATACGATGTAAAGGTAGCCCCGAATGCAATCGCACCCGCTAATAGGCCTCCTTTTACAATCTGATTTATACTCTTCATAACACCTGTTTTTTTGATGAAGCAGACCGGCTAGCGAACCGGTCTGCTATTTTTTGTTTATTCATTCCTAATTAATAGGAACAGTAATTGTTGAGGCGGATGATCCCAAACGTACGTCTTCTCGCTCACCGCGAGAGTTCATACGTTGTACTTGCTTTACGTCTACCACAATCCGGTCACCAGGCTTAGCTTTGCTAATCACACTGTTGAGATTGGCGGTTCCGTTGCTGGCGTTGTACTGCGCTTTACCAACAGGGCGACTCCCGCGCGCCAAAATAATCTCAGCATCTACTACTCGGTAACGAGCCTCCTTCGGTAGCACACTAGCAAAATCCTCATCCGGCACAGCTTTTACTGTAAGGCTACGCAGACGATTGGCCGCTTCACCTTGCTTCAAATTTACCGGCTTGTTGCCTGGCCCTAGTACTTCAATGGAAGGTTTAGGAATAGGCTTTACCCGGAAAGATTCAGTACCAATTTTGTACCCGTTGCTGCTTACTGTCAAATCAACTTTAGCTGCTTTAGGAATAACCGTTACCTGACCAGTTTTGGCACCAGCAACAGCGGTTCCGCCACTAGCACTGAACGAAGGGTTGTAGCTTGTTCCTAATGCGGGTACGTTTACTTGCAGATCATTCGCACAGTTCAGATAAAGTGCCTGCATGGCCTGAGATTGTACTTGAATAACTGGCTTGGTCACAAAATAAGAGAAAGTCTCTTCGTAAGTTTCCGAGTTTGCTCCCTGATCGATCTGAATGGTAGCCTTAAACTTCTGCTCTGCTCGGTTATCCTTATCATAATTGGTAGCACTAGCCGGGAACTTAATTTTTCCCATACCACCTTCTACCGGAACCGGCTTACCGTTTACCATCATCTTAGGAGTCATACCAGTAGATGAAGCAGCGATAAACAAATCAGCTTCGTAGGTGGTACCCGCAGCTACTACATTAGACTTAGGGCGCACCATCACTTTGATGTCATCAAATTTCAAATCTTTGGCTCCCACTTTACGGGCAAGCTCATCTAAAGCTGATGAT
This sequence comes from uncultured Roseivirgaceae bacterium, assembly GCA_964551335.1. GTDB lineage: Bacteria > Bacteroidota > Bacteroidia > Cytophagales > Cyclobacteriaceae > Tunicatimonas. The sequence continues at coordinate 72,492 of CAZKCO010000007.1, forward strand.
TCACGAGCTAACACCTGAGTTTTCAGGTCATTCAGAGTAGCTAAACCAGCCACCATCGGAGTATTTTGGAAGTTCAGTTCCGCAAAGCTCTTTTTGTTCTGATCAGGATTATCTTTGAATACTGGATTTTCCCGACCATCTAGAGCTAAGGGCTCGAACTCAGTTCCGGTCTCCTTAGCGATGAACTGAGCGTAGTCATTCAGAACTTGCTTCAACTGATCACCTTCCTTCTGGCGTACCATCAAGTTGGCGATTTCATCTTCGTTCTTACCACCTTTATACTCACCACTTTCTTCACGTCCTCCGGTGATATTTACGAAAGTCCCGCGGTATTCATCTAGCTTGCTAACCACTTCGTTGGTCTTAGCCCGCACTTCCTGTGCTTTATTCAGTACGGCTACGTCTTCTTCGCGATCACCAGCTTCCTCTACCGCGCTGCGAATACGATCTACCGTATTGCTGTTCTTTGCTTTGTAGTTTTCAGCGGATTGCTCCAGACTCTTATCGATAAATATGAACCGATCCAGAATCGTGTTACTTACTTGTAGGGCGAGAAGAGCGGTCAGTACTAGGTACATCATACCGATCATCTTCTGCCTGGGGGTTTCTTTTCCTCCTGCCATGTTGTCCTGTTTTAGCGTTTAGTTACTAATTATTAATCTAGTTAATTACGCTTTCATCGCGTTCAACATGTTACCGTACACACGGTTCAGAGAGGCAATATTACCGTTCAGGGAAGAGAAGTTGCTGCGGAACTGCTCGGCGTCTTTGCTAGCCTCAGCTACGTTTTCCATAGCACCACTCAAGTTCGCATAGAATTTGTTCATAGACTTCAGATGGCTGTTAGCATCTTGAAGTTCCATCTCGTAAACAGCATTTAGAGAAGCCAAATTCTTAGTCACAGTCTGAACCTGTGCATGGTATTCCTTAGCATCCTGACTAGCAGTAGTCATCTCCGACATTGCAGTGATGGTAGTCTCGTAAGACTTGTTCATGTTAGTCAGTGACTGAGAAGCAGCCTTTACGTTTTTCGCGTACTCATTGGTAGCCACCGCAGCATCAGTAATAGTTCCAATTTTATTCACTGATTCTGACAGGTTGCGCATGCCACGTCCTAAGCTATCGATTAGTTCACTACCTACCTTAGATTTCTCTAGCATAGAATCTAATTTGTTAGTTACTGATTCGCCATTAGAGATTTGTTTGCGAGAAACTGCAGGAGTATCACCCGCTAATTCAGGATAAACTAAAGACCAATCGTACTCGTGCTTTTTAGGCTCAAATGCACTAAGGAAGAAAATAACTGCTTCCGTAGTCAATCCAACCCCAAGCATAAGCCCAGCACCGGGCAAGTGCAAAATTTTAAACATAGCACCTACGATTACAACTGCTGCCCCAATTCCGTAAATTTTGGGCATGATGCTCGTATACAATAATTCTGAAAATCCACCTTTTTTCTTTGCCATGATGTAAGAGTTTTAGAAAATAGAATGTTAATATTTGATTATCTGATTAGTTAAATTCATTACCAGCCGAACGGCCAATGTAAGTCATCGCACAACGAAATCCGATGTAAGCGGTAGTAGAGTCTTTGTACTCAAAAGTTCGAGTACCGGTCTGCAGGAAATACGATACGTCCTTCCATGATCCACCTCTAACCACTTTTCTGAACTCGTTCGGATCGTTGTAAGTAGGGTTCAAATCCCAAACGATGGCGGTTGCAGCAGGATTCCAGGCGTCTTCGCACCATTCACCTACATTACCCGACATATCGTATAAACCAAAATCGTTAGCAAAATACGAAGCTACGGGTGCTGTGTAAGCAAAGCCATCGTCAAAGTAGTTACCGCGTCCCGGCTTAAAATTGGCCAGCATACACCCCTTAGAGTTACGGATGTAAGGACCACCCCAAGGATACTTAGCCATATCGCGACTACCGCGAGCAGCGTATTCCCACTCAGCTTCTGAAGGAAGTCGGAAATTAGGCATGATAAACATACCATTGCTTTCGCGATAATCGTTTAGGTAAGCTGTACGCCACTGGCAGAATACCTTGGCGGCTTCCCAGTCAATACCCACAACTGGATAGTTATCAAAAGCGGGATGAGAGTAATAATACTGTACCAGCGGATCACCCATATGGTGGGTATAGTTACGCTGCCAAACAGTAGTATCGGGGTAAAGTTCGTCTTGTACGAAGTTGGCACCTCTTCCGATAAGAAATTCGTACTCGCCTTCGCCTTCTTGAAGCTCTTGGATGAACTGCCGATACTCATTGTTGGTAATCTCAGTATCATCCATAAAGAAAGCCCCAATCGTAATTTGCTTGTTAAAGCTTACCTGGGTAGCGATCGGATCTTCGTCAGCCTGGCCCATGTGGAATGTTCCGGCAGGAATCCGCACCATGCCATATGGTGTAGGCATACCGTCGTACTCGCGACCCTGTACACCAACAAGCTGGCCGAAATCGTCGCCGCCACCCCCGAAGAGGCCACAACCCTGTAACGCTAATAGCGCACAGAGAGACAAGACAGCAGTGCTGCATCGAATAGTTTTACACATAACACAAATTGTTTTATAACATACACGTCTATACGAACACAAATATTGTAAATGTTCTTTAATAAGAACGAAGCAAAAATATCAGAATCTTTGCTTTGTAATATTTTTTCGGTTTTAGCCACATAATTTAATTATGCTAATTATTTATTTAACTATTTAAATAAATAGTATCATTGCCGAAACCGAGGTGTTCTAATAATTTTCTTTTCACCTGCTGAAGATACGGGCAAACTGTAGCTTACCATTATCTCGTGCGAGGAGGTAGCCTTAGCCTCCTGTGCAATTATTGTATAATCAAATGCGTAACCAAGCTTCAGTGATTTCTCACGAAAGAAACTGTACCCAATCATACCAATTAACGACTCTTGCTGCCGGTAAGATAATCCTCCCCACATGGTATCATTGTAAGTAGCTAATACACTAATATCAAATGAATACGTATTAAGATCGGACTGAACCAAAAATGACGGTGTCAATCGCAACCTATACGTGGGCTCATAGTCGAAACCACCAGTGACGGTCATATGGTTCTGTAAAGGGTTATTTAATGTATCTATTCCTCCAAAATCAAACTGGGTATCCACTAAATGCTTGAAACCAACACCAGCATAGAACTGTCGAGCCCGATAGAACACTCCAGCCGAAAAGTCAGGCCGCATTTGTGAATCTTTTCCGGCTTTTCTTAGAGGATCGTTCGGGTCTACCCAACGATACTGATCGAAATCGATTGTTTGAGAAAAAGCACCTACTCGTATTCCTAAGCTCAACTTAGCAGCTCCTACACCCAAATGATAGGCAAAAGATGCTTGTGCTTCCTGGTTAGTAAGTGGACCAATACGGTCGTTTACCACGTGTAGGCCAAAACCGCTTCTTAATTTGAGAATGGGAGTATTTAAGCTAATTACCTGAGTATTGATACCACCACTAAGATCGCCCGTGGTGGGCTGATATCCTGCCCACTGGGTACGATGAAATGCAGTAATTGTGGTTATTCCTTCTACGCCAGCGTAAGCAGGATTGTAAAATAAGGTATTAAACATGTACTGGCTAAACTGGGCACTCTGCTGAGAGTACGTAATTGTACTGCATACAGTGCACAGAAAAACAAGTACAACAAGCGCTTTTTTCATACCTAGAAAGTCAAAATCAGGCCTAAAAGTAGAATTCTGTAGCCATTTTTCCTTAACAGAAATTTACTTTTTCATACAACGTACACTTATTTGTAGAATTGTACTAGCCTGTTACTATTATTTTTTGACTTCTTGTTGATGATTTTTGTTTGCTTCTTTGATATAAACTTCGAGAGCACCAGTCATAGATGGGGCATTGGGCATAGGGGCCTGAATATCAAGAACAAGTCCCGCATCGCGAACTGCATTGGCTGTGGTGGGCCCAAAAGCAGCAATCCGAGTTTTATTCTGCTTGAAATCCGGGAAATTTACGAATAATGAATTGATACCCGAAGGACTAAAAAAGGCAATGATATCATAGTAGACGTCCTCCAGATCGGATAAATCAGCTGCTACCGTTTCGTACATAACGGCCTCAGTATACTGGTAGTCTCCATCTTTCAGGAAGTCAGGAATATCATTTTTTCGGATACTAGAGCAGGGAAAAAGATATTTTTCATCTCTGTGCTTCTTAAGTATCTCAATAAGGTCTTGCGCAGTGCGAAAACCCGTAAAGATTTTTCGTTTGCGAATAACAATGTACTTCTGTAAATAATTTGCTGTTTGCTCCGAAATACAGAAGTATTTCATATCAGAAGGCATCTCTATACGTAACTCGGAGCATATATTAAAAAAATGATCAACGGCATTACGACTGGTGAAGATAATAGCCGTATGATCTAAAATTTCAATTTTCTGTTTTCGAAAGTCTTTGACGCTTACGGGTTTCACTTCAATAAATGGCCGAAAATCAACTTTGATTCTGTACTTATCGGCTAAGTCAAAGTAAGGCGATTTTCCGTTTTGAGGTTCGGGCTGGGAAACGAGGATGCTATTTACCGGGTAAAGTCTCTCTTTGTTAATTCTGCTATCGCTCATGCGTATTCCTCTTATTTTATTTTTTACTGTCTACTAAATCTAAACAAGCTGTTAACTATTTTTATCTCAAGTGTTCATAGAATGATAAGTGTTTCACTTTTTGTGGAACACAATAAAAATCAATTTAATTCTATTTATTATGGAATTAATACTTAACCTACCAGTAATTCGAGCCCCGCTAATAGTGGGATAATTTCTGCAACGCAAATGTATGAAAATAAATATATATTTCGAAACGAAGCGTTTTTCGCCAATCGAAGATACAGCACTACGATCCGTAATAGCGCAAATGCTATAAAACCATAAATTAGGCCACGAACGTAAACTTCTTCACTAATCCTAGCATTGGGAAAGAAGCAAATTATGAGTACAAAAACCCCCGCCCAAAAGACTAATGACATCCGCATAAAATCGAACATATGCAAATACTTCATAGCACGTAGCCGAAATAACGATCCCAACAACATATGTAGCAAATACTTAACCCAAATTGTTATAAATACAATAAGCGTTAACTCTGCCCACAAAAGAATGTACTGGGAGAATGTTTGAAGCGGAAACGTAATGTAAGGAATGATAAAAGGTAAATCAGCGGTTGGAGGCACAATAATAATCAACAGGAAAGCGATGAGCAGACAATGTTGAATCAGAAACAATACGTGAGCCTCGTTTAATAGTTTAACGCGTACATCATCTTCCCGCACTTTAGAAGAAAAGATGCGGGGAATGTCATAAATTGCCTTGAAGCTTCGAGTATATTGATGTTTAAGAGTAGCATAAAAAACCAGCAAAATAAGTAATCCCACCACGAAGAAGTCCATTTTCACCGCTTTGGCTCGAGCAATTACCTGATTTTTTTCAGTAAACTGTTGGCCAAAGTTTACAACCTCTAGGCTAACTTTGCTAAACTTTTTTTCCGCCTGAAAAACAGTAAGAAAGACTTTTTCCGCATGATGATCTCGAAGGCTATCAATACTTAAATAAATACAACCTGAGCCATCAAAATTTCTAATAAGCTGCTGATTAATCAATAATGAACTATTCTTAGGTACACAACACCGAAGTTTATTCCCTTGGTATTCCGTTAAATTTAACGATACGCCAATAACTGACCCTTTAGCGGGTTGGTTAGAAATGAAAGGAACATAACGATTTTCTTCGTCAACGGTCAGCCATTCTGGGCGCAAGTCTCTGATGACAAAAAAGTCAGACTCCGTAGCCTCGGGAGTATCAGTTTGCCCCAGAGCCGAAAGGCTAAGGTGAAGAAGTACCGTAGCTACAAGAAAGCGATACATAGTATTCATCTTAATGGGCTTTATACACGAATCATACCGCAACCGCATAGACACCAGAGATAGTACGTAAGTTTTGAAAAAAGGCATTAGTCAGAAACGATTAATATAGCCAAAATGTACTTTAGAAGCATTAAAGTTCAATACCTGATCCTGAGATTTTCCTAAAGCATATACCAGGCTAAAAAGTCCAGCTTGGGTGCTTACAGTGATACCTGCTCCAACGCCTAATGGTATATCCATATCACGGTAGTCTTGGTATTCTTCCCGCAACCAGGCTTGGTCATAAAACACGAACAGGTACGAAGGAACAGCACTTTCGGGTTCCAGAAGCCACCGTAACTCAAGGTTCGATAGTGCATACTGAGAAGCAAAAAACCAATTATCAGTAAACCCCCGCAAGCTTTTTAACCCCCCCAAACGATACAGTTCATTAAGAAATAATTGCTGGTCTAACAAGCCAGCACCTCGTAGCCGATGGAATAATCCCACACTGCCCCCTAGCATGTAATATTGAGCGAAAGATAGTTCACCCGCCCACTGACTACTTTCTTCAGTTTGGTAAGTAAGTTGATCGTTTTGAACATCTTCCTGCGTCCAGAACGATACTGACTTTCTCCCCCACCGTCCGGACACTGACAGCATATAGCCCCGCCGAGGAAACAGTAAGCGATCTACCCGATTCCATTCGTAGCGTAATCCTGCCCCCTGAATTGACACATCGGCTAAAGGAGGAGCCACTGTTTCGGTAGTAAAACTATTTTCTCCGGTTAAACGGCTACTGCGCCAGTCGGCAAATGCAGTAATTCGTTGGCTACTTCCACTTACATACGACACGTTAAGGTTCACGTTCCGATTAAGGAACAGCGTATCTTCCTTAAGTAAACTGAAATTAAATCCTACCCCGAAAGGAGAACGAAGTAGGTTAGGGTGATCATAAGCAATCTCCAACTGTTGGGAAGCTACTTGCAAGCGCTGCCAGTTAAGCGAAAAGGTTTTTCCGGTTCGCCCCAGGTTGCGCAATAAAATATTTAGTTCGCCAGTTAATAGTAACTCTCCATCAGGCCCCGCGTTAGGCAGTACCGATAAAATCCCGTTTATCTGATTAGTGGGCTGATAGGAAAGAGGTAAGTAAAGGTCAGCCACCTCGTTTTGAAACCTGGTTTCTACGGGACCTACTAACGATAAATAAGGCAAAAGCTGAAGACGCGAGGTAATTTGTCTCACTTTCTTCTCACTGTAAATCGTACCCGTACGAATACCTAAGTAAGCCTCCAGGAACTCCGGATTCACTCTTTCGGTACCAACTACGTTCAGTTCACCAAAGCGTATCAGTGGTCCCGAATGATAATCTAAAGTAGCGGAAACTTCCTCCTTATCTATTTTCACATCTTTCAGCCGTACAGAGGCGAACGGGTAGCCGTGGCTCTCGGAGTATTCTAGGCAGTTCTCTACCAGCTGTTGAAAATCATTGTAGCGAAAAGGTTGCTGCAGAAAAAGTTCTTCCCGGTAGCCCGACTGGGCCTGCATAACCGGATCCAGATTACCCGGCTGTAAATAAGCCCAGCGAAACGGCGACCCGGGGTAAACTTCTACCCGGTAAACTAAACTATCAGTAGTGGGTAGCGGCTGAACGTAGGCTTGGAAATAGCCCGCCAGCTGAAGGTTAATAGCAATAGTATCTGCTGCTTGCTGTACTTCCGTAAGGCTAGCGTATTCCGCTGGGGAAATAAAGGTTTTAAGAGGCTTTTGGTATGACTCAGAATTTTCTACGCGCAATTGCCATTGGGCGTGGGCTATCCCACTGCCTATGAAAAGCCAATACGTTATAACTAGTACAAGTGCGCGCATGTATTTGGTTGATCGCTGACTTCAAAAGTCTTACAAAGCAACTACAAATACAACCTATCCGTCTGCTTATGAAAGTTTTAGCACCAGATTACGCTTTTTTGATAAGGACTACTTGAAAAAGTCATTGGTGTAGAGCATAGAGGTATCGATCTGCCCAATATTCATGGATACTCCATTCACATTCTTGAGCACCTTAGTTTCAATCATCCATTCCACAAAATTCAGCCATCGAGTACCGCCCATAAACCCCCAACGACTTTCATCGGATAAAATATACGGGGTCAGCATTCGTAGTGATTCTTGGATCATAGACAGATTTTCCCAATCGGAATGATTAATATGCTGGTGCAGTAGCTTAGCCGACTCGTTGGGATTATCGGCAACATAGCGCCAGCCTTTTTCCGCTGCTCGAATAAAGGCCCGAATAGCGTCACCTTCTTCGGTCACAAAATCGGTATGAGTGATAAGTAGAGGGGAATAGCCGTAGGGAATGCCGTAGTCGCCTAATGAAAACGCGCGAAACGAGAGGTTCTGCTCTAATTTTGCCTTTGGGCCTTCCCAAGGGAGAAATACCCAAGTGGCATCTGCCGACTTATCCGCTACGGTACGCCACATCTCCAAATATTCCGGATTAGAAAGACGAATATCACCCTGGCCGCCATCGTTCTTTATCAGCTGGCGAACAATATCGTCCTCAAAGCGGGCATTGTAGGAAGCAAAAACCTTCCCGTCTAGCTGAGCGGGGCGTTCAATATCGCTATCAGCCCGAACCACAATGGCACTCGCATCTTTTTGTAGTGCCGCCGCCACGGCAGTGAGTGGAACCGCATTTTCTAAGGTATTAAAGCTGATTACGCTCTCCGAAGGTGCAATGGCTAGCTGCACTTCCTTATTAGCTAATTTCTTAGCGGGAGTAGTTGCGTAGTTATCATCTTCAGGACTGGCGAAGGTAACGTTCAGCGATTCATCTTGATAATATCCTTTCGCTTCCGCTACCAAGTAGCCCGCGTGTAAGGTATTGGGTGACCAGTCTAATGCTATAGTAAGTTTCATAAAAGTTGAAAATTAATAGTGGATAGTTGATAATGACTGATGATGAACGACCAAAAACGACTTAACAATCAACTATTAAACAACTCATTGGTATAAAGCGAAGCGATATTGATTTGTTCTGCCACAAGCAGGTCTCCATTATAGCGTTGAAGCAATTGATGTTCGCTAAGCCACTGTACGTAATCATGCCAGCGATCCGATTTCATTACTCCCCACTGCTGGTTCTCATTCAAAAAACTGGGAGCAATAGTTTGCATAGCTTGGGTAATAAAGTCCAGATCCTGAAAGTTTGGATGATCTATGTGCTTCACCAACGTTTGAGCGGTTTCCTCCGGAGCGGCAGCAGCTTGCTGGTAGCCTTGGCCTACGCCATCTTGAAAAACCTGAAATACTGCTTGGTTCTCGTTCAACACATCTTCCCGAACCATTAAAATGGGCGAGTAGCCGTAGGGAATTTGGTAATCGTGCAGATGGAAGGCGTTCAGTTTCTTGCCTCTTCGTTCGGCAATCACGCCCTCCCAGGGCATAAAGACCCAGGCTGTATCAAACTGCTGCTGAAGAAATGCTTCAAATACCTCCAGGCGCGGCGGAGTGACCAAATTGATTTCTCCTTCCCCACCGTCCTGCTGAATCAGGCCGTTGAGTAGTTCTCTTTCTAACTGGGTTTTGTACCCTCCGTAGGTTTTGCCATCCAGTTGACTCGGACGGGTAATACCGCTGTCGGGTAATGTTACAAACGCAGAGGTTTCTTGCTGCATTACCGTGGCAATCGCTTTGATCGGATACTGCTCTTTCTGTAGCAGCCGGTAATCCAACAGGTGCTCAGAAGGGCTTAGGGCGATATGTACCTCCCCTTCGGCTAGCCGCTGGGTAGTCTTCTTTTGATAATTATCAATTTCTACGGAAATATATTCCACTTCCAGTCCACTCTCCTTCCAAAAATTATTAATCTGGGCGAGATACAGTCCGGCGTGAATCACATTGGGAGTCCAGTCTAAAGCTACTTTTAGTTTCATGTTTTCTAAGATGTTAGGGTGTTTACGTAGGAACTTGATTAATCGCGCGGCGGGTCGGACAGCCGATGCCACCGCCCCGGCAAACCGTCAAGTTCCTATATTGATTAATTTTAAAAACGAAGTCGAAGAATGGCATAAACGTGACGGGGGGCTTGTACGAAATAACCGGGTACGGTTTGCCCTTCGTACTGCACCGGTTGGCCAAAGCTGTAGTACTGCGTATCAAACAGATTATTAGCGAGAATACTTAGCTCGAGCTGGCGAAATTGAGCCGTCAATTGTGCGTTCATCACGAAGAAAGAAGGCAAAATCAAGTCGGGCTGATTAGTAGGCTCCAGAAAGGACTCACTCACGTAGCGGGCTTTCAGCGTTGCCCTTAACCAATCGGATGCTTGATAGCTTAAAGAACCGTTCATTAACCACTCAGGACTGATAATGGGCTGCACATTACGAAAAACCTCATCGGCACCTTCAGGCGCAAATTCATCAATATTGCTCTGCATGTAAGTAGTATTACCAGAGAAAGTCCAGCGAGGGACAAGATTATACCTCCAGGCTAGTTCAATACCCCGACGGTAGCTGTTAGGTACGTTTTTGCGTAACTGCACAAAGCCTTCAGGAATATTTTCGCCAATAGGCGCAATCTCATTCTCAAACTGCATGTAAAATAGGTTAGCTTGCCCGGTCAGCTTGCCCCGGTGGATGCGTACTCCGGCTTCAAAATCATTCACGTATTCCGGTTTCACCAAATTTTCGTCCTGCACACTCGCCAGATTAAAGGTATTGATTTGAGTAGAACCCAGAATATCGAAGCGGGTAGGTTCGCGACCGCTGCGGCCAAAGGAAGCGTAGGCATCAATCAGTGGAGTAAAGCGATAGGTAACCCCCACTTTCGGATTCACGAACGTCCAGCTACGGTCAGGAATGCTGGCGGATTGGCCTAAAAATGCTTCATCGGGCGTTAAGCTCAGGCCTACGGTTCGGAACTGTATATCGCCAAACAACATCAGTTTATCTAGTTCGTAACTCACCTTCCCAAATAGGCTTAATTCATCTTTCTGCGACTGATCCTGATAGTAAGGTTCGGCTATGGTAGGAACCACTGTTTCTATATTTTCTCGCTGAAACGTGTAGGCGTGCAACCCACCATTTACGCTCAACCGACCATTGTACGAGGTATGATTGAGGTAGGTCATAAACCCGTAATGATTATTAAACAGCGGATAGTTGATCTGGGTAAAATTCCCGTCCTCGTCGGGAAAACCTGCCGGAAAATCGCCACCCGCACCGCCGTAGTACACTGATGAAACCGAAGAGGTACGCGGATTAATAATACGAGTGTACTGCAACTGCACAAACTGTTGACCAAAATCATCAATATCGTTCTCCGATACATAGTTCGTTTTCGGATCACGCTCAATATCGGGCAAAGCCACCGCCAGGTAGGCCAGATCATTTTTCGTCCTTCCGGTGAAGGCCGTTAGTTTCAGTAAATCCTTCTCGCCGAAGTAGCCGCCCGAGAAGAAAAATGAGTAGGAATCAGTACCGGTGTGGTTACGGTAACCATCAGAAGTGGTGCGGGAAAAGCGGGTGTAAAAGGCCAGATTATTATCCATTTTACCGGTTTTCACCTCTCCGCTCGCCCGCCGGGTGTTAAAGGAGCCCCCCGTCAGTTGAATTTCGGCACTGGCTACACTATCGTCCAAACTAACCGACTCGAAACTGATAGAACCCGCGTAAGAAGCGGTACCGTTGGTAGTAGTGCCTACCCCTCGCTGCACCTGCACCGACGAAATGCTATTACCAAAATCGGTAAAGTTTGAAAAGAACACCCCCTGGTCAATCATATCATTGAGCGGCACGCCGTTCAGCGTGATGTTAATGCGGGTTTGATCGATGCCCCGTAAGCGCATCTGTCCGTAGTTAGTCAGCCCCGTACCTGATTCTGAGAAGGTCAGAATAGAGGGCGTGAGTTCTTCCAGCACGAATAAGGCATCTTGTCCCACGTACTGCTGTTCAATAGTTTCGCGCTCCACCGTCGTCTGGGTTACCGGAGCCTGCTGGTCGGCCCGAATCGCTTGGATTACCACTTCTTCCAAGGAAGCGGAAGGCGATAATGAGACTGAACGTTGAATGGCTTCCCCCTCGCCGTTAACGTTGATTTCGCGAGACTGATAGCCCACGTAACTAATTCGCAGCTTGGCGGTATCCGCTACTAATTCTAATTGATAATTTCCCTGAAGATCGGTGGTAGTGCCCTGCTGGGTGGAGGCAATCTGAATGTTAGCCCCCACCAAAGGTTCGCCGGTGGAAGCATCGGTTACCGTGCCGTATACCGAGATTTGCGCCCGGGCAGATACGGAAAAAAGGCAGCCTACCAGCAGTAGCGTAGATAGGATTTTCATAGTACGTCTTGATAAAAATAAGTAACTGTGAAAGCGGTTTTCGCCTTCTAAATTTCCCTGCGCTGGCATTACCCAGATCAGGTAGTAAGGGTATAATCTCAGCCCGTTATGTTGAGGCACCCCTTGCTGCAACTAGCGCCGAATGGCGGTTAGTTAACTGAACAACGAAAGTAGGAGAGAATTGTTAAGAAAGCAAATGTTCAATCTCAGAAATCGCCTGCTTTAGGCGCTCCGACTCATTGCCCCGAATGACTACCGAAGGTTTATCTTTCAAAGCTCTTTTGTAAAGCTTAAACAATTCATCCCGGTCATCAGGATTTTCCCGCTGGGGATCAGGTTCCCAGGGAATATCCGGCGAGCATAGCAAATATAAATCTACCGGACGTTGCTCAATCTGTTCCAGAATCCAGGGATGGCAGCGTCCGTAACGGTATTTGCTCCAGATTTTAATCACCACCAGGCTGGTATCACAAATCAATAAATCAAGTTTTTCAGCCGCAGCTTCGTTTTCTCGCTCTACTTGTCCTCGGGCAATTTCTAGTAAATCTTCCTCCTGATAAGGTTGATTTAGGTGATTGAGATAATCACGAGCGTACTCCGGCACCCAAGGTGCTAGGTAATGTTCGGCTAGTGCTTTCGCCAGGGTAGTTTTCCCGCTGGATTCGGGACCGGTGATTACTACTTTAATCATAGAAATCCTAATTGAGTTGTATATAAATTATATACCTTATATATTGAATCTATAAAACCAATTACTAAGCTATGAAGAAAATAATAGAGATAAGAGAGCCCTTACTTACCAAGCTAAAAATCTTGTCTGCCTTTGAAAATCTTAGTGTAAAGGCGCTGATGGAAAAAGCAGTGGAGCAATTTGTCATCGAAAAGGAAAAAGAGCGGTTAGATAACCTGAGCGAAGAGGAAAAGGAAGATTTAGGCTTACTGTTGCTTATGCAGCAAGCTGATAGAAAAGATCTGGTAAGCGAGGAAGAGTTTCTTAAAGCTCTACATGAATGAAAATTACGTATACCCGAGCGGTTACCAAAGACGTTGGCAAAATCAAAGATCAGAAAGTAATTACCCGAATTACGAAAATACTAGACGAGCTCAAGCAGGCCGAATCGCTGGAAGAAATAACCTCAATAAAGAAATTGGCCGGTCACCCTACCGCTTATCGAATCCGAATTGGTACCTATCGCCTTGGCTTTTACTATGAAGATAATACCCTAATATTAGCCCGTTTTCTGAAGCGTAGCGATATCTACCAAGTCTTTCCCTCATAGCGATTACTTGTTTTACCTAACGTTTCATTCTACTGGTTTTTTTATTGTAGCCAGCGATTTTCGCCACTGGTAATAACCGTAAGTAGCTAACCCTAAGTACAAAAAGTATAACAGTGCTAGCAAATAAAGTCCTTTCACTACGTAGATACCGGAGGCTACTGCATCTACTACAATCCAGAGAATCCAGTTTTCCAGCCTTTTCTTGGCGAGCATATACTGACCTACCAGGCTAAACGCGGTAGTAAAGGCATCCCAGTAGGGTAAATCGGCGTCGGTGGTTTGCTCAAAAAAGTATCCAATTCCGGCTGTGCCGATAATTCCTGCTACGATCAACAGGAGTAGTAGCGAGGTGCTAGTGCGAGTCACCCTTAATTCCGACTGATTTTTACCTCCGTACAGCCACTGGTACCAGCCGTAAAATCCTAGAATTACGTAAATGACGTGCAAGCCCAGATCAGCGTAAAGCCGTACTTGGTAAAAGAGTATACCGCTTAGTACTACGCCGATAATGCCGGTAGGCCAGCCCCATATAATCTCTTTGGTGTTAAAGTATACTGCTACTAATCCGAAGACCACCGCAAAAAATTCAATCCAGTTCCACTCCATGCTGCAAGCTTACGTAAGAATTGGCGGAGAGACAACTTGCGCTGGATAGGCATTTCGATTATTAAAAATGAATCAATTTAATTAGTATTGGTCTGATTCGCTTGAACCTGTAACAACCTGATTACGCTATGACTAGACTTCTGCCATTTCTTCTCCCCGGATTACTTTCCACTCTGCTTATCTTTTCCTGCTCCAGCCTATCAGAAACCTCTCAGGAGGCAGCAGAAGAAAAAGCAGTTCGCTCCGCCGATATTATCATTTATGGTGGCACCTCCGCTGCCGTTACTGCGGCAGTGCAAGTGGCTAAAATGGACAAATCAGTCATTATGGTTTCGCCTGATAAGCATCTCGGTGGATTGACTGCGGGAGGGTTAGGTTGGACTGATACCGGGAATAAGTCTGTCATCGGTGGACTGGCTCGCAACTTCTACCACCGGGTATACATGCACTACCAGCAGGACTCGGCCTGGCAGTGGCAGCAGCGCTCGGAGTACGGCAACCGGGGACAGGGCAACCCCGCCATGGACGGCGAAGAGCGAACCATGTGGATTTTTGAGCCCCATGTAGCCGAAAGAGTATTTGAGGATTTAGTACAAGAGCACGACATTACCGTATACCGCGACGCTTGGCTAAACCGAGAAAGTGGCGTAACAGTGGAGGACGGAAGAATTACCGCCATTGAAACGCTGGACGGGCAGCGCTACGAGGGGAAAATGTTCATTGATGCTACTTACGAAGGCGACCTGATGGCCACCGCCGGAGTGAGCTACCACGTAGGAAGGGAGGCAAAAAGCGTGTACAACGAAGAGTGGAACGGAGTGCAAACCGGAGTGCTGCATCATAGGCATTGGTTTGCCGCCGATATTAGCCCCTACGTCGTGCCGGGTGATTCCACCAGTGGCTTGCTACCGCTGGTTTCAGCGGAAGATCCGGGTGAGTACGGTTCGGGAGATGATAAAATTCAGGCCTATTGCTTCCGAATGTGTCTCTCTAATCATCCCGATAATCGGGTAGCCTTTCCTAAACCGGATAACTATGATCCTGGTCAGTACGCATTGCTGGCTCGCGTATTTGATAGCGGCTGGCGCGAAACATTCAATAAATTTGATCCCATTCCTAACCGAAAAACTGATACCAATAACCACGGCCCGGTAAGCACTGATAACATTGGCAAAAGCTACGACTACCCTGAAGGCAGCTACGAACGCCGCCGAGAAATTATCAAGCAGCACGAAGACTACCAGAAGGGGCTGATGTATTTCATTGCCAACAATCCGCAAGTACCCGAGGAAGTACGGGAGGAAATGAGCCAGTGGGGCTTGGCCGCCGACGAGTTTACCGATAACGGAAACTGGCCTCACCAGATTTACGTACGCGAAGCCCGCCGCATGATTGGTCCCTTCGTGATGACCGAACAGGAGGTGTTAGGCAAACGAGAAGTGCCTAAACCCGTCGGCATGGGTTCCTACGCTATGGACTCCCACAACGTGCAGCCCTACATTAAACCCGACGGCTACGTACAAAACGAAGGTGACATCGGGGTAAAGCCTGACCGTCCCTACAGCATTTCTTACGATGCCCTGACCCCTAAACAAGAAGAGTGTGAAAATTTGCTAGTTCCGGTCTGCGTCTCCAGTTCCCACATTGCCTTTGGCTCTATCCGTATGGAACCCGTCTTTATGATTCTCGGCCAGAGTGCTGCCACCGGTGCAGCATTAGCTATTGATAATAATATTCCGGTTCAAGAAGTTGATTACGATATGCTGAAGAAGCAGCTTACCGAGGATGGGCAGGTTTTGCAGCAAGAGTAATTAATTTGGTAAAGAAGAAGTTAGAGACAAGATTATCAACGTTATTGTGCATAGTATTGTAACTTGCTCGACTAATAAGTAGCTTTATTTCATGATAGATTCATTATTGATTGATAAAATTAGAGCGTCGATCAAGACAGTTGAACCGAAAGCTACTGCTATTCTATATGGTTCTTGGGCCCGGGGCGATCAAAATGATGATTCTGATATTGATGTACTAGTACTTCTTGATCAAAAGCATGTTACTCCCCAAGACGAAATGCGTGTAAAGTATCCTCTCTACGAACTAGAGTTTGAAACCGGACGGATTATTAGCCCTTTAGTTCTGTCTCGCTATGATTGGGAAAATCGCCATCGTATTACGCCCTTCTTCCGGAATATCAAGGCTGAAGGTATTGTATTATGACTGATGAGGAGAAAAAAGCACTGATACAATACCGCATTACGAAAGCAAAAGATACGTATTGCGAAATAGCTTTACTAATAGATCATCAACTTTGGAATACTGCTATTAATCGACTGTACTACGCTTGTTATTATGCAGTAAGTGCTTTGCTCATCAAATACGATGTTCAGGCTCAGACCCATGCCGGAACTAGAAGAATGTTTGGATTAAACTTCATTAAGCCAAGAATTGTGAGTCAGGCTTCTGGCAAACTTTATTCTAACTTATTTGATAAACGGCAAACCGGCGACTATGAGGATTTTATTGATCATACCCAGGAGGATGTAGAGGCCTTAGTGCAGCCCGCCCAGAAACTCATTCAGGAAATAGAATTGCTACTAAACAATGAATAGGTAGATTAAAAACAATTGCAAGCAAATCTTACTGAAGATGGGTAGGTATTGACACAATAGACCAACCTCGAACTTGTGCATTCAATTAAACTGAAAAATCACTTTCTTCGAAGGCTATCCACTAAGGCTATAAAATTGTCATATCTATTGATTAGCTCTTCTTCACTTCCAATAAAGTCGGAGACGATAATATTTAATTGCATTTTTCTATCAGACCCACGATCACTTATTGCCATTTCCGGTGAATACAAAAAATTATAAAACGCTTCAGAACGTACTTCTACATCTTTTTGACTGGAGGTAATTTTCGATAAAGCCACGAGTAGCTCAAAATCCAGTGAATTAATATCTTGATTACCTAGAGTAGATTCCCAGGAAGTAACGTAAATTTCTGGAAAACCAAAGCCATTGGCTTTACTGAACAACTCTATTACTGGAAGTTCGGAATCTTGCAAATAAGAACGTAGAGTATCCAGCAAAGGCTGTTGCCGATTTTCAACTATATTCTCCATATCATTCCGGCGTTCGGTAAACTCTCCTACCAGATTATTCAGTAAAGCATCCGTTTGCTTTTTTTCTTTTAAACTTTGTCGATAGTCATTAATAATGAGAGCAATCAATATTCCCAGTATTACAGGAATCAACTCGAAACCTATCTTTCCAAGTATCTTAGTAAATCTCTTGCTCGCATTATGCATCGTTGACCATTTGAATTGTTTTATGAATAGAATCGTAATTATAAACTTTTACTGTAAAAAAAATCAATTTAGCTTCGTCAAACCCAACTGATAATTAAAAGTTATTTTTGTAGAAACTTATGATAATATAGAAACCTATGACCCAAGCAAACTGGACAACGGTTAAAGAATACGAAGACATCACTTACCAAAAATCCGGCGGAGTAGCCCGCATTGCGTTTAATCGCCCCAACGTACGGAATGCCTTCCGTCCCAAAACGGTGGGCGAATTGTTCGAGGCCTTTTTAGATGCCCGGGAAGATACCTCCATCGGAGTGGTACTACTTTCCGCGGAAGGGCCATCGACTAAAGATGGAGTATATTCCTTCTGTAGTGGGGGCGACCAGCGGGCCCGCGGCCATCAGGGCTACGTAGACGATGACGGTATGCCCCGGCTCAATATTCTGGAAGTACAAAGGCTTATCCGCTTTATGCCCAAAGTAGTGATTGCCGTGGTGCCCGGCTGGGCGGTAGGCGGCGGCCACAGCTTACAGGTAGTCTGCGATCTGACTCTGGCTAGCAAAGAGCACGCCATCTTTAAGCAAACCGATGCCGATGTTACTAGCTTCGATGGGGGTTATGGCTCGGCTTATCTGGCTAAGATGGTGGGGCAAAAACGGGCGCGGGAGATTTTCTTTCTGGGACGAAATTATTCCGCTCAGGAAGCCTACGATATGGGGATGGTAAACGCCGTAGTGCCCCACGACGAACTGGAAGATACCGCTTACCAGTGGGCACAGGAAATTCTGGAGAAATCACCCACCTCCATCAAAATGCTGAAGTTTGCCTTCAACCTCACCGACGACGGTATGGTGGGACAGCAGGTATTTGCCGGAGAGGCCACCCGCCTGGCCTACATGACCGACGAAGCCAAAGAAGGCCGCAACGCCTTTCTGGAAAAGCGCAAACCTGACTTCAAAGACATCAAATGGATTCCATAGTAGTGGGCAAGTAGTAAGTGGTTTGTATATTTAGGTTCATCCAAAAGAATTATTACCTTTTAATATACAAAATCTAACACTACTTCAGACTAATGCACAAGCTGTCATTCTTTCTCGCGCTTTTCTGTTCGATCTTCGCCTTCGCTCAGGAATCAAACTACGATATTAAAGTGGTGGCAGAGTTCTCCGTAAACGATTCGGTAGGACTTTTGCGAGCCATGCCCGTAGAAATCAGCGCCGGGCAATCAGGTATCTTAGCTGTTTATTCAGCTGATAAAGATATTGATCCGTTTATTGAGATGTTCTATCTGCCGACCGACCCGTTAAAGTTTGTACTCTTCAACCATCAGGGACAGGAAATTTGGCGAAAAGAACTCGGGCCAGGAACGATCAATGGCATATGGTTTAACCCTATTTTTCCTTTTGATCTGGACAACGACGGTTCGGACGAAATCTACTACGTACACAATAACAGTGATGTTCACCCTTTGGCACTCAGCCACTATCGTCTGAGAGCTTTGAGTAGTAAGGATGGTTCGGTACAACAGGATATAAAATGGCCGGCACCACTCAACAGCCATAACTCTCTTAGTCACAAGTTTCGGCACTTCATTATGGGTGGCTACGTTGACGGTACTCCGGTGTTGCTCACCGCTCAGGGTACGTACCGGGATATGGCAATCCAAGCCTGGAATACCGGACTCGAGAAGCGATGGGATCGGTATATTGAAGGGGAAGAGGGTTTTACCAGCCCCCGGGGAAGCCATCAAACCCCAGTGGTTGACATTAACGGTGATGGAACCGATGAGCTCATGTGGGGCGAACGCTGCTTAAGCGTAGACGATGGCGAATACCTGTTTATCGGCGATGAAACTCAGTACAATGGCCACTCCGATGTTATTCAACCCACCCTCCGGCGGGCAACTGACGAATGGTATATTTTCACCTGCCGGGAAACTGGTGAGCGGGGACAGATCAAGCCCCGGGTAGTAATGTTCAACAATCAGGGTAAACGAGTATGGACTGATTTGGAACTGGGGCACATGGATATGGGCTGGACCGCCCACCCCCGGAAGGACGAGACCTGGGCGTTTACCATTTCCCGGGGAGACAAAACCGCCGGTCCCGAAGGCTTCTTCCGCCACGATGTAAAGGAGTTTGCTTACTCAGCATTTGACGGAAAAAGAATCGACCTGCCCTTTAGCGCCTACAATACCGTTCCGGTAGATTTTAACGGTGACGGTTACCACGAGTTTGCCTGCGCTCAGGGCGAACAAGCGGACCGAAACATTTATTCAGCCGACGGAACAGTGATTGGCAATGTGGGAGAAAAGGGATACGTAGCGATGGCCAGCCAGTTCTTCGATCTTCCGGGTGAGCAACTGCTATGCTACTATCCTGATGGTACCATTAAGATTTTTGCTGACCGAAACGCCCGGGATTCACCTGTAGCTAAAGAACGCTACAACACTTCTTTCTATGACATCAATCGGCGCATGACCGGCAATGGCTATAACTTGCTAAACTTGGGAGGAATTTAACTTGAGGCTTGCTCAACTATTTGCTGAAGGTAACTACGGCATTGTCTAAGATCAGAATTTCTCTCTCCCATGGGCTGATTTGCCAGTTTTGATTGAGTTCGGCTATCATCACTTTTTTGGTATCAGTGAAGATCCAAATCACTTTTTCTACCCCAAAATCAAGGAGTTGATCAGTTTTTTTCTGATAGTAACTAAATGAATCCGGTATCTCACTTAGATCAGCTTTGGTGTCAACCTCTATCACTATCTTAGGGGCAACCTCCAGATATTTATCACTTAATGGCAAATTTCGTAAGTCGTCTTTATTATAAATCGATAAATCAGCAGCTCGCCAGGTTTTGTTTTTAAACTTTAGTCCTAATTCATTCGTCAGGATTTCATACTTACTTAAATCTAGAAGTTTACCAACATAATAACTAATCGAGTTACAATGAATGATTGTATATGACTACTTCCTATAAGTTCTTCTAGTTGCTTTTCACCTGATAGATATTCTTGATAACCCCGATAGTAGATGGGCTTTCCGTCTACCATTTCGTAGATCAAACTCTTAGGGATTGATTGTACCGTACTCTCACTCATAGTCATCAACATTTACTTTACTAAAGATAACGATTCTTTCTCAACCGCATTGAATAACCACTTTCCCGGTACGGCCCGACTGAGTACTGTAAGTAACGGCTTCGGCAGCCTGCGCTAAAGGAAAGGTCTTTTCTATATCCAGGGTCACATCGCCTTGTTTCATCATACTGTATACCTGTTTGGCGGCTTTAGCCTTATCTATTACGCTGGCTTCTTTCATCCAACGGCTCAACCAAAACCCCTTGATGACAGGAGTGCGGAAGATAGCCGGACCGTAGCTGATTTTCGCGTCTTCCCCACTCATAAGTCCGTAAATCAGCATGGTAGCATTTTTGCCTAGGCTGGCAATGGCCTGGGTACCAATCTCCCCCCCCACCGACTCAAAGCAGGCCTGCACTCCTTTCCCTTCGGTGAGGCTTTTCACCCGGTCGGCTAGCGAATCTTCTTCGGTATTCACTACCGCTTCTGCTCCCAGATCAAGCAGGGGCTGTACCTGTTCGGCGTGCCGTACCGTGCCAATCACCCGAATACCGGCTTTCTTGGCCAGTTGAACCACCATTTTGTTTACTGCCGAAAAAGCAGCCGTCAGCAGTAGCCAGTCACCTTTCTTGAGATTTACTTCCTCCAGCATAGTGATGGCCGTAAACGGATTCACGAAGAACTGAGCGCCCTCCTCAAACGATAAATTATCCGGAATGGGCAGTAAACCGGTAGCCGGTACCACTACGTACTCGCTCCAGGCACCGAGTGTGGCAAAGGCTACCCGCTGTCCCTTGGCTATTTTCAAATCGGGACCAATACCGGTGCCGATTACGTCTATTTCTCCCGCCCCTTCAAAACCTACGGGGCTATCGGGAAACTCCGGCTGAATGCCGTACACCCCCTGAATGAACACTACATCCGAGGGGTTTACGGGTGATGCTTTAACCTTAATTCTAACTTCTCCGGCTTTAGGCTCGGGTAGGGGAACATCTTTCACGCTAAGGACATCAGCGGCATTTCCGGGCTGATTGAATACGATTTGTTTCATGGGTTAGTTGATTATTGGTTGTTAACTGTGATTGTTTAATTGCTAAGTGGCTGAATTGTTTGTCTAGTCCACGGTCCACAGTCGATAGTCTACAGTCCACAGTCCTTTGTCTCTTGTCATTTATCCTTGGTCACTTGATAGTAGTCTACTTCCGACTATTTATCGCACGGGCTGCTTTGCACATTGTTCACTGTTAACTGTTCATTGTAAAAGTGTTTTCGTAATTTTCAGACTTAATCTAGAGGACTTATGAACGAGGTACAAGAGAAACCACAGATTTCATTTCAGGTAAACGATAATGGTTACTACGGCCAGTTCGGCGGGGCGTTTATTCCTGAGATGTTGCATCCCAATATTCAGGAATTACGGGAGAATTATCTGGCCATTATGCAGGACGAAAACTTCCAAAAGGAGTTTCGTCAACTGCTGAAAGACTACGTCGGCCGACCTACTCCGCTCTACTTTGCCGAGCGACTCTCGCAGGAGTACGGTGCAAACGTTTACCTCAAGCGGGAAGACCTGTGCCATACCGGCGCCCATAAAGTCAATAACACCATCGGGCAAATTCTGCTGGCCAAGCGGTTGAACAAAAAATACATTATTGCCGAAACCGGAGCCGGGCAGCACGGAGTAGCCACCGCCACCGTTTGCGCCCTGATGGGTATGGAATGCAAGGTGTTTATGGGCGCCCTGGACACCGAACGGCAAAAGCCCAACGTAGAGCGGATGCGGATTCTGGGTGCGGAAGTCATCCCAGCTCACAGCGGTAGCAAAACGCTGAAAGATGCCACCAACGAGGCCATGCGCCACTGGATTAACAACCCCGTTGACAGTCACTACATTATCGGTTCGGTAGTGGGTCCTCATCCCTACCCAGATATGGTAGCCCGCTTTCAGTCAGTGATTAGCGAAGAAACGAAGTGGCAGTTGCAGGAAAAAACCGGTTCGGAAGACCCGGATTACGTAGTGGCCTGCGTAGGCGGAGGCAGCAACGCCGCCGGAGCTTACTATCACTACTTAGACCGACCAGACGTTCAACTGATTGCGGTAGAAGCCGGCGGATTGGGGGTTACTTCCGGAAGATCGGCGGCAACCACGGCACTAGGAAAGCCGGGTATTTTGCACGGCAGCAAATCGCTAGTGATGCAAACTGAAGATGGGCAGGTAGTGGAACCCCACTCTATCTCTGCCGGACTCGACTATCCGGGCATCGGCCCACTGCACGCCCATTTATTCGACAGTGGACGGGCTAAGTTCTATAGTGTCACCGACGATGAAGCCATGCAGGCCGGAGTGCAATTGAGCCGATTGGAAGGAATTATTCCGGCCATTGAAACCGCCCACGCCGTTAGCGTACTATCCCAGATGGACCTCAAGCCCAGCGATGTAGTCATCATCAACCTATCGGGCCGAGGCGATAAGGATTTGGAAACCTACATTAAGTGGGGAAAATACTAACTTTCATGGGCAGGGGCTGCCTCGCAGTGAATAATGTTCAATGAGTTTTCAGTACTACCAGATTCACAACCAAAGTTGTTACGGATTAGAGGGCGTATCTGATGAAAGCATCGATGCGGTGATTACCGATCCTCCCTACGGTATTGATTTTCAGGCGCATGAATGGGATAAAGCTTTGCCTGATCGTCAGATTTGGGCGGACTGCTATCGGGTGCTGAAGCCCGGCGGCTACGCGCTGGTTTTCACTTCCATCCGACTAATGCATCATCTGATGCTCCATCTAGAAGATTCCGGATTCCGCATTAAGGATGTACTGATGTGGGCCTTCCTAAACGGTATGCCCAAAAGCCGCGATGTGGGTTTGGATATCGATAAAGAACTAGAAGTAGAAAGCACTAAAGTGGGTACCTACAACTACGTACAGGGTTATAAAAAGGGAGGAGCAGACAATTACTATGCAGACAAAAAGAAGTATCGCTACGAACCGGCTAGTGAAGAGGGGAAGCAGTATCAGGGTTGGGGAATGGGAATTAAACCATGCTACGAACCCATAATAATGGTACAGAAACCTCTGCCCAACGGAGTGAACATCGCCCAAAATATGCTGGAGCACGGTACCGGAGCGTTAAATCTGGAAGATACTCGTTTGCCATACGAAGGAGGCGAAGGCAAAGTCGGTCACAACCCGCATCCCAAAGGCAGAGTGACTGGCAATGTGTTGCGGACTAACCCGTTTGAAGATGGCTACGATAAATTCTTTCTGGTGCCTAAAGTGCGCCAGCACGCTGAAGAATACAACCACCATCCTACCAAAAAGCCGGTAAGTTTGATGGAGCATTTGGTCAAGCTCGTTACCAACCAAGATGGTTTGGTGCTAGACCCATTTGCCGGAAGTGGTAGTACGGGCGTAGCTTGTATCTACCAGCAACGAAAATTTATTGGTTTTGAGAAAGATGCCGACTACGTAGCCATTGCTGAAAAACGATTATCTTCCGCTGTTCACCGCCTTAAAGAAGAGCAATAATTTCAGCGATGCGAAACTGTGTTTTCCTTACGATGGATAGCCTGGAAGGCTTTGTCAGCGACGACGCCCTTACCTACGAGCCGCTGGCCGCATTAGGTTGGCAGGTACACCTTGTCTCTTGGCGCAACACCGATACCGATTGGAGCGCTCGCACGGCGAACCGTTACGATGCGGTAATTATCCGCACTCCCTGGGATTACCAGCAGGCTCCCCAAGCCTTTCTGGAAGCATTAGCCCGAATTGAGGCCTCCGGCGTTCCGCTGGAAAACTGTCTGGATTTGGTGCAATGGAATATCAATAAAACCTATCTGCGCGATTTGGAACAGCAGGAAATCAGCATTGTACCTACGCAATGGGGTAGTGCATTCCAACGAGAGATTATTGAAAGTTGGTGGCAGAACTGGGATACGCCGGAACTGATTATCAAACCTACCGTCAGTGCTAATGCCGATGACACCTTCCGGATCACCCGTCAGACCACCAAGGAAGTTTGGGAAACTGTTGCTCAGATTTTTCGGCAACGCTCCTTTATGGTGCAGCCGTTTATTCCCACAATTTTGAAGGAAGGTGAGTACTCGCTATTCTTCTTTGGCGGCTCGTACAGCCATAGCATTGTCAAAATTCCCAAACCCAATGACTTTCGGGTGCAGGAAGAACACGGTGGATTGATCCAACCCACCCAACCTACACCAGAACTACGGCAGACGGCCCAGCAGATTTACGAAACGATTCCGCACAATCCGCTGTACGCCCGAATTGACCTAGTTCGCTTGCCAAGCGGTGAATTTGCGTTGATGGAAGTAGAATTGATCGAACCTTCGTTGTATTTTCGCACCGATGCCGAATCGCCCTACCGTTTTGCTCGGGCAATTGATGAGCGTTTTCGCTAACCCTTACCTATTATGCTTAAAACCACCCACCGAATAGATCAGCTTTTTCAGCAGAAGAAAGAAAACATTTTATCGGTATACTATACCGCCGGATTTCCTCAGTTAGAGGATACCGTTCGTATTGCGGAGTATTTACAGCAAGCAGGGGCTGATCTGATTGAGATCGGTATGCCCTACTCAGATCCGCTAGCCGATGGCCCCACCATTCAGGATAGCAGCCAGCAGGCCCTGGATAATGGCATGAGTATTAAGGTACTACTGGAGCAGTTGCAAGGCATTCGGTCAACCGTAGATATTCCCCTTATTCTGATGGGATATTTAAATCCGGTAATTCAGTACGGAGTGGAAAAGTTTTGTGAGCAATGTCAGCAAATTGGAGTTGATGCGCTGATTATCCCTGATTTACCCATGCAGGCGTACCTGGATGAGTACAAACAACTGTTCGAGTCTTACGGACTGTACAATATCTTTTTAATCACCCCTCAAACCTCCGAGGAGCGTATCCGGTTGATTGACGAGCATTCGCACGGCTTTATCTACATGGTGTCGTCCGCCAGCGTAACCGGGGCGAGAGGCAATATCACCGATCAGCAAATTGCCTACTTCAACCGCATTCAGGCTATGCAATTACGCCATCCGCAGTTAATTGGCTTCGGGATTTCTAACCAAGAAACGTTTCAGCAAACGTGCCAGTACGCTCAGGGTGCAATTATCGGTAGTGCTTTTGTAAAAGTGTTAGCGGAGAGTAAAGATTTGGAGAAGGATATTACCGCCTTTATTGATTCGGTTACCGGATAGACCAATCTATAAGGTCAAAAAGTTGCGATTGATCTCCGACGAAGTTACGGTACTATCTTGCGCTAGCCACCAATGGATGATCACTTCATCGCCCTTTTGAAGCGCCTCTACTGATGCAATATCGTCCCACGGAATAACTTTGGTGCTACCATTCGCAATTGTATTATCTGCGTTTGAAACAGGTATCCACCGAATGGCTTTTAATGTCTCAGTTTCCGCAGCAAAATAAGAGATCGCACTGCCGTGATTGTTCTCAATGACTATGGTTTCCCCAACAACCTTGGTAGTGACTCCTTTTAAGCTGAACACATCTTCGTCAGCATCATGGCATTGCGTTAATAATAATATAATGCTGACTAACACTCCAGAGTACAGTAAATTGTGCATAAAACATCTACATCTTATAATATAATAATGTTCTGATTCATCTCGGAGGAGGTAAGCGTACCACTTTGGGCGGGCCACCAGTAGATAATCACCCGATCGCCTCTTTGAAGTGAGCCATCCGACATAATATCGCCCCACGGAATAGCCTTACCTGCTTTATTATTGATCGTATTCTCCGAGCCTGACCGAGCGGCCCAATTTATAAGTTGGGCAGTCTCAAACTCTACTGCGAAGTAGGAAATTGGCCTTCCGTGGTTGTTTTCAATCACCACCGTTTCTCCTACCACTTTGGTTTTCACTCCTTTCTGAACAAATACATCGGATTGGTCACATCCTGCTACTAGCAAGACCAAAACGAACCACTTCAGATATTGCGAACAGCCCATAAATCTATTTTATGGAAAGACCCAACAGTTCTAAAAAAGGTTGGTATAAATGATAATCTGCTTTGAGGCATATTACTGTTCCGGAATAGTTACTACTTTCGGATATACATACCTTTTTCTGTTGTAATGATGTTAGCAACCAGTCAGCTTACATTTTCTTTCCAGAACACTAGGGTGCTTCAAGATGCGTCCCTCACAGTACCGCCGGGCTCAGCCTACGGATTCTTAGGAGAAAATGGTGCCGGAAAATCCACTACACTGAAGTTGCTACTGGGCCTGCTACCTCCTGAACAGGGAACAGTATCGGCGTTCGGTGCTCCTATGCACCGCCATGCGTATAATTTGCATCGCCGTATTGGAGCACTAGTCGAAGATCCTCCACTCTATCCTCACTTGTCGGGACGGGATAACCTGGCGGTAACCGCCAAATACCGGGGACTACCGGATTCTCGTATTGAGAAAGTACTTGGTTTAGTTCACCTACAAAAGGTTGCCCACCGGAAGGTGCGCGGATATTCCACCGGAATGAAACAACGGTTGGGTATTGCCTTGGCACTACTTCCTGATCCCGAGTTACTTATTTTGGATGAACCTACCAACGGTTTGGACCCCCAAGGTATTATTGATGTTCGCCACCTGATCCAGCGCTTACACCGCGAAGAGGGTAAAACCATTGTTATGTCCAGCCACCTATTGCCCGAAGTAGAATCTATCTGCACCCACGTGGGTATTCTTCATCGTAGCCGGCTACTGTTTCAGGGTACACTCAGTGAGTTAAGGGCTACGACCAATTCAAATGGATTATCGGTCAGGGTAATGGTTGATAGTTCAGCGAAGGCAAAACGAACACTAAAGTCTGAATACGCAGCACAGTCGGACGCCGGAGGTATTACGGTTCATCTAACCAGCCGAGATGAAATAACACCCCTGATCGACCGGTTACGCCAGGCTGGAATTAGTATTTATTCGGTTACTCCCACCGAATTAACATTAGAAGATCTTTACCTGCAACTCACCCATGAGCACCCTTCAGCGTAGTTTAGCAGCAGAAATTCTAAAGGGAAAGAACTCCTTTGCCTTCTGGCTGGCGTTTATCGGCACTAGCGGGGTAGCAGTATCATTGTTCTTGCTGGCTCTATTTGGCGGAGTAGATTGGAACCAATCGTCCAATCCCTGGCGGGCATGGGTGCTCTTTCATTATGCAGGCACCGATTTTATGCTGTTGCCGCTGTTCGTTATTATTATCGCCAGTCTGGTAACCTATCAGGAACATCGCAACCAGCTTTGGAAGCACTGGTACGTGTCTACCATCTCCCGTTGGCACCTATACTTCTCCAAGCTGTTGTATATCATCCTGCTATTCACCGCTTCTCATCTATATTTTGTGGGATTACTACTGTTGTCGGGAGTGCTGTTCGGTATCATTCAGCCCGACACGCAATTACTAACTTACTTACCTGATTTCAAACAGCTACTGCTATTAGCAACTCAAACGGTAACTACCATTCTAGGAATGCTGGCACTTCAATACTGGATCAGCTATCGCTTCCGGAGTTTTATCGTTGCGCTGGGCTTCGGAGTAATCGGTTTTGTTACCGCCAGCTTGGCAATTGATACATCAGGTTCGGTTTTATGGCACCCTTATGCCTACCCTTTGCTATACGTACAGTTGTTATCGTCCGACATTAGTAATACTCCACTGTTAGAGGCTCTTAATCTGTTAAGCGCTGGGTATTTCTTGTTGTTCTTAGTAGTGGGCTACTACAATGTACGGCAGATGAATGTTTGAAATACATAGTTTTTGTTAACTTTGCCCCATCAACTGAACCTACTGCTACCCAAAGCTGTTTTTTTGAATTGACAAGACTTGCGCTACCTTTGAAACTTACTACAGGTGTAATTGACTAACTGTGAGTGCTTTAATTATGAAAACTATTAACCTACAAAACATCTCACTAGCTGTACTACTGACAGTGGCTAGTTTCCTGACAACCTACTCGTCATATGCCCAGGAAGAGGCAGCAAGTGGTTCACAACCCCTGTCTCAGCAGTTTAATGAAATGGTTCAGGAATCCAACTCAGTTACTTCCCGCTCGGGTAATGAGTACCGGGTAGTGAGCCTGAACACTCTGAACGCCTTCTGGAGTAATGCTCGCGACTCGTTAACAAACGTTCGGCAGGCACTAAGGCAAACCCGCGATCAGGTAGCCTCTCAGGATACTGAACTAAAGTCTTTAAATTCCAGCATTCGTGAGAAAGACGCGATTATTGCGGCTAGCGAACATGATAGCACTCATATTTCTGTGTTGGGTATGGACATTCCTAAGGAAGGCTTCCTGAATTTCTTCTGGATTACAGTGCTAGTCCTGGCTCTGTTGCTAGGTGGAGCTATCTATCAGTACCGCAACAGCCAGAAGGTGACCAGCAAAACCCGACAAGACTATCGTAAGCTCCAGCATGAGATAGAAGAGTTTCGTAAGACTTCTCTGGAAAAGGAACGTCGCCTGCGCCGTGAGCTGCAAACCGAACGGAACCTGGTAGAGGAGCTAAAGGTAGTAGCTTCCCAGAAGCGCTAATTCCGATTCAGCTTCCTTTTTAAGGCCTTACCGGAGTGCCGTCTCCTTTGCGCAACTGGGTCCAGTTATTATCAGCTTTTTTAGGTAGTGGGTATTTCAATGCCAGTTCTTCGTTCACGTCTACTCCCAGGCCGGGTACTTCGTTAACGTACATATAACCATCCTTCATTTCCGGGGCTCCGGGAAAGATTTCGCGTAGTGTATCCGAAAAGCTCACTGCCTCCTGAATACCAAAGTTCCAAACCGCTAAATCAATATGGGCGTTGGCCGCGTGGCCTACCGGAGAAACATCGCCGGGGCCGTGCCAGGCCGTTCGTATATTAAACCACTCACCCAAACGAGCTACCTTTACCGCCGGGGTGATGCCCCCAATCTGCGAAATATGAATGCGGATGAAGTCGAACAGTCGCTCGGTCATAGGGTTTACCCACTCGTGCGGACTGTTGAACAGTTCTCCCATTGCGATAGGTACGGTGGTTTGCTGCCGTAGCATGGGGAAGTAGCCGATGTTTTCGGGCGAAAACGGGTCTTCAATGAAGAAAGGGCGATACTCTTCCAATGCCTTTATCATATTAATGGCGTCAAGAGGTTGCAAACGTTCATGAATATCGTGCAACAGTTCTACCTCCTCACCACAGGCTTTCCGAACCTCTTCAAACAGCCTGGGCACTGACTTGGTGTACACATACGGATTCATGTAGTTATCGTCCGCCGCCCCAAAGTTGGCCTTTTTGAAATCGGGAGTTTGATCTACGGTGTTGCCGTAGCCGCCGAGATTCTGAGATGCTCCGTAGCCGCCCAATTGAATACGAACGTGGCGGTAGCCCTCGTCCATAAAGCGCTGCACGTTTTCTATCGTTTCCTCTACCGTCTTTCCGCCGCCGTGGGCGTAGCAATCTACCGCAAACCGGCACTTACCACCCAGCAGTTGGTACACCGGCATCCCCGCTCGCTTCCCCTTGATATCCCACAGCGCCTGGTCTAATCCGCTGAGGGCATTGTTCAGCACCGGGCCGTTGCGCCAGTAGGAGCTGACATAAGCGGTCTGCCAGATGTCTTCAATATTGTCCACATCCTTGCCCCGGCAGAAATCATCCAGGTAATCATCAATCGCCGATACTACCGTGTGAGCTCGCTGCCGAAACGTAGCGCAACCAATGCCGTACAGCCCCGGTTCGCTGGTTTCTACCTTCACCACAATCAGTTCAATTCCGTGCGGACAGGTAGCGATGGCTTTAACTTTGGTGATGGTGACGGGTTTCATACCTCGGTTCAGGTTTTGGTGAGAAGCGGTAGCCGACGCTGCCGAAACGGACAATCCCAGTCCGGCCAGCCCCAACCCCTTCAGAGCGTTTCTTCGGTGCATATCAGTAATGTTAGGTTCGTTCAGATCCTAATCTAACAGAAAACACTCTGTAAAACTAGTGTTCAGGCTGTCATGGAATGATGTTCAGGTGTTCAAAGTTACCGAACATACATGAACACACGAATACGCGAGTACTTGAACACAATTATCTACCACACTTCAGCAAACACCCGAAAGGCCTGGTAGCCACCGAGCGAGAGGAGAATACCTCCGGTAACTTTGTTGGTCCATTGGGTAAACCGTTCCAGTTGGGATGAGAGCCACTGGCCGGCTCGGGCGTAGAGGACTAAAGAGAGGAACCGACCGGTAGCCACCCCTAGCATCAATCCTAGACCATTGCTAAACTCTGTCAGGTGCACCCAGTCTTGTGACTTAGCGTATAGCAACCCTAATGTAATAAAGGGTAAGCTCTGAGGGTTGATAAACCCAAACATCAGGCCGGTGCCTAGGTAATTTAGTTTCTGTTTGGAGGACTGAGCCTGTTGCTGACGCCGGGGCGAGGAAAACCAGAAGTACAGCCCTACTCCTAACAGAATTACCAAGGCAGCAATATCAATATAAATGTTATTGACCAGGCTACGGCCCAGCCACTGATTGAGGGTAATGGCCAGATACGTATAGAAAATCTCTACTAGGGCGGCTCCCAGCGCAACAAACACTGCCGGACGAAAAGCCCGGGTAATGGCAGTGTTCAGCACCACCATATTCACCGTGCCGAAAGGAAGGTAGCCAACAAAGGCTAAGGCCAACGCAATTAGAAAGTGAGTTAGCACCATAGCACTACAAATTGATTGAGATCAGGTTGTTCACAGTCAAATGCATCAGCAAAAAACGTATTACGCCAACGCAGTTGCAGTGACAAAGGTAAAAAAGCTCCACTGCAAAGTCCAGTTTGGCGGGAGAACGGGAATCATTTCTTAGCTCGGGTTAAAGAGAATCCTAAAAAGCAACAAATGTGAACCAGTGCGGCGTAAGTTATTTCGGCTTTTTAGGTACGTTTCCGGGCTTCAACCCGCTTTATTTGATCAAATAATGTCCATTGCACCCCTTCCGTTGGGGTATCATTGATCATTTACGCGTAAGTTCACCCCTACGACGCTATTTATTTGGCAAAATATTGTTCATTTCACCCCTTCCGATATATTGATTGTCGCCGAATAACGCGCTTATCACGACTTTTACTGACCCGTTAGAACTAGGAATTGCCTATGTAAGGTTGGAAAACGCGTCAAATCAGAGGTAAGATAACGGGCGAAAAATGATGGAGGATTTTTACTCTACGAATAGTAGCGAATCTGAGGGTACTTAAAATTATTGATTGCGTTTCAGTTGCATGTCAACTAGAAGAGTTCTATCTTAAGTTGACAATGGCCTAATTTTTTTGACCGATGATTTTTTCCAGAAGTAAACTAGCAGTGGGTTTTACCCTGTTCTTGGTGGTTGATGCCTATATTCTGCACGCTCAGGAGGATGATACCTATCGGATTAAGGGCAATCAGGAAATATACGAAGCCTTACCCAAAGCGGCCCAGTACCGCTACGAAACCTTCCAACCCGGAACAGTTTCGTTTTATAACAGCAAAACGTCTTCCGGAAAGCTAAACTATAATATCTTACTGGACGACGTACAATTCGTTGACCGTGCCCGGGATACCCTTTCACTAGCTAATCCGGAAACCATCAAGCAGGTCCGCATTGGTGACGATACATTTTATTACGATGTTGAACATGGCTACGTGGAAGTGGTAGAGGAGTATCCCGAAGTTAAGCTGGCCGTTCATCAGGAATTCATCCCCCGAAACCGGGAAAATACCGGGGCTTTTGATCAAGCTACCGAAACCTCTTCCGTTCGCAACTACACTGCCCTTAACACCACGGGCGGCATGAATAAATTGACAGTGAAGGGGGACCTGTTGATTTCCCAGAAAGCAACCTATGTGCTGGTGGATAAGAATCAGCGGGTGGTGCGTCTCAACCGCAACGGAGTACTGCGCGTATTCAAACCGGAGAAAAAGAAAATCAACGCCTACATCAAAGAAAACAACATCAACTTCAACCGACTGGAAGACATTAAAGCCCTACTTGAGTTTTGCAGTGAAGCAGTATCTGAAGCTTAAGCTGAAGAAATTTATTGATTAATGAATAATTCTTTCGAACTACCCGCCCTTTACCAATCACGTTTCAATTTTAGGTAACTTCTTTCATCGTTATCGCAGAGTAACAAAGATCATTGTATCGTAATACACCAAAGTAAAGCACTTACATCCGCCCAAATTTGAAAATCTCGCTATTTAGTGAGAAGTTGTAGTGCTTGATTCAATACGACACACAACCGACATGATCAAATCTGTTTTTATAAAAGGACTACTTCTTTCTACCTTACTTACTACCTACTTTTCCGTCTACAGTCAATCTACCCGTCCCAACATTATTTTTATTCTCACCGACGACCAGCGGTGGAGTGCGCTGGGCTACGCCGGGAACGAACTGATTCACACTCCCGAAATGAACCAATTAGCGCAACAGGGTACTTATTTCTCCCACGCGATGGTCACTACTCCGATCTGCGCTGGTAGCCGGGCCAGTATTCTGAGTGGGCTGTACGAACGCACCCACCGCTACAACTTTCAGACCGGCCCGATGCAGGAAGTTTATATGCAACAAGCGTACCCTAAGCTGCTAAAGGAAGCCGGCTACCGTACCGGCTTCTACGGTAAATTTGGAGTGAATTACGACGGCATGGACGCGCTGTTTGACGAGTACGAATCGTACGACCGCAACAACGGGTTTAAAGACCGGCGGGGCTACTACTACAAAACGCTGGGCGAAGATACCGTACACCTCACCCGCTACACCGGGCAAAAAGCTCTGGACTTCATTGATCAGGCCGACCCAAATACTCCTTTTTGCCTATCGCTGAGCTTTAGTGCTCCTCATGCGCATGACCCGGCCGAAGATCAGTATTTCTGGCAACCGGAATCAGACAAACTATTAGCGAACACCGAAGTACCCGGCCCGGAGCTGGGTGAGGACCGCTACTTTAACGAACTGCCCGAACCGGTACGGGAGGGTTTTAACCGTACCCGCTGGTACTGGCGCTACGATACTCCTGAAAAGTATCAGCACAGCGTGAAGGGCTACTACCGTATGATCTCCGGCATTGACCGTGAACTGGGTAAAATCCGTCAGCAGCTAGAGCAAAAAGGGCTGGACGATAATACCATCATTATTCTGATGGGTGATAACGGTTACTTTCAGGGCGAACGCCAACTGGCCGGTAAGTGGCTGCTTTACGATAATTCCGTCCGGGTTCCGCTGATCGTTCTAGACCCAAGAGTTAACAAGCACCAGGACAGTGATGAGTTGGCGCTTAATATTGACGTGCCCGCCACTATGCTTGATCTGGCTGGCGTTACGGTACCTGATACCTACCAGGGCAAAAGCCTGATGCCAATCGTGTCCGGTGAAACCACCAGCCTGGCTCGGGATACTGCGCTGATTGAGCATCTGTGGGAGTTTGAGAATATTCCGCCCAGCGAGGGTGTTCGCACTGCCGAATGGAAGTACTTCCGCTATGTGAACGACAAATCCAGCGAGGAGCTGTATCACCTCACCGACGACCCGCAGGAAATTAATAACCTGGCGGATGATCCGGATTACCAGGAGGTGCTGGCGGAGCTTTCGGCCGCTACCGATCGGCTCATTCGGGAGCGTAGCGATTCGCTTTCGGCGGCACCGCACGGGTTGATGGTAGAGTTTATCCGTCCGTCGGGTACGGCGGCGGTGAACGACAGCTTACCGGAGTACAGTTGGGTTGTTCCTCAACCGGCTGTCCGCCAGCAGGGGTATCAGTTGTTGGTAGCTTCTTCGGAAGAGAACTTAGCCGAGAATATTGGCGACGTATGGAACAGCGGTCAGGTACGAAGCAGTCAGTCGGCCAATATCGAACACGCAGGGCCTGCGTTAGCTCCTACTACTCAATACTACTGGAAGGTACGTATCTGGGATGAAGGCAACCGGGTGTCGGGCTATTCTGAGCCTCAGTCCTTTCAAACCACCAATTTTCAGTCGGGCATTGCGCCCGGCAAAGTCTTTCAGCTAGAGCGTATCCAGCCGGTTGAGCTACGGAAGACCGGTGAAACCAGCTACTTTGCCGATTTTGGCAAAGATGCCTTCGGTCGGCTGGAGCTACAGTATCAGGCCCCCACTGCGGCTACCCTGACCGTTCGCCTGGGCGAAAAACTGAAGGATGGACAAATTGACCGCGAACCGGGCGGCACGCTGCGCTATCAAGAGGTAACATTGGTAGTGAACCCTAATAAGCCGACCTACGAAATTAATCTGGAACGCAATGAGCGCAACACTTTACCGGTAGCGGTAGCCCTGCCCGATTCGTTTGGGATAGTCATGCCCTTCCGCTACGTAGAGTTGGAAGGGGTACAGACTGAGTTAACACCCGACAACCTGACCCAACTGGCTTACTTTAACTACTGGGAGGAAGACGCTAGCCATTTTAACTCCTCGGATACACTGCTAAACCAGGTATGGGATTTATGCAAGTACAGCATGAAGGCTACTTCCTTCGCCGGGATTTACGTAGATGGCGACCGGGAGCGGATTCCCTATGAGGCGGATGCCTACATTAACCAGCTGGGACACTACACTACCGATCGGGAGTACGCCATGACCCAACGCACCATTGAGTGGTTTATGAACAATCCTACCTGGCCTACCGAGTGGCTGCTGCACACCGCCCTGATGATGTACCAGGACTACTACTACAGCGGTAACACCGAGCTGATTGAAAAGTACTACGAACCACTGAAGAGCAAAACCCTCATTGATCTGGCCCGGGAAGACGGACTGATTAGCTCTACTTCCGAAAAGGTAACCGGAGAGTACATGGCCCAACTGGGCTTTGCCGATACCACCAACCGCCTACGAGATATCGTAGACTGGCCCCCGGCCCAGAAAGATACCGGCTGGCAACTGGCTACCGAAGAGGGCGAACGCGACGGCCACCAGATGCTGCCCATCAATACCGTCGTGAACAGCTTTTTCTATCAGAATATGAAAATCATGGCCGAACTGGCCGAAGTGTTGGGTAAATCCGACGATGCCACTCACTTCGCCCTGATGGCGGCCAAAGTAAAGCAGGCGATTAACACCACTCTGTTTGACCAGGAAAAAGGAATTTATATTGATGGCGAAGGAGCTACTCACTCTTCACTGCACTCCAACATGATGCCGCTGGCCTTTGGCTTGGTACCACCCGAGCATCAGCCAACGGTAGTGGAATTTATCAAGTCACGGGGAATGGCCTGTAGTGTGTACGGCTCCCAGTTTCTGCTGGAGGGACTGTACGAAGCCGGGGCCAGCGATTACGCCCTGGAGCTAATGACCGCCACCCACGACCGTAGCTGGTGGAATATGATCGCTGCCGGATCAACCATTGCCCTGGAAGCCTGGGATATGAAGTACAAACCCAACCTCGATTGGAACCACGCCTGGGGAGCCGCTCCGGCCAATATCATTCCCCGCTACCTGTGGGGCATCCGGCCCAAGACACCGGGCTTTGGCATGATCAGCATCCAGCCGCAAATGAGCAGCCTGAAGCACAGCAGTATTAAAATGCCCACGCTGAAAGGGACGGTAAGGGGAGAATACGAGTTTATCAATAACCGCCAGCAACGCTACACCATTGAGCTACCGGCCAATACCGTGGCGGAGTTCTCTATTCCTGCCGCCGATAACGCCATCATCAACCTGAACGGAAAAGTGACTAACCCCGGCTTCGGCTCCATCCGCCTGGAACCCGGCATCAATGAGATTGAGGTACGGGTAAACTCGTTTTAGTCTTTTACATTATCACCCTCCCCGGACCTGTTCCGGGGCCTCCATCTTAATGAGTAGGAGACCCCGGAACAGGTCCGGGGATAAGTATTTGAACGGCTTTGGTTCATTTACCTTAATTGATGCTCGTTTCTTCCAGAACTTACTGTGGAAACACCACACTGTAACTTCCATAGAATAAGCACGCCCAATTTGAATCGACTGGTACAGGATTTGTAATTGGATGGGGGAGTAGATCAACTATCTCTTTTAAATTATTCAATGAACGCAAAACCCATTCAGCAATTTAAGCAGATTTTCTCCCGGGGAGTAGCTCCTCGCGAGCTTTCGCTGGCGATTGCACTATCGGTACCGATGGGTATGTTACCGATGTTTGGGTTTATCACACTGCTTACTACGGCCATTGCGGTGCGCTGGCGACTGAACGTGCCGCTGGTACTGGCACTAGTTTATATGGCGCTGCCGTTACAGTTACTCTTATTCGTCCCTTTCTTACGGATGGGCGAGGCGCTGTTTCAACTGCCCCCGCTACCCATCTCTCCCACCGAGATTATGACCATGCTGGACACCACAGGCTGGGGATTTTTTCAACAAATCTGGGTGACCAACCTCGCCGCGGTAGCCGCCTGGTTGCTGGTAGCCCTCCCGCTAGGATTCTTATTATACCAAATTAGTTACCTGGTTTGCCGCCGCTGGCTGGTAGCTGCAGCTTAATCAAACTACTTCTACTACCGCTGTTCGGGATTTGCAATTCGTCTACTACCCCTTCTCGAGTGAGAAATCCAAAAATCGGCAAAAAAGATTGCTTTACTCATCCAGATCTACGATGAAGAAGCCGTCGCTGCCTTCTTTCTGGTAGAGGGGCATAAAGATAAGTCCGTCCTGAGGGGCTACGATGGGGCCGTCTTTGTCGTGGGCGAGCACCTCTCCTTTACTTACTTCCTTAAAGTTGAAGTAGCCTTCTTCCATCTTGAAATTAGCCCCTTCGTGCACCACGTGCATGGATTTTGCGGTTACCCGGCTGGGTAAGTCTCCCGCTAATTGCTTCAGATAGTAGGCTTGTTGGTCCTTAAGACTAGCCGGTGCATCTTCAATGGAGCCAGCTTCTATCAGCATCGACCAAACCCCGGCAATGTGCAGTTCTATCGCCTCCGCTGAACCGATCTGCCCCCCTTCAAAGGCAAAGGAAAGATAGCCGCGGTCGCAGCCGTAGTTTAGCAAGGTTCCCTTCAGGAAGTACTCCATATTCACCACTACCGGAATGTGCAGGGCTTCAATCACCGGATGATCGGCGTAGTATTCGGGGACGATCACAAAGCTACCCCGCTGGGCAGAGGTGGTATGCAGATCGGCCAGAATTTTGGTAGAGAAGTCCTGCCGGGCGTAATGATCCACAATCTCTAGCAACGCAATAGCTTCCTGGTCCTCGGGCTTGGGATGCTTGAGGGCATCGGAACGCAGGTAACGTAGGTGGGCTTCGCTCCAGCAGCGATTCAGGTCATAAGCCAGGTAGCGCCGCTGCTGCTCTAGGGCAGCCAGGTTTCCTTTAATCCCAATAATCTCACCGTTGATGGTATACTCTTTCAGTTGTTCAAAAACGCATTCAATGGCATGAACTCCTTCTGCTTCGTTTCCGTGTAGCCCTCCTACCAGTATCATCAGCGGGCCGGGCCGCTGCTGGTTGAGGTGGCCAATAATTCTATCCTTCATGCTGTTCTTCCAGTACATTCAATAAGCTTGCGGTTACATTCAAGAAATTTCCCTCCGAAATTATGCCAACTAGTGCCTTGTTCTTCACTACCGGTAAACATGGAGTGTTATGTTGCTTCATCAGCCGCATAGCTTCCATCACCGTTTTATCAGGGGAGATCGTAATAGGATCTTCAATCATTAGATCTTTCACAGTTTTTTCTACATGCTTGGCATTTTCGGCTTTATCTACCAGATAACGTATTAGTCGGCGGGCGGTTACCAGTCCGCACAGGTTGCCTTTTTTATCTTCTACCGGCACGAAGCGTACTCGCTGCCAGTCCATAATATTGGCCACCAGTTCGGGAATATCGTCCTGCTCCACACTGAATACGTCGCGGGTCATAAACTCTTCAATCAGCAGTGAGGTAGCCGACCATTCGCGCGAATCCTGCCGACAGGCCAGTTGCCACTCGTGAATAGGCTTGCCCGACTTTTGATTATTGATCATGGCCGAGGTAAGCGTAGAAGCCCGCTCGTCGCTCAGTACTTCCTTACTAAGTTTATTCAATGATTGTAATATCCAGTAAGCCCCAGTGCGTCGGGCTTTGTTGCGAGCCTCAATCACGCCTAAGTAGTAGTCAATATCTTCGGTTTTCACTTGCCTACTCTCCAGTCCCTGGCGGGCCAGCGGTAGCAATTCGTTACCAATGAGCTCCCGGGTACTAATTTTGTTTCCGTCGAACCAGACCAAGTCGGTATCATGGCCAGCAAAAGCCGAAGAGACAAAATTTGACCGCACATCGTCGAATTCCATTTTCTGGGTAATGTCCCCACACTCCTGGTGCATACCTTCCATCAGGCCCAGCCAGAACGCGGCGTTGGCCACTTCATCTACAATACTCGGCCCGGAAGGCAGCAACCGGTTCTCGATCCGCAGGTGGGGTTTGCCATTGGGGCTTATTCCGTAGCAGGGGCGGTTCCAACGGTACACAGTAGAGTTGTGCGTCATCAGGCTGCTTAGGGCGGGGGTCTTTCCTTCTTCCATCATCTTGGTAACGTCCCCGTCGGGGTCAGTCATTAGCATCGGGCGGAAGCGGACAATATCCTCCCGGTACAGCTCAATAACCGAATCTTTCATCCAGTGGTTACCAAACGTCACTCGCGGGCTACGGTCGCGCAAATGCTCCGATACTACCCGGGTATCTATTGACTGTTGGAACAGCGCGATGCGGGTTTCGCTCCAGAGTCGCTTGCCAAACAGATAAGGTGAGTTAGTAGCAATGGCCAACGTAGGGGCCGCAATGGCCATCGCAATGTTATATTTCTGCACAAAGTCCTTAGGTGCTACCTGCAAATGCACCTGAAAACTAGTATTGCAGGCCTCCAGCATAGCCGAATCGTGCTTGATATTAAGCTCATCAATACCCCGAATGCTTAACTCATACTCCCGCCCCCGCATTTTACCCAGCGCCTCCATTAACGCATGGTAGCGCTGCAACGGAGTAAGGTTGCCTTCTTCCATATCCGTTTTTCGGAGAGTCGGCAAGATACCGGTCATCACCGGATCGAAGCCCATTTCGCCCCCCAGAGCGTAGAGCTCGTCCATTTTCTTTGCAATGCACTGGGCCAGATCAGAAAAACAACTGTTTTTAAACTCCAGCGGATCGAGATTGATCTCAATATTAAACTTAGCCAGCTCGGTAGTAAAACCGGGAGATTGAACCCGATCGAGCACTTCCAGCGAAATGGGTTTGGGTTTACAATGCGAATCAACCAAACAAAGCTCCTGTTCGGCCCCGATATGGATTGGTTCCTCATTAAACCACGACTCTTCCAGCATCACTTCCAGTGCTTTCAGGTCTTGCAGTATATTTCGAGTATTACGGTTTAAATCTTCCCGGCTCGAGACTAGCTTAACATTCAAAGTGCCCATAGGCGAAAATTAGGTTGTAATTTTCAATATAAGAAATGATTTTTACTTCTGAGTATCCGTAGAAACCAATCATCTTTTTACTTCCCAATCTATGCTTTTTAAGCAAATCATTGCAATGAAATACTGGTTAAACATTTTACTAATCTTCGTTAGTGGCACTTCGCTGTTGGCTCAACCCGATTCTACCCGTATTCTCAAGGTCGGTGTTAAGCCGGTAGTACCATTTGTGTTTGACAACGCCGATAGCGTATACAGCGGCATCAGCATACTGTTCTGGGAAAAAGTAGCCGAAGATCTGGACTTGCAATACGACTACGCAGAGTACCCCGACGTGGAAAGTCTTCTCACAGCAGTTGAGCAAGGTGAGATTGACGCAGCCGTTGGAGCTATTACCATTACCGATGAGCGAGAACAACGACTGGACTTTACCCAGCCCTATTTTGCTTCCGGCCTGGGAGTAGCGGTGCACCAAGATCAGGGCGGATTTCTGGGTAGGTTGCTCAACATTGTTTCCTGGGAGTTTATTAGTGCAGTAGGCATCCTTTGCCTGGTTATCCTGATTTTTGGACTGCTGGTCTGGTTCTTTGAGCGCCGTAAGAACCAGGATGAATTCGGCGGCAAGCCAATACGGGGCATCGGCGAAGCCTTCTGGTGGTCGGCAGTTACCATGACTACGGTAGGTTACGGTGATAAAGCTCCGGTCACCCGGGGTGGACGCATCATTGCTTTTGTCTGGATGTTTACCGCCATTGTCATCACCTCCACCCTAACGGCCGCCATTGCCTCCGCCCTCACGGTCAGCTCCCTAAACGAGAATATCCGCAGTATTGAAGACCTGGCCCGCTTCCGCATTGGCACCGTAGCGGGGAGCAGCAGCGAGGAGTACCTGCGCCGCGAGGGAGTTCGAATAGAAACTTATCCATCGGCCACAGATGCACTGTCCGCACTGGAAGAAAATGAAGTAAGGGCGGTACTGTACGATAAACCCATTTTGCAGTACCTGGTACGAGAGACCGAACGAGTAGAAAATATAGAGCTACTCCCTCAGGAGATTTTGCAGAACAGTTACGGTATTGCCCTGCCAGTAAACAGTTCATTGCGCAAACCGCTCAATATTACGGTACTACGTAAGCTTACTTCACCGGAGTACGCCAGCATCATTAACCGTTATCTGGGGAAAGACGTCCGCTGAGATACACTCCGGCAATTATTAGTTTAAGAAGTCTGGTCCAGATCCATCCCGCCGTAGTATTGAGTATCTATATTCAGCGTGGATTTGGTATAGTAAGTAATCTGGCCGGTATGGTAGGAGAAGTGCTCGGTAACGTGAACCAGAATAGATAGAACAGTTTCCTCGAAGCCCTGCACCGTCCGTTTTTCAACCAGTGCTTCCGGGGTGATCCGGCTCAGAGCCTGATCTACCTCCGCCATGAGGCTATCCAGGTCGCGAATCAGCTTTTCGGTAGGAATGGGGCCGGTTTCGGCAAACTCTGCGGCCCGTTGCCGGTGGTCGGGCTGCCCGTCGATGCCGCTTAGCACCCACTGCCGCAGATTACCCATTAGGTGTAGCACCAGGTTACCTACACTAGTAGTTTCCGCATTGGGTCGATACCATATCTGCGGCTCATTCAGTAAAT
This sequence comes from uncultured Roseivirgaceae bacterium, assembly GCA_964551335.1. GTDB lineage: Bacteria > Bacteroidota > Bacteroidia > Cytophagales > Cyclobacteriaceae > Tunicatimonas. The sequence continues at coordinate 114,045 of CAZKCO010000007.1, forward strand.
GCAGACATTTTTTAATCCGGGGCACCGATTCCTCTATGATGCGCCGATGCACTTCACTAAGCAACGTTTGGGTGATATTTTGAGATAGAGTGTTCATGTTTTTAGTAAGTGTTATAGTGTTAATGTATTATAGTGTTTGAGTACCCAAAACTAGTTCGTTAAAAGCTCTCAAACATACAAGTACTGCGCGGCGGCCGCTATAACACTTTAACATTACGCGGTAACCGTCATAACACTAAAACACTCAACTCTAAAATTCATAATCCACAATCTGACGAAGATGATGCTCCTGGTGAGCTACGTAGTCCTGATAGAGCCACTGCATGGTTTTCAGTTCGCCCCCGCCAATATCGCATAAGTTATACAGCGATTCGGAGGAAGCCACCTCCATCAGGATAATAATCTGGTGTTGGTGCGATTGCCAGCAACGAACCAGCACTTCGGTAGTCCACTCCTGATAGTGGTGTAAACGCACCCAGTCATCCTGGGCATACTTCTCAATAATCAACGGCTGGGGCTCGATCTGCACCCGCACCAACCGGCTATGGTTATTAATGGCTGAATCAATCAGATGGCCCATAATTTCTTTTTTAGACCATTTCCCGGGAGCCGGCCGGTTCGTCCAAACCGATTCGGGCAACGCTAGTACTTTCGGAGGAATCTTTTCGTATAGTTGCTGCAAACGGTTGGTTAAAGGTTCGTTCATAATATGGTGTTATGGTGTTAATGTGTTAGAGTATTATGGCCGACGGGAGAACGTTGTTAAAGAGCTAACCCCTCGTATGATTTGCAATCTATTTTGGATACTCGAGTACTATTGAACCATAACACCTTAACACTCAAACATATTAATACCTCGCGTCAGCGATTAAGCCACTGTTCGCGCAGCAGTCCGTAGGTTTTCACATCTTTGAACTCGCCCCACTTTTTAATGAGCTGCGGATGGTAGCCCTCTTCCTGCATACCTAGCTTCAGTAGTATCTTAGCAGAACTGAGGTTTTCCACCATCGCGTGGGCTTCTATCCGGTTGAGCTCCAGCGTACTGAAGGCGTAGTCTACTACTAAGCGAGCGGCCTCCGAAGCGTAGCCATTACCCCAGTAGGGCTTCCCGATCCAGTAGCCCAGCTCTGCCGACTCGTACTCGGGATGGGTAGCTAGTTTCATAGCACCAATCAGTTCGTCGGTTGTTATCAGCCGTACGGCCCAGCGCAACCCCCGGCCTTCTTCTAACTCTCGTAACTGTAAATCAAACCACTCGTGGATCTCGGTTTCCGAACAGGGGTAAGGAATATTGAGCGTGGTAGCCGCCACCTCCTTGTCCTGCACTAAGGCTAGTACCTCAGAAAGATCTTCTTTGGCGAACGGACGCAGGAATAACAAATCAGTGCTTAGAACCGGTAACATAGCCTCTTATCTAATAATAATTGCTATACCTACGTAGTAAAAGAGATGGGAGTTGACCCAAGAGACTATTAATCGCGATTTTTTTAAGTTCGCTTCCTTTTTTAGGATTTTTTAACAGTCAGAAATTTTTTTCACCTTGGTTGTAACTTTTGCTTCAATCAGTTGTCTCAGGGGTAACTATGGTACTGGAAGAGTTTAAAACCCGCGTACTACCCGTTAAAAATAAGCTTTACCGCTTTGCGCTACGCTTTCTGAATAACGAAGACGAAGCCCAGGATGTGGTACAGGAAGTTTTTATTCGGGCGTGGGACCGACGGGAAGAACTACACCTGTACCGCAGCGTAGAGGCCTGGTGCATGCAGGTAACCCGCAACCTCTCGCTGAATAGACTAAAGTCCGGACACTACCGCAATACCCAGGAGCTAGCCGACGGTCAGTGGGCGAATCACGAACAGTCGCCTCACGACCAAGCGGAAACTCAGGATGTATTGCAAACGATTGATCAATTGCTGCAACGTTTACCCACGGCTCAGCAACAGGTACTGCAACTGCGCGACATGGAAGGCTACGCCTATCAGGAGATCAGCGATCTGCTGGATATGCCGCTCGCCCAGGTGAAAGTCAACCTGTTTCGGGCCCGGAAGGCGCTGCGCGAACAACTCACAAAAATGAATGCTTATGGAATCGGCCAAAATTCGTGAACTCGTAGAAAAGTACTGGGAAGGTGACACCACCCTGGAAGAAGAGGAACAACTTCGCGACTACTTCAGCCAGGAGGAAGCTCCCGAAGGACTGAAAAATGAGGCGGCCCTGTTCCGCTACTACCGGTCTAACACCCGCTTTCGTACGCTGGATACCCAGTTTGACGATCAGCTAGTGCAGCGGATTGAGCGAAAGCAATCGCGGCAACGGTGGCTGGTGTTCCGCCCCATGATGTCGGCTGCGGCTGTGGTGGTTCTCTTGCTCGCGGCGGTAATCCTGTTCAAGACCAAAACAGAAAGTCCGGCACCGGCGATAGTAACTACCGAAGATACCTACGAAGACCCCCGTTTGGCCTACGAGCAAACCAAAGAAGCCCTGCTGCTGGTATCCAGCCTGATGAACGAAGGCACGCAGCATATGGTCAATTTAGAAAATTTTAACGAAGCCCAAGAAACTGTAAAAACACAAATCCCATGAAACGATTACTCATTATTATTGCCGCTGTGCAACTAATTGCCTTTGGCGTGAACGCCCAGGATAATGTACTGGCCCCCCTGTTTGATAAATATGCCGATGATGAAGCCTTTACTAAGGTTACCATCACCAGTAAAATGTTTAGCCTCTTTACCGAGTTTGAACCCGAAGACCCTGACACCAAAGAGTTAACCGAAGCCATTAGCAAGCTGAAAGGACTGAAGATATTAGCCTCCGACAGTATTGATAATGCCCGAAATTACTTCAAAGATGCTACCGCCCAGGTACGGAAAGGCAACATGGAAGAACTGATGTCGGTGCGCGACGGCAGAGACGATATGCTCTTCATGATTAAGGAGGAAGCTGGTAAAATCAGTGATCTGGTGATGCTGGTAGGAGGTGACAATAAATTTGTGGCGATGAGTCTGTACGGCGAAATTGACCTTAAGCAAATCTCTAAGCTCTCCAAAGGAATGAAGATTGACGGAATGAAGTACCTAGAGAACATTGACAACGACGGAGATGATCAGGAATAAATCATTGGCCCTCACCTTAGCCAGCACACTGGTGCTGGCTTTTACCTGCTCCGTAGCTAGTCTGGCCCAAAGCCGAACCGTTGATAGATTTATGGAAGCACACCGGCCCAGCCAGAAGTTTTTTCTCTACCCCAGTACCCTGCGCATGGTAAACCTGGAGAAGAATCCTGATTTCTACGCTGTAGTGCGCGAAATTGACAAGCTGCGGGTGCTAATGTATGATAAAGCCGAAACCGGCTTCTCGGCCCAGACTGTCCACACTTTAAGTAAAGAAGTACAAGCCGAAGAATACGAAGAGTTGATGACTTTTCAGACCAAAGAACAGCGAGTACACCTGTATTCACTAGGCGAAGATGATACTCCCGAAGGCGTAGTTGGCCTGGTGGAAACTGACGATACGATCATCCTCACCGACCTGGAAGGTTTTGTCAATTTACCCGCCTTGCTTCAGCTTTTTCAGAGTGATTTCAATATTGAGGACGTTGCGGGCCTGGTCAATATCGCGTCACGAATGCAGGAAGAGGCTGAAGAATGAAGTATCTACCTATTCATTTGCTACTGATACACAAGATCAAGTCTTTGTAGGAATTTGATTAATCAAATTCCTACGGAGTGCATTACACCTATATCTAGTATCTGTATTGTCGACAAAACAACATTTCACTAAACACCAACAATATAACAACTTAACTTTTGAACCCACCCATCCTTCAAATTCAGCATCTGCATAAACGCTTCGGCAAGATTCACGCCGTAAATGACCTGTCGCTGGAAGTACAACCGGGGCAGGTATTCGGTATATTAGGGCCGAACGGTAGCGGCAAAACTACTACGCTGGGCATTGTTCTGGACGTGGTTAAAAAGAACAGTGGCGAGTACCGCTGGTTCGGTAACCCGCCCTCGGCCGAAAGCCGTAAACAGATCGGGGCTATTCTGGAAACTCCCGTGTTCTACCCCTACCTGTCGGCCATAGGTAATCTTAAGATTGTGGCGCTCATTAAAGGAGTAGATGAAAGCCGCATTAGTACGGTGCTGAAAACGGTAGACCTCCACGAGCGACAGCAGGATGCGTTTAAAACCTACTCGCTAGGTATGAAGCAGCGGCTAGCCATTGCCTCGGCCCTGCTCGCCGACCCGGAAGTGATGATTCTGGACGAGCCTACCAATGGTCTCGACCCGCAGGGCATCGCCGAAATTCGGCAGTTGATCATTCAGATTGCCCGACAGGGGAAAACGATTATTCTGGCCAGCCACCTACTGGACGAAGTGCAGAAAGTGTGCTCCCACTTTGCCGTGCTGAAGAAAGGTAAACTGATCTACTCCGGTAGCGTCGACGAAGCCCTCAGCGGAACCGATACGGTAGAAGTTGCTGCCGATGATATGAACCGGCTGGAAGAAGCCGTAAAGCAGTTCTCGTTTACTCAATCCGTCCGTCCCGAGCGGCAATTTTTACGCGTCCGGCTGACCGATAATCAAAGTAGTGCCGACTTGAACCGCTTTCTGGTAGAGCGAGGCATTGTGGTTTCCCACCTATCGCAACGGACAAATAGCCTGGAGCAGCAGTTTCTGCAAATCCTGGCGGCTGACCAGTCGCCCACGGCTTCCGACAATCACTCACTAGCTAACCAAAATATCACCACCCATGCCTAGACTGCTCGCTATTGAATGGCTCAAGCTGAAAAGCTACCGCCCCTTCTGGATACTGATGATACTGTACTTTCTAGTTTTGGCACTGGTACTAAGCGGGGTGATGCTGTTTTTTGAGTACCTGGCCAGCAAAGGAGCTGAATTTGACGGGCTGGACCCATCCATGATTCCGTTCTACGATTTTGCCGACATCTGGCAAAATATGACCTACCTGGCTACTTTTCTGAAGATCTTTCTAGGCTTTATCGTAGTCATTTCTATCACCAATGAATATAGTTATAAGACCATTCGGCAGCATATTATTGACGGCCTCACCCGCTGGGAGTTCTTAGCCAGCAAGTTACTGATCATACTAGCTATTGCGGTAGTAAATACGCTATTCGTCTTTGTTCTGGGGCTTATTATGGGCTGGATCTACTCTCCGGTACAAGGCATCGACGTAATGTTTGAGCACGCCGGATTTCTACTGGCTTATTTTCTGGATGTGTTTGCGTTTCTGACGTTTGCGCTGCTGGTCGGCATGCTTATTAAGCGAACAGGGTTTGCCATCGTTCTGCTGGCGCTGTACACCCTGTTTATTGAGCCCATTGCTGCCCTTATTTTATCGGAATTTTACCGTCAGTATACCTTCCATCAGTACTTCCCCATCCGGGCTATTAATAACCTCATCCAAGTGCCCTTCGGGAAATATCTGTTTCAAGAAGTGCAGGATTACGTAGCCCTGGGTGATATTGCGCTGGTGGTAGCCTACGTAGGGCTGTTTATTTTCTTTAGTTTCCGGCTACTAAAGGCTCGGGATATTGGCGGCTGATATTAACTAGTTTGCCCGCATTGGTAAACCCTTCCGAAAGAGTAAAAACGCCAAGAGATGTAAAATCACAAAAAATGGCAACGAACGATTATGACTCAACAACCACCGAGCACATCTACCTCATTAACCAACTATGAGATTAACGTAAAAATAAAATTAGCGGCACTGTGGACAACGCTGATGTTCCTCTATATCTACGCCGATTATTTTGGACTTATGACTCCCGGCGCAATAGAGGAAATGATAGACCTTAAGACACCGGTTGGCCCTACCACTCCAGGTTTGCTCGTTATCTTTTCTGTGCTATTGATCGTCCCGGCGCTGATGATTTTCCTATCGGTTTTTCTCAAGCCTCAATTCAATAAGTGGTTCAACATTGTTGTTGCTCTTTTCTACACTGGCATTTCTATTCTCATTATTATTTCCGGAATCGGTAATGAGTGGCAAACGTTTTTTGTGCTGTACAACGTAGTGGAGGTTGTCGTTTTTATGCTAATCATCTGGCAGGCGTGGAACTGGCCGAACAAGTAGTCAGCATAAGGCTGCCGAGCCGATTACAAAAAAAGGCCGTACTCCTGAGAGTACGACCCTTTAAAAACTCGAATCAAAAATTTTACTGGCCGACCTGAGCAGCCTGGTTTTGGCCAGCCCGACGGCCGTACTCGGAAAAGATCAGCGTTACCGCATTCTTCAGGGTTTCTTCCCGGTTTTTCATTTTGGTTTCCAATACGCTAGGCGCATACCCTTGCCATACTAACTGCTTCTTCTCCCGGTCAATCAAATCAATAACTACATCGCCTTCTTTGGCCTGATCGATGTTACTGTTCATAGAAGGTCCGCCGTACCACCACCAGCCGTAGAAGCCGGGGTTATAGTTTTGCGAACCACTAATTCGTTCCTCTACCAGCACCTGAGGGTTTACCAGCAAATCCGGATTTTCCCGCGACAGTACGTAACCTCGTCCTTCCATCTCCCGTTGCACGGCTTCCTTCAGCCGCTTCTTCATCAGGGTATTGTAGAACAGAGGTTCATCATCCTGTGAGCTACTGTGCTCCTGCTGAAACTCATCGGCCCAGTAAAAGGTAGTATAATTCTCAAATTCAGCATCCCGGTCGTAATCCGTCAGCACCGAATACGATGTCGTACATCGTACCATTAGCAGGCTGATGCCGAGTATTCCTAACAATTTTATCGCTCTCATAATTATTCAGTTTAAGTAATTAATCGTTTGGATATGTCCTTTAGCAGCGCCCTCACCATTCTCCTATCCGGTAACGGAATCTTGTCCTTTTTTGACAAAACTAAATCGGTGAATAAGTAGCGGATGGGCGGAAAAAATCGGCGCGGTGCGCCGCCAAAAAGGCTATATCTTCATTACTACAACGAATAAATGCCCGAAAAGTGTTCGAGAAATTGTTAAAAATTGCTAAAGGTAAGTGCTACAACTGCTCTTCTACCGGCTTAGCTCCTTTTTCGGAGTAACGGGGATAGTACACCATCTTTTGGTAGGTTTTCAGCAGTGTGGGCGGGGAAAAACCCAATCGGTACATTAGAAATACAATACCATTAGCTATATTAACGATGAGGTAGCGGTTATTGCGATACTTGCGGGCCGAGACCAGCGCGGTTTTAGGCATAATTACGAACTTTCCTTTGCGTCGGCTGCGCCGGATAAAGTCAAAATCCTCCATCACCACGTAGTACTCATCGTAACCGCCGAGTTGCTCGAAGTGAGAGCGAGTTACAAAGAGGGTTTGGTCGCCGCCCCGGCAGATAATCCGGTCGAAGCGGGAGAAGAAGCCGTTGATCTTCAGAAAAGGGTGCTCATCTTCAAACCGGCTGCGGTAGCAGCCACTGGAGTACCCTCGCTGTACGTAGTCGCGAATATCGTTTAAATAACTGACCGGGGGCCGGGTATCAGCGTGCACAAAGTAGAGTACCGAGCCCTCGGTCTGACTGACAGCGTAATTCATTTGCGGTGCCCTTCCCTTTTGGGGCGAATGCAGTACGTGGGCTCCGGCGGCTTCAGCCCGGATTACGGTAGCATCGTCGCTACCACCATCACAAACCACTACTTCTTCCAGCAATGCATTACGGTGTTTTAGCAGATAACTTACCAGTTCGCCAATCCCTGCGGCCTCATTATATGTCGGAATGATGACACTTATCTTCGTATTCAATAAACTATTCACTACCTACCTACTTTTATTAGTGCAACTGGAAAATCCGATCTTTTTAAAACTACGTAAATAGTACCATCATCGGATTTCTTCTGTGGTCTATAAATGACAAATACATGCAAATGTTCACCAATATTTTTCTTTTACTTTCTGCTTCTGTCCTACTGATGTGTTCATCCGCTAAAGAAAGCCAGCAGGCTTCCCACCAGAAAGAGTACCCCAACGTAGCACTTTCTAAAGAATTAGTGCGCACTGCCAAAGAGGGTAAGGATGCTTCCGAGATTATGGATCAATTGGCGGCCGTATCGGTAGAGGAACTATCGGCCGAACTGGACAGCGATGAAGCTAAAAAAGCCTTTTGGATTAACGTATACAACGGCTACGTGCAGCATATCTTAACCGATCAGCCCGAGTTGTTCAACGACCGTAGCGCCTTTTTTAAGAAAGAGCAGATTAGAGTAGCGGGCGAATTACTGAGTCTGGACAAAATTGAGCACGGAATTATCCGGGGTTCTAAAATTAAATGGCTGTTAGGATTAGTATCTAACCCGTTTGTAGGCAAGTACGAGAGTACCTTCCGGGTAAGTAAGGCTGATGGGCGTATTCACTTTGCTCTGAACTGCGGAGCGAAAAGCTGCCCCTACATTGCCATTTACGACGCCCCTTACATGGACGAGCAACTGGACGAAATTTCCCGGCAGTTTTTAAACCGCAGCAGCACCTACGAGCCAGAGAACGAGACCGTGTTCGTCACTGCCCTATTTAGCTGGTTCCGGGGCGACTTTGGTGGCAAAAGTGGCATCCGCGATTTCCTGCGGAAGTATGAGGTGATCCCCCAAGATGCCAAGCCTTCCCTTTCCTTCAAAGACTACGACTGGACGCTGGAACTCGGAAACTATACGGATTTGAGCGCGGGGAAGACCGCTGCCAAGTGATTTAACCTTTTCTGTGTAGAGCTTGTAGTCTCGCATTACGTAAAGTTCGGATTTCTAAAATTTCCACCAGGGCTTTTTCTTGTTAGATTCACCGTTTTGTAATCCTTTAGCCTTCGAATCATCGGGTAAAAAGTCAATACCGAACGTATTACCAGTATTATTGATAGAAGCCGTATGGGAAATTCCTGCTTTTTCGTACGTTTTATTTTTCACGTATTCAGCCATATCCCACGCTCGAGCGCTTTGGAGCATTTGGTTCACGTAATTCTCGTAACTATCATGAATCTCTTGCTCCGTTTTCGGCTGAGTAATGATTGTTTCTTCAGGAAGCGTTGAGCTTTTAACTTTCCACTTTGAAACCATCATGGCGTCAAAATAAAGCTCGTTGGTTAGTTCTGCTGCTTCCATGGTCAAACCATCAAGCAACCCCATTATCGGATGATTAAACTGCGTTTGTTGGTCAAGTTTAATTCTAACCCCTGTTGATTTAGCCCAATCGGCCCGCTCTCCGGTATTTCCGTTTTTAGAGTCTCCGTAAAAAGCAATCACATACTCTAAGTAACCATTGGGCGTTTCCGGTTCCTCTTTATTGATGGGTTGGTCTAATATTTCTTGGGGAACTTTTTCGATTAATGGATCAAAGAACCGTGAGTCGTTTACAAAACTCATCATACCAATTCCTAATTGGGGCAATCCACCCGCTCCGTATCTACAAGTTGTTCCATTCTTGTATATTTTCATGTTAATTGCGTCCTGCCCGTCTGCGGTTATTTTAAAGATGATAAGTTCTACTTCTTCTTTTTTCATTGGTTTTTGGTATTTGCTAACGCCTACTGCGAGCCTACAGCCGCCAAGCGTTAGTGCACGTTATTAATCATTATATCTTATTCTTCCTGAAAGCTTGGCGTGTAGTGTTCCGTAGGGACACTGCACCCTTACGAATGGAATAGGGAAACTCCGTTCCGAACTGTATGCCTTGTGCTACTTTGCCGGGACTGCGCGTCTCGGACTAAGTCCCTCTTGCCCATAATAGCATGGTAGTGACCTTGCAGAACACTACCATTAGCGGGGGTTATGCACTATTTTACTCATTTCAATTTAATCCTTCTTGAATTCCCTGTCCACTTTCGTAGAATCCCCCTGAGTCAGATTTTCTATCCTTTTTCGTAATAATTTCAATCTTGGCTGAAGGCTTTCTCCAATAGCTCTTTGTCATTAATATCCCTATAATTGGAATCATCCACACCATCAGGATGTGAATCTTTCTTCTTTCTTCATTTTGATAATCAGCCAGTTTGATTTTTTTGATCACCATCAGATTTAAAATCAAAATCGTAATCAAGATTGGAAGTAATATTACCATTCTAAGCTTTATCTGATTGAAATTGTGCTCAACAAATCAATAACAGCAACCCCTCTCCACTATCCGCCGACAATGGGTAGATAACGGAGATTCGTTACTGTAAGCGTAGGGTGATTACCTAAACTATCCGTTATCAGCTTCTTTGCGGGGTTTGCGTTCAAAGCGCTTGCGGAGGTCTTCGTATACGGGTTGGGCGTTAGGCACATTAGCTTTAGCCGCCTGCTTCACTGAGTTGTAGTACGCCAGAGCGGCGGTGTAGGCTTCGCTGCCCGATAGCATGATGGTATCTTCCAGTAACTTGCACAGTTGCTCGGTTTCCCGCAGTATCTGCTTGAGGTCGTTCACCGCTTTATAGTCAATCTTGAATTCCTCTACCGACATATAAAAAGGGGCAAACCCCGGATGAGCGTCTACGTAGTCGGCTACCTTTTCTACAAAGGGCAGGGTTTTATCACTCATTTTGGGCAGTTCGTGCCGCTCTTTGGGTTGCAGCGCAATAAGCCGACCCTCCAGTTTGCTCTTTAGTTCTTTGAGTTGCGCTACCGCTTCAGTTAGCTCTTTGGCAGTCAGTTGTACCGACACCACATTGTCGTTTACCATAATTATTTTTGCTTATAATTCTCTACTAATTTACCGAGAGACAAAGCTAGTAGTCCGTCGGCATCCGTCCGTAGATATCCTCTGGTAAACCTTACCTGCGTAAGTTTGGAACGGAAAAATCTAAGTAAGCACTACCGCTGTCTTATGCGCTTCTCTTGGGTAAAAAGATTAGATAGAAGCTACTAGGTAATCTCCCCGGATGAGCAACGCGAATTCCGGGGTCGCCTACTTATATATGCATATGCAAAAGACCCCGGAATTCGCTGCGTCGGCAGTCCGATTCACTCATCCGGGGAGAACGTAACAGGAGTCTTTTGTTCACTTATTCATTACACTGTGTACGCACATTTCGTCATGGCAAGGAACGAAGCCATCTCACAAGGCGAAACACCGCGTACTGGCTCACCCGCCACCCGCTAAGATGGCTTCGCAGAGCCTCGCCATGACGAGATGAAGTAAACTTTGGAAAACTTAGTTTTCAGTATGTTTATGTATCAGTAATTACTCAAAGAGCCAATTTTGATTCTTCTTACCTGATCATTGGGTCTAAAAGAGTCAAATTTGATTCTCTGAGAGTGAGTTTTGAGTCAAATTGACCCATTGATGAGGCTTTTTGCCGCAAATCCGATACTCAAAGCCTCACTCTTCGGACTATTAGTCTCAATGAAGACTCTCCGAGTCTGCTGCGAGGTACTTTCAGTAGGTATTGAGGAAATACCAACCAGAAAATATTACTGACTCAACAATAGGGTATCTTTTCTAATACATGAGTGACTGCTTCCAGGCGGGCCTGGGATTTTTGGTTGGCATCCACAATCCGCCAGGGAGCGTGCTCGGTGTTGGTTACTTCAAACATCCGCTCTTTGTACTTGCTGTATTCATCCCATAGTTCCTGCGCCCTTCTGTCAACGGCAGTCATCTTCCAGCGCTTCATGGGATTATTCTGAATATCCTTAAACCGTTTGGCCTGCTCCTCTTTGGTAATGGAGAAATAAAACTTAATCAGGTGAGTATCAGACTGAATCAGCATTTTTTCAAAGTCGTTTACTTGCGACATAAACACCTGATACTCCTCATCGGTGCAAAAACCATTCACGGGTTCTACCACCGCCCGATTATACCAGCTTCGGTCAAAAAACACAATCTCGCCGGGCTTAGGCAACTGGTTGATGTAACGTTGAAAGAACCACTGCTTTCGCTCATCGTCGGTCGGGACGTTCAGGGCTACAATTCTAAATTGCCGGGGATTAATGTATTCGGTAATTCTCCGGATCGCCCCACCTTTGCCCGCGGCATCCCGGCCTTCGAAGATAATAACCACCTTTTTACCGTTCTCGATCACCCAGTTTTGCAGTTTTATCAGTTCTACCTGTTTCTTCTTCAGTTCAACGCTGTAAGCAGCTTCTTCTAACGACTTAGCCAGATTCACTTTCTTGTTTCTCAACAGGGCGTGCAACCCCTCCTTAGAGTTTAGCAGCGCTATATCTTCTTCGGTTATTTCTATTTTACTCATTGCTGGTTGCTAGATATCAATTTGAAAGGCACTTCGGTGGTATCGCGTAATAACGTTAGGGTCAGGAAAAAGCGGGATGTTTGAACTTCCCTTCCCTCTGTAATCAAACTGCGATAGCAAATACCGCATGCTTTCCAACCTCGCCTGCTTCTTACTGTTGGTTTTCACGATAATCCAGGGACTGAAATTGGTGTGGGTTTTACTGAACATCTGCTCTTTGTAGTGGGTGTATTTATCCCACAGCTCCTGCCCCTTCATATCCACCGGACTGAATTTCCAACGCTTCAGGGGATTGCTCAACCGAGCCTCAAATCTTCTCTTTTGTTCATCTTTGGAGATAGAAAACCAGAATTTTATGATTTTCAGGTTGTCTTCGTAGAGCAGGTGTTCAAACTCCGGCACCTGCTCCATAAACTTGGCGTACTGCTCTTTGGTACAAAAACCCATGACCGGTTCTACCACCGCGCGGTTATACCAACTTCGGTCAAAAAAGACAATCTCACCCGCATTAGGAAGCACTTTAATATATCGCCGGAAGTACCACTGCCCTTTTTCCACTTCGGTAGGCTTAGTGAGGGCTACCACGCGGGAGGTACGAGGGTTAAGGTGCTCTTTAAACCGTTTGATGGAACCACCTTTTCCGGCCGCGTCTCTTCCTTCAAATATTACGGCTACCCGTAATTTATGCTGAGCAATCCACTTCTGAAGATCCACTATTTCAGCTTGCAGCTTGGATAGCTCGGCTTCGTATCGTAGTTTTTTAATGGTTTTCTTGATGGGAATACCTTCCTTCTCGGCAATAGCAATTAAGTCTTCTCTGGTTTTCGCCTGTAGTAGGTGCTCGGATTTGAAATTCATAGGTTGGTTTTTGCTTACTGATAACCTACTTGGTCGGTAGATTAGCCCGCAATATAGCAATTACTTTCTTTGGCTACTGAGCTAAGTTCAGAAACGGGTGTAGCGCTTCCGACGGATGTAGAATTTCACCAGTCCAAACAGGCCAATGAAAACTAAGGGAAGCAATAGATTGATCAATTGCCAGCGGGTAGCCTGGGCATTTACTTTTACCTGGTCTAGGGGGCGCAAGCGCACTTCTTTGGAGCGGGCCCGGATCAGCCCGTTTTCGTCTACCAGGTAGGCTAAAGCGTTCAGCACAAAGTCCTGGTTGGCAAACGTTCGTTCGGTAAACGGGTCGAAGCCGAGCGGCAGCGGGCGGTTGTTCTGCGGATCAAGTTCATTGCGTACCAGATCACCATCAGAGACTACCAGCAGCTTAGTGGGAATGCTTTCGTCGCGAAAATCTTCGGCGCTAAACCCGGTCGGTAAAATGCGGTTGCGGAAAACGGAGGTGAATGTTCCTTCCAGCAAGTAGGCTATTGCCTGAGGGCCGGCCTGATAACGCTCCGGTTGAGGAGCCTGCCGCAGTTCGTCTAAATCTACGACAATAGGAGTACTCAGCACCCGCGAGTACTGGGAGGTAAACGCCAGCGGGGTTTTGGTGACTCCGGCGGCAGCAATGGTATCCATACTGTTGACAAAGCGTAAGTAGATAGCATCCAGGTTGCGCACCATCGGGTGCGGAGCGTAATTGTTAACCAGCGGAAAAAAGGGCCAGGGCAGCAAGCGAATCTGTGGTTGGTCACCCATATTCCCTACCACAATCGGGTACTGTCCCGACTCAATATCCTGCACCAGGGTAGGATTAATTCGCACTCCGTAGCGAAACAGCATATCATCCAGCCCAATATCCAATGGAAAGGCAAAGGCCCCGTCAGAACCTAGGCTATCCATATCAACGCCCAGCGCGTCCAGAAAGAACAAGGCTTTTCCACCGCGCATAATGTACTGGTCCAGTTTGTACTGATCTTCGCGGCTAAATGGCTGTAGCGGCTTGGCAATAATGAGGGCATCTACCGGAGCAATCTCTTCCGATTGGGGTAAAAACAGTTCGTATACATCGTAGGACTGCGACAGCGCATCAATCAAACTTCCCATCTCGGCCGAAGGTAACTCACCGTGCCCCCGAACAATAGCTACCTGCTTGCGCCGGGCGGTGGTTACTCCCTGAATAGCCGAGGCTAGTTCGTATTCTACTCCTTCAATAGACTGATTCAGTTGCTGTAGGGCCGAAGCTCCTTTGTCGCCCTTGAGCAGCATCACGCCTCTTTCTCGGCCCCCGGAGCGAATTACGGCACCCGGCACAATCAACCGCTGAATACGGCTTCCATCTTCTTCATCAAACACCCGGGTAATCTCAATACCCATGCTATCTAAAGTGAAAAAGAAGTTATTCCGTTGCTCCGCACTTACGGCAGTGAGCGGGTCTACGAAACGATACCGCAGATTGCCTCCGGCGTAAGCCTGAAAATCATCCAGCGTCTCTTCCACACTGCGCTGCAACCGCTGAAATTCGGGCGGCAACTCTCCTTCCAGATAAACGGTAACCTCTACGGTTTGCTCGAGGTTTTCCAGCATTCCCTTAGTCGCGCTGCTGAGGCTGTAGCGGTTTTCTTCGGTAAGATCAATACGGAAGAAATAATTCTGGGCCAGCACGTTCAAAAAAAATAACGCCACCAACCCAATCCCCAACTTAGAGATATCGCGCCAAAATACCTTACGCTCACGATGAATTGCTTGATTACTCAATGGTTTAATGGTTCAATGGTTCGATTGTCGATTGTTAAAATGATGGATCGGTCACTGGTCATTAATCATTATTCATTGCTAACTGTTCACTACTCATGGTCTTTACCATTTTCGGCTGTTTAGTACCAACTGGGTTAGTAGTAACATCATTGTGGTTACTGTGATGAAATATAGCAGATTACGAGAATCGATCAGGCCCCGACTCATAGCATCATAGTGATACAGGATACCGAGTTTTTCTATTAGCAACGCCGAGTTGCCCCAAACCTCCAGGCCAGCCAATGAACTGAATCCGGTATACAACAGGAAGCACAGAAACACTGCCAGTATGAAGGCAATTACCTGGTTTTCGGTAAGCGACGAAGCAAAAATGCCCACTGCCGTAAATACTCCGCCCAGCAAAATTAGTCCAATGTACGAGCCAGCAATACCGGCCGAGTCCAGGTTGCCTACCGGATTACCCAACTGATAAACCGATGTGTAGTAAATTAGCGTAGGCACCAGGGCAAACACCACAATCGTCCAGGCGGCAAAGTACTTACCCAGCACCAGTTGCCAATCGGTAACGGGTTGAGTAAGAATCAACTCCATCGTACCGGCCTTTCGTTCCTCGGCAAAGCTGCGCATGGTAATGGCCGGAATCAGAAACATAAATACGTAAGGTCCCAGCGTAAATAAGGTCGATAGGTCGGCAAAGCCGTAGGTGAGCACACTGGTATCGGGGAACACCCACATCAGCAGTCCGGTGCCGGTCAGAAACACTGCCATCACCACGTAGGCAATCAGAGAGTTGAGGTAGCTGTTTACTTCTTTACGGTAGATAGCCAGCATAGCGTCAGGCAGGGTTGGTTTCAGTAGCCGTTAAACTTCGGAAAATTTCTTCTAAGGAGGTGCTACCTATTTTCTTTTCATCCTCCACCAGCCGTTGCAAGCCGATAAGCACCTGCTGCTGTTCACAGGCAAAACGAAAAATCTCCGGACGAATGTCGGGCTGCTCTAAAGGGGCCTCTAGCTCGTAGGTGTTCTGATACTTCTTTTTTACCTGACTGGCTCCAGTGAACGAGCGCAGCTGCTCTTCATCTACTGGTTGCATAAAAACTACTTCCACCCGCTGCAACTCGCCCTCACTCTGGCTTTCAGCCGTCTGAAGATCAGCTAAAGCACTGTCAATCACGATATTACCCCGATTAATAATGATCACCCGGTCGCAAAGGGCTTGCACCTCCTGCATAATATGGGTAGAGAAGACTACTGTTTTTTCTTTACTTATTTCTTTAATAAGTGATCTAATCTCCGAAAGCTGGTTGGGATCGAGTCCGGTAGTTGGTTCATCCAGAATCAACACTTGCGGATTGTGAATCAGCGCCTGCGCTAACCCGACTCGCTGCCGGTAACCTTTAGAGAGCGCGCCGATCTTTTTCCGTTGCTCCAGGTCCAAGCCGCAGAGGGCAACCACTTCTTTTACTTTTTCGGTGAGATTTGCTCCCCTTAGTCCGTATAACGATCCGATGAATTGTAAATACTCGTGCACGTACATATCCAGATAGAGTGGATTATGCTCGGGTAGGTATCCCAGGCAGCGCCGTACGGCCACTGAATTTTCTTCTACATCATGGCCACATACCTGTACTTTTCCCTGCGTAGGTGGTAAATAGCCGGTGGCAATCTTCATAGTGGTAGATTTCCCCGCTCCGTTTGGCCCAAGAAAGCCCACAATTTCGCCCGGATGAGCCGCAAACGAAATATCGTTCACCGCCACCTGAGCCCCGTAGGTTTTCGTCAGATTTTCAATAACGAGCGACATACGTCAAAAGATGGATGCTTGGAAATACATTTCGGTAAATACTTTTCGCCTGAAATCTAGTGTTTTAGCTAAAAAGCAGCAAGTTGAACGGTTGCGCAGGTAATTGCAAGCAAAAAGCCAGCTATTTCTTATTCTAAATCAGGGAAGCCAAATTTAAATACACTAATATACTCCCTATGGTTTACGATTATGACCGTTCGAGCCGGCCTCTTGCAAAGGTTCGGTGGTGTGGGGTACGGGTCGTCGATATTGTTCGTTTTTGCTCTGTTCCATCTGCCGGGGATGCTTCACCGGCACTACTACTGACTTCTTCGCCATGCTAAGTATCCGCCGTTCGAAATGATTTTTTACCAGGAACAGAAGCACCAAAACTAATACGTAGAAGCCCGTAACGATCAGAAAGCCCAGGTAGGAACTATCCAGCGCATCGTTTAACAGCAAACCAATCGTAACACTCAAAAATATCAGGACAAACAGTGCGACCAGCCCAATGGCTACCAGAATCACTAACTTGGATATGATCTCGGTCAGTTTCTCCTGCGCACTAGCTTTAATGCGCTCCACTTCCATGCGGATGTAATAGCCAGGGTGGTTGACCACATCTATATATTTGGCAATTGCCTTGGGTACTTTCATGAACAGTTTAGGTTTTTCTACTAATATTACCACTCAGAAGGGCAAGTGTTTAACCACTCGCAATAAATTGTGTTGCAGTTAGTCTATAGTAGCTTTGCTTAAAAATGAAACCTATCGCTCAGATTAATCTCATGATAGTCATGGGTATCTTTACTCTAAAAAAAGAAAGAAGTGCTGTAACTGACTCCGGCCAGCGGAGATGCTAAAGCCAGAATAACTCCCAAAACAAAGCGATAAAGCTACTAAAAATACTATGAGCGACGCAGATACATCATCGTTTAGATGCCGGCAAAATTTGGGTTTTATGTGTAAGTTATCATTTGCTTAAACTTATGGCTTTATCCGCACAAAATGGCAAAAAAACTGTTTACTAAAAAGACAAACACCAGCTTGGTCATTTTACTGAGTCGCAACAAGCTAATACTTTATAGTTGAGGGTAGGGTTCAAGCAATTGAGTGATAACTATATGGCTGAAATACGAAAAGCAGTACGATAGTTTGAGGTAGAAGGGCAATAAATTTGCTAAAGCACAAATACTATGGGGTAAAGTAGTACTTCTACCGTAGAAATATGCTTACTTTGATTCTTGCCCACGGCTACTGTACATTTGCTTTTAAAACATAACTGAACTTGATGTGGAGTACGACATTACGATAATTGGAGGAGGAATTGTAGGATTGGCGACTGCTCTGAAAATTAAGGAACAGCGACCACACCTGAAGCTAGCCGTTTTGGATAAAGAAAAGCAAGTAGCGACCCACCAAACCGGCCACAATAGCGGGGTTATTCATTCAGGTATTTATTATAAGCCAGGCAGCCTAAAGGCTAAGAACTGCGTGCGTGGTTACGATATGCTGCTAAAATTCTGCAATCGGCACGAAATCCCTTATGAGCTTTGCGGAAAAGTGATCGTAGCGACGAACTCGAAAGAACAGCCTCAACTGGATACCATTCAGAGCCGGGGTGAGGCCAACGGACTAACCGGTTTGAAGCGGCTGGCGAAAGAGGAGATCGCTGAGTACGAACCGCACGTGAACGGGCTGGAAGCTATCTTCGTTCCCCAGACCGGAATTATTAATTACTCCGCGGTAAGTCAGAAGTATGCGGAGGTAATGCAGGAGAAGGGCGGCAAGCTGTTTCTGGACCGGAAAGTACTGGATATTCGTACCCACGTTGGAGGCAGTACGATTATCACCAACCACGGAACGTTCACTACGCGGGTGATAGTAAACTGTGCCGGATTGTATTCCGATAAGATTGCTCGTTTGATGCGCGAAGACGTTAACGTTAAAATTGTACCCTTTCGGGGCGAGTACTACGAGTTGAAAGAGGATAAGCAGTACTTAGTAAAAAACCTGATTTATCCGGTACCCGACCCTAACTTCCCGTTCTTAGGTGTGCACTTCACCCGAATGATTCAGGGCGGTATTGAAGCGGGACCTAATGCGGTGCTGGCTTTCCGCCGGGAAGGATATACCAAGTCTGATATAAGTCTGGGCGAACTGAGCGAAACGCTGCGCTGGCCGGGCTTTCGGAAAGTGGCTCGTAAGTACTGGCAAACCGGTATGGGCGAAATGTATCGTTCCTTTTCAAAATCGGCTTTCACGAAAGCATTACAGCACCTGATTCCTGATGTCCGGGAAGAAGATTTGACCCCCGGGGAGGCTGGAGTACGTGCCCAGGCCTGCGACCGGAAGGGCGGCTTGCTGGACGACTTTATGATACTGGAAGATGAGTACGCCGTGCACGTACTAAACGCCCCGTCCCCAGCGGCTACCTCCTCACTTTCTATTGGCCAAACAGTATCCGAATTAATTTTACAAAGATTTAATAAAAAGCAAGCAACTTTTTTGAAAGAAGATGCGTAGTTTTATTGTAATGAAAGCATTTGCTGCCACCATATTCTGTTGTTGTTTCAATGCATGTTGTTGTGCACTACATACTGCACAGGATGGGATCGGTACGCAAACGTAATCAAAAAATATCCTCCAATAAGAGAACCCTTCTTGTGCATCACAGGAAGGGTTTTTTATTGAGCTGTTACAGTGCGAAGTGTTATGATGTTAAAGTGTCGTAAATAAGATACTAAAACACCCGAACACATAAACACCGTAACACTTATACACCATAACACAAACATTAAATGATTGACTTTAACATATCTTCATCAGCTTTAAAAGAGCGCATTGAGCAGCTAAAAAGCTTTGTGGGCAATACGCCCCTGTTTCCGATCTCTCGGGTGTACAATAAACCGGGCGTGAAAATCTACGCCAAACTGGAGTGGTATCAGCTAGGGGCTAGCGTGAAAGCCCGCCCGGCCTATAATATCATTCGGGAGGCAATTCGGCAGGGCGATCTGACCGAAGGCAAGCACTTAATTGATGCGTCTAGCGGAAATACCGCCATTGCCTACGCCGCTATTGGTTCGGCAGCCGGAGTACCCGTTACCATCTGCATTCCCGAAAATGCTTCGGCTGAGCGTAAGCAAATTCTGAAATCTTACGGGGCTAATGTGATCTTCACTCCGGCTACCGGCGAGATGAACGAAGCCCAGGATCGGGCCCGGGAGCTAGCAGCGGAAAAACCGTATCAGTACTACTACGCCGATCAGTATTCTAATGAAAGCAACTGGCGGGCCCACTATGAGACTACGGCCGAAGAGATCTTTGCTCAAACTAATACCGAAGTCACCCACTTTGTGGCCGGTCTGGGCACCACCGGTACTTTCGTGGGTACCACCCGGCGGTTGAAAGAAATCAATCCTAAGATTCAGAGCATTTCGTTGCAACCTAATGCGGCCTTTCACGGACTGGAAGGTTGGAAGCATCTGGCCACCGCCCGGGTTCCCGACATCTATGATCCGCGAGTGGCTGACGACAACCGGGAAGTGGATACGCTGGAAGCGCACGATTTACTGAAGCGCGTAGCCCGGGAAGAAGGTTTACTGCTTAGCCCATCGGCCGCTGCTAATTTACTCGGAGCTATTCAGGTAGCTGATCAGATTGATGAAGGGGTAGTAGTGACCACTTTCGCTGACTCAGCCGACAAGTACGGTGAGGTGATAAAAATGATCTTCGACTAAACGATGGTACTAAAAGTTTCTGAAGAAGCAAACAAGGTGATGCAGCAAGATGCTGAAGCCACCTACCCTAATGAATGTTGCGGTTTTTTCTACGGACAAGAGGGCGACGACCGGACGGTGACTGAAGCCATTCCGGTACAGAACAGCAAAGAGGGCGATCAGCGCCGCCGCTTCGAGATTTCCCCGCTGGACTATATGAAAGCCGAGCGCTATGCTGCCGAAAACGGATTGAGTCTGTTAGGAGTATACCACTCTCATCCTGACCATCCTGTGCGTCCCTCAGAACACGACCTGAAACAAGCCGTCCCCTATTTCTCTTATATCATTTATTCCATCCGCGATGGTAAAATGGCCGATGTCACCTCCTGGCGCCTGAATAAAGCAGGAAAAGAGTTTGAAGAAGAAAAGATAACAATGAACAATGTACAGTGAGCAATTAGCAATGTGCGGGTGATCGCCACGCGGGCATCCCGTGCAATGACCACGCGGCGGCCGCTAATAACATTCACTCATTCAACAATAAACTGTGGACTGTGGACCGTCGACTATAGACTAATCACTAAGAACCATAACACACTAACACTAAGAACTATAACACCAAGTAAAAACATGGCAAAAATAATCATACCCACTCCGCTCCGCAAGTTTACGAATAACCAGGCGAGCGTTGAGACTGAAAGCAGTACGGTGCTAGGATCGATCCAGGCACTTACTGATAAATTTCCCGAACTAAAGCAGCACGTGTTCGATGAGCAAGGTAACATCCGCAGTTTCGTGCGTATTTACGTGGGCGACGAAGACATTAAGTCGCTAAATAACGAACAGACTGAAGTTAAGGAAGACACTACGATTAGTATCATCCCTGCTATTGCTGGGGGCGTCTCTACCAGAGAAAAAAAACTGAAGTAACATGAGTAACAATATCACATTCTCGAAGGAAGAGCTGGAGCGGTACAGCCGCCACCTGATCATTCCTGATTTTAACATTGAGGGGCAGCGTAAGCTAAAGGCCGCTAAAGTATTGGTGGTGGGTACCGGTGGACTAGGCGCTCCGCTGTTATCCTACCTGGTTGCGGCTGGCGTGGGCAATATCGGCATCGTTGATTTTGACACGGTAGACGACAGTAACCTGCAACGTCAGATACTATTTACGGTAGACGATGTAGGCCGACCTAAGGTAGAAGCGGCAGCGGAGCGACTGCGTAAGCAGAATCCGCACGTCAATATCAAAACCTACAATACCGCACTCACTTCCCAAAACGCACTGGATATCATCAAAGACTACGATGTGGTGGCCGACGGCACGGATAATTTCCCGACTCGCTACCTGGTGAACGATGCCTGCGTACTGCTGAACAAGGTGAACGTATACGCCTCGATCTTCCGCTTTGAGGGACAGGCTTCGGTATTTAACTATACCGATAAAGACGGAAATACCGGACCGAACTACCGTGACTTATTTCCCAGTCCTCCTCCTCCCGGTTTAGTACCTAGCTGTGCCGAAGGTGGAGTAATCGGTGTGCTACCCGGCATTTTAGGCAGCTTGCAGGCCAACGAGGTTATTAAAGTAGTATCCGGAGTAGGTGAGCCTCTGTCCGGACGACTGTTTTTGTTTGATGCGCTAACCTTTGAGACCCGTACGCTGAAAATTCATCGTGATCCGGCCAATCCCCTCAACGGCGAGAATCCTACCCAAACCGAGCTGATTGACTACGAGCAGTTCTGCGGTATTCCTTCGCAGGAAGATAAAGCCGCGGTGAAGGAGCTAACGGTGCAGGATTTATACGAGCTAATTAAGGACAAGAAAGACTTCCAATTGGTAGACGTGCGAGAACCCTACGAGTACGAGATTGCCAACCTGGGCGGTGAATTGATTCCGCTCAACCAGGTAGAAGAGCAGGTTTCCAAAATTGCTTCCGACAAAAAGGTAGTAGTACACTGCCGCAGCGGTAAGCGAAGCGGACAAGCCATTGAGCAATTAGAGAAGAAGTACGGTTTCACCAATCTCTATAATCTTAAAGGCGGCATTCTCGCCTGGGCCGACGAGATTGATAATACTGTAGCCAAGTATTAAATTTGGTAGGCGGTAAGCAGGAGTCAGTGACTGCTTACTGCTTACCGCCTCCTTCACTTGCTTTCCATACTTTCAACATATCAGGCGTGTTCTCCAGAAGCTGACACTGGGTGCGTAGCAGCACCGGATGCATTTCATCCGGGATAAGCTCGGCGAGGGGAGCCAAGGTAAACCGGCGATTCTGAATTTCGGGGTGGGGCAGGGTGAGCAGCGAAGTTCTTACCCGTCGGTTGCCATAGTACAGCAGATCAATATCAATCAGACGTTCTCGCCACTTTCCTACTTTCACTTTTCCAATTTTCCTTTCAATATCCATCAATACTTTCAGCAGGGCTTCGTGGCCTAGTTCGGTATCTATCTGAATCACTTGGTTGTAGAACAAAGGCTGGTCTAAAACCCCCCAGGCTTCGGTTTCGTAAATGCTAGAAGTAGCCACGACAGAACCTGCCGACTCTTCCAGATATTTCTGAGCGTTTTGCAGGTTTTCCGCCCGGTTTCCCAAATTGCTGCCCAGTAGCAAGTAGATTCCCTCAATAACCTTCACCTCCAATGTAGAAAAAGTAGTAACTTTCGATTCTTCTGTGTAAGAAACAAAATTAAAGATATACTAATGATTAATGAATAATGATTGATGACGAATAACTACAGTATCAGATACCTGCTGCATTAATCATTATTCATCAATCATTGATCATTACAGAGTTGCGAATATAGTTAAATAACCCTTTGCCATGAGATTTTTAAGAAACGTATTAGCCACCTTGGTAGGATTGATCGTATTTTTCGGATTAGTCTTCGCCATTTTTGCCGGCATTATTTCGGCGGCCTCGCAGGAGCCGGACGTGGAAGTAAAAGAAAATTCGGTACTTCAGGTAAACCTAAACAAACCCATCGTAGAGCGCGACCCCGAAGATCCCTTCAGCAGCCTGCCTTTTCCCGGTATGGATAATAGCGTGCTGGGGCTGCTGAAGGTAAGAGAAGCCATTCAGGCTGCTAAAGAGGACGATAACATCAAGGGTATCTACCTGGATGCGGGCATTGCTCCCGGCGGATTTGCCAGCCTGGAAGAAATCCGTAACGACCTGATTGATTTCAAAGAGTCCGGAAAGTTTATTGTTTCGTACAGCGACTTTCTATCGGAGCGGGCGTACTACGTCGCTTCGGTGGCCGACGAGTTGTACATCCACCCGGATTGGGGCGCCGTGGAGTTCAACGGCTTTATGATCGAGACCGTATTCATTAAAGAGACGTTAGATAAGATTGGCATCGAGCCGGAGATATTTAAAGTAGGCGATTTTAAGAGCGCGGTAGAACCATTCACTCGCACCAGCATGAGCGATTCCAGCCGGGCTCAAACCGAATCTTTCCTGAACTCACTGTACGACACCTACCTGGACCGGGTCTCTACGTCTACCACTTTATCCGAAAATCAACTTCGCAGCCTGGCCGATTCAATGAAAATTCGTGAGCCGCAGGATGCCGTAGACGCCCAGATGGTGACCGGTCTGCGTTATCCCGATGAAGTACGCGACCTGCTACGGGAAAAACTGGGCATTGAAGACAGCGACGAAGAGGAAGGTGATGATGACGATGATGATATCAACCTTATTTCGGTAGAGAAGTACAGCCGGGCTGTTCGGGCCAAAGACCCGGATTATTCCCGCAACCGGGTAGCGGTGATTGTAGCCTCCGGCAACATTGTGGACGGTGAAGGCGATAATACCAATATCGGCGGTAACCGCTTTGCTAAAGAAATCCGCAAGGCCCGCGAAGACGATAATGTGAAGGCTATTGTCATCCGTATCAACTCCGGGGGTGGTAGCGCATTGGCTTCGGACAAAATGTGGCGGGAGATTCAGCTTGCCAAGCAGGAGAAACCGGTGATTGCTTCTATGTCGGACTACGCGGCTTCCGGCGGCTACTACATGGCCATGGGTTGCGATACCATTGTGGCACATCCGAACACCATCACTGGCTCTATCGGTATCTTCAGTGTTTTCTTCAATATGGAGGAGTTGGTAGATAAGATCGGAGTAGACACCGAAATTGTGCAGACCAGCGAGTTTGCCGATATCTTCTCTCCTACCAAGCCTATGTCGGAAGCCGAGCGCCGCATTCTGCAAGCTAACATCGAGGATGGATACGAAACTTTTACCCGCAAAGCTGCCGAAGGCCGCAATATGCCGGTAGAACAACTAAGAAAAGTAGCCTCCGGCCGGGTATGGAGCGGCACCGAGGCTCTAGAGCGCGATTTGGTAGACGTACTGGGTGGTCTGGATATGGCGGTGGATATTGCCGTAGAGAAAGCTGGCCTGGAAGAAGGTGACTACCGGGTGAAGTATTACCCCGAAAAGAAGACTTTTTTGGAGCAACTGATGAAGGAGCTAGGCCAGGAAGTGAACACCTTCGTGCTGAAGCGCGAGTTGGGCGATGCCTTCCCCTACTTTCAGAAAGTTCAGCAGCTACGCGAGCTGCAAGGCATCCAGGCCCGCATGCCCTTCGAGATTGAGATTAAGTAACTGAAGCTTAATTGCAGTAGAGAAGAGAAATACCCCTTTAGGAAAGAGGGGAAAGAGAATACTGCAACACCAATGACTATAATGAATAACTTTTCTATTGGATGCTCCTTGGAGCTTTTCCCCCTTTTTCAAAGGGGGATTTAATACACCTCGTTACTCCGCAGCCGTTTCTTCAGTGTCCGAAGCAGTCACCAGTTCGGGAGTGGAGATGCTTTTTCTTCGCTCTACCACCTCGTTAAAGTAACTGGTATTTTCGTTCAGAAGATCAGCTAGCAATTGGTATTCGTTAGAAGGGGTGAGGGTAGCGTGGGCTTCTAGGTGCTTTAGTAGTTGGCGATAAGCATCAGTGGTTTTCCGCATCAGTTCGCGGTTACTGAGTCCTTCCGACTGAACGCTTTCCTCTATTCGCTGTATAAAGAGCTTTTCAAATGCCTGATTGGCCTGCTTCATTTCGTTCACCACATCCGCTAGCTGCAAAGTTTCTGTAGCCTGCTGGCACTCGGGGCGGGTTTGCAGTTCGCCTAGTAACTGCTTGAGTGTAGCGGTTTCTTCGGTATAATTCAGGGCATAAAGGCGGCTGCCGTACCGATTGATACACGCCAGTAGTTGTTCTCCCGCTTCCCGATGGGTGGATTTCGGATGGTTCAAGTACCCCTCACTTAGTGCTCGTAGGCAGACAATAGCCTGGTCGCGCCGATTGTCTAGCTCGATAAGTTGCTGCGATAGCTGACTATTATCAACTTGTTCGTAGGCTTTCTCTAACTGCTGACACAACTGATTGAGCAACTGGTACTGCGCCTTCACCTTCAATTGTTCCGGCCCTTGCTGATGAACAATCATCAGCGTATTGCGGATAAACTGGGTAAATTCTTTATTTCGGTAAAAGGGTATTGAAGCAGCGACAAACATAAAATATAGTGTTTAGCGTGATAATTAATTTGTCAATCAGTTACAAAACAAATACCACGGGTACTGGAAGAAAAAGCAGCTTTTGCGGATATGGTACACCCTTAAGAAACCACACAAATTATCCTTAAAGTTTTTGAACAAAAGAAACTTGATACGATCTCCCCGCACCTGTTGCGGGGTCTCCCACATACTATGAATGGAATGAGACCCCGGAATTCGCGAAGCTCATTTAGGGAGGATGCCATAGGGCTTTTGTCTATTTATTTACAGGTGGGTCTAATCCCAGGCAAGCTTCCTGACACCGTCAGCGGACTTTTCTCAGCCTAGTACGGCTTCCTGACACTGTCAGTGAGCTTGTCTAGACGTAGTGCCACTTCCTGATACCGTCAGCAGCTTTGTCTCAGCTTAGTATCACTTCCTGACACAGTCAGCACACTTGCTGGAACACTGGATTGTTTCCTGACACTGTCAGCAGCCTTGCTAGGATACTTGATGAGTTCCTGACAGCGTCAGCGGACTTGCTGGAACACTCGGCTATCTGCTGATACAGTCAGTAGGGTATCTTTAAAGATAATAAGCTGTAAAATTACGTATTAACATTACCTGTCTGCATTACAGCGTGGTACTTCTCATTTAGCTGATAACTCGCTATAATTACGCTGGTTTAAACGAACTATAGGTAAATGATACCTGAGAAGACTGACAATTATAAAGTATGGCTGCAAGAATTTGGATAAGTGAAATGACATTCAGCGATAACACAACTATTCGCTTTGAAAAAGATGATGTTGTCGTTTTTGTCGGACCGAACAATGCTGGAAAAAGTGCGTCACTGAAAGAATCAGCGACACTTCTTAAAACAAAGAATAAAAAAGGAAAGGTATTAAAGAATATTACCATTGAAAAGCAAGGAGAAGAAACGGAATTTTTTAATTTGCTCAATCAGCATGCAATAAAATATCATGATAGTCCTAGTCAAGTACGTTACAGCAGTTTGAATATTAATATTTGGGAGGCAGACGTAAGAAATACGCTTAGAAACTATGCCCTTGGGATGGGTAATCTTACTTCCCTTTTCGTAAATATACTAACTACAGAACAGAGACTGACAGCAGCCAACCCAGCAAAAAATATTAAGCTTACGACGGAAGCAATTCAACATCCAATACATTATCTACAAAAAGACGATACTCTAGAAAAGCGATTTAGCGATTATTTCAGACAAGCGTTTGGTACAGACCTGATAGTCCATAGAAATGCAGGAAGTGAGGTCCCTCTTTATATAGGTGAAAAACCTGTACCTAAAGAAGGTGAAGATAGGGTTTCTTCCTCATATCTGAGAGAATTGGAAAAATTAGATTTACTCCATGAGCAAGGTGATGGAATGCGTAGTTTTGTTGGGGTACTTTTAAATGCATTCATTTCGAATCATTCAGTCTTATTTATCGACGAACCAGAAGCCTTTCTTCATCCACCTCAAGCGAGACTTCTGGGCAAAATGCTTGCAAAAGATTTACCATCTGCAAGGCAACTATTTCTAGCAACTCATAGTGAAGATTTTCTCAAAGGGCTATTGGATGCTAGCATCAACAAACTTAAAATTATTCGCATACAACGCGATGGTTCAATAAATAGGGTTAGCTTATTGACAAGCTCGGACGTTGATAGTATATGGAATGATTCGTTGCTTAGACATTCAAATGTATTAGACGGACTCTTTCACTCTAAAGTAGTGATATGTGAAAGTGATTCTGACTGTAGGTTCTTTTCCGCCACTTTATCCTCGAAGTTTGATACTATGGACTCAATTGCTCCTGATATCTTGTTCATTCATTGTGGTGGTAAGCATAGAATTCCCACAGCAATCAAAGCATTGAAAAGGCTTAATGTTCCTATTAAAGTTGTTTCCGACTTTGATGTATTAAATGACACAAATCCACTGAAAGAAATATTTGAAGGTTTGGGTGGTGTTTGGGCTGACATTGAAAGTGATTGGAAACTTGTAAAGCGAGAGATTGAACAAAAGAGACCTGAGTTTTTAACTGATGACATAAAAAAAGATATTGAAAGAGTTTTTAGCGAAACAACTGAAAGAATATTCCCAAGAGAAAAAATCAATGAAATTAAAGGAGCATTAAGAAAAGCTTCAGCATGGTCAGAAGCAAAAGAAGTTGGAAAGTCATATATACCAAGTGGCAATGCGACAATAGCATTTGACAGAATGCAAGGGAAACTAAAAGAGAGAGGGTTTCTGGTTCTTGAAGTTGGCGAGTTGGAAAGTTTTGTGAAGAGTGTGGGCAATCACGGACCAAAATGGGTTAGTGAAGTGCTGACTAAAAACTTAAGCACTGACCCAGAACTTGAATCTGCAAGGCAGTTTGTAAACCAATTTATAAGATAAATTGTGGATATAGTGATGGTTAGTCTGAAACTAGCCCTATTTTGAATAGCTGATTTACCAAGAGCAGGATGGACAGAAAAAGTAGAAGACATCCAAAGAGTTTGTTGAAATAAAATTCGGAGAATAAAGCTTGAGAAAATGAATGAATTAGAAATTTCAGATAATAGGATCATTAGAGTAGCTGACCTGCTCGAGCAAATAAAGTCGGTAGATGAGATGATAGACCTTCATAAGCAGAAGGAAAATGAAGATGATTTAATGTTAATTCAGTACCGCTACCGGAGGGAGCAGCATCTCAAAGAATTGAGAGCCACGCTAAAAGACCTGAACATCAACCCCGCCGATTTAGCCGCCTGAAAAAACAACGATTATTCTCAAGAGACAATGGTAGATATCATTGAAAATAACATTGACCGGATTATTGACCTATGCAAACAGCATCAGGTGAATGCTATTTCGGTATTTGGTTCAGCCGCTAGAAATAAGCTGTCTGCTAGTAGCGATATTGATTTCCTGGTTCACTTCTCCGAAGAAATAGAAGTGCTAGATTACGCCGACAATTTTTTCGCGTTTAAAGAAGGTTTGGAAGAGATTACCGGAAAAGAGATTGATATTATCTCAACCAAGTCACTCAAAAACCCGGTATTAGCGGAAGAGATTAACCGTACTAAAGTAGACCTTTATGCAGCCTAAGGTGCTGAAATTTCTATTGGATATTGAAAGTATCATTCAAGAAGTAGAATTGGTAAAGGCCAAAGTTGAGAACAACTTCTTAAAGTATCAAAATGATATAATCCTACAGAGGGCGGTGGAAAGAGATCTTGAGATTATTGGTGAAGCAGTCAGGAATTTAGTCGAAATCAATCCGGACATAAAAATCTCATCTACCAAGAAAATCATTGGCTTGAGAAACATCATTTCCCATGCCTACGATTCCGTAGAGCCAGAATTAATTTGGGGAATCATTCAAAAGGACATCCCCAAATTAGCAGATGAAGTTAAAGAAATCAAGAAAGGTACTTAGAGCACCAATCTTCTCTAATATACTTTTTATTCCTCCCCTACGTCCACCGTGGCCTGATCTTCGCTGGCGGTGAGCTTGAGCACTACGTCGGGGTCGTTCATCACTACGTAGACGGCTCCGTCGGGGCCGGGGGCTACGTCGCGCACGCGGCCTACGTTTTTCATAATCACTTCATCGTGCATAATGCGGTTATCGGCAATGGTGAGCAGTCGCACCTCTTCGTAAGCTAAGGCTCCTACCATCAGTTTATTCTCCCACTTCGGAAACTCATTGCCCTGGTAGAACTCCATACCGCAGACCGCAATAGAGGGTTTCCAGTAGATGATGGGCTGCTCCATACCTTCCTTACGGGTAATGTCAGTAATGGAAGTGCCGTTGTAATTGCGGCCGTAGGTGATCACCGGCCAGCCGTAGTTGTTGCCCTTGCGGATGATGTTCACCTCATCGCCACCCATGGGGCCGTGCTCGGTTTCCCACACTTCGCCGGTTTGGGGGTGCACTGCCAGTCCCTGCGGGTTACGGTTGCCGTAGCTGAAGATAGAAGGGATAGCATCTGGCTCGTTTACAAACGGATTGTCCTCAGGAATGCTGCCGTCGCGGTGTACGCGGTGCACTTTGCCGTTGGGACGGGTAATATCCTGGGCCTGATCCTGGGCGCCGCGGTCGCCAATACTGAAGTACAGATGCCCTTCGGGATCAAACACGATACGGTCGCCGTAGTGGTGACGGGTGGTGCGGTACAGCTCATGCGGAGCCTCAAATACCACTTCCTCGTTGGTCCACTGGTTATCTTCAATCTTACCGCGCACAATCTTGGTCATCGCCCCGGGCTTTTCTGCGTCGTCCTCTAATGCATGACTAAAGGATAGGTATATCCAGCCGTTCTGATCGTATTCGGGGTCTACGGCTACGTCTAATAAACCACCCTGCCCTTCGTGCAGCACTTCGGGAGTGCCCTGCACCGGTTCTTGCAGTTCACCGTTTTCAATCATGCGTAAGCGGCCCGGTCGTTCGGTCACCAGCATGCGGTTATCGTCTACAAAGGCAATCGCCCAGGGAATCTCCAATCCTTCGGCTACCACCTCTACGTCTACGTTATACTCTAAGGTCTGTAATTGAGAAGGGATATTATCGTTGGTCGCCATCGCGCCCTTTTCGGCCTCCAGTACATATTCTACGATATTATTGACTTGGTCATCGCTCAGTACCTTCTCGTAGGCTGGCATCCCTACCTGGGCAATACCAAATTTGATATTGCGGGTGATCTGTCCCCGGCCCGAGCCGTGTTTCCATTCGCCATCGAGAAAGCTGGGACCATTACCACCCTTCAGATCCTCACCGTGGCAGGAGGCGCAGTACTGGGTATAGAGAGCTTGCCCATCTTGGGCTAAGGTAGTATCATGAATGAGAAAGGCCATTACGCCAATAAATAAGGAAAGGTAGGTGCGCTGCATGACAAAAATTAGGTTTTTAACTCGGCTAAATTACGAAAAGATTGCTGATTTAGCGAACTGAGACGATAACCTTGTACGGCATTGAGATAAAAAGATTTGATGAAAGAATAACTGAGTGATGGAATACTTTCACTACTCAATCTATTATTTCATTCTCGCATTCAATCATTCAGCTTGTCCCTCTTGGGCATTCTCTCTATCTTCGGGCAAATTTTTACTACTTATGCTGAAGATCAATAACCAACTTACTCCTCAATCACTACAATCGCTGCTAGAACCCTTCTGGGAACTATCCGGTCAGAAAATACTGCATATTGAAAATCACTACGACGAAACCAAAGGCTCACCCGTATTTACCGTGAAGGGGCGCTACACCACCCGGGGCTGGACCGAGTGGACGCAGGGCTTTCAGTACGGCTCGGCTATCCTTCAGTTTGACGCTACCGGCGATGAGCAGTTCCTAAATATTGGACGCACTAAAACGGTGGAAGTAATGGCGACGCACGTAAGTCATATCGGGGTGCACGACCACGGCTTTAATAACGTGAGCACCTACGGCAATCTGCACCGCTTAATGCGGGAGAGTAAGATTCCGCAGAATGATTGGGAGCAGTACTTTTACGAAATGGCGCTGAAAGCTTCCGGCGCGGCTCAGGCTACTCGCTGGACACCAATTAAAGGTGAGGGAGGTTTCATTCATTCATTCAACGGCCCGCACTCATTGTTTGTCGATACCATACGTTCCTGCCGGGCGCTGATGGTGGCGCATCAGCTAGGCCATGTGCTGCAAACCGAGAACGACGTGAAGATCAACCTGCTGCACCGGGCACTGCAACACCTGAAAGCTACCGCTGATTTCTCGGTATTCTACGGCGAAGGGCGGGATACCTACGACGTGCGCGGTCGTACGGCCCACGAGTGCATCTTCAATACTAAAGACGGTAACTACCGCTGCCCTAACTCTCAGCAGGGCTACACCGGCTTTTCTACCTGGACCCGCGGACTGGCCTGGGCCATGTGCGGCTTTGCCGAAGAACTGGAGTTTCTGGATACACTCAGCGACGAGGATTTGAACGACTACGGCGAACGCGGCGAGATTGAAGACTTTATGCTAAAAGCCGCCAAAGCCACCTGCGATTTCTACATCGAGAATACTCCTACCGATGGCATTCCTTACTGGGACACCGGCGCCCCCAACCTTCATCAACTGGACGGTTACTTGAATAATCCTTCCGACCCTTATAATGATTACGAGCCGATTGATAGCTCTGCTGCCGCCATTGCTTCCCAAGGGTTACTTCGTTTAGGAAAGTATCTGAAAAGTAAGGGGAAAGACGAAAGCGGTAAGAAGTACTTTCAGGCTGGCCTTACCGTGCTGGATACTTTGTTCCGCGAACCGTACCTGAGTACCGACGAGGACCATCAGGGCCTAATTCTGCACTCCATCTACCATCAGCCCAATGGCTGGGATTATGTACCCGAAGGCAGCAAAATCGCCAACGGTGAATCTAGCATGTGGGGCGATTACCACGCTAGGGAGGTGGCTCTACTGCTGCAGCGTCTCGCGAACAATGAGCCGTACTATACGTTTTATATATAGTGTATAATTGATACCGGGTCGCCGCCGCGTCCACGGTGGATGGGCGCCACGCGGGCGATGGAAAATTGAAAATCGCCACTATTCGACTTCAGTCTTTCAATTCGTAATTAAAGATGTTATATCGTTTTTTTTTAGTTCTACTAATTATATCAACAAAAGGGTTAGGCCAATCGGCCGTGCCGCTGGTTGAGGCAGATACGCTGGAGGAACTTTTAAAGGAAGACAGCAGCGTGGTATTGTTGGATACCCGTTCGCCGGAGGAATATCAGGAGGGACATCTGGAAAACGCCCGCTTTGTCAATTACACTACCTTTCAACTAAGCGATGTTCAGGATATTGCCAAAGAAACTCCGATTGTAGTATACTGTCTGTCGGGAGGACGCAGCGGGCGGGTGGCTCAGCAGCTACTGAATGCCGGCTATGAGAACGTGAAGAATTTGAACGGGGGGATACGCAGTTGGCAGGCCGCCGGAAAAGAAGTAAAACGTGAATGAAGTTTTGTAGATACTTAGTAGCAGGAATAATTCTATTATCATTTCCTGCCTGCGGACAGAAAACCTACGATGAGAAATTAGCCTCCCTGTACGAGAACTCCGTCCCGCTGATGCAATCCCGGACGTTGGATAGCTTACGGCAACAATCGGACATTGCGCTTTTGGATATCCGCACTCCCGAGGAATACCAGGTGAGTCATTTGCCAGATGCCGCATTTGTAGACTACGATTCCTTTGAAGTGGGTGATGTTGATCATCTCTCTAAAGAAGATACGGTGGTGTTGTACTGCGCCGTAGGCTACCGCAGCGAGCGGGTAGGCGAAGCCTTAAAAGAGGCGGGGTTTCAACACGTGTATAATCTGTACGGCGGCATTTTTCAGTGGAAAAACGAAGGTAACGAAGTAGTCAATTCCCAAAACCAACCTACCGACAGCGTACATACCTATAACCGAAGCTGGTCGAAGTGGTTGCAGCGTGGAGTGAAAGTCTACTGAGCTCGGAAAGGTGCTCGGGGCGGAGATAGAAGCAGGAGGCTATTAGCGCTTAACAAGGGACAAATGACTAGTGACCAAGGACAAATGACCAAGAACAAAGAACTTCTTATCATATTTACCAAAGTACCTGAGTTGGGAAAAGCCAAAACCCGGCTGGCCGCCGATTTAGGCGATGAACAGGCTTTGGAGGTATACCAAGAGCTGCTATCGCATACCCGCCGCATTACGCTACCGCTGTCGCAAGATAAAATTGTGTACTACACTCCCTACATCGCTGCGAACGACCAGTGGGAACTAAATCACTTTCAGAAGGCGCTGCAACCCGAGGGTGATTTAGGGGAGCGAATGCGTCATGCTTTTGCGGAGGGATTTGCGGAAGGCTACTCCCGCATTTGTATTATCGGCACTGACTGCTTGGATCTGACTACCCAACACCTGAATCAGGCATTTGAAGCTTTACGCGAGCACAACGTAGTGCTAGGTCTTTCACTGGACGGGGGTTATTATCTGCTGGGCATGGATCAGTTGTATTCCGAGCTCTTCGCCAACAAAAGCTGGAGTACCGAATCAGTAGCGGACGATACACGTCGGGATATAAAACAACAAAATCTGTCTCTGAAGGAGCTACCTGTGCTTAATGATATTGATACGATTGATGATCTGAGGCAGTCACCTTTGGGACAAAAATACGTTAATAAAGTTGTAGGGTAAATGCTTATGCCTAAGTCTTAGAGATAGAACTCAGACTAATGTCTCGTATTTAACTACAAATTTTTTACGATCTGATCAGACTTTGTTATGAATAAGCTTATTAATACCAACACTTTTAAGTCACTTATATTTGTCAGCTTACTGGGCGTACTGTACGCCTGCACGGGAGGAAATGCCCAGGACCGGGTGCCTTCCGCGGAGCATTTTGATTCAGAATGGGCGAAGAATGCCATGTGGGATCAGGGCCAAGCCGAGGTAGCCAAATACCAGGCCACTCGCACCATCTACGGCAAGCCGCGCGACTTTGAGTACGTTTTTATTCTGGTGAAAGAAACCTTCAATGAACAGTATGATGTGAAAACGGATGACTACGACCGTAACGATCTGTTTGAGGTAATGAAGGTCAATAAGTTCTGCCGTATCCCTACCGACAATTATCCCTACCACTTTATGACCAGCATTTTTTACGAGCGGAACAAGCCCGCCACGGTGTATAAACTGACCAATACTTCGCAGGAATGGTGCGGTAACACTTCTAAGTACTTTCTTGCCCGAGGGAAGAAGTACGAGTTTGGCTACAACAGCTACTGGGATGGGCAAGGCGTAGGAGAGATGACTGTCCAGGGTGGAATCATGTTTGAGGATCAACTCTCCCACTCACTACGTGCGCTAAAGTTTTCGGAGGGCCTGTCATTTCAGCAGGCGGTGGCTGAGTCGCAGATTAGCAGCAAGGCCAATGAACCCAAGGTCTATAACGCCACCTTCACGGTGGAAGCCGCGGCAGACGTACAACTATCTACTACTTACGACCTAAGCCAAGTGAATAATGTGTGGAAAGTCAGCGTACAACTCGATAGCGATAAAGTAAACGAATACTGGTTTGCCGGCGAGTATCCTAATATTTTATTAAAGCAACGCACCTGGGACAATCGCAACTACGAACTAAAGGAGCAGTACATGGACGACTACTGGGTGATTAAGGATAATTCGTAGTAGAGTTATGAGCAAAATCAAACTCTATATTGCCACCACCATTGATGGGTTTATCGCCCGGGAAGATGGTTCGCTAGACTGGCTGGAGGAACTACCGAACCCCAATCAGATTGACTACGGCTACGCCGATTTCTACGCTACCATTGATCAGGTAGTAATTGGGCGAAAGACCTACGAGGAGGTGCTGGGGTTTGGCGTCGACTGGCCCTACGAAGATTGTACAACCTACGTAGTAACATCGAAAGAAGGCTACCAGCCTCAGACCAATAATACTGAGGCCATTCATAAAATTGATGAGGAGTCTATTAGCCGGATTAAATCAGCGGGTGAAAAGGATGTTTGGGCAGTTGGTGGCGGGCTAATTATTACGGAGTTTCTGAATCAGGGTGCTATTGATGAGATGATTCTCTGCGTAATTCCTACCATATTGGGTAGCGGAATCCAGTTATTCCCCAACCACCCTAAAGAAACCAAATTTGATTTAGTGAAAACTGAACCCTTCGAGACTGGCGCAGTGATGCTGACTTATAAAAAGAAATAGCCGTTCTTATCGTATCAATGATTTAAAGCAACTGGATAAGTACACACGCTTGATTGCGGTAGCTGCTACTGCTTGGCATTCTTGTACCGTTCTTTAATAACCTCACACCACCATCGGATTCCGGGGTCGCAAGCTGAACCGTCGCCGCCAAGATCAAAGCGCGGGGGCACATTCTGAAGCCAAGTAGAGGCCAGCAGGTAACCGTGGCCCTGATTTAGCAATTCCTGGGTCTGCACTAATTGTTGGGCTTTCTTCCCTTCGGTATAAATACCTACATTAATGTAGTGATCCAGTCCTGCTTCCTTACTATAATCGCCCCAGTATTGACTAGGAGTTCCTTCAGTCTCTATATAAGGATGTTGCTCCGTTTGGTTAGCAAAATGAATACTTAGATCAGCGCAGGGAGGTGGGTAACCTTTGCCATTGTAAGCGATTGGTATCGCATCATTCACTCCCTTTCCTGCGCAAATCATCTCGCCGATATCGAACGAAGCAGCCCTCTCCGCCATTCCTTCGTTATCAGGGTCCAGAAAAACGTTTCGGTACCCTTTGTCCGTTAGCCATTGTACCGTATTTCGCATAGCAATATTTACTTCTTCTTGCCCCCAGGTGGCGTAATGCTCGTTGGAGCGGCCATGTTGCCCACTTCCCCAATAGAGTATACCTACCAGTACCACCATCTTCCGCTGGTCGCAGGCTTCAATAATCCCCTCTAGTCTTTGTCGATAAACTTGGTTCAGAGTGCCATCCAGGTTATAGCCGTAAATGTTACTGTAGCGAGAGCCTAGTAGGTAAACACTTATGGTATTCAGCCCGTACGATTGATACTCGTCTAGGTGGCTGATAAGACTATCCACTGCCTGATCACTTATCAGCGCATTGGAACAGCGTAATCCTATAGCCTGAAATACAGTATCGTCCAAATAAGTCTGATTCCCCTTCACGGAAAATATATGCTGCGCTACCAACGTATGCACGAAAAGCGAGAAAATAATAGCCAGGAATGCTTTCATTGTAGTGTAGGTTGCTTACCGAAAAATAGATAGCACCAGTGTGGAATCAAAGCCAGGCCAGTACTATTCTGATATCGACAAT
The DNA here is from genome assembly GCA_964551335.1 of uncultured Roseivirgaceae bacterium. Lineage (GTDB taxonomy): Bacteria > Bacteroidota > Bacteroidia > Cytophagales > Cyclobacteriaceae > Tunicatimonas. The sequence goes on from CAZKCO010000007.1 coordinate 150,688, forward strand.
TATATACCACCAAGGACTTTTATTTATCCACCTGAGTAAACTCAATCACTGCTTCCCGGATGCGGGTGAAGGTCTCTCGCAAAATTTCTTCGTCGTTTTCCAGTAGCGTTACGCGGAAGCCCTGGAGATCGGAGCAGAACGAAGAGATAGGGACGACGCAAACGCTTTTGGCAGCTAGTAAATAATAAACAAAGCGCTTGTCTAGCGCCATATCCGGCTCCTGCGCCAACCATTGGTGAAGTAATTGCCCTGCTCGTTCGTCTTCAATTTTTAATTTCTGGCCAGGTTGTAATACCCCCTCCTGAAAAATGATAGTATTGTAAAATGCCCCGTAGGTAGGATTAAAAGTAATGGAAGGAATATCCGCTAGCAACTCACCGATAATCCGGCTCCTGCGACCAATAGCCTCGTTAAACCCCCGTCGGTACTCGGGATAACGGGTGTCACTCATAATTTTAGGAATGGCTAACTGAGGCAGTTTGGTAGAGCAAACCTCAATCATTTTGGCGTTCTCCAGCGTAGAACAGTACTGGTCAAAATCTTTTGACTGACGGCGATTGTAGAATTCCATCCAACCGCAGCGGGCCCCCGGCCAGGGTAGCTCCTTGGAGATTCCTTTCATGGAGATACCCGGCACATCGTCAATTACCTCCGCCAAAGCAAAGGCCTTGGCTCCGTTATAAGTAATGTTCAGGTAGATTTCGTCGGCCACTAGAAATAGATCGTAGGCCCGGGCCATTTCTACAATGGCCTCGAGAATTTCCTTAGGATAAACCACTCCGGTGGGATTATCCGGATTAATCAGCAAAATACCCACGATATTAGGATTGTACTTGATCTTCATATACAGGTCATCCAGATCGGGAAACCAGTTGTTATTGGGATCAAGGTTGTAGGTGATTGGGTGGTGATTAGCGTGGGAAGCTTCTGCTGAAGAATGGGTGGAGTACGAGGGAGATGGACCGATCACCCGGGACGTAGGTACCAGGTACTGATACAACTTGGAGATAGCATCGCCCAGGCCATTGAAGAACAGCACATCGTTAGCGGTTATCTGGGCTCCATTGCGCCGATTATTAAGTTCGGCCAGAAACTGCCGGGTTTCCAGCACTCCTTTAGAATCGCAGTAACCGAAAGTAGAATTATCCTTTAGCAGTTCCACCACCGTATCCTTAATCCAGTCGGGCAGTTGGTAGTGCTTCTGTACCGGATCGCCAATATTCTCCCAGAAAATAGTATGGCCTAAATCCTGGATCTGATGCGCTTTCTTTACAATCTCCCTGATTTCGTAACTTAACTCATTTGCTCCCTCACTTAATAATCGTTGTCGCATACGCTCTCGTTTTATTGTCAGGCGAAATTACGTAATTTTGGCCTCCCAACGGTATCAAAAAGATACAGATTACAGTTATACACTAAAATCGTAGAGTTCAAATAGTTATGAACGTAGAATTACTTAAGAAAATTTGTGAAGTAGCCGGAGCACCAGGCTTTGAAGAGCGCATACGCCAACTGGTAATTAAAGAAATAGAGCCACTCGTGGATCACTGGGAAGTGGACAATATGGGTAGCGTAATTACCGTCAAAAAAGGAACCAATAATCCCGACGGTAAAAAAGTGATGGTAGCCGCTCATATGGACGAGATCGGGTTTATTGTTACCCACGTGGACGATAACGGTTTTGTACGCTTCCACACCTTAGGCGGTTTCGATCCCAAAACCCTAACCGCCCAGCGCGTAACGGTGCACGGTAAGAAAGACTTAGTCGGAGTGATGGGCAGCAAACCTATTCACGTAATGACACCCGAGGAGCGCAATAAAAACCCTAAAACTACCGACTACTTCATTGACCTGGGCATGAAGGCCGACGATGTGAAAGAGTTGGTAAGTGTGGGAAATCCGATTACCCGTGAGCGGGAGCTGGTTGAAATGGGCGACTGCGTAAATTGTAAGTCTATCGATAATCGAGTTTCTGTTTTTATCCTGATTGAAGCTTTGCGCCAGCTAGGCGATGTTCCCTACGATGTGTACGGCGTGTTTACCGTGCAGGAAGAAGTTGGTTTACGAGGAGCTAACGTAGCCGCCCACTCCATTAATCCGGATTTTGGTATCGGTCTAGATACTACCATTGCTTTTGACTTGCCCGGTGCCCAGCCTCATGAGAAAATCACCTCACTGGGAGAAGGCGCCGCCATCAAGGTGATGGACGGTTCTACCATTTGCGACTACCGCATGGTAGAATTTATGAAGCAGACCGCCGACAAAAATAATATTAAGTGGCAACCTGAGGTGCTTACCGCCGGAGGAACTGATACGGCCGGAGTGCAACGCATGGGTAAGCAGGGCGCTATTGCCGGGGCAATCTCTATCCCCACCCGCCATCTGCATCAGGTGATTGAAATGGCCAACAAAGAAGATATTGACAGCTGTATCCAGCTACTAAAAGTTTCTTTAGAAACCATCGATCAGTACGATTGGGCACATCGCTAGAAGAATAGTATTATGGTGCGTAGCGTCCACCGCGTGGCGTCCACCATCGCCCGCTGTTATAGTGTTAAGGTTACTTAGTTTTACGCTAACACTTTAACACACAAACACTATAACACTTTTTCTAAAGGACAAAAGATATCTGAAATAGAGGTTGTATCACCGGCAACTGACCGGCGGTGGTTTCTGGCGCTGTATTCGAGTTCTCTGCTTTGTGTATATGCGGAATCAGGTAACCGAGCGATGCTCCTACTACATAGCCAACGATTACGTCGGAAGGAAAATGCTTTCCGGCTCGGTAACGAAAGTAGCCGGTTGCTGCGGGCAACAGAAAGGCTCCGGTCCAGGCCAAAGTGCGCACATTTGATTTATCTACGTAGTCGGAGATCGTTTTGGCGGTGAAGAATGACAGCGCTGCGGAATACGATGTGTGTCCCGAAAAAAACGAGAATGTATTTCCTCGCATAGAACGTACTTCTTCGGGTGCTTCCCGATTATAGGTATAGGGGCGGGGTCGCTTTACCAAAGCTTTCGTAATGCCGGTAATTGTTTCGTTAATGGCAATGGTTTCTAATAATATAAGCCCCAATATTCCTGCATCCGCTCGGGTTTCATCAAAGGCTAACAGTGTAAGTGGAGAGGCAAAAGAGGTATACAGCAACACATCGCTCGCGATCTGGGCTCCCTTTCGGTAATTTCCATCCGATAGTCGGTCTACTCCGAAGACATCACTGATGTCGAAACCTTCCATGTCTTCTAAGCTGAGGGGCTCTCGTTTATCGCGAAGCAAAATGCTGGTAGTGGTTCCCACTGCCCCTACCGAAAGTAGTGTGACTTCTCGAGCAGTCTTTAGCTCATAACCCTGTGCGTGGGTGAACTGATTACCAGATAAAATAAATAGTAGTGCTATCCAAGATGGCAGCATCCACCGAGGAATGGAATTGATTTTCATAGTAGATAAAAAAGTTGGACTTACGGCTATGATAGTAAGCAATAAAGAATAACAATGGTTTGCTTACAATGTGCCGTTATCAATATATATAAATATTTTCATAACCGATTGATCAATATTTTTGACCCTTTCCAATATTAACAAATCTAATTGGCAGAATTATGAAAATGAACGTGACATCCTGGGCACTAGGCCTTCTTTTAACTTTTACTTTATTCTCTTGTAACAAAGACGACGAGCAGCTTTCTACTGAAGTTGGTATCATCGGTACGTGGACGGTAGAGTCGGCAGATGTGATAATCAACGGAAAGTCGTTTGAGTCTTTTATTGATGAGTCAATTAGCCAGCTAAAGAATCAGCTTGGCGACAGCTACAGTGATGAGATGGCTGAGCTTATGAAAGAAGGATTTGCTGAACTGGATTTCAGCGAAGAATTTGAAAATACCGTTATTGAGTTCAAAGATGATAAGACTGCTATCGTTACTGACGAAGACGGTACACAAGAGGGTACCTGGAGCGCCGATGATAAAGTACTTATTGTAACTATCGGGAATGACGACCCTCAGAGGTTTACAGTTCGTTCGCTAACCAGCAGCAACGCTTCACTATCGTTAGACCTAGCCATCCAAGGTCTTGAAGTAGAGGGGTTAGATGCTTCAACTCCAATGGAAGTGGTAATGAACCTAAAAAAATAGTCAAACCACCACTTTACTTTGAAGCCGCATTTTCTTCGGAAGGTGCGGCTTTTTTATAATCGGTAGCCTACTCCCACTCGTAAAGCAGCATTACTGCGCTCAAAGTAGTAATCGCCCATAATCTCTAGGCGCCAGGTATCGGTAAGCCGACGAGCGTAGCCGACTCCGGCAGCGTAGTCTACCTCACGACTAATTAAGGGGCGAAACAGGATAAAAACCGGATCAATAGGATATAACCGCATACCGGGAATAACGCTAAGGCGATTTTGAGCTGTCCAATATTCAACTCCGGCGGTAAGGGCCAGTTGCCGGATCAAAAAGTAGTTGAGCTCCGCTCCAAACTGAGCTTTACCTACTACCTCAACCGGGTCCCGGTTATCGGTTTTATACGTATCAATACCAAAATTGATTAAGTACTGAGCCTGAGTGGTGGAGATAGCAAACAGAAACGAAAAAATAACTAAACAAAAAAGGCGCTTCATAGAGATAGATATACGGATAAGACGAAGATCAAAACTACAAATTATTCTTTGTTCTCATAGAGTTTCTTCAGATCGTTTAACTCATCGCGCAGGCGAGCTGCTTCCATAAAGTTCAGTTCTTTAGCTGCTTTCTCCATACTCTTCTGCGTTTGCGCTATCAGCTTTTCCAGATCGGGTTTGTTCATGTAAGCAACCACCGGGTCAGCCGCAATACTGGTTTCATCGGGGCCAGCGTAGGCTTTCGCGGGAGCCTTCTTAGAGTCGGCCACCTTGGTTTGACCCATAATGGATTCTTTGGATTTGAGCACCGTTTTTGGAGTGATACCGTGCTCCTTATTGTACTCCATCTGCTTATTGCGGCGACGGTTGGTTTCGTCAATCGCCACCTGCATCGATCCGGTAATGCTATCGGCGTACATGATGCACATACCGTTTTCGTTCCGGGCGGCCCGGCCAATGGTTTGCACCAGCGATCGTTCGTTGCGCAGAAAGCCTTCTTTATCCGCGTCCAGAATTGCTACCAGCGAAACTTCGGGTAAATCCAACCCTTCCCGCAGCAGGTTTACTCCCACCAGCACATCAAACTCACCCAAACGCAACCCTCGCAGAATTTCTACCCGATCAAGGGGCTTCACGTCCGAGTGAATGTATTTACTCTGTACTCCGGCCCGCTCCAGGAACTTCTGCAGTTCTTCCGCCATCCGCTTAGTCAGCGTAGTCACCAGTACCCGTTCGTTCTTCTTCACCCGGTCGTCAATTTCACCTAGCAAATCATCAATCTGATTGATGCTGGGGCGTACCTCAATTACCGGATCAAGCAAGCCCGTCGGGCGGATTACCTGCTCTACCACCACCCCGTCCGATTCGCGCAGTTCGTAATCGCCGGGCGTAGCGCTGACGTACACAATCTGGTTGATCATAGACTCGAATTCGTTGAACGTCAGCGGGCGGTTATCTAAGGCTGAAGGCAAGCGAAATCCGTAATCTACTAAATTCACTTTACGGGATCGGTCGCCGCCCCACATGGCCCGCACCTGGGGTACGGTGACGTGGCTTTCGTCAATCACCATTAAATAATCTTCCGGGAAGTAATCCAGTAAGCAGAAAGGACGCTGACCGGGTTGGCGGCGGTCGAAGTAGCGGGAATAGTTCTCGATGCCCGAACAATAACCTAGTTCGCGGATCATTTCCAGGTCAAACTCCGTTCGTTCCTGAATGCGCTTAGCCTCCAGGTAGCGCTGCTCCTTCTCAAAATTTCCAATTTGGGCCACCAGATCATCTTGAATCTCGTGAATGGCCTGCTTTTGGGTATCTTTAGCCGTCACAAATAGGTTGGCCGGATAGATGGTGATGAGGCGTTCTTCGGCTAGTTTCTTACCGGAGTGCGGGTCAACCCGGTGGATAGCTTCAATCTCATCTCCCCAGAAGTAAATACGATAAGCAAAATCAGCGTAGGCGATGAAAATATCCACCGTATCGCCCTTCACCCGGAAGTTTCCTCGGCGGAATTCAGCTTCGGTACGGCTGTATAAAATATCTACTAAGGAATACAGCAGCTTCTGCCTTGAAAGCACATCACCTTCCTGTAATTTGATCACGTTCTTCCCAAACTCATCGGGATTTCCCAAACCATAAATACAGGATACCGAAGCCACAATCAATACATCGCGCCGCCCCGAAAGCAAAGCAGAAGTAGCGCTTAAGCGTAGCTTTTCGATTTCGTCATTAATCTGTAAGTCCTTTTCAATATAAAGATTGGTGGTAGGAATGTACGCCTCAGGCTGATAGTAGTCGTAGTACGAAATAAAATACTCTACTGCATTCTGCGGAAAAAACTGTTTGAACTCACCGTAAAGCTGAGCGGCCAGGGTTTTGTTATGGCTGATTACCAGGGTAGGTCGATTAAGCTGGGCTACCACATTGGCTACGGTAAATGTTTTTCCCGAACCGGTCACCCCGAGCAGGGTTTGAGCCCGATCACCCGTTTCTATTCCCTGTACTAATTGTTCAATGGCTTCGGGCTGGTCGCCGGTAGGTTGATAATCCGAGGTTAGGATAAAATCCATTCTTAATCAATGTGCAGTTTGCAATGTACAATGAACAATCACCCACAAATGTTAAGTTTCTTTAGGTTCTTTTAAAAAGCAGAAACAGCTTTTACTCTCTAATATATTCTATAAATTGCTCATTGCTCATTGCTCATTGCTCATTGTTCCAAAACTCCCAGCTTTTTTCGGCCTGCAAATGTAGCATTTCTAATCCGTTTTTCACTTTGGCTCCTTGCTTTCTCGCCAACTTCATAAAAGCAGTTTCTTCCGGATTGTATACCAGGTCGTAGCAAAAGTGCCTCAAGGTTAGTTGTTGATAATCTAAATCCGGAAACGTATCAATGTTTGGACTCATTCCTAGCGGAGTGGTGTTGACGATGAGTGGATAGGCAGATAAGTCTTCTTTCTTCAAATCACTGTAGGAGATAGCTTTTTCGCTCGCCTTTCGGGAAACGTAGGTGTAATTAATTCCTAGATCCTGAAGCACACAAACCACGGCCTTTGATGCGCCACCGGTTCCTAAAATTAGGGTGTGGGAGACTGAAGCTTCGTTTAGCCAAGGTAGCAGCGAATCGCGGAATCCGTAGTAGTCGGAATTGAAGCCAGTTTTCTGGTCATTTTGTATCCGCACCGTATTCACCGCCCCGATTCGCTCCGCTACCGGGTCAAGCTGGTCTACGTACGCCATCACTTGCTGCTTATAGGGAATGGTGACATTCAGCCCCCTCAGATTCGGTTGTTTCAATACTTCAGTAAGCTCATTGATCGATGCTATCTCAAATAATTCATAGTAAGAATCGGAAATATTTTCTCGTTGAAATTTCTCGGAAAAGTAGCGTTTAGAGAATGAGTGGCTTAATGGGTAGCCAATTAAGCCAAAAAGATGCTTGGCAGTGTTCACAGTGAAGTCTACATTGAGTTAAAGAGCGTAAACATACTCATTTTTCTAGTCAATAGACCAGCTCCTCTACTCTATTCCCCTGAATCTGATTGGCAGAAGGCCGGTAGGCCAATTATCACTGTTTAAATTATTATATTTGTATTTGATAATAGAATAGTTAAAAAGTTTCCGTATGCGTATTCTTGGTTTCTTATCATCCATCGCTATTATTCTTTTTCTGTCTGGCCATAGTTACAGTCAAGGTAATACTCCTCCCTCGGATTCTTACTTAGAGTTAGTTATTAACCATTTTAATAAGCGTTTACAGAACGGTAAAGATACCTACGGCCCAACCTCTACTCCCTTCTGGATGGCTAGCCTGAATACTACTACTGGTGCGTACCCTGAGGACGATACTCGTCCGGATGATCGCCCTCAGCGGCTGTATCAGGATCGGCCAGTGGAAGCTCCTAAAGGCGCCAGTTTGTACTGGGATATGCCTCAGATCGTGGTAGCATATTATCTATCGAACAAAACTGGCGATGCTACCTACGCCGAGGCGGCCGATGCGTATATACAGGCCTTTTTTGCTAATTGCGTGGCGAAGAACGGCCGCTTCTTGTGGGGTAACCACTACTACTACGATGCGTTCCGCGATTCAACGGTATGGTTTGGTTCTAATGGCCTTTCCAAAGGAGTAGACTTTGAAGAGGAAAAAGGAGGACTGCACGAAATGCGTCCCATAGCCCCTTCCTGGGAAGCATTGTGGGAGATTGATCCGGAAATCACCGAAGCGGCTATTCGTTCTGCCGTAGATGGGCATCTGATCTATCCGGCCACCGGAGAGTTTAATCGGCACGGTACCGGCGACAGTCCGGGTCACGCTTTTTTGGAAGCCGGCGGTGTATTGGTACACATGCTAGCCTGGCTATACGAGAAAACGCAGGATGCTACGCTACTGGATAAAGCCAAGAAAATTGCCAACTATAGTTTCTCTAATCAGGGAGCTGAAACCGGGTTACTGGAAAATAGTCCGAATGAGAACCGCTGGGATAAAATTTACTCAACCACCGAAGTGGGATTATGGGCCCGCAATCTGATTGAAGCTGCCAACTACGTAGATGCAACTACTCGGCAGCAGTGGATTACGATGGCCGACGAAGCCATGTCGGCTTGGCTACAGTACGGCTTCGATCCTGACAAATGTGACTATTACGGTATCCTACGGGTAGCGAATGGCGAACCGGTGTTCGAAGAAGATTTTCTGACTGACTTTGAAAGTAAGACCGTATATAGCCCTGACAACTACACCTCCTTTTGGGAACCATTATTCCCCCGCCACGACTACCCCATGCCCTTCGCGGAAAGCTGCCTGAAGCTCTACCAGCTCACGGGTAAAGAACAATACAAATCAGCTGCTTACCGCTGGCTTACTGCTATCAAGAACGATCTGCCTGCCTGGGATGGAAAGGGCGGTTACGCCGATCTCTACGGCCGAGTGATCCATTTTCTACTGGCAGGCCACGAAACTTTCTCGGATGAGCGTTTTCGTATACTGGCGCAGGATGTAGCCGAAGAAGCTGTTAGTCGTTTGTACGCCGATGGAATGTTCCGTACCCATACCGGAGAAGATCGTTACGACGTGGCGGATATGTTTGGCTTACTAGCTGCTTCGCTAATATGGTTAGATACCGGAGAAGAACCGGATATGATGGGCATGTTTTATTAATAATTATTCGAAAAGCTCAGACTAATATACTAGTACTGCCCCAACTTTCAGCCAATACCTGTAGTTGTTATTTTTAGATGAATTTTTAAACTGCCATGGCACAACACGTTCTGGAAAATGAGCAACTGATTGCGAAGTTCAAAACCGAGGGAGCTGAGCTTACTAGCGTAAAGGACAAAGACAGTGGCCAAGAATATATCTGGCAGGCCGAACCAACCGTTTGGGCTCGTCACGCCCCCGTTCTGTTTCCTATTGTCGGACGGCTAAAAGATGATCAGTATACGTTGAATGGTGATACCTTCACCATGAAGCAGCACGGGTTTGCCCGGGATCAGGACTTTTCGGTAGTAGATCAAACAAAAACTCAAATCACCTTTGGATTAACGGCCTCGCCGACTACTCAGGAACAGTACCCTTTTAACTTTGTACTGGATATTCGCTATACCCTTCGAGGGAGGGAATTAGAGGTGGCTTACACGGTAATTAATCGTGACCAGACAGTGATGCCGTTCTCCATTGGGGCGCATCCGGCGTTTTACTGTCCAGCGCAACAAGACCAGCAGTGGCAGGAGTATCATTTGGTATTTGAAGAACCAGAGACACTCGAACGGCATTTGCTCGATAGTGGGTTACGTACGGGAGAAACTAAACGTTTGCTGACAAACGAGAAAGTACTGCCTTTACACCGACAGTTATTTGAGGCAGATGCCATTATCTTTAAACATCCGACTTCCGAGCGGGTCAGTATTGTACGACAGTCGGATAGTCAACCAATGGTGACCGTGCAGTTTGCGGGCTTTCCTTACTTGGGAATCTGGCAGAAGGTAGGGGCCGACTTTTACTGTATTGAACCTTGGTATGGCTTAGCAGACGCTACTGATGCTTCGGGTGATTTTACCGAGAAAGAAGGCATTCAGAAACTGTCGCCAGACGAACAATTTGAGGCAGCTCATCGAATAATCTTTCATTAGTTCGTTTACCTTATTTTAAAAATGGCTACTAATAGGTAAAGTTTTTGTATTTTAGAAAGTTGTAAGTTAGATAGTGTGGAACGTGTTGACTCTCTCATGAAAAAGACTAGGAAAATATATTGGATTAACTGTGGATTGGCGTTAGCTGTAGCAATACTTATACTAGGTTGCCAGGATGAGGGAGTTCAACCTCAGAAAGCGGAAACCAAAGTACGTGAGCTTTCCCGCGAAGAGCAGGAATTGGTACGCTCGGTGAACGATTTCGCTTTTGATCTGGTACGGCAGGCTACTCGCCAATCATCTTCCGAGAATATCTTTATCTCGCCATTAAGCGTAAATTTGACTATGAGCTTGATGCTCAACGGCGCAGCTGAATCTACCCAGCAGAAAATATACGATGCCCTGGATTTTGAAGTACTGACTCCCCTGGAAATTAATAAGGCCTACAGCGAACTGATTCCTTTTCTTCAGCAGCTTGATCCGCAAGTTGATTACGCATTGACCAATGCTGTTTGGTACGACTATCGTAATGAGATGAGCCCATTTTACCGAGATGTGCTTTCGGCTTACTATAAAGCTCATGTGCTGGATATTAACTTCCGAAGCAAACGAGCGCCTACGGTCATTCAGAAGTGGATTGAGGAGCAGGTTCAGTACAAGTTACCTAGTTCGCTGGCTTCTATTGATAATGGCACTTCGCTATATTTAACCAATGCAGTACAGTTCACCGGAAAGTGGTCGGTTCCGTTTCGGAAAGAGTACACCCGCCCGGCGGAGTTTTATTTACCCAATGGGAATAGCATCACCACCGATATGATGTACGCCGACCGAGCTATGTATCGCTATCACCGAACGGAGCAGGCATCCTATATTGATGTGCCTTACGGCAACGGAAATTACAGCATGACGTTGGTAATGCCCCAAACCGAAGATAGCCTCTACCGCCTGGCTAGCACCTTAGATGCCAAAGAGCTACAGTCTATTTTACATTCGGCCGATACTCTTGAGCAAGGGCTGTATATCCCGAAGTTTGCCATCAACTATCAGACATCACTTAAGAATACGCTCTCTCAACTAGGGATGGGCATTGCTTTTCAGGATAGTGCTAACTTTGCTAACTTTTTCACCGAAGCCTACCCTCAGCCTTATATTGGTGACGTATTACATCAGGCTGCTATAGAAATTAACGAAACTGGTGCTCAGGCTGTCTCAGTAACTACTAATTTGCCATTGGATAATAACACCCCTTCCGTACGTATTGATCGTTCGTTTCTCTTTTTTATTCGAGAGCAACATTCGGGGGTAATTTTATTCGCCGGAGTACTAGCTAATCCGGTGATATAGTCAACCTATACCTACATACTACACTACATGCGACAGCGAGTCCTACGTATCCACCCTTCCGATAACGTAATTGTGGCGCTGGATCATCTGGCGGCGGGCGAAGAAATCAAGCTCGAATCCACAACTTTTCCGATTAAGCAGCATATCCCCTCCAAGCATAAGTTTGCCCAGTCTGACCTCCAACCTGGTGATAGTATCATCATGTACGGCGTACGGGTAGGCAAAGCGGTATCCCCAATCCGGCAGGGCGAAGCCATTACCGTACAAAATATCCATCACGATGCGGAAGAATACCGCTTACGCGAGCAACAGTACCAATGGAAGCCTCCATCGGTAGACCACTGGAAAGAAATTACTTTTGCCGGATACCACCGCGCTGATGGAAAAGTAGGAGTAGCCAATTACTGGCTGGTAATACCACTGGTGTTTTGCGAAAACCGGAACCTTCAGGTTATGCGGGAAGCCCTGATAAAAGAGTTGGGCTACGACCGATCGCTAAGTCAACGCTTTGATATTCGCTCACTGGTACAACAATATCGGGCGGGTAATTCGCCGAGTGAACTGCTAACCACGCCAATCCTTCTATCTTCCGAAGCAACGGATAAGCAGCGCACCTTCCCGAACGTAGATGGTATCCAGTTTCTTACTCATGAAGGCGGATGCGGTGGCACCCGGCAGGACGCCCAGACCCTCTGCGCACTCTTTGCGGGCTACGTTACTCACGCCAACGTAGCGGGAGCTACAGTACTTAGCTTAGGCTGCCAAAATGCTGAAGATAAATTGTTGATGGAGGAGATCAAAAAGCGCGATCCTGATTTCAGTAAGCCTCTCTACATACTAGAGCAGCAGCAGAGCAATTCCGAACCGGAGTTTATTGCCGAAGCAATTAAGAAAACCTTTGTAGGACTGGCTCACGCCAACCGAATTGAACGAAAGCCTGCCCCGCTAAGTAAACTTACCGTAGGGTTGGAATGCGGTGGCTCCGATGGGTTTTCGGGTATCTCAGCGAATCCAGCCGTGGGCCATGCGGCCGACCTGCTGGTAGCCCTGGGCGGGTCAGTGGTTTTATCGGAGTTTCCCGAGCTTTGCGGGGTAGAGCAGGAACTTACCGATCGTTGTGCTGACCGGGCTACGGCCGAAAAGTTTATCAATCTGATGCGAGCGTACAGCCGCAGTGCAGAAGCCGTTGGAAGTGGCTTTGACATGAACCCCTCCCCCGGAAATATTAAGGACGGACTAATCACCGATGCCATCAAGTCAGCGGGTGCCGCGAAGAAAGGCGGCACTTCCCCGATAACGGATGTACTGGATTACCCCGAACCAGTGACTAAACCCGGTCTGAATTTACTGTGCACTCCCGGTAATGATGTGGAATCCACTACTGGATTAGCCGGATCTGGCGCTACTATCATCCTGTTCACCACCGGTTTGGGGACCCCTACCGGGAACGCGGTAGCTCCCACCCTGAAAATATCCAGTAATACCACCCTGGCCCGCAGGATGAACGACATTATTGATATCAACGCAGGCACTATCATCTCAGGAGAGGATACTATTGAGAGCAAAGGAGAAGAGATTCTGGACTACATCATCCGCACTGCTAGCGGCTCCTATATCCCCCACGCAGTGCGTTTGGGGCAAGATGATTTTATTCCCTGGAAACGGGGTGTTTCGCTATAATAAACTCTAAAGTTTCAGTGACATCTGTTCGGGCTGATGAGCGGTTACGGCGGGGATTCGTACTGTAAAGCTAGTGCCTTCACCTAAGGTAGAGTCTACGTGAATGGTGCCCTTCATCTTGTCAATCGTCTCTTTCACCAGATACAAACCTAAACCGGAGCCGTTTTGCTGCACGCTGGCCCGGTAAAACATCTCGAATATCTTACCGAGGTGCTCCTTGGCGATCCCCAACCCATTATCACGTACCTGTAGCGTAGCTTCCTGGTCCGAAGCAAATACGGATACCCTGATTTCGCCCGGACGCCGGTGGGCACTGCTGTATTTATAGGCGTTGCTGATCAAATTGCTGAGTACTACTTTTATGCAGTGGGGATCCGAATAAAAAGGCTGAGATTGATGGATCTCAATAAACTTTTCAATCTGCGTAGCGGAAGTGGTATAACCCAGACTATCAAATACGTCATTGACCAGTGTTCTGAAGTCAATTGCCTCCCGTCGTAGTCCCTGATTCGCACTCTTGGAGTAATCGACAATTTCGTGGATAAACTCGTTGAGGCGATGAATACTCTTTTCCATCAACTGCAAGTACAGCGCCTGCTGTTCGGGATCTTCTTCGTGGCGGAATATGTCGATCAGTCCTAATAAAGAAGCTAGAGGCGCCTTGAGATCATGGGTGGCTCCGTATAAAAATTGCTCAAGATTTTGATTGGCACCCCGAAGTTTATGCAGATTTTGAGTGAGCGTAGCTTCCAGTCTTTTCTGACTGTCTATCGACACTAAACACACGATAGTAGTGTTGGTATCAGAAGCTTGAGCGTTTGCCAGCACCCAGTGAGGTTGGGCATCTTCTGGGTTTAATTGCCATTCTGCATTCTCCCAGGATGTCCGCTCACTTAATAACTCTGCCAGCGGTAAGGTTCGCTGAATGTGCCCACTATAAATAGAAACAGGCTGCCGAATGAGTTGCTGAGGTCGAATGTCTAATTGACTTTGAGCAGCAGTATTACTTTTAATGCATCGTCCATCAGAGTCGCACTCAAATAAAAATACCTTGGACCAGGAAGTGGGAATTTCTGGGCGATTTGCGCTCTTTTTTTCGGGAGCAGGCAGCGCCGTAACGGTAATTAGCTGACAGGGTTCTCCGGCATTGGTAGTTATCTTTTCAACTGACAGACGTACGTACTGCTGCGAACCATCTTTTCGATGAATGTATTGTAAACCCCGCTGGGCATCTCCGCTAACGTAATTCTGGTACGACAGTCGGGCCTGATCTCGGAAGTGGTCGGGGGCTAATTTTTCCAGTGGTTGCTGTAGCAGCTCATGACGAGGGTAGCCGTATAAAGCACAAAAAGTTTCGTTCACCTCTACCAACTGACGTTGAGCATTTACCAAACCGAGCCCAATAGTTGAAGATTCCCACAATTGTTGCCCCAACGTAGCCGATTTGGTTGTCATGAATTTGTTAGTATTAGACGAGTTAGAATAATGAATGTAGTAATATTCTTTCCCCGAATATAAGCGATGAGATGACAAAAAGGTAATCGGCTTGCCGAGTAAATTAAAGAAAATTTACAATTGCATGATCTATAGAAATTACAAAGTAAAGACTATCAACACCTTAGTTTATTACAGTTAAATTTTCACTTCAGGTTAGATTTTTTGGGCGTTTGTAAAGAGGAACGGTGCTACAGGGCTCACCGTACATGATACTGGCCGCGTAAGGACGGAGCATCCGTGTAATTTCTACGTAGGCAAAATCTGGTACCGGATAGTTACCGCAGCCCTTCACTACAACTTTGGCATCTTGGAAATCAGCCGGGTTGATCTGTGACAACGCTTCCTGAAAGAGTATAGCTTCCAGCGTTTCTAACGAGCCGAAAATCACGCTTTTAGCGTAAGGTTCCAGTTTGGTGGCCAGCAGCATATACGCCCAGGTGGGTACAATCGCGTCTACCGAGCAGGTAAGGGCCACGTACTGGTCCTGGTACTGCGACCAGTCGTGTTCTTTTACAAAAGCCCGAAATTCCTTCTCCCGCAAGATCATTTCCTGAAAGAGATTATCCTTAATGTCGTACACTACCCGCTCACCCTGCGGATAGTAATCTTCCAGATCAAAGGTAATCAGCGGGCTATTCGCCACTCGGTTAATAATTTCAGTATTGTTCGGCATAATTCATTCTTGTTCGGGCGTATAGCAATACGCCTTTAACGCACTGCTCATTGCCCATTGCGGAGCAACCATTGCTCACTGTACATTATTAACGCAGCGGGTTTTTCTTAGGTTGGGTAGTACGGTACTCTTTTAGATAAAAGGGTACGAAGTAGGCCAGATCTTCAAACTCCTGTCTATCAAACTTCGTCTGCGCCAGTTCGCCTATCCACCGCGCTGAAGGATACACATCAGTAACAAAGAATGCATTAGTATGAGTTTCCAGCAGGGCGCGGCATTTGTCGCTGCCGTTGCCAAAAAAGACAATGGCGTGCTGCTCCAGTTCCGGCTGAAACGAATCTTTATTTATAACAAGCGGGCGGGTATCCCAAATGGTTTCCCCGTTTTTAGTTTGCAGCAGGCAGTAGACTTCCATCCGGCGGGCGTCCAGCATGGGGCACACCCAGGCATCGGCCATATTGTTTCGCTGCATACTGTAGGCCATTGCCTCCAGCGTATTGACCGCGATCACCGGAATATCCAAAGCATAGCCGATTCCCTTTACCGTGGATACTCCGATGCGCAACCCGGTATAAGAACCCGGCCCAACCGATACAGCCACCGCATCTAACTGACTACGGTCTACTTCGCAATGCTGAAGCAGGTTGTCAATCATGACGTGCAGCAGCGACGAATGTGATTTGTTCAGATGTACCTCCTGCAAACCCAACAGTATACCATCCTGGTGCAAAGCAACCGAGCAGGTTTTAGTAGCGGTTTCTATACTGAGAATAGTAGACATGAAAGACAATTAACAATGAACAGTGAGCAATTTGGCAATCAACAAAATACTGGGCAACTTTGGCTCAGTTATACCGACAAAGATATGAAAACCACCGATGAGCTTTACGATATGTTCTTGGCCTACCCCAAGATATCTACCGACACCCGAAAAATTGAGCCGGGAAGTATGTTCTTCGCGCTGAAGGGAGCCAACTTCAACGGCAACCGTTTTGCAGCTGAGGCTCTGGAAAAGGGTGCGGCTTACGCCGTGATTGACGAAGCTGATTTTCAGCAGAATGAGCGGTTCCTTCTGGTAAAAGATGTGCTTACTGCGCTACAAAACCTGGCCCACCACCACCGGATGCTACTGGATATTCCCATTATCGGAATTAACGGTACCAACGGTAAAACTACCACTAAGGAGCTGCTTCATGCCGTACTTAGTCAAAAGTACCAAACCCTGGCTACGAAGGGCAACCTAAACAACCACATTGGCGTACCGCTAACGCTACTGGAAATTACCAAGGATACCGAAATTGCCATTATTGAGTTAGGCGCCAACGCGATTGGTGAGATTGCCACCCTCTGCCGCATTGCTCACCCTACCTACGGACTCACCACTAATATTGGCAAGGCTCATATGGAAGGCTTCGGAGGGCTGGAAGGCGCCATTCGGGGAGAAAGCGAGCAGTACGATTATCTGCGAAAGACTAACGGTACGGTATTTATCAACTCTCAGAACCCCATTTTGAGCAATATGGCCAAGCGGTTTGACACCCCCTACTTTTATCCCGCCCAGAGCGATTATTTTCACTGTGAGTTTATCTCAGCTGATCCCTTCGTTCGGTACCGGCACGAGAACGGGCAGGAAGTAGCAACCCAGTTGTTGGGTGGTTACAACTTTGAAAATATTGCCGCGGCCTTGTGTATCGGGAAATACTTTGGGGTGTCGGCCGAACTGGCTAATCAGGCGGCTGCCAATTATCAACCATCGAACAAACGCTCTCAAATTGTAAAGAAAGGCAGCAACACCATCATCCTGGATGCGTACAATGCCAATCCCGACTCTATGCAGGCCGCCATCGAGAACCTAAAAGCCATGCAAGCAACGCAAAAAGTAGCAATTCTGGGCGATATGTACGAACTAGGCGAAGACAGCCCGCAGGAACACCGCGCTATTGGCGAGCAGTTAGCCACGGCTGGTTTTACTCAAGTCTTTCTCTGCGGTGAACTGATGAAAGATGCCGCTAAAGCCTATCCTGAAGCTCAGTACTTTTCTCAGAAAAGCGAATTGGAGACCTATCTGAAAGAAAACCCTATTCAGGACAGTACGGTGCTGCTAAAGGCTTCGCGCGGTATTGCGCTGGAGACATTGGTAGATTTATTTTGAATATGGCGAACGACTACGACAAGATCATCAGGGAAAATATTGAAGCAATTATTCTTCCGCTGGCTAACCGGTTATTTCAGCTAGAAATTAAATCAATGGAAGAAGTACCCGACGAGCTGCAGGTAACCGTAGAACGGAAGCCTGATTTCTTAGAAGCTGTTTTAGTTAGTTTCTTCGGGCTGCAAACACGCCTTTTGGGCTGCAACTTCGTTACTTTTTCAGCTCGTAGCTCTAGCTACGACCTTCAAAAGCGCCTCGTTTCGCTCCAAAATCCGTTGTTTTCGCTCTCGAACTAATAACTAAAACAGCTTCTTAAAACGTATTACCACGCAGGATAATAAAGATTTCATACTGCACATTGAGTTTCAGACGTCCAACGATGGATCAATGGTGTACCGGATGCTTGAATATTACGCATTGCTACTACGTAAACATCGCCTACCAGTTACTCAGTTTGTGGTTTACTTAGGACAAGATAAGCCAACGATGGAAACTTCCTGGTTTGCCACCAATATTACGTTTAACTTCACGCTTAAGGATGTAAAAGAGTACGACTACCAGAATTTGATAGCTTCGGATATTCCCGAAGAAGTTATTTTAGCAGTACTCAGTGACTTTCAAGATCAACCTCCGGAAGAAGTTATCCGTTTAATTCTGGAAAGGATTGTGAAGATCGTGCCCGACAAGCTTAAATTACAACGGTATTTGCGACAACTTGGAGTGCTTTCCAAACTGCGTAATTTGCAGCCATTAACATTTAAAAAATTAGACGATATGCCAATAGAATACGACATTCAGACCGACTATCTCTTTTTGAAGGGTAAAGAAGCCGGAGCAATAGAAGGCGTGGCCGAAGGAATGAAGGAAGGAAGAAAAGAAGGAAGAAAAGAAGGACAAACCGCAGTAATCGTAAACATGTTGAAATCCGGTAAGCTGAACCATGCCCAAATTGCCGAGTTCACGGGCTTGTCAGTGAAAAAGATTAAGCAGGTTGCCCACGAGCACGGATTGTAATCCTTCCTCACTTCCATGAACACTACCTTTATCCTTTCCTTTTTAAGCGACTTACAGGCCAACAACGAAAAAGCCTGGATGGACGAACACCGCGCCCGCTACCAAACCGCCCGTCAGCACTTTATCGATCTGGTGGGCTACATTTTGGGCGAACTCAGCATTGACGACGAAAGTCTGCGCGGATTAAACCCTAAAGACTGCATCTTCCGCATTAACCGGGATATTCGTTTTTCCAAAGATAAGTCTCCCTACAAGAACAACTTTGGAGCAGCAATGGCTGAGGGTGGTAAAAAAACCGACCAGGCGCTCTATTATTTGCACCTGCAACCTCACGACGAATCTTTTATTGCCGGAGGCATTTACCAACCACCCCCACCCATACTAGCCAAAGTAAGGCAGGAAATTGACTACAACGCTAGTGAGTTAAAAACGATTACCGATGCCCCCGACTTTAAACGCTACTTCGGTGAGATACAGGGCGATGCACTCAAACGGGCTCCCAAAGGTTATGAGCCGGACCATCCTAATGTTGAGCTGCTCAAGCTCAAAGATTACCTGGTAATGCACAAACTCACCGATAAACAGGTGACCGATGATAACTTCCCCCGCACGGCCGTCAAAATGTTTCAAAGTATGCAGCCCTTTCTAAATTACCTAAATGTGGCAGTAAGTTGATAAGTTCTTAGCGTTTATGTGTTAAAGAGAAGGCATCGTAGAAATACCTCAAATAAGGTATATTAAGTATGTTCAGGAGGTTGTCTCATGGACTTGTACTTTATCTCTAAAAACCTTCCGAGTGTATATTGAAAATCGCCTTCCCGAGAAACATGAAGAATACAAAAAGTGGTACTTAACGATTAGAAATTTTTATCTAAGAGTAAATAGCAATAAACCCATTGTGACAGTAAGCTAGGAATAGTTATAGTAATATTTTTCTTTATTCTTATCCAATCGCAAACTGCAACGGACTCAATTATACTAATCTATATAAATCTTACATGTCGGTCTTAAGTACCTTTAAACCTAAGTCGTAATTTATAGAGAAAATTTCTGACGATGTTGGCTGGATGAAGAAGATTTTGCAGGATACCAAGAGTAGGAGTACTCTAGTGCAACGCTTTGTCGCACCTTAATATAACGGATTGGAGCATTAGAGTAAGTCGGTACGTTGCACTCTGGTGCGTCGAGGTGAAGGACTAGATTGCAGTAAGGAGAAGCATTCTAGTGCGTTAAGTAAGAGGAGCTTAATTACTTAAAAAGTCAAAGGACCAAGTTGGTCCTTTGACTATGATTTATAAACGTATACCTAGTGTATTACATTGGTAACTCGCTGGTAGAGAGCGGTTTTGATCAGAGTAGAGCGTGACATTCTGCTTTACTTAAAAATGAATATCCCCGGATGAGTGCAACGAATTCCGGGGTCTCCTACCCATTAACAAGGAGACTCCGCAGTGGCGACTGCCGGAATTCACTTCGTTCATCCGGGGATAGTATGTTTTTTTATTATGGCAAAAGCCTAGGCTACGGTTAACGTAGCTTTTAGCTTGCCTACCTGGCCTCCGGCTTTGCGTACTTCCAGGGTGTATACTCCAGCAACTAAAGCAGGTACTTTAAAAATGAGCTTGCTGGGTCGGTGCTCGCCAAACTTACCTACCTTAAAGTCTTTATTTTTGTCATTCACAAAGAATACTCCCTGAGCCGGGTCGATTTCATCAAAGCTCAGGCGTTTACCGTTAATGCGGCCCATATCGTTGGGAGTCACTACGTCGTTTTTGCTGCCGCTTTCGGTATCAAAGTAGCTGCTTAACTTGGGTTGGCTTATAGCAGCCTCTACCTTTTCGGTGCTCACTTTACCTAAAATATCTCTAATCTCAACGCCCGGAGCAAAGTTGAGGTTTAGCTGATGCCGACTGGGGTCAAATACGTCTTCTTCGTCGGTAAACACTCCCGAAATGCTGTAGCTGCTGTTCAGTAGGGGCGTATTCACGCTACGGCCTTTGCCTAAGAAAAAGCGCAACGCCATGATATATTCCGCAATCACCTTGCGGGCTACTGTCTCGGTAATGCCGGTATTGTGCATTACAATCATTTCAATCAGTTCTTCTTCGGTCACGCTCTTGCCCGGTTGCACCGAGGCGCGGAAGTCGGTAGGGTCCGCGGTAAGCGGGTTATCTACTAATGCATAAGGTACTGCCATAATTCTTGTGGTTTTATTTAGCTGACAAATAAATCTAATCGCTACGGGCTACTCAACTGCATTCCTAACCAATTCTTACCGAGGTGCTTTTTTAGTAGAATGCAGTAGCCTTTGCTTATTTCTATTGCTTCGTATCTTGCAACCTTCATTGGGTTAAAAGCATCTACTCAAAAACAGTCTACATTTATGAGCTACTTTCTACAGAGACCATTCTACTTGATATTCAGCCTGCTTACCCTGCTCTTGGCTAGTACCGCTTACACCCAAGGCGTGCGGGGTAACGGAAATGTAGTGACCGAAACCCGCTATATCTCACCTTTTAGTGCTATAGTCATTTCGGGTAGCGTAGATGTGTACCTCAGTCAGGATGAAGAAGAGTCCATTACCATTGAGGCTGATGAAAACCTGCTGGATATTATCACCACTGAGGTAGAAGGAAACACCCTGCGTATTTACGAGAAGAAAAACATCCGCCAAGCTGAGTCGCGCAAGGTGTACATCAACTTCCGGGAAATAAATAGCTTGATTGCCGATGGAGCTACCGATGTGTACGGTCGCAGTCCTATTCGGGCTGAAACGCTGGAGCTCGGCATCAATGGGGCCAGTGACGTTACCTTAGAGATTTACGTAGACGAACTCATCTGCCGGATAAAAGGAGCGGCGGATGCCTACCTCTCCGGTGAGGCCGAAGCCATGATTGCCCGGGTATCGGGCTCCTGCGATCTGGAAGCAGGAAAATTAGTAACCCAAGTCTGCCAGGTAGAAGCTTCCGGAGCTTCTGATGCCCAGGTGCACGCCGTTGTATCGCTCGATGCCAAGGCCCGCGATAGCAGCGATATTGAGTACCGGGGCAATCCCGAAATTCTACGTATGGAAGAAAGCACCGCCGCCGATATTAGCTCCCGTAATTAGGGGGGGTAAAGGGCAGAGGTTTAGAAGGTTACAGGTTGCAGGTATAGACAATAGATAAACCTGCAACCTTTAACCTGTAACGCTCAACCCTGTACCCTCTACCAACAATACAGCTAGTCAGGAGTTAGGAGGATAAAAAGGGAATAACAATGGTAGACAACCCAACCGTACTAGTAGTAGGAGCGACCGGGCGCACCGGTTCTCAGATAGTAAATAAACTGTACAACGCCGGATATACCGTGCGGGCATTGGTAAGAGACCGGGCTAAGGCCCAGCAGCTACTTCCGCCTGGCATTCACCTGATTGAACATGACCTCCAAGATTATTCCGGCTACAATGCTGTGGTGAAAGATATGGATGTGCTCATTTACGCCGCGGGTTCCACTTCTTTTGGTAGTTACTACTTTGGTAAAAACAAACCCAAACATATTGACTATCAGAGTGTGCGGCAAATGGGGTTGGCTGCGGACAACCATTCGGTGAAGCAGTTTATTCTGATCTCTTCTATGGGTGTAACCCATCCGTTTTTCTTTCTTAACCTATTTGGTCGCGTACTCACCTGGAAGCTTAAAGGAGAAAATGCGCTGCGCAGTACCCAGTTAAACTACGTGATCATCCGCCCCGGCAAGCTAGTAGACGAAGGCTTTTCGGTGGAAGAGTGTGCGCTGTACCAGGACGATAGTATTCGTAACCAAGCCATTAGCCGGGAAGAGGTAGCCGACATTGTACGACAGTGCGTGGCCAATCCGGAGCTGGTAAGGGTGACATTCGAGGTGGTCCGAGAGAAAGGAGTAGCATCAGAGCCCTTATCTTCCAAGTTGGCCCGACTTATTCCCGATGAAAACCGCACCCGCTACAGTCAGACCAAAGTGCCACTATAACTTAACGAAACCGAAATACCTCGGGCTTACGGACATCAAAGTCGAGGAAATTAGGAATAGGAATACTACCGATCTCGAAGCCAAACCAACTTTCGCCTTGGGGGGTGTGAGGATAGAATGCAATGCGCATTTGAAAGGTTTTAAAGGCTAGGTTTTCGTTTCGCACCCGAAAGCCTAACCCAAAGCCACGGTAAGTGGGGCTTTTAAATACTTCCTGACCGGTTTGAGCCACTAGTCCGGCATCGCCAAATATAAAGCAGGCCAACCGAAAACTGTAGAAATTAACAGGCGGATAAGCCAAAAATTCCAACCTCAATGTCAGTCTTTCGTTGCCCTCCATCACCGGGCTACTCAGCCCCCGAACACCATCTTCATCCCGAATACTGACCAGCCCCGTCCGAAAGTCAATCGTTTGGGTGAGGTTCATCAGGCGGGTGTAGTCAACCCGTAGAAATGCGCGGTATTGGGTGCGCCGCCGGTGGATCATATAGCTAAAGCTGTTCATTTGTAAGCGTAACACCCCGTCTTCTATAGTTTTGCTTCGCCAGAATCCACCCCACTGTGCTGCCGCCGAAACGTAGCCGATGGATCGAATAAACCCTCCTCGCGAGTACTGCACTCCGGTAAATACCCGGTTGTAGAACTCACCATATTCGGGACCAACCAGTATCTCGGCAAGTTGTCCAATGGGTATGTCTTCGGTACGTCCGAAGGTATATACCATTCTCTCGGTGGTGTAGTAGCGTTTAGAGAACCCCAAACTTCCCAAAATAAAGTGGCGATGGTGGAACGCCGTGTTTTGATCAATAGCCACGGGTGGGCGCTCAAAAAAGTACTGACGGTTGTAGCGCGTTGCAAATACCAAGCGGGTGCGGTTATCAAAGCTCTTCACCCCAAAGCTACGCGCCAGCCAATAATCCTGATCAAATATGCCGTACCGAATATAGGGAATATTTTCGGCCCGGGTGAAAGTATCAACGATCTGGTAAGAGTTAACCCAGGGTTCAAACGTAGTTAATCGATTATAACTTACGGCTATTCCGCCGGCGTATCGGATATCAGGCACTACAAACCGCCGTTCAAAGTCGAGACTCCGAATATCGTCACGCATTGTGTTGCGGTAACGGAGCTGACCACGAATAAAAGAGCCGCGTATATTAGGAATGCGGTAGAGACCTTCGTAGCCCCAACTGGGGTTTTCGTCCGGCTCATAAATGATAATGTTATCCAGTTCGTGGCTGGTGCCCAAAAGATTATTATTGTCAATCTCTACGCTTCCCTCAATAAACCCACCAGGATTCACCCCAAACGAATAGGGAATTACATCTTCGGTAATTAGCAGTAAATCTACCGTATCCGAGTCTGGCTCACGTGGTTGAATCAGCAAGCGAGCATCCTGAATAAAAGGCAGCGAGCGGATAACCCGTTCGTTATCGGCCAGCCGGGTAGGAGTAATTATATCACCTTCTTCCAGTAGCAGATTGTTATACAATACCCGATCATGAGTATTGATGTGTAGGCGATTATATAATCGAGATAGTTTAGTAGAAGCTTCCTGGGCGGTATCGGTCACGCTCGGCCCGAAAACATCAATCTGTTTCAGATAGATCTCTCCTATATACTTCCCGGTATGTTCTTCAACATCCGGTGGAGGCTTGGGCTGATTCTGGGCAGAGTCCGTTTCCGTCAGTGGTCCTCCTCCCAACTCAAAGAGCCAGTCGAAGACCTGCTCACCCAGTTTACGTTTGCCCATAGTTTCCTTAATGCGTTGGTAGAACGCCTCCTGGTCTTCTCCTTCTTTTTGCTTGAGTATTTCCTCAACCTTAGTACGGATGGTGTCCGTAACGTAGATTACGGTATCGCGTTCCGAGAAGAAAACACTGTCTTTAGTGAATACAATACTATTCCGTTCAACGTAAATTGTGTCGTAAACTACATTAGTAATTGTCGAGTCTGCGCTGGTTGCTGCTTGCTGGTCCTGCGCTAGTAAAGGCAGTCGACTTAGCATGAGTATCAGAAAAAAAGTGCGCATTATACGTTTCATAGCAAATCTGCTAGTAAAACGAGATTCCTACTAAAAAGTATACTCGCCCAGTCAGCCAACATATTCGTAAAAAGGTAATAATATATTCCAAAAAGATGACATTTTTATAGCACTAACGCTGAATGTGAGTATTTTTACTGACAGTAAACTTCAGTATTCGCCTATTTTTTGAAGTACTATGCTTCGATACTTCTCTTGGATACTCGTATTTTTTCACAGTCCAGCGCTGCTGAGCAGTACCTGTGGTCAACCCAGCAACGAAATTTCTCGGGACGACACTACCCTCACGAGTGCTGTGGTAGACAAACCGTATACGTATACCATTGATACCCTACAGAACTTCTACTTTGATATAGGTCTGCAAAAGCTCTGGATCGCGATGGACAGTACCGAAACCTGGACCATTGAGACGGCTAGTGCTGCCGAAACTCAGTCTCAGTATATGTTCAAGCTCGATTATCAGAAGCAATATGGTGAACTTAATCCGTATACTACTTATTGGGGGAAGATACATCTCAAGAATACACTTACTACTAATATCACCGGAATTTTAGAAGTAAGTCCTAAGAACTCGTTCGTAGACGTGTTTATCCGCCAGACCGATGGTTCGTTCAGCCACCAGCGAACCGGACAGTACGTGCCTGTTGCGGAACGAGCCATTCGGGCTAATGTAGGCAACAGCGTTTGGGTAGATTTACCCGCCGGTGAAACCCAAGAAGTTTATATTAAAATCAAGCGGATTACCGGCTTTGTCCCCCGGTTTGGCATTTCTCTATCTACCCCCGAGTATTGGATACATCAGAGAATGTCTTTTAATGATATCGTCGCCGGCTTTATTACCGGGGCAATAGCCATTATGGCGTTTTTTTTTCTATTCTACTTCATTACTACCAAAGACAGAACCTACCTATACTATTCTCTCTTCCTATTCTTGGTAGCATTATACTATCTGTTTGATTATCAGTATTACTACGCCGATGCCCTGTTGGGCCAATACATTCATCTTAAGCTTTATGTCTGGCTCCTTACCAGCATATACGCGGTATTTCTAGTACAATTTGCCCGCTCGTTTTTAAACCTTCCCAAGCGTTTTCCCTACCTCGACCGGGTTTTTCAGCTGATGATAGCTGCACGACTCATACTGCTCGCCACCGCTATCGGCATACTGGCCTGGAATTATGATTTTGATCTGGCCGACCGGGTTTATTCTATGGGTTACAATAATGTAGAGGTGCCGCTTTGGCTGGTATTTTGCGTATATCTAGCCTGGAAGTGCCGTAACTGGGCCGACCGGATAATGCTCTTAGGCATTGGGATATTTATGTTATGTTTTGGGTTTGTGCTGCTATCCTTTCAAAGACCTGAGCTATTCGACTACCAACAGTTGATCCCCTACAGTTACAATATTGGGTTTACCGCTCAGGTTATTTGCCTTTCGGTAGCCTTGGGCATCCGCCAGCGAAATAGCCAGCGAGAAGAAAGTAGTCGCCTGGAGAAGAAGGTACAAGAGCGTACTGAGCAAATTATCGAACAGACCGTTGAGCTACGCAAGCTTAGCCAGTTTCGCTCTCGTCTATTGGCCAACGTTTCCCACGAGTTTCGTACCCCACTTACGCTAATCATCAACCCCCTTAGCCGCCTGATTAGGGAGCAAGGCGAAGGCTCTTCCTCAGCTTCTCTTTTTGTACAAATGAAGTCACATGCCGAAAGCCTACTGCAGTTGGTAGATCAACTGCTGATACTTTCGCGCATTGAGTCGGATACCTTCATCCTCGACCGTACACGGGCCGATATAGTGGAATACCTCCGTCCAGCCCTTTCGCTATTCTACGGACAAGCCGAACGCCAGCAGATAAATTATCAGATTAGTCTGCCCGATCAACCAGTGGTAGTGCACGCTGACCTTGCCAAAATCAATATCATCGTGAACAACTTGTTGTCCAATGCTTTCAAATTTACCCCGGAAGGGGGCAGCGTTACCATAAGCCTACACTGCTGGGAAAATATACTCCAAATTTCAGTACAAGACAGCGGAGTTGGTATTGCTCCTCACGAGCAAAACGTCATTTTTGATCGCTTCTACCAGTCGGAAAACGGAAAGAAACGTGATGTAAGCGGAACCGGTATTGGGCTATCCCTCACTCAAGAACTAGTACAACTGCACGAAGGCACCATACAGGTTGAAAGCCAACCGGACCAGGGAGCTACATTTACCGTACTGTTACCGGTAGTAGTACCGGAAGAGGAGCCACAGCCCCTAGTTAAAACCCATGCGCCCGATATTCCGGTGCCAATACTGATGCCTCATCCTGAAGTAAAATTGATATCACCAGATGCTCCCCGGGTGCTAGTAGTGGAAGATAATGTTTATATGCAGCAGCATCTGCAAGAATGTTTACAAAACCATTTCTGGCTGACGATAGCCCCGGACGGTAAAAAGGGGCAGGAGCTGGCCGAAACCGAAATGCCAGATCTGATCGTGACTGACCTGGCTATGCCCCAACAAGATGGGCTACAGTTAACTCAGGCCCTGAAGAGTAATTTACTGACCAGCCATATTCCGGTTATTATGCTTACTGCCTGGGCTGATCCCGAACACCAGATGAGTGGCTGGCAACACGGCGCTGACGCTTATATGACGAAACCATTTGATGAGTACATGCTAAGAGCACGTATAAGCAACTTGCTTGAGGAGAGAAATCGGTTGCGGGACTATTATCGTCAACACCTTTTCCAGAACTCAGAAAGTCTAGCTGCTAAATCCGCTCAAAACAGAAACGATCTTCCGACTGACCCTTTCTTAGAAAAACTAAAGGAGGTCATGGAGGCCCAGTACGCTAATAGCAACCTGGATGTCGAACTATTAGGCAGAGAGGTAGCACTTAGTTCTTCTCATCTCAATCGCAAGCTAAAAGCGCTTATCGGTAAATCAACCAACGAGTTTATTCGCTCGTATCGCCTACAGAAAGCAGCCGAACTACTTATGTCAGAAAGTTACGATATTGCTGAGGTAGCCTACAAAACTGGTTTTGCCAGCCCCTCCTATTTTACCCAGCGATTTAGTAAGCATTTTGGCTATACCCCTTCTGAATACCAGAAAAAAGTGAAAGACGAGGCATGATGCCTGATATGTGATAGGATTTGCTCGATATATATTATCCGCTATCGCTCAAATACTGGTATAATTAACTGTTAACTGAGTAGCAAAAAAAATTTTATCGCAAGTTACAATTGGATTCTCTTGTACACTAATGAGTATCGCTTATTGTAAACAACAAATCTCATGATAGAGCCTTTGCCAATTGCTTACGCCGAGAAGAAGTTATACAACGGGACCCACATGCTGCACCGTCAGAAGTTCGATCCAAACTTACCGTACTATAAGGACAACATTCGCCCTAACCTGCAAATGCCTCAAATCCCTCAATTAGGCCCAGCTTTCTATTTTCTTTACGATTTTCATGCTCAGCACCACGAGTACGTAAGTGATGAAGTTGAGAAGGTACTGGGGTACCCACCTGTTGTACTGAAGACAGGCGGGATAAAATTTGTGAAGGAAAATATGGCTTATCAGGATAGCGACGCATTTACTCGCATGGTACTACGCGCTACCCAGCACCTTCGTTACGAAATTCCGCGGGAGGAAAGAGCAAAGTATTCGGTTAGCTTCGATTATCGGTTTAAGCACGCTGATGGCAAAGTTCTACATCTGCTGCAACAATCGTTAGAGTTAGCCTACGACCGGGAAGGCAACTTGGTATTTTCCTTAGAGAAAGTAACTGACATCAGCCACCGACCGTCCGAAACCGGCCCCATGCTAAGCATTTACGGACCCGACCCTAAGCACTCATTAGTCTACTATCCGGCTCGTGAGCAAACCAAGGGGCATAAATTGTTTACCCGCTCAGAGATGCGGGTTCTTCAACTACTTGATAAGGCCCATAGCACCCAAGAGATTGCCCATATGCTTAACTTAAGCAGTAACACCATCGCTACCCACCGAAAGAATATGCTGAAGAAGGCCAGGGTAAGCGATACACCCAAACTGCTCCGTTTTGCCCGCCGTAAAGGCATATTATCTTAACAGATTGAAGCGAGCTACCTGCTTAGATAAAAGGCCAAATCCAGCAAGCCGCCTAGTCCGGTCCCGATAATCAGCGACCACGAAAACCAGGAGGTGAACTCGTAGGCAGGATGCCGTCTAAATAAGATATGTAAAACCACATGAATAATGAAGAATATATCTAGCCCAATCACTAACGCAGTAACCGGACCCCGCACCAGCTCCTGAAGTAGAAATCCGTACAGAGGGATGTGCAAAGCGGTAAACAACCGGTAAGCGATGGGTTCTTTCAATTGGGATAGAAAGACAAATAGTCTCCATTCCCGGCAACGAGTAGCATCCATCTCGTGGGTAAACAGCAAACCCAAACCCCAATAAAAGAAAAGATGATCCGCCACGGCTATTTAGCTACTGCCTTAGCAGGTTCTCCGGCCAGCTTACGCTCTCTCATATAAAGAAACAGCGGTAAGCCTGCTGATAGTCCGATCAGCAGATTAACCAGAATATATATCCAACGATGACGCATGCACTGTTTACGGCCTTCGTATTCCACAAACACCCAGAAGACCACTGAAGAAATCAGTAAGTCAATAGCCCCCATGCTAGAAGCGTGGTTAACAAAGAGTGCTTTGCCAAAGCCGACCACACTCCAGCCTTCTTCCCCAAGAAACTGGAACAATTCGTAATAGGGCAGTACGGTGCCCAATATAGCTACAACCAGATACACGTTCTTTAAGCTCATAGTAGTTGTTTCATTCCCCGGTACTGTAAATAAGCAAAAGCAGCTACCACTATGGCTACCGCAACGGTTAGCCACAGGCCGATAGTACTCAAAGAAAAAACGTTGGTTAGGATGATTAGGGCACTCCCCACTACCCAGGCAATATCCTGGATAATGATAGCCTTAACTGCCGAAGGTTTCATTGGTTTGCGGTAAGCCTCGTAGAATACCACAGCGCAGAAAATCAATAACCCCACCCCTAAGACAGGAAAAACGTAGGAGACACTAATACCAAAAAGGCCCATAAAAAATTGGTTAAACAGAATAGCATCTATTCCGCAAAGAAAAGAAAAAACGGCATTAGCCCGCAACGTATTCAGTAGTAAGGTATTTTTTCGCATGATACTATTAGTTTTGTTATCTTCAAAGGTAGTTTGTACTCAGCAGAGCAGGGCTAACCAAACGCGCCATTTCAGTAACCAAAGGTGTCAATTTTATGACTGTTTCTTCGGCTATCGTCCGTGATATCGTGCAGTTCACTGCTTCTTACGGAGTAGATAAATCTTCTCTGTGCCTTCAATCAGGAATTCCGCCAGATTATATGGATAGCCCTGACCACCGAGTAAGCCTGAAGCAACTCGACCGGTTGTGGCAACAGGCGGTACACCTTACTGGCGATTCTTTTTTGGGCTTGCGTCTGGGACAGCAGTTTAATTTTGAAGCCATAGGTGTAGTTGGATATCTGATGCAAAATAGCCCCAACCTGGGCGCGGCACTACAGCAGGCCCAACGCTACAGCAAAATTGTGGGCGACGTACTGGATATTCGGGCCAGCCAGCAGGGAGACCAGTTTGTAATATCGTTTGAGCCGGTACCTGCCTGGCAGATGCTAAGTGAAGTAAGCCTCCGCCAAAGTGTCGAGTACGATATGGCCTTTGCCCTACGTAGCTTTGAGATACTGACCAAGCCCTTCCAACTAACTTCGGTGATGTTTACGTACCAAACTCACGAACCAAAAGTATACCAGCAGGCCTTTGGGGCTGAAGTAAAGTTTGAACAACCGCACAACGCAATGGCCTTTCCCTGCTACTATCTGGAGCGGCCACTCGCCCCCACCCATAGTGGGTTGCTGAATACGCTGGAACAATTTGCCCAGAACCAGCTCCAACAGCTCACCCGACAAAAGTCGGTGAGCAGTCAGGTAAAGGAACTACTGGTGCAGCAAGTAAGTAGCGGAACCCCCGAGGTGGCAGTAGTGGCTGATCAGTTGCACATGAGTAAACGTACTTTGCAGCGCAAACTACAGGAGGAAGGGCAGAGCTTTCAGAAGATTAGCGACGAGGTGCGAACGGCTTTGGCCAAGCACTATCTTCAGCAAGGCGGACTTTCCATCAGTGAGACCGCCTACTTAACCGGATTTTCCGAATCGGCCGCTTTTCATCGATTCTTCAAGCAGCAAACGGGTAAAACCCCGCAGATGTACCAGACCGTGAACCGATAAAATGGCAGCAAGGTATGTTTTCTTACCTAATCATCCGTTCTTCAGGTTTGCACCCGTCCTTCCAAGATAGTATATTGAATCATCGTTTGCGCTGTAAGGTCTATACCACTGATTGACCCCTACGGCGCTTTTTTACTCCTTCACCTCCCGAGTTTTATCAACACATTTTTACCAAAACTCCAGCATAAAATGGAAAAAGTGTTGGGAGCTTTTCCAAAAGTATGAAGGTACTTTTTTAGTTTCATCCCATACTTAACTCGAGAGAAGCAGTCAGGCAGCTAGTTTCCGTATTTTCTTACATATCGGAATTGCTTAGGCTACGGGGCTGCCTACCGGAAAATATTTGTATTTTACCCTGGCAACAACCTGACTCTACCATGAAAAAATCCATACAGCTTACTCTGCTCATCGGCACGCTAGTAGTATTCGCCGGCGTCGCATTGGCCCAAAGCGGCCTTTCTATCAGCCAGCAACATCCGCAGTTTTGGGCCTACGATAGCAAACCCACTCTGCTGCTAGGCGGCTCAGTAGAAGATAATCTCTTTCAGATTGAGGGGCTGGCTGAACACCTGAATCAGCTACAGGCCGCCGGGGGCAACTACGTACGCTGCACCATGTCTAGCCGCGACGAAGGGAACGTGTGGGCGTTTGCCCAAAACGAAAACGGACTGTATAACCTGGATGAGTGGAATGAGGAGTACTGGAACCGCTTTGAGAACTTTCTGCAAGAAACCGCTAAGCGCGATATTGTGGTGCAGATTGAAGTCTGGGCTACCTTTGATTTCTACCGCGACATCTGGGATGTAAACCCGTTTAATCCGAAGAATAATACGAGCTATAACCATCGGCGGAGCAAACTGGATACGGTCGTAGCTACGCATCCCGTTTTCACCGAAAACAATTTCTTTCGTTCGGTACCTTCCCAAATGAGTCTGTTCAAGGTGCTGGAGTACCAGCAGGCCTTTGTAGATAAGCTGCTGGAGCACTCGCTACAGTACGACCATGTGCTCTACTGTATGGATAATGAGACTTCCGTAACCGCCGACTGGGGTGCGTTCTGGTCGGAGTACATTAAGAGCGTAGCGAAAGAAGAATACAACAAAACGGTGTACACCACCGAAATGTGGGACCCCTGGGACCTGGACCATGTCGCCCACCGCTCCACTATCGATCACCCCGAAACCTACGCTTTTGTCGACATCTCGCAGAACAACCATAACAAAGGGCAACTACACTGGGATAATGGCTTACGCCAGATACAGCGGGTACATCAATCGGAACAGCCTCGCCCGGTAAATAACATCAAAGTATACGGGGCCGACGGTAACAAATTCGGACACAACAATCAGGATGCGGTAGAGCGCTTTGTGCGTAACGTATTGCTGGGGGCCGCTTCTACCCGTTTCCATCGCCCTCCGTCGGGTTTAGGACTAAGCGATACGGCCCAGGCGGTGATCCGGAGTATGCGCCGGCTCACCGATGCCTACGATCATTTTTCGGCGGAACCTTGCATGCATTTGCTAAGCAAACGTGAAGAGAACGAAGCCTACGCCCGGGCGGTGGCTGGGCAAGCCTACGTCGTTTACTTTCCCGACGGCGGAGAAGCCTCACTAGACCTTAGTGCTTTGGCGGGCGAGGGGCAGCTCCGCTGGCTAAATGTGCTAACATCTGAATGGACGGAGGCCAGCACAATAGCGGCGGGTACGACTGTTTCACTTAGCCCGTCCGGCAGCGGCAACTGGGTGGCATTAATTACCAAATAATGCAAGCAAAAACATTAACTTGTGTGAGAGCTTTAGCCGATAAGTATTGTTATAATACTGGACACCTTCGCTAACTTTTTGCTTATGATGTTAACTTTATCCCGCCCTTATCTTTGGTTCTCTGCTTTCGCCTTTAGTATCATTTTAAGTGCTTTTTTCATCGTACAAAGTCCGGCCTTCCTCACCAATGCCCATTGGCTTTCGTTAGGCGTCACGGTAGATATTGCAGTAGGTATTCCTCTGTTGTATTATTTATTAGTAGTTCGTCGACAAGCCGCTAAGTGGATTACTACCCTGGTTGTATTTCTGATTGCAGTGGGCGTAGCCCACGCCATTTTACCCGAAGATCATCAGTACTTTCTTAGCTTTGCCGAACGGTCATTGATCGTCACTGAGTCGGTCATTGTACTTTATGGTTTGAGCCGAATTCGTAAGATTGTGGCTGCTTACCGAACTGCTGCCCAAACCAGTCCGGATGTAGTGCAGAATCTAACGTACGCCCTAGAACAGTTTTTTGGTTCGCAGCGTAAAGCACAACTAATAGTAAATGAAGTAGCCACATTCTACTACGGACTTTTCTTCTGGAGATTGCGTTCGGAAGTAAAACCGGGACAAGCTACCTTCACCTATCACCGCGAATCGGCCTATCCGGCTATGATTGGCGCACTGTTGCTGGTCACCGTGGCCGAAACGATTGGACTACATTTGCTTCTTAGCCGCTGGAGCGAGGCACTAGCCCTGGGGCTGACTATTTTGAGTGTATACTCTTTCCTATTTTTATGGGCTGATCTGATGGCAGTACTCAAGCGTCCTATTATTTTGGATCAGGGACAACTTTACTTACGTATCGGGCTGCGCTGGCAGGCTACCATCCCGATAGATAGTATTGAGAGCATTGAACCTATTCCGGATACTTACACTAAAAGCAAGTCGGAGCTGAATGTTGCCCTACTGGCTTCGCCTAACGCAAAAATCACCTTCAATCAGCCGGTTATCATTCAAGGAATATACGGCTTGAACAAGACTGTTTCGGCAGTGGCCTTACCGATAGATAACTACCGGAACTTTGAAAAGACTTTGCTGGATCAGAAAATCAGTCCACTTGCTAAGAGAACGTAGTCAGGAAGAGTATATGGAGCAGGCTTTGGCTTTGGCTGAGCAGGCTTACGAGGAGGGTGAGATTCCGGTAGGCGCTATTGTGGTAGCCAATCATCGGATTATTGCCCGGGCTTATAATCAGACCGAGCGACTGAACGATCCTACCGCCCACGCCGAGATGCTAGCCCTTACCGCCGCTTTCGATTACTTCGGAGCGAAATACCTGCCCGAATGCACTCTGTTCGTTACGCTAGAGCCCTGCGTAATGTGCGCCGGCGCTATTCATTGGGCCAAATTGGGCGGATTGGTTTACGGGGCTTCGGATGATAAAAAGGGCTACACCCGTTACCACCAGGACATTCCCCACAAAAAAACATTCGTAACTTCTGGAGTTTTAGAAACAGAGTGTCGCACACTAATTCAGTCATTCTTCCGAAAAATGCGAAATTGAGATTATCGTCAGTAATTGTATGTTTTAGCGTAGTTTTGGTTAGCAGTACGCTTAACGCCCAACAGACCGATTCTATTGATCAAAATAATCCTAAAAATCGGGTATTTGGCCTACCTGTAGTCTTCTTTACTCCTGAAACCAACTGGGGCTTTGGGCTGGCAGGTATCTACGCCTTTCGGGTGCCTAACGATACGGCTGACTCGCAGATACAGGCGGTCGCGGTGTATACATTGGACAAGCAACTACTGCTGTACACTCCATTTCAGGTTCGCTGGAATCAGAACCGCTACTACAGTTACGGAGAAATAGGCTACTACGAGTATGTGTACCAGTTTTACGGTATCGGGAATCCGGCACCGCTGCCTAATCGGGAGTTTTACGAAGTAGATTTTCCCCGCATACGCTTAAACGTTCTGCGGTTGGTACGCCCTAACCTCTACGCCGGAGTTCGCTACTGGTTTGAAAACTACCAAATCACCAAACTGGACCCCGACGGCATGCTAGCTAACGAAGATATTACTGGTAACCAGGGCGGAATAAACTCCAGCGTGGGACTGGTGTCTATTTACGATTCCCGCGATAATGTATTTTTTCCTAAACGAGGATGGTACGTAGAAACTGTATTACAACACGACAATTCCTGGACCGGCAGTAATTTTCAATACACTACCTTCTCGGTAGATGCCAGCACCTATTTTACTACCCCCTGGGACCATGTAGTAGCCCTGAACGGTTATGGAGTATTTCAGCAGGGTGACCCGCCCTTTCATCTGCTGGCTATGCTGGGAGGAAGCCGCAAACTACGGGGTTATTTTGAGGGGCGCTTTCGTGATAAGAATTTGCTATTAGGACAGGTGGCTTACCGTAGTCCGTTGTTCTGGCGCTTTGGAGCAGTAGCTTTTTTAGGCTACGGCGGCATAGCACCCCAGATCAGTGAGTTTGCCCTAAACGATTTTTTACTGGCCGGAGGGGCCGGTTTACGCTTTACCGTAGATCAGGAAAAGAATATCAATATCCGCCTTGATGCTGGATTTGGCCAAGGCACCAGCGGCTACTACCTAACAATTGGCGAAGCATTTTGATGACGCAAAAGATGATTTACTACTTGGTTATTAAAAATTTACCTATCAAGCAATAATCTCCTTCACTACTTTTCCGTGTACATCGGTCAGACGGAAGTCCCGGCCCTGGAACTGGTAGGTGAGTTGTTCGTGGTCAAGCCCTAACTGATGCAAAATAGTAGCTTGTAAATCGTGAATGTGTACCCGACCACTAACGCCGGAAAACCCGATTTCGTCGGTTTCTCCGTGGGTAAAGCCTTTTTTAATGCCGCCCCCAGCCATCCACATAGTAAAGGCATCGCCGTGGTGGTCACGACCTTTAAAGTCGGCACCCGAGCGGGCTTCCATCATAGGCGTGCGACCAAACTCACCACCCCAAACGACTAGTGTTTCATCCAGTAAGCCGCGTTGCTTCAAGTCCAACAGTAGTGCACTCATGGGCTGGTCCACCGATTTACAGGCATTCTTCAGGGCACCGTCTACTCCGTTATTCGGTCCGGCTCCGTGGGTATCCCAACGCCGATCGAACAGTTGCACGAAACGCACTCCGTTTTCTACCAGTCTTCGGGCGAGCAGGCAGTTATTGGCAAAGGAAGCTTTGCCCGGTTCGGTACCGTACATCTGGTGTACCCATTCGGGTTCATCATTAATATTCATCACCTCCGGCACCGAAGTCTGCATGCGATAGGCTAGCTCGTACTGAGAGATGCGGGTCAGAATTTCGGGATCTTGGGCTTCCCGGTATTCCTGTTCGTTAATTGCGGTAATAGCATCGATTGACCGCTTCCGCAAATACGGATCAACCTCACTAGGATTGGAAAGGTACAGCACCGGGTCGCCCTCCGAGCGGCACTGTACTCCCTGATAAACAGTGGGTAGGAAGCCGCTGCCCCACACGCTTTTACCGGCACTGGGTTCAGAGCCAGAAACCAGCACCACAAAACTGGGCAGATTCTGATTGTCTGATCCCAAACCGTAAGTGATCCACGAACCCATACTGGGTCGACCTAGACGGGGCGAGCCAGTATGCATAAATAGCTGGGCGGGAGCGTGATTAAATTCATCGGTATGTACGGCCTTCAAAAAGGTCACTTCGTCTACCATTTGCGAAAAATGCGGCAGGTAATCCGACACGTAAGCCCCTGACTGCCCGTGCTGCTTGAACTTCGCCTGCGTTCCCAGCATCTGCGGAACTCCCTGAATAAAGGCAAACTTCTTCCCCTCCAGCAGCGACTGAGGACAATCTTTACCATCTAATTGGTTCAGCACCGGCTTATAATCAAATAGCTCTAACTGGGAAGGGGCCCCGGCCATATGCAAAAAGATGATGTTTTTCGCCTTACCTGGAAAGTGTGGTGTTAGAAGACTATCAACAAGCGGGGAAGCCCCAGTTGTACTTCCGAACTGGCAGCCCGAAAGCGAACCTAGGGCAACGGCTCCTAAGCCAGACATGCACTTTTGCAAAAAGTGTCGCCGGGTATTATAGGTAGCAATGCGGTGCTGGGCTTCGGTCACAATATTCTTCATCATCCTAGTTTTTCGTCACAAATTCATCCAGGTTTAACATCGTATTCGCCACCAGCGTCAGAGCCTTTAGCCGAACCGGATCATCCTCTGTAGCGCCTACCTTCTGCACCAGCGTTTTCTGCTGGTAGTGACTAACTGCATCCTCGTAAAGCGCAAGTAATACTTGCAGCTTTTCGGCATCAGGGGAGCGTAACATCACCCGTTCGTAGCCCTGCCTTAAGCCTACTTCTACATCGGTAGCTTCGGCCATTTTCTGAGCTAGTTGCTGAGCTGCTACGTAAAAAGTAGAGTCATTGAGCAGCGTTAAGGCTTGTAGTGGCGTATTAGTGCGTATCCGGCGGGAAACGCAAACGTTACGCCCGGTTCCGTCGAAAGTGGTGATCATCGGATGCGGGCTAATCCGCTTGCCAAAAATATACAGCGAACGGCGGTATTGCTCCGAGGTAGTATCGGCGATCCAGTTGCTCCAGATGCTGGAAGTAGCGTCGGGGCGAGGTGGTTTTACACTGGGTCCGTACATCTCCCGGTTGAGCAAACCGCTTACGGCTAGTACCTGATCCCGAATCTGCTCGGCGGATAGCCGCACCCGTGGTCCCCGAGAGAGCAAGCGATTACGCGGATCGAGTTCAGTTTTTTCGGGAGTAGCCTGGGAGCTTTGGCGATAGGTAGCCGACATCACAATTTGCCTAAGCAGGCTTTTGACACTCCACTGATGTTCATCCCTAAACTGAATCGCCAGCCAATCTAGCAGCTCGGCGTGGGAGGGTGGCGCACCCTGGGAGCCGAACTCTTCCATGGTTTCAATGATTCCAGTTCCGAAAAGCTCTTTCCAGAAGCGGTTTACCGCGACCCGGGCGGTAAGCGGATTATTTTCGTGTACTAGCCAGCGCGCCATTCCTAACCGATTATTCGGTAGGCCATCCGGTATTTCGCCCAGTGCTTCGGGCACATCGGCGTTCACGGGTTGCCCCAGAGTCATCCAGTTACCGCGTTCAAATACGTGAGTACTTCGGCTTTTTTCGGGCGGTAAATCCTGCATAATGGGAGTAGCCAGGGGCTGGATGGAGGCCAACCGGGCTAGCTGCTGGTTAAACTTTTCACTGTACTTCTCCCTAAGCGGATTTCGTTCGTGGTAGTAAATCCAATCGAGGTGAAACAGGTGCTGCTGTAAATCGCGGTTCTTTCTAAAGAGATAGTAAATATCATGCTCACCACTCACCGAACTGATGGCCGTGGTGAATTCTTTCCATCGACTGGCATCCGGTTTGGTCATGGCCCAGCGATTCCACTGCCCGGTGGTAGTTACTTCGGTCTGCCCAATCTTCTTTCCGTTGAGTGAGTCTAAGCGGACCTCGATAAAACCTCCCGAGATGGTGGTCGCACAGCGAAAAGAGATTTCTTCCACCTCGCTTAAATCCACATCTTCAAACATAATCCAGGAACTGTCCTGCACCTGCCAAACTACATCCTGATCAGGGGCCAGCAGTTCAATCAATTTGCTAGACGCCTGGTATTGTTCGGCCTCTACCTTACGGTAGCCCAGTTGGTAGAGTAATTCTTCTTTTTGCTGGTGCAGAAACCGATTTTCAGACGATAGATTAACGTCTTCAGGATTCAAGTGGTCTTCAACCCAGGTAAGTATGCTTCGTAATTCTTCGGCATTTTCTTCGTAGGTAAACAGGTTGGGCTGTTCGTTGTAGATGTCGCGGTCTTCGGTATTATTGAAGAAGGCCATGAAGCGATAAAATTCCTCGTGCCGGATAGGATCGTAGGGATGGCTGTGGCATTGTACGCAGGTCATGGTGGTGCTTTGCCATACCTCAAAGGTAGTGCCCACCCGTTCTACTACCGCTGCTACCCGGAACTCTTCATTATCGGTGCCGCCTTCGTCATTGGCCATCGTATTGCGGTGAAAAGCGGTGGCAATCAACTGGCTCTGGTCGGGCTGAGGAAGTAAATCTCCCGCCAGTTGCTCTACCGTAAACTGATCGAAGGGCATATCCTGATTGAAGGCATTGATGACCCAGTCGCGGTATTTCCAGATGGAACGGTTGAGGTCTTTTTCGTAGCCTTTGGTGTCGGCGTAGCGGGCCAGATCCAGCCACATCGCCGCCCAGCGTTCACCAAAATGAGGCGAGTCTAGTAGATGGTCTACCAGTTTCTCGTAAGCATCTTTACGGGAGTCGTTCAAGAAAACTTCCGCCTCTTCGGGCGTAGGCGGTAGTCCGGTCAAATCCAGATACAGCCGCCGCAGTAAAATTTCTTTTTCCGCTCCCGGTGCCGGGGTGAGGTTGTTCTCCCGTAACTTGGCGTAGACAAAGCGGTCGATGTCATTTCGGATGCTGCCATTTTCTACTTTAGGGGGGGCGATGTCTTTTTTAGGAGGAATATACGCCCAGTGGTCTTCCCACTTAGCCCCTTCATTAATCCACCGTTTAATCAGTTTAACTTCTTCTTCACTTAGAGGATCTTTTTCCAGCGGCATGCGGTACTCAGGATCGTGATGAGTAATACGCTGAAACATACCGCTACTTTCTGCGTCGCCCGGAACAATGGCCGGAATGCCCGACTCGGCCGTATCCAGGGCTTCCTCCCGGAAAAGGAAACTCACTCCCGCCGATTTTTTTACCCCACCGTGGCAGGTAATACACTTGCTGTTAATGATCGGGCGGATATGTTGATTATAGCTAACTTCTTC
Source organism: uncultured Roseivirgaceae bacterium (assembly GCA_964551335.1). Classification (GTDB taxonomy): domain Bacteria; phylum Bacteroidota; class Bacteroidia; order Cytophagales; family Cyclobacteriaceae; genus Tunicatimonas. The sequence continues at coordinate 190,209 of CAZKCO010000007.1, forward strand.
CCTACTATTCTGTAGTAGATAGAGCGCCAGCACAATCAGTACGGCTCCGGCCAATCCAACAAGTAAGCCTTTCAACTTCATTAAAAACTCAGGTTGATCAAAAAGAATACAAACATCCCTAAGATAATAATTCTGATCGGTTAATTTCTAATTGAACCCCAACCCAATGGATAGAACCCGGAAACTAATCGTTTCTCAGTCAGGTTGAGTAGAAAATAAATCCCGGCAATTTTGTAAATTGTTGGGTCAATGCAACGACTTTTCCTATGATTCGAAGCCTGGTATTTTTTTTACTGATTTCGCTGCTGTGGAGCTGCAACCGAAACGGAACTATTGATCCGGAGATTGCTGAGCAGTTACCCGAAGAGATCAGCTATAACTTCCACGTTAAGCCTATTCTATCCGACCGCTGTTTTGCCTGCCACGGACCGGATAAAGCAGCCATTGAAGCCGGACTCAGCCTTAGTGATGAGACACTGGCGTTCGCCAAGTTGGAGAGTGGCAATCACGCCATTATTCCCGGTAAACCCCACCGCAGTGAATTAGTAGACCGTATTTTCTCCGACGATCCCGAAGAACAAATGCCCCCGCCGGAGTCGAATCTCACCCTGAACGAGTACGAAAAGGCAGTATTGACCCGCTGGATTGAGGAAGGGGCTGAATACGAACCCCACTGGTCGTTCATTAAACCAGAAAAACCCGAGCTACCGGAAGTACAACAAGCAGACTGGCCCAATAACGATGTTGACCAATTTGTACTGGCCAAGCTGGAAGAGAAAAGTTTTACTCCCAGCGAACGGGCTACCAAAGAAAAACTCATCCGCCGGGTCACCTTTGATCTTACTGGGCTTCCGCCTACTATTGAAGAAATAGATGCTTTTCTGGCGGATGAATCGGAAGATGCTTACGAGAAGCTGGTAGATCGGCTGCTACAGTCTCCTCGTTACGGAGAGCGGATGGCCAGCGAGTGGCTGGATGTGGCTCGCTACGCGGACTCCCACGGCTATCAGGACGATGGCATGCGCAACATGTGGCCCTGGCGCGACTGGGTGATTGAGTCGTTTAACGGAAACATGCCCTACGACCAGTTTATCACCTGGCAGTTGGCCGGAGATATGCTGCCCGAGGCTACCCAGGAACAAAAGCTGGCCAGTGGGTTTAATCGAAATCATTTACAGAGTCAGGAAGGGGGCATTGTATCGGAAGAGTACCGGGTAGAATACGTAGCCGACCGGGCCAACACGCTAGGAACCGCCTTTTTGGGACTGACCGTAGAGTGTGCCCGCTGTCACGATCACAAGTACGATCCGATTTCTCAAGAAGACTATTTCTCGCTCTACGCTTTCTTCAATAGCATTAACGAAACCGGTCAGATACCCTACATGGGCGAGGCCAGCCCGACGGTAATCTTAACCGATGAGGAAACCGAAGAGCAGTTAGCCTTTCTGAACGAGAAAATTCAACAGCAGGAAAAGCAGATTGACCCTGATCGGACTGATTACAAGAAACGCTTCGCTCAGTGGTTGGAAGGTATAAAAGCTAATCCGGCTGATCATCAAATAACCTTTGCGAGCAGAATCGGGCACTATCCGTTGGATAAGCCGATAGAAAATGAGTTCCGTAATTTGGCGGCTCCAAAGCAACCCGCTAAAATGGTGGTAAGCCAGCAGGATAAGGAGCCGAAAATTGTAGACGGTAAATTTGGGAAAGCGATACGATTGCCAGGGGACAGCTACGTGGATATGGGAAAAGAGATTGGCTACTTTGAACGCAATGAACCGTTTTCTATCAGCTTATGGTACAAATCTTTAAAAGACAGTATTGAGGGCCCCATCTTCACCCGCTCGGGCGGACTGTTCAACGGTAACCGGGGGTACGTCTTCTGGCTGCGTCCTGATCGCACCCTTTCGGTCAGCCTGAACCATACCGCACCCGCCAATAGCATTGAGATCCATACGGATGACCGGCTTCCGGTGGATGAATGGTGCCACCTGGTAATGACCTACGATGGTTCCAGTCGGGCTAGCGGCTTAAAAGTTTATCTGAACGGCCAGCCGATGCGCCACCGCGTCATTACCGATCACCTGAAACGCAGTATGATCACCTACGGCAAAGACAAACAGAGTTGGAACGGTATGGCGAATCTACGAATCGGTAAGCTACATGACGAGACAATTGAAGGCATTGAAGTAGATGAATTTCAGGTATTTGATCAAAAGCTGAGTGCCGTAGAAGTAGCCTCCCTTTACGGTGAGCCCCAGCCGCTGGTAGCGTTTTTGGAATCGGAAGACCAGGAGCCCCTGCTGGATTACTACCTGCAAAATTACGATCGCAATTATCGTTCGCTGCTTTCGGAGCTTACCCAAACGCGGGGCGAAGAAAACGATATTCTGAGTGCTTTACCCGAGGTGATGGTGATGAAAGAGCTAAACGAACCCCGCCCAACTTTTGTATTAGACCGGGGTGCCTACGATGCTCCTACCAAGCGGGTGTACCCAGCTACGCCGGCCTCAGTGATGGAGTTTCCGAAAGGTTTACCGACCAACCGCTTAGGATTGGCGAAATGGCTTACTCACGAAGATAACCCCCTAACCGCCCGGGTCGCGGTAAATCGCTACTGGCAGATGCTCTTCGGACGGGGGTTGGTAAACACCTCAAACGATTTTGGTAATCAGGGCGAATTTCCTTCTCACCCCGAGTTACTGGACTGGCTGGCGATTCAGTTCCGGGAATCGGGCTGGGATGTGAAGGCGCTGCTGCGGTTACTGGTAACTTCCGCCACTTATCAGCAGTCATCGGTAGCTTCGCCCGAATTGCTGGAGCAAGATAAAGCTAACATCTGGCTCGCCCGCGGGCCAAGCTACCGCATGCCGGCCGAAATGATTCGTGATAATGCCCTGGCCGTAAGTGGATTAATCAATGACTCTATCGGTGGGCCCAGCGTGAAGCCCTACCAGCCGCCGGGATTATGGAAAGAATTAGCTACCCGAAACGTCACCGAATATGTGCAGGATACGGGTGACGATCTGTACCGCCGAGGGTTGTACACCATCTGGAAGCGAAGCTCCCCACCTCCATCCATGATCAGTTTTGATGCGGCAGATAAATATCTTTGCACGGTAAAACGACAGAAGACTAATACGCCGTTACAGGCTTTGGTACTGCTGAACGATCCCCAGTACGTAGAGGCCACTCGAATGCTAGCCGAACGCATGGTAAACGAGGGAGGAAATAATCTGGATGATCAGCTACGTTTCGGGTTCCGAACCTTAACCAGTCGGGAGCCGGATAATCGGGAGTTAGCCTTGCTCAAACGACTTTATCAGGAAGAAAAGGCAGTATTTGAAGAAGAACCGGTGAATGCCGATAGCCTACTTCAAGTAGGCGAGTATCCTCGCGATTCCTCTATCCCTAAAGATCAGCTTGCCGCGCTGACCGTAGTAGCGAACACATTAGTTAATTATGATGAGGCGGTATATAAGAGGTAGTTTAATGTCAGATCACTGAGAAACGAAATACGTCATGGCATATACTAAAACAGTCGGCAGAGTTACTTATCAGGAATTCCTGAATATGGAAATTCCGGACGATGACAACTATATCTACGAATTACTGAATGGTGAAATCGTGAAATACTCCGCTCCTGAATCTAAGCATCAAATTGTGTCAGCTAATTTATTTAGAAAACTTGATGGCTATTTCGAAAAGAAATTAGGCCGCGGGCTGTACGCCCCGATTAGTGTATTCCTGGATGAATACAATGCTCCCCAGCCTGATTTGCTGTTTGTATCTACCCAGAATCAGGAAATTATTCAGCAGAAAGGTGTAATGGGAGTGCCGGATTTGATGGTTGAAATTGTATCTCCTGGCTCCGTGGTGCGCGATAGGGTACATAAAAAGGAAATTTACGAGCAAGCCGAAGTGCCCGAGTATTGGATTGTTGATCCCAAATACTTCACTGTAGAAGTGTATGAGCTTACCGATTCCGGCTACGCACTTTTCGAGGATGTGGAAGGTGAAGGCACTATTGAGTCCAAAGTGATCGAAGGGCTGAAAATTGATGTGGGGGATATCTTTGACAATGAGCAATGAACCGGGCGCAATTAACAATGGGCAATGACCTGACCAGTGACAAAGGATTAAGGACAGATGATTAATAAGCAATTGAGCCATCGAACCGCGATGCGGCCGCCATCTAAAAATAGAACAATTGACATATGAAACTCTTACATAATCAACATATTGACCGACGGGATTTTTTGACCAAGACCAGTTTAGGTTTGGGCAGTGTCGCGTTGTCTTCTTTGCTAGGCCCGACCAAGCTATTTGGGAAAACGGCTCCTGCTGGCGGAGGTAGCGGTACTATTGACTTACACTTCGCCCCCAAAGCCAAGCGGGTAATCTACTTGTTTCAAAGCGGAGGGCCTTCCCAACTGGAAACCTTTGATTATAAGCCTACGCTTCAGCAACGATTTGGCGAAGAGCTACCAGACTCGGTACGGGGTGGGCAACGGCTGACTGGGATGACCGCCGGGCAAAAATCATTCCCGCTGGCCGGGTCAGTATTCGACTTTGCCCAGTACGGAAACAGCGGGGCCTGGGTAAGCGAACTGATGCCGCATACCGCCAAGATTGTAGACGAGTTGTGCTTTATTAAATCCATGCACACCGAGGCCATCAACCACGATCCGGCCATCACTTTCTTCCAGACGGGTTCCCAGCAGAACGGACGCCCGTCTATTGGCTCGTGGATTAGCTACGGGTTGGGTAGCGATAATGATAACCTGCCGGCCTTTTGTGTTTTGCTGTCAAGGGCACGGGAAGGCGGACAACCGCTGTACGCCAAACTGTGGGGTAGCGGCTTTTTGCCATCCTTACATCAGGGAGTGCAGTTCCGGTCGGGAAAAGACCCGGTACTGTACCTGAACGACCCGCCGGGAATGAAGAAAAGCAGTCGGCGGCGAATGCTGGATTACCTGAAGGAATTGCACGATATCCAGTACGAAAAGGTGATGGACCCGGAAATAAATTCGCGCATTGCCCAGTACGAGATGGCCTACCGGATGCAGGCCTCGGTGCCCGAGACGATGGATATTTCGCGGGAGCCGGATTACATCTACGAGATGTACGGCGAGCAATCGCGGCAACCGGGTACCTTTGCCGCTAACTGCCTGTTGGCTCGTCGGCTGATTGAGAAAGATGTAAAATTCATTCAGCTCTACCACCAGGGCTGGGATCAGCACGGCAACCTGCCCAAAGATATTCAGACGATGGCCAAGAGTGTAGACCAACCTTCGGCTGCTTTGGTAATGGACCTAAAACAACGCGGTCTGCTAGACGATACGCTCGTAATTTGGGGAGGAGAATTCGGCCGCACCAACTACTCGCAGGGTAAATTAACGAAAGAAAACTACGGTCGCGATCATCATCCGCGCTGCTTCAGTATCTGGATGGCGGGGGGAGGCATCAAAAAAGGCATCAGCTACGGCGAAACCTGTGAGTTCGGCTACAACATCATAAAGAATCCCGTTCACGTACACGACTTTCAGGCCACGCTAATGTACCTGCTCGGGGTTGATCATGAGCGGTTAACTTTCAAGCACCAGGGCCGCCGTTACCGACTGACGGACGTGCACGGTGAAGTGGTGAAGGATATTATTGCTTGACAGCCCGTTCTTTTCTTAATTGTCAATCATATTTTTTAGCTTCAGGTGCTTTAATTTTTAAGATATATGAAAAGAGTCGCGTTTAAAATGCAATTGCTTCCGGAATATGCGGAAGAATACCAAAAACGACACGATGCTATCTGGCCCGAACTGGTGGATTTACTCCACAGAAGCGGCATCAGTGATTATCATATTTTCCACGACCCCGATACCCATGAGTTGTTCGCTACCTACGTGCTGGCCGACGATCATAAAGCCGATGAGTTGGCGCAGGAACCCGTAATGAAAAAATGGTGGGCTTACATGAAGGATATCATGGAAACTCATGAAGATAATTCGCCTATCAGCAAGCCATTACAAGAAGTTTTCTATATGAAATAATAACCGATAAGTGAGCTAAAAAAGATTGCTCACTTCTCAGTATAATGCTAAGTTCATTTCTTGATTCTTCAATATCAGGGTGAATTTCAATACTTTAGTTACCCTGAAAGAAACAACATTGTATGCCCATTGCCCTTGCTCTTCACGGAGGAGCCGGAACCATTCTTCGTACCCAAATGAGTCCTGACAAAGAGGAACGCTACACCACCGCCTTACAGGACGCCCTTTATGCTGCCTATCAGCATCTTGCTAACCAGGGAACTGCGTTGGATGCGGTGGAAATAGCGGTAAAAAATCTAGAAGACTGTCCCCTTTTTAACGCTGGCAAGGGTTCGGTGTTTACGGCTGACGGAACCCACGAAATGGATGCTTCTATCATGGATGGTCGCAACCGCTCAGCCGGAGCAGTTTCTCTAGTGACCGGTATAAAAAACCCTATTCATTTAGCCCGGTTGGTAATGGAACGGTCAGAACACGTTTTTCTGGCAGGGGAAGGAGCGATGAAGTTTGCCCATCAGATGCAGTGCGAGATGGCAGATGAAAATTACTTCTACGACGAGTATCGTTATCAGCAGTGGCAAGCCATTAAAGATACTGATGGATTTCAACTAGATCATTCGGTTGATAAAAACAAAGATATCCCGAAAAAGATGGGTACCGTAGGTGCCGTAGCTTGTGATAGTTACGGAAACGTAGCCGCGGCCACGTCTACCGGAGGTATGACCAACAAACGATGGGGACGAATTGGCGACAGTTCAGTAATCGGAGCAGGAACCTACGCGAGTAACCGTAGCTGTGCGGTTTCCTGTACTGGTAGTGGTGAATACTTTTTGCGAGGGGTAGTGGCCTACGATGTTTCCTGTTTAATAGAATATAAAAATTACTCCCTAGCCCAAGCCTGTGAGGAAGTAATAAGAAACCGGCTTATGGAAATAGGGGGCGACGGCGGGTTAGTAGCCGTAAATGCTGAAGGCGATGTCAGTATGCCTTTCAATACCGAAGGCATGTACCGGGCATCTAAAACCCCTGCCAGTGAAACTATTGCGATTTACGACGCTTCTTAGTAGAATAAGAGTACGGTTTTTCCAATAGCATACGGGCATCGTAGTCCATTGGTAGAATAGTCAGCTCCCGGTTATCCAACCGAAAATGATCTCCTACCGATAGCACATGCATAATTAAGTTAGATAGAGACATCGGAGTGCCAGCTTCTAAAATATGCTCATAATTATGAGTCAGTCGACTAGGGTCCACGAGTACTACCATTCCCGAACCGATAATTTCGCAATCAGTACAGTATTTAATAACCAAACCGGTATTTTCCGCTAACCCTACCCCTAGAAGGTGAGGAAAGCGAGCCACCGCTTCCATCAAGCGTCCGAATCGGCCCCGTTGAATAAAGTGAGAATCTATAATCAATTCGGGAACATAGCCCATACCATCGCCGGTCTTCACCGCCCCTTTGAAAAGGGCTTCCGTAGATTTCCCACCAGTGATCATGTCTTTGGACATTGACATTGCCCCGGCACTAGTCCCGGCAATCACGAACTCTTCCTGCTGATAACGGCGCATGAGCAGTTCATGCATGGGAGTATCGCAAATAGTGCGAGTAATTTTAGATTGATTCCCTCCGGAGAACATAACACAATCGGCTCTCTCTATCCACTTTAGGTGATCAGGGTCTTCCGACTGCCACTTCTCCCGAATATCTAACACATGTACGCGAACATTGTCAAACTGTCCGAATGCTGCCTGATATTTCTCACCCACCTCTACCGGAATACTGGAAGCAGTAGGAACTACTACAATTAGAGGTTCTGGATTCTTACATTCCTGAATAACCCGAGCCAGGATACTTTTCTGAACAAAATTTAGTTGGCGAGATTCGTCACGGTGGGTTCCTTTATCTTCATTTCCGCCAATAGGAATAATAGTGCCTTTAACTTTCGTATCAATCATTCTATACCGTATAAAATTTTGTAAGGGACAAAGATAACATTTATCCTAAAATCTAGCTTTTATATAGTTAGCAACCTATGCAACTCTAATCGATTTATTACATGAAAATTACACATATCAATGTGATGCGGGGGCCCAATTACTGGTCAATCCGCCGACACAAGCTCATTGTGATGACGTTAAACCTAGAGGATTTGGAAGAACAACCTACTAATACTATTGATGGTTTCTACGATCGTCTAAAATCGCTACTACCTTCTTTACATGAACACCACTGCTCCAGAGGACGAGAGGGTGGATTTTTTGAAAGAGTAGAAGAAGGCACCTGGATGGGACACGTCATTGAGCACATCGCTTTAGAAATTCAGACCTTGGCTGGCATGCCAGTAGGCTTCGGGCGTACCCGAGGCTACGGTGAAATAGGAGTGTACCATGTGGTTTTTGCTTATGTAGAGGAGGAAGTTGGACTATACGCAGCTAAAGCAGCCGTCCGAATAGCCGAAACTCTTATTACCGGTGAGCCTTATTCACTTGAGGAAGATTTACAGAAAATGCGGGAGATTCGAGAACGAGAACGATTAGGGCCTAGCACCGGATCAATTGTAGAAGAAGCGACTGCTCGGGATATTCCCTGGATACGACTTAATAATCGCTCTTTATGCCAACTAGGCTACGGAGCTAACCAGCAGCGCATTCAAGCCACTATTACCAGCCACACTAGCAGCATTAGTGTAGAATTAGCCTGTGATAAAATCGATACAAAACGCCTTCTTAGTCAAGCGGAAGTACCAGTACCTTTCGGAGAGATAGTACGAGGAGCGGAAGAGTTAGAAGCCGCAGTGAAAAGTGTAGGTTACCCACTAGTGATAAAACCCATTGACGGAAATCACGGCCGAGGAATCACCGCCGACATTACTACTTGGGAAAGAGTTGAAAAAGCGTACGAAGAAGCGCAGCGAGTTTCTCAGACAGTGATGGTAGAAAAGCATATTAAAGGAGAAGACCATCGGTTGTTGGTAGTTAATCACCGATTGGTGGCCGCAGCCAAGCGCTCCCCAGCCCATGTAGTAGGCGATGGAAAGCTGACCATTCAGCAATTAATAGATAAAGTGAATGAAGATCCGCGTCGGGGCTACGGCCACGAGAAAGTACTCACCGCTATTGTGGTAGATGAAATGACCCAAAACATCCTTAGTTCGGCCGGATACACCTTAGATACGGTATTGCCCAAAGGTAAATTGCTCAGACTGAAAGAAACCGCCAACCTTAGCACAGGAGGAACCGCTACCGACGTAACCCACAAAGTGCATCCCGAAGTAGAATTTATGGCCCAACGGGTATCAAAAATTATTGGCCTGGATATTTGCGGTATTGATGTGATGACTACTGATATCAGTCTTCCTTTGTCCGAAACCGGAGGAGCCATCTTGGAGGTAAATGCCGCGCCTGGTTTCCGTATGCACGTAGCCCCTACCGAAGGCTTACCACGAAACGTAGCAGCCCCGGTGTTGGATATGCTGTTTCCACCGGGCTCAACGGCTCGTATTCCTATTATTGCAATAACCGGTACCAACGGAAAAACTACCACTACCCGACTCATCGCTCATATGATGAAGATACAGGGGTATAAGGTTGGATACACCACCTCCGATGGTATTTACGTAAACAATCACCTATTAATGAAAGGGGATTGTACGGGGCCAATTAGCGCCCAGTTTGTGCTGAAAGACCCATTGGTTAACTGCGCGGTGCTCGAAGTAGCTCGGGGCGGTTTATTAAGATCAGGTTTGGGCTTTGATCACTGCGATATTGGGATCGTTACCAACGTAAGTGGTGATCACTTAGGCCTCAATGGCATTCATACTTTGAAGCAATTGGCCCGGGTGAAGTCAGTAATACCGGAGTCGGTGCACCAAAACGGGTACGCTATTCTAAACGCTGATGATGACTTGGTCTACCAAATGAGAGAGCGGCTGGACTGCCAAGTAGCGCTGTTTTCTATGGATGAACAAAACCCTCGTATTCAGGAACATGCTAAAAACGGAGGCCTTTCCGCAGTTTGGGAAAACGGATTCATTACTATTTGTAAGGGCGAATGGAAGCTCCGGGTAACTAAAGCAGTAAATATTCCGGCAACCTTTGGGGGAAAGGCTACTTTCATGATTCAAAACGTGCTACCGGTGGTGCTCACCGGAGTAATTAACAAACTCGCAATTGAAGATATTAAGTCCGCCCTAGAATCTTTCGTTCCTTCTCCCTCACAGACACCAGGGAGGCTAAATCTGTTTACATTCAAAAATTTCAGGTTCCTGCTGGATTACGCCCATAACCCAGCCGGACTCCGAGCTTTGCAGAAGCTGATTGAAAATATGGACAGCTCCCGTAAGGTAGGTATCATCACCGGAATTGGCGACCGTCGGAAAGAAGATACTGAAGAAGTAGGGCGTATTGCGTGTGAAACATTTGACGATATTATCATTAGAGTAGATAGAAACTTGCGAGGAAAAACGAAGGAGGAAATTATTGATATGTTGAAGGCAGGTATCCACCAGGTTGATGAGAATAAAAACGTGACTGTAATTCCTAACGAAAATGATGCTATTGACTACGCCATCAAAAATGCTCAGCCTAACTCGCTAATTGTGCTATTCAGCGATGCTATTGAAACTGCGCTAAAACAGCTAACGAAGTACAAAGAAGATGAAGCTCACCAGTTGTATCAGTCATCCGGTCAAGAATTCTTATCCGAATTAGGGCTAAACAATCAAGAGGCTGAAGTGACAGAAGAGAGTAAATGAAGCATGTCGTAAGAATTATAATTAATACGCTTTATTGCACTTTATTGCACAATAACCAAGTCTTGGCGATTGGGAAAGCGGGCACGTACTCCCCAGCCACCCATATTTTCAGTCACGGCAAACCAGACTTCATTGTCCCCTTTGTTAAGCGGTAAATAGATGGTATCGAAGTAGCCGATGGTACCTAGATAACGGTAGTCGCGGGAGCGGAAGTTGCGTTGCCCACCGTAGATCGCTGTACCGTTCACGAATACCGTCACCATATCGGAATAGCCAATTTGCAGCGGCTTTATTTGCTTCTGATCGGAATCAACCGTGAATTTGGCGATAACGGTATTGGTTTCGTCTGACACCTCGCTTACCTGCGCCAGATTTACCGTACCCGACGATTCACTATCCAGCTTCTGCCAGCTTAATCCACGCTTAAAATCTTTAGATAATTCAGTTTGATTTTCTAATTGTTTGCCGCCAAATGCATTGGAAACCTGCCACTGCGTAATGGTTCCTTCCTCTGCCGTTGGAAACGACTTGGGGGAGCTCTTTATAGCAGGATTTTCTACAGATTGGTAAGTAAAGTTAGCGAAGTAGGCATCCTTTACAAAGGTGTAGACCCCCACAAACCCGGCAGCGGGTTCTCGCTTTAGCTCAAAGGCATGGAAGACGGGCACGTTCATGTTATCAATGTATACTTCCATCTGCCGGTCGGCAATAACCAGTTTCACGTGCATCCACTCTTGGAAACGATAGAAATGAGGGGTTCCGTAGCCTTCTCCGTAGTACAGTTGCCATCCGGCTGTGCCATTATATATCGGAGTGTACTGCATGGCATCGGGGTTACCCGACTGATGGGCCCGCATGTAGTATTCTTCATAATTGTTCCGATCCTGCATCCGGAACATCGCTCCCACAAAACCCCGGTCGCTGGTAAAAGCTACATCGTATTCAATAATTCCGTTTTCGAGGGAGACATCCGGCAGGTAAGCCTCGCTGCTACTTAAGCGCACTGCCGACTGCCCCTTATATTCTTCCAATGTATGCTCACCGGAGAACTCCCATCGGTCGGAAGAGAAAGGTACGGTTTGAGAAGCTTGAGCCCAGGCTAAGGTTACCGAAAAAATAAATAGATTTAGTAGTGCGGTAAATTTCATGTTGTTAAATTGAGGTAAGTAAAAGACTTAGTTAACTACACGAGCCAGCAATGCGAAAGGCTACAGATTAGCTTGTTCAAGTTGGTGCAAAGCGGTGCAAGTTATCATAGAGCCAGAGAGAGCTTATCTGCAGATTCAGTTTGATTTTCAGACTTTGCAAAAGGTTGAAAAGCTAGGCTCGCTGGTCAAGCCCAGAGTAAGTTGCACCAACTTGAACAACTATGAACAGGCTACTTTCTTATTTATTACACTACTTGCAGAACTTCTAAATCACTAAACTTTTTTTATTATGAACAAGCCTATGAAATCCATCTTACTTTTCTTAATCGCAGCGGTGACTACCTTAGGAGCATACGCGCAGGATGATAAAGCTAATCGTCCTAGCCCTCCCGCTCAAGCGAAAGCAACTGTAGACGGCACAACCGTTACTATCGATTACAGTCAACCTTCGGTGAAAGGACGTAAAATATTCGGTGGGTTAGAACCCTACGGAGAAGTGTGGCGTACCGGAGCCAACGAAGCCACTACCTTTGAAGTAAGCAGTGATGTGACCATTGAAGGACAACCTTTACCTAAGGGGAAATATGCCTTATTCACTATTCCTCGGGAAAACGAAGATTGGACCGTCATTTTTAACAAGACAGCCGAACAGTGGGGCGCCTTCAACTACGATGAAGCCCAAGATGCCCTGCGAGTGCAGGTAAGTCCCGAGAAGTCTTCGTCAATGACTGAGAAGCTAACATTTGATATTACCGAATCCGGTGAAGTGACCTTCATGTGGGCTGACACCAAACTTTCTTTCGAAGTAGCTAGTGCCGGACAGGCTAGTAACTAGCTTACGGTAAATCTTCTTGAAATTTACTCATTGAGTAGGCATAGAGGTATATTTTACCTCTATGCTATTAAGGGGAAAAGGAAGCCTCTCATCTTTATCATAGAATAGGTAAAAAGTCGTTATCTTCGTGATACAGCAGAGCATCATGGAGGCGACCAACAAAGAAACGACTCATATAGAGCTTCTTAAGCAAATCATAGAAAATGAGGTGGCTTGGGGTAGTAGCCAGGGGTGGACGCACCAAGACTTTGAGCAACTGAGTGAGCGCATCTGGCAGAAAACCCAAACCAAACTAAGTGCTACTACGCTGAAGCGATTGTGGGGAAAGGTAAGCTACCAAAGCCAGCCTACCACTAATACATTGAATGCTCTAGCCCAATTTGCTGGCTACGAGCACTGGCGCGACTTTGTAGGAAACCAGTCTTACGTACCTTGTACTCCCGAAGATGAGCTTCCGCAGCGAAAATCAGTATTCGCAGCTATTGGTAACAAGCTAGCTATTTTATTGTCGATTCCAGTATTGGTGCTAATAGTGCTGGGGTTTAACCGCTGGATGAACCGCCCGCTGGAGATAGATACTTCCTTAGTTTCCTTTTCCAGTGAGCCAGTGACGCAAGGAGTGCCTAACACCGTGATCTTTCATTACGATGTATCCCAACTGCCATACGATCAGGTAGAGATACAACAGTCGTGGGATTTGCGGCTACGCCAATCAGTAGACAAGGAAAACCAGGTTTTTACCACTACCTACTACTATCCGGGTTACTTTCGAGCTAAACTGCTAGTAGAAGAACAAGTTGTGAAAGAGCACGACGTATACGTTACCTCTGACGGATGGTTAGCTTTAATAATGAATGAACCCATTCCGCACTATCTGGACGGACAGATTCAGCAAAATGGCACGCTGGCGATTTCTCCCGAACGATTACAAGAGTTAGGTTTTCTTAGTGAAGAGTCGACTCCTGGGCTAGCATATTATAATGTTCAAGACTTTGGTGATTTATCATCCGGCAATTTTACGCTGGAAACCGCCATCAAAAGCGATTATAATCTAGGGGAAGCGGTCTGCCAAGAGAGCCAGGTATCAATTATTTGCTCTGACGGACGTATTGCTATTCCGTGGGTGGTGCCCGGTTGCGTGGGTACAATTGGTTTAGCAGCCAGCGAGATATACCTCGACGGACAAACATCCGATCTGTCAGCCTTTGGCTGTGATTTATCGGAGTGGCAGCATATCCGGTTACAGGTAAAGCAGCAACAGCTTTCGGTTTATCGCAATGATGAATTGGTGTTTCAGACTAGCTTCCAGCAAGATGCCGGAAAAGTTGCTGGTTTGCGGTACCAGTTCCGGGGAACAGGATCGGTAGACTACGTACGGCTACTTAATGAGAACCAAGAAGTAGTTTTTCAGGATGACTTTATTAATTGAAAGCTCTCAAGATCAGAAAATGTACCCTCCGGAACGGACTCCATTACTTCAATATCGGTAATATCGCGCTCGCCCCGATCGCCTCCCAACATTATTGAGCCGTACTTTTTGTACTCAGCCCAGGGGGTAATAAAGCGCGGAGTATCCAGTTCAGCTTCAGGATAGTAAGCCCACTGCTCTACCATATAATCATTCGGGTCTACGTATACGCGGTACTTATTTTGGGGGGTAACCCCTACGTTTTCAAACCGTAATTCTAATACTTCAGCCATATCGCCACCCTGAATGGTATCTTCACCTGCGTAAGTTAGCGTAACTCCGGAATCCTTTAATTTGAAAGGCATAAACAGCCAGTAGCTGTCGTTGATCCACATGCGTTTGCCTTGCTCTACGTACTTCGCTAATGAGTCAGCATTCGTGATTTCCTCACCGCCCATGGCTACTTTTCCCTGATCAGAATTAACATTAATGAGGTAGATCGCAGAATCGCGAGGTACTTCAATGCGCACATCGCCCGACTGCTTGTCCCACAGTAGACTGCGCGCTCCGAAGAAATTCCAGGTAACATATTGGGTGGTATCCCAGGCTCGGCGACCGCCCATGGCCTGCATTACACTGTCGGCAATAGCCATTGCTTGTTCGTCAGAATCAGCTTCATTAAAACCATCAGCGGGAGGGTTGGTATATGCCAGACCGGCACCATCTATTTCTTCGGCTTGCTCGCCCGTTTGGTTCGACTGGCAGGCGGAGATAAATAGCATAAAAGCAATACAATAAAGGAAGGTTCGGTTCATAGTTGTGGGATTTTTGCTAATCTACAAAAATCCCACAAAATCGCGAACCTGGTTGCATAAACTAGTGGGAGGCAAGTTGACCTTTATGCTCCTGAATACTGGTAAATAATCCATCAATATACTCAATAGACTGAGTAGTAGATTCCCGAATTTCTTCAATATACCGAGCAACCTCCGCTTCATCTGCAGACTCTTGATCAAGTGCTTCCTTCAGCCCGCTTAGATGCTGTTGTAGGCTGTGGTTACCCACCATCTTAATTGAGGGTAATAGTTTATGGGTGAGCCGTCGAAGTTCGTATACATCCTTCTGATCAGCCGAATTAGCCACCTGCTCCGTTAGCAATTGGAAGCTCTTCCGCAACGAGGTCAGCAAGTTGGTCACAAACTTCACATCGTCATTGTACTGGTCGATCAGACGATGGAGTTGCATAATATCATCCTCACTCTCCGGCATTTCTCCTTCTTTGGGTTGAACGAGATCTAGGTTCAAGGCTATTTTATAGTGAAGCTCATCCGGATTAAATGGTTTAGAGAGATAATCGTTCATACCACACTCAAAAACTCGATCCTTTACCCCTTGCACCACGTCGGCCGTAAGCGCAATAATCGGAATCTTTTCGTAATTTCCACCTAGAGCCCGAATGGCTGATGTTGCGTCACAGCCATCCATAACCGGCATCTGGAGGTCCATTAGTATGATATCGTAGTTCTTCTGCTGAACTTTCTCTACCGCCTGCTCTCCGTGTTCAGCCGTAGCTACGTTAATGCCAACTTTCTCCAAAAAGCTGGTTGCAACCATACGATTTGATGGGTTATCCTCTACCAAAAGTAGGTTTACTCCTTTTAATTTGCTACTATCAAGGTACTGCTTCTGCTGCACTGACTGCTTAGAAGAGCTACTGTCGTGCTCATAGGTAAGCGTAAAACAGAAATTGCTACCTAACCCCTCTTTGCTACGCACCTGCAAATTACCCTTTTGAATCTCAATTAGTCGCTTGCAGATGGTAAGCCCCAGGCCGGTACCGCCAAACTTACGGGTGGTTTCGGATGAGGCTTGAGTGTAGCCGTTAAAAATAGTTTTTAACCGATCTTTTGGAATACCGATGCCGGTATCTCGTACTTCAAACTTAATCTCGTACTTATCGTCTCGTCTGTTTAGTAACTTAGCATGGATAGAGACAAAGCCCTGTTCAGTAAACTTGATAGCATTCCCTACCAAGTTGTTCAAAATCTGAGTAAAGCGGACTTCATCGCCTACCAAGCGTTCTGGAATAGTATCGTCCCACTCAACCCGCAGGCTGATATTTTTCTCTTCTGATCGAAATTTAAAGGCGTTGGCAATTCCTTCGGCTACTTCTCTGGGACTAAAACTAATCTTTTCCAGCTTAATCTTTCCGGATTCGATTTTAGAAAAATCCAGTATATCATTGATAATAACCAGCAGATGATTGGCCGAAAACTGAAGGCTTTTTAGGTACTCCATCTGCGAACTCTTAGGGTTCTCATCCATGAGCAGGCGGGTCATACCAACCACCACGTTGAGCGGGGTACGAATTTCGTGACTCATAGTAGATAGGAAATCCTGCTTGGCAAGCGCTGTCCGTTCCGCTTTTTCCTTATCCCGCCGCAGTTTACGTTCCGCTCGCGCTTGATCAGTCATATCAAAGCATACTAGTGAGTAGCCAATCTCTTCACCTTCTTCGTCAGTCAATGTTGCCGCACTAACGTGAACCGGAAAAGTTTTGCCACTGCGGTGTTTCATAGTAATTTCACCCTCCCAGTGCTTATTTTGGGAAAGTTCTCGATAACGGACTTCATTTTTGGCTAATCCATCCTGAGGTAGCAACAATTCATTCGTCTTTCTACCGAGTGCCTCAATTTTAGTCCAGCCAAATAAACGTTCAGCATGCTGATTCCAATAAACTATTTTACGATCGGTATCTGCGGCAATAATGCTACTGTCCACCTGGTCCAATAAAGAGGCCTGAAAGTTAACCTGTTCCTGAACTCTCTGCCGATCACGAGCTTCGTGTTTAATCTGCAACATAGCCCCTTCCAGGTCTTGAGTGCGATTAGCCACCAAAACCTCCAAGTCATCTTTATGCAACTGTAGTTCCCGCTCAATTTGGATACGCTTCTCTATCTCTTGCTGCAATTCGGCGTTTACTTTCTTCAAACTCGTGGCCGAAGGAATTCTCAATAACTTAGGAACGAGTGGCCAAATCGCTATAGCAGTAGCCAGCGAAATAATGGCGTTTACCGCTTTTAGCCAGCCAGATACCCGATAAGCCGGATACCAAATGGTATAGATCTCCATAAAGTGGGTTAACCCACAAGAAACAATGAATGCTATGAATAGCCAGAAGATCGGTTTAGCCGTATGGATATCCCGACGCTTTTGCATAAACAAAAATATAGCTACTGGAATAAGAAAGTAG
This sequence comes from uncultured Roseivirgaceae bacterium, assembly GCA_964551335.1. Lineage (GTDB taxonomy): Bacteria > Bacteroidota > Bacteroidia > Cytophagales > Cyclobacteriaceae > Tunicatimonas. The sequence goes on from CAZKCO010000007.1 coordinate 207,657, forward strand.
GCCAAGCCGGTTATTCCGTCCGATAGTGCGTGCAGCCAGAGTATATCGGGCTGCCAAAAATAGCAGTGTCCGTGAGGCATAAATCCTTCACCACTGAGCACCTTTCCACAAATAGATATTATTGATTCCATGACACACTTAGCAAATTACTATTTAAACCCCACTAACGATGGATCAATTGATTAGGTAATAGGAAATGTATTATTCTCATGTTAGAAAATTGATGAATGTGCATAATATTACTAGAATTAGTATCCTGTTCTTTTTAAAAGTGCAGTCAATCTTACTCGAGTATTCTCGGGACAACTATAATTTTAATTTTCTAGGTCAACCTCATTTGTGGTTCGATGGGTTGAAAGCTCTTCCGTAATGTTTGTTGTACTATTGAACCAAGTTTATTCTTCATATAATTCAATACATCTTCCAATGAGTTCACCCATCCCTATGTCATAAATGTATAGAATTGTTTGTGAATAATTTTTGAACAATTTCGCTAATTCATTACATGGTTAGAAAAACCGAAAAAACTAAAATATTTTTTGGTGAACCATAACTGGTTGTGCTAGTAGATCGTGTCTGGAATTATAATTTTATTCTTAAATAAGCAAAATAGTCTCTTTCAATTTACATCTATTTGATCCAGAGAAACCTTAAGTAAGAAAACTACGGTTAGTACGGCAAAATGAGCGTTGAACTGCTTGCAAAAAAAAAGCCCCAATACGGGGCTTTTATCATATTTAAAAGAGAGAGGATAAATTACTGTTTGTCTTTATCGTCCACTTCTTCGTATTCTACGTCGGAAACATCTGCGTCAGCCGCACCTTCCGCACCTTTATCTGCAGTTGCATTAGGGTCGGCACCAGCTCCTGCTCCAGCAGTAGCATCAGCACCTGCGGCCTGATACATTTCCTGAGAAGCGTTCTGCCAAGCAGCATTCAGTTTCTCCATAGCGGCGTCAATACCACTCACATCCTGAGACTGATGCGCAGTTTTCAACTCAGCTAAAGCATCTTCGATAGGCTTCTTATTTCCTTCGGACAACTTGTCGCCGTACTCTTTCAACTGTTTCTCGGTTTGGAAAATCAGTGAGTCAGCCGCATTGATCTTCTCAATCTTCTCGCGCTCCTGCTTATCGGTTTCAGCATTAGCTTCCGCCTCCTTACGCATTTTTTCGATTTCCTCATCGGTAAGCCCGGATGAAGCCTCAATGCGAATTTTCTGCTCTTTACCGGTACCTTTATCTTTAGCCGATACGTTCATGATACCGTTAGCATCAATATCAAAGGTTACTTCAATCTGCGGTACCCCTCGTGGTGCTGGTGGAATTCCGTCTAGGTGGAAACGTCCGATAGTACGGTTATCTTTGGCCATAGGGCGCTCACCTTGCAGTACGTGAATCTCTACCGAAGGCTGATTATCCGATGCCGTTGAGAATGTCTCTGACTTCTTAGTAGGAATCGTAGTATTGGATTCGATGAGTTTGGTAAATACACCACCCATAGTTTCAATACCCAGTGATAGCGGCGTTACGTCCAGTAGCAGTACGTCTTTCACATCACCACTGAATACTCCACCTTGGATAGCCGCTCCAATGGCTACTACCTCGTCGGGATTTACCCCTTTAGAAGGCTTCTTGCCAAAGAAGCTTTCTACTTCTTCCTGAATCTTCGGAATACGGGTGGAACCTCCTACCAGAATTACTTCGTTGATTTCAGAAGCAGAAATACCGGCATCTTTCAGAGCCTGCTTGCAGGGATTTAACGTTCGCTGTACCAGATCGTCTACTAGCTGCTCAAACTTGGAGCGGGACAAAGTACGTACCAGGTGCTTGGGAATACCGTCTACCGGCATAATATAAGGTAAGTTGATTTCGGTGCTGGTAGCACTGGAGAGCTCAATCTTAGCCTTCTCAGCAGCTTCTTTGAGGCGTTGCAATGCCATCGGATCTTTCCGAAGGTCAATACCGTTTTCTTTCTCAAATTCTTCAGCCAACCAGTTGATGATACGGGAATCAAAGTCATCACCACCCAAGTGAACATCACCGTTGGTAGACTTTACTTCAAAAACACCATCACCCAATTCCAGGATAGAGATATCAAAAGTACCTCCGCCTAAGTCATATACTGCAATGGTAAGATCCTGATTTTTCTTGTCCAAACCGTAAGCCAGTGCTGCGGCCGTTGGCTCATTAATAATTCGTTTCACCTCCAGACCGGCAATCTGCCCTGCTTCTTTAGTAGCCTGACGTTCTGCATCGTTAAAGTAGGCTGGTACGGTAACTACTGCTTCAGTAATGTTCGTTCCCAGATAATCTTCAGCGGTTGATTTCATTTTCTGAAGAATCATTGCCGAAAGCTCCTGGGGGGTATACATACGATCACCGATCTTTACCCGTACGGTGTCGTTATTTCCTTTTTCTATCTGGTAAGAAATGTTCTTCATCTCCTCCGAGACTTCCGAATACTTCTTACCCATAAACCGCTTCACCGAACTAATGGTGTTCTGCGGGTTCGTGATTGCTTGTCGTTTGGCCGGGCTACCTACTTTGCGCTCTCCGTTGCCATTATCCAAAAAAGCTACGATAGAGGGAGTAGTGCGGCCACCCTCACTGTTGGGGATGACGACCGGCTCGTTACCTTCCATCACCGCCACACAAGAGTTGGTGGTTCCTAAGTCTATTCCTATTACTTTTCCCATAATGTAAAAATCTATTATAAAGTTGGTGTTTCAATTCGTTATAATGATAACATCAATGGGTATGCCAAGCAGTTGCACTATGACAGATTGTCAGAATACTTAAGTGTGTTCATGTTTTTAGGTGTTCACGAAAACTGAGTAACTTTGAGCACTTGAACACTACGCACCATAACATCCCCTCTAACGATTAGCAAGTTCATCCCAGGAAACTACTCCTACCCGGTCGGCCCAATTTTGCCATTTTTGGGCTAGCTCTTGGGTACGCTCGGGGTATTGGTCCGCCAGGTTTTGGGTTTCAGAGCGATCTTCGGCCATATTGTACAATTCCCAATCCTTGGTTGGGCCAGGGGCAGCTAGCTTCCAGTCGCCATCCCGGATTGCGCGGTTACCCATATGCTCCCAAAATAGCGGTTGATTCCGTTGAATGGTGTTGCCCCGTATAACTGGAACTAAACTAATACCTTCGGTAGGTTTTATTTCCTGATTCCGATACTGCTGAGGGTATTCGGTTTGGGCCAGGTCGGCGCAGGTGGCCATCAGATCGATGACGTGGCCGACCTGCCGGTCAATACGGCGCTGTCGGATCTGTTGGGGATAATGAACAATGAACGGAGTGGCAATACCCCCTTCGTGCACCCAGCTTTTGTAGAGCCGGAAAGGCACGTTGCTGGCATTGGCCCAGGAAGCGGTGTAGGAGGCCCAGCTAAAGCGCGTGCCGATGGCTGCCGTATCGGCCGGACTAGGATTTCGGTCAATATACTCTCGGGTAGCCCCGTTGTCTGAAAGAAACATCACAACCGTATTATCTAGCTCGCCCATATCCTCCAGTTTGTCAATAATATCGCCAATGCCCTGATCCATGATATCCACCTGGGCGGCGTATACTGCCATTTTCAGATCCATCGTATCCTGCTGGGCCGGAGTCAGATTGTCCCACGCCCACACCAGGCTATCGGGTTGCGACATGGCCACATCTTGGGGAATGATGCCCAACTCCTGAGCCCGCTGGTAACGATCCTGCCGGATTTTTTCAAAGCCCACCCGATATTTTCCCCGATATTTAGCAATAGCCGAATCAGGTGCCTGTAGTGGGAAGTGAGGAGCGATGTGGGCCACATACAGAAAAAATGGGTTAGTTGAATTACGCTGCTCTTCCAGAAACTTCACCGCGTATTCGTTGAAAGCGACGGTTGAGTAAAAATTGGCACTATCCAACTCCACCTGCGTGCTGTCTAACACTACAAACCGGCCTACCCGATTGTTAAACGGATAGTAGTACATTCCCCCACCCTGAGGAATGCCGTAGAAGCGGTCAAATCCCCGCCGAAGGGGCCAGTGCTCCTTTCGGCTGCCTACGTGCCACTTACCGGTCATCAGCGTAGTGTAACCCGCCTCTTTCAGTACTTCCGCGATAGTGACGCACTGATTATTGAGATAACCTTGGTAAGCGGGACGCCCCATGTCACCTACCATATGACCAATACCCGCTTGATGCTGGTACAACCCGGTAAGCAACGACGCCCGGGTGGGGCAGCAACGACCGGTATTATAAAACTGCGTCATGATCAACCCGTTATCGGCTAACCGATCAATGTTGGGAGTGTTGATCTCGGAGCCGAAGCAGCCCAGATCAGTGTAGCCCATATCATCAGCCATAATGATGATGATGTTGGGGCGTTCATCTTGCTCAACGGAAGGCGAAGACTGGCAGGCCAGTAAGCTGGCAGCGAACAGGAAGTAAATCAAGCGGGTGATCATTGGCTGCTACCGTATTTTTCTTTGAGATATTCGTTATGGCTTTTGTCTGCCGGAGGCTTAAAGCGATGGGTTTCGCGGGTTTCACCTAAGTCTTCTTTAAACTGCTCAATTTCTCGTTGCATCTGCTCTACCATCTCAGGGTGCTCATCGGCCAGGTTACGCTGCTCGCCGGGGTCTTCCTTCAAATTGAATAACAGCATGCCGTGTGGTGCTTCACCCGCGTAGGTGTAACGTCCGTTGTAGGGTTTTTCCATGGGCAGTTTGAGTTTCCAGTCGCCTTTACGGTAAGCGGCTACGTCTCCGGTACGGTGGGAGTAGTACATAAACTGATCGCCCTCCCGTTCTTTTCCTTCCCGCAGCACCGGAGCAATATTCACTCCGTCAATGGGTCTATCATCCGGCAAAGAAGCTCCGGTAATAGCGGCAAAAGTAGGAAACCAGTCCATCATATTGTGCATTCCGTCAATAGTTTGCCCCCCTTCTACCTGCGCTTTCCACTGCATGACGCAGGGCACGCGCATCCCGCCCTCAAAGGTAGTCTGCTTTCCGCTGCGAAGCGGGCCGGCGGAGCCACCGTGGTCAATCATGGTGAGCCAGGGGCCGTTATCGCTGGATACTACTACGATGGTGTTTTCTTCCACTCCTATATCTTTTAGTTTTTGCAGTACTTCGCCTACACTCCAGTCCAGCTCCTGAATCACATCGCCGTACAAACCCCGTTCGGAAGATCCTTCAAATTGCTCCGAGACGTACAGCGGCACGTGCGGCATAGAGTGAGGCATATAGAGAAAGAAGGGTTCATCCTGATGATCCTCTATAAACTGTACCGCCTTCTCAGTATAGGTTTTGGTGGTGTAGCGCTGGTCTACGTCCTCCTCCGCCAATTCATTTCCCTCCAGATACACCACCGCTTCCATATCGTTGCTGTAGGGAATGCCGAAGTAGTAATCAAAGCCGCGTTGCAGCGGTAAGTACTCCCGCCGATGGCCCAAATGCCACTTGCCCACTATTCCAGTAGCGTAACCAACTTCCTTCAGCATATCGGCCATCGTCACTTCGGCGGTGTCCATACCGGTCCAGCTTTCGGGAAAGAACACCCCGTGAATGCCATCGCGAGCTGGGTAACGGCCGGTCATCAGTCCATAGCGGGACGGGCTACACACCGGCGAAACGGAGTAAAATTCGGTAAACTTAATGCCGTTCTGGGCAATCTGATCAATGTTGGGAGTTTCAATATCAGTAGCTCCGTAGCAACCCGCGTCGCCGTAGCCCATATCATCGGCGTATATGAAAACGATATTGGGTAAGTCATCGGATTGCTGAGCGTTAGTTCGATGAGCGTAGCCACTAATCGTAAGAAAAATCGCCAGATAGAACAGCGTTAGGTTGAACTCTCTCATAGAGATCATATCTTTTTTAGGAGTTGTGAGTTATAAATAGTAGAGAATAAAATACCAAAACTTTTTTGTAACCACCAAAACCAATTTTTTATGCCAGCTACAGAATCCAACCTGATGCCCCTAGGCACCCCCGCCGCCGATTTTTCGCTACCCGATACTCATACCGATCAAAAGCTAAGCCTGTCCAATGTAAAAGGCGAACAGGCTACGGTGATTATGTTTATCTGCAATCATTGCCCCTACGTGAAGCACATCAAAGGCGGAATCGCGCGAGTAGCCGAAGATTATAAGTCGAAGGGCGTTTCAATGGTCGCTATCAGTTCTAATGATGTGGAACAATACTCGGAAGACGGGCCGGATAAGATGAAAGAAACGGCCAAGAAGTGGAAGTTTAATTTTCCTTATCTGTACGACGAATCGCAGGAAGTAGCCAAGGCTTACAAAGCTGCCTGCACGCCCGATATTTACGTTTTCGACGCTGACCTGAAGCTAGCCTACCACGGCCAGTTTGACGATTCACGTCCTGATACCAAAATTCCTGTGACCGGACGAGACGTGCGAGCCGCACTGGATTCGTTGATTGCCGGAGTGGGAGTCAATAAAGACCAGACTCCCAGCGTTGGATGTAATATCAAATGGAAGCAGAAAAGTTGAAAATTAACAATAGACAGTTGATAATGATGACAGTGGGAAGTTGGAAGACGGAAGATAGGAGTTCGGAGTTACAAGTTTTGGGTCTGAGATTTGGGCTTGAAGGTAGGAGAAATGTACAACTACCAGTGACAAAGGACTAATGACTGTGGACTAAAACTAATTCACTCAATTATTCAATCACTCATCCATTAGGTTTGTTTTTGATCTTGGTGCGGGAATGATTCGGACGTTAAAGATTGTTAAATGCTGGTGTACTGCGTAGCTTTTACGTAATTTTGATTATTAATTATGCGGTTTTTATCCCTGATTTCTGGTTTATGGCTAATTGCCCTGGGGGCGTTAGCGCAAAGCACTCCTGAAGGTAGTATCAAGGTTTCCGGAAATATCGTGGATGATCAGGACCAGCCACTGTCGTTCGCTACCGTCACTAACTTAACTACCGAAACCGGAGTGATTAGCGATGAAGACGGTTTTTTTTATCTGACCTTTCAGCGTAACGATACCATCCGTATTTCATCCGTAGGCTACGAACCGGCTTTTCTGTACTTCGGTGATACCGCGCAGGCCAACAACTACGATCTGCAAATCCGGATGAGTGAGCAGACCTATGAGTTGGAGAATGTTACCGTATTTGCCTTTAAAGATGTAGAATCTTTCAAACGAGCCATTCTGGCACTAGACGATCTGCCGGAAGAGTCGCCCGACGTAGTTATTCCCGGCTCCTACGAAGGTCCGCGCCGTGAGCCTAAGGCCAGTCCCTTGAACCCAGTCTCCTTCATTGCTGAAAGATTTAATAAGAGAGCCAAGTACGAGCGGATGGCCCGCCAGGCCCAACAAGACTACGAGCGTCGTCAACGCCTTTCCCGTAAGTACAACCGCGAAATGGTGGGCAAAATTACCGGCCTGACCGACGAGTCGCTGGATGAGTTTATGATTTTCTGCCAGTTTGAGGAAGACTTTATTGAGCGTTCCAACCAATACGATTTGGTGCTAGCCATCAACCGCTGCTACACCGACTTTTCTGAGGAAAATAAACACTAGTTTTCTCTCCCTTCTCCGTATTTTCTTTTAGGTTTATCTAGCCTACTAACGTATGATCAAGCGACTTGCTAGCTTAGGCCTGGGATATCTTGTATTTAGCGTCCACGGCCTGTTCCTCAAGATAGATTTTTATATTTTACCTCCTAATCAGGCAACTCAACTGTATTTCTTCAACGGTACGTTTACCAGCAGTGAAAACGAAATTGCCCGCGAGTGAATGCAGCAGGCGAAGATCGTGGGCCCCGAGGGTACCCAAACTCTCGCAGATAGTCAGTGGACCGATAGAAACAAAGCCACCTACTTGTCGTTCACCACTGACGAGGCCGGATTTCCAACCGGAAAAGAGCACGGACACTCTCACTTCGGTGAAGGTCATCAATATGATAAGAGTAAAAGAATGACTGACGCTCAAGGAATGGTAGAAAGCGATGCGGATAGCTTAGAATACGAATCAAGCTGAGTTACGCTGATTTTTGAGATCAAATAGTTTCTTCTATGAAAAACTTTGCGGTAATTTTTGATATGGACGGGGTCATCATCAACAGCAACCCTTACGTGATCAGCGCCTGGGAAGGCTTTTGCCGAGAACACCAGATTGAACTATCCTCCGAAAAGCTGGCTTCGCTGGTATTCGGACGAACTACCCGCGACACCGTAAATGGACTGCTTGGCCAAGAATGCTCGTCAGTATTTATCAGGGAAACCGGCGAGAAGCTAGACGGACAAATCCGCAACGAAATGCGCGGAACGATTCAGGCTCTGGACGGGCTGGAGAATTTACTGGAAACCCTGAAAAGAGAAAACGCCCGTATTGCCATCGCCACCTCAGCCCCACCCGAAAACGTAGAAGTAGTACTGTACGAAACCCAATTGGGAGCATATTTTGAGGTGATTCTTGACCAAACCGACGTTACCCACGGTAAACCCCATCCGGAAATCTACCTAAAAACTGCCCAGAGGCTGAATATCCCTCCCCAACGCTGCATCGTAATTGAAGATTCTATCTCGGGAGTGCAATCCGCCAAACGAGCCGGAATGTCCGTAGTGGCTATTACCACTACCCACCCTGCCGACGAACTCCGTCCGGAGCTGGAGGAGTCAGACCGCATTATTAAGTATTTTAATGAAATAAGCGCTGATCGACTTAGAAAAATGGTAGAATAAGCGAAATTTAATCAACCGCTCGATGAGGTTTAAGGCAATCTGTTTCCTTGAATATAGTTCAGTAAGAACTTAACACTATTTTAAAACGTAATACTAGTGTATTACAATTACTGGTTTTTTATGCTGACAGTCCGATTACCCCATAAAACTGAAAAGGAGCTGCGAGAATTTTGTGAGCAGCAACAAAAAACAAAATCTCAGGTAGTAAAAGAAGCTTTAACGCTATACTTACAACAAGCTCAAACCACCGCAAGCCCGTATGAGTTAGGAAAGGATTTATTCGGTAGAAAAGGAAGTGGACAATCAGATAACTCGGTTAACTATAAGGAAAAGTTGAAAGCCAAGCTGAATGAAAAGTATTCTCATTGATGCGGGGCCTTTAATTGCACTGTTTGATAAGAGTGATCAGTATCATTCTGCAGCCATTGATTTCTTACAGAACTATTCAGGAGGGTTATTGACAACCTGGCCGGTCGTTACCGAAACGTCTCATATATTAAGTTTTAGTACGGCTGTTCAAATTGATTTTCTAAAATGGATTAAGCGGGGAGGGTTACAGTTAGCAGAATTAGATCGCTCCCATGTAAATCGCTTGATTGCGCTAAGTCAACAGTTTTCCGATGTTCCGATGGATCTAGCTGATGCTTCGTTGATCGTTGCTTCTGAGAACTATAAAATTGGTGAAATAGCCAGCATTGATTCCGACTTCTACATCTACCGCAATATCCGAAATCAGTTCCTAGTCAATGTTTTCCCTAAATAGAATTTAATATAGAAATCTCTTAATCAGCTGGAGCAATACGAGTAGCTGGAAGTTGCTTGGTGAAGATAATGGTTTTGCCGGAAAGTTCTTCCAGCATTGGGCGCAGAATGCGATGGGCGTTCACTTCAGTTTCGTCCAGAATGCCCGAGTTGGTAGCTGCATTTTTAATCTCGCGCTCGGCCTGCCGGTAGGCGCGGGAAATAAACTGATCACGGTCGGTAAAGAATCCGGTTTCTACCGAGTAGAGACGGGTATTTTCCAAGTCTAGTTTATAGTAGCAGATTTCCGGGTCGGGCAACCGCATCCAGACCGTATCGGCGGTAATTCTTACATCATTGGCGCTTACCTTCAGTAAATCCAGGCAACCGGCCGCTTCGCCCTTAGTAATCAGCACAGCCTTGGCATCCGAATCTAGCTTCAGAATATTCATAAACTCCTTGCTAAGTTCTTTCACCTCGGTTACTTCCTGAAATCGGTATTTTACCAATTCCATCTTGCCCAGTGCCTCAATCTCTGTAATCAGTTTGGTAGTAACCTCTATATCAGTTGGCCCCTCCGGAAGGGGATTGGTCCAGTTCTGCCATTGGTAGCCAATAAAAAAGGGAATGCCCAGCAACAGTACCAAAGCGATAAATCGTCGAACGCGCATCAGAGTGAGTTTTTTAGTTTACCTACGGGAGTAAAACGGCTAAATACCTTTTCAGTATGCGGAGCATCCGCTAATTCGTGCGTCAGGTCCTGCCCCGCCCAATGTTCGTAGTGCTTTCCCTGCCGCCACAGCCGCGATTCGCTCACGTCATAGATGATGCCTCGGTAAGCACACCAGACCTCTTCCCGATCCTGTCCGTTACGCAGGGCTAACTGTTGGACGGTATATTCAGGCAACACACTCACGCAATAAGTAACAGTAATAACGTATAAATAATAATGCCAGCGATAAATGCCCAATAATTGCTTTTTCGCTCTTCGGGTAGCTCTTCTTTCAGCGTGTTCAAAATCGTTCCGCCACCGATAAAAGCGAACATCAACGCAACACCCACCTCAGCAATTGGGATAAGTGCCCCTATCAGCCAGCCTAGCAAAACCGCTACCGAAAGTACCCACCGGCCTACCGAGCGATACCGCTGAGCGTAATGGTCGTGCAGCCCATGATCATTTATGGCAAAATGAAATACCATGGCAATAGTAAAGAGGGCCAATTCTGTCAATCCCGGCGTATCGCGGTGCACCAGCAAAAAGCCAATCAACAGATTGTAAAACGCAAAGAAAACAATGTGTACCCAAAACACTGCCAGTTCAGACGAATCAGTAGATTCATCTTTCCTACGGGAGGGACCAGTCATCTTAGCGGCTCGTTCAACTCCGTAGAATACTGCCAGTCCCACCAGCGCCACTAGGTACATATGATGCTTGATAAAACCATCTTCTCCTTCACCGGTAAATTCCTCCTGCCACTCCTTTAGTTCGGGCAGCACGTGAATGAAAATATAAGCTACCGAGATACCTCCGGCAATAGACAGCCACTTGCTACGCGGGATTTTCCGTAGAGCCGAAATTTGGTTGATTAGCAAGTGATTAATGGCTAACAGTACCGCAGCAATACCGGAAAATAAAAGCAGATGCTCCATAGGTGCAGAAATACGTGGAATTATGCGAAGAAAACAATATTTTGACCATTCTAAAAGCAACAACCATAGCCTCAAAATACTTAATTATGTACCTGTCCCGAAGAAATTTTTTAAAGAAAACCTCCGCTGCCGGAATACTCAGTTGCCTAGAGGTTTCTGATTTTCACTGGCTGGAAACCGCTACCGTACAAACCGTAGCCGGCCCTATCGCCCCCGGGCAAATGGGGCTGACTTTTTCCCACGAGCACGTTTTAGTTGATTTTATTGGAGCTGACCAGGTTAGTCCTGACCGCTATAATGCTGATGAAGCTTTTGAAAAAGTGCTGCCCTATCTGAAAGAGCTTAAGCAACTGGGTGCTCAGACCTTTGTAGAGTGTACTCCCAATTATTTAGGTCGCGATGTAAAGCTGCTGGAACGACTCGCCGAAGCCAGTGGTTTGCAGATACTGACCAACACCGGACTCTACGGCGCCCGCGACGGTATTTTTCTACCCGATTTCGTAGCCAAAGAGTCTCCTCAACAATTAGCGCAGCGCTGGGTAGATGAATACGAAAATGGCATTGACGGCACCGGCATCCGTCCTGGCTTCATTAAGATTGGCGTAAACAACGGCCCGTTGGTTGATTACGATCAAAAGCTGGTTGAAGCCGCCGCCCTCACCCACCGGGAAACAGGTTTGACCATTGCCGCCCATACCGGCGATGCTGCCGCAGCCTTGGAGGAGCTCCAGATTGTTCAGGATGCCGGAGTGCATCCCAGTGCGTTTATTTGGGTTCACGCCCAGGGCAAAGGGCACGAGAATCATGTGAAAGCGGCTAAGCAGGGAGCCTGGATAGAACTCGACGGGGTCAGTGAAAGCAGTTACGTGGATCATGCTCGGCAGGCAAAAGCTATAAAGGAAGCGGGATTTTTGGAGCAGGTGCTGGTTTCCTGCGACGCTGGCTGGTACCATGTAGGCGAACCCGACGGCGGACAGTACCGCAGTCACGCTGTACTGCTGGAGAAGTTCGTCCCCGAACTAAAAAATCAGGGCTTTACCGAAACCGAAGTTGATCAATTGCTAATAAAAAATCCCGCCCAGGCCTTTCCCATTCGGAAAAGGTTGGTGTAGAATGAAGCAGTAACCCACTTGTATTACGATCTCTAATTTGGGGAAGCGCTATCCACTACGTCATCCCGGAAACACCTGTAAAGTAGTGAAAGGGGTTATCCGGGATCGCGAGCAATGATGCCCAAGATCCCGGATAGTCTCTTCCGCTTAGCTTCAGAAACTTCCGGGATGACGAAATGCGTATATTTACTGAGCTAATGGCTATACTAATTCGTGCGAAAACTTCTAGATCAGTTCGATTATAGGATGAAAAAATCTCATCAGACTGTATTTACTGCCATAGCTTTTGATGAATATAACTCCAACATTAAGACTACAATAATTGCATATGAAACTAAAAATAGAATACGGTGAAGGATTTATTGATGTCAACTGCGAGCATCCGGTAGATGTACGAGGTATGGCCGGAAACCCCGAAGCCATTCCACTGCCTAAAGGAATCACCGACGCTTTACAATATCCCATCAATTCCCCATCACTACGGGAGATTGGACGGAAGAAACTTGAAAGCAATCCCGAGACTCAGGCGGTGATTGTGGTATCGGATAATACCCGGCCGGTGCCCTACCGGGGCGAACAGGGCATTATGCGTTACATCATCCGCACTTTGCTGGAAGCGGGCTTTACCCAACCGCAAATTACCGTCATCATTGGAGCCGGCTCGCACCGGAATATGGAAGCGGAGGAGATTGAAGCCATGCTGGGCTTGCAGGAGTCGGGGTTGGGAGAAGTGAACGTGACCAACCATGAGTACGATAATGACGATCATCTGATCCATCTGGGAACTACCTCCCGAGGTTCGGAAGTAACCGTAAACCGGCAGTACTACGAAGCCGACCTCAAGATTGTGACCGGACTGGTAGAAAGCCACTTTATGGCCGGAGCATCAGGGGGACGCAAGGGTATCTGCCCGGGCATTGTGGGAATAAAAACGCTCAAAATATTCCACGGGGCTAAGTTTCTCAGTTCGGCTAAAGCGGCTGATTTGGTACTGGAAGGCAATCCGTTGAACGATGAATCGCTGGAGGTAGCGCAGATGGCGGGTTGCGATTTTCTGGTCAATACCACCCTGGATGCGGAAAAGCGCATGACCGGAGTGTACGCCGGTGATTTGGTAGAAGCGCATCAGGCGGCGGTAGCAAAAATCCGGGAGTACGTAGTGGTACCACTGGAGCAGCACTACGATATTGTGATTATCCCGGCAGGCTTTGTGGGGATCAATCATTACCAGGCGGGGAAAGCCGCCATTGAAGCGGCCCGGGCGGTGAAACCCGGCGGAAAGATCATCATCGTAGCCAAAAACACCGATACCGACCCGGTAGGCGGAAGAGGTTACAAACAATCGTTAAAACTACTAGCCGAGCACGGAAAGACCGAGTTCCTTCGGATGATCAGCGACCCGCAGTGGGAGATGATTCAGGAGCAGTGGCAGGTACAAATGTGGAGCAAGGTGCTCACCCGCATTGAACGAGAGGATAACCTCATCTACTGCGCCCTGGAAATTCCCGATGCCGAGTACAAGCACCTACCGGGTGTGCCGGGCTTCCAACTGCTAGATCAGGCTGAGCTCCAGCCTCTTACCCACGAAGAAAAGATCACCCGCATCACCGAGGCCGCCATTCAGCACGCTATCGATTCATCCAACACACCCAATCCTTCCATCGTACTACTGAAAGACGGCCCCTACGGTATTCCTGAGGTGGCAGACTGAGCAAATAAAGATTGTTCCATATGAATAGCGAGCGTAACCTCTTACACAAACTTAATCCCGTGGTCGCCGCAGATCTTGGCTACCTTTTCAAAGTCGGGTGGGCCGGGAGGTAGTTTGGCTAACTCGTGAAACATCTTCTCAATACCGGCGGGAAAAGCGCTGGTGATCATTTTTGCTTTCTCGGTGCCGACCACTGTCCAGGAGTGAGGTACGTTTTTAGGAGCAAAGGCAATATCACCTTCTTTGAGTACCGTAGCTTTTCCGTCAACCACAATCTCTACTTCTCCTTTCACTACCCGGAATATTTCATCTTCCAGCGTATGTACGTGCGGCGGAATACCTACTCCCGGATCAACATCATCTACCCACTCCACAATCTGGTTATCCGTTTCGCTTCCTAGCAGTTTGTGGGTCTGTATGTCGCCAATCACATTGAGCACTTCACCGTTGCCGTCTTTTACGATTTTAGGTTCCAGATTAGCATTTGCCAGTTGGGGGGTACCTTTGCTCATGGTTACCGGTAAGGTTAACGCCACTCCCAGTCCTAAGCCCGAAGTTTTAATAAAGTGTTTTCTGTCCATAGTAAGTTTGGTTTAAGTATCAAGAGCAAGATACCATACCGTACCTGAGGGAAACTGCGAAAAACACTGTAATCACTTAGAATAATGGAACCGTTAGCCTTTTCTAACCTGGGTGGGAGTGTCTCCGGTCTGCTTTTTATAGAAGAAGCTAAAGTACTCCGGCGAGGAAAAGCCCAGATCATAACTGATTTCTTTCACCGTTTTGTCAGTGAATTTGAGCCGATGCCGGGCCTGCATGGTCAACTGCTCGTCAATGAGGTTTTTAGCATTTACTCCTAAAACTTCTTTAGTGCATTCGTTCAGGTATTTATCCGAGATATTCAGGGTATTGGCGTAATCCCCCACCTCGTGGTACTCTTTAAACTGCTGGTTAACCAGCTTCTTAAACTTATACACCAACGTCGACTTAGCATTATTCTGGCTAATTACCGACTTGATGTTACACTTACCATCACAGTATACGAACAGGGTATTGATTAGGGAGAGAATTGCTTCTTCGCGGTGCTTGAGGTGGGTGCTGAGTAGTTCGTCCAGCATTTCCAGAATAGCCTGTATCCGTATCTCAATGCCGGGCGTCAGAATAATCTTGGGGATCTCTTCGGTATTGAATAATCGAACCTCACTAATATGCAGGTTTTTAAGGATTGGATGATCCATTACCGCTCGAGGCAAGTAGAGTACGTAACCCGACGAAGCCGTAGTTGCCTTCTTGATAATCCGCCAGCGATGCTCGGGCGCGAATAAAAAGACTGCATTCGCAACATCCTTATATACCGTATCGTTGATCTCAAGCCCTTCCACTTCGCCCTTAATCCAGCAAATAATGTAGGTTTCTGTCTCAGGATGAGCGTTTATTTCGTCAGTGATTCGGGCTATCTCAATATCGGTAGGACTCATAATGCGTTTCGGTGGCTGGGCAAATAAGCCCTTCTCTAACTTGACTAACACAGCAATATACAATTTTTAGGAAAAGATTGCTGCAAATGGCGAAAGTAGGCAGGAGCGCTAGTACTGACTAGTGCTAGATAATACTTGATGGCAGTCGGCTAGTATTTACTCAGGACGTATATCAATTATTTCGTTGCTTAGATAGCCAGCGTTGGTATTCGGCTTTTCCTTGGGCAAACCCGGCGGCATCGGCGTAGAAGTTATGAGAACCATCTCCCGCCTCCACGTCCAAAACATAGTATAAATACTCAGTCGACGCCGGATTGAGTGCTGCTTCCAGCGCCGATTTGCTAGGGGAGCATATCGGACCCGGAGGTAGGCCCTGTATTCGGCGGGTATTGTAGGGGTGGTCTACCTCAACATCGCTTTTGTGGATCACCCCGTCCCAGCGGTTGAGTAGCTTGGCGATATACACGTTAGTAGCGTCAATACCGAGGGGAATCCTTTTCTCTAGCCGATTATAAATTACCGAAGCCACTAAGGAACGTTCACTATCTACCTGAGACTCGTTTTCAATCAGACTGGCAATGGTAACGATCTCGTGCTTGTCTCTACCCATGCTGGCTGCCAAGGAGTCCCATTCCGGCTGCCAGACACTCTTAAACTGCTGAACCATCTTCTCGATGACTGCCTTCGGGTGGGTGCCAAATTCAAAGTTGTAGGTAGTAGGGTACAAGTAACCCTCCAGGTTGGAAGCTTGAGGAGCAAAATCTTGAATAAGGCTAGTATCATTCATCATGGCTAGCACCTCTTCCGACGTTAGAGCGGGCTCTATCGGAAATTGGGCCGCAATACGTGCCGCCATCTCAAACCTCGACCAACCTTCGGGAATCGTTACCGCTTTGGAGCGGGTCCTACCGTCCTCCAATTTACTCAATACCTCTTTCGGGCTAATGGGCGAAGGAAAGAGGTAATCGCCGGCCTCTAATTGTAAATCCTGCGCAAAAAACCGCATATACAGTTTGGTGGCCAGCGGAGCTTGTATAATCTGCTGATCTTCCAGCTTTCTCACAATCTGACCGGAGGCCATTCCTCGCTCAATAGTGATGTACT
Organism: uncultured Roseivirgaceae bacterium; assembly: GCA_964551335.1. Classification (GTDB taxonomy): domain Bacteria; phylum Bacteroidota; class Bacteroidia; order Cytophagales; family Cyclobacteriaceae; genus Tunicatimonas. The sequence continues at coordinate 224,167 of CAZKCO010000007.1, forward strand.
CGGAAGCATGGTCGTGCGCTACCGGAGTACTCAGCGCCTGCTGCAACCAAAAATAACCTCCCCCTAAAGCCAGGAGCACTAGCAGCAGAAAAAGCAGTAAAAGACGAGTCAGTTTCATGATAAACCAAAAATGGATTCAAAACTAAATGATGCTACGTATAGATACAACCTAACTGCGGCGAGGGTTCTGCTAACACTAGATAAAAATGACGAAGATCAATAATGATTATCACGAATGATTTTGTAAGAAGAATGTTGGTGATCGAATGATCTCAAAAAATTACCCTTTGTAAAGACATGATTAATCATGTCCCTACCCAGCGATGTCGTTTTGACCCATACCTATGTATTCGTGATAATGTATAATACTCATCCGCCCTTACTAATTGGCTACTCTTTCTTGCCTCTGAGCTTAGAGAAGGTTTTGAGGATAAGTAAGGATAAAAAGCCAACCACTATACCGACAATAAACTCCCCTATGATGGCTGGCAGTGCGTGTACCAGATCGTGCAAGAAGTGAATATTATGCACAAAGATGCCCCCGCCCACCAGGATCATCGCCAGCGTGCCAATTACCGATAAGCCTTTAATGATGACCGGCAGCGTCTTCACCAGGGCAGCTCCTATCTTCTTCTTAATGCTGCTTTCATTTTCACTTGAGGCAATCAATGTATAGCCCAGGTCGTCCATTCTCACTAATAAGGCTACCAGGCCGTACACCCCCACGGTAGCCAGTAGGGCCACTACGGTTACTACCACAATCTGTATGGTAATCGGCTCCTCAATGACGGCACCCAGAGCGATAATGATAATCTCTACCGACAGGATGAAATCCACAACAATGGCTGCTTTTATCTTCTTCTTTTCGTAGGCTACGGCTTCGGCCTCGGTCATTTCGGTGACTTTAGGGCGGGCCTTGATCTTGCCCCGGTGGAAGAGGTACTCGTATATTTTCTCGGCACCTTCGTAGGCCAGGTACACCCCACCTACTAGCAGAATGGGAGCGATAGCCGCCGGGAGAAAAGCACTCAATAGAAAAGCAACCGGCAGAATGATGAGCTTATTGAGAAAAGACCCCTTCGTTATTTGCCATAGCACCGGCAACTCCCTAGCCGAGACAAAGCCCGAAGCTTTCTCGGCATTCACCGCCAAATCATCGGCCAGAAGGCCGGCCGTTTTCTTGGTAGCAACTTTACTCATAGCCGCTACATCATCCATGAGCACGGCTATATCATCAAATAGAGCAAAAAATCCTGACGCCATCGTATGTATTGACTACTTCGCGAGTAAAGTGTTTTAAATTTTTCCCTGATTCGGTAATTTCCGGATGAATAGCAACAGATAGACTAAAATTAGCGAGCAAACATAGCCATCAAACCCAGATGAGCGAAGGTGTTTAACTACCTTATGAGAGATATGGACATCGCACAGAAACTTCATTAGGCCACTTCTCTGGTGCTGTGTCCCGACAGCGAAAGCTTAGCGTATTGCAGGCACGCCAGAATGTCTTCCCGTTCTAGTTCCGGATGGTCTTCCAGAATTTCTTCCGTACTCATTCCGGCCCCTAGCATATCAATGACCACTTCTACCGGCCAGCGCATACCCCGCACTGAAGGTTTTCCGTGGCATATCTGCGGGTCAATAGTAATTCGGTTAAGTAAGTTCATCCTAGTATAATACCGTTTCTATCAAACTTACGAATTTTAGTTTATTGAGTTAGTAATTCCTCGCTGTTTGTAGTGTTCCGAAGAGACACTGCAAACGGTATAATGAAGGTAGGGACTTAGTCCCAGATAATATACTGTAATGTTTGTAAATAAAGATAACCATCCATGCCCATCCGCCGGAACTAAGTTCCTCTTCTTCATTACTAAACGGTAGTGACCCTGCTGTTTGTAGTGTTCCGAAGGGCACTGCAAACAATACCATGAAGGCAGGGACTTAGTCCCGATCCCACCTGCCGTGATGTTAGTAAAATAAGGAAAGATGATGATCAATGCCCATCCGCCCGGACTGCGCGTCCCGGAACAAAGTTCCTCTTTTTCATTACTAAATGGCAGTGACCCTTCGGAATACTACCATTAGCGGGGGTTTTTATTGAGTAGTTGATTAAATACAGAAGCTTTTAAATCTTGAAGCGAACTGTAGTTATCTTGATATAATCTCAATAACATAGGGATATACCTCGCGTCCGTACACGTTACATACTTCGTTGCTTGCTTCAAAATTATTAGATCAATTTCAACTTTAATTGTCGTCAATATATTATTTATCATATTTCCTCGGATGAATACAAGGTTGTTGGATAATGGAAATATAAAATCGTCCATGTAGACATCTGGATAATTTGATCTTTCAAAAATTATGGGATTATCTGAACATATAGAGGGTAATCCTTCCGGAAAAGACTGGATTGTTAAAGGAGTACTATTGTCGAGAATTCGGGGATATGTAATTAGTGGGAGCCAGTATTTCATTATTTTGAAGAAATTCGGATCAGTTTTTAACATCCTCTCGAATTTTCTATCCCTTACTACACTATTGGTTTTATTCTTTAAAACTATCCCCAGTTCATGAATCTCACGCGATCCAATCAGATGTTTGATTTGTTTGTAATTATTAGGGTTCCTCCAGTACATAACAGCAATGAAAAATTGCAGCGCAGGCATTTCATTGTGTGTTACTCCAAAATTAGCTTCTTGCCTAGCATATCTAATCTTAGAAAATAACTTTGCTGTATCATTATCAATTTTGCTATAATGATTTGTTTCAAGAGAATCATCTATTTCATTTTCTTCGATGAATGTATTTGCGTTCTTCTCGAAGAAAACAGTTCTTGGAGAAAACTTTCGCCCAGACCGCAGAAATCTAGATTTTCTTAAATCATGAATTTACCAGACTGGTTAGTAAATCCTTCTAGATAAAATTTAGGAATATAATGATGTCTCCAGGATACCATAATAACATCGGATACCTCTCTCCGTTCATACTCTTTCCAAAAATAACAGTCAAGCTGTAAAGATAAACTACTACTGCTTTATTTCTCAATGTACGTACTAAAGTAAGTAGGGTAACTACTTCATCTCCGTGCTGAAGCGGTAGTTCAGTTTAAACCAGTGCTTCATCCGCCTGCTTAAGCAGTGGTTCACTAGGGGGATGTACTATATCGGGCCGCTCAAGTACTGCCCCGTACGGGGGAGGTAAGAAATCCGGTGCTCAAGCACTGCCCCGTGGGGGGCAACGCTTCAGCGCGCGTCTTAAGCATTGCCCCGCGCTAACCATTGCTTCATCCGCCCACCCCGGTTTTTCTCTTTTGTAAGGTAAAATTGGCGCATACGCTTTCCTAAAGCCGAAAAGCAAGGGGTTTTCTTCACCTTACATCCGGGCTACACCAATTAAACTTACGTGGGTAATACTCCGCCAGAAAGTAAGTGGCACCCGGTGGTGGTATCGGCTAATATTGCAAAATCATTCTATTTCATTTTCACGTCACCGGGCCACGGCGGCTGCGAACGAACGTGAAGCAGTCTCCCACGTAGCATCATAGTGTTTCTATGAAGGAGATTACGTCGCTCGTCCCTCACTCGTAATGACGATCAGTAGGCAAATATTTATTAATAAAAACCACGGAGTACAATGAAAAAACAAGCGATTAACAACCAGTTGAAGGGCGCGCAGGCGATGATCCGTAATGCCAAGAGTAACCCTACCATTCAGCAGAAGCTTAGCGAATGGGGCTACGTCACCCAGCGGGTAGACGATGCCGAAAGCATACTGAACGGAGTTCTACTGGCGCAGCAAACCAAAAAGCAGGATTACCGGGCCAAGCGGGATACCGACCGGCAGTGGCGCACCGACTGGGCTACGTTCCGGCAACAGTACCGCGAGCACCGGACCGTAGCTAAAACCCTGTACCGCAACGATCCGGCTCGCCTGGATCATCTTCGGCTACACCAGGGTATTCCCAAACGTATTAATGACATTCTGGATCAGGCCGAAGACTTCTACCAGGAGTTGGGTGACGGGAAAGAAATGGCCAAACTGGGCATTAAAACCGACGAGCTTACCCAGGCCAAAGCGATGGTAGATACGCTGACCAGCCTGCGGGAGCAGCGCCTTCAACACAAAGGAGCCGCCGAGACAGCCACCCAGAAGCGTAATGCCGCAATGGCTGAATTGCAAACCTGGCAGCAGGAGTTTAGCCGGGTTGCCAAGATGGCACTCAAAGACGAACCTCAGCTACTGGAAATACTGGGCATTGTAGTTGTCAGTTAACAATGTGCGGGGCACCCTGTGCAATTAGCGATATAGGCTTTTTAATAAATGATAGTAATTATCTCGGCATATCCTTGCCGGACCTGTTCCGGCATCTCCCTCCTATGTAGTGGGGAGACCCCGGAATTCGCTATCGCTCATCCGGGGAAACGGCGTAAGACTTTATACAACTACTTAATAAAACAAGCATCTCTACTTCATTGCACATTGCACATTGTTCATTGCTAATTGCCATAGGCAAACGCTCGTTGGGGATTCTCTATGAGTAATTGATCAATCTCTTCGGGAGTAAATCCGCTCTTCTTGAGCCTAGGAATAAAGCGGGTGAAGATAGCTTCGTAGGGGCGGATAGCCCCACCTCTAGGAAAGGAGTTGCCGTCGTGCGAGATCAGCACCTGGGCGAGTAATCCGTTCTCCTTCAAAGCTTGCAGAAGCTGGAAATGATGGTTTATAACTTCCTGACTTTCAGTGCTATCACTCTCGTTTATTCGTAAGCCATCCAGCGAAATCCAGATACCGCGCTGCGCCATTTTCACCAATTCATCGGCCGTATCCATCTGGTGAGCGTGCGTCCAGATCCACAACTGGGGTTGGGCGTTTTCTTCTTCCATCAGATGCAGTGCAAGTTGCGGCACCGCCGGATTATTTCCGGTATGGCAGGCGATCGTCAGACCGGTAGCACGGCTGGTTTTCAGGGCGGCTCGCATCAGTTTCTGATCAATCTCCGATACCTCTCCGCCGTCAGCGGCAATCTTGATAAAGCCCGGCCGGATGTCCGTTCCGTCAATCCCTCGTTCAAACTCCGTTACCCAACGGTCAGCCAGTTGCTCCGCCGATTCCTCGTACGCATGTTCAGGTACGTAGCGGTCGTTGGCCGCTCCGTAGTAGCCGGTGTTGGTGATCAGGTAGATTTCGCTTTCTTCCGAAAGTTCTCGCAGCAGTTTTACATCCCGCCCAAAGTAAGCGGTAGTACAATCCAGAATGCTATCCACTCCCAGTGACTTAATTTTCTTCAGGTAGGGAACTACTTGCGCCTTCAGGGCCGATACATCGTAGTTGGGATCATAGCTGCGCTCTCCGCCAAAGTTAGACATCACGTGTTCGTGCGTAAGGCAAACGCCCAGTTCACTGGCACCAATTGCCCCGGTTACGGTATATACCTTAGAGGCCGATGAGCGGGCGAGTCCTACTGTAGGCAACAAGGTTGTTCCTAAAGCGGCAGCGGATAGTTGCCGGATAAACTGGCGACGAACGATCATAGCAAAATCTGTTTAGTCGGGAAGATAAGATTTCGCATTGAGATTTACCACGCCGAGGCTACGGAACTAACTTCTGTCGTGGTACCTTATCATTCTAACAATTTTCCTCTTCCTTATTCGTCTACTCATCCGGAGAGCTTTCTCAGGAGATATTTATGGCAAAAAAGCATCAGTCACAATTCTCATCATCCGAAAAACTATCGCTTAAAGAGCGGTTTCGGGCATTACGCACGCTACCGCCCTTCTTTCGGCTTATCTGGCAAACCAGTCCGACGCTGTTCACTGCCAACGTAGTACTACGATTTATCCGGGCCGCCGTGCCGGTCACTACCCTTTACATTGGCAAGCTGATTATCGACGAAGTAGTGCGGCTCACCCAAACCTCGGGCGATACCGACCTAACCTACCTGTTCACTCTCATCGGTATTGAGTTTGCCATCGCCATTGTATCTGATGCCATTAACCGCTCTACCGTACTGCTAGACAGCCTGCTGGGCGATAAGTTTGCCAATGAAACTTCGGTACGGCTGATGAAACACGCGGGCAGCCTGGATTTGCAGCAGTTTGAAGACGCCGATTTCTACGACAAGATGGAACGTGCCCGTCGGCAAACCACCCGCCGCACCGCGCTAATGTCGCAGGTACTAGGGCAGTTCCAGAGTCTGATTACTATTGGCTTCCTCGCCGTCGGGCTAATTGCCCTCAGCCCCTGGCTCATTGCCCTGATTGCCATAGCGGTAATTCCGGCCTTTCTGGGAGAGACTCACTTTAACGAACGTACTTACTCGCTCAACCACCAATGGACGCCCGAGCGCCGGGAGCTGGACTACTATCGCTACATCGGTGCCAGTGACGAAACCGCCAAGGAAGTGAAGATCTTCGGCTTGTCCGATTATCTGGTAAATCAGTTTGCGGCCCTGGCCGATAAGTACTACCAGGCGAACCGCCAGATCGCTATCTCCCGGGCCCGTTGGGGCAGTGTGCTCGCGGCTATCGGCAGTATCGGTTACTATGCTGCTTACGTCATCATTGTACTGCAAACCGTAAATGGGCAGATTACTTTAGGTGATCTTACCTTTTTAGCGGGTTCCTTCGCCCGACTGCGTAGTCAGCTAGAATCTATCCTGAATCAGTTTTCCAGCATGGCCCAGGGTGCTCTCTACCTGCAAGACTTCTTTGATTTCTTCAGCGTGAAGCCGCTAATTGCATCCCAAAAGTCAGCGGATTCGCCCAGCACTATTGATTTTCCTCAACCCATTCAGCAGGGCTTTACCTTCGAGAATGTGGGATTTAAGTATCCTAATACGGATTTATGGGCGGTAAGAAACCTGAATTTTACCCTGAAAGCGGGAGAAAAGCTGGCATTCGTGGGGGAAAACGGAGCCGGCAAAACTACGCTGATCAAGCTAGTCTCCCGCCTCTACGACCCTACCGAAGGGCGTATCCTGCTGGATGGCAAGGACTTACGGGATTATAACCCGGAACAGCTTCGCGCGGGCATCGGGGTAATCTTCCAGGATTTTGTCCGCTACCAGATGACGGCTGCTACCAACATTGCGGTGGGCAACATCGACGAGCGGAAAGACCTATCTAAGATTGATGACGCCGCCTACCGGGGCATGGCTAACCAGGTGATTGAGAAACTACCGCAGGGCTACGAGCAGATGATTGGCCGCCGCTTTGCCGAAGGCGTGAACCTGTCGGGCGGTGAATGGCAGAAGATCGCTATCAGCCGGGCCTACATGCGCGATGCTCAGGTATTAATTTTGGATGAACCCACCGCCGCCCTGGATGCCCGGGCCGAATACGAAGTCTTCCAACGCTTCTCCGACCTAACGGAAGGTAAAACTGCCGTACTCATCTCCCACCGCTTCTCTACCGTCCGCATGGCCGACCGGATTCTGGTACTGGAGAAAGGCCAGCTCCGCGAAATCGGCACCCATGAAGAACTCCTAGCCCAGGAAGGAAAGTACGCCGAACTCTTCAGCCTACAGGCGCAGGGATATTTATAGAAGGTCGTTTGCTCCTTCCACGGGGAATCTCTAAATTTGCGACATTAATCAGGTCCCATAGCTCAACTGGATAGAGCAACTGCCTTCTAAGCAGTAGGTTTCAGGTTCGAGTCCTGATGGGATCACTCCACTCTAGCTTAACTAAACACCCGCTTATAGTTCTCTACAATTTGTCCGGCGTAGGGCTTGGCCAGGGCGATTAGCTTTTCTTTATCGCTCTTGGACAGTTTTTTCAGCTCCTTTAGTACCCGCACATTCTGGTCAAGCTCGTAGGTGAAGCGGCAACCGCTACAGAGTGCTGAGATTGGCAATTGGTACACGTACTGATGCAGGTTCGCCAGGGTGAGATCGGTATTGCCCACTACGTCGGGGATATCCTCCGTTTTAATGTCCTGGGGCGTGGTATCAATCCTCCCCCCCATCATACTGCCACCCGCCATTGTTTTCATGGCAATAATACCGTATTCTTTTTCCAACAGTACCGGCAACACATTTTTCTCAAAGGATTCAAAGGAGGGGTCGCAGACATTGAGGGGCATCTGGCAGGTGTCAAACTCCAGGCCCATTTCGTCCAGCTTCTTCAGGAAGTACAGATGGGTTTTAGGGCTCTGGTGGCCGGTAAAGCCGATGTAGCGCGTTTTGCCTTTTTCCTTGGCTTCTAAAAATACGTCCAGCACCCCGTCGCGGATTCGGTTGTCCACATCTTCGGGAGTGGTAAACGTATGTATCTGCCACAGATCAAGGTAATCGGTTTTTAGAGCTTTGAGCGATTGGTCTAGCTGCTCCTGTACTCCTTTGCCGGTCTTAGCGGGGGCTTTAGACATCAGAAAGATTTGATCACGGTACTTGGGCGTTAGGAAGCGCCCCATGTATTCTTCCGAGCGGCCGTTATGGTAGCCCCGGGCGTTATCGAAGAAGCGTACCCCTAACTCTATGGAGCGCTCGAGCATGTTTTCAGCTCGCTTGAGGCTTTCGGTAGTGCCTACATGGTAGCCTCCCAAGCAGAAAGCCGTCACTTTCTCGCCGTTTCTGATAAGTTGCCGTTGGGGCAGAAGCTCGCCTAGTTTATCGGTAGCCGGAGTGGCCGATGCCCATTCGGTTAGTAGGCTAAGCGAGGTGAGTGCTCCTGCTTTCTTGAAAAATTCTCTTCGGTTTTCCATAGGTATTCTATTGAAGTGACAAATGTTGGCTTATTAGCTAAATGAGCATGAGCGCCAGAAAAAAATAATAGTCGATCAAAGAAAACTTAATATAGAAGTATTCCGGAAAAAAGCGTACTTCTCCTCGATTAATTAACCTGTTCTTTGACAAACGGCATCATTCTATCAATTGCCCGGCCCATAAATATTAAATACCTTCAAAAGGGTTAGGCTATCCTCTTGCTAGTCTCAGGAAGATTGGATAGTTTAAGGTTTACAACATGAATGGAATGGTACAAGATTATTTAGATAGGTTACAGGAATGGTACGAGCAGCGAGGCCAAACTATTACGGCTTTCTCCGGTGGCATTGATTCCAGCCTGGTACTGTACCTGTCACATCGTTTTTTGGGTAATAAGGGAGTTGGCTGTATTTCGGCTTCCGCCAGCTTAAAGCAGAAAGATCTGGACTTAGCCATTGCTTTTTGTGAGAAGTACGGTATTAAGCTGGAAATTATTCATACCGATGAGCTGAACGACGAAAACTACTTGCAGAACCCCGCCAACCGCTGCTACTTCTGCAAAAACCACCTGTATATCGCTCTCACCTCCCTAAAGGAAAAGTATCCCGGATATACCTTGCTCAATGGCTCCAACACCGACGACCTGGGCGATTATCGTCCCGGCCTGCAGGCGGCCAGCGAACACCGTATAGCATCCCCTTTAGTGGACTGTGGCATAAACAAGGAAACCGTACGAGAAATTGCCAAACATCTGGGCTTAGAGCACTGGGACAAACCGGCCAGTCCGTGCCTCAGTTCTCGGGTACCCTACGGCGACAGTATCAATACCCAGAAACTAAAAGAAATAGAAGCCGCCGAAGCCATTCTGAACCAGCACGGCTTTCGTGATGTGCGGGTCCGCCACTTCGGTCAGGAAGCTCGTATAGAAGTACCTCCCGAAGAAGTAGCACAGTTACAGAAATTATTTCCCATCATTTCAAAAGCGATAAAGAACGTGGGTTTTACCCAATGTACCATTGATCAAGAAGGCTTAGTGTCGGGCAAGTTAAACCGGGTGTTGCATGAGTAGTCAAAACTTTCACATTGATTTTGACCGGAAGAACCGCCTGGGCTTTCCCGAGGTCATTTTCGGCCAGTCCAAAACGGCCAATCAGTTGCAACAGATACTGACCCACTATCAGCAGCAAGGCGTTTCGGCGTTGGCTACTAAAGTACAGCCCGATAAAGCTCGGCAACTGCTGGAAGTCTTTCCCAAAGCATTTTACGACGAAGAATCGGGAGTATTTGGATTTAATCTGAATACTCAAGAGAAGATAAATCCCGAAGTAGTTATTGTTTCGGGGGGCACCTCGGACGCTTACGTGGTTAATGAGATCTATTATACTTTGCGTTATCTGGGAGTTGGAGCTGAGCGAATTCAGGATGTAGGAGTCTCTGGGCTGCATAGAATTTTAAGCCGTTTGGAGGACCTGCGAAAATACAAAATCATCATTGCCGTAGCTGGCTTTGAAGCGGCGCTGCCTACTGTGTTGGGCGGGTTGGTACCGCAACCGATTATTGCCGTTCCTACCAGCGTAGGCTACGGAGTGGCCGCAGAAGGACAGGTAGCCCTACACAGCTTGCTAGCCAGTTGTGCCAACGGCATCACCGTGGTGAATATTGACAACGGCTACGGAGCGGCTATTGCTACCTTCCGCATGCTGTACACCTTAACCTCAAAAGAGACTGAACGATGAGCGTACTATATATTGAACCCTTTGCCGGCTTAGCCGGAGACATGCTACTAAGTGCGCTTTGCGGCCTCTGCGATGGGTACGATGAGATTGTGGAACTACCGGCTAAGCTAAACTTACCCGACGGCAAAGTAGAAGTAAATACGGTGAACAAAAACGGTATCGTCTGTAAGCACGTCAAAATCATTGACCTGAACGACACTACTCAATCGGAAAACCAGGACAGTCACCAACACGGTCATTCTCACGACCATCATCATTCGCACGGTCACAGCCATTCTCATGATCATGGTCACTCCCATGAACACAGTCATAGTCACTCTCACGAGCATACACACTCCCATTCTCACGAACACTCGCATTCCCATGATCACGGGCAGCACGCGCATCGCCACCTGTCTCATATCAACGAAATTATTGATCAGGCCGATATTAGCGATAAGGCCAAACAGATCGCTAAAAGCATCTTTCTGATCATCGGTGAGTCCGAATCAAAAGTACACGATATCCCATTAGAAACTATTCATTTCCACGAGGTGAGTGCGGTAGATTCTATTTTGGATATTGTCGGCTGTGCCGTGATGCTGGACAAACTGAACGTAGAAAAGACCTACTCCGACCCGGTATGCGTGGGTAGCGGCACGGTGAAAACCCAGCACGGCATTTTGCCGGTACCCGCTCCGGCCACGGCTGATATTTTAAGAGGGTTTCCTACTTTTAAAGGGAATGAGTCCGGCGAGAAAACTACTCCTACCGGGGCCGCTATTCTTCGTTACCTCAACCCTGAATTTACTGTTCCCACCCTACAGGTAGAACAATCGGCCTATGGTCCCGGTACCAAAGACTTTGCGGTAGCTAACGTAGTGCGCGTCTCCCGCCTAGCTACTTCAGCGGGGCAGCAGGCCGAGATGTACGTGATAGAAACCCAGTTAGATGATGCCTCCAGCGAAATCCTCGGCTCCGACTTTCAACAGCAGCTATTTGCCTTGGGAGCCTCAGATTTTTACTACACTCCTATCCAAATGAAAAAGGGACGGCCCGGCCTGAAAATTTCAATACTGGCTAGTCCATCTTCGCTGGAAAAAGCCTGCGAATTTATTCTGGAGCACACCCCGACTATAGGGTTACGCTACTACAAAGTAGGCAAGCGAATGCTGGGACGAAATGCATTGGAGATTGAAACCGAGTACGGAATGGTGAAAGTGAAAGAATCGATCAAGCCCTCGGGACGGCGGCAGCGTAAAATTGAATACGATAGCCTGCGGGAGATCAGTAAGAAACTCAATAAATCAATTTTAGAAACTCAAGAATTACTTCAACCAATTATTAAAAAGTTATGAAAAGAATTGCCTTGTTATTTACGCTTTGTCTGATGGTTACGCTCACTTTCGCGCACGATATACCAGTGCCGCACGCCCATCAGGATTATGTGCATGGGTTATTACCCTTTTTGCAGTTTGTGGTAGCTCCACTAGCCGTGGCTTGGTTAGCCTTCAAACTATATAAATACTTCCGACAAACAGACCGGGCTTGATCGAAGAGAGCTTTTCTCTAAAGCGATTATTTGGTTTAATTAAGCCTAAGCAGTGGCTTAGCTCCAGGCTTCCCGGTAGAAACGAATCCAGTTTTCGGAACAAATATTAGCGATATCCTGCTCAGAATAACCTCGGGCAGCAAGGATGGCTGGTATTTTCTGAAGGTCAGCGATAGTATCGATATCCTGGGGCGATTGCTCCTTACCAAATGCCCCATCCAGGTCGGAGCCGATACCAGCGTGCCGGGAGTTCCCCGCTAGTTGGCATACGTGGTCGATATGGTCAACTACGGACTCCAGGCTGACGCGCTCACTTTGGGGAGTAGATTTACCTCTGACCCAGGTAGGAGTTAGCATCCAGGCATCCAGCGCGGCTCCGATGACTGCCCCTCGTTCAATGAGCGCCTGGAGCTGCTCATCGGAGAATTGCCGATGGTGCGGCACTAAAGCCCGACAGTTGTTGTGGCTGGCACAAACCGGAGCCCGAAAGTGGTCTAGCGCTTCCCAAAAGCTCTCATCGCAGAGGTGGGTAGTATCGAGCACCATGTTAAGTCGCTCCATTTCCCGTAGTAGATCGCGACCTCGCTGACCAATACCACCGCTGGCATCGGTACCCTGAGCGTAGGTGCCAGGACCGTAGTGGGCCGGCCCAATGGCCCGCAGTCCACTTTCGTAAGCCTGCTCCAGATGTCGGAAGCTAACAATAGAGTCCGCTCCTTCCAGGCTCCGAATCATGCCGATGGGTGTTGTCTGCGAGTTCTCCCGCCAGTTGGCCAAGTGAGTGTCTAACGACTCCTTATCGGTAATGGTAGTGATATGTCCGTCCTCTTCCATGGCCTGATACCAGGCTAACTGGGCTTGCGTCTGCGCCCAGGCCTGTTCGGGCGAATTCCAGCTGGCGCCCGGCATCACATTGTTTTTCTTAGCGTAGCGGGCAATCTGAGTGCCAACTACTATCCCGACGTTTCCTTCACGCAGACTAGGAAAGGTCACCGTACCCTTAGCCCGGTCGGGTTTATCGGTCATGCCTCGCTCCCATTCACGAATTTCGGATACTGTCCACCGCAGATCTCGGTTCCACTCCATGGCGTTCATAGACAGGTCGAGGTGAGCGTCGAAGATAAGAGGGTGAGAGGAGTCAGTTTTCATTATTGGTAGATTCGGTGGCGGGCAGTGATATCCCAAAAGCTACTAAGACGGTGGTCGATCACAACTCCGGCCTGTTGGTGCAGGGCTACCGTAGGGCAAATGTGCCAGGGCCAGCCGTATAAAACATCTCCAATGCTCCACCGTTCAGCCTGAGCTGTTCTGATCACCATATGCTCTTCGCTGTGGGTGGTGATCTCCGCATCTTCTATTTGGGGGAAAAATACCGGTGCTCCTTTCGTTTCGGAAGCTACTGCCTTATGCCCCAAATCCAGACAAAGTAGTCCCTGGTCGGGCTTGCTGATGACACGGGTAAAGAGGCAAGCGGCAATCTCAAACGGAAGATCAGCAAACTGAGAGTAGCCGTAATCCCACAGCAATGTAGTGCCCGGCGATAATTGCCGCTCGGGGTAGCGGGCGTGGATAGGAAAGGAAATACTACCTCCGCAAACAATCTCTACCGACTGCGTTTGGGTTTGTTCCAGTAAAGTATCCAGACCAGTCGTTCCTGCCTGGGCCGCTCTGGTTCTTTCCTCCACATCAATTTGGCGTAGATGACCGTCGTAAATGTGCCAGCCCCGAAACGAAAGATCGCTTTGCTGTACCCGCTGAAAAAGCTCGGCAGCCGCTTCTATGCCAATGCCCGTGCGGTGCATACCCACATCCAAATCAATAAAAACCGGCATAGTAACTCCGCGTTGGCTCCACTGGGCTAGTTGCTGTTCGTGATCAACCAATACAGCAAACTTGGTTTGAGGATACTGCTCGGTGAGGGCAATCAACCGGGTTTGGGCGGGCCCTACCATCGGATAGGCCAGCAGAATGTCCGTCGCTCCACTTTCCGCTAGCAGTTGGGCTTCGGCCAGGGTGGCACACTTAAATTTGCGGATACCTTGGGCTAGCTGCATCTCAATAATCTCCCGGCATTTGTAGGTTTTGGTATGGGGACGAAGCCGCTCCGCCGATCCGGCGATACTGATCATCCGGTCGATATTCGCGTTGATGCGGTCGGGGTAAAACAGCAGGGCTGGCGACAGTAAATCGTCTGGATTAGATATTTCAAACCACTGATTCATAGGCTAGTATAGTTCAAAGATAGCTTCTACTTCTACGGCAATATTGCCCGGCAAGATCATGCCTACCGCACTACGGGCACCCTTCCCGAAATCCTCCCCCAGCACTTCCACCATCAGATCACTAAAGCCATTGATAACTTGGGGGTGTTCGTAAAAATCAGGCTGGCTGTTAACCATTCCTAATGTTTTGACCAATCGCTTTATGGTGCTTAGCTCTCCTAACTGGTCCTTGATAGTGGATAGCATCGTCAGCCCCACCTGCCGGGCAGCTTGATAGCCCTCTTCGGTAGTCAGATCCGACCCCAGCTTTCCTTTGATCAGCGATTGGTCGCTTCTGACCGGGCCCTGACCGGAAACATACAGCATGTTATCTACGATGATCACCGGCTTATAGACTCCCCCGGCCGGGGGTGCGGGAGGAAGTTGTAACCCTAGTTCTTGAATTCGTTCTTCTACGTTGGTCATAGTTTAACCTGGTTTAAATAATTTGATCGAGAATGAGCACCCCGATAAGCCCGACGATAGATACGGTGGTTTCCATCACCGTCCAGGACATCAGGGTTTCTCGGATGCTTACGTTAAAATACTCCTTAAACAGCCAAAATCCACCATCGTTGATGTGCGAAAACGTGATGCTTCCGGCTCCGGTGGCCAGCACCAGCAGTTCGGGCGAAACCCCTTTGGCACCCACCATCGGCAACATAATACTGGCCGCAGTGAGAGCTGAAACCGTAGCCGACCCTACACTGACCCGAATCAGAGCGGCAATAATCCAGGCCAGGATCAGCGGAGACATTCCCAGTCCGCCCAGCACTTCCCCAATTTGCTCGCTTACTTGGGTGGCAACCATAATAGCTTTAAACGCCCCGGCCCCGGCAATGATTAACAATACCACCGCAATACTGGAAATAGCGGAGGCCAGCGTCCCGGTCACCGTAGCAATGTCACGGCCCGTCCTAACTCCCAGAAAATAGATAGCGGCTAGTACCGATAGTAGCATCGCAATAGCCGGATTACCCAAAGCCGTGATGACGGGATGAGGGGCAAAAGTACTGACTAACGAGGCCCCACCAATCAGAATGACGGGTAACAGCGCCACTAGCAGGCAGATGGTTAAGGAAGGAACCGGATAGCGGTCATCGGTCTCCACTACGTATTCTTTGAGCAACGGAGGCTGAATACGTTGCATGGTTCTTTTAAGCAGAAACTTAGCCGCTAGTATGGCCGGGATGCCGGTGATGATGCCGTAGATCAGCGTAAGACCCAGGTCAGCCCCGTACATCTCGGCAATAGCGGTAGGTGCCGGATGGGGAGGCAGAAAGCCGTGGGTCACCGAGAGAGAGGCCAGCATTGGGAGCCCCACGTACAGCAAAGGTAATTTGGTATTGGAGGCAATGGCAATGACCAGCGGCACCAGAATAACAAAACCCACCGTGTAGAACATTGGGATCCCCACAATAAACCCCGTGACGATAAGGGCTAGTTGGATGTTCTTAAGACCAAAGGATGCTACCAGCCGATTAGTGATCTTATTCGCCGCCCCGCTTTCGGCCACCAGTTTGCCCAGCATAGCCCCAAAGCCCAAAATAATGACCAGCGATCCCAGCGTATCGCCAATACCGTGCTGGATGGCGTCCACCGCCTCCCCTACCGTCAGCCCACCGGTTATTCCTACAAACAGACATACCAGTACAAAGGAGATAAAAGTATCCAGTTTAACTACAGTGACCAGAAGAACGAGCATGATGATGCCCAGAATGATAGGGAGAAAAACCATTGGCTGAAAACGTACCGTTAGAAGGTTGCTAAAGTAGCGAAACAGAATGGGTGCAGCAAGTAACGCCACTTAGCTGGGGACGGTGGTGGGAAATAACTGTTTTTTGGATGAGTGAAATGTAGGGTTATCAATAATGTTTAGACCAACTATCCATGAGTCGAGCTAAGGTTTTAGCACTAAAAGTAGTCTTTAGACTAAAGCATTTACTACCCTATTTGGTCAGGTCCAAGATAGTATAAATTTCTGTTGATTTTTTAGGATAAATTTTCTAAATTATATCTGTTCCGTTCATGAAGTTATCAATGCTGGAGGTAACCCACGCAGGTAAGTTTTTCGGCAGAATCTGATTGGGCACTTTTAACACTACACCTAATTTTCGGTCATGAAAACTATCATCCGAAATACCAACTCCACATTAGTCCAGACGCTACAGCGCTGGTTGTTAGAATCGTATAAGCTGCGCTGGCACCGATCTGCCTTGTCTAAGTCGTTACTTAGCGGCCACTCACTTTAGTAACTCGATTCCCAGCTAAAGCATCATTCCCGCTCGGCCAGCTGGTCTTCGCCCACTACCAGCTTGCTCTGGTGTTCCTTCACTAACGACTCAATCTGCTGAATCACCTCCGGATGATCCTCGGTTATGTTGTACTGTTCCGACGGATCGTGGCTAAGGTTATACAGCAGGGGCGGATCGTGCTCTTCCCGTTCACCAAACTGCCCGTACTCGCCCTGGGTGATATAATGGGCCTTATAATCGCCAAGCCGCACCGCATACAGCTCTGGCCCGCGGTAGTAGAACATATTTTCCCGAGGACTTTCTTCTCCATTCTGCAGCGTAGCACTCAGGTCTACGCCATCAATAATCCGGTCATCCGGTAGCGGTACGCCGGCCATTGCGCTAAAGGTAGTAAACAAATCCATCGTAGAACCCAAGCCGGATACCACAGCGGGTTTTACGTAGCCGGGCGACCAGAATACGGTAGGTTCACGCATACCTCCCTCCCAGGTAGTTCCTTTACCGGCATACAACAGTCCGGCACTGCCTCCGTGGGTACCAAAAGGAAGCCAGGGCCCATTATCGGAAGTAAAGACAATAATCGTATTTTCGGCAACACCTTCTTCTTCCAGTGCTTTTACAATCTGACCTACTCCGTGATCAATCTCCTGAACTACATCACCATACAAACCACGTTCGCTGCTGCCCCTAAACTCTTCGGAAACAAACAGCGGAATGTGGGGAAGATTGTGGGCTAAGTAGACAAAAAACGGTTCGTCACTGTGTTCCCGAATAAACTTTACCGCCTCTTCGGAGTAGCGCTTCGTAATGGTATTCTGATTGGCCGGGCGTTCAATAATTTCGGTATTACGGATAAGTGGCACGTTATAATCTTCGTACGGAATAGCATCGGCCACATCCCAGTATTTGGTTTTAGTGATATGGTCCATATCGTTAGAGTAAGGAATACCAAAGTAATAGTCGAAGCCATTATTGGTAGGTAAGTACTGCTCTTTGTGGCCCAGATGCCACTTACCGATAGCTGCTGTGGCGTAACCAGCCTGCTTGAGTTGTTCGGCTAAGGTGACTTCACTGGCCGGTAATCCGTTGACTGAATTGGGGAAAAGCACCCGGCTCTTGTTACTGGTCATGCCGTTACGAACCGGTAACCGGCCAGTAAGTAAAGCCGCTCGACTAGGAGTACAGACACTGGCCGCCGCGTAAAAGTTCGTCCACTTCTGCCCTTCTACGGCCATGCGGTCCAGGTTGGGAGTTCGAATAGTTGGATGCCCAAAAGTTCCCAGGTCACCGTAACCCAGATCATCGGCAAAAACGATCACGAAATTCGGTTTACGCTGAGAGTCACTTTGTCCCTGACTTGTATTAACAGCAATAAATAAAGTCAGGAAAGTTAGGCTGAATAAGTATTTAGCTATTTTCATGAATGATGTTAAGTTCATTTTTGTCGTTTGTAATTTTTCTGAAGTAGCTTACTGAACATTTACTCGCTCGCATTATTTTCCAGAATCTGCTTATCGGCCAGTAGCCGATCGCGGAGCCGGTTATAATCAATCTGGTGCAGCTCTTGTTCAGTCTCAATGGCCAGTGCCGCTGCAGTAGCCGCTGATTGCCCCAGTACCATAAAGACCGGCTCCATCCGGATAGAACCGAAAGCAATATGGCTGGCTGACAGACAAACCGGCACGAGCAAGTTACTGGCCTGCTGCTGCTTGGGTAAAATGGATCGATACGCAATGGGGTAGGGAGGAAAGCCCCCGACCTCTACGTTCCCTTCATTTTTCACTTGTCCATCGACGACCAGTCGCTGACAGTTGTGGGAGTCCATCGTATAGGCAGCTAGCCCAATAGGGTCGTCTACCACTTCTCGCCCCTGGCAGTTAGCCTGAGTCATCACGTACTCGCCAATCAGCCGACGGGCTTCGCGAACGTAGAGTTGGGGCGACCAGTTTCCGTTGTCGGTGTACTCATCTCTGGGGTAACCCCACCTTTTGACTTCTTCCTGCAACTCAGCCGGCACGCGAGGGTCGGTGGTATAGAAATACAGCAACCCCTTAGTGTAATCTTCGTGGGCTTTAATGATTTCGGCTCGCTCGGCGTAGCTGGCTTCGGGGTAGGCGTGGCTGTAGTTGATCATGTCGGTAGAGAAGCCGCCGCGGTTGTTAATGTCGGTTTTGGCATTAGGCATCCGGCTCCAGATAAAGTACTGGTTGATCTGGCGCATGTCGGGCTGAGCAGAAAATAAGCGGGCTAGCAACTCATAACGCGAAGAGTCGTAGTTGTCGGGGCGGCTAATCGGAACTTTGTTTTCCTCAACATCGGTGAGGCAAATGCGAAAGTTATAAGCCTGTACCAGCGTATCGCCACTCCCTTGAGGAGCAAGTCTGTTTTGGCTGATACCCCAAAGCAAGCCGCTGCTGCTGTCACCGGGCACCACGTAGGGATCTACTCCGTTGGGAAACTGATGGCCTTCCAGCAACTGCACGCCGTTGTAGGTTTCGTTGTACATCTCGTTAGCCTCACGCCCCACGAAGTAGTCTACTCCGGCCGCCGCCATCAGATCACCCTCGTAAGTGGCATCAATGAACATTTTTCCCGCGTAGGTGGTCCCACTCTCCGTGGTAATCTCCGTAATCTGATTACCCTGTTTGATGACGCCACTTTCCCGGTTCAACTGCTCGTTTACTACCACTTCAACTCCGGCATCGCCTAGCATTTGTCGGTACACCTGCAGAGCCACCGAAGGCTCGAAAGTCCACATGGCATCTTCACCCGCTTCAGTGCGGGTCTGCCCGCCGTCCAGATAGTCTTGCTGTGCTTGCCACTTCCAGTTTTCGGCATTGCTGTAGTAGGCTCGGATGTTTTGGTAGAACTCACGCGAGATACCACCGATGGCCTGCTTGTTGCCAATATCGGTTTGGCCCAGTCCCCCGGTGGTCAGGCCACCCAGACGGGTGGAAGGCTCAATCAACACCACCGACTTGTCCATTCGGGAAGCCTGGATCGCCGCGGCGATCCCCCCCGAAGTACCACCGTAGACCACAATGTCGTACTGACTATCGGACTGCTCAGAAGGTTGGGAAGTACAGGCAAGCAGAAAAAGGAAAGTAGCGAGAAGAAAAGTGCTTTTCATCGGTAGGTAGTAGGTTGACAATGTTAAAATTCTAAAATAGTAATTCGGATCGAAAAAACTAACGGGATGGTACGGTTCGCTCGCTGTTCAACAGTTTGGTCAGCATTTGTTTCATCTCCTCCGCCACCCGAGGATGTTCGGCATATACATCGGTAGTTTCTGACTCGTCGGTAGATAGGTCGTACAACTGAGCAGCCTCACCTTCCTTCCCTTGAACGTACTTCCAGTTTTTCCATCGCAAACCATAGGTATTATTGCTAGCTTTAACTACTACCGCCTCGCGCTCACCTACGGCATCGCCTTGCAGTACTGGAAGCAGGTTATAGCTGTCCTGCGCCGCACTATTGGGCAATTTGTAATCTACTACCGCCGCCAGGGTAGCCAGCACATCAGTCAGCGCAAACAGATGCTCGTCTACCGCTCCGGCCGAAAAGTGATTGGGCCAGCGGGCCACAAAGGGCGTTCGCACTCCACCTTCCCACACCGTCCATTTGGTGCCCCGCAGTCTACCGTTAGGGTGGTGTACTTCACCGGTCGGCTCGCCTTCTACGCTACTGTTAGGAGTATTTTGGGCGTTCTCCAGATCCATTCCCCGAGCAGTAGCCTCAAACTGAGAGCCGTTATCGCTGGCAAAGAGTACAATGGTATTGTCAGTAAGATTGAGACTATCCAGCGCAGTCAGAATTTGCCCGATGTAGTAGTCCAGTTCGTGTACGTAGTCGCCGTAGAGTCCGGCTTCGGTAGTACCCCGAAAGCGCTCGCTTACCGCCAGCGGGATGTGGGGCACGTAGGGAGCGTAGTACAGGAAAAAAGGCTGATTAGCCGAGGGCTGTTTCTTCAGAAAATCCAGGGTTTGATTGGTGATGTAGGGCAGATACTCTTCCAGAGTGTATTTAGGCAGCTTCTCAGCGTTGGGCGTAGCCTCAGTAGTGTATAGGTCGTGGTCAATAATAGCGGCAATCTGCTTGTCTTCCAGTATCCAGCACTCGCTGGCACAACTGAATCCCAGCCAGTGATCGAACCCATGGTCGAGCGGCCCATCGCTCACCGGTTTACTTAAATCTAAATTGGCGCCGTTATCATCGGCCCGAAACTTTCCGTAGCCCGCGGGCTTCTCTCCATCTAAGGTCGGAAAGGTAGTACCCAAATGCCATTTACCGAACCCGGCGGTGGTATAGCCCACATCCTGTAACATTTTTGGTAACGTCAGTAGTCCATCTTCTATCATGGAAGGTTCATAGTTCCTCATCACTCCCGACGTCTTCCAACTGCGGAAGGAGTAACGGCCCGTCATCAGCGAGTAGCGGGTGGGAGAACAGACTGCCACCGGGCAGTAGGCGTTGGTCAGGCGAACCCCTTCCTCAGCCAGCCGGTTCAGGTTAGGAGTAGGCACCAGGGAAGCTGGGTTGTACGATTGCAGATCGCCGTAGCCCAGATCATCCGCCAGAATAATGATGATGTTTGGATTAGAAGATGATTGAGCCGCTGCAGAGAAGTTTATAACACTCAATATTATTACTAGCATGCAGCCAATCGCACAATTTTTATTTAGCATAGACAGGTTTCTTACTCAGTAATGTAGCCACTTAATATAGCTAAATCTTCAACTATTCCCGGCGAGTAAAATCAATCAGCTTGCTTTTCATAGTATTTTTTAGCTCGTTGAATGCGGCGCTATCCGCCAGATTGTACCATTCGTAAGGATCGTTCCGATGGTCGTATAACTCCTCTTCCCCGTTTGCGCACAGTATGTATCGATACTGCTGGTCGCGTATGGTAGCGTGATGGTCCTGAGGGGCACTCACCTCTCCTACTTCGTTCACACTACCCGTTTTACTGGCGACATACGTCAGCGTAAAGTCGGGCCCGGGCCGGGATTGAATCGCCGGATTTTCCAATACCGGACTTAGGCTGTAGCCATCTAGTTTCTTCTGATTGGTATTTTGGTTAGGATTATCTGGCAGGTTGCAGAGATCTACCATCGTAGGATACAAATCAATCAGTGAGGTAGGCAGATTACTTTGTTCTCCTTGGGCAATACCTGGCCCAGCCCAGATAAAGGGTATTCGGGTAGATTCTTCCCAGAGAGAGTGTTTGTATAACCAGTTTTTCTGACCCATATGATAACCGTGGTCGCTAGCTAAGACGATGATCGTGTTATCAGCGTAGGAACTTTCATCCAGTGCGTCTAGCACCTTTCCGATCTGATCGTCGACAAAGGCTACGCAGGCCAGATAAGCCTGCGTCCATCGCTTTAATCCGTTTTCAATTTTATTGACCTGAATGTAATTCTCGATGCCGTCGCGACTACCGTTACCGTAGTTATAATCCCTTACCAGCGTTTCGGCACAATCGGCCGTATCGCCGGGAAGTATTTCGGCCAGTTCAATTTCCTCCAGCGGAAACCTATCGAAGTACTTCTGAGGAGCTACGTGGGGTACGTGCGGACGAACGAAACCTACACAGAGCAAAAATGGTCTCGAATGATCCTGCCGAAGCTTATCTACCGCCCAGTTGGCGTACTGCTCATCGGGCATCAATTCCCGGTCATCTTCATTCTGATAACGAAACGGCTGTTTAAACAAACGCCATCCTTCGTAGCCCGGAATGCCCTTTTCAGGATCAGGAGCGTAGCTTGGAACGTTGGATAATGGAGTGATGGTAACGTCAGCGTAGTTGCCGGGCTGACTGCCATCAAACAATTCGGCAGGGAGTTGGGGGTGGGGAACATTGTGGCCGGTGACCGTACTATCTTTCCCATCCCAGGGATAGGGACCGAAACTGGCCGGAATACCGTATCCGTACTCGCCGTCCTGGTTTATCCAGATAGTGGTATCGGGAGAGGCGTGATGCTGAATCTTTCCGGTGCCGTATACCTGGTAGCCGTGGTCGCGGAAGTGCTCCACAAAAGTTACTGCATTTTTCAGTACCGGATTCTCGCGGTAGTTGTAGGCGAAGCCCCCAAAGTAGCCGGAGGTATGCGGATACAGTCCGGTCACCAAACTGGCCCGGCTAGGAGCACATAGTGGGTCGTTGGTGTGAGCGTTGGTAAAACTAACCCCGCGGGCCATCAATCGGTCAATATTGGGGGTTTGTGCCTGGGGATGGCCACCTAAGCCTGAAACTGCGTCGTTCAGATCATCCACCATAATCAGCAATACATTCGGGCGGGTGGTCGGCGGTTCGTCCGATTGAACTGCTGAATTGCAGGATGGAAACAGAAAAAGACCCGAGACGAAAAGTAGCAGAGGGATTGTTTTGTCAATCATTGCAGAGAATAAATAGAAAACCTACTAAGTATGAAGAAGCTTCATCCTCCACCACTTAGTAGGTTGCCTAACTGGCTAGATGTTTATTAAGTGGAGCTAGTCCACATCCCACCAAACGCGGGTATCCAAATTATCCGGTCCCTGGCGATCAACTGCTGCGTTCAGGTTGCCGCTGTTCACCGCGTATTCGGTATCGGGGTAAGTGAGGCGTAAAATGAAATCACCGTCGATTTCACTACCGGGATACGGGTTCGGTACCAGTACCGGATAGCCGGTCCGGCGGAAGTTGGCAAAGGTTTCGGGTCCGTTCAGAAAAGTAGCCACCCAGTATTGAGTATTAATCAATTCCATCTCCCGCCCGGCTTCCAACGGTTGGGAAGCGATATACGCATCAATCGCGGCATCCTCAATAGCAGAAGCAGCATCGTAGGAAGCCATTTGTTCCATATGCGCCCGAATGCCGTTGGTGTAGTAGGTAGCCGCATCTCCCGATACCCACCCTCTCACGGCGGCTTCGGCCAATAGCAACTGGGTTTGCCCGTGGGTAACCAAAAAGCTGGGGGCCGTTTGACTGCCCAAGCGGGTACGGTCTAGCTGCGAAAATTCGTAGAAGCTGGCTAGACCCAGCTCCTGGGCAATAGGGGCGATGGTGGTATTATCGTAGCCCATAGGCATACCAAGCTGAACAGATGGATCGGTGGTAGCCCGGTCGGGAGTTTGCTGAGCTCCGTTCTCCGCTCCAATGTAGCGTACCGCGATGGATTCCAAACGGGGATCGTTGTTATCTTGCAAATAATCCACGAAGGCGGATACCAGAAAGTAGTTATTGGCTTCCGAACCATTAAGCCAGTTGCCAATCGGGCTGCGGTACAGATCGGTGTGGCGGATGGCCGCATTATCATCATTAGATTGCATAACCCCTCCGGCAAATGCCCGGGCAGTGTATTCCTGAGCCGTAGCTGGGTCCACCTCGGTAAGGCGCATGGCCGCCCGAAGCAATAGCGAGTAGCCCAGACGTTTCCACTGATCAACGTTACCGCCGTAGAGCACCTCATTCACGATAGGCCGATTGGCATCCAGGGCGGCGGAAGCTTCGTCCAGCTCCGTCAGAATATCGGCGTAAATATCTTCTTGTCGGTCGTATTCCGGGGTAGTCAACCCTTCCAGGAAACCTTGGCCAGCCCCGAAGTAAGGTACATCGCCAAAGGTATCGGTGATCACCATACCGGTATACGCCCGCCAGATGCGAGCCATTTGGTACAGATTATGCAACCCTTCATCATCTTGGGTTTTATCCATTACATCAATAAGGGACTTCATTACGTTGAGATAATGATTTTGCCAGATGCCGGCGCGGTTACGATTGTCCTGATTAAAGTTGGCACCGGCCAGTGAAACTCCGTTGGGAGTTACAATCTGCTGTACAATCGCCAATTCAAATACGAAGATAGATGTGGGAATAGACGAGGCCTCAATGGCGCTGTTCATAATAAAGGAAGGGTCAATGGTCGTGGGAAACACCTCGTTAGTATTAAGCTCATCGAACCCTTCGTCGCAGCGGGTAAATAGCGTGAGTAACAGTACCAGACTAAATACGCGAATCATTATATTTTTCATATCTATTGATTTAGGTGGTTGATTTAAAACTTAACATTCAGATTAAATCCGATGCTTCGGGTAAGTGGTAAGCTGCTTTGCTCCATACCCACCAGGTTATCCGAAGCCGAAGGCAGCTGTTCAGGGTGAATGTTAGGCACCCATTTTTTCAGAAGGAGCACGTTGTTAGCAATAGCGTTCAACCGCAAGCCTCGGATAAAGAAATCTTCCGGAAGCAGGGAGGTAAAATCGTACCCTAGCGTAATCTGACGAAGCTGCCAGAACCCGGCGTTGTAGATATAAATCTCGTGCAGGTTATTGGCCCCAATACTTTCGTAGAAGGTCTGAATGGGAGTCTGAACTGTGTTAACCTCTCCGTTTTCGTTCACACCATCGCCTACCACGAAACCCTGCTCCCGGCCTTCCAGGGTGGCTTTGTGTAATCCGTGGCGCCACACGTTAAAGTTGGTGCCTGACGCCATTTTGTGTCCCAGTTTAAAGTCGATCAGGAAGGAGAAGCTTAGGTTCTTATACTGAAAGCCGTTGGTGATTCCTCCGAACCAAAGCGGTATAGCCGTACCGAACGAGGTTTGCTCGGTAGTACGCAGCGGACGCCCGTTGTTTCCGCTGTATACGATCTGGCCCTCATCATTTCGTAAGTAACGGAAACCGTAGATCTGGCCTAATGGTTTACCCACTACCTGTCGGACGTTTACTCCACCAATTCCCCCACCTACGGTAATGACCGTATCTTCCGGATTTACTCCTAGCTTCAGAACTTCAGAGGTATTGTACGCCCCATTGAAGGTAACATCCCAACGGAAGTTATTGGTCCGTAGAGGCACTACGTTCAGCATTAGTTCTACCCCCTGGGTACGGCTTTCCCCTACGTTAATCAGATTACTGGTATAACCGGATACGTCTGATATCTGCGCAGCCAGAATCTGGTCGGTCGTTAGTTTATTGTAGTACGTTAAGTCAAAGTTGAATCGATTATCGAACATCTTCATCTCGAGACCTACCTCAATTTCTGATACCCGCATAGGGCGTAAATTGGCATTGGGCACTGTGTTGGTATTGATTGAGCCCAGCGGCAGCAACTGTCCTCCGGGATTAGGAAGCAGGTTGTTATTAACCGAGTAGAATAAGTTATCAGAGTAAGGGGCTACGTCGGTATCGCTTCCCACCTCAGCATAACCGGCGCGTAACTTACCAAAATTGATCCACTCGGGGAAGTTGGTAAACACCTGAGAGAAAACGAAGCTACCTGTGATTGAGGGATAAAGTATGCTGCGGTTCTCCGGGGCCAGGGTAGAAAACCAGTCGTTGCGGGCGGTCATATTCAGGAAGAGATAGTCTTGGAAAGACAGCTCCAGCGCACCGTACAGTGAATTCACCTGCCGTTCGGCTAACGTATACAGCGGATCTTTCACCCGGCCATTCTGTACGGTATACAGATCACGGATCACAAAATCCTGCACGGCTACGCTGTTGAGGTCAGAGCGGCGGTACATTTGGTTACCTCCCAGAGTTAAGTTTACTCCCAGCGCCCCAAACTCCTGGGTAGCCCCAATCAGGAAGTCCGCGTTAATTTCGCGGAAGCGGCGGGATTCCTGGACATAATTTCCGTTCACAAACCCCTGCGGGGCCGGAGGAATAGATGCCTGCCCGGTAGGAAAGTTATATTCCTGATCGCGCGACCAGTAGTCCTGACCAACACGTCCTTGCAGGTACAACCAATCGGTGAAGTTATAGCGGAGCGTAACGTTTCCGAAGATACGGTCCCGCCGAACGTTCTCAAATCGCTCGTAGATGGAGAAGTAAGGGTTCGTCCGGTTTCTAAAGCGCGACCAGATAAACTCATCACCGTTTTCGTTCAACCGGTTTTCCTCCAGTACATCCAGCGGCATGGAGTTGGCTAGCGTGTAGAGCACTACCGGAGTACTGATGTTTTGCTGCACCACAATGGGTGGGTTCTGATTATCCTCAATAGAATAATTAATATTTCCTGCCACATTTAACTTGGGAGAGATATCGTATACGAAGCCCAGATTAACCGTTCGGCGGGTGAACTCCGAGTTGGGTACAAAGCTCTCGTTAGACAAATTAGACAGCGATAGGTTCAATCCGCCCTTCTCACTTCCTGCCGAAAGCGTCAGCGTGTTGGTAATGCTAGTACCGGTGCGGTAAAATTTACTGATACGATCCCGTACCGGCTCGTAGGGTACTTCCACTCCGTCGAATAAAATCTGAGTCATGCCCGGCTCAAACCTTTCGCCGAAGCTCCAAACACCTGAAGTAGGATTAGGGGCCGTAGGCCGTACGCCGCCTTCTCCCTGACCGTATTCGTACTGATAATCGGTGTAGTCTAATGGGGTCTCTGCGGTGAAGTTGGTATTCCACTGTACGCCGAGGCCACTTCCCTCCCCGCGGCTTTTGGTGGTAATCATGATAACCCCATCTTTAGCCCGGGCTCCGTAGAGAGCCGCCGCGGCAGCTCCCTTGAGCACAGTCATACTTTCAATATCGTCGGGGTTGATACTGGTTAGCCCATCGCCACCGTCGGAATTGTTACCGGTACGGTTGCCAATGGCCGCATCGTCGCTGCGGTTACCAGCGGTTACTCCAAAGTTGGAGTTATCAATCGGCACTCCGTTTACTACGATGAGCGGACTGTTCTGCCCGCCAAAGGAAGACTGACCCCGAATTCGAATCTTACTGGTTCCGGCCGAACCGGTTGCCTGCGAGGATATGTTGACCCCTGCGATTTTCCCTTGCAGGGCGTTCATAAAGTTGGTGGTACGGTTCACGGTAATCTCTTCCGGTTCTACCGTAGCGGTAGCGTAGCCTAGCTTTTTAGCTTCTTTCTTAATACCCAGCGCCGTTACTACCACTTCGCCCAGTTCGGTCACATCGGGTCGTAGGCTTACGTTGACCGTAGACCTTCCATTAATTTCTACCTCTAGGCCAGCGTATCCTACGGACGAAAATACCAGGGTGGTGGCATCATCCGGAGCGGTAAGTTGGTAGTTTCCATCGATATCGGTTACCGTACCTACGGTAGTGCCTTTTACCAGCACGTTCACGCCCGGAAGCGGTTCATTTGATTCATCGGTTACCTTACCGGAAATCCTCTGCTCTAAAATACTGACTACTGAGCTTCCGGAAGATATGCCGGCCAGCAGGTTAGTAGGAGGGGCCAGCGTTGCCTTCTCTTTTGTCCCCGGGCTTCTTCCTTCAATCTTGGGAACCAGCTCCTTCTTAGCCGTAGCAGGTCGAATCAGGTAAAACTTCAGGTTTAGTTTTTGGTACTTTAACTGATGGGGGTTCAACAAATACTCGAGCTGCTCTTCCAGGGACACGTTTTTTTCTGTGACAGGAGTTACGTATTTACCTTTTACGTCTTGGTCGGCATAACCAAAGCTGATAGCATAACTGCTCTCCAAATCTTTGAGTACTTTCGTAAGTAGTACCTGTTTTTTCTGTTCGGGTTGCTCCGAACGCTGCTCAACCGAGGCATCTTCAGCCAGGGCCACTAACTGCTGAGCTTCTGCTGATGAAAACGTCCACAGTACGCTCAGTAGCAGAAAGAAAATCTTTCTTGTTAGGGTCGATAATTGATTCATAGTAGATAGGTTTAAAGTAAAAAGTGTCGGAATAGATGTTATTGAATGGTTACATAAAGTGATTGTTGTTCTTCATTGATCGTAAGGTTATAGGTGATAGATAAAGCTTCTATTAACAGGGCTAAGTCGCCCTCGGGAATGGTAGCGGTAAAGGTGGCTGAATCCGGTACGGCCACGGCGGTGTCGACGGTTACCGCTTTCTGGTGGCGGTCTTCTATCCAGTCCAGAATTTCGTGTAGCGTAGCCTGTTCAAAAACGGCTTCGTCTCCGACCCAGGAGGTATAGAGCTGAGAGTTTACCGGCTTGCTTACGAGTACCGAATCTTGTGCGGAAACTTCTACAAACTCTCCCGGCCGCAGTTGTATAGAGGACTGTTGAGACGAAGAGACTTTTACCCGCCCGGAGGACAACACTACCTGAGTGCTCTGTTCTCCTTCGGTTACGCTGAAGGCGGTTCCCAACACTTCTACCGTGGCGGTACTGGTATAAACGGTAAATCGCAGCGGCACTCCCGCCTGGTTGCTTCTCTGTTTAACCTTAAAATACCCTTCGCCCGTCAGTTGTATTTCGCGGTCGCCCGCCGGAGTGGTTTGATACGAAGCAGAAGAATGGGCATTAAGGGTTAACGATGAACCATCCGGTAGCGTGTAAGTACTTTTTTTTGCTCCGGTCTGCCAGGTCTGTGTCGGCGAGCGTTGCGTAAACCAGAAAGTAATTGCCCCGCTTAGTAGCAGTAAACCACCCCATATGGCCACGGCCCGTAGCCGCTGAGGTTGCTGCGGTTGATCTAAAGTTTGAGTTTGTATTTTTTTCCAGACATCAACAAAATGCCGATTCTGATCTAATTGAGGAGTAAACTCCAGCAGCCGAATTATCCGAGTGGCTTCTTCTACCTCTGCCTGCTTTTCAGGATGCTCTAATATCCAATTTGACCAGAACGTTGCCGCTTGTTCGTCTTGGGTCAGCACCCACCGCTGAAAATGAGCATCCTGCGCCAGTTCGGCCGCAGAATAGTAAAGGTAGCTCATGCCTTGTTGTATTTTAATAATAAGAGCCACCCGGGCGCGAAATCTCATCAAAAAATACGAGCCACCTTAAATTTTTGTATTCCCAATAAATACTAGCCCGATTTATTGATTGCTTCTCAAAAAACAGGCGGATATTTTGCGTTTTTAGAAAGGGCAGAATAAAAGAAATGTTACGACAGATTTGATAGAGGTTTTACGAAGGACCACCAGCGATTTGGAAATAAGATTATATACTGCTTCGGTACCAATGGACATGCGCTCAGCAATCTCTTCGTTCTTAAGGTTTTCAAAAAATTTCAGGTGAACTGCTTGCCGTTGCCGCTTGGTTAACATCTGCAATGCCCGGTATATCTGCACTTTTTTTTCCTGATCAATTTCTTCGGTAATCAACTGCTGATCGCTGCCGTCTTCAACAACCAATGGCGGCATTTCTCGGATTGAAGAGTTTTTGCGTTGCGCCAGTGCCCGGTGTATTCTCCTTCTGAGGGCTACCCACAGATAGTACTTGATGGATGCAGTATCGGCTAGCGTACTACGGTGGTTCCAGATGTAGACGAACAAATCCTGGATACAATCCTTTACAATTTCGGTATCGCGGCAGCTGCGCAGGCCATACGAAAAAAGTACGGAAAAAAATTTTTGGTAGATCAGCGCAAACGAAGCCGCATCGCCCGATTTAAAATCCTGCCATAGCCTGGCTTCCACCCCAATACTATTGGTTTTAACATCCTGAGTAGGTTCGCTAACTTTAGACAGGTCGGGCTGCATACGTTTTCAACAATGAGATGTGCTTTAATCTAGTTAAAGATTAGCCAATATTCAAAAGCAGCGTTAGTTTAATTACTGAGCTTACATATTATTCAATTAGAGCGTTATTTTTTCCCTTATCGCTTCTGGGTAAGTACCCGCGAAAACATTAGTAGTATTTACTATCCTAATCCGCCGATCAGGCGAAACCATCCCTCTCATGTTCTTGTTTTAAGTACATGCAAAAAGGAATTAGCGAGAAGCTGGCCATCTTAGCCGATGCAGCCAAATACGATGTGAGTTGTTCTTCCAGCGGTAGCTACCGGCAGAATACCAAAGATGGATTGGGTAACGCTCAGGGTATGGGTATTTGTCATACCTACACCCAGGATGGCCGCTGCGTTTCGCTACTAAAGATACTGTTGACCAACCACTGCATTTTTGATTGCGCCTACTGCGTGAGTCGCCGGTCGAACGATGTGCAGCGAGCTGCTTTCACGGTGCAGGAGGTAGTTGATCTGACGATTAATTTTTACCAGCGTAACTACATTGAAGGACTGTTTCTGAGTTCTGGAATCTTCAAGAATGCCGACTATACCATGGAGCGGCTGGTGCGGATTGCTAAAAAGCTGCGTACCGAACATAAGTTTAACGGCTACATTCACCTAAAAGCCATTCCGGGCGCGAGCGATGAACTGATTCACGAAGCAGGTTTGTACGCCGACCGGCTGAGTGTGAACCTGGAAATTCCGTCGGAAGAAAGCCTGAAAAAGGTAGCTCCTGAGAAGGATTACGCTTCGGCCTACCAGCCCATGAACTATCTGACTAAATCGATTGCGGGCTACCGCGAAGAAAAGAAGATGATTCGTTCGGCCCCTAAGTTTGCCCCGGCTGGGCAGAGCACCCAACTGGTAGTAGGAGCTACTCCCGAAAATGACCGGCATATTTTACATCTGGCCGACAGCCTGTACCAGCAGCAGCAACTGAAGAGGGTGTACTACTCCGGCTACGTACCCATCAGCAACGATCAGCGCCTACCCATGCTCAGCAGCCCGCCTCTGGTTCGGGAAAACCGGCTGTACCAGGCCGACTGGCTGATGCGCAGCTACGGCTTTGACGTACACGAATTGGTAGACGAACAGCACCCCAACCTGGATCAGGAGGTAGACCCTAAGCTGGGTTACGCGCTGCGGCATCCGGAACTGTTTCCGGTAGATGTGAACACGGCTTCCTACGAACTGATATTGCGCGTTCCGGGCATAGGGGTAAAATCGGCTAAGAAAATTGTGCAGGCCCGACGGTTTGGTAAGCTACGCGCCGAACATTTGCAGAAGATCGGTATTGTCTGGAAGCGAGCCCGCTACTTTCTGATTACGGCTGAGCCGGATTTCCGCTGGCTGGGTTTTGATCCCAATCATCTGAAGCAACGCATCCTGAGCGAGCGTTCTCCGAAATATTCACCACAACTCGCTTTATTCGGATAGTATGACTTTCACCTACGACGGCTCCTTCGATGGCTTGTTATCGGTTATTTTTGAAAGCTTTAGGCTGAAAGCAACCACCGAAGAAATTGTGGAGGAGAGCAGTTTTCAGCCCGGCCTATTCGGCGAACCGGTATTTGTCCCATCCAACCATACCCACAGCCAGCGGGTAAAAGCGGGCCTGAGCCAACGCTGCGGACCGAAAGCGGTAGAGATGCTGTACCACACCTTTTTGTCGGAACAGCCGCAGGTAGAGATGCTGATTTATCGCTTCGTAAAATTAGCCGTAAGCAGTTCGGAGAATATGCTGGATAACTTTCGTGAGCCAATAGTGCTACAGTTGCATCGTATTCAGAAGCAGATTCACCGGGAGGTGCACCGCATGCACGCCTTCGTTCGCTTTCAGCAAACCCAGGATGGATTGTTCATTGCTTTGGTAACTCCTGACTTTAACGTGCTACCGCTGCTGCCGTCCCACTTCAGGGAACGCTACCCGGCCTTCCGCTGGTTGATATACGATACCCAGCGGAAATACGGCCTGTACTACGAACCGCCTCAGTACCGCTTTATAACGTTGGCTACCGCTCAGCAGCAGACACTTTCTGAGCGGTTACTTACTACCGCCGAAAAAGATTATCAGCATTTATGGCAGACTTACTTCCACAGTGTAGATATTCCGGAACGGCGCAACTTAAAATTGCACTTACAACATGTGCCCAAACGCTACTGGAAGTATTTGATAGAGAAGCAGTAGCGACCTATGGTAGTGGGTAATGAATAATGTCCGGCGAGATTCGGTTGCAAGGTGACAGGCAACTTCGCGGCTCATTCTTTCCCTACGGTGTCTGATTTAGTGGCCAGTTTGCTAGCCGAACTGAGTACGAGTTCATGGTCATTTTTAGCCAACAGCTTTCGTTCCTCACTAGCAGCTCGCCACAGTTTTCTAAACGATCTTATCGTTTTTACCACCGACTTATGGCTGGGGTCGCTGGTCATGTGGCCCGCCCGAGCCTTGAACCGCTCCTTACTATACGCTTGCTGATAGAACTCCAGATAGCTCGCCAAATTGGGAACTTGATAGCGGACGTGGCCCAGTTCGTGAATCAGTATCCACAGAGCCCGGGCTACCGAGCGATAGGTAACCACCACACTCACCGTACCTTCTCCGAAGCGGGAGTGGTAGATATGCGGATTGTTATCGCTTTGGGCCAGGTTGCTGTACCCGAGGTACCGCCCACCCGTATATTCTACCGCTTCAACGTACACATCAGTTTCGTTACCTTCGGCATCTCGAAGAGTGTTAATGGTATGGAACAGTACCGGGTCAATTTGCCGGAGCATCTCAATGATTGCCTGGGTTTTTCGGTACCATGCCCCTACGGTTTCAGCTTTCTCAGTGAGTAGCCGTCGCCGTTTCTCCAGTTGCTGCTGATGATATTTACCGGGGCCGGCAGGCTCGATCTTTTCCAGGTTCTGCATGGTTAGTTCGGCCGTTTTCAGCCGTTCTTCGTAACCATTGATAATTTTTGCCTCTAATGGTTGGGTGCCTAACAGACATACTACCGCCAGGGCAACTAAGTTGCGTTTCATAATACATATGATTTTGAGGGTTAACTGAAAAGAGGAGGTAGTATACGAAGGGCAAAGATGGCCGCCCGGAATAGTTTATTCCTCCGAGCAGCCAGATAAACAATAAATCAGGTTAAGTGTAGAGTAAGCAGGCCCGTAAACCGAGCCTGCTTTAATCATTAGAGGGCCGGATCAAGTACGGTCAGTTCATTGGGAGCTTCTATCCTATAGCTACCAACTGACAGTTGTACCCGGTACTTGCCGGGGTCCAGGAACGGCGGCACCTCTATGGTTAACCCGCTACTGAAAGCATTTACAATATCCGCCCGATCACCGCCGACGTAGGCTTCCACCCACGGGCTATTCTCATCATTAGAGTTAAACGGATCATCGTAAACGTGGCTTTGCGACCGACCTTCGTACCGAACTGGATTCGGAAAATTATCTACTAGTATAGTGATCTCGTCACCGTTATAACCCGAAGCCGGTTGCATAGTGTAAATAGTCATATCATTTTCGGAGGGTGGTGGGCACGGAGGAGTGCAAATTGAAGGACCATTGTCATCCTCGGTGCAGGCTAGTAAAGCTAAAATAGACAATACCAGTCCCAGATTGAGCGTCTTCTTCATGGCGTCAAACAATTAAAGTGAAACAAATAATTTTAAAAGGAATGTATGGTTAGTAGCCCGAATAACGGTTGGTAACCCGTTTTTTTGCCGTATGTCCGTTTTTTACAATAAGTTTCTCTAAGAATTTCCCTATCTTTTTGGTGAGGTGGGTGACTTTTCAGAGTCACTGCCACTAACCTATACCACACCTACCTATGAAAGACAACGACACCATAGCTCATATCCGAGAAGGAGACCAAGGCATAAAGAGCCAGACCTACCAACGGTATCGGCAGGAGTTTGTCTTGTGGATGAAAAAAACATACACCTGCTCCGACGAGCAAGCCCGGGACTATTACCAGGAAGCCTTCTGCCGGTTCCTGATAATGATTCAAAGCGGCCGGCTCACGCACATCACTTCCACTATCAAAACCTACCTATTTGGAATAGGAAGGAATGTGTATAGCGAACAGCACCGGAGGAACACTCGCTTTGGCCCTGAGATTGACGAAGAAAAAGTAGCTGACGATCTTGAGGATCGTACTAAGAAAGAAGAACGGGAAATGGAGTACCACTTAATAGAAAAGTCGTTGCAGCAGTTGGATAAGAAAGCGCAAGACCTTATACTCATGGTATATTACGAAAACCGCCCAATGGAGTATATTGCCGAAAAACTAAACTATAAAAACGCCGCCTCGGCCAAAAACCAAAAATATAAATGCATGGAAAAACTCAGAAAGATGCTTGAGTCATACAAAGAGAAATAAGATCAATGAAACAGATAGACCCCATATTGATACAGCGGTACCTGGATGGTGACCTGACCGAAGAAGAAAAGCTAGCCGTGGAGAGTCAGCTTCAGTTACCCTCCGTGCAGGAGTATCTGGATACGTACCGCACCATTGCCGACGGTATTCGGCACTACGGAGAGCAGCAAGTCTGTTCGGAGGTGGAGCAACTAGAAGCTGAAGCGCAAGCTATTGAAGCCGAATCCTATCCGCAGCCCATCGCAAGAAGATGGTTCCTGCGAGGAGCCGCCGCCTCACTTTTATTACTATTAGTAGCTTTTCCCATTTATTGGCAGCAGGACGAACGACGCTACGCCCGTATATTTAACAAACACTTTCAACCCTACCAGGCCTTAGGCGGAGCTACCCGCGGCAGCAGCGACGGCGGATTTGTGCTGCCCGAAGCCTTTGAGGCCTACTACCAAAAAGATTATCCCCAGGCTATTGAATTATTTACCCAAGCCAGCACCCAGGAAGACCGCCCCTACGTATGGCTGTACCTCGGAAATGCCTACCTGAGTGATAAACAACCCCAAGAAGCCGTAAAAGCACTAAAACAGGTA
This sequence comes from uncultured Roseivirgaceae bacterium, assembly GCA_964551335.1. Classification (GTDB taxonomy): domain Bacteria; phylum Bacteroidota; class Bacteroidia; order Cytophagales; family Cyclobacteriaceae; genus Tunicatimonas. Next base: position 259,062 of record CAZKCO010000007.1, read on the forward strand.
CTCACCTACCCCGACGTGGACCGCCGCACCGAAGAACGTACCCACTGGTACTTAGGCCTGGCCTACCTAAAGCTGAATAATGAGGATGCGGCTACCCGCCACTTTACCCTACTACAAGATACCGAAGACTACGGCCCCCCGGCCCAAGACATACTAAAATCCATTTACTAACCTTAAACCTTTTACAATTATGCCAACCGGAATCATTGTACAATCCAGACCTGATACATTAACTGACCTTACTCCAGATGGCGGTAAAAATAATAATCAATTTAAAAGTTTTAGTGGCAAAAGCTATAACATCAATAAGACTAATGGGAGAGTTGCTCTAAAGGATACTGATCTCATTGATGGAGTTCTTTTAGAAGATAATACTACAGATGGACTGTTCTATTTCGTTGCTGTAGGGCACATCAATAATAAAAACGCGAGGAGTCTAGTCGAGGGGGATCCAGTAATTTTCACTAGAGAACATAGAGGTAAGTGCAGAGTGAGATTTAATAATAGCCTTGAACCAGAAGTAGACTATGTTGAAGTTTATGGATTTGAAGCTCTTCCAGAAAAAACTAGAGGAAGACAACTGTTGCAGGAAGCCGTTGATAATGGCAATCAGGAACGAGTTGCCCAAATAGTGAGGAACATAGATAGTGGTATTAGTCCAGAGGAAGGGCTTGTGTAATACATCATGCTATCTTGACCGAGAAAATAGTCGTGTAGAAAGAAAGCTAATCAACCCAATCGCTAACAAGACAAGCATTATATGTCTTGCGTATGATTGTTTAGGTAGTTCAATACTAGCGTTTCCTAAGGGAACCATGCTGGCCCAACATTGGGGGTGGGCGTATATTCCTTCGTTAAGAAACGCTAGTTTCGCATTTCTTAAGGCCGTACTGGTTGTCTGCTCTTCAGCGAGATGGTCATATATGCCTTTGATCATTTGTTCTGTAATAATGTCGTTAATCTGCCATAAAGACATCACTACTGATTCACAGCCAGCGTAGACAAAACTTCGGGCTAAACTGTGATTTCCTTCGCCTACGTAATGTTTACCAACTCCTGACTCGCAAGCACTGAGCAGCAAAATCTTTGCTTTTAACGGTATATTGTATAGTTCATAGAGATTTAATGTACCGTCTTCTTCCTCTTCAGGATAGAAGATAAAACGGGAAGCAAAAGGATTCTGTAAGTCAGCAAACCCATGCGTTGCTATATGAAGTAGATCGGCTTTTGGTGCTTCGGCCTTAAAATGTGCTTCACTCGCATCAGCATTTAAAAAGATATTAGCTTGAGGAAAGGTTTTTTGAACATACCGGACTTCCCGCTCAGCTCCACCTAAGCGCGGATAAGGCTGTTTTTCTGAAATCTTAGAAAAGTCTTTGATGCCAAACGCCACAACATTTAATTCTTGATCATCTTCTAATCCGGAATATTCTGCTTCCCGAAACGCAACACTGGCGGAAAACTCATAAGAGACAGCATACTCTTTTATCAAATAGTCTAATTTCTCGTATTCCACCACATCGTTTGCCACTTCTGCTGATGAAGTAACAAAGCTATCGAACGGAATGCCAGTTAGATCTCCGTCTGCTACTACTACTAGGTGCTTTATATTCGTATTACTCAAAAGAGGTTCTATTAATATTCTGTAAAGATTGTAAGCATTGCTTTGAAACTCAAGAAAATTTGAATATGAAGGTTCAATAACCGAGTCGTTAATCATTATATCACGATACTCCTCTATGCTAGTTTGAAGGGTATTTATATCTCGAATTTGATGTACCTGGATGTTCTTATTCGTAATTAGTAAGGCATATACGGTTGAGTCGCCCCAGAAATAGGATATAATCCCCAGATCATCTGAAATCTGATTTTTGAGGCTGTCAATAGTGATTGTAGGGTTACGATACGTTAGTTCATAGAAACCAGGAAAGTTGTTTTGAATAGAACTATTTAAATTATCAATCTGCCTTAACACATCTGCTCTTCGTATTTGCCACTCCGAAACTTTACTTGATGAAACGGATTGATATTGTAAGGCTGCAATCTCAGATTGTATATAGGCTAGTTGAGTGCGTAATGACTGATCAAGTCGTACTATTGAATCAGGCAATGCTCTCTGATATCTTTCGGTTTGATAAATAGATTCTAATAAAATTACTGCTTTACTTTTTTCCATACAGTGGAATATTGCTTGCAGCAAAGAATCAGTTTGATTGGCTTGATATAAATGATAGTAAGTTGCTATGGCTTGCTCATAGGTCGCTTTATGGTTTCCTGACAGTATTAGCTTTGAACCCTCAGTAGATAAGTCAGAGCGACTCAAATCCATAAATTCATCAAAGAGTTCAAAGTATGGCTGTGCTTTCACTAAATATTGTAAGCTATCTGTTTGATAGTACTTCTCTACAAACAATCCAGTTAACTTTGTTAGTACTTCCTGTATAGACTCTAGATCGTCACCAGGTTGGATGGATAATCTATGGGTATGGGTGGGTTCTCCCTGACTAATTCTTGCGCTAATTAGAGCTTTTTTATAGTAATGGATAGCACTATCTAACTCTTGGGTTGCTCTGAATGCATCGCCCATGTATATATATGAGATAGCCAACTGAGTGTGAGGATTCTGAAAAATTGATTCTTTTAGGCTTTTACTTCTTTGCAGGTTGTTAAATGCACTATCTAATTGTCCTTTTTTTGTATAAGCCTTTCCTAAAAGATCACGACTTATTGCTAGATACTCAGGTTGAGTCCGATGTGCTATGGCCAGGTTTGCGTAGTAAATCGCACTATCATACATGCGCTGGTGAAAGAAATATTCACTGTGACTATTGTAGTATAATGGCATGTTCATAGTCTTCGCTAATCCTTTATCGAGGGCTGTATTGATGGCTATGTTATTGTAATTTAGCGCTTGTTCTATACTATCTAAACTATAGTATATTCCTGCTAATGCAGCATTAGCCCGCACAATATTGGAAAATTTAGGATTTGGCATACTTTCGTAATTTTGAAGTACACCGGTTCCATAGGACAATGCTTTCAAAAAGTCGCCTCGCAGACGACTTGAATATGTTAGATGATAAAGACAGTTAGTTCGGAAATGACTGGAATCATTTAGATTCTCTCGTATACTTAATGCTTGTTGATGGTATATTTCTGATTGATGAGGATTTTGTAAGTCGTACAAATAAACGCTTCCTATTTCTTCTGCGTCACTCGCAACTTCTATATGATTTTCACCATAAAACGCTTGCTTTCGTTCTAAGGACTTCTGGTAGTAGTCTATTGCCTCGTAGAATTTTCGCTGAGTCCAAACCAGTTTGGCTCGGGTACTCCAGGTAAGCGCGTGCAAAGTATCATTCTCCACCTGTTTCTCTTTCAGGATTAGTTGAGCACTGTCCAAATAGGTTTCGGCATGGGCGTGGGTAGCGGTATTGGAAGTGTAGAGGGAAGCTAGTTGGGTGAGTACGTACACCAGGTTGGAGTGATCTTGCGCCTGAGCGAAGTCAGTCTTAGCTAGTTGATAGTACTCAATGGCCTGGTCCCAGTCGCCTTGGGCTTGGTACTGTTGAGCTAGGGTTAGATGATTGGTAGTGTCGGGGAGAAGAGGGGTAGCATATAGGCTAATATTTACTCCAGCCAGTAACAGCATGGTTAGGTAGCGACGTCTCATTGGCGGATAGTTTCAAGGAAATTACAAAAAACCGAAGATTATTGCACATTTCTGGAGAGACAATTTGGCGATAAAGTCTGCTAGCGAATTCGCCCTTTTGTAGCTAAAAAGACCTAATAAAAATAAATAAGAATAAAAAATATTTGAATAATTATAAATTTAGGAAACAGACCGTTCAGAGGAAGGCACAAACAGTCTGTGATAAATGCAAAATAGAGGGAAGTTAAACAAATATACTTAAAATAAGTATTATATACTCTTAATAGTTATATATTTGCTCAATTAACCAAATTACCCGTTTTCCGCTATGTCTTCTCAATCCTTTTCCCAACGCATTGCTCAGTTTCAGAAGCTGCCCTTTCTGTCGGGCGACATCTTTGCCCGCGATCTCGACCTCACCGAATACGTGCTGGCCCATTCCTCTTCCTGCTACTTTATTAAAGTACAGGGCAACGGTATGCGCTCTATCAATATTCACGACGGTGACCTGCTGGTAGTAGACCGTAGTCTGACGGCCCGAAAAAACGACCTGGTCATCACCATTGAAGACGACGAGTTTTCGCTGATGCGGTTTACCGGCCAAGATGCCGGGCAGTACTCCTTCTTTCCCGATGCCCACTCCGGCTATTTTCCAACTACCCCATCGGCCCAACCGAGCATACAACTGTGGGGAGTAGTAACCCACGTAATCCACCACTGCCGCTAGCGAGCTATGTTCGGGCTGATCGATAGCAATAATTTTTACGTTAGCTGCGAGCGGGTTTTCAACCCCAAGCTGGAAAAGCAGCCGGTGGTGGTGCTATCGAACAATGATGGTTGTATTGTAGCCCGCAGCAACGAAGCCAAAGCCATGGGCATCCCGATGGGAGCTCCCTACTTTAAAGTGCAGAACCTGCTGAAACACGAGCGGGTTGAGGTGCTTTCGTCTAATTACGACCTGTACGGCAATATGGCCCGGCGGGTGGTTGATACCATACAGACACTGGTGCCCGACCTGGAGGTGTATTCGGTAGACGAGCAGTTTCTGGATTTTTCTACACTGCCCGCCCAGGATTTACAAGAGCTGGCTCGGCAGCTGCGGGCCCGGGTGTTGCGGCATACGGGTATTCCCACCAGCGTGGGGCTGGCTCGCACCAAAACGCTAGCCAAACTTGCCAACCGACTGGCTAAAAAAAGCTTAACGCACCAGGGAATCTACCTGCTGGACGGTACCGAATTAGTACGAGAGTACCTTTCCCTTTTTCCGGTATCCGAGCTGTGGGGAATTGGCTCCCGCTACGCTGCCCGGCTAGCTAAACACAAAATAGTCACCGCCCTTGACCTCTACGATGCTCCGCCAGAGTGGGTGAAGAAGGAAATGACCATCGTAGGACTGCGACTGTGGCACGAGTTGCACGGCACCCCCTGTCTTTCGTTAGAGCAAACCCTGCCCAACGGTGACCCTAAACCAAAGAAGAATATTTGCACCTCGCGCAGCTTCGGCAAGCTCCAGACCAGCTACGGGGCCCTGTCGGAGGCGGTGGCTACCTACGCCAGTCGCTGTGCCGAAAAGCTGCGTACCCAGGGCAGTGTAGCGGCCTTCGTTAATGTGTTTGTTCAGACTGGCCGGTACAACGAAAAGCACGCTCAGTACAAAAACTCGTTTACATATACGCTGCCGGAAAGCACTAACGACACCCGCCACTTAGTGCATTACGCCGAACAGGCGCTACAAAGGGTATTTAAGTCTGGCTTTCGATATCAGAAGTGCGGAGTAATCGTTTCAGGTATTACTCCGGAAGATAGCCGCCAGCTCACGCTGTTTGAAGCCGATGAGATCGTGCAGGAAACACCTTCGCCCGCAGCCAGTCCTAAGCCTGGTACGCAACCCTCCCTAATGAAAATTATGGATGATGTGAACTACCGTTTCGGACGCGATACACTGAAAGTAGCCTCCTGCGGCACCAAAGCCGACTGGCACATGCGGCAGGCCCACCGCTCGCCGCGCTACACTACCCGTTGGGATGAATTACCGATTGTGTATTGCCGGTAAATGCAGTTTAGCGGTCGGGCATTCGATTATTGCGCTTCCACGCCTGTTTGAGATGGTCTTCCAGCTGATTAGCGTCCTGACAAAATTCAGCCATCAGCATCAATGTTTCTCTTTCAATGGGATTGTCTGCTCTTACCTGGTTTAGTTTCTGTCCTCGGGAGCTATTTTCGTACTTGCGTAAAAATGCCCGTCCCCGCTGATTATTCATGGTAGTAGCTACCAGTTGCATAGCTTCTCTGAACCGATTGAACCGGTGAATTAGTTCACCGGGCAACTGGTAGGGATAGCGTTGGTCACGATCTAGTTCGGTTAGTATGTTGGAAAGTTCATCGAAAAGCGCCATAAGTACAAAAATAGCAAATTTGTACATTTATTTCACTATTTAATGCCATTTTTAACAAAAGTAAAACTAATCTTTCGCTGCTTCGTTGGGAATGAATACCTACTTTTTAACCTATGGCAATTCAAAAAATAGCGGTCTTCGATATCAACGGAACGCTCTACAACAAAACATCTAAAGAAGAATTTTTTAAGTACGTATGTTATCGGAAAAACTACAAACTTTTTAGTTTGTATCATTTGGTACTATTTAAACTACTAGGTAGTCTCCGTCTGGTTAACCAGACTCAGTTCAAGGAAAACTTCTTCAACTACCTGGATGGTCTTCCGCCCGATAAAGTAGACCGTTACGCCCGGGAGTACTGGTCAGTAGAATACCCTTACTACTTTAACTCAAAGCTGCTTGAACGCGTAGAGGAACTACGAAAGCAGGGAGTGAAAATAGTGTGTGCCAGCGGGGGACTAGATGTGTATATGAGACCGCTATTTGAAATGTTTGAAACCGACGAGTATTTCTGTACGCAGGTGCGGTACACGAACAAAACGTACGAAGTAATGGGAAAAGCCTGTAAAGATGAAGAGAAGATCCGGAGAATTGAAGAACATTTCGGCAAGGGAAACTTTCAGGTAGTAGAGGCCTACTCCGATGATCCGGAAGCCGTGTTGGATATAGCAGAAAAGGCTTTTCTGGTAAACGACGGAGAAATTATCGCCTACCGATAGCCGGGATTATCCTGATTAGAAAGAGTTTTGAACTTTGAAGAGTCTGATAAACCGGTCGCTGACCAACTGATCCGCAACAACCTGATTAGGCAAACCTTCTAAAGAAAGAGAGCTGAGGCTGATTTTTCGGCTGGAAACCGCCAAAGGAGTTGATTCGCCTAACCCACGCACCCAATAGCGAGCGTTGCGATTCCTGGTAGCGTAATACAACTGCTGCTGATTGTCATTCCAGTTCACGGCATACAGAGTTTCGTCTGGAAAACTGGCTACCGTGCTGATGTTATTTCCCTGCAAATCAGATTTTTTTAGAGCGCTTGATCCAGTAGCCACATCCATCAAATCAGTGAAATAAAGAATACCATTTTGGTAGTCAATGGCAAAATCTTCAATGTAGGTAATACCCAACTGGGCGCCGATGCCTTTGTTAATTAACGTTTTTTTGCTACCGTCAGCATTAACCGCCCATATTTCGCCATTGCGATTAAGCCAATAAATTCTTCCCCGCTGATAATCTACCTCAACTTTTAGGGGAGCTTGCCAGGCAGAAAGCTCCGCCAGGGAGCGTTGGACCGAAAACGGAACCTGCCGATACTGCCCGTGGTAGTCGCAGCAGTTGAGAGAAACAGCAGCAATGATGGCGCAAAAAGTAACAATTGATCGGCGGTTCATGGTTGTTCGGTGTTTGTTATTGGTAGTACAGCCTATCTGGATGTCACCCGATAAATCCAAAAAATACCACTGCTACGGGGGCTTGCTCCTTATTGTAGAATTTTTTTTTCTATTTTAGTTACAATTTACTACCCAACGTTGACCAAGCTATGAATAACAAAAAAATACAAACGGCATATACCGATCAAGATGTGATAGAAGCCATAAACCATAATAGCAACTTAGACCCGGTGGTTCGTTATTTATACCACAATAACTTTGAGAGTGTAGCGAACTACATACGTTCCAATAGCGGTAAAGATGAAGACGCCGAGGATTTCTTTCAGGAAGCTATTGTAGTGTTTATCAATATTGTTCGCAAAGGTAACTTCCGGGGCGACAGTAGCATTAAAACGTTCTTGTACTCAATTGCTCGCAACTTGTGGCGCAACGAACTGAAACGGCAAAACCGAGCCTTGATGCGAGAAACTAACTACTATGAACAATCAGAAAAGGCGGAGCAGGACATTCAGGAGAGTATTGGTGAGAACGAAATTAAAAACCAATTGCTACAGTTGCTGGAAACACTAGGTGATAACTGCCGGAAAATCCTGCTACTGTTTTACTACGAAAACCTTCCAATGAAGGAAATATTTCGGCGAATGGGCTACGAAACTGAACAGGTGGCCCGCAATATGAAATATCGCTGTATGAATAAATTAAAGGAGATGCTCAACGAGCATCCAGATATGAAGCAAAACTTTAGAAGTTTATTGACCAATGGATAATACTAACGAAATGAACCAGGCGGAACTGATAGACCGCTACCTGCAGGGCAACCTGGATGCTCAGGAACTTCAGCAGTTTCAAACGCAGATGCAGGCCAATGAAGAACTGCGGCAAACGGTAGAAGATACCCAAATGGCCCGATCGCTGGTGGAACACTACGGCCTGCGTAACGAAATTAAAGCCATTCGGGCCGCTATGCGGCAGGAGAAAGATTCTCCGTTACCAGAAGAACCCGTCGCTCCACTTGAGGAAGAACCTCAAACGCTGACACAGAAAGTTGACGAAGATGTGAAGGCCGTACCGATGTATCAGTGGGCCGGACGCATTGCTGCGGGACTTACTCTACTGATAGTAGGTTTTTTGACTATTCAGTTTGCTACCGTATCGCCCGAGCGACTATACGAGGAAAGGATCACTTCAGAATCGCCTTACCTGGGATTGTCTAACCGGAGTATGGAAGACCGGGAGGACACTCTAGCCGACCAGGTGCGGGTAGAATACCAGTTTGGTAACTACGAAGAAGTAATTCGGCTGTACGGTGAACTGGAAAACCCTACATTTGCCGAAACGTTCCGGGCTGGATACGCTTATCTACAGCAGGAGAAAACTGAGCAAGCTATTTATTCTTTTCAGCAGGTAATACAGGATGAAGATGCTTTTATGATTAAAGACAAAGCCGAATACTATCTGGCGTTGGCTTATCTACAAGACGGACAAATTGAAACCGCCGTTAATATGCTGGAGAGAATTCACGAAAGCGACGATCATATTTACGAAGACTCACTCAGCAGTTTTTATCTGTGGCGCTTGCGCTTACTGAAGATGAAATATTAGAATCCGGGAAACCAAATCATTAAGCCGGTTGCTTGCGGATGGGGGCTTTTATCCTTCCGAACCCTATAGCAACCACGATGAGTAGTAAGCCCCCTCCAATCAGCCACCATACCCATTCGGAACTTTCGTAAATAGGCGCCGGGTTGCCAATGAACACAAAGTTAGCCCAGTAATAGGGTGCCGTTGCATCTTTCATCTCGGGGTCATCCAGGTAATCGAGTTTGGCCTGCCGTAGAGCCTCATCCTTAGCGTAGCCTTCTCTGAGATAGTTATGCATCTGAGCCGCAATGGAGGCGGCTGCCCGATCATCGGCTTTCCATAGTGTAGTTACAATATTTGAGCATCCTGCATAGGCGAAAGCCCGGGCCAGGCTGATAATTCCCTCGCCTTTCACCAACCGACCATTACCGGCATCGCAGGAGCTGAGCACCACCAGGTTTACACTATCGAGCCGTAAATTATACAGTTCGTGGGTGTATAGCCGGTACCCGGCGATAGACTCATCATCCTGCGGATAAAACGCAATAAACGACTGTAACGGGTTTTCGTCGTCTACCGAAGCGTGGGTAGCCAGGTGCAGAATATTATAAGAGCCGGCAATTTTAAGGAACTGCTGCTTGGTAGCCTCTTTTTCCAGATACAGGCTGCCGCCTACGCTAGCCACTTCTTTGCCGGAAAAGTATAGCGGGTTGAGGCCACTGTCTCTCAGAGAACGGACATTCTGCCCCGCAAATGGAGCCATAGCAAGTACTTTCTGCTCTTCGCTTTTCTCACCACGGCTATGCGCTTCGTGCAGCAGTGCTCCCGAAAAGGCGTAATTTACAGCGTAATCGTGTAACAAATACCGATCAGGCTGCTCGGCGCTGGTCAGCAGTTCAAAGGGCAAGTAACTCAGTTCACCGGAAGGAATGACAACTAAGCGCTGCTTACCAGCAAGGTGCTCGGCTACCGGAGCTAACAGACGCTGATACAACTGCTGCCCCCACTGCGGTTGATACTCATCACCGTAGTCGTACGCAAACAAATGATTCTGGACGTGCTGCCAGCTTTCCCGGAAAGCACTGTCCAGTGATACTTCGTGCATAGTGAGAGCATTCGAGCTAAGGGCGAAAATGTACATTTGATCCTCGCCCGTGAAATACTCCAACAGCAGATCATCCTCGGCCAGCAATTGCGACTGCCAGGCTGCTATATCCAGCGTATCTTCCTGATACTTAAGTTGATAGTATTTTTCGTCGCGCTGCAACTGTTTTACTACTCGCGCCAGAGCAATCTCCAGATCGTTTAGTTTGCGCCGATACTCTTCGTTCTGAGTTGAATCGCTACTTTCTACTAGTTTAAGCCGGTTGGCCGTAATCTGCTGCTTAATCAGCTTTTCCTCATTAACCAGACTATCGTTTACCGTACCGGATGTCTTTATATCTACTTCTCGTAAAATTTCGGATAGCACCGAAGCTTTGCTCTTCTCCGAAAATTGTAGCGCTAGGTAAGCGTACTGCTCATCCTGCACATGCCGGTATAGTTGATAGGCCGCCTGAACGGCATGCTCATATACCGAGTGCACTTTGTTTACGAAAAACAGCTTAGCCTCTTCGTTATCGTAGGTTTTTTGCGTATGCCGTGCCACCCGAATAGCCTCCTGAAAACAGTTAAGCGCGTGCGACAGATTGACCGTATCCTGATTTTGCTGATAGTAAGCAACGAACGCCTCGCCTTTCTGTCCTAATACCTGAAATTGCTGTAATAGGGAAATGGCTTGATTTTCTTCATTAGGGTTTTCTGCTACATCAGTTTCATTAAAGTCGAAAGTAGTATTGATTAATGCTTGCTGATAATAACTTAGCGCCTTTTGGGGATCGTCATTAGCAACTGCGATATCTCCCAGCCCTTGATAGGCACGAGCAACGATTGTGTTTTTAAATCTTTGTTCTTGCTGATTAAGTTGAATAGTTTCTTGATAGACATCGATAGCCGAATCAAGCTTATTAGTTTTGTATAGCAAATTGCCTATACTGTTGTTGGCAATCATTTTCAAAGATGAGTTGGTACTTTCAAGGGCCTTCCTAAGAAAAAATTGGGCACTATCGTATTCTCCAATATTCAAATAAGCATCGCCCAACCCCTTGTATAAGAAGGGTAAATAAACTTGATACTCCAACACGCTTTTGTACCGCTCTATAGCTTCTTTGTGCCTATTCAACTTAGCAAGTGCAGTCGCAGTATTATACGAAAATGCTACTTTAGCAATGATAAAATCAAAACCTTCTTGTGGCATCACTGATAATGCCTTGTCTTGATAAGTAATAGCTTTTTGATAATTTCCTAACGTGAAATTAAAGACCCCTAGCGAGTTGTATATTCGCTCAATATCGGCTATCTGTCCATTAGCATCAATCGCAAGCTTCTCAGCTTTGTCGTAATAATAACTCGCCGAATCATAACGATCTAGGTAATAATGGATATTTCCCAGAAACACGTACTCACTGTATAACGAAGAATCGTTTAGGTTAACGATAGCGGTTTTTATGCTAAGTGATTGATGGTACTCATCAAGGGCTTTATCTAGTACATCACGATCCAAATAAATACTGCCGATTCGCTGATGACATTGAGCCAGAGTAATGTTTCGCAGATTGGCTTCTTCTAGCAGATTAATAGCTTTTTGATAGTATTGAATGGCTACATCGTATGTCTCCTCCGAAGCGTTATCTAAATTAAACAGCACCTCCCCCTTCTTAAAATAATCTTCGGCCAAGGACTCAGCAGATTGAGCTTGACCGAAGACGGAATCGGCAAAACTAATAAGGATAGTAATAATTAGTACTTTCCAATTGGTCATACGCGCGTGGTAATAATATTCACTCTATCGAACCGCCCCTAAAGCAAGCACGTACTTAGGCTTTTTCTCTATTCGTCCGTTGTTTCCAGTAAAATTTCCACGATCTTCCAGTGCTTCTAATAGATCTGGCGCTAGCTCCTGAGCAGCTTCTAGGCTACTATAGTAATAGATACGTAGCTCTGATGTGGAGGAAGTTTCGTTATCGTCAAATAAAGTGTAGCTGATGGTATAATCCTCAAAAAAACCTTCGGGTAGTTGACCATCAAATTCTTCTTCCTGAATTATAGCTAAGGTGGTGAATACGTCTATTGACCCATTCTGCTGGCCCTGTTGGGTTTCCACAAATACTAAACTAGATGGCGAGGCTTCGTAACTCCCAATGGTAGATCGTCCGTCGCCCTGTTCGTTGAAGTACGGCTCCAATATGCGGTCACCTTCGTCGAAGTTGATAATCGTTTCCGGATAATCCACGCCGGTAATCAGCAAGGTGGTCTGGCAAATAGTTTTCATATCATCGGAGATGTACGTAATGAAATACTGTACTCCTGAAGCACTGGCACTTACATTTACAATACCTTTATCGGGACTAATATCCAGACCGGAAGGATAAGCCGTAAATTTGCCTTTGGGCTGATAGCCGTCCGCAAAAGTAGGAGTCAGGAAATCTGCTTCTCCCGGAATCACTACTCCCTCCTTACCGTAGCTAAACGAGCATTTTTCGGCTTCCGGTTCATCAATAAAGATATTCGTTTCGCAAATGACTTCCGAGTCTTTAATACGAAATTGAACTTTATACTCTTTACCAAACTCACTAGCATTTACATCAATCACTCCGGTTTCGGGATCAATAGACAAACCGGCTGGTTGAGACGAGAATGCCCCCATAGGTTGTTCACTCTCGAAGACTGGTGCCACCAGTTGATCGCCGGGAGCGCCGTTAGGAGTGTAAGCGGCTCGTTCGTAAGAAAACGCGCAAGGATCTACCCCATCATCTTCGCAATCGCAGATGTGCTTACAGGCGGAAAAGAGAAAAATAAGTAATGTAGCAGCAATTAGGTTTATGCGTAGTGTATGCATTTCACGGTTTTTTGGTTAGTGTCGAAAACGCAGAGAGGTAACCCTCCTAAATCTAAAAATAACTGAATCTATGCTCTATTGGAATAATTTTTTGTGTTATTTTGTGTCGATATAGATTTTTAGCAATAAAATACTTTCCAAAAAAGAAATATTAGTTGACCAATACATGATCGTTTTTACCCAGTTCGAGAAGAAGTACGGGGCATTTACGGCTTTGCAGATTTCCCAACAAAATATTCCACCGGGCATACACTGGCTTAAAGGGCAGAATGGATCAGGCAAAACCACTTTGCTTAAGTGCCTTGCCGGATTATTACCATTTACCGGCGACATCAGCCTGTACGAACTAAACGCGCGCGAACAAAGAGTCAATTACCGGGCGCAGGTAAACTACGGCGAAGCCGAACCCCTGTATCCCGAATTTCTTTCGGCTCACGACCTCATTCGGTTTGTAGCTAAAACCCGACGGGCGAAGCAACCACAAGTTGATAATTTGGTGGACACGTTAGGAGTTCAGCAGTTTTTGTATCAGCCCTGTGGTACCTACTCCAGCGGTATGCTAAAGAAGCTTTCACTGCTGCTGGCCTTGCTAGGTAACTCAAAGCTAGTGTTGTTAGACGAACCACTTATCACACTAGATACCTCTACGGTTGACCGGTTATACGAGCTTATCCGCCAATATGCTTCTGCTGGGCGTTCCTTTCTTCTATCATCTCATCAGGAATTTTCAGTAAATAAACTACCCATTGGCGGCACCTACGAAGTCCGAAATAAAACGATCTACGAAATTGACTAAACTACCCATTGGTACGGACCTGCTCATTCGCACGCTGGGGGTTCGCTTCTATCAGGAAAATATCGGGTTTTTCTTTGTTCTTTTCGGTTTTGGCGTGGGCATACTACGTCCGACTGAACATATATACCTGATTAATGCCGCAGTGGGCTCAGTTTATGTACTTACTGTACTACTGGCGGTCTGGGGTTTGTTCTGTTTGAAGGCTACTCGCTTCACATCAAAGCAATTGGAACTACCTCACTATCAGTGGGTTTATGATATAGCTTTACTACCTGTATCACGTCAGATCATGGTCTGGACTTGGGTAACATTGCTGCAATATTTACTACCTACTTTCTACGTCGGGTTAATAATTGCCCAATCTATCTACTACCAACAATGGCTCTCGGCGGCGCTAGGGGCTATGTTTCTGCTGGTTGTTTATACTTTGGGAATCTTGAGAGCAATTTATGAAACTTATCATCCAGGCACTAATAAGACTATTTCTAAGTTTACGCTGAGCGTAAATCGCTGGGTGGCTAAACCGGTTTACTTATGGTTTGGATTAGCTTTGCTAAAACAGTATCCGATCTCTTTATTTTTAACCAAACTACTATCGGTGGGCTTACTGTTGATTACCGCCCAGCTATATACACGAGATGTCTACGACCACCGTCTGCTAACGGTGGTCGTATTAGCTAGTGGTTTTTCTCACAGCATGCTCATGTATCGTTACCATCGTTTTCAGCATATTTCTTTACTATTTTTTCGAAATTTACCTATTTCTCTAACCCGGCGTTTTAGTGATAGCTTACTCACGGTATCGCTGATCTTACTGCCCGAATTTGCGGTATTGTTGCGGCAATTTGGTCCGGAAGTAGGCTGGGTGGCCGCAGGGTGGCATGTTATTCTACTGATAAGCCTGCTGATAGTATCTTACCATAGCAGGTTGCTACCGTCAATATCAGAAGAAAAATTTCTTCGGTGGTTATTCTATAGTTTTGTGGTGTATTTTCTCCTCATAATGTTTAGTATTCCTCCCGTATTGCTGTCGCTAATCAACTTTTTCATTGCTGCTACCCTATTTAAAAAATACTATTACCACTACGAACCATCTCTACCCGAATAAAAATCTTCACCTAACTTAAAATTAGTTGTTTGTTTAGCATCGGTCTTTTTACTACAAATAGTAAAGTAAATGCTCTTCATTGTTGATGTAGATAGACCAATATCTTTTTCCCTCACCAATTGTATTTTACTGACTTAAATATAATTATTTATATAAAATAGTGAATAAAGTACATAATACGGTTACTAGAAGATTCGATCAATATTTATATGTATTCCTTATTAAACTTGTAAACAGCTATATGGCAAGCATTTACGAGTAGCATTATGATCAACGATTCAGTTTCAGGAGAGGAAGTATTAGCCCGCATTGGCCGCGATTTGCAGGGAAAAATTGCTCGAATCCGTTCGTGCAACCACATGCTGACAGCATTCTTTGAAAGTATGGCCGATGAAGATCAGCAGAAGTGTTTTGCGGCTATTGAGCAGGATTGCGCTGACCTGAAAAGTATCATTCACAACCTGATTGACCTGGATCGCTGCTACGAAGAAAATCCTGATTTAAAACCATCGCCCACGCACTTAAATCGCTTTTTGGGTAATCTGGTCAGCAACTATGATTCGGAAGCTACCAGCCAAAAGCGGGTAAAACTGCATTTTGAGGATATTGATGAACCTATTCACATCATTATTGACCCCCAGGCTATTGAGCGTGTCTTTTCCTACATATTATCCAATGCCATAAAATTCTCTCAGCCAGACAGTGAAGTAGTGGTAAAGGTCATTCGCTATGCTAACGTTGCCAACATATCAGTAGCCGATCAGGGAATCGGTATCCCTAAAAAGCTGCGGCCTTACCTGTTCAGTAAATTTACCAAAGCCGCCCGGCGTGGTACTAACGGAGAAGAGTCGGCTGGCTTGGGACTGTACTTAGCTAAAAACATTGTAGAGAAGCATCAGGGCAGCATCTGGCTGGAAAGTGAAGAAGGCACTGGCACCAACGTATTCATCAATTTACCCATCCGCGACCGCCTGTAATCGCTGTTCAGGTGTTCAGGTGTTCAGGTGTTCAGGTGTTCAGGTGTTCAGGTGTTCAGGT